>CAWHZA010000038.1:0-58697 GCA_963833665.1 uncultured Alphaproteobacteria bacterium | reverse complement strand
GTCCCGTACCGCGAGCGGGCGTACTACCATCACCGCTACCCCCGGTACGCCGGTCCGGTCGGGCCGTATCGCCCGTACCCGCGGTACCCGCATCGCCCACTCGGCGTGCGTTATTGATCGAAGCGCGTTAGCTGGCTGAGCGTCCGCGTCAATTGAAGGCCCGCCCCGCGCGGGCCTTCGTTTTTCAGCTCTGCGCCGATGGCGCGAGGGCGCGGCTCGCAACGTAGAGGGCCAACGCTGCGGCATTGGACACGTTGAGACTCTTGATCGCACCGGGAAGATCGAGCCGCGCCACGCGTTCGCAGGCAGCGCGGGTTCCCTGGCGCAAGCCTTTGCCCTCGGCGCCGATCACCAGCGCCAGCGGCGACGACAGCGCCGTCGCGGCGAGGTCGTCCGCCGCGGCGCTGTCGAGCCCGACGGTAAGAAAGCCGCGTTCCCTGAGCGTGGCGAGCGCGCGCGCCAGGTTCTGCACGACGACGATCGGCACGAGTTCGAGCGCGCCCGAGGCGGATTTGGCAAGCACGCCTGTCGCCTCGGGGCTGTGACGGGCGGTGATGATCATGGCGTTGACGGCAAACGCCGCGGCGGTGCGCAGGATGGCGCCGACATTGTGCGGATCGGTGACCTGATCGAGCACGAGGACGGTGCCGGCGCCGGCCAAATCCTCGAGCGGCGGCGAGGGGAGGGGCTCGACCTCCACGAGCAGGCCCTGATGGACGGCGTCGGGCGAAAGCCGCGCGGCGATCGCCTCCGGCCGCACCACTTCCGGGCTCATCGGTAGCGCCACGGCTTCCTCGGCGAGTCGGCGCGCGGCGTTGGCGGTGGCCCAGAGGCCGCGGATGCGGCGCGCGGGATTGGCGAGAGCCGCGATGACCGGATGCCAGCCGTAGAGGATGATGGGAGCGTCGGTCCGCTCGCGGCGCCCGACGCGCCCGCCACGCCGGTCACGCTGGTGGTGCGCGTCGTGGCGGCGCCGCGCGTGCGGTTTGGCGTGCCATTGGCGTTCGCCCATGCCCGCTTCTGTCACGCACGGATGGCCTTGGCAATTCGGTCCGCCGTCAATGCGCGTCGCCGCCGTCGCAACGCGCAGCCTCGGCATCGACACCGCAGCCCGAAGATCTCGACGAAGACGCGTGCTCCTCGAGCATCTTGTGTTCCTTCAGCAATTTTGCGACCGCCGCAGCGACAGCCTGATGCGCCGCCGGCGTCATGTGGCCATTGCCCGGGATGGCAATGACGGCGCCTTCACGCTGCATCTCGCGAAAGCGCGGGGCCATGTCGACCAGGAGGATGCCGGCGTCCTTTATCACCGCCGCCAGCCGTGCCGGCAGATCGTTGATCTCGGGATAGAAGTAGACCGGGATCCAGACCACGATCAGCGGCGCATGGATCGAATTGGCCGTCTGCTTCATTTGCTGCAGCACATAGGCCTGGGCTTCGATCTTGTCTTTATCGGAAACCCCCTCGGGCGCGCGGGCCCGATCGAATTTTGCAGCGAAGAACCCCCAGTTGCGTACGGCCGAGGCCAGAAAATCCTTCACGAAGGGGGGCTTGCCGTCCCCGAACCAGAGCTTTGCTCGCGTCAGCGCGTTGACCGGATCCTCCGGCAACCGGATGGAGGGACCGGACGGGCCGATGGTGACGCTCGGCCGGGGAATGCAGAAGGGCGTTCCGCTTTCGAGGCATGGTCGGACATTGCGGTTGAGATGGTCCTCCCAGAAACCGTAGACGACGAATTTTGGCGCAAGATCGAGTTCGCGGCGCAGCACCAGGAGCGAGCCCACGCCGCCAAATCCGCTGACGCCGAAATTGAGGCCGACGAGATTGGTCTCCCGCGCCAGGTCGCTCGTATAGGTCTCGTCGCTCGCAACGCCGTAGCCGACGGTCTGCGAATCGCCGATCGTGATGAAGTCGACCTTGTCCGGCGCGGCAACGCCGGGCCCATTGGTCCGCGCCCCGCGCCCGTTCGTGTAGTAACTGAGTGCCGGCGAATCTGAAACCGCCGCCAGATCGGGGCGCACCCTGTATCCGGTCTCGGCATCGGGAATGAAGATCGACTGACCGGAAGTGAATTGCGCGGCCGCGCCCCACGCGATCTCGTGCTGCTTGGCGTCGTAGGCGAGGACGGCAGCGACCGCGACGACCACCGATATGATGCAGATCGACGTATAGAGGAGGATGCTTCTTGGGATCGATGGTGGCTGGCGTGGTGTTGAGTTCATGGCGACTTCATGAGTGGGGGCCCGCACCTCATAGGGATTCCGGCATCGCCGTCTTCAATCCTGCCGAGCGCCGGTCATGCCTCGCGCCGGCCGATCATGATGAATAGCGCTCCTTCGCGGGCGATGGTCGTCAGCCAGGAGAGTTGAGTGGCGACGCGTTGAACCTTATTGCCCGGCGAGCCCGCGGAGAACAGCCCGTCCGCTGCTTCCCCGTTGCTGCCGAGCAGGGAAGGGCGGCAATTGAGATATCTGACTCCGTTCTCGTCGAACCAGTCCAGCACCTCATCCATCGAATGCCAGGTCTCGTGCGGATTGAAATACTGATCCTTGATCCAGATATCGGCCTTGCGCGGATCGCGAATGCTGGTGCGAACAACATGGTCGATGTTCGGCCCAAGCACGCCGATCACCTTCGAGCGCAGAAAGGTGGGCACGCGTCCATAGGCGTTGTAGAGCCCGACGACGACGATGCCGCCCGGTTTGACCTTGCGGGTGATCGCGGCGAAGGCGCGGCGGGCATCGCGGGTATGGTGCAGGACGCCGGTACTGATCACGACGTCGAAGCTTTCGTCCTTGACCGCCAGATCGAAGATATTCATCTGCGCGAAGGCCGGGCGGCGCAGTCCATTTCGCAGCTTGTGCTCGAGAGCCAGTCCGAGGCTCGACAGCGACAAATCGACACCCAGCACGTGATTGTTGTTGAGCGACAGAAAGTTCGTCATCTGCCCGGTGCCGCATCCGCATTCGAGGATCAGCTTGTTGTAGCCGATGGCGTCGAGCAGGGTGCTGGTCAGACTGTTATGCAGGCCGGTGCTCACTAGGGAGCTGAACTCTTCGACCCCCTCATAGTTCGGGAACGGATTCTCCTCGTAGAACGCCTTGACGCGCCCAGTGACCCCGTCGCGCTCGAAATCGGTGCCCTTAAGCAGTGAGGGCACGCCATCGAGGTCAGGGAAGAGGGCGCCTGTTTCCGGGCAACGGAAGCTGCCTTCGATCCGCTCCAGCGACTCTCCCTCGCCGCCGGGCGGCTTGAGGCACGCCAGAAGCTCGGCCGGGAACAGCGGGCTCTCGGCGCCGGTCGTCGCAGCGGCGCGCGGACGCTGCTCCGATTTGCGCAGGATGAAATTGCCGATCGCCAGCACGTCCATCTCAGTCGCCATGAAGCAGCCATAGGCGTCGTCGGGCGTGCACACGATCGGCTCGTCGCGCACATTGAAACTGGTGTTGACGACCACGCTGGCGCCGGTGCGCGCCTTGACTTTCTCCAGCAGCCGGTGAAAGCGCGGATTGGTGTCGGCGTGCACCGTCTGGACACGCGCCGAATAATCGACGTGGGTGACCGCGGGGATATCGGAGCGGGGAACGTTGAGCTTTGCGATGCCGAACAGGGCCTCTTCCGCTGCGGTCAACTTGCGGCGGCGGCGTTCGGCAACGTCGGCGACCAACAGCATGTAGGGACTGTCGACGTCCATCTCGAACCACTCGGCCAGGTCGTCGCGCAAGACCGCCGGTGCGAAAGGACGGAACGATTCGCGGTACTTGATCTTGAGGTTGAGCACCGACTGCATCTTGGGCGAGGTGGCCTTGGCGAGAATTGAGCGGTTGCCGAGCGCGCGCGGCCCGAACTCCATCCGTCCCTGAAACCACCCGACGACCTTCTCCTGGTCGATCGCCGCGGCCACTTCCTCGTCGAGTGCGTCAGCGTCAAGTTCCTGGTAGTGCGCGCGATGGCTGTCGAGGCTGGCGCGAATGCTGTCGGCATCGTAGGCCGGGCCGAGATAGGCACCGGACATGCCGTCGAGCCGATTGTCGATTTCTGCGCGGCCGGCCGCTGTGGATGTGATAGGCGGCGAGTGCCGCGCCCAGCGCGCCGCCGGCATCGCCGGCCGCCGGCTGGATCCAGATGCGCTTGAACTTTCCCTCGCGCAGGACCTTGCCATTGGCGACGCAGTTGAGCGCGACGCCTCCGGCGAGACAGAGGTTCGCCATGCCGGTTTCGGCAGCGAGCGCGCGGGTGAGACGCAGGACAACCTCCTCGGTGACCGCTTGGACCGAAGCGGCGATGTCCATCTCGCGTTGGCTGATCGGGTCTTCGCTGCGGCGCGGCTTGCCGCCGAACAGCTTGTCAAACCGATCGTTAGTCATCCGCAGTCCGGTGCAATAATCGAAGTAGCTCTGATCGACGCGGAATGTGCCGTCGGGCTTGAGGTCGATGAGATGGTCGAGGATGAGCTGAGCGTATTTGGGTTCGCCGTAAGGGGCGAGGCCCATCACCTTGTATTCACCGTCGTTGACCTTGAAACCGAGATAGTAGGTGAAGGCCGAGTAGAGCAGACCAAGCGAATGCGGGAAATGAATCTCCCGCACGATCTCGATCTGGTTGCCGCGACCGAAGCCGACGGTGGTGGTGGCCCATTCGCCGACCCCGTCCATGGTCAGGATCACGGCCTCGTCGAAGGGTGACGGGAAGAACGCCGAGGCGGCGTGGCTTTGATGATGCTCGGCGAACACCAGCTTTCCTGCGGGCTTGAAGCCGGGCGCAAAACGCCGCAGCTCGTCGCGCAGCAGGCGCTCCTGAAAGAGCTTCTCGCGCAGCCAGATCGGCAGCGCGGTGCGGAATGAGCTCAGGCCCTTCGGTGCGAAGGCCTGATAGGTTTCGATCAGCCGCTCGAACTTGAGCAGCGGCTTGTCGTAGAATACGACCTGGTCGACTTCGTCGAGTTCGACGCCGCCGGCCTCGAGGCAATAGGCCACCGCCGCGCGCGGAAATTCGGCGTCGTTCTTCTTGCGCGTAAAGCGCTCTTCCTGGGCCGCAGCCGCGATCGTGCCGTCGACGACCAGCGCCGCGGCACTATCGTGATAGAAGGCCGAAAGTCCGAGTACTCGCATAAGCGACGCAGTCTAGAAGATCGCGTAGATGAACGGCGCCACCGCCGTTCCCTTGGTCACCGTCACGAACGCGCCCACGACCGCCGCCATGATCAGGGTCGGCAGCAGCCAGAACTTCTTGCGCGTCCTCATGTAGAGCCAGAGCTGATGGATGAGCGAACCCATGGCGGCCCCGCGATCAGAATTGATTTTTCATGGACTCGGGCGACGGACCAGGCGGCACCCGCAAAATCCAATAGCTCGGAACTGACGGATCGCGACGCAGCCGCAGCAGATCCTTGCCGAGCGCCCGACGGAGGAGGCCGGTTGGCATGACCGCGAGGTAGAATAGCAAGCCGATCGCGATCGGGCTGACCAGGCGATTGAGCAGATCGCCGAACCGGGTCCATAGCCAGTTGAGCGGCCGCAACGGGGCCGTCCAGAACAGCGCGAGCGCGAGGAACAGCGCCGATACCATCACCGCCCACCAGCGCACCGTGTCGTGTCCGGTGCGCAGGAGCGGGATGAAAGCGATGATCGCAAAGAAGGTGGCCATCACTAGGCCGAATGAACGGTTGGATGGCTGCTTCGCGTCGGCGATCGGCCCCGCAGAACTGACTCTACCCGCCACTTTGTTCCCGCCCCCATACTGCGATGGCGGCGGTATAGAAACCATAACCCAGCCCTTGGCGCAACGCCTCGAGCGCTAGCTTGGAATCCCGAGTAGACACGCCTGCAGACACGATTGTAAATCGCGAAGGAAATAGGGAAGGGAACCTTCGGTGCCGCGTGGAGCACCGTTCCGGACGAACAAATTGACGGCGATGAAACCATTTGCCTAACTGATTGCGGATGTTTAACTACCGCGCGTGCGGGGGAGTGTCCCGAGCGGCAAAGGGGGCGGACTGTAAATCCGCTGGCTTACGCCTTCGTAGGTTCGAGTCCTACCTCCCCCACCATCGCAAAAATATCTCCTTGTTATCGTTTCGTTTTTTGTTCCGAAGCCCGCACCTTCCCACTAGGTGCGGGGTGATTTGTTCGTTCATCGTTCGCCAGCAGATGCATTGCCCCGAGCGACAGCTTCTTGCGATTTGCGGCGCGAGTGTAGAGCGATGCCATGCGTCCGCCGGTCCATCCGAATATCGCTTCGAGCTGCGCTTCCGTCGCACCGTTATCGGCAGCGCGCGTTGCAGCAGCCTTACGCAGCCCATGTGCTGATCGCTGTGACAGGCCCGCGGCTTTACACGCTTTACGGAATAGATTGCCGAACAACTCCTTGGTGAGTGGATTGCCACGCTCTCCACAAATGAACGTCAGATCACCGCATGGGCCTGCGGCGAGAGTTTCGGCGAGAACCGGCAGGATCGGCAGTGTGACCGTGATTTCGCCCTGGCTCTTTTCGGTGCGCAGCGTGGCAATGCCGCCCCGAACATGCTGGCGCCCGAGTTGCACGGCATCGCCGCGACGCAATCCGGTGTAGGTCAAAACATCGAACCATACGCGCTGCGGCGTCCCGATTGGCCATCGGGCCTCATAAGCCGTGATGTCGTCTTGGTCCCACATACGGAAGCCGTCGCTTTTTGGCCGCGCAGGATCATCGACGCCAACTGTCGGATCACCCGCCAGCTTAGCCTTCGCCGCCCAGCGAAACAGCCCGCGCATTGCATCCAGAAAATGCCTGCCCTGTGACGCTGTTCGCCGGTCCCGGCCTTGTTCAAGGGCCGCGGCTGTAATCTTTGATACCGGCTGCTCGCCGGCTGCCGTGATTACTTGACGGAAGATGTTCTCCCGTTGGCGTCGCGTCGCCATTGACAGGTCAGTCCATGCCCTTGTCTCGCGATAGCGCGCGATCAGCCAGCTCAGCGTCCCGAGGGCAGGTGCACCCGCGGGACGACGCGGCTCGCCGCTTATGGCGGCTTCATAGCTTGCATCAAACTCGGGGGTGCCGAATGCCGCGACGCGAATGCGCGGCCCTTTATCGACACGGACATACCAAACCACCCTGCCGTGTCGTGTGACTTCACGAAACAGGTGTGGAGGGCGATTGCGCGGCACGGGCTACAGCTCAATCGGCGGTTCGGGCGTAGGCGAATCCTTCGATTGCGGCTCCCCAATCTCAAGTTCGAAGCTGCCAGCAGTAAAGCGCACGCACCTCACGGTAAGGTCTTGCTCCTGACGTTGCCCCCAGTTTTTATCCAGCGGCGATTGGAGTCTGGCGTTCGACGTTACCCTCTTGGGTGGTGATGGCGGCGGTCCGCGGAGCGGAGCCGTCCGTGTAGCGAAGCGCAGCGGACCGCCGGTCCGCAGCGTAGATCGCTGGGCTCATCCAACCGAGCCGCGAGTGCGGCCGGTTGGTGTTGTAGTCCGCGCGCCAGGCTTCGAGCGCAGTGCGTGCATGGGCCAGCGATCGGAACAAGGTCTCATTGAGCAACTCGTCCCGCAAGCGGCCGATGAAGGACTTCGGCAAAGGCATTCTGCACGGGCTTGCCCGGCGCGATGTAGTGCCAAGCCACCTTGTGATCGTCCGCCCATTGCAGGATGACGTTCGAGGTCAGTTCGGTGCCGTTGTCGGAGACAATCATCTTCGGCGTGCCGCGATCGGTCAGCAGCCGGTCGAGTTCTCGGGCGACCCGCACACCTGAGATCGAGGTGTCGGGAACGAGCGCCAAGCATTCGCGGCTGCAGTCGTCGACCACGACCAGGATGCGCAGGCGACGGCCGTCGTTGAACTGGTCGGCGACGAAGTCGAGCGACCAGCGCTCGTTCGGCAGTTGCGGCACCAGCATCGGTGCCCGCGTTCCCAGGGCCCGCTTGCGCCCGCCGCGCCGGCGCACCGTGAGCCCTTCCTCGCGATAGAGCCGAAACAGACGCTTGTGGTTCACCGTAAAACCCTCCCGCCGTAGCAGCACATGCAGGCGCCGATAGCCAAAGCGGCGGCGTTCATGGGCCAGAGCCCGTAGCCGCTGCCGCAGCTCGGTATCGTCCGGCCGGCGCGAGCGATACCGCACTGTCATCCGCATACAATCGATCGTCCTGCACGCCCGCCGCTCGCTCATGTCGAACGCAGTACGCAAGTGAGCGACAGCCTTTCGCTTGGCAGCGGGCGTCACCATTTTTTTGCTAGCAGGTCCTTCAGGGCCGCGTTGTCCAGCATCGCGTCCGCTAACAACTTCTTCAGCCTGGCGTTCTCGCTTTCCAGCCCCCGCAGCCGCTTGGCTTCGGAGACCTCCAGCCCGCCGTACCTGGCTTTCCAGTTGTAGAAGCTTGCTTCACTGATCCCGTGCCTGCGGCACAGATCGGCCGTCTTCATCCCGGCCTCGTGCTCCTTCAGGATCGCAATGATCTGCTCTTCCGTATACCGCTTCCGCTTCATCGTCTGGTCCTTTCCCGTGGACCAGACTCCAGGTCGTCTTGGATCAATTCAAGGGGGCAACGTCACTCCTTCACGCCCTGGATAGCCCGCGCCAAGTCGGTCTTCTTGAAAAGATGCTTACCTTTCGACAATCCCGCCTCCTTAAGGCAGTTGGGACTCTAATGCGTCAATTTCGATTATTTAGCACGGCCATACATTACATTGTAGATGCGGAGCCGTTTTTCCCCACAATCCACAAGCTCTCAGGATTGACTCTTTCCAAATAATTTGGACCGGCGCGGGCGCTTTCATTGTTTTCGTTGGCATTTCTTCGAAATGTTGTCCAAAAATTTTTCACGTAGACTTTGGCCCAGAATTGGAGTCCAATTTAATGCGCAGCGGCGGATCGCTGGTAACGACCCGCCGCCACTTCCCAACCCGACGCCCGGGAGGCGTCGGAATGAGCATCACGGCTATATCACCGTACATCGCCGCATTGCGACTCCGCCCTCCCTGGCGTTCACAACCCAATATGGAGGGACTTATGCCAGAGCTTGTTTGCCTCAGTGATCTATCCAGACAGCATCACACCCTGTTCGACATGGAACAGGACTTGATGGCCATCCGAAATCTGGCGGACGGCATCATCCTCATAGCCTCGGACGGGGAGGATGACGATCCGGCAACTAATTCGATTCGAGAGATCGCCTTCGTTATTCGGTCCAGGGTGGATGCCCTGTTTGCAGCACGCCTAAAGGGACTGCGTTAGATGCAAGGGGCGCGGCCAGGGAAAGGAGTAACCCTGAACCGCGCCCCGATGCTGCAGCCAAGGGTGGAAGGGGCAAACTTGGCCGCGCATGCGAATTAGAAAAGGACAGGGCCGCTCCGTACTTCCGGGAGCTGACCCCGCCCAGCTACGGCGGAACACGGTGAACCGCCGATCAGTAAATTAAACGACGACCAATTTCGGATAGCGGATCGGCCGATCGAAGCCGTTCACCCGCCCGTCTTTGCCGCGAAGCATCAAGCGAAAATCCTTAGTCAATCTGGCGGCGATGGTCTTGGGGCTGTCGCCGTTCGCGATCTTCCTCGTGTACGCCTTGCCGTGCTGGTCCCTTACGGGGTTGCCTTGTCGGTCGGTGAGCGTCACAACGTCGTCGGTAACGACGTAGCAGCCCTCCACCATGGCCCCAGGATCGCCTGGGCCCTTTGGGGCGCGGACTTGGGTGGCGACCGTGAACACTTGAGATAGTGAAGCTATCTCTTCTTTGTCAGTCATTGGTTTCCTCAGCTCAGATATACAAACCGCCATACCTATTGCTCAAATCTCTGTTGAAGTTCCTCCCCCTCGGGAATGCGCCGCCGTCGCGCTCACTAAAGCAAAGGGCAACCGCGTCAGCCTCGTCGGGTGATGGGACTCCACGCTTGCGCATGTCAGCCTTGCTTTCCAGCAACAATCGCCCACTGCTGTCGTATTTGTAGCCGACACTCACCAAGTCGGCCTGAAGCGAATTAGAATCGGGCAAAGAAAACCGGCCGTCCTCGAGAACCTTCTTCAGGTTCGAATATAGCTCGGCTCTACGATTGGCCGGTCCGCCTGCTGGTTTGCCGGTCTCGTCAAGCTCCGGCGGCTCAACCGGCTTGCCGGCGAAGTTAATGGCCTGAACTAACGAGCGGCTGTGCCCCAGCTCATAGAGCCGATCGACAATGCCGACGCCCATTCCCGTAACGTCGATGTTGATGCGGTCCGGCTTGTCCTCGCGGATTATTCTGCCGATAAGCCCTACGATCTCCATGGTGTCGATGCCGCGGCGGCTTTCAATCTTGGTAATGCAACGCCCGCGGCGCCAGGCGATTGATGTGCGGTCTGCCCCCATTCCCGCGGGATCGACACCTACGATAGTTGGACCGTAAGGCTCGACCGTCTCTCTGCGCGCCGCAATGACGAGATTGGCCGGCATGAAGGAGTTGAACGTGCTTGATATAAAGGCCTCGCTCGGCGTGACTGGGTACTCTTGCGCGAAGTATTCCGCCGAGCCGAGTTGCGAAATCTTCGCCCGTCGCCAGCCGATCTGTTCGACGTCGAGGCTGTGGAGTTCGGCGAGCTTTTTCTCGTCCCCGTCCATAACGAAGTCCGGTTCGACCTTGCGGCGATAACCGGGATCGAGCGACCACGGCAGGAAGATCGGCATGAACTCACTCTCGCCGGCTTCCGCCTTGCGCCATAGGCTGTGGAAGTCGTTATAGCCGTTTGCCGTGCTCTCGATGATTATTTCCGTGCCGTCCACATCTGGAACAGTCTGCAGCAAGCTTGCCATCTGTATCGGCAGATCGGGCCAGAACGCGGCTTCCGAGGCGTGCAGGAATTGCGCCGTTGCAGAGCGTCCAGCGCCCTCACCTGTCGCGACTGAGACCAAATAGCCACTGTCCAACCTATCAAAAGACAATTCCTCCGCGTTGCTGGTTCCTACACTCGGCCGCAAATCGTCGGGCAGGCCGTCGTGCAGCCGCTTCACAATCTGGAAGAGGTTAGAGCTGGCGCGGCGCTCGTGCCCGATGATGATGGTTTTTAGGCCAGGGCTTGCCGTGGTGGCCCGATAGAACCGGGCCGCAACGTAGGTTGACACCCCGAGCTGCCGAGCCTTGAGGATGATAGCGCGCACCCGGCCGGTCTTTGCCTTCTGCTGCTCGATTAGTTCATGCAACTTGAGCTGGGCCGGATTGAAGATAAAGGGTTCCAGCGGGCCGAATTTGGGGCGAAGTTTGAGCGCATGTTCAGCGAAGAAAGCCAGGTCTGAGTGAAGGCGAGTCGCACGCTCGCCCTCCGCAAGAATCTGCTCCAGCCACATTAGGCGGATTTCTCCAGCGCTTGCTGCTGCTCAAGCTCCAAAGCTCGCACCCTCTCGGCGATTGCGAATAAGGCTGATTGGCAAATACACATGCCCCGAGCGTCAAGCATCATCCTGACGTTGACCGCCGGCACACCGGACGGACTGATGAGCTTGGGGTACTCGTTCAAAAAGTCGTCGAGCTCCACCCGGCGGTCCTCTATTTTGTCCGCGAGAGCCCGAAGCTGCCCGATCTTGTCGGGGGCCACCACCTTCGGCGCCTCTTTGGGTTTGGTCTTGAACTGCATTAGTCAACGCCGTATTTGATCGGGCCGGGCTTGCCGATGTCGCTGTTCCGATTCACGTTATCAAAAATGTCCTTCGTCTCTGCGCCGCCGGTCGGGTCGCTCGGGGGCTTGTTTCTCAGGCCGGATTCATTGTCGGTGTATTTGCCGGCGCCGTAGGGGACCCGGTTGCCCTTGGGGTTGCTGTCCCACGGATCGGTCCGATGTTGCCGGGTATAATTCTCGCCCTCGGTCCCGTCGATGCCCTTGCCGGGCTTAACCGAGTCGTTCCTGTAGCGTTTCATTGGTTTTGTCCTCAATGTTTGCAACAGGCTTTGCTTCCGGCGCTGTCGCGGTTTGCCGTTGTTTGTTTTGGAGTTGCCGCAACTCCTTGTCGCGATCATTCTCGCGGCGGGCTATGGCATCGCGCACGGGTGGCGGCAGTTTCGCCCACTCCGCTCGCTCATTCCTATTCCATGACCGCGGAATCTCGGGGTGAACCACCTGTTCGAGCGCAAGGTTTACGATTCTTGTAGCAGTGGGATTGCTCAGGTTGTGATAGTCGTGCAATGCGGTGATCGCCTCAAGCATTGCCACCAAGACCTGAGCCGGCACACCATTGGCGCTCTGCTCGAGCAGATAGCTTGCCACCACCCACGGCTTGCAGGGGCACTTTCTAACCCCCCTGGCCTCGCACCACTTCCCCCATATGTCACAGCGAGCGAGTGTGTCCGCGCTAAGCTGAGTCTTCGGTAGTGCGAGCTTGGGCTCTTGCAATAGCTTCTGCTCGTTAGCGTCCCAGCGGGCCACACGATCGCGAATCTTTGCTTGTTCAATGGCATCGGCCAGGGCAAGGGCCATCAACGCCCCGCATCTCGCAATCTTCGGTGAATATCGAACAGCTCACGCTTGCGGGTCAAAACACTGGCCGCCTCTTTCGTTGGATGATTGAACTGGTCGAGAAAAGAGTCACAGGCCTTCAAGTCGATTATCCGAGACTTCGGGCGTCTTCAGCAGATAGGCCTGCTTGAAGCCGTTCCAGGCCTCCTGTTCGTCGATCTCGCCGTATTTGGTCAATTGCTCAACAATGCTATCGGAGCTCATCTGTTGGGTCCTTATTTCGCTGCTCTGCGGGCGATGACGTACGCCGCCGCTTCTTTGGCAGACATTGACGGCTTTAACTTGGCTTGTGCCTCAGCCAAGGCGGCCTCGGTGCGCGTCTGCGCTTCGGCGGACGATCCGGGCCGGATGACTTGAGGTATCGGTCTACTCGCGGCCCTGGAAACAGACTGCTGCGCCATCCGGTACTTCAATGCATCCAAAGCCAGCATCTGGAATTCTGCTGAATGTAGGAGCGCCGTAGAGTCAATTTTTTGCTCGCCGCTAGCGAGTGCCCGCATTCTGGCTTGAGGAATCCCGTAGTGGGTCTCCAGCATCTCAAATGCGCCCTCGCGAATAGCCCTCATCGTCTCAGGATTTTCGTGAGCGGTCGCAGCTTCAAAACGACTCACTTCTGCAAGCCGGTATTGCTCCAACGCTTGCGCCGCACGCTGCTGCTGCTGCGCCTGTAACGCTAGTTGCTGCTGTTGCTGCTGTGCCGCCTGCTGCTGATGGGCCGCGATCAGGTTCGATACCAGCCCCACATGCTGCTTGTACTGCTCTGCCCGTTGCGGCTGCATCAACCTCAGCGCGCCCTGGATTTGCTCCGGGCTCATACCGGCCAATTCAGGAAACGAGGCGTTCAGGGCGGCCAGGCCGGCGGTAGCATTCTGGGCAATGACTTGTTGATATGCGGCCTTCGCTTGCTGCACCTCGGCAGCGGCCTGGGTTTTGACGGTGTTGAATTCCCCCTCGATGCGCTCACGAATAATAGGGTCTTTTAGGACTTCCTGAATTTGGCGGTCCGCTTCCGCGAACAAGGCTTGGGAGTGAGCATAAGCCGCGTTCTCTGCCTCGACCTCGGGCGTAAAGTCGTTGTTGGGTTGCTGCTGCTCGACGGGCTGTGGTGCGGCGGCGGCCGCGAGGACCGATTGCTCTTGCTGCAGATAGTCAAGAGCCTCGTTGAGATCGCTATTGTGCTGTTTTTCGAGCTCAAGGTTTTCTTGCCGCCGAATGTTGGCAAGATCCTCTGCCGCCCGGTCCATCTCGACGACTTCGTTGTCGGGCCGGTGCGTGCCGGTAGCTGCATCAGTATATTCACGAGTGGTGGGTTCCGGCGGAGCTGGCCGTTGCAGGTGCTTTGCAAGCGCACTGTCCGAGTCGATTGCCGGCTCTGGTTCGGGATCGGGCTGAGCCATCGGCATGGGCTCGTAGCCCTGCGCCTGCTCGATGCCTTCCAGGCCGTATTTCTGCTCTTCGTCGCTCATGCGCTATGCCATCTCCGCGATCGAGATCATTCCAGACGATGTGCTGGTCGAATTGAACGCGCACATTTGGCCGGGTGTAACGGTGATATATTCTTCATCAACGCTACCGTTTATTTTCATGCTGCCGGATTGGGCGGTGCAGCTCACCGACGTGCCATCACCGAACACGATCCAGCCCTGCACTTCACTCACGACCCTCACCTGCCAGGTTTCCGAACTGAAATTGGTCGATGGCACGGAAGTCCCGCCGCCGGCATAGGCCAGCACTTGATATTTGACTGGTCGCGAGCTTAGCTGCTTGTTGAAGTACGTCATTTAATCCTCTGTTTGATGAAAAATTACATCCCGCCCGCAACGGCCCGCAGCACAGCGCCACGAACTGCCGAAGGCCGAGCCGGTGGCAATGCGTTGACGCGTTGCTCATAAAGCGGCGAGCGTTTAGCGAGCATTTCAGCAAGCTTGCCGGCGCGAGATTTGGTGATCGCCTCGGAAGCAAGGCGAGAACCAACCATGCCGGCAAACAGCGGAATTCCAGTTGCCGGCGAGGCAAAGATATGAGCGGCATTAAGCGCCACCGGTATGACATGGGCGGCGCCGCCCTTGCCCGCTTGCCGCAGCAGATTCGAAGGCAAATTGCCGCTGTTGATTAGCTGAAGCTGATCTATTTCGTTCTGGGTCAGCCCACGCAGCGCCTTCGGGTTGTCCAACATCCCGCCGGCCTTGGACTTGATCTGACTCTCTAACGATCCCGAGATTTGCCGATCAGCCGCATTCTGGGCTTTGGTAACGCGGGCGTCGAACGTCTTGAGGCGTTGGAGCGCGGCGTTATTGGCGTTGGCTTCTCCCACGGCCATCGCATAGTCCGGGGCGCTACCAGCCAAAACATGGGTTTCAGGAACATTCTCAAGATAGTCGGCATAGAGCCGCTTGAGAACCATTGCCGCTTTTGCGTCGGCTGTTGGCTTGAAGTCTCTTGTCTCTCCGGCGATGTCGTTGATCTGCCTTCGCAGGGTGTCCAGGCCGGAGGCTGTGACGACGGCGTCTTCGGGAGGGTTCTTGAGTTTTTCGAGTAGCCCCAAGGTGCGGGGAGCGGTCCCGTCTTTTCCACCAGTGAAAGCGTACTTCTCGCTCTGGGTAAGATGTCGCTCAGCTTGTGCGGCGAAATCGGAGGCGAATTTCTGCGGATCAAGTTCCACTCCCGAGTTGCGAGCGGCAGTATAGCCCGCATCTTTAGCAGCGGCCAGTTCGGCCTCTGTCGGAACAGCCGCCTTGACTGCCTTCGGGCCTAGTGTCTTGGCGGCAGTCGCACTGCCGAGCACAGCGCCGGCCAAGCGCCCGCCGGGAATGCCGGTATCTTCTCCCGCCTTCCCGCCCATGGCACTTAGGACTGCTCCAGCAACTTTGATGGGCAATCCAGCGGACCCTAGATAGGACAGCGGATTACCAAGCGCCTCGCCTAGAGCCGCACCATATTCACCCGCCTTGCCTTGCGGGGTTGGCAGGCCGGTGGGAATGTCTGGCCCGGCGTCAATGGCCCCGCCCGTGAAAGGCTGATTGAAAAATTCGGCCTCGATCTGGTGGCCGCGGCCGTAGTTTCTCAGGGCAGTTGCCGCCCCCTCGGGCATAGATTTCACAAAGTCGGCGGCATTGGCCAGAAAGCCACCAGAGCCAGCGGCAGGTTGATCGGGGATGAAACCATCTGGAAGCGCAGACGATTGTTTGTCGCCAACGGGCGGAATATCGTCGAACATCCCGCGCGGTTTGCTTAGGTGGTCACTAATCTCCTGGGGCGTATAGCCGGCCGCCAATGCGCCTTTAACGCCGCGGATCTCGGCCTCGCTATATCCAGCCTTGCGGGCGCCTTCGGCATCGAATGTTGTGCCTAACTTGCCGCCAGATGGCTGCTGGCCGAGATGCTGTTGCAGGATAGCGAAGGCTTGTTCGGGAGTAGAGCCGGCAGGGCCGTTGACGGTGTATTGCTTGCCGGCGGGGTCGGTGAAGTCGAAGATGCTGCCCTTCGGCGGGGCTGGGTCGTCAAACGTGCCAACATATCCGTGCCGCGGCCCGCTGCTGCCAACGTGCGGAAATCGTGACTGGATAAGCGCCCGGATTTGATCGGGCGGCATTTCGTCGGGAAATTGAACGTGTGCCCCATCGGGCATTGCGACGATAGGCATTTGAAGTGCTTTCTATAAAATGAGGTTAGGCGCCGCGCTTGGTCGGCTTCAGGGCGGCTGACAAGATGCCTTGCGGCTGCAACTGATCGCGGAAATCGTAATCAGGAGTCAGCATTGCCTCCGCTCTCTCGTAGATCGAGATAGGCTGCGCTACCTTACCCGCAGGAGGCGCAGGCTCGCCGCTGAGCGCCCGCGAGAAGTAGCTCGCGAGGTCTAATTTTTTATCCTCCTGCGTTAGCGCCAGCAGACGCAGCCTTGCGCATATGCGCTGCTGCACTTCCGGCGGCAAGCAATCGATGATCGCCTCCATCGCATTCAATGTCGGGCTCCACCAGTCTAATTTCTCGGTCATTCGGCATTTCCTTGTGTTCGATTGAATTCTTCCACTGCTCGCCGTTGTCCACGTTGTCGACGAGCGCGTCATATAGATTGAGTGATCTTGTCTTCCGATACTTTTTGCTCAGCTCGGCGCCACTCCATGTTGACATGTGCTTTTCGTTATAGTCCGCCATGTCCCGCCGTAGCTCAGCGTGACGTGCTGCCGAGCCGCCGCCGGGAATGCTGATCCGCACCTGGCCACTAATCCGCGGCTGCGCAGGCGGTAGCGGGGTTGTCTTGCCAGGCGAGACCAAACAAGTCGGCCCCGGTAAGATCGGAAAGGGGATGTCCTTGAACTCGATTCCGACAACGTGCTTCGACCACGGTTTGCAGTCGCCAAGACGCGAGAACCAGCATTCGAACCCGTACAGCCGGTCAATCTGCTTAAGCAGTCGCTGCACGGGCTCCAATGCCCGCATCGGTGTGATCACAACACAGCTGCCGGTGCGCCTGGCCCATGCCGGCGGCCGCCACCACCAATTCACCCGGCCATAAGGTCGTCGATAGCCAGGCCGACGCGGCTCCCACGTCTCCCACCGCTCGCCGTCCCTATCGTTGCGCTCGGGCGCTTCCTGCTGGAGCAACTCAAGCGAGACAAAAGACGCCTCGCGCTCGTGCAGGCGCCAGCGGCGATAGTGTGACCGGACAAACGTCCATATCTCGTTGCGGACGTATGTCCTGACGCCCGTCGCCACCCGGAAGTTGCTTTTCAGGTTGAACGCGTGGATTGCTTTCAGAAACCCAACTAGGTCGGGTGGACAAACCTATTGACGCAAGAATTGCGAATTCATTTCAAGGCTGCTCTTTGCGGAGGGCAGCCTTGATTTGCGGACTGATGACCGACGATGAGTGGGCGTACTTCGAACCGTTCCTGATCCATCGCGGCGGCGGCCGGCCGCCACGCAATCATCGCCGCGTGCTCGACGCGGTGTTTTGGTTGATGCGAACCGGCGCACCATGGCGCGACCTGCCGGAGGGCTTCGGCAACTGGAATTCGATCTTTAGGCAGTTTCGGCGGTGGGCCGACAGTGGCGTCTGGGACGTGATCCTGGAAGGGCTCGCGGGAAGCGGAGTGTCGGACGCCGCGCTGCAGATGATCGATGCGACCATCATCCGTGCGCATCATTGCGCAGCCGGTGGAAAAGGGGGGCCGAGCGTAACGCGCTCGGTCGCTCGCGTGGCGGCTTCTCAACCAAAATCAACGCCCGCACCAATGCCGAGGGTCTGCCGATCGGCGTTGTGATTACGCCCGGGCAGGCACACGATGTCACCGCGTTTCCGGCCTTGATGCAGGAGATCGACTGCGATCCGGAACAGATGCTCGGTGACAAGGGCTACGACAGCGAAGCCGTCCGCAACGACATTGAGGAACGTGGTGGTGAAGCCGCAATCCCCAGCACTGCAACCCGGAAAATACAGCATGCCGTCGACAAGGCTCTCTATGCCCTGCGCAATCGCATCGAGCGCTTCTTCAATCGTGCGAAGAACTCACGCCGTGTCGCCACCCGCTACGACAAGCTGATCGAGAGCTTCGCCGCCTTCGTGCTGCTTGCCTGCATCCGAATTTGGATTAAGTTTGTCCACACGACCTAGCATTACAGTTGTGATTTTTGTTTGATATGAGATTTCTGTGCTGCGGCTTGATGAGCCCGCCGCCAGAGCGACCATGCGATGATGTCGGCGGGTTGAATTCGTTTTTGCGCGAGACGTTGGGCTATGCGGCGGATTTCCTGGATCGACCAACGGATGAGGTGGGATGTCTTGGCGTCGCGCTCGACTTGGTTTTTTTGGGCGCCGGCTTGTTGGCCTGATGTTGGATGGCAGCCATCATGGCAAATGCGAGCATGACGAGCGAGACGTGACGATGCCAGCCATGCCACGATCTGGATTCGTTGTGGTCGAGCCCGAACTCGTTCTTGGCAGTCTCAAAGCTGTCCTCGATCGCCCAGCGGTGGCCTTCGACGCTGACAAGTGTCTTGATTGACGTCCCTGCCGGGCACCAGGTCGTGAAGTAGGCGAGATCGCCGTTAGCGATATTACGTCGGATCAGCAAGCCTCGTGTCCAAAGGACCTGGCTGTGATGGTTGGAGTCTTCACCTTCGAGATCGGCCAGTTCGAGGTAGCACCAGTCATGCAATCGTGGTCCTTTGGTTCCGGCGCCGGCCGATAGACGCCGCCAGTCCGATCGTCGCTGCGTCTTGGCGATCTCCTCGGCGGTGCCGGCAACCCGTTGCGGCTTGCCCCATGATGCAAACCAATGATTGGAATTGACGCCGAGTACATAGCCTTTACCGGCTTGGCGGAGGTTCCGCTCGATATCGCCGACCCCATAGACGCTATCGGCCGCAACCCAACGGAACGGCACGCCAGCCGCAAGGGCGCGCTCGATCATCTCGACCGCAAGCTGAGGCTTGGTCGAAAAGCTGACGTTGTCCGGCACATATGTGGCCTTCAGGCGAGCCGGATCGTCGGTCCAGCCCTTCGGCAAATAGAGCGCCCGATCGATGAAAGCATGGCCGTGACGCGACACGTAGGCAGCAAAAACACCGATCTGACAGTTCGTAATTTTGCCCGCCGAACCAGTATATTGCCGCGCTACTCCGCACGATGCCTTGCCTTGCTTGAGAAAGCCGGTCTCATCGATCACCAGCACCGCGTTCTCGTCGGCAAGATGCTCAGTGACATAGTCGCGCACCATATCGCGCAATCCATCGGCGTCCCACTGATCACGGCCCAAAAGCGCCTGCTGCCGCCATGGCCCAGGATCGCCCGCCGCCTCCGCCCGCATCCATCCGGTTTTGCGACGCTCGTCGCCAAGCAGACCGTCCACGAATAGGCCCGCGTTCAATGCTGTGCGGTCCTGCTCGAACAGTGGACGCATCCGTTTCTTCACCTCTCGCAGCGACGATGCCCACAACTCGAGCGTCGTCTCAATCGATGCTCCTGTCATCCATGATCTCCGAATCATGGTGATCCATGGATTCAGAAATCAACAAAATGTGCCAGCAAAAAATTACAACTGTAATGCTAGAGCCTGTCCGAGCCGCTCCTCGAACGGCGGGCCATAGTATTGGCTGGCCTCCTTCTTCAGCAGCCGATCGAACGCCTCTAATAGCCTTCGCTTGGCGTTGCCGTCGCCGGCCTGAGACCGCCGAACCAGCTCTCGCTCTTCGTCCGAGGTCAGAATAGGACCTCGCCATCTATGCTTGGTCAGATCGCTAATAACCGGATTAGCCAATGCATGCTGGCTAATCGGCAATGCTTTGCTCATTCAGTAAAAAGCCCCTTTAAAATTTGCCCATATATAAGATATAGCCGGCGCGTACCCTTTTCGTTCTCATCGTTACATTAAATTTGCGTAATGTTTACTGGAGTGCTCCAAGCAGCCGATACGGATACCCGGTAGGGGTATCTTGCCGCCAAAGCCACACGCGGCCCACGACCACGAATGGTGCGGGGCCTCCGGGGCGTGGCCGGTGATGGCGAAGAGGTTCACCAGCACCGCCAGCGCCAGCCCGATCACGATGAACACGAGGATGCGGCTCATTCCTATTCAAGCCCCAAAAACAGCCTGACCGAGATGCCGCCGAAACCAGCGGCCAAGCACACAGCCGCGAACCAAAGAGCAAGCTGGACCCCCGCCCCCAATGGCTTCTCTCCCCACCGGTACAGCGCAAATGCGATAGCGGCAGAGAATGCGCCAATGAGACCGCTCTCGAGAGCGCCTAGAAAATCGCGGGTCATTGCCGTGCCCTCCTCCTGCGGACCCGGACTATAGGCCTCCCATTGCCGGCGGGATCGGACGCGACGCAACGGAACTGAATCGCCCTGGCGGCGTTACTCGAAGCGGACGGGGGAATCCCCCAAGCCCCCACCACATTCCCCGTCCGAGTCTCGGAAGGCGCCGCGTCGCCCCTTATGCGGCGCTTTCCTTTTAACTCACCGGAACTGGAGCGCCTTAGCTGCGTTGCCAGTATGGAACAGGGAACGCCTCGATCACGCGCACGTCCCTGTCCCGAACCCCCGTCCGACAGCGGGGGTTCACTTTTAAATCTGACTCAAAAACGCGCCTCTGGCGCGCGTCCTAGGTCGAGAGGCCTAGCGATAACGGCGACGGGTTTAAACGAACGTGCGGGCTTGCAAGCCGATTTGCCCCCCTGTTTTCTGGGCATTTGCGGGGGTCGGTTGCAGCATCCTGCGCGACCCTCCATTCCAGCTCACGGAGCGCCGCGCCGACAACGGCATCCCTGGCCCAGGATAGGTTTGCCATGTCGCTAAGGCCGCGCGACTTCGCTGATCGCCACATGCCGGGATATTGGCCGTCCGGTACGACACGACCCATGCGACGTCGCCCATGCAGCAAAATCCAATCGGCCCCGTCATGCTGCCATTTCAGCTTAGAGCGGATGGCGTATTCCTGTTCGGCGTTAATCAATGCTTTCTCCAAGATAGCGAAGCTATCGCTTCTCGCTGGCCGATCTGGTGGCCGATCTGCGGGGCATTTCAGGTTCTATTGCTCCCGTTCCTGTTTCGCCTATGCTGCCCGGCGAGGGGCTCAACCGTTCCCGCGGACAAGCCCCTCAGGCCCCGGCCGCTCTACCACCTCCTAGTGCAAGACGCCGGTCGGGGCCACTTTCCGTAAATCCTGTGATCTTCGTCACGTCGGGCACTGCAAGGCCGTGGCAGGGTACTTGGCGGCGGGCTGATAGTTCGCTCCATTACGGCTCTCAGTCCTCTGGGGCCCTGGCCGCAGTACCCAACAGCCTGCGACCGGGGCCGCCATTTCTGCCCAGATTTTACCCCTCCAGTTACCCTACCTGTTACCCCGCAAAGATAACATAGCGATAAAACCCTTATAAATGGCCTATTTCTGACTGTCGAAACTCTGCTTGGGAAGCAGATTATCGGCCTCGATCAACTTGGCATCGGCCGCCCTTAGCGTGTCCCGCACGTACTCGAGCACCCCGGCCGGCGAGCGGCTGTTAGCGTCAGGGATGCATTCGCGGATCGCCTGAAAGATCGCCAGGTCCTCGGCTGAGAGGCCGCTAAAGGTTTGCTCGATCGTCAGCTGCACATTGGCCGGCACCAGTTTCGAGGCAATCGCAAAGAAGGCCTGCGGATTGGTGCGCGCCGTCTGAATCATTGTCTCCCGGCCAAGCTCCGACCACACCTCCGCCAGGTCCTGCAGGAAGGCGGCCGAGAACTTGTGGCGGCTGCCGACCGGCCGGCCGTTCAAGTTGCCGCTATGACCGCGCTGCCACCGCCCGGAGTTGTCCATCTTTGTTAGTTCCATTTTTCAACCTGTTATTTCCTGTTGTTCCCGGCCGAGAGGCGCGCGAGGGCGTCTCTTCCCTGCATGCTCGACCTATGCTCGACCTATGCTCGACATGGTGCCTGACTATGCCTGACATGCCATGCGCGAGTGCTTGACCCCTATAGGGAGAGGAGCACACGCACACAGGCAGGGGGTCAGGCAGGACCCCCATGCCTAAGTGTGTGCTGTGCCGCCCCTCCCTCTTCCTAGGGCGTGTACTCATAAAACTAGCCCGGTGACGTTGCTTTTTTTCTTAATTACCCCATCAGGGGGTGATACAGGTGAGCCGGATGGGTTGATGAGAGGGAGATGAAGGGGGATGTGGTTATGGTGATCTTTCTCTCTCCATCCATTCATCTGGACAGTTTTACTTTGGAGGACAGGAACGCATGATAAGAAAGATCAGGTGGGTCATGGTTGAAGTTGGCGACAACGCAAGCGAGGACAACGCTGGAAATTGCACAAAGTTTTACAGCTCGGGACCAACTGTAAAGGTCACAATAACCAATACCCTCGGTAAGACAACTAACGTGACCCTAGTAAAAGACGGTCCTACGGTCATGATTTGTGACGACACGGGGGTAGCGACTGTGGAAGATTAGGGAGGTTATAGCCTCCACACGTCGTCCGCAGCGGCTCAACCAAGTGCTCATTTATGAGTACACGCCCTAGTGTGCAGCAACCTTAATCACCTTCTTCTGGCGGGTAGTGCCTGGTCGCAGCGTATCGATGGTTACTCGCCCGCACGCTAGAAGCCTGTCGATGGCGGTCACAAATTCTTCCTTCTTGATCTTTTCAGCCTCGGCTTCCGGCTGTGTTGCCGCTATCGCTGCCGCATGGCTGCGGCTCGTCTGCGCCGCTGACAGTTCGTCGCCGGTAGCTTCCAGCTTTCTGAGTATGGCAATGAACGCGGTTTCGACTGCCGCTTCCCTGGCGGCCTTCTCTATGGTCGACAGCCCCGCTTCGGGTAGGAACAGCCCCCGCTGATACCGCAACACCAGGCTATCGCCCTTGCGGCTGTAATTGGCCTTCTTGAACACTATCTCGCGCAGGTCGGTGTCGGGCTGTTCGCCGGCTTCGATCTTTGGCGCGGTCATATAGAAGCGCGACCGGACGCTGTTGTGCCATGCGGTCGAGCCGCTGATCCCGCTGCCGCTATTGATCCCGGCCAGGCTTGGATGGCTGAGCAGCACCACAGAGCCGTTGGAGACGATCGCTAGGCGCTTCAACAGGCTGATGAACTGCCGGGCAATCTCGTTTCCGGCGAACACGTCGGCACTCGTGTCAATGCCGATATGCTTGGGCTTGAGGTCGCCGGCCTGTTCGTACAGTTGATTGAACAGCGCCGTTGGCTTGATAATTCCGCTGCGATCCGGGGCGCCGAGGATTGCGTCCTCGCCGGACAACGATTTGAAGCGAAAGCCTTTGGCTTGCAGCTCATCGAATGTCGTTCCGTAGTGCGCGGCTATCGCTGTAAGGCGAATGCGCAGCTCTTTCTCGTCATCTTCGCAGCCGAAGTAGAGGGCGCCGCCTGGTTCAGGCAGTGATCCTAGCCAGTCTTTCGCCGTCACATGCGCCACGCTTAACATCAATTCCACAATCGATTTGCCGATTGCCCCCTCGCCGGAGAACAGGGTCACTTGACGCAATGGTACGCGCTCGAGCACGGACCATTCCCGATCTGGGCACGGTTCGCTGTCCCATCCCGTTGTATCGGCCCATTGGAGCGGTCCCGGCGGTTCGACATCGAGCAATGCTCCAGCACCGTTTGCTTGGTGAGCCCTTGCAGCTGCCCTTTCCGCCATCTCCTCGGGATTGAAATAGGCGTTCATTGCACTGCACTCCGAATAGTGCGGGCAACCTCGCGTGGTGGCAGTCCAGCGTTGACGGATACGACGTTGAGGGCTTGGAATGATTTCGCGCCCTCTGTGGCACCGATCTCGCGATTGGCAACCATATCGCTGATACGACAGGCGCCCCAGAACAGCAGGCGATTGCGCTCGCCTTCGTGCGCCCGCGCTACCGCAGTCAGTATGCCCTCAACTTTTTTGTTTGGCTCGCCCACGTGCTTGCCGAACGCGGGCCCAGGAAATGGAATAACGCGCGCCGGGGGCGCGAGCGTCGTTGCTATCCATTCCGGCAGATCGCAGAGGGGATTGTCGAGCTTGTGCGGTGCCGAAAGCCCGGTGTGGAACGGCCACCAAATGATGTAGCCGCCTTCGCCGCGAGTATCCACGCCCCTGGCAAGCCTGCTGCTGCTGTTCTTCAGTCCCGTCCGGTGCTTGAACAGCAAATGCCAGCCGCCCGACTTGGTGGCGTGCTGCCGCGTTTCCGGGAGACATGGCGAGTGCCGCTCTAGCCAATCGTTTGCTTCGTCGTGCCGGGCGCTATCAACGTCGATAACGAATATCCCCGACGCTTGGCCGGTTGGCACACCGACCAGTGAGCCGGGATACTGTTGCCAGAGCTCCCGCAGCTTGTCGGGATCTGCCGTTGCATCCTTGAACCCGTGCGGACAAGCGGGGCGCTTATCGGGCAGGCAGGGGAATGACGGGGTTTTGTAGCTGCAAAGCCGCAGGGCTTCGCCGAGGGCTTCTGCGCTCATCGCCGTGCCCCCGTAGCTTCGAGGAACGGCACTTCGTTGTAGACGCCTTCATCCTTGAGCCGCTTCAGTATGCCGGCGCAATCGGTATGCTTTTGCCGCAGGGCAGTGTGAAGCGTTTCAAATAGAGTGACTTTTAATCGCGACCGAGTGGCCGCCAAACGGAGGCCACTAAGCAAAAGGTCGCGGTCGGCGCTGCTGTCGTTGACAGGGCCGAACGAGGCCGGTATCGTCATTTTGCGAAATTAATTCCTGTATTGGCGCCGCCGTGTTGTCAGCACGTGCGGCGCTTTCCTTTTGCCGCTATTCGAACGGCGCGTACCCAAAACGGAAAGCCGGTGCGGGCTAGCGAAAATTCGTTTTTCGCTTCAATGGTGCAATTTATCCCGCACCTTCATACTAAGTATTTGTTTGATAGAGGGAGTTCGACATCTACCTCCCCCACCATCGCTGGAATGTACATCACAAACTCTGGCTATCCTGCAGGAGGCTATTGCCGTCCTTTAAGAACCTCTTCGACGGATATGACCCTACCGTCTGGGTCACGGAATGTGATCTTCTGGGGCCACGTCGTGTCGATCCTATTGATAAGATCGCGGGCGAGCGGTTTCCAGTCAGATCCTGGCTTTAGTTCATAGACAGTGATGTCTATGCCTCGATCGGCGATGCGAGATTTCATCTGAGCTAACCCCGGCTGCTCGACAGCATCGATGTTCACGCCGGCTTCGCTGCATAAGTTCAAGTCTCGCCACATCAGCGTTCCACGGCGAATCTGCTCGTCGCGACGAAACGAGAGGGAGTGGGTCCGACCAAAATCGACAAATATCTGCGTTAGCGTCGGCCAGTCTTCGGCTGGCAAACTTATATCGGCGCCGATTTGTGGTCCGATGGAGGTTCGACCATCTCTGAAGAGATTGTGGCAACTGCCATCCCTCACAACGCTCGGCAGAAGGAAGACCGCGCAGGCTAAGACAACGGCTACGGAAACAATACTCCACGATCCACGGCGTACCTTGCTTGGTTGTGCGTCAGTTCCGTTCGGCTCTCCAGCCAATTGGCCGAATACGCGCATGACGACCCAAAAGGTTACGCCGCCAGCGAGGCCGAACAATCCCGTAAAACTAACTGCATAAGCATATTCGATCCAGCCCGCTAGTGTTGACACCCCATTAATGATCGTCGGCGTGCCCCCGGTCGATGCGCTCTGGACCCCAAACATCGAGATCAAATCTAGTACGCCGAACGGCACTGCCCCCACGAGAAACCCCGCAAGAACGCAGGAGGCAATGCCAAGTCGATGTCTCGAGCGCAGGAAAAAGAAGAGTGGAAGGCCGAGAATGAGCGCGTGAGCAAGCGCCACAATAAACGTGAGCCTCGCGAATGTGAGAGCTTCTGAAACAACGACGATGTTCCACGGTTCTTCGATTTGCGCCAGCGTTGGTATCGTGAGCAGGAGCGTCGCGACGAGGGCCGCAAGCAGCGCCGATGCTAGTGCCAATGCGAGTAGAGGCATGATTTGTTGAGATCGCATCTCTGGAGGCTACCACAGCGGACAGCGATCAGCACTCAGCGGGTGACCTTGGTCGTCGGAACAATGATCTCCCAGTGCCCAGTCCGGGGGAGGGTGCGTATGCATGGCTTGGCGGCAAATCTTACTGCGGTCTCTGCTGTGCCAACGAGCGCATTCCGTTCCGGATTGCACCTGCCGCAAACCCTCGGCCGAGATTTTCACGGCGGCCAAATGTTGCCGCACGTGTGTTCGCCCGGTGCCCGCTGCCTGCGGCGCGCTGCGCCGCGGCGCGACGTCACCGGCTGCCCTCCCCAACGTCGCTCCAGTGGCGCGCCAAGGTCATGCCGACGTTTGCCGGACGTGGCATTCGCTTAGGTATTGACCTTAGTATTTTATCATGTATGGTTAGGCATATGCCTAACCAACAAATGCAGCTCGATCGCGTCTTTCGGGCGCTGGGCGACCCGACGCGGCGGGCGGTGCTCGGCCGGCTCAGCGCCGGCCCCGCTCCGGTGAGCGAGTTGGCGCGGCCGTTCAACATCGCGCTCCCGTCTTTCACGCAGCATCTCGACGTTCTCGAACGGTGCGGGCTCGTCCGCTCGCGAAAGGTGGGGCGGGTACGCACTTATCGGCTCGTGCCGCAGCCGCTGCGGGCGGCGGAGCGCTGGATCACGCAACAGCGCGCGGTGTGGGAGCGCCGCCTCGATCAACTCGACGACTACCTGTTGAAGCTGAAGGAGGACATGAGGTGAGCGCCACCCTGCAACCCGATCCACGGCTTGACCTGCTGCTCGAGCGCGTGGTGGACGTCCCGCCGGAGCTCGTATGGGCAGCATGGACCGTGCCCGAACACGTCAAGAAGTGGTTCACGCCCGCGCCCTGGGTGACGATCAATTGCGAAATCGACCTTCGCCCCGGCGGCATCTTCCGCACGGTGATGCGCGGGCCGGAGGGTCAGGAAATAAACAACATCGGCTGCTTCCTCGAGATTATGCCGAGCCGCAAGCTGGTATGGACGGTCGCGCTCCGGCCCGGCTACCGGCCGGCCGATCCAAGCTTCGACGTTCCGGCCTTTACCGCGATCGTCAGCATGGAGCCGCACGGGACCGGCACGAAATACAGCGCTCTTGCGATGCACAAAGACGAAGCGAGCCGCAACAGACACGAGCGGATGGGGTTCAGCGAGGGGTGGGGCAGGTCGCTCGATCAACTCGTCGCTCACGCGAAGACGATGCAGGCCGCGCGTGGACCGGGATCGTGAACAAAGCGTCAGAAAATTTCCCCCAACTCTACGCTTATTCCGCCCCGGCAAGCGGCGAATAAACCCTATTTTTAGCGTGTTATTTAAACTGATCTTAGACCCTGGGGCCTAGCCTCGGGATCATAAGACGGGAAACAGGGCCCGTCGACGAACAAAATTATGTTGGGAAAGGCGTCAATATGAAAGCCGTCGCCAAGACGGTCGAGCCCGCCGAACGCGAGGCGCGTTTCGACCATATTCGGCCGCATTACCTGGAGGCGCTGACATTGGTCGAGCGCCTCCACCGGCGTCTGCTCGACGTCATCAAGGACGAGTTCGATCGCCGCGGGCGCGCCGACATCAATGCGGTGCAGGCGCTGCTCCTCTACAATATCGGCGACAAGGAGCTCACAGCCGGCGAACTGCGCACGCGCGGCTACTATCTCGGCTCCAATGTCTCCTACAATCTCAAGAAGCTGGTCGAGATGGGCTTCCTCGATCACCAGCGCTCGCGCGTCGACCGGCGCTCGGTCCGCATCAAGCTCACCGACAAGGGCCGCGAGGTGCGCGAAATCGTCGAGGCGCTCTACCACAAGCACGTGCGCACCGTGGAACAGGTCGGCGGCATCAATGCCGACGAGTTCGGCGTGCTCAACAAGGCGCTGCATCGGCTCGAGCGTTTCTGGACCGACCAGATTCTCTACCGACTCTGACAAGAGCGGGTCGCGCCCGCCAGGGCTCCATCCTGCTGGCGAGTCTCAAAACCCCGGCGCCAATGCCGGGGTCTTTTTGTTTGCCGGGCGCCTCACGCAACAGTTGCGATGTCAGCCAGCCTTGTCGGTTCGCGTGGATCTGATGCGGTATTCCGCGACTCGTCGAGTCGCTGCTCGATCTGGTGGATGACCTGCCGGGAGAATGGTCCCAGATGGAGGTAAAAGGCCGCCAGCATGACGATGGTCCGGGCCCATCGCGGATTTGTCGATGCGCATTGAATTATCGTTTGCTTGAAGACGTCCTGCGCTCCAGGCAAATTGGATAGGATGCGATGCACAATCCCCAGCCCGTCGAGTCTGCCGCTGGAATCGCTGGTGTGCGTGCGGCGATTGGGGTTGGTGCTGCCGAGCAGACCCGCCAAACGCCGGAGGCGTCGAGCATAGGCGGTTGGATCGTAGATATGTTCAAGGACCCGTTTGAAATCGGACAGGATTTCTGGTCGCGGTCGCAGCGTGTCGAAATTTAAGCCTTGCGTCGCTTGATCGATACCGGCGTCGGGAGCCGACAGCAGTTCGGCGTGGAGGCGGCCCTCGCTCGCGAGCCGACGGGTCAGTTGGGTGTTGGGCAGGGCAAAAAGTAGACCTACCATGCAGATCGGAATGGCGGCCTCTTCGATCAGCTCGATGAGAGGGTCGGCGACCGATCCCTTCTCGCTGTCGAATCCGACAATGAAGCCGGCGGTGACGTAGAGTCCGGCCGCATAAATTCTATGTATGCTTTGGGCGATGTTTCTCCTGGTATTCTGTTTCTTCCGCATCGCAATCAGAGTGTCCGTATCCGGGCTCTCGATCCCGATGAAGACACCGATGAAGTTCGCCTCATTCATCAGCCTCAGGAGGTCCGCATCGTCGGACAGATTGAGCGACGCCTCGGTCGTGAACTCGAACGGGTAATCATGTTGTCCAAGCCACGTCTTTAGTTCCGGCAGGAATGCCTTGACCGCCTTCTTGTTGCCGATGAGATTGTCGTCGACGAAGTCCACATGACCGCGATAGCCGAGCCGATGAAGCGCCTCCAATTCATCCAGCATTTGCGCGTTGGTCTTGGCGCGAGGAACGCGCCCGTAGAGTTCAATAATGTCGCAAAACTCGCACGTGAACGGGCAGCCGCGCGAGAATTGCACGCCGATGTAGAGATAATGCTTGAACTTCAGAGAGGTCGAACCGCGGGATTGGACTCTTCGAGACGTCGACCTTGAACTTTTCGGCCTCGAAGACTCCTTCCCTCGCGCCCGCCTCCCAGGCCGCGATGAACTTGTCGATAATGCCCTCGGCTTCGCCGAGCACCTGGAAATCTGCCTTGCTGTACCCGTAAGGAATGGAGGTAACGCCGGGGCCGCCGACGACAACCGGCTTTCCGTGCGCACGGCACAGCTCAATAATTTCAATCGTGTCGAAATATTGCGGCAGCATGCCGCCGGTCATGACCAAGTCGGCCCATTCCAGATCGCCATCCGGCAACGTCTCGATGTTTCGATCGATCAGTCGGATGGTCCACTCAGCCGGCAACAGGGCTGCTACGGTGATCAGGCCAAGAGGTGCAGTTGGGTATTTAGCTCCGAATAGCTCGCAAGCCGCCGCGAAGTTCCAGAATGTTCCCGCGCCAAAGCGCGGGTAGATCATGAGGACGTTGCAGGGACGTGGTGACACGCTCTACCCTCTGGCCCGGCCTAGGGCCTGCTGCCGCGAGATTGTTGGCTGACGCCCCTATTTTCCGAAATCCCCGAGACGCCCGTATACGCACCATACCACTTTCCGCATCGCCTGGAAGGCTGACATTGCCAAATAAAAGGGGCGAACTTCCGCCCCCGCAGATGCGGATCCCCGTGGATGTCGCCAACTCCGATCCGGGTCACGAGCGGAAAAGGCTCCATTCCTTGCAGAATGTCGTGAGCTTTAGTCCCGAAAGCGGAAGTTCCGGTCGGCGCGTCTATGCGTAAACGCGCTAGAGCGGACCAAAGCGACGGTCCTCGCGCACTTCCTGCATGAACGACGCCGCGCCCGGTCGTCCTGTGCGGCATCGACGGCTGGGGCGCGCTCATTGACCGGTCGGGGCGTTGAAGAGCCTGCCGAGCCAAGTGAGCACCGGAAACGGCGTAAAGACCTGGAGCAGTATGGCGGCGCCGACGAAGACCACGACATAACTGATCACGCTGTGCAGCAGCCGCCGCGGCCACGGTGGATAGGGCGGCTTGTCGTCGGCCGGCCAGGCGAACTGTTGTTCCCATTGCTCCTGCGGACAATCGGCCGGCCGTATTCGCTCGAGCGGCTCCCAGGCGCGGTAGGCGGCGATCCCGCGCTCGCGCGCGATGGTGCTTCGCAGCCACAGGAAATTGCTCCAGCCGATGAGGTCGACCAGCGCCCCGATCGCCCGGCGCAGCAGGAAAAAGACCAGCAGGCAGACGACATAGACATAAGCGATCATCAGGCCGACCTGCAGCACCGGATCGGTCAGGATCCCCACCCGGAAATACTTTGAAAACAGCTCCACCGTCGCGATCACCGATTTCTTCAGGCCCTCGGCGATCGGCAGCAGCGGCGCATAATCGTAGGAGTAGTGATCCAGCAGCAGGATGATGGTGACGACGACGGCGAGCTGAAACAGCCGGGAATTGGCGATGCGGCGGATCGGAGCCGTGAGCAGCCTGATCGGACCCATGGTCGCTCCCTGGAAGGCGGCTCGGGGCTATCATGTCCGGTGGCGAAGGCAAGGCAGGTCGGCCTCCACAAACGGCTCAACCCACAGGCTTGTCGCGCGCATTGCACCGGGCGCCGGCGATCTGACGGCCCTTTGGTTCAACTCCCCGTCGTGCTAATTCGGCATCGTGGCCCATTTCGGCCTTCATGCCGTGCTTTGGGGGACGCTCGATGAGCGAGCCGCATGACCAAGACGGGGCGCGGCCCGACCGGCGCACGTTCCTGACGCTTGCCGGCGCAGCGACCCTCGCCGCCGCCGGACGGCCGAGCGTGGGCCACGCCGATGACCAGCTCGACGCACTGATGGGCGATGCCCAGCGCGGCGACCTCGGGCAGGGTTTTGACGACGCTTCCCGCACCATCCACATGCCGAAAGCGTCGGAGCCGACGGTTTCCGCGGCGACAGTGCAGACGACCGAGCAGGCCATCGATCGCTATGCCGCCATTGTCGCGCGCGGCGGCTGGCCGCGGGTCGCCGCCGTCACGCAGCTGCGGCTCGGCGACCGCCATCCGAGCGTCAACGATCTGCGGGCGCGGCTGGTCGCGTCGAGCGACATCGACCCGAACGCCGTCGGCAACGACATCTACGATTCCTACGTCGAGGCTGCGGTGCGGCGCTTCCAGGCGCGCCACGGCCTCACCGTCGACGGCATCATCCGCAAGGAGACGCTCGCCGCGCTCAACGTGCCGGCGCCGGTGCGGCTCGCCCAGCTCAAGGTCAACGTGACGCGGCTGCGCACGCTCAGCACCAACCTCGGCCCGCGCTACGTGGTCTGCAACCTGCCGGCGGCGCGCATCGAGGCGATCGACGGCGGCGCCGCCGTTTCCCGCCATACCGCGGTCGTCGGCAAGCCCGACCGGCCGTCGCCGGAGATCAACAGCAAAATCGTCGAGGTCAATTTCAATCCGTACTGGACCGTGCCGGCTTCGATCGTGCGCAAGGACCTCATCCCCAAGATGCAGGACCAGCCGGACTACCTCACCAGCAACCACATCCGCATCTTCGACGTCCACCACAAGGAGCTGCAGCCCGCGGACATCAACTGGTACTCGGAGGACGCGACCAATTACACGTTCCGCCAGGATCCGGGGAGCTTCAACTCGCTCGGCTCGATCCGCATCAACTTCCCCAATCCGCACCAGGTCTACATGCACGACACGCCGCTCAAGAATTTGTTCGGCGAGGATTTCCGCTTCCATTCCTCGGGCTGCGTGCGGGTGCAGAACGTGCGCGAGCTGGTGGCGTGGCTGCTTTCAGGCACGCGAAGCTGGTCGCGCCCGGAGATCGATCTGGTGATCAAGTCCGGCGAGCTTAAGACCGCGCGGCTCGCCAATCCGGTGCCTCTGCATTGGGTCTATGTTACCGGCTGGGCCACGGCCGACGGCGTCGTCCAGTTCCGCGAGGACATCTACGGCCGCGACGGCCTTCCCGGCGCGCAGGCGGCGCGCGGCGAGCCGCTGGCGATCTCGAGCCCGCGCTGAGCCTCGCGGCCGGCCCGCGGCGATGCGACGGACGGGATCGTCCACGATCCGGGTGGTCGCGATAGCGGATTTTGCCGCCTCCCGATCCGGGATAAGCTGGCGTGCGGCAATAGCTGGCTTTCAGCGTGGGAGGGTGGCGTGAGTGATCAGCTCAAATACGTTCTCGACGAAACGCAGATCCCGAAAACCTGGTACAACCTCGCGGCCGATCTGCCACAGCCGCTGCCGCCGGTGTTGCATCCGGGCACGAAGCAGCCGGTCGGCCCCGCCGATCTCGAGCCGCTGTTCCCGATGGCCCTGATCCTCCAGGAGGTATCGGCCGAACGCACGATCGACATCCCCGAGCCGATCCGCGACGTCTACCGCATGTGGCGGCCGTCGCCGCTCATCCGCGCGCGTCGTCTCGAGCGGGCGCTCGACACGCCGGCGAAGATCTATTTCAAGTACGAAGGGGTCTCGCCGGCGGGATCGCACAAGCCGAACACCGCGGTACCGCAAGCCTGGTACAACAAGGAGCAGGGCGTCACGCGGCTCTCGACCGAGACCGGCGCCGGCCAGTGGGGCTCGGCCTTGGCGTTTGCCGGCTCGCTGTTCGGCCTCGAGGTTACTGTCTTTCAGGTCCGCGTCTCCTACGACCAGAAACCCTATCGCCGCGCGCTGATGGAAACCTATGGGGCGCGCTGCATCGCCTCGCCGTCGAAGGAGACCGATTCCGGGCGCGCAATCCTCGCCAAGAACCCCGACAGTCCGGGCTCGCTCGGCATCGCCATTTCAGAGGCGGTGGAGATGGCGGCCAAGGACCCGGCGGTGAAATACTCGCTCGGCTCGGTGCTGAACCACGTGCTCCTGCATCAGACCGTCAACGGGCAGGAGGCGATCAAGCAGTTCGAGATGGCGGGCGACGACCCCGACGTGGTAATCGGCTGCACCGGCGGCGGCTCGAACTTTGCCGGGCTCGCCTTCCCGTTCCTGGGCCTGCAGTTGCGTGGCGGGCGCAAGCGCCGCATCATCGCGGTAGAGCCGGCGGCCTGCCCGTCGCTGACGCGGGGAAAATACGCCTACGACTTCGGCGACACCGCGCACCTCACCCCGCTCGTCAAGATGCACACCCTCGGCTCGACCTTCATCCCACCCGGCTTCCATGCTGGGGGGCTGCGCTATCACGGCATGGCGCCGATGGTGTCGCACATCCACGCGCTCGGGCTGATCGAGGCGCGCGCCTACCATCAGAAAACGTGCTTCGATGCCGGCGTGCAGTTTGCGCGCTGCGAGGGCATCGTGCCGGCGCCGGAGGCGACGCACGCGGTGCGCTGTGCGGTCGACGAGGCGCTGCGCTGCAAGAAGGAGGGCAAGGCCGAGGTGATCCTGTTCAACATGTCGGGCCACGGCCATTTCGACATGTCGGCCTACATCAACTATTTCGAAGGCAAGCTGGTCGATCAGGCCTATGACGAAGCCGACCTCGCCATGGCGCTCGCCGGCCTGCCGAGCGTTGCCGCCTGACTTGAGGCAAGCGCCGTAGGGTGGGCAAAGGCGCGAAAGCGCCGCGCCCACCTCAATACGATCAGCATTTTTGCGTGGGCTTCGCTGCGCTGAGCCCCACCCTACGCGCGAGCTCCCGCTATCCCCAAATATAGGGGGAATAGACGAAGAATAGTCCCAAGCCCTTGCGCTCGGCCGCTGGTGTGATATCGGCGAGCGCTCAGCCGTCAGTGGGTCGCGGTCCTTTCCGCTCAGGAGCAGGAGATGTCGGTTACTCAAAGCGCACTATCGACTGTCGAGGGATTCTTCGCCGCTTCGCTCGCGGAAAGCGATCCCGAAATCGCCGATGCCATCCGCCGCGAGCTTCGACGTCAGCGCGACGAGATCGAGCTGATCGCGTCGGAAAACATCGTCAGCCGCGCCGTGCTCGAGGCGCAAGGCTCGGTCCTGACCAACAAATATGCCGAGGGCACGCCGGGCCGGCGCTATTACGGCGGCTGCCAGTTCGTCGATATTGCGGAGACGCTCGCCATCGAACGCGCCACCCGGCTATTCGGCTGCGCCTTCGCCAACGTGCAGCCGCATTCCGGCGCCTCCGCCAATGCCGAAGCGTTCATGGCGCTGATGCAGCCCGGCGATACCTTCATGGGCCTCAACCTCGCCGCCGGCGGCCATCTCACGCACGGCTCGCCGGTCAATCTGTCAGGCCGCTGGTTCAAAGTCGTGCCGTACGGCGTGCGGCGCGAGGACCATCAAATCGACATGGACGAAGTGCTGCAGCTGGCGAAACAGCATCGGCCCAAGGTGATCATCGCCGGCGGCTCGGCTTACCCGCGCATCCTCGACTTTCGCCGCTTCCGCGAGATCGCCGACGAGGTCGGCGCCTGGCTCATGGTCGACATGGCGCATTTCGCCGGGCTCGTCGCCGGCGGCGCGCATCCTTCGCCGTTCCCGCATGCGCATGTGGTGACGACCACGACCCACAAGACGCTGCGCGGGCCGCGCGGCGGCGCGATCCTCGCCAACGACGAAGAGCTGGCGAAGAAGCTCAATTCCGCTGTGTTTCCCGGCATGCAGGGCGGGCCGCTCATGCACGTGATCGCGGCCAAGGCGGTGGCGTTCGGGGAGGCGCTGCGGCCCTCGTTCAGGCTTTACGCGAAGAACGTAGTCGAGAACGCGAAGGCGCTTGCGGAAACCCTGAAATCCTGCGGTCTCGATATCATCTCCGGCGGCACCGATACGCATCTCATGCTGGTCGATCTGCGGAGGAAGCGCCTGACCGGAAAGGCGGCCGAGGCGGCGCTCGGCCGGGCGCACATCACCTGCAACAAGAACGGCATTCCGTTCGATCCGGAAAAGCCCACGGTCACGTCCGGGGTGCGGCTCGGCACACCGGCCGGCACCACTCGGGGCTTCGGCATCGCCGAGTTCCGGCAGGTCGGGGACTTGATCGCCGAGGTGCTGGACGCGCTGGCGCGCTCGGGAACCGAGCAAGACGCACAGGCCGAGGCAAGCGCGCGCGACAAAGTCAAGCGCCTGGTCGGCCGGTTCCCGATCTACGAGGGGTAGGGTCAAGGCATGCGCTGTCCGAGTTGTGGAAGCCTCGATACCCAAGTGAAGGATTCGCGGCCGACGGAAGATTCGTCCGTCATCCGCCGCCGCCGCGTCTGCCTGTCCTGCAATTTCCGCTTCACCACCTTCGAACGCGTGCAGTTGCGCGAACTCATCGTCATCAAGCGCAACGGCCGGCGCGTGCCGTTCGATCGCGACAAGCTGTTGCGCTCGGTACAGGTCGCGCTGCGCAAAAGGCCGGTCGAGCCCGAGCGCATCGATCAGATGGTCTCGAAGATCGTGCGCGAGCTTGAGGGGCTCGGCGAAAGCGAAGTGTCCTCGGAGACCATCGGCGAAACGGTGATGGCCTATCTGCGTGAGCTCGACGACGTCGCCTATGTGCGCTTCGCTTCGGTCTATCGCAATTTCCGCGAGGCCAAGGATTTCGAGGCCGCGCTCGCCGAGCTGTCGGCGGATGAAGCGGCGGAGATCGCGCGCAAGTGAGCGCGGGCGGCGAGGGTCGCGAAGAGGATCGCAGATTCATGGCGCTCGCGCTCGCACTAGGCCGGCGCGGGCTCGGCCGCACTTGGCCCAACCCCGCGGTCGGCGCTGTCATTGTTCGCCGCGATGGCGGCCCGCCGCGGATCGTCGGCCGCGGTTGGACCCAGCCCGGCGGCCGGCCGCATGCTGAGATCGAGGCCTTGCGCCGCGCTGGCGAGGCCGCGCGCGGCGCCGACCTCTACGTCACCCTCGAGCCGTGCTCGCACCACGGCAAGTCGCCGCCGTGCGCCGACGCGGTCATCGCCGCGGGCGTGGCCCGGGTCGTCTCGGCGATCGAAGATCCAAACCCGGAGGTTGCTGGCGCTGGCCACGCGCGGCTGCGCGCGGCCGGCGTCGCCGTCGATGTCGGCATTGGCGCCGAGGAAGCGCGTCGCGATCATGCTGGCCACTTGCGGCGCATGCGCGACGGACGTCCGCATGTCGCACTGAAGCTCGCGATCTCGGCTGACGGTAAGGCCGCCGCGGCGGGGCGCAAGCCGGTTGCAATCACCGGCGAGGCGACGCGCGACCGCGTGCATCTCATGCGCGCGCAGAGCGACGCCGTCATGATCGGCATCGGCACGGCGCTCGCCGACGATCCGATGCTGACCTGCCGCTTGCCGGGCATGGCCGCATTTTCGCCCGTCCGCATCGTCCTCGACAGCGGTCTGCGGCTTCCGCTCGGCTCGCGTCTCGTGCAGAGCGCACGCGAGGTGCCGGTATGGGCGGTTGCCGGGGCGCAGGCCTCACGCAGCGCCGAGAACGCGTTGACGGCGGAAGGCGTCACCGTGCTGCGGGTAGCACACGCCCATGGACGGCTCGATCTTGCCGGCGCGCTCAAGCTCATCGCCGCGCGCGGCATCACCCGGCTGATGGTGGAGGGCGGCCCGATCCTTGCCGCCGCCTTGCTTGCCGCCGATCTCATCGACGAGGCCGTCCTCTTCCACTCGCCGACGGTCGTTGGGGCCAATGGCGTCGACGCCCTCGAAGGGATGGCGCTTGCAGCGTTGACGGAATCGCCGCGGTTCAAATGCGTGGCGAGCGAATCCGTCGGGGCCGATACCCGCATGGTCCTTGAGCGAAGGTGACAGCCGTGTTCACGGGCATTGTCAGCGACATAGGAGAAATTCTTGATGTCAGCGAGCAGGCCGAAGGCCTGCGCCGCCTGACCATCGGCTCCGGCTATGACCCGGAGACGATCGACATTGGCGCCTCGATTGCGTGCGCCGGGATTTGCCTCACGGTCGTCGCCCGTGGGCGCCAAGCGGGCGGGGCCGCCTTCTCGGTCGACGCGGCTGCGGAAACGCTGCGGGTCACGACGGCCGGCTCCTGGCGGCGCGGCACGAAGCTCAATCTCGAGCGCTCGCTGCGGCTCGGCGACGAACTCGGCGGGCACCTCGTGACCGGTCATGTCGACGGCATCGCCGAACTTCTGGCACGCGACGATCTCCCCGAAATGGCGCGCCTGTCGCTGCGCACGCCGGCCGCACTGGCGCGGTTCATCGCGCCCAAGGGCTCGGTTGCGCTTGACGGCGTCTCGCTCACCGTGAACGAGGTCGACGAGGATCGCTTTTCCGTGCTGATCATTCCGCACACGCTGAAGGTCACCACCTTCGGGGCGCTGCGCGTGGCGGCTCGGCTCAACCTCGAAGTCGATCTCATGGCGCGCTATGCCGCGCGGCTGCTGCAGGCGCCGCAATCAAACGCGTCGCGCTGACAACGGGCAGGGAGAAAAACTCATGCAAGAGCTTGCCGGCAAGACCGCGTTCGTGACCGGTGGCGCGAGCGGCATCGGGCTCGCGCTTGGTCGCGCGTTCGCGGAAGCAGGCATGCAGGTGATGCTCGCCGATATCGAGACCGAGGCTTTGGCGGCTGCAGTCAAGAGCCTGCACAATTTCGGGCCGGATGTGCGCGGGGTGACCTGCGACGTGACCGATCCCGAGAGTGTCGAGCGCGCGGCCGCGGCGTCACACGAGGCGTTCGGCAATGTGCACGTCGTTTGCAACAATGCCGGCGTCGCCGGCGGTAGCGGCATCGACGACATTTTGCTCGACGATTGGCGCTGGGTGCTCGACGTCAATCTGATGGGCGTGCTGCACGGCATCCGAACGTTCCTGCCGCTTATCCGCGCCCACGGCGAAGGCGGCCATATCGTCAACACCGCCTCCATGGCCGGAATGGTCAGCGGGCTGGGGTTCAGTCCGTATTCGGCGAGCAAGTTCGCCGTCGTGACCATGTCGGAGGGTCTTGCCCTGCACCTCAAGCCGCTCGGCATCGGCGTGACCGTGCTCTGTCCCGGATGGGTGCGCACCCGCATCAATGAGAGCGCGCGCAACCGAACGGAGCGTTACGGCGCGGGGCGGGCACCAGAGCCGGGTACTTGGGGAAACGAAATCGCGGCGCACGTTGCCGAACGCATCCAGTCCGGGCTCGACCCGTCCGATGTCGCAGCGCGCGTGCTCACGGCGATCCGCGACGACGATCTCTACGTGTTCACCCATCCGGAGATGCGCGTCGCCGCCGAGGAGCGATTTGGTGCCATCCTCGCGGCCATGGACAAGGCGGGTCGGTAGCCGGCAGACCGAGCCACGTGCGTCCGCATGCGCTGTTTGCCGACGAAAGAAACGAGATTCTGTCGGCGCTCAGCGTGACCGCCGCGCTTGTTCGCCCTTCCCGCCCTTGCTACGACCACGCCGACATGATCGGCGGAAGCCGCAAGCGGCTTCCGTACGAGATCATGTCTGTGGAGCGGAGCACAGCGATGGCCGGGCCGCGGCGAGGCAAGCGGGCGAAAGGCGAAGCCAAGGGCGCGCGCATCCTCCTGGTCGAGGCGCGCTTCTACGACGACATCGCCGACGCGCTGCTTGCCGGGGCCATGAAGGTGCTCGATGAGGCGCAGGCCAAGGTCGATCGCATCAGCGTGCCCGGCTCGCTCGAAATCCCCGCCGCGATCGCCATGGCGCTGGATGCGGCGCAGCGCAAGCGCCGCCCCTACGATGGCGCCGTCGCGCTCGGCTGTGTGATCCGCGGTGACACCATCCATTTCGACATCGTGTCGCATCAGTCGGCGCGCGGGCTGATGGATATCGCGATTGCTCGTGCGCTGCCGCTCGGCAACGGCATCATCACCGTCGACACCGAGGCGCAGGCGCTCGCCCGTGCCCGCCCGGAAGAGCAGGACAAGGGCGGCGATGCGGCCCGCGCGGCGCTGGCGCTCGTCGATATCAAGCGCCGGCTGGCGGGGCGATGACATGACCCGCGCCGGCGCAAGACCCGCAGCAAGGAAGCCGCGCAAGGCAAACAAGCGCGGCGCGGCGCGGCTCGCCGCCGTCCAGGCGCTCTACCAGATGGACCTTGCCGGCACCGGCCTGAATGAGATTTTGGCAGAGTTCCAAAGCCATTGGCTTGGTGGCGATGTCGAGGGCGCGCAGTATCGGCCGGCCGAGACGGCATTCTTCAGCGACATCGTCCATGGCGTCGTACGTGAGCAAACAAGGCTCGATCCGCAGATCGACGCCGCGCTGGCGCGTGGTTGGCCGCTCAAGCGCATCGAGACCGTGTTGCGCGCGGTGCTCCGGGCCGGCGCGTACGAGCTTGCCTGCCGCGGCGACGTGCCGGCGCGGGTGGTGACGTCGGAATACGTCGATGTCGCCAGCGCCTTCGTCGACGCGGAGGAAACCGGCATGGTCAATGCCGTGCTCGACCACCTTGCGCGGCAACTGCGCGCGGGAGAATTCACCAGCGCATCGCCCAGCGCGGGCGGCGGCGGAGGCGGGTAGGGACGTGGCCGGACCCGATCAATCGCCCGAGGAGCGCCTGATCGCGCAGCATTTCCGGCCGCTCGCCACCCATCCCGGCGCCTTCGGCCTCGCCGACGACGCCGCGGTCTTGAGCGTGCCGGAAGGATTCGATCTCGTGGTCACCACCGACGGCGTCATTGCCGGCGTGCATTTCTTCTTCGACGACGCGCCCGCGGACATCGCCCGCAAGGCGCTGCGCATGAATCTTTCCGACCTTGCCGCCAAAGGCGCGAAGCCGCTCGGCTTCGTCATGGCCGTCGCGTTGCCTGAGAGCACCGACGACGCCTGGCTGGCCGCCTTTGCCGCCGGATTGGGCGAGGATGCCGGGCGCTACGGCTGCCCCTTGCTTGGCGGCGACACCGACCACACGCCCGGCCTGATGTCGATCTCGATCACGGCGTTCGGCGCTGTGCCGCAAAGCCGGATGGTGCAGCGGTCGGGCGCGCGGGTCGGCGACAGCGTTCTGGTCACCGGCACGATCGGCGATGCAGCGCTCGGGCTTAGGCTGCGTGGCGACCGCAACCTGGCCTCGCGCTGGCGGCTCACCGAGGCGATGGCCGGTCACCTCCTGGGACGTTATCTGCGGCCCGAGCCGCGCACCACCCTTGCCGAAGCGGTGCTGAGCTTTGCCTCGTCCGCGATGGATGTCTCCGACGGGCTTGCCGGCGATCTCGGCAAGCTTTGCCGCGCCTCGTCGCTCGCCGCCGACGTCGATGTCGCACAGGTGCCGCTCTCCGATGCCGCACACACGGCGATCGCGTCGCGGCCGACACTCCTCGAGACGCTACTCACCGGCGGCGATGACTACGAGATCGTGCTGACGGTAGCGCAGGCGAAGCTTCAGGCGTTCCAAGCCGCGGCGCGGGCGGCGCGCGTGCCGGTGACCGAGATCGGCCGCATGCGCTCCGGCGACGGGGCGCAGTTCACGCGCCAAGGCAAGGCGCTCGTGTTCGCGCGCCCCGCGTTCAGCCATTTCTGATTTGTGCCGCCGGCAAAGGCCGCCGGAAATGGACGCCGGCGCGACTACCGCCGTCGCGAGATCGGCTGATACTCGCGCCGCGGCGCGCCGGTGTAGAGCTGGCGGGGACGCCCGAGCTTCTGGTGCGGGTCCTCGATCATCTCCTTCCACTGCGCGATCCAGCCGACCGTGCGCGCGACCGCGAACAGCACGGTGAACATGGTGGTCGGAAAGCCCATGGCGCGCAGCGTGATCCCCGAATAGAAATCGACGTTGGGATAGAGCCGCTTCTCGACGAAGTAGTCGTCGTGCAGCGCGATGCGCTCGAGCTCCATGGCGACATCGAGCAGCGGATCGTTGACGCCGAGCTCGCGCAGCACCTCGTGGCAGGTCTTCTGCATGATCTTGGCGCGCGGGTCGTAGTGCTTGTACACGCGGTGGCCGAAACCCATCAGCCGGAAGGAATCGTTCGGGTCCTTGGCGCGCTTGACGTATTCGGGAATGCGGTCGACGCTGCCGATCTCGCCGAGCATCTTCAGTGCCGCCTCGTTGGCGCCGCCATGCGCGGGCCCCCACAGGCAGGCGATGCCGGCGGCGATGCAGGCGAACGGATTGGCGCCGGTCGAACCGGCAAGCCGCACCGTCGAGGTCGAAGCGTTCTGCTCGTGGTCGGCGTGCAGGATGAAGATGCGGTCCATGGCGCGGGCCAGCACCGGGTTCGGCTTGTACTCTTCGCAGGGCACCGCAAAGCACATGCGCAGGAAATTCGACGCGTAGTCGAGGTCGTTCTTGGGATACATGAACGGCTGCCCGACCGAGTATTTGTAGGCCATCGCCGCCAGCGTCGGCGATTTCGCGATCATGCGGATCGAGGCGATCATCCGCTGCGTCGGATCGGTGATGTCGGTGGAGTCATGGTAGAAGGCCGAGAGCGCGCCGACGACGCCGACCATCACCGCCATCGGGTGGGCGTCGCGCCGGAACCCCTGGAAGAAGCGGCTCATCTGCTCGTGGACCATCGTGTGATGGACCACGCGGTCGTCGAAGTCGGCCTTCTGTGCGGCGGTCGGCAGCTCGCCGTAAAGCAGGAGGTAGCAGGTCTCGAGATAGTCGCCGTGCTCGGCAAGGTCCTCGATCGGATATCCGCGATAGAGCAGCACGCCTTCGTCGCCGTCGATGAAGGTGATCTTGGATTCGCAGCTCGCGGTCGAGGTGAAACCGGGATCGTAGGTGAAGACGCCGGCCTCGCCGTAGAGCTTGCTGATGTCGATCACCTGCGGACCGAGCGTGCCGTCACAGAGCGGAAACGACCAGTTCTTGTCGCCGAGCGTCAGTTTGCCGGTCTTGATGTTGGCGCCGGTTTTCGCGTCCATGATCGCATCCTCGATATCTGACGGCCGTAACTGCGCGCTGCGGGGCCGATCGGCCGAGAAGCAGGCGTCGGCGGTGTTGTCTGTTCCGGCCGCATTGGCCTAGCGCAACCCAGTGTGCACTGCAAGATAAGCTCTGGCGCTGGCGCGCGCCAGCCAGCGCCAGCGACGAGCGCATGGCGCCGCGGGCGCTACCCGGCGCGGGGTTGTTGCCGTTCGACCTTGTTGGCCTGATCGGCGACGCGGGCCAAGCTCTCGCCCTTGCCGAGCACGGCGAGCACCTCGAAGATGCCGGGCGAGGTCGTGCGGCCGGTGAGCGCCGCCCGCAACGGCTGGGCGACGCTTCCGAGCTTGAGACCGTGGCGCTCGGCGAACGTGCGCACGGCACGCTCGGTCGCCTCCGTCGACCAGGGCTCGACCGCGCCGAGCTCGCCCTCGAGATCGCGCAGCAGCCCGCGTGCTTCCGGCGACAGCACGCCGCGCGCCTTGTCGTCGAGCGGAATCGGCCGGTCGGCGAACAGGAAATGCGCGCCGTCGATGAGATCGATGAGCGTCTTGGCGCGTTCCTTCAGGCTCGGCATGGCCTCGAGCCATTGCTGCCGCGCCCTAGGCGTCAGCTTGGCGCGAATTTTGTCGCCGCCTTCGAGATGCGGCAGCAGCTGGTCGATCGCCCGCAGCAGCGCTTGGTCATCGCTGGTGCGGATGTAGTGGCCATTGAGGCTCTCGAGCTTGGCGAAATCGAACCGAGCCGGCGAGCGGCCGATCTGCGGCAGATCGAACGCCGCGATCATCTCCTCGGTCGAGAAGATCTCCTGGTCGCCGTGGCTCCAGCCGAGCCGCACCAGGTAGTTGCGCAACGCCACCGGCAGGCAGCCCAGAGCGCGGTAGGCATCGACGCCGAGTGCGCCGTGGCGCTTGGAAAGCTTCGAACCGTCGGGACCGTGGATCAGCGAGATGTGCGCCATGACCGGCACCGTCCAGCCGAGCGCGTCGTAGATCTGCTTCTGCCGCGCCGCGTTGGTCAGGTGATCGTCGCCGCGGATGATGTGGGTCACGCCCATGTCGTGGTCGTCGACGACGACGGCGAGCATGTAGGTCGGCGTGCCGTCGGAGCGCAGCAGCACGAGATCGTCGAGATTCTCGTTCTGCCAGACCACGCGGCCCTGGACCTGATCCTCGATAACGGTTTCGCCGGTGAGCGGCGCCTTGAGCCGGATCGCCGGCTTGGCGCCCGGCGGCGCCTCGCTTGGATCGCGGTCGCGCCAGCGCCCGTCATAGAGTCTCGCGCGGCCTTCGCGCCGCGCCGCCTCACGCATCTGCGCAAGCTCCTCGGGAGTAGCATAGCAGCGATACGCATGGCCGGCGGCAAGGAGCTGCTCGGCGACCTCGCGGTGCCGCGCCGCGCGCGCGAATTGATAGATGGCCTCGCCGTCCCAGTCGATGCCGAGCCAGGAGAGCCCGTCGAGAATGGCCTCGATCGCCGCCTGCGTCGAGCGCTCGCGGTCGGTGTCCTCGATCCGCAGCAGCATTTTTCCGCCACGCCCGCGTGCGTAAAGCCAGTTGAACAGCGCGGTGCGCGCACCGCCGATATGCAGAAAGCCGGTGGGCGAGGGGGCAAAGCGGGTGACGACGGTCATTGTGGCCTTCGTATCTCTCTGTCGTCATCCGACGGATGCGTCCGGCAGGTAGTACACGGTTTTCCCTCCCGAGAAAGGCCGCGGGGCTCTGCCGGCCGCCAACAAAGCGAGTGGTGCAATAGTAGGAATCGGCGCCAGATTAGATTTACGCCAGTGCGGCAAGGTGAACAGCCGCACTTGACCCGGCCGGGCAATTTGTTCAATCCGGGCGCCGCACCGCCATCGCCGCGCCGTGCCGAAGATCACTGCATGACGATCGCTGAAACGACAGTACGGGAAGCCGGCCAGGATTTCATCCGCGACGTTATTCGCGCGGACCTGGCCGCGGGCCGGCACAAAAGCGTGGTCACCCGCTTTCCGCCGGAGCCGAACGGCTATCTCCATATCGGCCACGCCAAGTCGATCTGCCTCAATTTCGGCGTGGCTGAGGAGTTCGGCGGCCACTGCAACCTGCGCTACGACGACACCAACCCGACCAAGGAGGCGCAGGAATATATCGATGCCATCGAGCGCGACGTGCGCTGGCTCGGCTTCGATTGGGGCGAGCACCTCTATCACGCCTCCGACTATTTCGAGCAGCTCTATGCGTGGGCGGAGCACCTGATCCGCGCCGGCAAGGCCTATGTCGACGACCAGACGCAGGAGGAGATGCGTCTCACCCGCGGCACCCTGACCGAGGCGGGGACCGACAGCCCGTTCCGCAACCGCGGCGTCGAGGAGAACCTCGACCTGTTCCGCCGCATGCGCGCGGGCGAGTTTCCGAACGGCGCCCGCGTGCTCCGTGCCAAGATCGACATGGCCTCGGGCAACATCAATCTGCGCGATCCGGTGCTCTACCGCATTCTGCACGCGGCGCATCCGCGCACCGGCACACGCTGGTGCATCTATCCGAGCTACGATTTCGCCCACGGCCAGTCCGACGCCATCGAGGGCGTCACGCATTCGCTCTGTACCCTCGAATTCGAGGACCATCGGCCGCTCTACGACTGGCTTCTCGACAATCTGCCGGTCCCCTCGCGGCCGCGCCAATACGAGTTCGCGCGCCTCAACCTGTCCTACACGGTGCTGTCGAAGCGCGTGCTCACCGAGATGGTGCGCGGCGGCCATGTCGCCGGCTGGGACGATCCGCGCATGCCGACGCTCGCCGGGCTGCGCCGGCGCGGCGTGCCGCCGGCCGCGATCCGCGATTTCGTCAAGCGCATCGGCGTCGCCAAGGCGAACAGCCTCGTCGACATGGCGATGTTCGAATTCTCCGTCCGCGAGCATCTGAACCGGACGGCGCAGCGGCGCATGGCGGTGCTGCGCCCGCTCAAGGTCGTGATCGAGAACTATCCGGAGGGTGCGAGCGAAGAGCTCGACGCCATCAATCACCCCGAGGATCCCGCCGCGGGAACGCGGCGCATCCGTTTCGGCCGCGAGCTTTTCATCGAGCGCGACGATTTTCTGGAGAATCCGCCGAAGAAGTTCTTTCGCCTGGCGCCGGGGCGCGAAGTGCGCCTGCGCTACGCCTATTTCATCACCTGCCGCGAGGTGGTGAAGAACGACGCCGGCGAAATCGCCGAGCTGCGTTGCAGCTACGATCCGCAAACCCGCGGCGGCAACGCGCCCGATGGGCGCAAGGTGCAGGCGACGCTGCACTGGGTTTCAGCCGCCGACGCGGTCGAAGCCGAGGTGCGGCTCTACAATCCGCTGTTCGTGTGCCCCGACCCCAGCGCCGGCGATTTCGCCGCCGATCTCAATCCGCATTCGCTGGAAGTTATCCCCAATGCGCGCGTCGAGCCGGCGTTGGCGGGTATGAACGCTGGCGATCCGGTACAATTCGAGCGCCAGGGTTATTTCTGCCGTGATTCGGATTCCACGGCAGACCGGCTCGTGTTCAACCGCACGGTCGGATTGCGCGATACCTGGGCCAAGGTGTCCGGCGGCGCAAGCTGAGCGGACGCGTAGCGCGTCTTCGCCGCGTAAAGAGCACGCGTAAAACTCACAGCGTTCGCCGTCGTGCCAGGGGAGTCCTCCGATTCGGTGGTCGCCGCGCGCTGCTATTGCGCTCAGTGCCGTGCTGCTGGCGGGCGCGCCGGCGCGCGCGGCCGATACGGCGTTCGCCGCGGCCGGCGGCGCTTCCAACCACGACTGGTCCGGATTCTATCTGGGCGGCACGGCGGGGGCGGCGTGGGGATCGCTTCGCCTCAAGACCAGCACCCCGTTCAGCGGCGCCTACTTTCCCGATACGGCGACGCAGGGTGCGGTGAACGCCGCGGGTATGCAGGCGATCAAGCGGCACGACATTCCCATCGGACTGGAGGCCGGCTACAACTGGCAGGCGCCGCGGTCGCCGTGGGTCGTCGGCATCGAGGCCGATATCCAATCGCTGCGTCTGAGCGGCGGCGTGCAGTCCGGTCCCGTCGGTTATCCGGGATTCCCCCGCGCGTTTTTCACTGTCAGCTCCGCCGCCAGCGCCGACTGGCTCGTCACGGCACGCCCGCGGCTTGGGTTCGCCCTCGACCAATGGCTGTTCTACGTCACCGGCGGCCTCGCGGTTGCGCGGCCGACCGCCGAGTATGCGTTCGCCGACTCCGGAGGCACGATCGAGTCCGCCACCGTCGCGAGGACGCGTCTCGGCTATGCCGCCGGCGGCGGCGTCGAGGTTGCGCTCGGCAACAACTGGAGCGCCAAGGCCGAATATCTCTTCGTCGATTTCAGGCCGAGCTCGGTCGTCAGCAGCAACCTGATCGCGCTCACGACCCCGCTTCCCGCGCAGCCATTCATCCACAGCGTCGATCTCAAGGCCGATATCCTTCGGCTCGGCCTCAACTATCGCTTCGATCCGGCCGACGCGGCCGCGGGCGCCGTCGCCATCCCGTTGAAGGCGCCGCCGCCGCTGTCGTGGAGCTGGTCCGGCCTCTATGTCGGCGGCCACGTCGGCGCCAGCGGCGGCACCACGGATTTCGCCGATCCGTTCGGCACCTCGGTGTTCGGGGACAAGGCGAGTACGCCGGCTTTCCTCGCCGGCGGCCAGCTCGGCTACAATTGGCAGCCGCCGCGCTCGTCCTGGGTGTTCGGCATCGAGGCCGATGCGGGTGTCGCTCGCTCCGACGGCACGGTCACCTGCTACGAAGGCTCTCAACAGCAAATCGGCGCGACCTGCGAGAGCAGGCCCCGCGCGGCCGGCACGGTGACCGCGCGGGTCGGCTATGCGCTCGGACCTTCCGGCCACACGCTCGTCTACGGCAAGGGCGGCGTCGCCTGGGCGATCGATCATATCGACATGGCGGGCAACGTCGGCGGCATCCCCGAACTCACCAATTCCAACACGCAGTCGGTGGCGTTTTGGGGCGGAACGGCGGGCGTCGGCATCGAGCAGGCGCTGACGCCGGCCTGGTCGCTGAAAGTCGAATATGACTATCTCGGCCTGGCCCTCAGGCATGTCGCCAATGTCGGCAGCATGACCTGCGTGCCGGTTTTCGGCGGCTGCGTGCTCACGACGATCCTTCCGCCCGGCACCTCGGGCGTGACCCAGAACCTCCAGGAACTGAAGGTCGGCCTCAACTACCATTGGGGCGCCGATCCCTGGGCGCGATGGCCGAACGCTGCCGCATCAGATGCTGCGAATGCGACGTTCGGCAAGGCGCTGGTACCGATTGCGGCAACCGGATGGGCCTTCGAAGGCGGCGGGCGCTATTTCGGCAGCTTCGGTCAGTACCGCAAGGATTTCGGCTTCCTTCCTTTCTCGCCAGTTCCTTCGATTTCGAGCATCTCGCGTCTCGCCTTTCAGGACATGCAGACCAATTCCGGCGAATTTTTCGGACGCATCGACACGCCCTGGGGCTTGTTCGTCAAAGGCTATGTCGGCGGCGGCGTCACCGGCCATGGCCATATGAACGACGAGGATTTTTTGGTCGGGGAGGGGGGCGGGCTGTTCCCGTATTCGAACACGCTCAGTCCGGTCGTTGACGGGAAGATCGGCTACGGCGCCATCGACGGCGGTTACGATTTCCTGCGCGGCCCCGACTACAAAGTCGGAGCGTTCGCCGGCTACTTTCAGCTCCATCAGTTCATGCAGGCCTTTGGCTGCTCGCCGCTCGCCGGCATCAATTGCATACCGCCGATTCCGGTCGACGGCTCGCCCGCCATTACCGAAAATGCGACGTGGCAGGCGCTGCGCGTCGGCGCTGCCGGCGAGACCATGCTGACGAGCCGGCTCAAGCTCGGCGCCGAAGTCGCCTATCTGCCGGATGTGCAGTTCAAGGCGGTCGATCAGCATTTCTTCGGCAACACCGGCATCCTCGCCACCAACAATCCCGAACGCGGCCACGGCCGTGGCGTGCAGGCCGAGGCTGTGCTGTCCTACTATCTGAGCCCGCAATTGAGCCTGGGGGTGGGGGCCCGCTACTGGGGCCTGTGGACGACGACCGGCACGATCGTCCGCGACTTCGACGCACGCGGGTTTTTGACGCCGACGCTGGCGCAGAACTTCAAGGCGGCGAGCGAACAGATCGGCGCCTTCGTGCAGGCCTCGTACAAACTCGGCGAGTGAACAAAGCGCGGGGCGCTGCTGGCGCGCCTCGTACAACAGCCTATCGAACGGAAGAAGGCGGCGGCTCCTGCGCGGGAACACCTCCGCGCATGCTTTGTTCTGCTCGCCAGCACGCTCGCGCCTCGTGTAGCATGCTCCCGCTGGTTGTGGCGCGCGAGTATTTTGCTTGGGGAGCGCGCGGTGGCGGACGAGAGCAAGGCGCGAAGCCGCGCGCGGACGTGGCCGGTCACTGGGCCGCGGGCCGTCTGGGGCGCTGCGTGGCCGCGCGCCGAGTTTGCCGTTCCGGCGCGGCTTCGCGAATGGGCGACGGCCGAAGTCGGCGCCGGCCGGCTCCTGCCATGGTTCGCCGTCGCTTTCGGTGCCGGCATCGTCCTCTATTTCGCCGCGGACCATGAACCAGTGCTGTGGGCAGCGTCGGCGGCGGCCGGTGCCGGCCTCGTCGCCGCCGTATTGCTGCGCCGACGGCCCATCGCCTTCGTGCCGGCACTCGGCCTGCTTGCCGTTTGCGCGGGCTTCGCCGTTGCGACAAACAAAGCCGCGCTGATCGCCCATCCGGTGCTGCGCTATCCCGCCTACAGCGTCTCGCTCGCCGGCTTCGTCACTCTGCGCGAGGAGAGCCAGAAATCCGACCGCTTCGTGATGCGCGTCGAACGCATCGAGGGGAACCGCATAGTCGAGACGCCCGAGCGTGTGCGCCTCTCGGTACGCCGCGGCATGGCGCCGCCCGCGGGCGCGTTCGTCGAGGTCAAGGCCCAGCTTGAACCGCCGCTGCAGCCGCTGCGGCCGGGCGGCTACGATTTCGCCCGCGACCTTTATTTCCAGCGCATCGGCGCCTCCGGCTTCGTGCGCGGCGCGGTGAAGATCGTAACGCCGCCCGCGGCGCCGGGCGCGTGGCTCACTCTCGGCGCCTACGTTCAGGGGGTGCGCGATGCCATCGATGGCCGTATCCGCTCGGTGCTCGCCGGCGATCCCGGCGCGATCGCGTCTGCTGTGATCACCGGCAAGCGTGACGCGATCTCGCCCGCCGTCTACGACGCGATGTTCGTTTCCGGCATCGGCCACGTGCTGTCGATCTCCGGCTACCGTCTGTCCTGTTTCCCGCAGGAGGGGGCAGGGCAGTGCGCAACCCTTGCAATCCCGAGGCAAGATGTCTTATGCCACGTGTCTGTTGCGGGCATGAAGTTGCTTTAGGAAGCACGACCTTGGTGTCCATACGCTTCCCAGATCAGCACGTCTCCGCGCATCGGCAAATGGGAAGCACTCGCCATGAAGCTGACGACGGACGCGGTTGCCGCGCTGATCAGGCCTGCGAACAAATCGGACCATATCGAATGGGACAGCAGCTTGCCCGGCCTCGGGGTCAGGTTGCGCGGCCGATCCAAGCGCTGGGTCGTGCAGTACCGTGTGGGATCGCAGCAGCGCCGCGAGAGCCTTGGCGACGTGCGCAAGGTGAACCTTGAAGATGCTCGCAAGATCGCGCGCCAGCGGTTCGCCCAGGCCGAGTTAGGCAATGATCCTGCCGCCGAGCGCGCCAAGGCTCGCCAAGCTGCTGCTAGCGCCAAGCGGACCTTAGCGAGCGTGGCGGCGCGCTACCTGAATGCGAAGCAGGACCGGCTGCGCCCGAGCACGTACAAACAAGCAAAGCGGCACTTTGAAACCCTTTGGGCGCCGCTCGGCGATCAGCCCATCGACGCGCTGAAGCGCGCCAGCGTGGCGGCAAGATTGCAGGAGATCACCAAGGCACACGGCCGCACGTCGGCGGCACGAGCGCGTGGCAACCTGTCGGCGCTGTTTACGTGGGCCATGAAAGAAGGACTGTGCGAGGCGAACCCGGTCATCGCCACCAACGACCCTGCCGCCGGCATCCTGTCTCGCGATCGGGTGCTCGGGGACGGCGAGCTAGCGGCTATCTGGAAAGCGTGCGCGGATGATGACTTCGGCCGCATCGTCAAGTTGCTGATCCTGACCGGCTGCCGCCGCGAAGAGATCGGCGGGCTCAAGTGGACCGAGATTGATCTCGACACCGGCGTCCTGACGGTTCCAGGAGAGCGGACGAAAAATCACCGAGCGCTTGTGCTGACGTTGCCGGCGCCTGCGCTCGACATCCTGCGAACCGCGCCTCGACGCGAAGGCCGGAGCTACGTCTTTGGTAGTCGTGGCGGTCCCTTTGCAGCGTGGTCTTATTCAAAGATGGCGCTCGACACCCAAATTGCCGCACTGGACGGAAAGCCGCTGGCGCGTTGGAGGCTGCATGACGCGCGTCGCACGATGCGCACCGGCTTGGGCAAGCTCGGCGTTCCGCCCCACGTCGCCGAGCTTGTCATCAATCACGTCAAAGGCGGAATTCAAGCGGTGTACGACAAGCACACGTACTAGTGAGAGATCGCGCGGGCGCTGGTCTTGTGGGCCGAGCATGTCCGCGCCCTGGTGGAAGGGCGCGCGTCAAAGGTGCTGGCATTTCCGGCCGTGTGATCGGTGCCGGGACGTGGCCAAGATCAAAAGAACCGGCGCTAGGCGAGCCGCGCTGGACCGCGCGATCAACCGCGGTGACCTCTTCGGCCAACTTGTTTCGCGGCTCGCCTTGCCCCGGCGCTTTGACAAGGTGGGGCGGCCAGAAGGGACACGGCCCACAGAAAGACGGAAAAAAGACCTGCGCGTGGTCCTTGTCTGGTTAGGCCGTCCCGACCTTTCCGATGAGAAAATCATACCGCTGTTGCACGAGCCCGTTGCCGACCTCGACAGTCGAGATAAGCGGCTCCGTAGCGAACGCGGCGTCGAGCGCATCCGTCGCCGGGTCGTTACCGCGTACAAGGGAAAGGACCAACCTTTGCTGCGGGACGTCGCTGCCGCTCGGCGGGAAATATGGGGCGACGTAAAAGCGTCGGAGCTCAGGGCCTGGGGACGATCTGTCGGAGCTGACGTGTCATTCGGCGGACGCGAAGAGCCGGCGGAGCCAGAGTGGAAGAAGGCGGGCGCGCCCTCCCGAGCGACATATTATCGACGGCTGCGCCGCCAGCATCGCCGGGTGAGACTTTCTTCTCCCAAATAATTGGCCCCGTCTTTTCCAGCTAACGAACTTTGTGGTGTCTTCCGCGCGACCAAGCGGCCATGTGCGCCGTCGCGGGAGAACCAAATGCCGAAGCAAATTTCCAATGAACTGCTTAGCTGGCCGGTTGAGCTGCTGCGCATCGCCCCGCCGCCCGAGTGTGAGAACCTTTCCTCGGCGGACTGGGATACCCTGAAGCGCAACCACCCCGACAAGGTCGTGAAAATCTCGCGGCGACGACGCGGAGCTTGTTGCCTTCCTGCAGCGGATGTGCGGCTACGCCCTCACCGGCATAACACGAGAACACGCGCTATTCTTCCTGCACGGCGTCGGAGCGAACGGCAAATCAACATTCCTTAACGTGCTAACCGGAATCGTTGGCGACTATCATCGAGCCGCGCCGATCGAGACCTTTGTCGCCTCGCATACCGATCAGCACCCGACCGACCTTGCCGGACTGCGCGGTGCGCGCCTCGTGACCAGCGTCGAGACCGAAGAAGGCCGCCGCTGGGCGGAAAGCAAGGTCAAGGCATTGACTGGCGGCGACGAAATTTCGGCGCGGTTCATGCGGCAGGATTTTTTTGAATTCGTGCCGACGTTCAAGCTGGTGATCGCCGGCAACCATAGGCCGGGGCTACGCAGCGTCGACGAGGCAATTCGGCGGCGCTTCCATTTGATCCCGTTCAACGTGGTGATCCCGCCGCACGAGCGGGATGAAAAGCTCGGCGACCGGCTGCTCGCCGAGTGGCCCGGTATTCTCGCGTGGATAATCGAGGGCTGCACGCAATGGCAGCAAGCGGGGCTGACTCCGCCCGCGGCAGTGACTGGCGCCACCGCCGCCTACCTGGAAGCCGAAGACGCATTTGCCGCGTGGATCGATGAGTATTGCATTTGCGATCAGCAGGCATGGGAGAGCACAACGACACTCTACGCCGCGTGGAAAGTCTGGGCGGAGCGAAACGGCGAGTTCGCCGGGACCGTGCGACGGTTTGCGCAGACCTTGGAACAGCGCGGCCAAGCTTATGGTGTCACCTATGAGCGTGGCCGGCGGCGCGGCTTCCGCGGCTTGCGGCTTGTCGGCGATGCCAGCTGGAGGGAAGCATGAGAAAAGGCCGCAAAATAAGGGTTTGTGTCGCTTGTGTCACTTCCTCCTATTATAGACGTATAGGGAGGGCAAAACGGCGATAATCAGGAGAAGCGACACAAGCGACACAAACGCCGAAAACATTGGGCTTTTTGCAATAGCGGCTCTCGGCAGCCATATGGTAGGGATCGACGATGGGTAAGCCGAAAACCAAGGGGCGCAGGAAGCCGCCCGCCGCCGCCGCCTTGTCAGTAAAAAACTCTTGGACGTCGCCCAAGCAAATAAGGTTGCAGCGTCGGCGAGCTGAAGCGTTAAAGCTTCGCGAGCGCGGTATGACGTTCGAGAAAATCGCTAAGCGCATGGCGTGCTCGCTGTCGCAGGCGCATGCCTATGTTTCTACCGCGCTGAAGCAAATTCCGTTTGAAGCGGCGACGGAAGTCCTTCGCTTGGAGCTGCGCCGGCTTGATGAATATCTCGCCGCGCAGCATGGGGGCGCTGTTAGAGGAAATATCGCAGCAACAAACACCGCCTTACGAATTATGCATCGCAGGGCGCGACTTTTTAGGATTGTACGCGGAAGACCGTGACGGTCCGAGTGTTCCAGGTCTGATCGGCGACGAGAATCCGAATCCGCAGGTCGCTGTGGTCTTCGTCGTACCGGGATATGGCGAGAGCGAGCGTGAGGATGAGGTCGAGGTCGAGGTTGAGGCCCCGATTCCCGGCCAGAAATTGCTGGAGCCGCCACGGCCGATGGTGCGTGACGCTTTCGGCGTCTGGCGGCCGCTGGGCCCAACAGAATGAGCCTAGAGTTTTGGTGAGACATTTGACATGCAAGAAGTGCGCATAAATCAAGGCTTTCCTCTGTCACTCACAAGTTAAGACTTTTGATGCCGCCGCGCCCCTTCCCGCCGCCCTGGTCCGTCCGAGGAGACGGACGCCTGCTTATCGTCCGCGACGCCACCGGCCAAGCGCTCGGCTATTTCTAACATGGCGATGACCGCGTCGGCGCTCAGTCAGCAAGCGGCTCACCAAGGACGAGGCTCGGCGCATCGCCGCCAACATCGCCAAGCTGCCGGAGCTGCGGCGGCGAAAGGACTGAGGCTGAGCAGCCCGTAGATGGCTCTGGTCGGCTGGCCATGTCGTCGGGAAGCAGTAGTTGACCACGTCATCGCTCTCGATGCCGGGCGCGTCTTGAATGATCCTGGCCGCTCGGTCCGGATCGTCGCAGTTGATCGCCTGCTGGAGAAAATTGCTCATGTGCGCCTCACTCGTCGAGTTGTTTCAATAGCCAATCCCGGCTATCCCGCCGCGCGGCTTGCAGCAACCGCATGCCTGCTAACAAGTATTTTGCATGAGCTGCGGACCGTCCAATTCTCTCTAGGTCGGGTGGACAAACCTATTGACGCAAGAATTGCGAATTGATTCAAGGCTGCTCTTTGCGGAGGGCAGCCTTGATTTGCGGACTGATGACCGACGATGAGTGGGCGTACTTCGAACCGTTCCTGATCCATCGCGGCGGCGGCCGGCCGCCACGCAATCATCGCCGCGTGCTCGACGCGGTGTTTTGGTTGATGCGAACCGGCGCACCATGGCGCGACCTGCCGGAGGGCTTCGGCAACTGGAATTCGATCTTTAGGCAGTTTCGGCGGTGGGCCGACAGTGGCGTCTGGGACGTGATCCTGGAAGGGCTCGCGGGAAGCGGAGTGTCGGACGCCGCGCTGCAGATGATCGATGCGACCATCATCCGTGCGCATCATTGCGCAGCCGGTGGAAAAGGGGGGCCGAGCGTAACGCGCTCGGTCGCTCGCGTGGCGGCTTCTCAACCAAAATCAACGCCCGCACCAATGCCGAGGGTCTGCCGATCGGCGTTGTGATTACGCCCGGGCAGGCACACGATGTCACCGCGTTTCCGGCCTTGATGCAGGAGATCGACTGCGATCCGGAACAGATGCTCGGTGACAAGGGCTACGACAGCGAAGCCGTCCGCAACGACATTGAGGAACGTGGTGGTGAAGCCGCAATCCCCAGCACTGCAACCCGGAAAATACAGCATGCCGTCGACAAGGCTCTCTATGCCCTGCGCAATCGCATCGAGCGCTTCTTCAATCGTGCGAAGAACTCACGCCGTGTCGCCACCCGCTACGACAAGCTGATCGAGAGCTTCGCCGCCTTCGTGCTGCTTGCCTGCATCCGAATCTGGATTAAGTTTGTCCACACGACCTAGTCCGGTGACAAGAGCGCCGTGTTGCGCAATATAGCGGTCACCGCTCGCAATCCGTTGCTCAGTTTCCGCCAGACGTTGCTGAATGACAGAGCGGTCCATTGTTCAGCAGATTTTAACGGCGGGATTCTTTAATTCCAATCCTCCTCGGCCTCGCGCGTTACCGCGGGCGCAGCCGGATTCTTGACCTTTAGCCAGCAATCAGCGCGGCCGGATCGATACGGCGACCCGAGGCGCTTTGAAACAATGCCCTCGCAGCCGAGCGCGCAAGCCTGCCGGTAGACGATTGCGCCATCCGCGATGAAGTGCGCGTTGAACGCGATGCCCGCATGCCTGCCGCGCAGCAGCGAATTCAGGGTGCTCTTGCGAGTTTCGATCGGCTCGCGACGCAAATCCTCGCCGTCGAGTTCGAGCAAGTCGAAAGCACAAAGGACCGCGGCCGCACTAGATCGGTGCCCGCGGATCAGGTCGAACACCGCAAGGCCCTTCTGGTCGGTGACGATCGCCTCACCGTCGATGAGGCAAGAGCGTGCCGGTAATGCCGCGACCGCAGCCGCGGCCAGCGGGAGGCGGGGCGAGAAGTCATTGCCATTCCTGGTGAGCAGCCGCACCCGATCGCCGTCGCGCCGCGCCATGATGCGGAAGCCGTCATGCTTGATTTCGTGCAGCCAGTTCCCACCGATCGGCGGTCGATCGGCAGGCCGGGGCAGGCATGGCTCAATGAATTCAGCTAACGGGCGGGAACGCGGACGCAACGACATGACGCCTTAGATAGCGTTGCCGGCGCCGGAATCCGAGTCGGTTAACCGCGCGCAGCAGCCCCGGCAGCTTGGCAATGTTCGCGGCGATCCGCCGCGCCTCGTCGCGGGTGGGAAGCTTAAGCCGCAGCGGCCGGTCTTTCCTCCGCTGCACCGTCGTCGTCATTGCCGTTGGTATAATCGTCGCTGGCGCCCGCGTCGTGCAGCTGCTTCTCGAACTCGATCACATCGAACGGCGCCAGCGTGGCCTCGTTCGGGACATCGTGGTAGCGGCGCACGATCTCGCGCACCTCGGCCTTGGTCGGTGGCCGCCAGCGGATCTCCATCACCTCGCCGCCTCCGATATCGCGCACCATGCGATTCTCCTCGATGCGCAACACGAAGTTCGCGGGGATGTCGTCCTTCTCGTGCTCCATCACCCACGCGTCGGTAACGGCGTTGATCTTCCAAGTTGGCTGCCAGTCGCGGGTCACCTCGCTCACCGCCACCAGCTGCCGCCGCCGTGCATCTTCGCGCCACGCCAGGAAAATGGCGCTGAGTACGCCGATGAGACCGACTAGCACCAGCGCCGTACAGCCAATGATCAGCAGGGTCCGGTTATCGATCAGATCAATCATCGGTGCGCCTACATCAGTGTCAGCGCCCCCAGCCATAGCTATATATATGAGAGCGAGTTCTATGTTCTACCGTTGATGTAGATCAAATTCCTCGCGTGGTCGCGACGATGAAGCAGGCGTCCGTTTCCTCGACGGTCCAGGGCGGCGGGAAGCGGCGGCTAGAAGTCACCTGCCCACTCCAATGGTAGCGAATTGCCAGATTGCTAAGAACATCAGGAGGAAAAGAACCGCCTCCATCCTTCGCGATACGCGACCACCGCGAAGATGACCACTCCCAAGATAAGCGAAAACGCCTGCAGTAGTCTCCGCCGAGATGGACGCGTCGTCTCCCGCCACCCGCCAGCAATCTCCAGCAGCAGCGCCAGAGCGAATGCCAATGCAAAGAGCAGACTTAGCCAGCCTGCTTCCCGGACTACTCCCAGAATCACGCCCAGGACGCCGGCGCCTGCCAATCCAAACAATGCAAGCGCCATGCGAGCGGGGTGCGACCTGTCAAGCGCTGGCATGATTTCCCTAATTCCGCTCCTCCTCGGTCCCGCGCGTGACCGCACGCGCGACCGGGTTCTTGACCTTGAGCCAGCAGGCAGCCCGCCCGGAGCGGTACGGAGAGTAGTCCCGAACGCTACGCTAGCCACCTTGACGCTACAAGGTCCGGCAACTTGGCAAAATTCACCGCCATGCGCCGCGCATCGTCGCGCGTGAGCCGCCTGTCGATGGCCTGGCTCTGTTGCTCCTCGTCAAAGTAGAAATACCCCAACGCCTGCCCGTCGGCGTCGCGGACGATGAAGCACTCGTCGAGCTCCTCAATCGACCATGGCGGCGGGAAGCGGCGGTCCGTCATTTCGGCTGGCATTCGACACCTTCCATTGACAGTGCGATCCGCAGCGCGAGCGAAACTCCGCGGCTTCGGCGCCGAGTGCCGCGGCTTTGAGATCCTTCGCCACGACGCGCCACGTCGCCTTGCCGCGGAAGTGCGCCGGCAGACGTCGCTCGATCAGCTCGCGCACATCGGCGAGCGTGACCAGCTCCATGACCTCGGGAATGACCAGCGCCCGCGGCAGCGGGCGCGACCAATTCGGACTGGGCACGGGCCATACTCCTACGGACCCAAGTTGGACCCAAACTCCTCATATTGTATTTGCGCAAGCTGTTTTACGGGTTTGTTCAGCCTGGAGCCTTCCTGGGGCAGGCAAGGCAGGACCCGGTTAAGCTGCGGCCTAGCCTGTCCTGGAGCGTCAGCCTGCAGCCCGACCCGTATAACGCCACCGAGCGCCACTGATCGGCGCAGACGGGGTTCGCGTCCGGCCAGTCCATTTGTGGCCTCGATGCTGAAAAAATGCGAGCCCACGGTCCGCGCGAGATGAGTGCGATCACTGGCTCGCTGAGAAGCGCTACTGACAAAGTGCTTTTTTAGTTGGCCCGACATTCCCATTCCCCGACGTGAATTGTGGATGCCCGAATAAGGCACCAAAAGGGGGCTCGGTCGGGGAAATACTGGGGCGCGAGTTGGCCCGATCCGTCCGCAATCCCGGGGGGTCGTCGGGGGTGGGAACGCGATCCGGATCGGGCGCTGAGCAAGCTCGCTCAAACTGGTCAGTGACCGTGCGGCAGGGGGTGTCGGGGGGACGGGGTGCCGCGCGGCCAAGCCCAGCACGGGAAGGTTAGCGTGGCAGAGCGCCGATGATCGATTGTCCGTTCGCTTACCCAGCTTATACGTCAGTGTAGGTCGGAGGTACCTCGCCTCACGGCATTAGGGCCACGCCACAATGGCATTTGTCGTTGGTACGGGAGGTCTCGACATCGTTCGCGCCTCGGAGCGGGGTCCAGCTTGATCCTTTTCCGTGTTAGGTCGGGTGGACAAACCTATTGACGCAAGAATCGCGAATTGATTCAAGGCTGCTCTTTGCGGAGGGCAGCCTTGATTCGCGGACTGATGACCGACGATGAGTGGGCGTACTTCGAACCGTTCCTGATCCATCGCGGCGGCGGCCGGCCGCCACGCAATCATCGCCGCGTGCTCGACGCGGTGTTTTGGTTGATGCGAACCGGCGCACCATGGCGCGACCTGCCGGAGGGCTTCGGCAACTGGAATTCGATCTTTAGGCAGTTTCGGCGGTGGGCCGACAGTGGCGTCTGGGACGTGATCCTGGAAGGGCTCGCGGGAAGCGGAGTGTCGGACGCCGCGCTGCAGATGATCGATGCGACCATCATCCGTGCGCATCATTGCGCAGCCGGTGGAAAAGGGGGGCCGAGCGTAACGCGCTCGGTCGCTCGCGTGGCGGCTTCTCAACCAAAATCAACGCCCGCACCAATGCCGAGGGTCTGCCGATCGGCGTTGTGATTACGCCCGGGCAGGCACACGATGTCACCGCGTTTCCGGCCTTGATGCAGGAGATCGACTGCGATCCGGAACAGATGCTCGGTGACAAGGGCTACGACAGCGAAGCCGTCCGCAACGACATTGAGGAACGTGGTGGTGAAGCCGCAATCCCCAGCACTGCAACCCGGAAAATACAGCATGCCGTCGACAAGGCTCTCTATGCCCTGCGCAATCGCATCGAGCGCTTCTTCAATCGTGCGAAGAACTCACGCCGTGTCGCCACCCGCTACGACAAGCTGATCGAGAGCTTCGCCGCCTTCGTGCTGCTTGCCTGCATCCGAATCTGGATTAAGTTTGTCCACACGACCTAGACGATCGATTCCATGAAAGTTGTCAGTTGTCATAGGGGGGATTCATCTTGGTTTTCGGATTCCCACATATGTCGCGTGTGCCCACAAGAGAACCGGATGAGAAGTCATGGCAGCGTGGCGGCGGGCGATTGAGTTGTCGCTTGGAGAAGCTGATACGGCGAAGTTGAGATCGATAGCGCAGTCGCGCACTGAACCGGCGAGCCGGGTGGAGCGGGCGCGGATATTGCTGGCCTATCAAGAAGAGCCCCTCGTTTTTTGCGGTCGGCCGGGCACTCGGGCTGCATCATCAAACGGTCCAGCGCTGCGTCGAGCGCG
>CAWHZA010000037.1:0-153915 GCA_963833665.1 uncultured Alphaproteobacteria bacterium | reverse complement strand
TTGGCCGCATTCATGGCCCGACCGACGTCCGCCGAAGACACCTATCAGGTCGGCGTCACCGGGGCGCTGAAAGGCCGATCGGCCGCGAGCTACGCGCCTGTCGTTGAGGCGCTGCGCCTTTATATCGATAAAGTGAACGCTGCTGGCGGCGTGAACGGCAAGCCCGTCAACCTTCTCATCGAGGATGACTTGACGCTGCCCTGGAAGGCGGGGGCGAACGCCCGGAAATTTTTGACCGAGGACGGCGCGGTATTGATGCTCGATGCGAGCCTTTCCATGACCTACGCCACGGTCGTTGCCGAGGCAAAGAACGCCGGCGTGCCGCTGATCTTCGCGGGATCGGTCTGCCCGAAATACATCTATCCGCCCGCCGCCGAAGACGCGTTCTGCACCAATGCCTTTGCCGCGACGTACGACAGCCGCGCCGCGCTGTCGTTCGTGCACGAGGCCGCTGCCGAACCGGTCAAGATCGCCTTTGTTGCCATGGCCATTCCGCTCTCGCGCATGGAGATCGATTTTGCCGCCGGCGAAGCGCCGCGCCTCGGAATGACCGTCGTCTACAAGGAAGGCATTTTGCCGCCGACCGAGGATTACACGCCGTTCGCTAACGGCATCAAGGACACCGGCGCCAACTGGGTCTATTCCTGGGCTCCGTGGGTGACGCAAATACGCACCTATGAAGCGCTACGGCAAACCGGCTGGTTGGGTTCTTACGTCACCTGGGCGCATACGGAAGCCGAAGCAGAACTTGAGCGCATCAAAGACCCGAAGCTCTATGTCGTCAGCGCCAATGCGCTGTTCGCCGACGCGCTGCCGATCCAGAAGGAGATCGTCGCGGCGATGAACGAGGCCGGCAGCAAATATCGCCCGGAACAGATGACCGAAGGCTGGATCGCCGGCATGATCGTCGAAGGCGCGCTCAAAGGCGCAGGCGCCGACGCGACGCCGGCCAAGGTCCGGACGGCGCTGCAGAATCTCAAGGTGGATATGCAAGGGTTGCGCGGCGGTCCGCTCGAGTGGACGAGCGAAAATCATTTCCGCCTCAAGCAATACTATCGCGTCTATCACTGGCACGGAGCAAAGATCGCGCCGGTCAAGGATTGGTTCGCCTACGAGGTGAAGTAGCGGGATCAGCGGACCCAGATCGGAGCGTCGCAAAAAGTTCCGTGTCGGACAGTATTGACGACCCATTGGCAGGCGATTGGAGAAGAACGCGACCGTGACGCTGCGCACCCGTCTTACCGAAAAGCTCAACATCACGCATCCGGTGCTGCTGGCGCCGATGGGCAGTGTCTCCGGTGGTCGTCTGGCCGGGGCGGTGAGCGAGGCAGGCGGGCTGGGGCTGATCGGCGGCGGCTACGGGGACAGGGACTGGCTCGAAGGGGAATTTGCCGCTGCCGGCAACCGGCGGGTCGGCTGCGGCTTCATCACGTGGTCGCTCGCCAAAGAGCCCGGCCTGCTCGACGTCGCGCTGGCCCGCCGCCCGGCGGCACCGATGCTTTCGTTCGGCGATCCGCGGCCGTTCGCCAAGCGCATCCAGGCCGAAGGCGTCGTGCTCATGTGCCAGGTGCAGAGCCGCGATCACACGCTGCAAGCGCTCGATGCCGGCGCCGAGATCATTGTCGCGCAGGGCACCGAGGCCGGCGGCCACGGCGGCTCCCGCGCCACGCTGCCGTTGGTGCCGGCGATCGTCGACCTGGTGGCGCGGCGCGCCCCCGAGGTGGTGGTGGTCGCCGCCGGCGGTATTGTCGACGGGCGCGGGCTTGCAGCCGCGCTCGCGCTCGGCGCCGAAGGCGTATTGGTCGGCTCGCGCTTTTATGCATCCGTCGAGTTGCTCGCCCACGACAAAGCCAAGGCGCGCATCGTCGCTGCGTCGGGCGATGAGACGGTAAGAACTTCCGTGTTCGATGCCGTGCGCGGCTACACCTGGCCCGACGGCATCACCGGCCGGGCCCTGCGCAATGATTTCACCGCGCGCTGGCACGGTCGCGAAGGCGAGCTCGCCGGCGCCGGCGACGGCGAGATGGCCCGCTACCGCGCCGCGGCCGCGCAAGGCGACACGGATACGGCGGTCATCTTCACCGGCGAAGGCGCCGACCTCATCGACGACGTGCCATCGGCAGGCGAGATCGTCACCCGGCTTGTCGCCGAAGCCGAGCACGCGCTCGCCGCCGCCGCTCGTCGCGTGGTCTAGCGAACGGGTCTACGGCAGGACGAAGCTCCCTGCCCTATCCTCTGCGCCGAGATGCCTCGTGCAGGCTGCGGACCTATGCGGGCAGATGACGCGAGACCGCCGTTTCCTTGCCGGTGATGAACTCGAGCAGCGCCGGCACGCCGTTGCGGCTCTGCTCCATGCCGCGCTTGATCGCCGGCACGATCTCCGACGGTTCGGTGATGCGTTCGCCATAGCCGCCGAACGCGCGCGCCATCATGGCGTAATCGCCGGAAATGTCGGTCGAGCGGTATTTTTCGGTCGAGATCGGCATGACCTTGAGCTCGATGGCCATGGAGAAATTGTTGAACAGGATCGACAGGATGGGGATGCGCTCGCGCACCGCCGTCTCGAAATCCATGCCGGTGAATCCGATGGCGGCATCGCCCCAGACGTTGATGCAGAGCTTGTCGGGATGGACGAGCTTCGCCCCCATGGCCAGGCCAAGGCCATAGCCGAGCTGGGTGGTCTTGCCCCAGCCGATGTAGGTGAGCGGTTCCCGCGTGACCCAGAACGGCGAGAGCTGATCGCGCGGGCTGCCGGCGTCGTGCGTGATGATCGTGTTGGCGACATCGACCGTGTGCAACAGATCCCAGATGACGCGATAGGGGGAGAGCGGCTTCTCCTGTGAGGTCAGCTTCGGCTTCCACTCGGCAAGCCATGCCGCCTGCATGTCGGCGATTTCCTGGGCCGTGCCCGAATAGTTGCGCGGCGTTGAAATCATCGGCGCCAATTCCGCCAGCAGTCCGTCGAGGGTCACGCCGGCATCGCCGACGAGCCCCAGGGTCGCGGCGATGTCCTTGTTGAGATGATCGGGATCGAGCGTCGCGTGAATGATCTTCTTGCCCTTCGGCATCGCCACGGCGAAATTGCTCTCGGTGAAGCTGCAGCCGATGCCGAAGATCACGTCTGCCTGGTCGAGGAAGTGCCGCACGGTCTTGGGCACCGCCAGTCCACCGGAGCCGAGCGCGAGCGGATGATCCTCCGGGAACGCGCTCTTGCCGCCGAGGCTGGTCGTGACCGGCGCGCCGAGAAGCTCGGCGAGCTGGCGCAATCCGCTCCAGGCGCGGGCCCAATGCACGCCCTGCCCCGCATAGAGGACTGGGCGCTTCGCTTCCGCCAGCATCCGCGCCGCCGCGCGCAACGCCTCCCGATCAGGGCCATACCGGGTCGGCGCAATCGGCGCATAGTCGAGCGGACCCGGCAGTTCTTCGTTCCACAGATCCGCCGGAACTTCGACCAGTACCGGACCGCCGCGACCGTTGCGCAGGCGGGAGAAGGCGCGGCGCATCACGTTGGCGACTTCGCCCGGCAAGACGAGCGGCTCGGCCGATTTGGTGATGCCGCGCATCTGGGCGACCGCGTTGTAGTTCGGCGCGACATGAGCCATGCGGCGCTGGTAGCCCTGCGGCACCACCAGGATCGGGATCGAGTTCGCCGAACGCTTGCGCCACGCCGCCGTAGGCGTTCTCCGTGCCCGGGCCGTGTTGCATGCAGAACACCCCAAGCTTGCGGCCCGACGTCATGCGCGAAATGGCATCGGCCATGTGCAGGCCGATGCGCTCCTGGCGCACGATGATCGGCCGAATGTCGACCGCCGCCGCGAACTCGATGAGATGATTGACCGGATAACCGGTGAGAATCTCGATGCCCTCGCGCTTGAGGATCGCCGCGATCGCTGCCCCTACTTTCATCTTTATTCAATCCCCGACGAAATACCGCGCCACCCTATCCCGAGTTCGCCTCAGCGAACAGCTAGTTCTTAGATTCTTGCGAGAGGCTTTGTTTGCCATGGCTACCGGGTTGCCGCGACTTGCGAGCGGGCATCGCTATGGTCCGCCGCAGACCGATCGGTCCAACGCTACATCGGGGGGCGCGCTTGGCCTTCACAGGCCCCTATCCCACGACGTTCAGCGGCAACACCGGCGCGATGGTGGTCAGCCATACCACCTTCAGCGGCGGCGTGACCAACGCCGGCACCATCGGCGCCGGCATCTCGGTCAGCAGCAGCACTTTCCTGAGCGGCGGCATCGTCGATACCGGCGTCATTTCCGGCGGCATCAGGATCGATAGCCACAGCGGGATCGTGGCGAGCGGCACCACCGCCGTCGCGCTGGGAACACGACAACGTTCGGCGGTGACATCAGCAATGCCGGCACGATATCCGGGGCTTGCGCGGCGTCGTTATCTCCTCGGTTTCCGCCTTCGCGCTTGTCGCGAGCGTGCACGGCCGCGCGCGTAATGTTCTCCGCTGCGCCGACACAACGACGTCGATGACCGGAATGCGTCTGCAATACGTCCAGTCGTGACGAACCACGGCTTCTTGTCTTGATTTCTTCAGGTCAAAGTGTTGGCAGTTCTTAAATTCCTGCAAGACGGTTTGTTCGCCTTGGCGCACGGGTCACCACGACTCCGCAGCAAGCGACGCTATTGTCCGGCGCGGACCCATCGGTCCAACGCTACATTAGGGGGCGCGCTTGGCTTTCATTGGTCCTTATCCCACGACGTTCAGCGGCAACACTGGCGCCATGGTGGTCAGCCATACCACCTTCAGCGGCGGCGTCACCAACACCGGCACCATCGGCGCCGGCGGCATCTCGGTTAGCAGCAGTACCTTCCTCAGCGGCGGCATAGTCGATACCGGCGTCATTTCCGGCGGCATCCGGGTCGACGGTCACAGCAGGATACTGGCGAGTAGCGGCACGGCGATCGCGGTCATCAACGCCACGACGCTCGGCGGCGGTATCAGCAATGCCGGCATCATCTCGGCCACCGGCAATGGCGTGCTGGTCTCGGCGGTCACCGCGTTTGCCGGTGGCATCACCAATAGCGGCAGCATCTCCGGCAGGACAGGCATCGATGTCGCAGCGACCGCGTCGTTCGCCGGAGGCATCGCCAACGGTGCTGGCGGCACGATTGCAGCGAGCCGCGTTGGCGTCTTCGTCAGCGGTGTCACGTCTTTCGTCGGTGATATCGTCAACCGGGCCGGCAGAACGATCTCAGCCAGCGCGACAGCGATAGCGGTCGATAAGGTCAGCACCTTCAGCGGTGGCATCAACAATGCCGGCGCTATCTCGGCGGGTCGCGTAGGCATCGTCCTCGCTGGCGTGTCCCGCTCCGGAAACTCCGTCATGCTGACGGCCCTCGGTGGCATCAGCAATAGCGGCAAGATCTCGGTGAAAGGTACCGGCGTCGCCGTCGGCGCAGGGGCCACCCACTCCGGCGCATCTGTTACCTTCGCGACCTTCGCCGGCGGCATCACCAACAGCGGCACTATTTCAAGCGCGATAGGACTTTTCGTTGGTGGCAATGCCGGACTCAATCAGGCGTTCTTGGACCAAACGCCGATGGAATCCCGGCCGGCGACTGCGCCATCCGGTGACGCGGTCGTCACCATATCGAGCTTCTCCGGCGGGATCGACAACCGCGGCAGCATCGTTGCGAACCATGGTCCCGGCATAGTTGTTGCCGGTATTGCTCATTCCAGCGGGTCTTTCACGCTCGCGACGTTCGCCGGGGGCGTCCGTAACACGGCAACGATCTCCGCAGCCAGCCTCGGCATCCTCGTCGAGGGTCAAGCATTCAAGAATGGGTCAGTAATCATTTCGACATTCGCCGGCGGCATCGGCAACAGCGGCAGTGTCTTGGCCTCCGCTGAAGGCATCATGGTCGCCGGGCGAGCTATCGGAAGCAACGCGACCGTCACCATATCGAACTTCGCCGGCGGCGTCAGCAACGGCGGTACCGTCTCGGCCGGCGCTGACGGAATCGCAGTCGGCGGCCTTGCCAGTGGAACCAACGCGACGGTCACCATTTCGAACTTCTCCGGCGGCATCAGCAACAGCGGCAGGATTTCTTCGACAACGGGTTCTGGCATCGTCGTTGGCGGTGTAGCGCGCTCAAGCGGATCATTCACGCTGGGGAACTTCGCCGGCGGCGTCCGCAACAACGGGACGGTCGCGGCGGGCGTTGACGGCATCTTTGTCGGCGGCCAGGCATTCAACAACGCAACTGCTGTCCTTTCCACGTTCTCCGGCGGCATCAGCAACGGCGGCAAGATCTCTGCGACGACCGGTTCCGGCATCTTCGTCGGCGGAGTAGCCCGCTCCAGCGGGTCAGTCACGCTGGCGACGTTCGCCGGCTGCATCCGCAACAACGCTACGATTTCGGCCAGCGCCAACGGCATCTTTGTCGGCGGCCAAGCATCCCAGAATGCATCCGCCGTCATTTCCACTTTCTCTGGCGGCATCAGCAACAGCGGAACCATCTCGGCCGGCGCGGCTGGCATCCTCGTCGGGAGCAGGTCAGGTTTCGGCACCGCGGTTTCGACTTTCGCCGGCGGTATCAGCAACAGCGGCAAGATTTCGGCCCGTGGTGACGGCATCCTGGTCGGCGGCCAAGCCGCCGGAAGCAACACGCCCGTCATTGTATCGAGCTTCTCCGGCGGCATCAGCAACACGGGAACGATCTCGGCGGGCGGTTACGGCATTGCCGTCAGCAATGTTGCTGTCTTCGCCGATACCCAAGCCGGCGGCATCAGCAATACCGGTACGATCCGGGCGCACCGTGGCGGTATTTTCGTCGGCGGTGTGGCCGACACCGCTCACGGCTCCGTCGCCGCCTCGGCCTTCGCCGGTGGCATCAGCAATGCCGGCACGATATCGGCTAGCGGCATCGCCATCTTCGTCGGCGGCCAGGCAGGGGCCGGCGAGTCCTTCGGCGGCATCGCCAACACCGGCACCATCGCGGGGCCCGTCGGCGCCATGAACGGCCGCAAGGCGGCCATGGCGTCAATGGCGTCCATGGCGCGATCGGGACCCGGCGTCCTCGTCGGCGGCCGGGCGGGATCGGGCGCATCGGTAACGTTGTTGGCCTTCTCCGGCGGCATACGCAACAACCGTACAATCTCGGCCGGCGGCAACGGCATTGTTGTCGGCGGCCGGTCGACCGGAACCGGCGCGTCCGTCACGATATCGAACTTCTCTGGCGGCATCAGCAACGGCGGCAAGATCGCCGCCGGTTTTGACGGCATCATGGTCGGCGGCACCGCCAACAGCAACGCCTCCGTTGCCATATCGACCTTCGCCGGCGGCATCACCAACACCGGCATGATTTCCGTCAGCGGCGCCGGTATCTTCATCGGCGACAACTCACACAATGGCGCTGCCACGGTCTCACGTTTTTCCGGCGGCATCAATAACCGCGGCTCGATTTCGGCCGGAGATACTGGCATCGGGATCTTCGACGTTGGCTTGTTCGCCGACGGCATCAAGAACACCGGCAAGGTTACGGCCGGCTCCTCGGGGATTCTGGTCGTCGATGTCGTCACCTTCGCCGGGGACGTAAGCAACACCGGCACGATCTCGGCACGCAACAACGGGATCGACATTCGCGACGGTGAAACCTTCTCCGGCGGCATCACCAACAGCGGCAAGATCGCGGCCGGCGGCCTCGGCATTGCGGTCACCGGTACTACCTCGTTCGGCAGCGCTGGCGCCGGCGGTATTACCAACAGCGGCGCAATCGCGGCTGCTCGCGGGGGTATCCTTGTGGAGGCGGTCCCGACATTTGCCGGCGGCATCGACAACAGCGGCATGATCTCGGCCGGCAACCAGGGCGGGATGAAGTCGCGGAACCTGGCCTTGCCCGGCCTCAGCAACGGCGAAAAAGTCAGGAAAGGCGTGCCTACCGGCAACGGTATTTTGGTTGACGGCGGTTCGATCTTTGCGGGCGGCACCACCAACAGCGGTACGATCTCCGCGTTGCACACTGGCATACTCTTGCGCGGCACCACGACTTTCACCGGCGGCGTCACCAATAGCGGCGCGATCAGCGCCGGCGGTCGCGGCATTGCAGTCGGCACGGGTAGCGGGGCGGCGGCTGCCGGGGTGTCGACCTTCGCCGGCAACGTCCTCAACAACGGCAAGATCACGGCCGCGACCGGCGTTGCTGTCCTGGGCGGCAGCATTGTCCTTGGCGCGATCGTGGACAGCGGCACGATCGTGGCGACCAGCCACGGTATTCTGATCGACAGCGCGAGCGAGATCCTGGCCGGGAGCAATACCGCGATCGATATCGCTGGCCGCACCTTCACCGGCGGAATCACCAATTTCGGCGTGATCTCCGGTTCGGCAGGCATCGAGATTGCCAGCGCCCACGCGGTCAGCATTTTCGACGCCGGCACGATCATCGGCGCCGGCGGCACCGCGATCGAGTTCACCGGCAGCGGCAATACGCTGACGCTCGGCGCCGGCTACAGCATCAGCGGCGCCGTCGATCCCTCGGGCAGCAACACCTTCCAGCTTGGCGGGAGCGGCTCCGACACGTTCGATCTTTTTACCATCGGGCAGCAATTCAACGGCTTCACGACTTTCAACGTCGTCGGCGGCACCTGGACGGTCAGCGGTGGCGGCCTGGGCTGGAATATCGACAATGGCGCGATGCAGGTCGCTGCAAGCGCCGTGTTGGCCGGCACGACCGTAAGCAGCGGTGGCACGCTGGCCGTCGAGTCCGGCGGCAGCGCCGCCGGCACGCTGGTGAAGGCGGGCGGCACCGAGATCATCGAGTTCGGCGGCAGCGCCACCGGCACCACAGTCTTGAGCGGCGGCGCCATCGAGTTCGTCAGCGGCGGCACGACGGCGGCGCAACTCAGCGCCGGCGCCATCCTCGCATTCGGCGCCGGCGAGGTGGTCAGCGGCGTCAATGTCAGCAGCGGCGTATTACTCGAGTTTCTTGGCGGCGGCAGCGCGCTTGGCGGCACGGTCGGCTCGCGCGGCGTCCTGATCGTGGGGCCTGGCGGATTTGACTCCGGGACGACGATCCTCAAGGGCGGCACCGAACGGGTCTTGTCCGACGGAACGGCGCTCGACGTCTCGATCGCCGGCGGCGGCACCGCCATTGTTTTGTCGGGCGGCACTACCAGCGCTATGACCATCGGCAGCGGCGGCACCGAGATCGTTTCGGCGGGCGGGCTTGCCGTTGGCACGATTGTCAACCGTGGCGGCACCGAAGTCGTTGCCACCGGCGGCGCCGCGAGCGATAGCGTGGTGTCGAGCGGCGGCACGCTACTGGTGGCCTCGCGTGGCATCGCCGATCCGACCTTGATCCTCAGCGGCGGCACCGAAATCGTCAGTGCCGGCGGCGACGACTTCGGCGCCCAAATCTCCCGCGGCACGCAGGTCGTGTTTGGTCTCGCCCAAGGCGCCACCGCGTTCGGCGGCGCGCAGATCGTGCGTTCCGGCGGCGTCGCGGTCGGGACGATCGTCTCCGGCGGCAGCGCCGTGGTCAGCGCCCGCGGCGGCGAAATCGACGCGGAGATCGACAGCGGCGGCACGGTGCTGGTCAGCGCGGGCGGCAGCGCGTTGAACACAACCGTGAGCTCCGGCGGCCTTCTCGCCATCAATACCGGCGGCACCGGTAGCGGCTCGCTCCTGTCCGGCGGCGAGGAAATCGTTTCCGGCTCCGAGATCGGCGCCGTCATCGCCAGCGGCGGCGTTCAGGTCGTCTCTCGCGGTGTCGCGATTGGCACCGCGATCGGGAGCGGCGGCCGGCAGGATATCCTTTCCGCCGGCACGGCGATCGGCACGATGATTTTCGGTGACGACAACACGGGCAATCAGAACGTGTTCTCCGGCGGCAAGGCGATCGGCACAGTCATAGCCGGCAGCGGAGGACAGTTCGTCACCGGCGGGACGGTTACCGGCACCAGGATCGCGAGCGGGTTCCAGCAGATTGGATCGAAGGGCACGGCCACCAGCACCACGCTCGACGTCGCGGCAAGGCAGGACATCGTTTCGGGCGGCGTGGCAATCGGCACCACGATGATCGGTGGCCAGAACCTGCAAAATGTTTTCTCCGGCATCGCCAGCGTCACCACGATCCGCAGCAGCGGCGAACAGCATATCTGGTCGGCCGGCGCCATCGCCATCGGCACCACGATCAGCAGCGGCGGCGCCGAAGTCGTGGAATCCGGCGGCATCACCAGCAACACGCGCGTGTCGAGCGGCGGCGTGCTGACGGTATTCGCCGGGGGCCTTGCCGATCCCACCACGATCTTCAGCGGCGGCACCGAGATTGTCAGTGGCCGCGACATCGGCGCGAACATTTCCGGCGGCACGCAGGACGTCTTCGGCGCCGCGACGGGCGCAACGGTATCCGGCGGCCTCGAGATCATCGAGACCGGCGGCACGGCTTCGGGAACGACGATCAAGGCCGGCGGGCTCGCGATCGTCGAGTTGGGGGGCACGCTCAGCGGCACGACGACAGTGATGAGTGGCGGCGCTATCGAATTCGTCGGCACAAGCGCCGGCGACAGCGGGCTGAAACTCCTGAGCGGCGCCACGAGTGAGCTCGGCTCCGGCGCCTTCCTCAGCGGCGCTCAGGTCGGCAAGGGTATCACCCTCGTGATCCTCGGGGGCGGCACGGCATTCGGCGGCACGATCTCGGCCGGCGCCCTCGCCATCATAGAGTCCGGCGGTGCGGTCACCAGCGACGGGAACGGCAATCCGCTGTTCATCAATAGCGGCGGCACCTTCGAGTTCCTCGGCACCGGCAACACCGGGGCAAACATACAGCTTTTCTCAGGCGCCACGCTCGAGCTGGATTCCGGGGTGTCCTTCGGAGCTACCGGCAGCGACTTCAATGCCGGCATCACCGCAATGGTCTTGAGCGCCGGGGCGCTGACGCTGAGTGGCGCCACGATCAGCGCCGGCACGCTGATCGAGACTTTGAGCAGCGGCACGATCTTCGTGGACGGAGCGCTCGGCAATTCCGGCACGCTCATCGCGAGCGGCCCCGGCAGCCTCGTAGAGATCGCGAGTGACGCCGTGGTCGGCGGCGGCGCGGTCGTGATCGGCAACGGCGTCGTCGATGTGCTGTCCGGCGGCACTGCCAACATCGCCTTCCAGGCGATGGGCAGCGGCGGGCTGGAGATCGCGGATTCGCCGGGCAATGTCAGCGCCTTCACCGGCACGGTGTCCGGCTTCGGCGGCATGAACCATACCAACCACAAGCAGTTCATCGACCTCGTGTCGGTCACCTCCGCCCCCAACACGATCAGCCTGAGCTACCTGCCCGCCGCCGGCAGCGGCACGCTATTCGTCTCGAGCGGCGGCGCCGTCGTGGCCCAGATCAACATGATCGGCAGCTACACGTCGGCGAACTTCAGCATCAAGGCCGACAGCAACGGCAATGTGGAGATCGTCGATCCGACGGTGCCGAATGGCGGCAGCGTCGCGCCGGAGCCCGCGCAAACCTTCCCGCGGAACGGCATCGATCTTCCGGATATCGCCTTCGGCGCGCAGACCACGCTCGCCTATGCAAAGCACGTTGCCGACACCGGCGGCACCTTGACCGTGAGCGACGGCCGCCACGCCGCGAGCGTCGCGCTTCTCGGCAGCTACATCGCCGGAAGCTTCGTCATTGCCGCCGACGGCCATGGCGGCACGCTGCTCACCGCGGCGGAGCAAACGCAGCAGCCGCAGCTTACGCATCCGCCGCACGGCTGATGGGTCTGGGGCTCATCCCCGCCGCAACTCAGGTCGTCAGCCGTTCGTCGTCCCAGACCTTGTCGGGCATCGGCAGGCCGGCAAACATTTCGCGGGTCGGCGGCTTCTCCGGCGCAATGCCGAGCGTCTCAAGCACCATCACGAGCTGGCGCACGTGCTGGCCCGAATGCCAGGTGGTCCGCTCGAGATACTCGTGCAAGGTCACGTCGCCGTAGTAGACGTGGGCCTTGTGGGAAAAATCGCTTCCGCGGCCGGGACCGTTCCACCAGGCCTGGAACCGCCCTACCACGTCCGCTCCATAGGCCAGTAGCTTGGCCTTGGTATTCATCTGCGGTGGCGGGACGCGATCGTAGGCACCTTCCCTGAGCGGCAGACCCTGGACCTCATGTTCGAGGAACGCGTCGGCGATGTTGAAAATGTGATAGGCGAGCTGCGCGTAGCTGCGCGGTCGATGCGGCAGCAGGCGGCCGATCTTTTCCTCGGGGATTTGGGCGAAGAGCCGCTGCGCTGCCGTCTGGATCGCGACGAGCCGGCCGGCAAGCTCGGGCACGGGGAGCACTAGCGCCCCTCCCCACGCGACGCCGGCGACGCGCGCCACCTCGCGCAGCACCTGGCCGTTCGCCCAATCGTTGCCACGGCGCACGATGGGGACCGATCTGATGCCGAGCGTTGCCAGTTCCGCAATCGCAGCCGTGTCCTCCAGAACATTGATGGACACGAAGGAAACGCCGTGCTTGGTCAAAAACTCCTTCATTCTGAGGCAACTGGTGCAGCCGGGCTGCCAATAGGCCTTGATGATGGAGTTGTCGGGAGATGAAGGCGCCATGGGCAACGCTCATCGGACGTCGGCGCCATGACTATACTTCGCGTTGCCCGCAGGGAAAATTGCCAGGCTGGTTGCAACTATGCGGGAACTGGGCCGTACATACGGTGCGAGGGTGCCCTGCCCGATGCGTTCGCGGCTGGCCCCGACAAAGAACCAACCACCGATATTTTTGAGGAGAGCGCGCCATAGCCGCAGAACGAATCCAGCGCAGGCTCGCGGCGATACTCGCAGCCGACGTGGTTGGATATAGCCTGCTGATGGCCGGTGACGAGGCCGGAACTCTCGCCGCGCTTCGCTCCTACCGCGAGCAACTGATTGAGCCCGAGGTCGCCGCGCACAGCGGCCGCGTGGTCAAGCTCATGGGCGACGGCGTGCTGGTCGAATTCGCCAGCGTGGTCGACGCCGTCGAGTGCGCCGTCGCCATTCAACAGCACATGGCGGCGCGCAACGCCGATCTATCGGAAGAACGCCGCATCGTTTTCCGCATCGGCATCAATGTCGGCGACATCATCATCGAAGGCGATGACATCTATGGCGACGGCGTGAACGTCGCGGCTCGGCTGGAAGCGCTGGCGGAACCCGGCGGAATCTGCATTTCCAGATCGGCGCGCGAGCAGGTGCAGAACAAGATACCGATCAGCTTCGCCGACCTTGGCGAGCGCACCCTCAAGAACATCGAGCGCCCGGTCCACGTGTATTACGTGATGCTTGGAGGCCAGCAAGCCGCGGGCGAGCCGCCGACGAGCACCGCGTCCTCTGCAATGGCGAGCGAGAAGGCCTCGATCGCGGTTCTGCCATTCGTCAACATGAGCGGCGATCCCGAACAGGAATACTTCGCCGACGGCATTTCGGAAGACATCATCACCGCCCTGTCGAAGCTCTCGCAACTCTTCGTCATCGCCCGCAATTCGTCCTTCACCTTCAAAGGAAAGGCCGTCCACATCGGCGAGGTGAGCCGGAAGCTCGGCGTGAGGTTCGTCGTCGAAGGCAGCGTTCGCAAAGCCGGCAACAGAGTGCGCATCACGGCACAGCTGATCGACGGCGCCAGCGGCGGTCATCTCTGGGCCGAGCGCTACGACCGCAATCTCGACGATATTTTTGCCGTTCAAGACGAGGTGACGCATGAAATCGTCGCGGCTCTCGCCCTGAATTTGACTGATGCGGAACGCAGCCGAATTGCCAGCGAACCTACCGGCAATCCCGAGGCGCACGACTACTTTTTGCGCGGGCGCGAGTGCTGGTGGCACCCGTCGAAGCAAACGAGTATCGAGGCCAAGGCGATGCTGCAGCGCGCCATCGAGTGCGATCCGAGCTTTGTGCCGGCTTACGCCTTTCTCGCTGCCGTACACACCCGCGACTACGTGAACGACTGGAGTGACTCTCCGGAGGAGTCGCTACGCCAGGCATTTGAGGTCGCGCGGCGGGCAGCCGCGCTGGATGACCGGCATGCCTATACCCACTGGGCAATGGGCGGCATCTACCTGTGGAGCCGCCGGCACGACGAGGCGGTTCGCGAGTTTGAAAAATCGATTTCGCTCGATCCGAACTTCGCCCTTGGCTACATGATGCTCGGGCTGTCGCTGTACTACGAGGGCAAGTCAGAGCGGGCGCTCGACGTGTTTGATCGCGCTTTTGCCCTCGATCCTTACCACCCTGACGTTTACCTGCACTTCCAGGCGCAAGCGTACTTCCAGCTGGGTCAGTTCGAAAAAGCGGTTGAAATCCTGAAGCGGCGGCTGGTCCGCAACCCGGACACGGATATCTCGCGCGCGCTGCTCGCGTCGAGCTACGGCCATCTCGGTCGCGGCGATGAAGCGCGGCGGGAGTGGCAGGAACTGCTGCGGATCAACCCGAATTACTCAGTGGAGCACCGCCGCAAGGTGCTGCCATACAAAAATCCCGCCGATTTTGAGCCTTTCGTCGACGGCCTCCGCAAAGTCGGTTTGGCCAAGTAGCGCCGTGTATTGCCCTGCCTATCGCCGCGCCAGACTTGGCCCGGGGCTGGCGTAGGCCTGCTGCGGCGCCGATTGCGCCTCCGCAGTTGCCGCGGCCCGAAGTTCTTGCCTCGCTTGGCGATTGAACGCGGCTTGAACCGAGACGAAGAAAACAGGCACCATCAGCAGCGCCAGGGCCACGACGGCCGTCATCCCTCCCATCACGCTCGTGCCCAGCGCCTGCTGGCTTTTTGCGCCGGCGCCGCTGGCGACGATCATCGGCGCCACCCCGAAGACAAAGGCGAGGCCGGTCATGACGATCGGCCGAAAACGCATCCGGCACGCCGCGATGGTGGCCGCCCTGATCGGTTGGCCCTGCTCGCGCAACGCCTTGGCAAACTCGATGATCAGGATGCCGTCCTTGGCGGCAAGGCCGATGATGGTCACGATGCTGACCGTGAAGTAGACGTCGTTCGGCAGCCCGCGCAGCGTGGCCGCCGCCACCGCACCGAGGATGCCGAGCGGGACAGTCAGTAGAACCGCCAGCGGTATCGTCCAGCTCTCGTAAAGTGCAGCGAGAACGAGAAACGCCAGCAAGGCCGACAGCATCAGCAGGAAGGGCGCTTGCGAGCCGGAGAGCTTCTCCTGCAGCGACTGCCCGGTCCAGTCGTAGCCAAACCCGCGCGGAAGCTGTGCCGCGAGCCGCTCCATTTCGCCGATCGCATCGCCGCTCGTATAACCGGGCTTGGCCGACCCCGAGATACGGACCGAGGGGTAATAGTTGAATCCGACGATTTGTGACGGCCCCACCGACCAACGGGCCGTGGCAAAGGACGAGACCGGAACCAATTGCCCGCGGGCGTTGCGCACATTGTAGGTCAGGATCTCATCCGCCTGCATCCGTGCGCCGCGGTCGGCCTGCACGACGACGCGCTGCATGCGGCCGCGGTTGGGAAAGTCATTGACATAGTTGGACCCGAGATTGGTCGAAATGGTGTTGTTGATCTCCTCGAACGTCACCCCGAGCGCTGCGGCCTTCTCGCGGTCGACGATAAGTTCGATTTGCGGCGCGGGCGAGAGGCCTTCGACATACACGTCCTTGAGGACGGGACTTCGCGGCGGCAGCGGCCAGCAGTTGATCGCTGGCGCGCATGAGCGCCGCATAGCCGCGCTGCCCGCGGTCCTGCAGACGAAAGCTGAAGCCGCTGGAATTGCCCAGATTGTCGATCGGCGGCGGCTGCAGCGCCGAAATCTTCCCGTCGCGCAAGGGCGCAAAGGTGCGATTGATATCCGCCACGATCCGTTCGGCCGACTCGGCCTCGCCGCGTTGTGACCAGTCCTTGAGCGTAATGAAGGCCTGCGCCGTGTTCTGCCCCTGACCGAGAAAACTGAACCCCGTGAGGAACGTGAGCGTGTCAACGGCGGGGTGTTTGACCAGGTAGTCTTCGACGCGCCTGACCGCTTCGAGGGTGCGCGGGAACGACGCGTCCGGCGGCGTCAAGACGTCCGTGGTGATGAAACCCTGGTCGTCAATGGGCAGAAACCCGGCGGGCAATCGCCAGAACGCCAGGCCGACGGCGATCAGCATCGCCGCATAGATCATCATCAGGCGGCCGCTGCGCAAAATCGACCATTGCACCCATTGCGCGTAGCGGTTCTTGGTCTGCTCCATCCGGCGATTGAACCAACCGAACACGCCGCGCGCGGAGTGCCCGCGGCCGACGGCAACCGGCTTGAGAATGGTCGCGCACAGCGCCGGCGTGAGCGACAACGCCAGGAACGAAGACAACCCGACGGCGGCGATGATCGAGACCGAGAACTGCCGGTAGATGATGCCGACCGATCCCGGAAAAAACGCCATCGGCACGAACACCGACATCAGCACCAGCGTGATGCCGACGATCGCACCGGTGATCTGCTTCATGGCCTTGCGGGTCGCCTCCTTCGGCGACAGCCCCTCCTCCGACATGATGCGCTCGACGTTCTCGACCACCACGATTGCGTCATCCACGAGGATGCCAATGGCGAGCACCATGCCGAACAGTGCGAGCATGTTGATGGAAAGCCCGCACAGCAGAAGTGCCGCGCAGGTGCCGAGCAGCGCGACCGGCACGACGATCGTCGGGATCAGCGTGTAGCGGACGTTCTGCAGGAACAGCAGCATCACCAGGAACACCAGCACCACGGCTTCGACCAGCGTGACCAGGACCTTCTTGATCGAAGCGATGACCACCGGCGTGATGTCGTAGGAGATGTCGTACTTGATGTTGGCCGGAAAGAACTTCGACAGCGCCTCCATCCTCGCCTTCACCGCGGTGGCGGTGGCGAGCGCGTTGGCGCTGGGCGCCAGGAGCACCGTAAGTCCCGCCGCCGGTTCGCCGTTCCGGCGCGTCGTGAACTGATAGCTCAGCCCGCCGACTTCGATGCGGGCCACGTCGCGCAACCGCACCGCCGAACCGTCGATATTGGAGCGCAGAACAATAGCCCCGAACTCATCGGGCGAAGCGAATTGGCCCTTGACCAGGACCATCGCCGATATCTGCTGCCGCGGATTGCTGGGCTCGACCCCGATGCTGCCGGACGCGACCTGCGCGTTTTGCGAGGTTACCGCCTTGGTCACGTCGTCTGCCGTCAGGTTGTACCCGACCAACCGGCTCGGATCGATCCAGATGCGAAGCGCGCGCTCGGTGGAGTAGAGCGTCGCCCGGCCGACCCCCGGGATGCGGCGAATCTCGCCCAAAATGTTTCGCACCAGGAAATCGCCGAGCCCTACCTCGTCGAGGCTGCCGTCCGTGGACCGCAGCGTGATGATCTGCAGCACTGCGCTCGAGGCTTCTTCGATCAGAATGCCCTGCTGAATGACGGCGCGCGGCAGGCGCGCCTCGACGCGCTTGATGCGGTTTTGCACCTCGATCGAGGCCGACTCGGAGTCGGTGCCGGGAACGAAATTGGCGGTAATTTCCACCTGGCCGAGGGAATCGCTCGTCGATTCGAAATTGAGGATGCCGTTGGCGCCATTGAGTTCCTCTTCGATCAGCCGCGTGACGCTGTTGTAGAGATTTTCCGGCGAGGCGCCGGGATAGCTGGTGCTGACGGAGATCGAGGGCGGCGCGACGATGGGATATTGCGCGACCGCCAGAAAGGGTATGGCGAGCAGGCCGCGGAGGCAGATCAGCAGCGCGACGACCCAGGCGAAAACCGGGCGGTCGATGAAGAAAGCGGGCATCGGTCAAATCCCTCAGCGCGTTGACGCGCTCGCATCGGCCCCGGCCGCGCGCGGCAGTTCCTCCCCGGCGCGCCCTTCGTCGCGCCAAGGCTTCGGATTGACCCGATCGCCCGACTCGAACTTCTGGAAGCCCTCCACGATGACGCGGTCGCCCGGCTTGACGCCGTCGAGAATGAGCCAGCGGTCTTCTATGGCGCGGCCGAGACGGACCTGGGTCACCTTGGCCCGGTTGTCTTCGCGGACCACGAACACTTCGCTCCCGCCCTTGTCGTTGCGGCGCACCGCCTGCTGCGGTACCGCGAGCGCATCGGGATCGACCCCCTGCTCGATCTGAACACGGACATACATGCCGGGCAGCAGCGACAGCTTCGGATTGGGAAACTCGCCGCGCAGCGTCACCTGACCCGTGCCGGGATCGACCGTGGTGTCGGAGAACAGCAACTTGCCATCGTGGGCATAGACCTCACCGTCGTCGAGGATAAGGCGCACCCTCGCCGTCGTGCCATGCTCAAGCGCGCCGGTCTCCAGTTCGCGCCGCAGCTGGCTCAGCTCGGTGGCCGATTGGGTGAAATCGGCGTAGATGGGATCGAGCTGCTGGATCGTCGCCACATGCGTCGGTTCGGATTGACCGACCAGGGCGCCTTCGGTCACGAGAGCGCGGCCGATTCGGCCGCTGATCGGCGCGCGAATCCGCGTGTATTCGAGATTGAGCCGGGCGCGCGCGACGTCCGCCTCGCGCGCGGCGACGTCCGCTTCGGCTTGGCGAAAGGCCGCAACCGCCATCTCCAGCTGCGCCGGAGAGATCGCACCGCTTGGCGCCAGCGCCTCCTTGCGCTTTTCATTCTGACTTTCCTGGTCCAGCACTGCGTTGGCCTTGCTCAAGGCGGCTTCCGCAGCGTCGAGCTCGATCTGGAAAGGCTTGGCGTCGATCTCGTAGAGCACCTCGCCTTTCTTGACGTCGCTCCCCTGCTCGAAATTGCGACGATCGATGATGCCGGATACGCGGGCGCGAACCTCGGCGATTCGGGTTGGGGCGATGCGGCCCGGCAACTCGCGAATGACCGCCAGCGGGGACGGTTGAAGTTCGATGACGCCGACTTCCTGGGCGGCGGTTGTTCGCTCGCTCTCGGGTGCGGCGGGCCCTTGGCTGCAGCCGGACAAGGCCGACGCGAGCAACACCGCGACGGCAGCGCCAGAAAATGAAAAAAGCGATGAAAAAGACAAAGGCCGCGGCGCCGACTCTAGCACATTCCCGCAGCAACCCGGCGCGCCGAGTTTGCTCAGACCGCCTGGACTGCGAGATTTGGAATCGCTCACGTCTCGCGCGTCGCTCGTCGTCCATGACATGGCGTTCTTTTCCTTTGTTGAAGGACCCTTTGACGCAAGTGGGTGCGGCCGGCTCCTGGGGGAAAGAGCCGGCCGCGCGCGACTCCGGGTCGTAGGTCAGGGTAAGGGGAACCCGGGGCCGCTGAGCTTTGTGAATTTGCCGCGCTATCCCGCGCCGGGCACGCCCACGCACGCGTTTTTCAAATGACCGTCGGTAAGCGCGACGAATGCGCCCGCGTTGGCCACGGCCGGCATCAGCCCCCGGTCACGGTCATCCAGATGGCTGGCGAGTTCTGTGGTCGGAGGATTCGCCCTGCGGAATCGATCTGTCATGGTACCCCTCTCGGTAAAGAGCTGCGTGCTCGCCGGAGGAGTCAGATCAACCGTATCGGGAGATAAAACCGCGTCAGGCCCGATATCGACTGATCCCGACGCTCACCGGCAGCGGGACAGTTGATCCGACATCGCAAGGTTGGCCGACGGGCGTCAGCGTCCTTGCCAGAGGGGCCCGGATTCGATGGTTGTCAGCTCATTAAACAACAGACCTGGGCAAAATCAAGATGCTCCCCGTCGTGCGACTCGATCGTGTCATCGGCGCAACAATCAATAATCAACATCAATGCGACGCCCTTTGACCCCGCGATCTTCCTGCAGACCACGTCGAAGACGCCGCAAAGCGCCCCCTTGTGCAGGGCGATGTGGTCTGTTCTGTCGCTCTTGATTTCACTACTGAGGCCGCGATCGATAATTGCAGCGCAAATTAGGGAGCCAAAAAATGGCAATACCGCCTCGCTTGCCGACGGTCGTGCAGGTTCTGGAAATCGCCAGGTCATTCGGCATGACCTTGACCGAGGAGGACGCCGCCTCGTTTCGCGGGCTGATGGCAGGATCGATCGCCTCCTATGCGCGGCTCGACGAGCTGGTTGAGCCAAAGCTCCCGGTAAAATACCCGCGCGACCCCGGCTACCGGCCGCCGGCCGAGGAGAACCCGTACAACGCCTGGTACTGGAAGACGCACATCGTCGGCGCCAAGAGCGGAATATTGGCAGGCGAGCGGGTCGCCGTGAAAGACAACATCTGTGTCGCCGGCGTGCCGATGATGAACGGCTCGCGCGTGCTCGAAGGCTACGTTCCCGAGGTCGATGCCACGGTCGTCACCCGCATCCTCGACGCCGGCGGCGTGATCGCCGGCAAGGCGGCCTGCGAGGATCTTTGCTTCTCGGCCGGCAGCCACACCTGCGCGACCGGACCGATCCGCAACCCGCACAACCCGAAGCACTCGACCGGCGGCTCCTCCGGCGGCAGCGCGGCGCTGGTGGCCGCCGGCGAAGTGACGATGGCGCTCGGCGGCGACCAAGGGGGATCGATCCGCACGCCATCGGCGTGGTGCGGGGTATTCGGCCTCAAGCCGACCTGGGGACTGGTGCCGATGACCGGCGGCATGCCGATCTCGTATTCGGTCGATCACTGCGGCCCGATGTGCTCGAGCACCGAGAACGTCGCCAGGCTCCTGACCGCGATAGCGGGCCCCGATCCGCATGACCCGCGCACGATCAACGCCAAGGTCGGCAACTACATGGAAGCGCTCGGCCGCGGCGTTAAGGGCTTGCGCGTCGGGCTCCTCAAGGAGGGTTTCCATCACCCGGTCAGCGATCAGGCGACGAGCGCGAAGGTTCGCGCGGCCGCCAACGACCTCAAAGCAAGCGGCGCCGCCGTGGAGGAAGTCTCGGTGCCGATGCACCTCGAAGCGCCGCACATCTGGACCGGCATCATTCTCGAGGGCGCCGCCGAGATGATGATCAAGGGCTACGGCATGGGCAACAACTGGCCGGGCTACTACACGCTCTCGCTGCAGGAGGCGTTCGCCCGCGGCTGGCGCTCGCGTCCCGATGACGTATCCGAGACGGTCAAGCTGGTGCTGCTGCTCGGCGAATACATGCACCGCCACTATCACAACCGCTACCATGCCAAAGCGCAGAATTTCCGCGTGCTGCTGCGGGCCGCTTACGACAAGGCGTTGGCGAACTGCGACGTGCTGGCGATGCCGACGATCCCCTTCCCGGCGACGGAGATCCCGTCACCGGATGCGCCGCGCGAAGTCTACGTCGACGCCGCGCTCAACATGCAGCAGAACACCTGCCCCTTCGATGTGAGCGGCCATCCTGCGTTCACCGTGCCTTGCGGAAAGGTCAACGGCTTGCCGGTCGGCATCATGCTGGTCGGACGCCACTTCGAGGAGACGACCATGATCCAGGCGGCGCAAGCGCTCGAGCAGGCGGGAGATTGGCGGACCCGCTGAATGAGGTGCGTCTCATTCCGGCGGCTTGCCGCCTGACGTAAGCTGCGCAAACATGAGCGGAGATCGCGCCCACCCGCGTGCAGACGCGATCGGCCGTGCCGACGAACGCGCCAGAAGCCGAGGGCATCCGATGATGATGAGACGCAAGGCAGCCACCGCGACCCTGACTGCGTTCGTCCTGGCGCTTACGGCCGCTTCCGCCGCCGCCAAGGACGCGGTCAAGGTCGGCTTCATCGGGCCGCTGACCGGCGGTGTCTCGGTCAACGGCATCGGCGGCCGCAACTCGGCCGATCTGGCGGTGAAGCTGCGCAATGCCGATGCAAAGACGAAATACGACTACCAGCTCGTCGTGCTCGACGACGAATGCAAGCCGAACGTCGCCGTGCAAGCGGCGACCAAGATGGCCGCCGACAACGAGATCATCGCTGCTGCGACGCACTACTGCTCGGCGACCGCGATTGCGACCGTCGACACCTACCACAAGTTCGGCTTTCCGGTGATCGTGTGGGGAGCTGTCCTTCCCGACATCACCTACCGCAACAAGTATCCAGAGGTTCATCGCGTCAACGGCACGATGATCAACCAGAATGAAGCCAACGCGGCGCTGATCTCCAGGCTCGGTTACAAGACGGTCGCGGTGATCCACGACACCACCGACTACGGCAAGGGCCACAACCAATATTTCAGCGAGGCCCTCGCGCGCCTGGGCAAGGCCAAGATCGTCGGCACCTTCGGCGTTACCGCCGACCAGCAGGACTTCACCGCCGAACTCACGCAGATCAAGGCGCTCAATCCGCAGGTCATCTATTTCGGCGGGCTCACGCCCATCGGCGTGCGCATCCGTTCGCAAATGGACAAGCTCGGCATCAAGGCGCTGCTCGACGGTACCTCGGGCATCGTCTCCGAAGCCTTCATCCAGGGGCTCGGTCCGCTGGCGGAGGGCACGCTTGCCTTCCGCGAGGGCGCGCCGACCGAGAAACTGCCGGGCGGCAAGTTCTTCATCGAGAAATACGACGCCCAGCACTACGACAATCCGCCCGAAGCCTATGGCCCGTTCGCCTATGCCGCGATGGACCTGATCCTCGACACCATCGAAACCGTCGGGCCCGACCGCAAGAAGGTGATCGCCGCGCTCGGCAACGTGAAAGACCGCGATTCGGTCGTCGGCAAGATCACCTTCGACGATCACGGGCAGAACACCGTGCCGGTGATCACCGACTACGTCGTGCAGGACGGCAAGTTCGTGGAATGGGCCGACAGCGAATACGCGAGCGGCAAGCGCGAGCTTCCCGGCCTGAAATAGCCTTGGCCGCTCGTACCGCGTCGCGCAGTCCCGGCGTGTGACCTCGAAGCAAGAACCAAAGCCATGAATGCCGGCCTCGTTGCGCAGTACGTCATGAACGGGCTGATGCTCGGCATGATGTACGCGCTCGTGGCCGTCGGCTTCACCCTGTTCTTCGGCGTCCTCGACGTGATCAAATTCTCGCACGGCGACGTGCTCATGCTCGGCGCATTTGCCGCGCTCGCGGCCTATTGCGGCCTGCGCGCGCTCGGGGTCGGCTTATCCTCGCTCGAACTTGCGGTCATGGTCGCCGTCGCGACGGCGGCAATGGCGCTCGTCGGCATGGCGATCGCGCGCTATCTGGTCCTGCCATTGCGCGCGGCGCCGGCGCTCAACACGCTCCTGATCACACTCATGGCCGGCACCGTGCTGCGCGAAGGCGTGCGGCTGTTCTACCCGCAAGGCGCCAATCCCAAGCCGTTTCCGGCCCTGCTGCCGAAGAGCGCGATCGACCTCGGCGGCTTCAACCTGCGGCTCGACAACGTCATCATGCTGGCGGTCGGCGCGCTGGCGATCGTCGGCCTGCAGTTTCTCCTCAATCGCACCAAGCTCGGCCTTGCCATCCGCGCCGTGGCGCAGGATGAGGAAACGGCGCGCACCATGGGCATCGACTTCACCGCGATCGTGCTGATCACGTTTGCCATCGGCTCGGCGCTCGCCGCTTTCGCCGGGGTGATCGACGGGCTCTACTACAACGAGATCAACTTCGGCATGGGCCTTTATCTCGGGGTCATCGGCTTTTCCGCCGCGATCATCGGCGGGCTGGGCAGCATCTATGGCGCGATCCTCGGCGGTTTCCTGTTTGCCACGTTGCAGACGGCCGGCGCGGTGCTGCTGCCGGTGGCGAGCGCCTACAAGGATGTATTCGCCTTCGCCGTGGTCATCGTCATCATGGCCTGGCGCCCGACCGGATTGATCCAGGAAAAGATCAGCGAGCGAGTGTGAGGCAATGGCGGCGGAGAAGCCCGACGCGCCGTCTTGGCCCGCTCTCGCAGCGCTTACGTCCGCGACCGTCTATCTGGCCGCGCTCCTCGCGGCGGAGCGGCAGGCCGTCATCATCGCGCTGCTTGCCGCCGGTATCGCTGGCATTGCCGGCGCCGCCTGGCTCGGATTGCTTGAGCGGGTAAGCCGCTCTTTCGCCGCTCACGAGAACACGTTCGGCGGCTGTGCTGTCCTGGCGGCGCTCGCTGTCGCCGGCGTTTTTCACAACAACCACTTTGTGCTGCTGCTGATGGTCACGGTGCTGCTCTACAGCGTCGCGACGCTGGGATTGAACGTGCAGTTCGGCTATGCCGGCGTCGTCAATTTTGCCGGCGCGTCGTTTTTCGGCATCGGCGCCTATACCTCCGCCGTCCTCAACGCGCAGGCCAGCATTCCGCCCCTCGTCGTGATCGTCATCGGCGGCCTCTTGGCGGCGCTGGTCGGATCGCTTCTGCTGCTGCCGGTCCTGCGCACCCGCGGCCACTACGCCGCGGTGGTGACGATCGCCTTTGCGCTCCTCTTCAAGACGTTCCTCGAGGTCAACGACGTGCTCGGCGGCCCGCAAGGCATGCAGGTCAAGCCCATGACCCTGTTCGGCTGGTCGTTCAACGACGGCATCGAGATCGGCAGCGTCTCCGCTTCCTTCTATCTGAACTATTTCTTGCTCAGCCTCTTGTTGCTGAGCGGCGCCTTCGTTCTGGTGCAGCGCCTGGAACGCTCGTGGATTGGGCTCAATCTCGACGCGCTGCGGCTCGACGAAACCGCCGCCGGCTGCTTCGGGCTTAACGTCGCCCGCTGGAAGGTTACCGCGTTTCTCATCGGCAACTTCCTCATCGGCATCGCCGGAGCGCTGTTCGGCATGGTCGGCGGCTTCGTTGCGCCGAACAACTACACCTTCGCCGATTCGCTCATTCTCGTATCGATCCTGCTGCTCGGCGGTATCGGCAACCCCTGGGGCCTCGTGGCGGCGACGATCATTGTTGTGGTGGTGCCGGAGAAGCTGCAGACGCTGCAGGAATACCGTTTCCTGCTCTATGCGCTGATGGTCATCGCCGTGCTGCTGTTTCGTCCCGAGGGCCTGTTGCCGCGGCCGGTGCGGCGCTATTTCCCCGGGCGGCGGCCGTGACGGTGCTGCTCGAGACGCGCGGGCTGGTGAAACGCTTCGGCGGCGTCGTCGCGCTCGACGGCCTCGATGTCGCAGTCGCTGAGAACGAAATTCTCGGCCTCATCGGTCCCAACGGTTCGGGCAAGACCACGCTGTTCAACGTGATCACCGGCATCTACGCCGCCGACCAGGGACAAGTGAGCTTCGCCGGCACCGACATCACCAACGCCAGTTCGCGCGCCGTCTATCTCAGCGGCATCGCGCGCACCTTCCAGCGCTCGCGCCTGGCGCTGCCATTGTCGATCTTCGACAACATCATGATCGGCAACCACAAGCGCCTCACGCAAGGTCTTTGGTTCAACCTGATGCGGCGGGGCGCGTTCAAGCGCGAATGCGCGGCCGCCTATCGGCTCGCCCGGGGGCTCATCGATACGTTCGAGCCGGCGCTGGCGGAACGGATGTTCGAGCCTGTCGCCGGCCTGCCGATGATCGACCGCCGCCGCATCGAGATCTGCCGCGCGCTGATCAGCGAGCCGCGGCTCCTGCTTCTCGACGAACCATCAGCCGGCATGACGCATGACGAAACGGCCGCCTTGATGAACGACATCTTCCTGGTGCGCAAGGGCAACGCCGCGCTGACCATCATCATCATCGAGCACGAGATGGGCGTGATCGAGCGCATCACCGACCGTTGCGTCGTGCTCAACTTCGGCCGCAAGATCGCCGAGGGGCGCTATCGCGACATCGCGGCCGACGCACAGGTGCAGGAAGCCTATCTCGGAGTGGCATGATGCCCGACCTGCTCGAGATCGACGACGTGAGCGCCGGCTATGAGAAGGCCGACGTCCTGCGCGGAGTTTCGCTCACGGTGAAGGCGGAAAGCATCACCTGCCTGCTCGGCTCGAACGGCGCGGGCAAGACCACGGTGGTGCGCGCGATCCTCGGGCTGACGCCGGCGCGGGCCGGGCGCATCGTGTTCGACGGCATCGACATCACCGGGCTCGCCACCCACCGGATCATCGCCGCCGGTGTCGCCTGCATCCCCGAGGGAAGGAAGGTCTTTCCCAAGCTCACGGTCGAGGAGAACCTGCGCGCCGGCGCCTATCGCGAGCCGTCGGCGGCGGTCGTCGCCGAACGGATGGCCGACATCTTCCGCATTTTTCCGCCGCTCGCCGAGCGCCGCCATCAGCTCGCCGGCACCATGTCGGGCGGCGAGCAGGCGATGGTGTCGATCGGGCGCGGCCTGATGCGCGCGCCCAAGCTGCTGCTGATCGACGAGCCCTCGCTCGGGCTTTCGCCGCGCCTGGTGCGGGAAAATTTCAGCATCATCCGCAAGATTAACGAGCGCGGCATCACCGTCTTCCTTGTCGAACAGAACGTGCGCCAGACGCTCGCCATCGCGACCTGGGGCTACGTCCTCGCGAAAGGCCGCGTGGTCGCGAGCGGCACTCCCACCGAACTGATGGAGCAGGAAGAGGTACGCGAGGCTTATTTTGGCCGAAGCGGCGACGCAGCGGTAACCGCTCACCATCGCGATTGAGGGGACCGCACCCGGCGGCCCGGCGGCCGACAATCTGCGGCGACGGGCGCGACGCCGGCGGCTTTCGGACGGGTCCGCCGTCTAAAACGCGGCACGTTCCAAGACGCTGGAAAAGCAGCTTGTTTTGTTGTTATCCACCGCGCCTCAAACCTCGCCGTAATTTTGCCGACAGCGCGCCACGAAAAAAGTGGAGGCTCCTTGCCGGCTCATCTTCCGGGATGCCCTCACATCCCTCATCCACGCTCTGGGAGATGGGCCCCCAGACTGGCCCCGGGGCCTCTTTGGAAATTGCACGTTTCTGTTTTCTGTTTCTGTTTCCGGGCTTTGTGAAAGACATTTTGTGGCGCGACAAACGATCGGTGGTTTCCGGCTCTAATGGGTGCACCTTAGGGCTGGAAATGCGGCCGCAGCCGGCCTCCGCGGGGGGAAACCGAGGCTCCGGTTTGCGGCCGCCCTACCTTTCGACTGGACATCAGCAGCACGTCAACAGCCGGCGCAGCCTCTGCCCCGCGGTCAATCCACGATGGCGCTGTAGACCAGCTGCTTGATGAGCTTGCGGTAGTAGGCGCGGCTGGGGCTCGGCGCCTGGCTCATGTAGACGCCGACGAGCTCCTCCTTCGGGTCGACCCAGAAATAGGTGCCGGCGTAGCCGGCCCACATGAATTCGCCGGCCGATCCCGGCACACCGGCGACGCCGCCGCCCTGGCGCACGGCAAAGCCGAGGCCGAAGGTGTAGCCGGGCGTGCCGAGCAGCAACTCGCCGGGCGTCGTCGGCGCCGCGATTCGCGTACCCAGGTGATCCGAGGTCATCAGTGCGATGGTCGGCCGCGACATGACCCGCGCGCCGTCGAGCTGTCCGCCGTTGAGCAGCATCTGTGCGAAACGCAAGTAGTCGATCGCGGTCGAGACCCCGCCCGCGCCGCCGGAATCGTTCTTCGGCTCCTGGGCAACGTCGATCAGCTTGTTCGGCAGGCCGCTCGCGGCATCGGCCGCAAGCGGCTGGGCGAGGCGTCCCATCTTCGCCGTGGGCACCCAAAACGCGGTGTCCTGCATCTTCAGCGGCTTGAACAGCCGCTCGTCGAGGAAATCCGACAGGCGCTTGCCCGAAGCCGCCTCGACCACGCGGCCGAGCAGATCGACCGCCATGCTGTACTCCCACACCGTGCCAGGCTGATGCGCGAGCGGCGCCTTGGCCAGGCGCTCCGCCTCCTCCGCCGGCGTGAGATCGCGCGCGTCGTAGTCGCGAACGCCGGGCAGGTACAGTCCCGCCTTCGCGTAGGCCTCCTTGACCGGAGCATTGGCGGTGATCTCGCCGTAGGCGAGGCCGGCGGTGTGCCGCAATAGATCCTGCACGGTCATCTCGCGGTCGGCCGGGACCGTCGCATAGGTCACGCGGGCGAATTCGCTGTCGGCGCGCGCCAGGCTGACCTGCTGGCCCTTGAACGCAGGCAGGAATTTCGAAACCGGGTCGGTGAGCTCGATCTTGCCGTCCTCGACCAGCAGCATGGCGGCGACCGAGACGATCGGCTTGGTCATCGAATAGATGCGGAAGATGGAATCGAGCGCCATCGGCTTGCTTTCTTCCTTGTCCTGGAAGCCGGCAGCGTCGGCATAGATGAGCTTGCCCTTGCGGGCGACGAGCACAACCGTGCCGGCTAGCTTGCCGTCGCCGATCGCCTGGCTCAGCGCCGCGTGGATCCGATCGAGCTTCTCCTTGGAAACTCCGACCTGCTCGGGCTGCGCCTGCGGCAGCGGCAGATTGACCTGACACCAGGCCGCGGGCGCAGCAACAAGAAAAGCGCCGACCAGCGCTGCGGTAAGCATCCAGCGTTTCATTTGCATGGCCTCCCTATCGGCTCGCGTTCAAAAACCGCTTGGCCGCAAGTCCTACCACAACCGGGCCGCGGGTCGTAATCGGCCTCAACGAGGGCAGCCTTCGACCCTGCTTCGGGCTCGCTTTTCGCGTCTGGGCGCCGCCGTGCACCACCCTTTTCCTGCGACACCGTGCCGGGCTGGTGTAAGATCGGACGCGGCATTGCGCCCGGCCTCGAGCCGTCGTCGAAGGAGCCTTGCTAGCGCGCAGGCCGGCGGCAACCGAGGGGGCCGATCATGATCGATCTCAAGACCGAAGATGGCATTGCGGTCGTCACGCTTGCACACGGCAAGGCCAGTGCGCTCGACATCGAATTGTGCGAGGCCCTGACCAGATGCTTCGAGGAGCTTCGCGCTCCCGAAATCCGCGCCGTCGTGCTCACCGGGCAGGGCCGCATATTTTCCGCCGGCGTCGATCTCGTGCGGTTGAGTTCGGGCGGGACGGATTATGTGCGCAAGTTCCTGCCGGTCATGAACCGGGCGTTCGACGCGGTATTCTTCCTGCCGAAGCCGCTTGTGGCGGCGCTCAACGGCCATGCCATCGCCGGCGGCTGCGTGCTCGCCTGCTGCGCCGACCGCAGGCTGATGGCGCGCGGAGGCGGGCGCATCGGGGTGACCGAGCTGCTGGTCGGCGTGCCCTTCCCTGCCCTCGCCTTCGAGATCGTGCGTGCCGCCGTTCCGTCACGTCATTTCGCCGAGTTCACGTTCGGCGGCGCGACCTACGAGGCCGACGACGCCTTGGCGCGGGGCTGGGTCGACGAAATCGTTGAGGCCGACGCGCTGATGGAAAATGCCATGGCCGCCGCGCGCCGGCTGGCGTCGCTCCCGACCTTCGCCTTTGCCCAGACCAAGACGCAAATGCGCCAGCCGGTGGTCGAGCGTCTCGAGCGCAGCGGCGCCGCGATCGACAAGATCGCCACCGAGATCTGGGCGGCCGCCGAAACGCTCGACCGCGTCCGCGACTACGTCGCGCGCACGCTGAAGAAGGGCTGACCTATTCCGCTGCCGGTCGCTTGCGCGACCGCTCGACGGCGGCGCGCACCAGCGCCAGCCGGTCGTTGCCGAAGAACATGTCGGTACCGCCGACAAACATGGTCGGTGAGCCGAAGCCGCCCCGGCGCATCAGCTCTTCGGTGTTGGCGCGCAGCCTGTCCTTGACCGCCTGCTCACCCAGTCCGGCGAACAGATACACGGGATCGACCCCGGCGCGGTCGGCGACGCGCGCGAGCACATCGTCCTGGGAAATGTCCTCGTCGTCGCCCCAATACGCTTCGAACGCCGCTCGCGCGAAGGCGGTGAGCTTGCCGTCGGCTTCGAGCAGCAGGCAGCCGCGCATGGCCTTGACGCTGTTGACCGGGAAGACGCGCGGCGGAAACACGATCTTCAGTCCGGCGGCACGGGCCCAGTCGGCGAGGTCCTTGCGCATATAGGCGGCCTTCGCCGGCACCGGGTTTTCGCGCGACGCGTAGACGCTGGGATTGACGGTGTTGAATATGCCGCCGACCAGGATCGGACGCCACGCGATCGGAACGCCGAGCTCGGCGGCCATGGGCTGGATGTTGTGGAAGGCGAGATACGTCCACGGGCTCGAACAGTCGAAGAAGAACTCGATCATGGCCACACGCCGCGATTACACCGAACGTTGCGCCCGGTCCTTGTCGTTCTGTGCCTTGATCGCCGCACGCGCCGTCTGCCATTGCGCGTCGGTCCAATGGCGCAGCTCGTAGAAATTGGAGCCAGTGGCGTGGCTTTGCCCACCGTCGAGCGTGATCGTCTGTCCGGTCAGCCACTCGCAGCCGTCGGCGAGGAGAAACGTCGCAAGGTTCTGCAACTCCTCCATGCGACCGACCCGGCCCATCGGGTTGCTGCGCTCGGCGCGCTCGCTCGGCGAGGCGCCGGGGTTTAGACGCTTGCTCGCGCCTTCGGTCGGAATGACGCCGGGCGCAATGGCATTGAGGCGGATGCCGTAATGCGCCCACTCGGTGGCGAGCGACATGGTCATGGCGTGAACACCGGACTTGCTCATCACCGACGGCACGACATACGGGCTGCCGTTGTAGACCCAGGTCACGACGATCGACACGACGTTGCCGCGATGCCCGCCGGCGATCCAGCGGCGGCCGACCGCGTGGGTGACGTAGAAGGTCCCGTGCAGCACGGTGTTGGCGACGGCGTCGAACCCGCGCGTGCTCAGATCCTCGGTGCGCGAGATGAAGTTGCCGGCGGCGTTGTTGACGAGGTCGGTGAGCGGACCGGACTGGAAGATGTCAGCCACCATGGCGTCGACCGCGCCCGCATCGCGAATGTCGACGCCGTAGGACTTGACCCGGCCGTCATATTTCCCGGTGAGTTCGGCCGCCGTGGCGTCGCACACCGCCTTGCGCCGTCCGCAGATGAAGATATCGGCGCCGAGCGCCAGGAATTTTTCCACCATGCCCCTGCCGAGGCCGGTGCCGCCGCCGGTCACCAGGATGCGCCGACCGCGAAGAAGTCCGTCCTTGAACATCTGCCCCCTCTCCGCTTTTCCGGCACTCTATCACGGCGCGGACCGACCCCTGATCCCGTTGGGCAAGTTGGGACTGATAGCGGAGGTTGCGGCCCCATGGCCGCTTCAGGCCTGGGTTACGATGTTCGCATGCCTCCCATGCAAAAATGCTCGACACCCACTCAATTCTAGGCAAAATCGCGCAACGCGGCTCTCGCCTTGGGGGAATTCCCCCTGGGCGCACAACAGACCCGGCCGAAAACACGACAGTCGGCCGACGCGGGGTCACCAGGGAGGAGAAGACGACATGACCAAGGGACATTCATGGGCAGGAATCGCGGCGTCGCTGGCCGCACTCGCATGGTTGGGCCTGCCCACCACGGCGCTGGCGCAAGAGGAGAGCGGCACCAAGACCGCGCATGAACTGCGCGCCGACTACGACAAGGACTTAAAGGGCAAGACCATCGCCTTCCTGCCGATCGCCACCGGCGTGCCGCTGATGGACGAGTGGGGACGCGTGATCAAGACCGAGGCCGAATGGCGCGGCATGAAGTTCATCATCCGCGATCCCGCGCTCAACATGTCGGCGATGCAGCAGGCGCTCACCGCGCTTGTCGATCAAAAGCCCGACGTGCTTATCGTTCAGAATCCGAGCGTCACGCTGCTGATGAAGGAGCTTAAGCGCGCGGAGTTGCAAGGCATTCACGTCATCCAGATGAACATGTCGTCGAACTACAAGTCGGACGCCTTTGTCGGTGCCGACTGGTACGAGGTCGGACGCATCCTCGCCGAGGACGTGGTCAAGGTTTGCGGAACCGGAAGCGGCACGTCCGGCGAGGTGCAGATCGTCCAGGGCGAGCTTGCCGCGGCTGCCAGCGTCGATCAGATCGCAGGCGTCATGGATACGCTGAAAAAGGATTCGGCAATCAAGGTCGTCTCCAACCAGGCGGCGAACTGGGATGCCAACAACGCGCTCAACATCACCGCGACGGTGATCCAGCAGCACCCGAACCTCTGCGCCAGCATCGGTTTCTGGGGCATCATGCAGTCCGGCGCGGCGCAGGCGATCCGCAACGCCGGCAAGATCGAGCAGGTGAAGGTCTACGCCTCCGGCGAAGGCTCGCAACTCGATTGCGACCAGGTCGCGCAGGGGAACTTCCATAAGTTCCTCAGCTATACCGCGACCGAACAAGGTCACGACGCATTCCTCGCGGCAGAGGCCTTGCTCGAAGGCGGCACGAAGCCGGGAACGACGCACAAGGAGTTCTACACCCGTCCGGTCTGGCTGGATAAAGCGAACGCCAGCGGCGCCAATTGCTACCCGGTGCCCAAGCCGCCGACCTCGACCGCATCGAACTAACAAAGAGACGACCGCCGTCGCATGAGACCGCCGCTCCCGCCGTCACGGCGGGAGCGGATCGTGGCGTGGAGTGGAGGCCGATGTCGACTACTGCGTTGCAGGCGCCGAGCCGACGGGCGCCGCGGCTTGGACATTCGTTCTCGCCGCGGCTGTTCCTGTCCGAATTGCTGCTCAAGCAATGGTTCGAGCCGGTCATCCCGTTCACGGTGATGGTCGCGCTCGCGGTCTATTTCTCGCTCACCATCCCGGATTACGGGACGCTCACCAACGCATTGTCGCTGATGCGGCTGTTCGCCGAGTTCGGTTTCGTCGCGCTCGGCATGGCGCTCAGCCTCATTTCCGGCGGCATCGATCTGAGCGTCGGCGCGATCTTTGCCTTCTGCAATTTCACTGCGCTGTTCTGCCTGTTCGTCCTTGGCCTGCCGGTCGGGCTCGCGATCGTCGCGACGCTTTTGACCGGCGCCGTCATCGGCGCATGCAACGGCATTCTGATCGGCTATCTCAAGGCGCGGCCCTTTCTGACCACACTGGTGACGCTGATCATCGTGCGCGCGGGCGTTAACCTGCTTAACGAGCGCTATGCCACCGTCTTCGCCACCAATTCGATCGAAAGCGACGCCTGGGATTACCTCGGCGAAGGCAGCGTTCTTGGCATCCCGATCAACGCGGCGACGCTGATCGTCGTTCTGCTCATCGGCCACGTCTTTCTCAGCCGGTCGCGCTACGGATGGCATCTGACCGCGATCGGCGCGAGCCGCAAGGCGGCCCGTCATGCCGGCATTCGTGTCGAGCGCATGCTGCTCGCGACCTACGTCCTGTCGGGCACGCTTTGCGCGGCGAGCGGCATCTTTTACGCGGCCCGGCAAGGCAGCACGGATTCGACGACCGGCGTCGGCTGGGAGTTCCAGGCGCTGACCGCGGTGATTATCGGCGGCGCCTCGGTTCTCGGCGGCCGCGGCACGGTATGGCGGGCGTTGCTCGGCGCCATCATCATTTTCATGATGACCAACGGGCTCGTGCGCATCGGCATCCCCGGTTACATCACCTCGTCGCTCACCGGCATTATTTTGCTCGTCGCCATCGGCTTTGACGTGAAATGGGCAAAGAACCGCGGCAAGGTCATTCAGAAGATTTACGTCAATCCCGCCGTGCTTTCGCTCTCGCCGGCGCCATCGATCGAACGCGGCAGCAAATCTCCCTACGCCCAAAATGACCGGCTGGTTGGCGCAGAGGCCATCGGACTCGATCAGGTCGAAGGCCCGGAAGACGTGATCCTCGACCGGCAAGACCGGCTCTACGGCAGCACCCGCGACGGCAACATCATCCGTTTTTCCGGCCCGAACTTCGAAAAGCGGGAAGTGTTCGCCCATATCGGCGGCCGCCCTTACGGGATGCAGTTCGACAAGGACGAGAATTTGATCGTCTGTGTCGGCGGCATGGGCGTGTACGGCGTGAGGCCGAGCGGAGAGGTGTTCAAGGTCACCGACGAGACCAGCCGCACCTGGACCAAGCTCAACGACGATTCGCGCGTGCGCATGGCGGACGACCTCGATATCGCGCCCGATGGAAAAATCTACTTCAGCGACTGCACCACCCGTTACGAGGCGGCGACCTATCCGCTCGAAGTGGTAGAGGGCCGTCCGAACGGCCGCGTACTGTGCCACGATCCCGCAACCGGCAAGACGCACAAGCTGATCAAGAGCTTCTACTTCCCGAACGGGATGTGCGTCGCTCATGACGGCCGCTCGGTGCTGATCGCGTCGACCACCGCCTGCCGCATCTACCGCTACTGGCTTGCAGGCCCGAATGCCGGCACCACCGAAATCCTGATCGACGAAATACCCGGCCATCCCGACAACATCAATCGCGCCTCCGACGGCAATTATTGGCTGGCTCTAGTCGGCGTCCGCACGCCGAGCTTCGACCTTTCCATGGAAAAGGCGGCGTTCCGCCGCCGCATGGCCAAGCAGGTCCCAACCGACGAGTGGCTCGGGCCGAACCTGAACTACGGTAGCGTCGTCAAGTTCGACGAAGCCGGCAACGTCCTGGAGTCCTATTGGGATCCGACCGGCATCTCGCATGCGACCCTGACCTCGATGCGAGAGCACAAAGGCGACCTCTACCTCGGCGGGCTGGAGAACAACCGCATCGGGCGCATCAAGCTCGATCCGGCGCATTGCGATCCGACCTGGACGGGCTACGAGGCCTATTGGGGCAACAAGCGGCGAGTGTGATGCGATGAGCTTTCTCACGTACCTGCGCCGCGACCTCGAACAGATATTTTTCAAAGATCGCGACCCGCACGCAATTCCGTCGATGGACGGCGCGTTCAGTCCGAATGATCGGCTCGAACAGGCGACGACGATCGGCGAGCCGCTTCCCGGCGCCGATGCGGTCGCCGAAGCCCCGGATGGCGCCATCTGCGTTTCCGCCGCAAACAAGGTGTGGCGGCTCAGCGGCACGGGCTACCGGGATCGCGCCGTATTCGCGGAATTCGACGGCGGCGTCGGTGCCCTCGCCTTCCATCCCGACGGCCGCTTGCTTGCGTGCACCGAGCGCGGCCTCGTCGCCATGGACGCGGCCGGCCGCAGAAGCGTCCTCGCCGAAGCCGATGGCGAAGCGCTGCAATGCCTCACGGCGGTGGCCGTCGCCGCCGACGGCACCATCTTTGTCAGCGACGGCAGCACGCTCCATCCCGCCGCCGACTGGTGCGTCGATTTGATGGAGCATAACGCGCGCGGCCGTATCGCGTGTTGCCGGCCCGCGCTCGACAATGCGCGCGTTTTGCTGAGCGGGCTGAACTACCCGGGCGGCCTCGTGGTCGCGCCCGACGGCCATCTCTGGTTCACGGAAAGCTTCGGCCATTGCCTCCGGCGCGCGCGCATTGCAGCGCCCGGTGTCATCGGCGCCCCGGAAATGGTGATCCGCAACATGCCGGGCTATCCGTCGCGGCTGGCAAGAGCCGCCGGCGGCGGCTTCTGGCTTAGCCTTTTCGGCGTGCGCACGCACCTCGTGGAGTTCGTCCTGCGCGAGGACGATTTCCGCAACGAGATGATGCGGACTGTTCCGCCGGCCTATTGGATTGCGCCGATCATTTCCAGCACCCGCGACTGCCTCGAACCTCTGCAACTCGGCGGGCTCAGGGCGCTCGGCATTGAGAAACCGTGGGCGCCGCCGCGCTCATACGGGCTGCTGGCGCGGCTCGACGCCGACGGCGAGGTTGTTGAGACCTTGCACAGCCGCGTCGGCGGAAAAAATCACGGCATCACATCCGTCATCGAAACCGCGCAGGGCGTTGTCATCGTGTCAAAAGGCAGCGGCCGCGTGCTGCTGCACCAATCGGGTATGCGCCAATGAATGAGATGGCCGTCATCGATCGTTCCGCGGAGAAGGTGTTGCCGCAAGGCGCGCGCGAACCGGTCTTGAGCGTCAGCAAGGGCAGCAAGATCTACGGCGGCGTGCACGCCATCGAGGGCGTGGATTTCGACCTCTACCCAGGTGAAGTGCACGCCCTCGTCGGTGAGAATGGCGCCGGCAAGTCGACGCTGTGCAAGGCGATTGCCGGCGCGATCCGGCTCACCTCGGGCACTTACTGCGTTGACGGGAAGCCGGTCGACTTCCAGTCACCGCGCGACGCGCTCGCCGCCGGTATCTGCATGGTCTATCAGGAAACGAGCCTGGTGCCGACGATGACGGCCGCGCAGAACATCGAACTCGGCAACGAGAAGCTGCTCACACGCTTTCGCACGCTGAACATCCAGGCGCAGCAGCTCCTGCAATCGCTCAATTTCCACGTCGACCCGGCGATCCCGGTCGCGCTCCTCGGCACCGCCAAGCGGCAAATGGTGGAGATCGCGCGCGCCATCTACAACAAGGCCCGCATCATCATCTTCGACGAGCCGACCGCAAGCCTCACGCCCGAGGAGATCGTGCATTTCTTCAACCTGGTGCGCGACCTGCGCGCCCGCGGCGTCGCCGTCATCTACATCTCGCACGCGCTCGAGGAATTGCTGAAGATCTCCGACCGCATCACCGTGCTGCGCGACGGCAAGCTGGTGATCACCGCCAAGACCTCGGAGATGACCCGCGAGAAGCTGGTGCGGCACATGGTCGGCCGCGACATCACCCAGACCCATTACGCCCGCCAGCGCGACGGCAGCCGAAGGCATCACTCGACCGAGAAGGTGCTGACCGTCGAGAACGTCACCATGGGCCTCATAGTCAAGAACATGTCGTTCTCGGTCTATGCCGGCGAGGTGGTCGGCATCGCCGGCCTCATCGGCTCGGGGCGCACCGAGATCGCCAAGATCGTCTACGGCGCATTGAAGCGCAACCTTATCAACGGCGGCATGATCTACCTGCGCGGCAAGCCGATCCGCTACCGCGTGCCGAAGCAGGCGATCAATGACGGCATCTGCTACATCACCGAGGACCGCAAGGCCAACGGCTACTTCGAGACCATGCGCATCGACGACAACCTCTATGTGAGCAAGCTTGCGACCAAGGCCGGCTGGAGCTTTCTGGTATCGCGGTTCGTGCGCAACAAGCTGGCGAGCTACTGGATCGAGCGGCTCAAGATCGCCGCGCTGCTGCGCAATGCGCGCATCGTCGAGCTCTCCGGCGGCAATCAGCAGAAGGTCGTGATCGCCAAATCGCTGGCGCAGGATCCCTCGATCGTCATCTTCGACGAGCCGACCCGCGGCGTCGATGTCGGCACCATTCCGGAGATCCATGCCCAGATCCGCCGCCTCGCCGACGAAGGCAAGGCCATCGTGGTCATCTCCTCCTATCTGCCGGAGATCCTCGCCGTCTCCGACCGCATCCTGGTCGCTCGCCTTGGCCGCATCGTTGCTGAATTCGATGGAGCGACGGCCACCGAAGACAAGATCATGTACGCCGCCATCCACTGATCGCATTGCCCCAAAGGAACGTCTTATGGCATCCGTCACGACCACCGCATCCGGCAAGACGACGCCTTGGTGGCGCAGCCTCAACAAGTTGAGCCAGGAACAGGTCGTCGCCGCAATCGTCGTTGTTTTGCTGATTGTCTTTGCACTGGCGCTTCCTGGCTTTGCGACGACGCGGAATATCCTCGGCCTGGTCCGCAGCATCTCCATTCTCGGCATCCTCGGTCTCGGCATGGGGCTGATCGTCATCAGCCGCAGCATCGACCTGAGCGAAATTGCGCTGATGGCCTGCCCGTGGGGCGTGGCGCTCATCGCCAATCAGCATGGACTTCCGCCGTTCTGGACAGCGGTCCTCGCGCTCGTCATCGCCGTCGCCGTCGGCTGCATCAACGGTTTCATGGTCGCGTTTGTCGAGGCGCCGGCGCTGTTCGTCACCCTGGCGACGACGCTCGTTGTCTACGGCGCATCGTACTGGATCTCGCCGGTCTACGTCGTCTATGCGCCGCAGGACGCGGATGCGCTGTTATTCGCGGGCCGCGGTTCGCTGTTCGGCATACCGATGCCGATCATCGTGTTTGCGGCTGCGGCGGTGGTCATGCACTTCTTCCTGTCACGGACCTCGACGGGCCGCTTCATCTATGCCCAGGGCGACAATCCCGAAGCCGCGAAGCTTTCGGGCATCGCGCTGCGACCGCTGACAATACTGGAGCATGTGCTGGTTGCCTTGTTCGCCTGGCTCGCGGGGCTCGTCTGGATCGGTCAGACCGGCAATATGCAGACGAACATCGTGATCGTTGGCACGCAAATCTTCGATGTCATCCTCGTCGTCGTACTGGGCGGCATCAGCCTCGTCGGCGGACGCGGCGGCGTGTTCAGCGTCATCGTCGGCTGCGCGCTGATCGGCACGCTGCTCAACGCCTTCACCATCATGGACGTGAATACCGAGGTGCAGAACATCATCCGCGGCGTGGTGCTGCTGCTTGCGATCATCGTCGACAACTGGCTGCATCCGCGCGACGAAGAGACCGCGCGCCAGGGCGACTGATCGTCGGATGGGGCGAACCGCCGCTTCGCATCGGTCACTAAAGGGCGCCGAAGCGTCCGCGCGAAGCAGCGGGGCGACGCTACCGTGCAGCGAATGCGTCCGTGCCGAACCGCGTGAGTAAATCGCGCAGTAAGCCACTCGCCACGGCACGGCAATGCCGCCCTGGACGCAAGCGGCCCCTGCGTGCATTGTTTCGGCCGCACTGCTACGGTGGCCAACGTCGTGAGGATTTTTCCATGTTCAGATCGTCGCTGCTCGGAGCTTTGCTTCTCGTCAGCATTTCCGGAACGCTCGCGGCACAGCAACCAACCGAGGAACAGCGCGCCGCCATCCGCTCGGCCTGCCGCGCCGACTTCACCGCGAATTGCTCCGGCGTGGAGCCCGGCACCAAGGCCGCCTTGATGTGCCTGGTCAGCAACGAGACGAAGCTGTCGCCGGCCTGCCGGACAGCGGTCAGCGCTGTTGCCGCGCAGCCGGCCGCGCCCCACCACGCGACACCGGCGGCAGCCGATGCCCCGCCGGCGGGTGCGCCAGCGACTCCTGCGCCGCAGCCGCCGCCGAAGGCCGCTGCGGAAGGACACGCGCAAGATCAGCTCAGCGCAGTGCGGCAGGCCTGCACGCTGAACGACATGCTCGCGCACTGTTCGTGGATCAAGCCCGAGAGCCCGGAGATCCTGCTTTGCCTGAAGGCGAATGCCGCCGAGTTGTCGCCGTCGTGCCGCGCAGCGGTCGGATCTGGCGAGCCGGCGCCCACGCCGCCGGCAGCGCAAGCGCAGCCGGCTGAAACCGCACAGCCCGCAGAGACTGCGCCCGCCGCGTCTCCCCCGCATGGACGACCGGGTGTCAAACGGCGCGTGGGCGCGGCGCCCCCGTCGGCCCCGCCTCCAGGCGAAGCGCAAAATCCCAGTCCCGAGCAGATCAGCGCCGTCCGCGCCGCATGCCGATCGGATTTCAGGGCGCATTGTCGGGGCGTGCAGCCGGGAGGCGCCGAAGCGCTGCAATGTCTGCAGCAGAATGGCTCGCAGCTCTCGGGACCATGCCGCAGCGCCGTCGCGGCGATTGCTGGCGGCGCTCCTCCTGCCGGAAGCGAATCGGCGGCGCCCGGAGCCACGCCGCCGGCAGCGGATGCGCAACCGGGTGAAAACGCGCAGCCCGGCGATACGGCGCCTCCCCCGCGCAGACGACCGGGCGTCAAGCCGCGCGTCGGCGCAGCGCCTTCGTCTGCCCCGCCGCCGAGCGAAGCGCAACAGCCAAGTCCCGAGCAGGTCAGCGCCGTCCGCGCCGCGTGCCGATCCGATTTCATGGCGCATTGCCGAGGCGTGCAGCCTGGAGGCGCCGAAGCGCTGCAATGTCTGCAGCGGAATAGCTCCCAGCTCTCGGGGTCGTGCCGCAGCGCCGTCGCGGCGATCGGTACCGGCGCTCCTCCTTCCGGAAGCGAAGCAGCGGCGCCCGCAGCCGCGCCGCCAGGCGGACCCGGACCCGCGGTCGGTCCGGGCCCGATGCCCGGGCCGATGCCGACGCTGCGCCCGGGCGAGGCATTCTACGTCTTGCGGATCTGCGGCCCGGATAAGCGCCGACTGTGCGGTGACGTTCCGCCGGGAGGAGGCCGGATCATCGCTTGCCTCGCCGAGAACGCCTCGAACCTGTCGCCCGATTGTGCCGCGGCGCTCGCCGCCGCACGCAGGTAACATCGAGATCGCTTTGCCAAAGCCTGCGACGCCGGTGATAGCCCACGGTTCGACGCTCGCGGCACGGCGTCATCTTGCGGGGTCTGGGAAGCATGAGCCAGTCCCGTCTTGTCCGACAACGTTGCAGCGTCGTGCGGCGGTTTATTGTTTTGTTGTGTCTCGGGGCGGCGGCGATGGCGACGATCCCGCCGTGTGCCGCGGAGACTCCGGCGCAAGGCGGCCCCGCGCGCGAATGCCTTCGCCTGAATGACGCTGCGTTCGACGGGGACTGGGACGAGCAGGCGCGCATGCGCAAGACCTGGGTCGAGGTCTGCCGCCAGGCGGTGGCGCTCGAACGCAATGATTTGCGGCTCAAACACCTGCTGGCGCGCGCGCTGACCGCCGACGGGCAACGCGAGGAAGCGATCGGGGTATGGCGTGAGCTGGGCGAACAGAACGACGCGGACGCGCTGTTCGAAATCTACGACCTGTACAAATCCTATTACCGCAGCGACGTGAATGCACCGCAGCTGGTCAAGCGCGCCGAGGCCGAGCAGGCGCTGCGCAAGGCGGCCGAGCTTGGTCACGCCTATGCGATGTTGATGCTGGCGGTGCTGCTCGACCGTGGCGACACGGTCAAGCGCGATCCGGCCGGCGCCATCCATTGGGCGGAGCGTGCGGTCGCCAATCCGTCCAAGGACGTGCAGGCGGCGGACATGCAGGTGTTGCTCGGCCGCCTGCTGGTGAAATCGAGCGATCCGGCCGAGAAAGCGCGCGGCATCGCCTTGCTCGAAAAACTCGCGCAAGCCGGACGCAGCGATGCCCGGACCGAGCTCGCGATTGCGATCCGCGCCAGCGACCCGGCGCGGGCGCGCGCGCTGCTCGAACAGGGCCTGTCCGGCTATGCCGGCGGCGCGATCCCGCCGCTTGCCGACATGCTGATCAAAGGCGAAGGCGGCCCGGCGAACCCGAAGCGCGCAGTTTCGCTGCTCGCCGGCCGGCGCGCCTCCGACGTTCCGGGCGTGAAAGGCGCGCTCGGCCTCCTTTACATCGAAGGCAAGGTGGTGCCCCGCGACCTGAAAAAGGGAACGGCCTTGCTCCGCACCTGGGCCGCTTGGAACTACGAGGCGCGGCTGCAGTTGTTGCAGCTATTGGCCGACAATCCGGACCTCACCATCGACTATCCGGGGAGCATTCTCTACGACGCCACCGAGGCCGCCGAGCTGGGCGAGCCCGGTGCGGTCATGGCGTTGATCGATCTCAAGCTCTCCCAAAACGCGCAATTCCGGGACAAGCCCGGAGGCTGCGCGCTGGCCGAGCGCGCGGCGAAGAGCGGCGACGAGTCCGCCGCGCGACGACTGTCGCAATGCGGCGCCGATTAGCTCATGGGGATGGCGTTTCGGCCGCGCCGTGGATCGTATAGCTTCTCACACCACTCACGCAGGGGGTATTCATGTATCAATGGCGCAGGCTCTTTGCTATCGGCCTCATTTGCGGCAGCGCTTGCTTCGGGCCGGCCGATCCGATCATCGGCTCCGCGAACGCTCAGGGCACGAAGCCCGCCGCCGCGTCGGAAGTGCAGGTCGATTTGCTTCGGGGACTTGCCGACATTTTCTCGCGCGGCATGGACACGCTTGCGGGCAAGCTCAACCACCTGGGCTACAGCGCCCAGGTGTACAGCACCCATGGATGGCAATCGGTCGCACAGCGCATCGCCTCAAAGTACTCACGCGGGCACAAGGATATCGTGGTTGTCATCGGCCATTCGCTGGGCGCCGACGCGACGTTTGATGTTGCCAACGCGCTCGACAGGCAGAACATTCCCGTCGAGCTGATAGTGACTTTCGATGCAACCAGCCCGCAGCCTGTTCCAAAGAACGTTCTTCATTTCGTGAACTTCTATCAGGAGAATGGCTTTGGCAAACGAGTTTCGCCTGGGCCCGGGTTTCAAGGCGAGCTGACCAACATCGACCTGACTGCGGACATGGGCTTGTCACATACGACCATCGAGAAATCGCCCCGGCTTCATGCGGCCGTCATGCAGAAGATCGCGGACGTCGTGAAGAAGGATCTCGCGAAAAGGATGGCCGCCAGCAAAGCAAAACCCAACCCGCGCAAGAGCAAGCCGGTGACCGGCCGCGGCGAACCGCCGGCCGAGGACCGACCAGCGACCGATGTCATAGCCGCGACAAACATGAGAGGAAGCTAGGCGCTTTGGCCGATGCTTGCGGTCACTGAACGCCACGACTGCGCGTCTCGCGGATGAGCGGTCGTCGGAGACCACGCCAGCCGGCCCCCTGACTGGCATCCCGCTACACTGTCCAGGCCGGGGGTGGTGTCTCAGTTTGAATTTTGCCTTGACGGTCGTGGAAAAGGCCACATCGACGTGGCATACTTGATCGCGGCCCGTACAAAGAGCGGATCGCGGCATGATCGCCGAGGCGACAACCGACATAGCCGGAATCGAAATACCCTCCACTAATCCAATCTTTCTCTCCGTCGTTGGAATCCACATTCTGTTAGGACTCGGCTGTGTGGTCACCGGCGCAGTCGCCATGCTTAGCCCGAAGCGTGCTGGCCGCCATCCCCGGTACGGTACGATCTACTTTTGGTGCTTGGCCGGCATTTTCGTAACAGCCAGCGGGTTGGCTGTCGCACGCTGGGCCGAGGACTATCACCTATTTATTCTCGGAACGCTGTCTTTTGTGTCGGCATATTGGGGGCGCCAGGCTAGACGCCAGCGCTGGCGCAATTGGGTTAGACTGCACATTACGGGCATGGGAACGTCCTACGTTTTGCTCTTGGTTGCCTTCTACGTGGACAACGGCAAGCAATTGCCGATTTGGAAAGACCTGCCCCATTTCACTTATTGGCTATTGCCGATCGCTGCCGGCGCCCCGCTCATTGTCCGTGCGGTGTTGTCGCATCCACTGGTAAGTCAACCCGAGGAGCGATAGCCGGAAATTTCAAACTGAGGCACTACCCGGACCGGACGGAGCTTTGATCCGCCTGGGAAACGCGCTAGAGTCTGGACGGTCGGCCTTTCCTGCAAAAGTGGGAGAGGTCCAATAAGCACAACAAACTGACGGGAGGGACGACGATGAGCGGCAGAGCACGGATCATCGCAGGGCGGCTCGGTGTCATCGCTATCGGTCTGTTGCTGGCCGCGACCTTCATCGACGGCGCGGCGGCGGCGGACCTCAAGATCGGCTTTACCTTGTCGCTGACCGGCGGTACCGACGACTACGGCAAGGCGGCGCGAATGGGGGCCGAACTCGCCCTCAAGGAATACAACGACAAGGGCGGCTACAAGGGCCAGAAGGTCGAGGCCGTCATCTATGACGACGAGACCAAGCCGGCGAAGGGCGTCGAGAACGTCACCCGGCTCATCACCCGCGACAAGGTCTTCGCCATTGTCGGGCCGGTCAATTCCGGCGTCGCGCTTGCCATCATCGACATCGCGCAAAAGAACCAGATTCCGCTGATGGACACCATCGCCACCGCGGAGCAGATCATCGAGCGCTACCAGAACGCGCCGAAGAGCTACATTTTCCGCGTCTCGCTCAACGACGGCATCCAGACGTCGATCATGCTCAACTACATCAATGCCCGAAAATATCAGCGCATCGGCCTGATGCACGACTCGACCGGCTGGGGGCAGAGCGGCCGCGACACCGCGCTGCGCCTCTTGAAGGAAGCCAATCTCAACCTGGTGGCCGGCCCCGAAGTGTTCGATCAAAACGACTCGGACATGACGGCGCAGCTCACCAAGATGCAGGAGGCCAAGGTCGATTTCATCATCGCCTACTCGCTTGCGCCGGCTGCCGTGCAGATCGCCAAGAGCATGCAGAAGATCGGGCTGAAGGTCCCGTGGACCGGAACCTGGGGGCTGATAGCGCCCAACTTTCTCAAGCTCGGAGGCAAGGACCTGATCGAGGGAGTGATGGCGGTGACCTCCTACACGCCCGACCACAGTGCGAATGCCAAGACCCTGCACGAGAAAGTCGACCGCATATTCAAGGATCAGGGCGGCGATTTCCACCCGGTCGCAACCGCACAGACCTACGACGGAGTGCGCCTGGTGCTGCGGGCGCTCGACAAGGTCGGCCCCGACCCGCAGAAAGTCCGCGACGCCCTGGAGGAGACCGACGACTTCGCCGAAGCGGTGACCAAGATGAAACCCCATCCCTTCAGCAGCCAGAGCCACGAATCGCTCGGTCGCGATACCGGCTTCCTCGCGGTCTGGCATGACGGCAAGCTCGAGCACGCCGAATAGCAGGCCGGCGGACGACGACAGGCGCGACAGGAAAGACGCATCCGTCCTTCTGTCGTCTCCCATGTGTCGGGGTCAGGGAGGCCGATCGGATGGGCGCGTTCTTCGTGAAACTGTGGCAGGCCCTGGTCAGCGGCCTGTCGATCGGCAGCATCTACGCTCTCATTGCCGAAGGCTATTACATAACCTTCATCACCACCGGCGCCTTGAACTTCAGCCAGGGCGAGTTCCTGATGATCGGGGCGCTGTTCGGGCTCACCTGCTACGTGAGCTTCGGCTTGCCCTATGCGCTTGCCGTATTCGCCGTGGTGCTGCTGTCCTCGGCGATGGGCGCCGGGCTCGAACGCGTTGCCATCCGCCCGGTGATGCGCCATGCGCTTTCGCTTTCCTGGGTGCTCAGCACGGTCGCGGTCAGCATCGTTCTCAAGAACGCGGCGGTGCAGCTCTGGGGGCCCGAGCAGATCAAGTTTCCCTCCCCGTTCGGAGACGCGGTGGTGCTGATCGGCTCGGCCGGCATTTTCCCGCAGGAGCTGTTTATCATCTTCGCCGCGCTCGGCACCGTCTTCGCGCTGCAGGTGTTCCTGCGCCGATCGCTGCTCGGCAAGGCCCTTATCGCGGTGGCCTACAACCGCAATGCCGCGGCCGTTATGGGGATCAACGTGAAACGCATGGTCGTCCTCGCCTTCGTCCTGTCGTCAGCCCTGGCCGGGCTCGGCGGCATCCTGATCGCGCCGATCACCTTCGCCTGGGCCTACATGGGTACGACGCCCGGCATCAAGGCATTTGCGGCGGCGATCTTCGGCGGCCTTGAGAATCCGATCGGCATCCTGATCGGCGGCCTGGTGATCGGGCTGCTCGAGCAGTTGTTCGGGATCGTCAACTCGAACTTCAAGGAAGGCGTCACCTTCCTGTTCATCCTTATCGTGCTGGCAATCAGCCCGACCGGCCTCATGGGCCGACGCGAGATCAGCAAGGTCTGACATGCGGCTGCCGATTTTCGCCTATTCCGGGCCGCGCGATTGGGCGCTGGTCGCGCTGGCGGCGCTGGTGCTGGCGCTGCTGCCGATCGTCTTCGACGATCCATTTTTCATCCTGGTGATGCAGTCGCTCGGCTATCTGTTCATCGCCACGCTGGGCCTCGACATCTTGGTCGGGTGGACCGGGCAGATCTCGCTTGGCCACGCCGGGCTCTACGCGGTCGGCGCCTACACCAGCGCACTCGCGGCGACGCGGCTCGGCCTGCCGTTCTGGCTGAGCGCGCCGCTCGGCGTGACCCTTGCCGGATTGTTCGGCGTCGCGCTCGCGGTCCCGTCGCTGCGGGCGCGCGGTCCCTACCTCGCGATGGTGACGATTGCGTTCGGCTTCATGGCCGAGGTGACGAGCAACCGGTGGAGCCTCACCGGCGGACCGATGGGAATCATGTCGATCCCGGCGCCGACCCTGCCGGACGGAAGTGAAATGACGGCGCGGCAGTACTTCTGGCTCATCGCCGGCGTGGCGCTCATGTGCCAGCTCCTCGCCGCCAACCTGTTTCGCGCTCGCTTGGGCCGCACGCTGCTGGCGCTGCAGGGCAGCGAGATCGCCGCCCAATCGGTCGGCATCAACGTCTACCGCTACAAGGTCCTCGCCTTCGTCATCAGCTCGGTCTACGCGGGCATCGGCGGCGTGTTCTTCGCCCACCAGAACGGCTTCATCAACAGCGATACCTTCGTGTTCTCGCTCTCGGTTTCCTTCCTCACCTCGGCGCTGATGGGGGGCACCGGCACGCTGCTCGGACCATTGGTCGGCAGTGTCATTCTCAATTTGATTCCGACCGTGTTCGCCAGCCTGCAGGAATATCAGCTTTATATCTACGGCGGCATCATCCTGATAACGATCGTGTTCCTGCCCAAAGGCATTGTCGGCAGCTTGCGGCAAACCGCCCTCTTCCGCCGTTGGCAGCGCCCGCCGGCCCCGATCGAAGCCGATCCCAGCGTCCTCGACTTCGCTCGCGGTACGGCCGGCAACGAGCCCGTGCTGGCGGTGCGCGGCCTGGCGAAGAATTTCGGCGGGATTCGCGCGTTGAGCGGCGTGGACGTGGCGATCGAGCGCGGCAGCGTGCACGGCCTGATCGGCCCGAACGGCTCCGGCAAGAGCACTTTCGTCAACGTGGTGACGGGCGTGTTCCGGCCGAGCGCCGGCACGATCATCCTCGGCGGCAAGGCCCTGCCCCCGCAGGGACCGCACCGCATGGCCCGCTACGGCATCACGCGCACATTTCAGGCGATCCGGCTGTTCGGCGAACTTTCAGTCATCGACAACGTCATGGTCGGGTTTCATCTGCAGCTCAGATGCGGATTCTTTGCCAATCTGCTGCAGACCCGTGCGGCCGTCGCCGAGGAGGCGGCGTTCCGGCGCAAGGCCATGGCGCTCCTGGAATTCGTCGGTATCGCCGAGCGCGCGCACGATCGCGCGCAGAATCTTTCCTACGGCCAGCAGCGGCTCCTCGAGATCGCCCGCGCGCTTGCAGCACGGCCGCAGCTTCTCATGCTCGATGAGCCAGCCGCCGGCGTCAATCCGACCGAGCTGCATCACCTCGCGCGCATCATCCGCGATATCAAGGCGGCCGGCGTCACGCTCCTCGTGATCGAGCACCACATGGAGCTGATCATGGGAATCTCCGACGTCATTTCGGTGCTGGATTTCGGGCAAAAGATCGCGGAAGGCAGCGCCGCCACGGTGCGCGAAGATCCCAAGGTGATCGAGGCCTATCTGGGCGTCGCCGAACCCGAGGAGGCGGTGCCGGCCCATGCTTAGCATCGAGGGGCTCAAGGTCGCCTACGGTCATGTCGAGGCGTTGCGCGGCATCGACCTCGAGGCGCGTCAGGGCGAAATCACGGCGATCATCGGTTCGAACGGGGCGGGAAAGACCTCGACCTTGATGGCGATCTCCGGGCTCGCGCCGATCAGTGCCGGCGATATTCGCTTCGAAGGCCAGAGCATCGCGCGGCGCCGGCCGCACGACATCACGCGGCTCGGCATCACCCACATTCTCGAAGGTCGCCAGTTGTTCGCCGACCAGACGGTCGCGGACAACCTGCTGCTCGGCGGCTACACGCGCCTGCCGCGCCATCGCGCGCGCGTTGCCGAGCTGCTCGAGCGTGAGATGACGCGCTTCCCGATCCTGCGTGAACGTCGCGCCCAGCTCGCCGGCACGCTGTCGGGCGGCGAGCAGCAGATGCTCGCGATCGCCCGCGGGCTCATGTCGGAGCCGCGCCTGATCCTGATGGACGAGCCGTCGATGGGACTGGCCCCGCTGGTCGTCAAGGGGATCGTGAGCACGATCCGCTCACTGCGCGAGGAAGGAGCGACCATCGTCCTGGTCGAGCAGATGGCGGCTGTGGCATTGCGCCTGGCCGACCGTGCCTATGTGCTCGAAAACGGACAGATCAAGCTCTCCGGCACCGGCGCCGAACTCGCCCACACGCCGGAGGTGCGCCGCGCCTATCTCGGCGGCTGAACCTTGATTGTCTTGGTCGGTCCAGAACCGGCGGAACGAAAACCGGCGCGACGATCGTCGGCTCAAATCCCGAGATAGCGGTGCTGGATGTCGGGCGCGGCGGCGAGCTCCTTCGAGGCCCCCGCCCACACGACGCGGCCGCGCTCGATGATATAGTGGCGGTCAGCGATCCGGGTCAGCGCATCGACGTTCTTGTCGATGACCAGGATCGACTGCCCGGCGGCACGGAGGAGTTCGAGGCAGCGCCAGATCTCGTCGCGAATGAGCGGCGCGAGGCCTTCGGTCGCCTCATCGAGGATCAGGAGCCGCGGATTGGTCATCAGCGCCCGGCCGATCGCCAGCATCTGCTGCTCGCCGCCGGAGAGCAGGTTCGCCATGGCGCCGGCGCGGGCGGCGAGCCGCGGAAACAAGGCGAAGATGCGGTCGAGCGTCCATGGCGCGGCGGCGCCGCTGCGGTTGGCCGCGGTGGCGAGAAGATTTTCGCGCGCCGTGAGATTGGGAAAGACCTGGCGGCCTTCGGGCACAAGGCCCAGCCCCAGCTTGGCGATGCGGTAGGCGGGCAGCGTGCGCAGCTCGGTGCCGGCGAAGCGGACCGAGCCCGCCGTCGGCGGCGTCAGCCCCATGATCGAGCGCACGGTCGTGGTCTTGCCCATGCCGTTGCGGCCGAGCAGCGACACCATCTCGCCGGCGGCGATGGCGAGCGAAATGCCGAACAGCACGCGGCTCGCGCCGTAGCTCGTCTCGATGCCGGCGATCTCGAGCAGAGGGACCTCAGCCATGACGCCCCCCTTGCTGCGCGCCATCCTTTTCACCGAGATAAGCTTGGCGCACGGCGGTGTCGGCCCGGACCGCTTCCGGATCGCCGCTGGCGATGATCCGGCCGTAGACGAGCACGGTGAGGCGGTCGGCGAGCGCGAACACTGCTTCCATGTCGTGCTCGATCAGCAGCACCGTCATGCTGCCCTTGAGCTGGCGGAGCATCTCCACCATCCGCGCCGATTCCTCCGGCCCCATGCCGGCCATCGGCTCGTCGAGGAGGAGGAGCCGCGGCTCCGCCACCAGCGCCATCGCAATCTCAAGCTGGCGGTGCTCGCCGTGACTGAGCCTGGCGACACGCACGCCGGCCCGTTGCGCCAGGCCGACACGGGCAAGCGCCGCCTGCGCCGGCTTGCGCAATTCCTCCTCGCGGCGCGCGTCGCGCCAGAAGCGAAACGAGTGGCCGCGATGCGCCTGCGCGGCAAGCGCAACATTGTCGAGCGCCGTGAACTCGGAAAAGAGCGAGGTGATCTGGAACGAGCGCGCGAGTCCGAGCCGGCTGCGCCGGTAGGCCGCGAGTCTGGTGATGTCGGTGCCGTCGAAGCGCACCCTTCCCTGCTGCGGCGCGACCTCGCCGGCGATCAGGCCGATCAGCGTGGTCTTGCCGGCGCCGTTGGGGCCGATCACGGCGTGGAATTCGCCCGGCGGAAGGTCGAGCGTGATGGCGTCGGCCGCGACCACGCCGCCGAAGCGCTTGCTCAATCCTTCGATCTGCAGGAGCGGCTCAGCCATCGCGGCGGCCCTCGAGCAGCCCTTCGATGCCGCCGTTCACATAGATGGCGACCAAGAGCAGCAGCGGCCCGAGGATCAGGGCGGGATATTCGGTAAGCCGCGACAGCCCCTCCTCCAGCACCAGAAACGCCGCGGCGCCGATCAGCGGCCCGAACAGCGAGCCGAGCCCGCCGAGCACCACCATGACGATCAGATCGCCCGAGCGCGTCCAGTGCATCAGCGCCGGACTGATGAAGTTGGTGTGGTTGGCAAGGAGCGCCCCGGCGAGCCCGCAGAGCGCGCCGGCGATCACGAAGGAGACGAGCCGGTAGCGAAACGTCGGGAAGCCGATCGCCTGCATGCGCCGGTCGTTCGAGCGCGCGCCACGGATCACCAGGCCGAAGCGGGAATTGACGAGGCGCGCCACCAGATAGACGCCGCCGAGGAGCAGCGCGAGACAGAGGTAGTAGAACACGGCCTTGTTCTGCAGATCGAGAAGGCCGGCAAACTGGCTGCGCTTGTAGATGGTCAGGCCGTCGTCGCCGCCATAGCGGTCGAGCCCGATCACCACGTAGTAGATCATCTGCGCGAAGGCGAGCGTGATCATGATGAAATAGACGCCGCGGGTGCGCAGGCTGAGCGCGCCGACGACGAGCGCATAAAGCGCGGAGGCCGCAATCGCCACCGGCCACTGCACGAAGCCGGAAGCGATTCCTTCCTTGGCGAGGATGCCGACCGCGTAGCCGCCGATGCCGAGATAAACGGCGTGGCCGAAGCTCACCATGCCGCCGTAACCCATGATCAGGTTGAGGCTAACCGCGCCGAGGGCCAGGATGAGAACGCGGGTGAAGAGCGTCATCGCGAAGGTGTCGCCGGTCAGCGCCGCATAGATCGGCACGAAAGCGAGGACCGCGAGCAGCAAAGCGGTGAACGCGGTCCGCGGCGTGAGCCGCGCGCCCGGCGCCGCCTCCTCGAGCACGGGCGGATCGAGCGGGGCGCTCATCGGCTCGCCGCCGGGAACAGTCCTTCCGGCCGAAACACCAGGATCGCCGCCATCAGCACGTAGATCGACATCGAGGACAGTGCCGGCGCCAGCGTCTGCGCGGCGTTGGTGCTGAGCATGTGGCGCAGCATGTCGGGCAAAAAGGCGCGGCCGAGCGTATCGATGAGGCCGACGATGACCGCGGCGACGAACGCGCCGCGGATCGAGCCGATGCCGCCGATGATGATCACCACGAAGGCGAGGATCAAAATGTTCTCGCCCATGCCGATCTGCACGGTCAGGATCGGCGCCTGCATCACGCCGGCGAAACCGGCAAAGCGCGGCGCCGAGGCCGAACACCAGCGTGTACAGGAGCTTGATGTTGACGCCGAGCGCGCCGACCATCTCGCGATTGGAAGCGCCGGCGCGGATCAGCATGCCGAGCCGGGTGCGCATCACCAGCGCATAAAGGAATGCTGCGACCGCCAGCGCCGCGACGATGATGACCAGGCGGTAGAGCGGATAGTACACGCCGGGAATGATCTGGACCGCAGTGAGCATCTGCGGCGGCAACGGCAGCGTCATCCCGGCCGGCCCCCAGACGAGCCGCACCAGCTCGTTGAAGAACAGCAGCAGACCGAAGGTGCCGAGCACGTGGTCGAGATGGCTGCGGCTGTACAACCGCCTGATAGCGACGACTTCGAGCACCATCCCGACGACGAGCGAACCCGCGACCGCCAGGATCACCGCGACGACGAAGCTTCCGGTCACGGCGGCGAGCGTCGCCGCGAAATAGGCGCCGAGCATGTAGAGCGAGCCGTGCGCCAGGTTGACGAGGTCCATGATGCCGAAGACCAGGGTAAGGCCTGCGGCCAGCAGGAACAGCAGCATGCCGAGCTGCACGCCGTTGAGGCATTGCTCGATGAAATACAGCATGCGTCGTCGCGACAGCCGAAAGGGCGTCGCGTCCCCCTGAGCGAGCGCCGCGTCGGGCGGCGCATCGGCAGGATGACGGCTCCGACCCGTCCAGGCAACCGCAAGCCGCTATTTCATCGGACAGCGGTCGTGGAAACGGTCCTGGTCGTTCTCGACAATGGTCGCGACGGTGTGGAGGACATAGTCGCCTTCCGCGTTCTTCACGACGTCCTGCAGATAGAAGTTCTGGATGGGGATATGGTTGTTGCCGAACTTGAAGTTGCCGCGCACCGACTTGAAGTCGGCCTTCTCCATCTCCTTGCGCATCTCGTCCTTTTTGGAAAGGTCGCCTTTCACCGCACGAACGGCGCTGTCGATCAGCGCCGCCGCGTCATAGGTCTGCGCGCCGTAGAACGAGGGCCGGGCCTTGTACTTGGCCATGTAGTCGGCGACGAATTTCTTGTTCGTCTCGTTGGGAAGATCATTGACCCATTCCTGGGCGCCGGGAACGCCGACGGCCAGATCCTTGAGCCGCGGGATCGACAGCTCGTCGATGGTGAACACGGTGTAGAGCGGAATCTGGCTCTTGAGGCCCGACTGCGCGTATTGGGTGACGAACTGCACGCCGGCGCCGCCGGGATAGAACGCGAAGATCGCGTCCGGCTGCGCCGCGCGGGCCTTGGAAAGCTCGGCGGAGAAATCGAGCTGGTCGGGCCAGCGGGTCATCTCCTGGCCGGCGACCTCCCCCTGGAAGGTCATGCGCACGCCTGCCAGCATGTCGCGCCCGGCGGCATAGTTGGGCCCGATCAGGAAGGCCTTCTTGATCCCCTTCTGGTTCATGTAGAGACCCATCGCCTGCGGCGTCTGATCGTTGTTCCAGGAGGTGGAGAACACATAGGGCGAGCACAACTCGCCGGCGAGCTGGGAAGCGCCGGCGTTGGTCACGACCGTCATGGTCTTGCTGTCGACCAAAGGCTTGAGCGACGCCAGGATCACGTTCGACCAGATGTAGCCGACGACGAAATCGACCTTGTCGGATTCGATGAGTTTTTGGGTCTTCTGCACTCCGACCTCGGGTTTGAGCTGGTCGTCCTCGTAGATGACTTCGACCGGGAGGCCGCCGAGCTTGCGGCCGAGGTGATCGAGCCCAAGCTCGAAGGAATTGCGCATGTCGTTGCCGATGGCGGCCGGCGGGCCGCTGAACGTGCTGATGAAGCCGATCTTGACCGTCTTCTCCTGGGCCGCGGCCGGTCCCGCCGCGAACGCGAGCACGGTTGCGGCGGCGATGCCTGTCCTGATCATTGCGTTTCTTCCCTCCGGTTGGCGCGCTCTGCGGCGCGGAGCATTTTCGCTGATCTTTCTCAGTATCACGGAATCGCCGGATTTTGCCCTCGGCCAATCCTGCTAATCAAGCCGCAGGGCCACGTCCAAAGGCCGCGGCGTCCACTCCAAGTCACCGCTTCCGGCCCGGCAACCCGGGCACAACCGCTGGATTCCGGAGTGAATGACAATATATCGGTTGCCACAGCGACCGAATCCGACGCGGACGATCCCACATTAGATGGCACAGCAATTTCAATTCGGCCTCGATACATTCGGCGACATCACCCTCGGGCCTGACGGCAGCCTGCTGACGCAGGCGGAAGTCATCCGCAACGTGGTCGAGGAGGGCGTCCACGCTGACGCGCTAGGCGTCGATGCCTTCGGTGTCGGCGAGCACCACCGGCCCGATTTCGCGGTGTCGGCCCCGGAAGTCGTGCTCGCGGCGATCGCCGGGCGCACGCAGCGCATCCGGCTCGGCTCCGCCGTCACCGTACTTTCCTCCGACGATCCCATTCGCGTCTTCCAGCGCTTCTCCACCCTCAACGCCGCCTCGAACGGACGCGCCGAGGTGACCTTGGGGCGCGGCTCGTTCATCGAGTCGTTTCCGCTGTTCGGTTACGACCTCTCCCAGTACGAGGAGCTGTTCGAGGAGAAGCTCGACCTGTTTGCGGCCCTGCTCAGGAGCGATACCGTGACCTGGCAAGGCCGCACCCGACCGCCGCTGACGAAGCAGCGCATCTTTCCCCCGATCGAGTCCGGACAGCTCAAGGCGTGGGTCGGCGTCGGCGGCAGTCCGGAATCCGTCGTCCGCGCCGCCCGCCATGACCTGCCGCTGGCGCTCGCCATCATCGGCGGCGATCCCAAGCGCTTCCGGCCCTATGTCGATCTCTATCATCGCGCGTTTGCGGAGTTCGGCCGGCCGGCGAAGGAGATCGCGGTGCACTCGCCGGGATTTGTCGCCGCGACCGACGAACTAGCGCGTGAGGAATACTGGCCGGCCTACAAGGGGATGCATGACCGCATCGGCGCCGAGCGCGGCTGGCCGCCGATCGGGCGCACCGAATTCGAGCGCGAAGTCGAGCACGGCGCGCTCCATCTCGGCACGCCGGAGACGGTCGCCCGCAAGATCGCCGCGACCGCCAAGGCGCTCGGCATCGTGCGCTTCGACCTCAAATACAGCGCCGGCACGCTCGCGCACGACAAGCTCATGCGCTGCATCGAGCTTTACGGCAGCAAAGTGATTCCGCTGGTGCGGGATATGCTCGCATGACCGCATCGGCTTTCGCCCGCTGGCAAGCGCTTGGCAAGTTCCGGCGAGCCTTGATGCGTGGAGGCCGAACATGGAAGCGAAGAAATACAAGTCCTTCCGGTATACGAACAACCTGACCTGGGAGAAAGCTCGCCGCGGCAACACATCGGCGCCGGGCAAGCCGCAGATGGAAATCGGCAGCCCTCCCGAATTCAAGGGAGAACCGGGCGTCTGGTGCCCGGAAGAACTTCTCGTGGCCGCCTTGAACGGATGCCTGATGCTCACGTTCATTTCGCTGGCGCAAAGCAAGGGCGTACAATTCGTCGCCTATGAGAGCACCGCGGAAGGCTTGCTGGAAAACGTGGACGGCAAGTTTCTGATCAGCGAGGTCAGCGTTGCGCCCAACGTCGTCTTGAAGTCCGATGGCGACCTTGAGACTGCCAGGACGATCATGGCCCAGGTCGAGGAACACTGCTTCATTTCCAATTCCATCAAAGCGAAAGTGAAATTGGCGCCGCAGCTTCGTGTCGTCGGCGCCGCGATCCCGAGTACACCGAATCCTTGAAAGGGTGAGACAGCCGGCGAGGCATGAACCGTCTCGCGTCACTTCCGCCGGTGTCACGCTCGATATTGTTGGCAGCGGGTTCACGACAGTGGTCCGATTCTAACCTTCGCATCCCGGCGCCGCACGGCCGTGACGATTCTGAACAACAGTAGCCGGTCATCGCCGAGGATCGACCTAACGACGCGACCGCTCAGACCGCATCCGACAAAAAGCGGCCAATTTGACTCCTCTCCTCGGCGACCCTACGAAGACGTTGAGGGGTGACTTTGCGGACAGCGCCGACGAGGGCCGGCGCATCTCGACCTACCGCCCGATCCGAACTGCGCCCGCTTTACGCAGGCGAGGGCCGCGTGCGAACGCGAGCTGCGCACAACTGCGGCGGCCGATGAACGTGCGCGGTCTCGCCGGCGGCAAAAACCCAGCGACCGGCCTTTCCGTGCCGATCGGCGAGTTCGAAGCAGCGGGCGCGCTCGCCGCCCCAGCCTTCCACCTCGTTTTCACCCAGCGATTCGCCGAAGAAAGCGCCGCCGGGCGTGCGAACGATCCATTGGCGGAACCGATGCAATGTTAGCCATGGCGGCAATGGCGACCACGGGGTTTCTGGACACGCTCAATTGTCTGGACGATGATGTGATCTCAGGCTCAGGGCGCCGGGGGTGTGGTGTGGAACTCCCCGTAACTGACTGTCACCGGCCGCTCGCGCGGTCGCGGATCATGCTGCCTTCGCGGAGAACGCCATGACCAATATATCCGCGGGGTCTTTTCAGTTTGTCTTCCCCAATCAAACGATCGTCGGTACGACCGTTCTTGGCGGCGGCTTTCAGTACGTTCTTTCAGGTGGCGAGACGATCGGCACCGTCATCAATGGCGGCATCCAGCTCGCGGGCGGGACCGAAGACAACACGATCATCAACGGAGGGGGCGAGCAGTTCGTCTTTTCATCTTCCGAGTTCCTCGTATTCAGCGGCTTAGGGTCCTCCTTAAATGCTAGCGCCATCAGCGCGATCGAAGCCAATGTCGCGTTATTGGGGCCGGCGGGAGCCGCTCTGATCGTTGGATTCGGGGGGATCTCCGGTTTCATCAGTGCAATCGAATCGGGCTTCACGTTCAATTTCTCGGGCGCTGCGCGAAATACCACGATCAACAGCGGCGGAATCCAGTTCGTTACTGACGGCGCCGTTGCGGCCGATACCACCGTCAGCAGCGGCGGCGTACAGGGCGTAGCGGGAGGTCTGGCCAGCGACACCATCGTCAGCAGTGGCGGCCTTCAGCTGGTCGTAGCAGGTTCAAGCGGTGGCGCCGGCGAGGCGGACAGAACCACGCTCATCGGGGGCGTGCAACTTGTTGAATCCGGCGGCATCGCCAGCGGGACCGTGATCGCCGGTGGGGGCGGCACCGTCACGTTCGGCAGCGCCCAGCTTCCCGCCGGCGCAGAATTCGTTTTCTCCGGCGGCACCGCCGCAGGCACGGTTGTCAGCAGCGTCGGTGTCGTCGTCCTGAGAGGCGGCGCCACACTGACCGGCGCGATCATCCGGAGCGGCGGCACGCTCGAGGCAGTAACCGGCTACACGGTCAGCAATTTCGTCGTCAACGGGGGCGCCGACCTCGAAATCGGCTTCGGCGGAACGGCCGCCGGCACCACGACAATCGAGGATGGCGCGCTCATCCTCGATTCGGGCGCACAGGTCACTGGCGAGATCGCATTCGGGGCGAAGGGCGCCCTTGTGGCCCGTGACACTTCGGTTCTATCGGGTCTGCTGCTGCACCAGTTTTTCCTCGGTGACGAGATCGATCTCCTATCCGTTTCTTTCACCGGCGGCACTACCAGCGTCACGGCGACTGCGTCGGGGAGCCAGCTCGAGATTGTCGAGAATGGGTCCGCTGTCGACTTTCAGTTCGACACCAACTTGTCCGGCAAGACCTTCCTGCTGTCGTCGGACGGCGGGGGCGGCACGCTGATAACCCTGAGCGCGATGACAATCAGCAGCGGGTCCACCGCCACAGTGTCATCGGGTCAAACACGCGAAGAGCTCATTGTTCTCAGCGGTGGCACCCTGAACGTCCAGTCCGGCGGCACGGCCGCAGACGTGGTGCTCAGCGGCGGCACGCTCTATGTCAGCGCCGGCGGAACGGCGAGCAACGTATCGATCAGCGGCGGCGGCACCGAATTCGTTTCCGGCATTGATGTGAGCGGCGTCGTCAATGACGGCGGCTTCCAGTTCCTGCTTTCCGGCGGCATCGCCAGCGGTACCTTGCTGACCGATCCGGGCGTGCAGAGCGTCGGTTCCGGGGCGACCGCGACCAGCGTCACCATCGACGGCGGCGAGCAGGACGTGCTGTCCGGCGGCACCGCAATCGCCACCATTGTCGAGAGCGGCGGCGGTTCGCCCGGCTTGCAGCTCGTCGAATCCGGCGGCCTCGCCAGCGCCACGACGCTCAGCGCCGGCGTCGCGCAGATCGTCGAAGGCGGCGGTGACGCGGAAGGCACGACGGTCAGGTCCGGGGGGACGCTCGAGCTTCTCGGCGGCGCGACGGCGAATGGCGACACGATCGCGTCGGGCGGCATTCTGGAAATCGCTTCCGGATACACGCTGTCCGGCTTTGCGGTGTCGAGCGGCGTCACCGTGGAAGTAGGCAACGGCGGCCTCGCGTCGGACACCGTCCTGTCTAATAGCCGCGAGCTCATCGTCCATTCCGGCGGCCTTGCCGATCCGACGACGATCTCCACTGGCAGCATCGAGGTTGTGAGCGCCGGCGGCACCGATCTCGGGGCGCTGATTTCCGGCGGCGAGCAGGATGTGTTCGGCTACGCCAGCGGCGCGGTCGTGGCATCCGGCGTGCAGGTGGTGGAATCCGGCGGCACGGCGATCAATACCGTGGTCTCGAGCGGCGGCGTGCTCGAGCTTTCGACTGGCGCCGTCGCGACTGGCTTTACCATTCAAAGCGGCGGTACGCTCGAGGCGGCTCCGGGCTTCACGATTTCGGCGGCGGACGAAACTTCGCTCAATTCAGCGATCGTGCTGGCGCATGAGGTGACGTCGGGCAGCCTCACCATCGAGATCGATGGCACCATCAATCTCACCTCGGCGCTCGAGGCGATCAACCTGCAGTCCGGCGTGACGCTGACCATATCCGGCGCCTCCGGCGCGCTCGACGGCGGCGGCAGCCAGCGTGGGCTCTTCATCTATTCCGGCGACGTCGACATCGAGAACCTGTCGCTGCAGAATCTGCAAGCGAAAGGCGGCAACGGCGGCGGCGATGGCGGCGGCGCCGGCGCCGGACTTGGCGGCGGATTGTTCGTCGCCGGCAGCGGCGATCCGGCCCAGGCGGTCACGCCGATTGTCACGCTGAACAATGTGTCCTTCGCCAATGACTCGGCGAGCGGTGGTAATGGCGGTCAGCAGAACGGAAGTGCTGGCGGCCAAGGCGGTGGCGGCGGCGGTGGTCTTGGCGGCAATGGCGGCCCCTCGCACTTGGCCACCGACGGCGGCGGCGGCGGCATCGGCGGCAGCGGAGGCGGCTCCAACAATGATGGAAATGGCGCGGTCGGCATCGTTCCCGGCGCTGCTGGCGGCGGCAGCGGTGGAGGTGGCGGCGGTACCGGTGCCGGGTCAGGCGGGGGCGGCGGGAACGGCGCGGGCGACAAATTCGGCGGCGGCGGCGGCGGCATCGGTGGCGGCAACGCCCCCACAAATCCCGGCAATGTCGGCGCTTCAGGTGGCTTCGGCGGTGGCGGCGGTGGCGGTTCGGAGCTGACGGATGGCACCGCTGGCGGCAACGGCGGTTTCGGCGGAGGCGGAGGCGGCGGCGCCACCAATGCTGGTGGGCCCGAGTTTGGCCCGGGCAACGGCGGCTTCGGCGGCGGCGGCGGCGATTTCCTACCGAACGCCAGTGGCGGTGGCTCGGGCGGTTTTGGCGCAGGAAACGGGGCAGTTGATTCCAACGGAGGTATTGCGCCGCAAGCGGCCGGAGGCGGTGGCGGCCTCGGCGCCGGAGGCGCCGTCTTCGTCCAGCAAGGCGGCACGCTGATCATCAAGGGCGGCACGCTCTCTGGCGGCACCGTCGCGGGCGGGTCGGGCGGCGACGAGGGAAACCCCACCTTCAACGGAGGTAGTGGCGCCGGCCTGGGCACCGGCATTTTCCTCCAAGGCAACCAGAAGTCTCACGTTTGCGGCCGACCCAGGAGAGACCACGCTCGTCGCCGACGTGATCACCGACCAGAACGCTAACGGCGGCGCGGCGATCGGCAACGCCGGCGCCGGCAGCGTGGTGATCAGCGCCGCTTCCGGCGGGGTCGTGGAGTTCACGCGCGCCAACACCTATACCGGCGGCTCGGTGATCTCGGGCGGCACGTTCGCGCTTGCGGTCTCCGGATTCGCCGGCAACGGCGGGATCAGCGTGCTCAGCGGCGGCGTGCTTGCTGTGAGCTCCGGCGGCACCGCCAGCCATGCCGTGGTCTCGCGCGGCGGCGAACTCGAGCTGCTGGCCGGCGCCGCCACGAGCGGCGGCTTCACCATTGCCGCCGGCGGGCTTCTGGAAATCCGATCCGCATACGTGCTCGGCAGCTACGGCATCACCAGCGGGGTCACGCTCGACGTGGAAAGCGGCGCGACCGCGAGCAGCGCCACGGTGTCGAACGGCGGCACGCTCGAGGTGGCGAGCGGCGGCGTCGCGAACGGCACGCATATGCTCGCCGGCGGCACATTGATCATCGGCGGCAGCCTTTCCGGCTTCGTTGTCAGCAGCGGCGTCACCCTTGAGGTATCGGGCGGGACCGTCAGCAACACGACGGTGCTCGGCGGCGGCACGCTGGAATTGCTCGCCGGCGCCAGACAGTCGGGCACCACGAAGATCAGCTCCGGCGGCACGCTCGAAATCGGCGGCGGCGAAACGCTGTCGGGCTATCGGGTCAGCGGGTCGATCACACTGGCGCTCGTTGGCGGCAGCGCCTCGAATACGATCGTCTCTGCGGGCAACAAATTATACGTCGCTTCCGGCGGCCAGGCGACGAGCACCACGGTGCTCAACGGCGGGCTCGAAGTCGTCTCCACGGGCGGCACCGCGAACGGAGTTGTGGTCAGCGCCGGCGGCACATTCGAGTGGGTCGGCGGCAACCCGTCCGTGAGCGGCGCCATCTTCCGCCCCGGTGCGATTCTTGAAGCGGGCTCCGGCTACGCCGCCGGCGGCAGCGTGAGCAGCGCGATCACGCTGAAGGTCCTTTCCGCAGGCACGTATGGCGGCGGCACCGTCCTGTCCGGCGGGGTTGCGGACATTTTCACCGGCGGCATTGCCAGCACTGTCACGATCTCCAAAGGCGGCAAGCTGATCGTGTTCTCCGGCGGCACCGCCATCGATCTGGCGGTCAGCTCCGGCGGCAGCGCCATCGCTTCCTCCGGCGGCGCCGTGGAGCTTGTCGGTACCGATACGACGTCCGGTTTGTCCCTGCCTAACGGCGGCATTCTGGAAGTCGGCTCTGGTTACACGCTGAGCAATTTCACCGTCAGCAAGGGCATCACCCTGGATGTCCTTCCCGGCGGCACCGCCAACGGCGCGACCGTCAAGGGCGGCGGTCTGGAAATCGTTTCTGATGGCGGCTTCGAGCACGGCGCCACCGTCAGTTCCGGCGGCACGTTCGCGGCGATCGGCAGCGCGCAGGTAGGCGGCGACACCTTCCTTGGCGGAGCCGTCGTCGAATTCGGCTCCGGCTTCGCCCACCCGATCTCCGGTGCCCCGCTGTCCGGCGTTGCGGTTCAGTTCCTGATCCTGTCCGGCGGCACCCTCGGCGGCGGCGAAGCCCAGCGCGCCAATGTGGTGACCGTGCGTTCTGGCGGCCTGGCGAGCGGGTTTGCCGTCGACAGCGGCGCGAAGCTGTTCCTGCTCTCCGGCGGCACCGGCACCGATCTGACGGTCAGCGCCGGCGGCAGCGCCGTCGCTTCTTCCCGCGCCGTTGTCGAACTCCTGAGCGGCGATACGACCTCGCGCATCACGCTCCTGTCCGGCGCTATCCTGGAGGTCGAGTTGGGCGCCACGCTGACCAGCCAGACCGTCAGCAAGGGCGTTACGGTAGTGATCGCTTCCGGCGGCACCGCCAGCGGCGGTACCCTCTCGGCCGGCAGCATCGGCATCCTCGAATCCGGCGGCCAGATCATCAACACCGGCGGCGGGAACAGAAACCTCAACGTCAACAGCGGCGGCACTTTTGCGTTCGCCGGTGTCGATCTCACCGGCACCAGCGCCGGTTCGGGGATAAATGTTAAGCCCGGCGCCATCATTGAATTGCTCAGCGGTACCTTCATCAGCGGCGCGGCGGCCAGCGCCTTCACCGCCGAGGTGTTCTCCGGCAGCACGGCGGCCGCCATGACGGTGGCGTCGGGCGGCGTGCTCGAGGTCTTCGCCGGCGGATTAGCGAGCGGCACGTTCGTCGGCAGCGGCGGCAAGCAGATCGTGTTCTCGGGCGGCAGCGGCAGCGTGGCAGCGGTCGCGAGCGGCGGCGCGATGGTGGTGTCCTCCGCCGGCTTCGGCGCCACCGAATCGGGTGCCTCGATCGGCGGCACGGTAACCGTCAGCAAGGGCGGCGTTTTCGAGCTCATCGGCGTCGACGGCCACAACTTCAATCTCAATGTCATGAGCGGCGGCACCGGCGAGATCGGCGCCGGCGCCACCGGCAACCTGAAGATCGGCAAGGGCGTTACCGGGATCATCCTGTCCGGAGGGACCGCGAGCGGCGGCACGATCTCGGCCGGCGCCCTGGGCATCGTGGAGGCGGGAGGCGCCGTCACCAGCGACGGCAACGGCAACCCGCTGTCGGTCGGCAGCGGCGGCACCTTCGAATTCCTCGGCGCCAGCCCCAACAGTGCAGGACAATTTGTGAAGCCGCTGCCCGGCGCCACGCTCGAGCTGGGTTCCGGCGCGTTCTTCAGCGGCAGCAAGGTCGATCCCGGGATCACGGCGGGACGCTCGGGGCCGGCTCGTTGATCGAGACGGCGAGCGGCGGCACCGCGATCGTGAGCGGCAGCCTCGTCAATTCCGGCACGCTGTTCGCCAGCGCAAGCGGCGGGCTAGTGGAGATCGCGGGCGGCGCCGTGGTCAGCGGTGGCGTTGTCGAGGTCGGCAACGGCATTGTCGACGTGCTCTCCGGCAGCACCGCCAACATCAAGTTCCTGTCGAACGGCAGCGGCGGGCTGGTGATCGAGGAACTCGCCGAATAACGTCAGCGCCTTCACCGGCGCGGTGTCCGGCTTCGGCGGCGCCAATCATACGAACCATAAGCAGTTCATCGACCTGACCTCGGTGTCCTTCACCAGCGGACAAATTCATCTCAGCTACGTCTCCGCCCCCTCCCACACGAGCGGCACGCTGTTCGTGTCGAGCGGCGGCACAGCGGTGGCGCAGATCAACATGATCGGCGCCTATACCTCGGCGAACTTCAGCGCCAAGGCCGACTGCGCCGGCAATGTGGAGATCGTCGATCCGACGGTCGTCAATGGCGGCAGCGTCGAGCCGGGGCCGGTCCAGACTTTCCCGCGCAATGGCCTCGACCTGCCGGACATCGCCTTCGGCGCGCAGACGACGCTCGCCTACTCGAAGAACGCCGCCGACACCGGTGGCACGCTGACGGCCACCGACGGCCGTCATGCCGCCGCCATCGCGCTACTCGGCAACTACATGGCCGGAAGCTTCGTCACCGCTGCCGACGGCCAAGGCGGCACGCTGCTCACGCAGGCGGCGCAAACGGGGCAGCAGCCGCTGCTGACAATTCAGTCGCTGCGAGGCGAACCGGACATTCAGCAAGCCGCGCTTACAGAACTGGATTTATGATACGCGGCCTGCGCAAATTCGTGTGCTGAGACCGGCGTCACGACCCAATCCCCCTACAGCCAGCTTTCGCGTCGCCTGTTCACGTCCCCACCAGCCCCAATTGCGGACTGGACGGCTCGGCGTGGGTGCGCTTGGCGATGCGGCCGGCGAGACGCGCCAACCGGCCGGCTTCGACCGCCGCGCGCATGCTCTTTGCCATCGTCACCGGGTCGCGCGCCTTCGACACCGCCGTGTTGATCAGCACGGCGGCGCAGCCAAGCTCCATCGCCAGCGTGGCGTCGGAGGCCGTTCCGATGCCGGCGTCGAGCACCACCGGCACCAGCGAGCGCGCGCAGATAAGTTCGATGAGATGCGGGTTGGAGATGCCGAGCCCGGAGCCGATCGGCGAGCCGAGCGGCATCACCGCGGCGGCGCCCGCATCGGCAAGCTTGCGGCAGGTCACCGGGTCTTCGGTGCAGTAGGGCAGCACGACAAAGCCCTTGCCCACGAGAGTCTGCGTTGCGCGCACGAGCTCCTCGACATCGGGATAGAGGAGTTCACGGTCGCCGATGACTTCGAGCTTGATCCAGTTGGTGTCGAGCGCTTCGCGCGCCAGCTCGGCGGTGAGCACCGCGTCCTTGGCGGTCTGGCAGCCGGCGGTGTTGGGGAGAAAGCGGACACGGCCGGCGAGCAGATCGAGCAGGCTCTCGTCGTCGCCGGCGAGGCTGATGCGGCGGATCGAGGCGGTGACCATCTCGGCGCAGCTCGCGCCGACCGCGTCGAGCATGAGCTGGCGATTGGGATAACCGGCGGTGCCGAGAAAAAGCCGCGAGCGGAACTGCTGGCCGGCAATGATGAGCGGATCGGACATTTTGCTGCATGCTCCCAATTCCCCTCTCCCTTGTGGGGAGGGGTTAGGGGTGGGGGTCCGGAGGCGACGCGGAGACATGACAATTTCTCTGCACCACTCTACGCCGAGGGCCGCCTCACGACCCCCCTCCCTACCCTCCCCCACAAGGGGGAGGGATCTGCTGACTAACCTCCCTGGCGCGCGCGCACGATTTCAACATTGTCGCCCGGCTGCAATGGCGTGTCCGCCCAGGCCGCCCGCGGCACGACGGCGCCGTTGAGCGCGACGGCGATGCCGCGGCGGCCGGTATCGACTTCCTTTTCCGCAAGCAACGCTTCGAGCGTGGCGGCGGCAAGCGGCTCGCTCTTGCCGTTCACCTGGATCAGCGGTTCGGCCATCGCCGCGTCCCCTACTCCGCCGCCCGCGCCGGCTGAAAACGTTCGAGCCCGAATGGCTTGATCGCCGGCTCGACGACATCGTCGAGCACGAGGCGGGCGATCGCGTCCGCCGTCACCGGCGCCAGCAGGATGCCATTGCGATGATGGCCGGTGGCATAGATCAAACCTTCGGCCGGGCCCGGTCCGAGGATCGGAGCGTCATCGCGGCTTCCGGGACGGTGCCCGACCCAGATTTCCTCGACCGCCAGTTCCTCCACCGCGGGCACCGCACGCCAGGCGGCTTCGAGCAGCGTCAGCATGCCGCCGGCGGTGATCTTGTCGTCAAAGCCTTGCTCCTCGACCGTCGCACCGACAATGAGCCGGCCGTCACGCCGCGGCACGAGGTAAGCGCCGGGCGCCCAGAGCACGTGCGTGAGCAGCGGCGCCGCCGTGTCCATCTGCAGCGCCAGCATCTGCCCCTTGACCGGACGCACCGGCGGCCGGCGATCGGGTGGCAGCCCGCCAATGCCGCGCGACCAGGCGCCTGCGGCCAGCACCACAATATCGGCGGCGGCGACCGTGCCGTCCTCGAGGGCGACGCCCTTCGCGCGGCCGCCCTGTACGAGGATCTCCTTCACCGGCCGCTGCTCGTGGATGGTGACGCCGGCGGCCTCCGCTGCCACACGCAAAGCCTGCACCAGCTTGCGGTTGTCGACCTGATGGTCCTGCGGCGAGAACACGGCGCCGGCGATCTTGCCGGCGAGGTGCGGCTCGCGCGCCCTCGTCTGCGCCGCCGACAGCCATTCGAGCGGCAGATCGAGCCGCCGTTGAAATTCCAGGCGGTGGGCAATCTCGGCCTGATCGTCCGCGGTGAGGGCGAGGACCAACGTGCCCTCGCCACGCAATTCGACGTCGATGGCTGTCGCGCGCAAAAGCTCCGCGGCGAAGCCGGGCCAGCGCGCCTGGCTCTCGCGGCCGAGCGCGACCAGTGCCTCTTCGCCGGGCTCCGCCTCGCAGCAGGCGGCTAGCATTCCGGCGGCGGCGTGGCTTGCGCCGGCCCCCGCCTTGCCGCGCTCGAAAACGGTGACCGCGGCGCGGCCAGCGAGCCGCCACGCGATGCCGAGCCCGATGACCCCCGCGCCGATGATGGCGACGCGCGGGCCTCGCCTGGTGTTGGAATTCGTCCCGGTCAACGCGGCTCCCTTCGCTGGCATGACCCAGACAGGTTCGACGGGTGTGATCTCAGCCGGCCCGTCCTTGACCCCGCACGCGGCGGCGAAAAGGAGGCACGGCACCCCTGGCCGATGCCGCAATGATGGGGATTTTTCCGCCCGCCGGCAAGGGCACGCTCCGGCGCCCGAACAGGGTTATGCCCGGACCGCCGGCCTCGGCGACCCCTTCGCCAAGGCGTCGAACTGCATGAGCCGCTCAAGAAGCGGCTCCATGTCCTTGAGCGGCATCATGTTCGGGCCGTCGGACGGCGCGCGGTCGGGGTCCTGATGGGTCTCGATGAAGACGCCGGCGACGCCGACCGCCACCGCCGCCCGCGCCAGCACCGGAACGAACTCGCGCTCCCCGCCGGAAGCGGTGCCTTGCCCGCCCGGCTGCTGGACCGAATGGGTCGCGTCGAAGATCACCGGCGCGCCGGTCTTCGCCAGCACCGGCAAGGCCCGCATGTCGGAAACGAGCGTGTTGTAGCCGAACGAGACGCCGCGCTCGGTGACAAGCACGTCGGCATTGCCGGCGCCGGTGATCTTCTCCACCACATTGGCCATGTCCCACGGCGCGAGGAACTGGCCCTTCTTCACGTTGATGGCGCGGCCGGTCTTTGCCGCCGCGACGAGGAGGTCGGTCTGCCGGCACAGGAAAGCGGGTATCTGCAGGACATCGACGACCGCGGCGACGGCGGCGCATTGCTCCGGCTCATGAACATCGGTGAGCACCGGCACCCCGAGTTTCTCGCGCAGCTCGGAAAATATCGCGAGCGCGTTATCGAGGCCGACGCCGCGCGCGCTCTTGCCGCTGGTGCGGTTCGCCTTGTCGAACGAGGTCTTGTAGACGAAGCCGACGCCGAGCCGCGCCGTCAATTCCTTGAGCGCTGCCGCCATCTCGAACGCATGCGCGCGGCTCTCGAGCACGCACGGTCCGGCGATGAGCGAGAGCGGCAGCGCGTTGCCGAAGCGCACCTTGCCGACGGCGACGATGGAATTCGGTCGAGCCATGGCGTCCTCACCACCGACGATGATGGCCGGCGGGCAAACGGTCAACCGCGTTCGCAGCCTGGGCTATTTGACCGCGGAGAACGCCGTCGGCCGGAGGAACGAGCTCTTGATGTTGGCGATGATGGGACCGTCCTTCTCGCTGTCGTCGCGCGCCTTGATCCACGCCGGGTCGGCGAGAAAGGTGGCCCACAGGCGCTCGCGCTCGGCGAGCGATTCCCAAGCGAGCAGATAGTGAAGATCGTTGTTGCCGTCGCCGACCAGCACGGTCCAGAATCCGGCCTGCCTGATGCCGTGCTTGTCCCAGAGCTTGAGGGTGTGACCCTCGAAACGCTTGAGCAGCGCCGGCAGTCTGCCCGGGATGCATTGATAGATGCGCAACTCGTAGATCATCGGCCCACTCCGTTTTCGCAGCTCCGCCTGCGTCTTTACCGCCAATCAGGCCGAAGACACAACGCCGGAAAAGAACGCGCCGGCCCCTTGCGGAGCCGGCGCAACGCCGGGATGGATCGACCATCCCAACCGCTCAGGGGCCGCCGATATCAGAAGTGATAGTTCACGCCCATCTTCATCTCGTGAATCATCGACGTGAAGTCCCAGCCGGCAAAGTTTATGGGCGCGACCACGGTGCTGGTCACCGGGAAGTTGTAGAGCTTCGTTCCGAAATCGATGAAATCGTATTCGATCTTGGCCGACCAGTTCGGCAGGAAGGCATATTCTATGCCCATGCCAATGGTCCAACCGTAGCGGTTCACGGAGAGATTGCTCGAGAACGCGGTCGCAAGCGGCGCCAAAGCGACATTGGAAATGGTTTCGCTTTCGCGCCCCCAGGCACCGCCGCCCTTGAAGTAGATGAGCGCCCGGTCGATCGACGCGCCGACCCGGCCGGTGACCGTCGCCAGTCCCTCGATCTTCGAGCTGCAATTCATGAAGAAGGTGGTCGTGTTGCACAGGCCGTGGCCGGTGATGTTGCTCCAGCTTCCATCCGCTTCGAGCCCGAACAACATCCATCCCGACTGCCAGTTGTAGCCGATCTGGCCGCCGGCGAGCGGGCCGCTGACCGGAATGCCGGAATCCCAGCGAAATGGCGCAAGCGCCGTGGGATCGTTGAAGTCGTCGTTGGTGGAGCCCCAGGCGGCGCCGGCGTGGCCGCCGAAATAGAAGCCGCTCCAGTTTGTCGTTAGCAACGACGGCGGCGCCGCCTTGTAGGCCGGAAGCCCCATGTCTGCGGCCTGCGCGGCCACCGCGGTTGCGAGCATTGGCATGGCGGCCAAAGCACCGACGATCAAACGGCCTTTCATCTTGTGCCCCTGTTCTGTCTCGAGGACGTCTGGTTTCTTGATCGCAAGGGCGCGCGCCCTCGCGCGCGAACGCACTTGCGATTCGCGATCAGTTGGTGGAACGCCTGTGAAAACTTGAAACTGACGCTGCCCTGGCGGCCGATTTCCACGGCCTGACACGTCACGCTGAAGCGCCCCCGCCCGACCGCGCGCCGTGAGATCAGCGCCGATCGCAGCACCTGCACCTGGGACTTCGCTTCGCGACTCGATTCGGCGAGTCACAGCGACGGTAGCGAATCCGCCCGCCCGATCAATGATTCGAATGGGCACTCAGCCAAAGGCGTAAGCATTTACCGCGACTGTTGCAAAATAGACACACACAACGGGTCAGTTCTGTTGTCCCCGTTAACCCCTGACTGGATTTCCGAATGCCGGCGTTCTGCTGCCGCCCGAGAACGAGCAGCACAGCAAGACGCGACGTGGCAATGTCGCTCGCTACACGAGCCGGCTCTGCTCTACCGCCGCCTCGATGAAGGAGGAGAACAGCGGATGCGGCGCGAACGGCCGCGATTTGAGCTCGGGGTGGAATTGGACGCCGATGAACCAGGGATGGTCGGCGTACTCGATGATCTCCGGCAGCAGCCCGTCGGGCGACATGCCGGAGAAGCGCATCCCGTGCTGCGCCAGGCGATCCTTGTAGGCGGTGTTGACCTCGTAGCGGTGGCGGTGGCGCTCGGAAATCTCCGGCGCCTGATAGATGTCGGCGACGCGGGAGCCGCGCTGCAGCAGTGCCGGATAGGCGCCAAGACGCATGGTGCCGCCGAGATCGCCGCTGATGCCGCGCTTCTGCAGCTCGTTGCCCTTCATCCATTCGGTCATCAGACCGACGACGGGCTCGGACGTGGCGCCGAACTCGGTCGAGTTCGCCTCCTCGATGCCGCACAGGTTCCGCGCCGCCTCGATCACCGCCATCTGCATGCCGAAGCAGATGCCGAAATAGGGAACGTCGTGCTCGCGTGCGAACCGTGCCGCGCGGACCTTTCCCTCGGCGCCGCGCTGGCCGAAGCCGCCGGGCACCAGGATCCCGTCGACGTGCTCGAGGAAAGGCGCGGGGTCCTCGTTCTCGAACACCTCGCTTTCGATCCAGTCGAGATTGACCTTCACCTTGTTGGCGATGCCGCCATGGGACAGCGCCTCGATCAGCGACTTATAGGCGTCCTTCATGCCGGTGTATTTGCCGACGATGGCGATGGTGACGTCGCCCTCGGGACTGCGGATGCGCTCGTTGATGAGGCGCCAGGTGGCGAGATCGGGCGGCGGCGGCGATTCGATGCCGAAGGCGGCGAGCACCTCGCTGTCGAGACCGCCGGCGTGATAGGCCTCGGGCACGGCGTAGATGTTGTCGACGTCGCGCGCCTCGATCACGGCGCTTTCGCGGACGTTGCAGAACAGCGCGAGCTTGCGCCGCTCGCTTTCCGGGATCGGCCGGTCGGTGCGGCACAAAAGGATATCGGGCTGAATGCCGATGGCGCGCAGCTCGCGCACCGAATGCTGAGTCGGCTTGGTCTTGAGCTCGCCGGCGCTGGGGATGAAAGGCATCAGGGTCAGATGGATGTAGATGGCGTGGCCGCGCGGCAGGTCGTTGCCGAGCTGGCGGATGGCCTCGAAGTACGGCAGGCCCTCGATGTCGCCGACAGTGCCGCCGATCTCGCACAGTACGAAATCAAAGCCCTCATTGCCGTCGCGGATGAAATCCTTAATGGCGTTGGTGACGTGGGGAATGACCTGGATGGTGGCGCCGAGATAGTCGCCGCGCCGCTCCTTGGCGAGAATCTCCTGGTAGATGCGGCCGGTGGTGATGTTGTCCGCCCGCGTCGCCGGGCGGCCGGTGAAGCGCTCATAGTGGCCGAGGTCGAGGTCGGTCTCGGCGCCGTCGTCGGTGACGAACACCTCGCCGTGCTGGTAGGGCGACATCGTGCCTGGATCGACATTGAGATAAGGATCAAGCTTGCGCAGGCGCACCTTGTAGCCGCGTGCCTGCAGGAGCGCGCCGAGCGCCGCCGAAGCGAGACCCTTGCCGAGTGAGGAGACCACGCCGCCGGTGATGAAAATATACCGCGCCATGGGACCTAACCTTTAGCGCCGATCCCACGATTCGACGAGCGCTTTTCCGGAATGGCTGCCGAGCACCCGCCGCGACAAGCACGGGAAGCGTCGCGATTACCGGCTGTTCGCCTGAAATCCTCAGGCCGCGCCGGAGACGCCGCCGCCCTTGTTGCAAGAGGCACGGCGCTCGCTTCCGGCATGGTTGCGGCCTATTTCGATTGAGGCACTTGCGGCCCGCTCGGCGCCGCCGGGGCGTTGGCCGGCGCGCTCCCCTGCAGCTGATCGAGGACGCCGCGGCCGCTTCGGCTAAGCGGGGCGATCGGCGAGCCCGCCGGCACTTCCTGCGTCGCCGGCGCACTGGGATTGATGATCGAGGTGGGCTTGCGGCCGAGCCCCGCGAGCCAGGACAGCGTCAGGCTGGTGATGAAGAAGCCGATGGCCAGAAACGCCGTCGTTCGCGTCAACACATTGGCCGTGCCGCGGCCGGTGAGAAAGCCGCTCGTGGAGCTGACGAGGCCGCCGCCCTCCGACTTCTGCAGCAGCACCACGCCGACCATGGCGAGGACCAGCATGAGGTGGATGACGATAAGGACTGTCAGCATCGACGATTCCGGATGTCTTGCTTGCCGCAGGCGCGCGGCAGCGAGCCTCGCCTTCATATAGGAGGCTGCGCGGGTCTCTACATGATCCGTTATGGATTTTCTATGGCCGGCAGGCGCCGGCGATCGCCAGGAATTGCCCGGCTACGAGGCTCGCGCCGCCGACCAGAGCGCCGTCGACATTCTCCCTCGCCAGCAGTTCCTTGGCGTTGGCGGGCTTCACCGAGCCGCCGTACAGAACGCGGAGCCCCTGCCCCGCTTCGCCGTAGCGCGAAACAAGCTGGTGGCGGATGAAATTGTGCATCTCGGCGACGTCACGCAGGGTCGGGGTCAGCCCGGTACCGATCGCCCAGACCGGCTCATAGGCGATCACCAGATGCTCGGCACTGTCCGGCAGCGAGCCGTCGAGCTGCGCGCGCACAACGACGAGCGCATCTCCGGCATGGCGCTCAGCGCGGGTCTCACCAACGCAGACGACGGCGAGAAGCCCAGCGCGCCGCGCTGCAAGCGCCTTGGCGCGCACTTCCGCGTCGGTCTCATGATGGTCCTGCCGCCGCTCGGAGTGACCGACGATAACGGCGGTCGCGCCGGCATCGGCGAGCATTTCCGCGGCGATGTCGCCGGTATGCGCCCCGGAGGGCTCAGGGTGGCAATCCTGACCGCCGATGGCGACCCGGGTTCCCCGCGCCTGGGCGGCGAAGCCGGGAATGAGCAGAAACGGCGGGCAGACCAGGACGTCGATGTTCTCTGGCAGCTTGGCGGCTCCGGCAATGATCCCGTCCAACGTGCCCGAGGAGGCGGAGAGGCCGTTCATCTTCCAATTGCCGGCAACGAGCGGACGGCGTGCGGTCATGGGATCTCCGTTCGCCGCTTCAATCGGCCAGGGCAGTCTCGAATAACGTCGGCGGGTCGATGTTGATCGTGCCGCGGTTCATGCCGGCGCATCGGTGGTGTCGCGGACAACGGGAAAACACAGGCAGCGTCGGGCGCATGCGACAAAGAGCCGTTAGCAGAGCCGTTGCAGACCGAAAAGGGGCGTTTTACGTGAAAATTCCTTTAGTTGCAGGGCAACGTGGCGCTCCCTATGATGCGCCGCCTTTTGCCGGCCTATATTTGGCCGGATCACTCCAGCCGCCGCCGCTGGGACTTCCGCACTGCGCGGGACGACGGAACGTGTTCTGATGCTTCGGGGTATCCGCAAAGCCTCCGCCAATTGGCTCGGCCGCGCCGTGATGGGCGGGGTCATGGGCCTGCTCGCCTTGAGCTTCGCGGTCTGGGGCATCAACGACATCTTCCGCGGGTTCGGCCGCTCGACGCTTGCCAAGATCGGCGGCACCGAAATTCCGATCGAACAATTCCGGCAGACCTATAACGAGCGCCTGCAGCAGATCAGCCGCAAGTGGGGCCGTCCCGTGCCGCGAGAGCAGGCGAGCGCGATGGGCCTCGATCGGCAGGTACTGAGCGAGATGATCGCCGAAGCCGGGCTGGACCAGCGCGCGCGGCAGATGCGGCTCGGCATCTCCGACGCCGAGGTCGTCCGCCGCATCACCACCGATCCGGTGTTTCACAACGCAGGCGGCAACTTCGACCCGGCGCGGTTCCAGGACGTTCTGCGCAACAACGGCTATTCCGAGCAGCGGTTCGTCGCCGAGCAGCGGCGGCTGATGCTGCGCCGGCAGATCGCCGGCTCGGTCTCCGGCGACATGCCGGTGCCGAAAGCCTGGCTCGACGCGGTCAACCAGTACGAGAACGAGGAGCGCAGCATCGAATATGTGCCGCTGGGGCCGGCGCAGGCGGGCGAGATTCCGCAGCCGACTGCGGACGAGCTCAACAAGTATTTCGAGGCGCGCAAGGTCATGTTCCAGGCGCCGGAGTACCGCAAGATCGTCACCGTCGATGGCACGCCCACCGAACTCGGCAAGTGGATCGAGGTATCCGACGAGGAGGTCAAACGCGCCTTCGACGAGCACCGCAGCCGTTACGTCAGACCGGAGCAGCGGCACGTCCAGCAGATCGTCTTTCCGACCATGCAGGAGGCCGAGGCCGCCGACGCCCGGCTCAAGGAGGGCCTGAGTTTCGCGGCGCTCGCTGCCGAGCGCGGGCTCAAGGAGCAGGACTTCGACCTCGGCATGGCGACCAAGGCGGACATCCTTGATCCAGCCGTCGCCGACGCCGCGTTCGCGCTCAAGGAGGGCGAGGTAAGCGCGCCGGTCAAGGGCCGCTTCGGCGCGGCCGTCGTGACCGTCACCAAGATCGAGCCCGCAGAGGACAAAACGCTTGCCGACGTCGCGCCGCAGGTACGCAAGGACGTCGTCGCCGAACGCGCCAAGGCCGAGGTACGGCACATCCACGACAAGATCGAGGACGAGCGCGCCGGCGGCAGCACGCTCGAAGAGGCGGCGGAGAAGCTGAAGCTGCCGGTCGCCACCTACGAGGTCGACATCTCCGGCCGCGAACCGCAGGGCAAGCCGCTCGCCAATCTCGGCCGCCTCGGCGGTGTGATAAAGGCGGCGTTTGGTTCCGATGTGGGCGTCGACAACGACCCTATCGAGACCGACGGCGGCAACGTCTGGTATTCCGTGTCCGGCATCACGCCGTCGCGCGATCGCACGCTCGAGGAAGTCAAGGGCCAGGTCGAGGCGCGCTGGCGCGAGGACGAGATCGCCACCCGCCTCAAGGCCAAGGCGGCCGATCTCCTCGACAAGCTCAAGGGCGGCAATGGGCTCGAGGCCGTCGCCAAGGCCAATGATGTCACCGTCGAAAAGGCCGACAAGATCAAGCGCGGCAAGCCGTCGGGGAGCATCTCGGCGTCGATGGCCGGTTCGATCTTCCACACCGCCAAGGACGCCTTCGGCAGCTCCGAGGGCGACAAGCCCGGCGAATGGGTCGTCTTTCGCGTCACCGATGTCGCCACGCCGAAACTCGAGGCGAACTCGGCTTACGAGAAAAGCATCGTCGAAATCGTGCGGAGCCGGACGGCCGACGACGTGTTCGGCGAATATCTGGCATGGCTCGAGGATGAGTTGGGCACCAGCGTCAACCGCGCGGCGTTGGCGCAGGCGCTGGGCGGCAGCGCCCCGGACACCAACTGAAATGCTGATCGAGCCGTCGGCCGCGGCATTCGCCGCGCGCTATGCGGCCGGCGAGCCGCAGGTGGTGTGGACGACGCTAGTCGCCGACCTGGAGACGCCGGTCTCCGCCTTCCTCAAGCTTTCCGGCACACGGCCGCAGAGCTTTTTGCTCGAATCAGTCGAAGGCGGCGAAGTACGCGGACGATATTCGATCATCGGCCTTGAGCCCGACCTGATCTTCCGCGTCCACGATCGGCGCGCCGAGATCAACCGCAGGCCACAGAGCGATCCCAACGCCTTTGCCGCGACCGGAGACGGGCCGCTCCGCGCCTTGCGCAGCCTCATCGCCGAGAGCCGCATCGCGCTGCCCGAGTCGCTGCCGCCGATGGCCGCCGGCGTCTTCGGCTATCTCGGCTATGACATGGTCCGGCTGATGGAAGACCTGCCGGCAGCCGGCCCCGACCCGATCGGCATTCCGGACGCGATCCTCGTCCGGCCGACCCTCGTCGTCGCCTTCGACGCGGTCGAAGATACGATCACTGTCGTCACGCCGGTGCGGCCGCAGGCAGGCGTGACCGCGAAGGCGGCGCTCGCGCGCGCGGTCGAACGCCTCTCCGGCGTTGTCGATGCCCTCGACCAGCCGCTCGACAAATCGGCGGCGGAGATCGTGCGCCCGCCCCCGTTCGCGGGCGACGGGAAGGAGGGGGCGGCGGCGCCGCGCTCGAACACGACGCCGGAAGAGTTCAGGCGCATGGTCGTGCGCGCCAAGGACTACATCACCGCTGGCGATATTTTTCAGGTCGTGCTGTCGCAGCGCTTCGAAACGCCGTTCGCGCTGCCGGCGTTCGCGCTCTACCGCGCGCTACGGCGCGTCAACCCTTCGCCGTATCTGTTCTTTCTCGATTTTGGCGCCTTCGCGGTCGCCGGATCGAGCCCCGAGATCCTGGTCAAGGCGAGCCACGGTATCGTCACCGTCCGCCCCATTGCCGGCACGCGCCGGCGCGGCGCCACCCCGCACGAAGACAAGGCGCTGGAGGAGGAACTGCTCACCGATCCGAAGGAACGCGCCGAGCACCTGATGCTGCTCGACCTCGGCCGTAACGATGTCGGGCGCGTCGCCGAGATCGGGTCGGTCAAGGTCACCGACCAATTCTTCATCGAGCGCTACAGCCAGGTCATGCACATCGTTTCCAACGTCGAAGGCAGGCTGCGCCAGGACCGCGATCCGCTCGATGCTCTCGCCGCCGGCTTCCCCGCGGGCACTGTGTCGGGCGCACCGAAGGTGCGCGCCATGGAGATCATCGACGAGCTGGAGAAGGAGAAGCGCGCGCTCTACGCGGGGTGCGTCGGCTACTTCTCCGCCGGCTCGGAGATGGACACCTGCATCGTGCTGCGCACCGCGCTCATCAAGGACGGCATCATGTACGTGCAGGCCGGCGCCGGCATCGTTGCCGATTCCGATCCCGAGTTCGAGCAGCAGGAGTGCATCAGCAAGGCAAAGGCGCTGTTCCGCGCCGCCGAGGAAGCGCGGCGTTTCGCCAGTGCCGCGCGACGCGGGCAGTAGGCCGCCGCCGCACGGACACGGGCCGCAACGGTGAAGGAGACCGCCCTCCCAAGCGGTCTCCTTGCCGCCCTCCCTGCAGCGATCACTCCTCGAAGCAATTCACTCTCCGCCGACGCTCACGCTATCTCGCGCCGACCGGCTGCCGTTTCCGCCAATCGAGGAACTGGCGAAACAGCGCTTCGCGATCCTCGCTCCGTTGGCCGTCGTTCCTGGCCTCCCAGTCGAGAAATTGGCGAAGCGACTCGAGGTCCTTGCCCTGCCCGATATCGTTCTGGGCCTGCGGCGCAGCCGCGGCCGGCGCCGGCTTGTTGTGGTCGAGCCATGTCTGCGCCGGCGCGAAGCGCGTCCATCCGGGCAGCGGCGCATTGAGCGCCACCTCGCGCCACTTCGGATGGAACGGCGGCCGTTGCAACTCCTTGATCTTGGAAAAGAGCGCATTAACGACAAGCTCGAGCCGGCGGTAGCGGTCGGTGCGCGGGGCCCAACTGTAGGCCGCGAGCACCGCCGACACCGCCACCGTATCGATGCCATGCCCGGCAGCGATCAGGTTCGGGTAGTCTTCCGCCGTGAGCTGCGTCGGCAGATAGTCTTCCTGCAGCGGCTTCTGGTAATCGATCGGCACGAAATGCAGATCGTCGCTGTCGAGCCGAGCAATCTCCTGCAGCGGCTTGCCTTCGACCGCGACCACCGCGTCGATCTCGCCGCGCTTCAGCCTCTCGAGCGCCACCCGCTGCTCGATGTAGAGAAAGTGCGGTCTGATGTTGAGCCGCTCGAAGATGGCGATGGCGGTGACGAACGTGCCGCCATTCGCCGAGCCGACGGCGACCGTCTTGCCGTCGAGATCGGCGAGGCTGCCGATCGTCTTCGCCGCCACGACATGCACCTCTTCGTTGTAGAGCTTGGCGATGTAGTTGAACTGCTTCTTGAGGTTGCTCGCGTAGCCCTTCCGCTCGATGTAATCGAGCGTGTCGGAGCGGACGATGCCGAGGTCGACGCCTTTGAGGAAGAGGATGTCGGCGACGCCCTGGACCGACCCGCGTCCGACGATCGGCAGCAGCCGAAGATTGTCGCCCTCGTCGAGCACCGAGGCGAGATCGGCGCCGAACTGCTCGTAGGTGCCGCCGAATGCCCCCGTCATCATCGTGACCGTGTTGGCGTTGAGCCGATCGGCGAGATCGTGGTTCGCCGATCCGTAGCGGAAGATGGACCGCAGCCCTTCGCTGACCGCGCCCGGATCGACCCCGCTGAGCACCGAACCGAACGGCTCCCAGCGCTCGCCGGAAAACCGCATCATCTGCATCTGCTCGATCGGCGCGAAGTCACTCGCGCTGGTGTTGATGACGATGCCAGGGAGCAGCATGCCGAGCCGCAGGCCCTTGAGGTTCGCCGCCTGCCGCATCACGTTCTCGCGCGTGAGCTGATTGCCGCATTGCGTGAGTACCTGCACGAGGGTCTGCGCCACGCTGTAGGCATAGACGCTGAGCCCGTTGTTCTTGTCGCCCTCCGGAAAATAGCGATCCATGAAGTCGAGCCACTCCTTGTACGCCGGATCGTCCTTCCACAGCGGATCGCCCGTCTCCTTCATGTAGTTGGCGGCGAGGATGCCCTGCGCGTTCTCGAAGCCGGCCGGCTTGATCACCGAGGCGACCGAGTTCGACACGCTGTTGACGAAGTGCAGCGGCTTCCAGCCGATCTCGGCCGCCCGCTTCATGGCCACGACGGCGAATTTCGGGGTCGCCACGTCGAAGAACACGTCGGCGCCGGACGTCTTGAGCTTCGCCATCTGGGTGTTGAGGTTGGCGTCGCTGGTTTCGTAGCTGGCTTCGGCGACGACCGGGATCGCTCCGGCGAGCGCATCCTTGAGACCCTTCATGTAGTCTTTGCCGTATTCATCATTCTGATAGAGGATCGCGATCTTGCCGCGCGGCTGGTTGGCCAGCAGATACTGGCCGAAGATGCGGCCTTCGGTCTGATAGTTCGGCTGCCATCCCATCGTCCACGGATGGTTGACCGGATCGTCCCATTTGGTGGCGCCGGAGGCGACGAAGAGCTGCGGCACATGCGTGTCGTTCATGTATTTCTGGATCGCGGAATTCGACGGCGTTCCGAGACTTTGAAACACGAACAGGACGCGATCGTCCTCGACGAGCTTGCGCGCGGCCTCGACGGCCTTTTGCGGGTTGTAGCCATCGTCGTAGGAGATGAAATTGATCTTGCGGCCGTTGATGCCGCCTTCGGCGTTGATCTTCTTGAAGTACGCGGCGACGGTCTTGCCGATCAGGCCGTAGGCGGCGGCCGGCCCGCTATAGGGCATGATGTTGCCGATCTTGATCTCGGTGCTGCTCGCGCCCGGATCGTATTTCCCTTGCATGGCTGGCGCCGGTGCCGGCGGTGGTGCCGCGCCGTTGCTGCGGTCAGCGACCACCACGCCGAAATGCGGCGCCGGATCGCCCGCCGCAATCAAGGTCTCGCCGGCGCCGGTATCGTACTTCGTCTGCACCGCTCCAGGCGTCGCTGCCACGCTGAGCATGGCGAATACGAGTGTAGGCATGATCTTCATGCGTGCCTCCCCCAAAAATCTGCTCTAGCCACGATTGCCCGACCGCTGCCTCACGGCAGCAGGTTGGCTTGGTTCGCCAGCTGCTGAAGGCGCTGCGGCGCTTCAGGCGAGCCGAATTGCGCGGCGCGCTCGTACCACAGGCGCGCCATGGCTTCGTCCGCCGCAAGACCCTGGATGCCGAGCTTCTGGATGGTGTTCGGGTCGAACGTGCTGGCGAGCGCCAGTGCCGCGTGCACGTCGCCGGCTTCCGCCGCGCGCTGGAGCATCAAGCGCGCCGCGGCGACGTCGCCGGAATTGATGAAGATTTCCCCGCGCCGCACTAGCAACGCCAACTCATCGCGGTCCATCTGCCGGATGATCAGGCTCGGCGGCGTGCGCTCCGCCTTTGGCGTATCGAGCGCGATTGCCGGTACCGCTTCGGCCGCAACGGTGCTGGCGGCGAGCGCCGCCGGCACGCCTAAAATTGCCTCCCGGCGCGGCTCTTGATGCAATTCTTGCGGCTCTTCGCGCAACTCTTGGAGCGACACTTCGCGCGACTCTTGGCGCGACACTTCGCGCGACACTTGGCCCACCTCGTCGCCGTTCGATCCGGCACTATTCGCGTCCAGCCGCGCCGCAAGAGCCACCGCCGGCGAGTCCGGCTTAGCGGGAGCGACTGCAACCGGCCTTGCCGTGGAGCTGGTGCGCGTCGGTTCGTGCCGCGGCGATCCCGCGTCGAGCGTCGATACGAGCGTCCACGCGACGACCGCTGCGGCGCCCGCCACGCCGCAGATGCGCAGCACGGTCTTTATTTGATCGCTCGGATCGGGTTGCGGCGGTTCTGGAACCTTTTCCGGCTGCAGCGCAAGCTCGCGCCGCGCCTCCAGCGCCGCACGCTCATCGAAGATGCGAACGTTGTCGAGGCGCCGTCCCCGCGGCGGCCACTCGATCGGCGGCGCCGGGCCGCCGTCGGTCGGCGGTTGCGCCTGGTCCCGCGCCCATTGCGGCGCATACAGCAAAACGGGACTGACACCTGTGGCTGCTGGCAAAGCAGGATTGACATCTTTGGCTTCGTCGATCGGAGAACTCATGACCGCCTCCCCTGTGCTTTCAAGCTCCGATGGTCAACAACAGATCGCGCTACCCCTCATTCAGTCTCGGCCAGAAGAAGAGTCATGGAGATCGCCCGCCGGCGCTGTTGCGCAATTGCCGGCAAGCTCGGGCGACCCGCCGCCCGCAGCGGACCGATGTTTGGAAACGGCGGGATGAGTACGTTGCGATTGCCGACCGCGACCGCTGGCGTATTGGTGCTAACCGGCACGCCGCGCCGACCGAGGCGCGCCCCGATCTTCGAGCGCGCTCACCGGCGCGTCGAAGCGCAGGGGAAAGGGATGCGGTCGGCGGAACCGCGACCAATACGCAAAGCACCTGAAAAGGCCCGTGCAGCCACCGCAACTCCCCCCACATCGTTTTCCCCGCGGCGGACCTGCGCGTTACGCAACACACACACCAGCGCTGCAGACCCGCGACGTTCAGCGACCCCTCGATTGCCGCGCTTGAGAGCTGCACACGTTTGCTTGCGATACGCGGTCACACACGGCAACAATTGACGCTCGCCAACTAATGGGGCGGCGGTGTGATCTCGATTTGATGTTTCCAGGGCGTGCTTGCCGCAATTCGCGCGAGCAAGCAAAAAGTTCGCAAAACAGTCATTTGCGTCATCGCGCGGGCAGTTGCGCGATGGGCTTCGGGCTACGCATACGTGCGGGCAGTGCGCCCGCCCGACAACACACTCGCCGGTGCGGCGTTCGCGTCAACGTTGAGCGCGGATCAGTCGCCGTTCTCTTCGCTTTCCTCGGACAGCCGCTCGACCGAGGCGACGCGCTCGCCTTCTGCGGTCGAGAACACGATCACGCCCTGCGTCGAGCGCCCGGCGATGCGGATGCCGTCGACCGGGCAGCGGATCAGCTGGCCGCCGTCGGTGACCAGCATGATCTGGTCGCTCTCCTCGACCGGGAATGACGCCACCAGCCGGCCGTTCTTCTCGGTGATCGCCATGGCGACAATGCCTTTGCCGCCGCGGCCGGTGGTGCGGTATTCGTACGACGACGTGCGCTTGCCGATGCCCTTTTCGGAGATCGTGAGCACGAACTGCTCGGCCGCCGACAGCTCCGCGTAGCGCGTCTGGCCAAGCTCGATGGCGCCGGCCGCCTCCTCGCCGTCGGCGCCGTTCTCCTCCGCCTCGCCGTTGCCGTTGCCGTTCCCGTTTCCATTGTCACTGCCACTGCGCCGCACCGCGTTCGCGCGCTTGAGATAGGCGGCGCGCTCGTCCGCGGTCGCCTCGACGTGGCGCAGGATCGACAGCGAGATCAGCTTGTCGCCGTCGGCGAGATTGATGCCGCGCACGCCCATCGAAGTGCGGCCTTGGAACACGCGCACATCGTCGACGGCGAAGCGGATGCACTGCCCGGCGGCACTGGTGAGCAGCACGTCATCGTTCTCGATGCAGATCTGCACGTCGACGATGGCGTCACCTTCGTCGAGCTTCATGGCGATGATGCCGGAGCGCCGCACGTCGGAAAAATCCGACAGCTTGTTGCGCCGGACAGTGCCGCGCGTGGTCGCGAACATGACGTCGAGCTTGCTCCAGCTCGCTTCGTCCTCGGGCAGCGGCATGATGGTGGTGATGTTCTCGCCCTGCTCGAGAGGCAGGATGTTGATCAAGGCCTTGCCGCGCGCCTGCGGCGCCGCCTGCGGCAGCCGCCACACCTTCTCCTTGTAGACCTGCCCGCGCGAGGAGAAGAACAGCACCGGCGTGTGCGTCGAGGCGACGAACAGCCGGGTGACGAAATCTTCCTCGCGCGTCTGCATGCCGGCGCGGCCCTTGCCGCCGCGGCGCTGCGCCCGATAGGTCGAGAGCGGCACGCGCTTGACGTAGCCGGCGTGGGAGACGGTGACCACCATGTCCTCGCGCTGGATCAGGTCCTCGTCCTCCATCTCGCCTTCCTGGTCGAGGATGACGGTGCGGCGCGGCGTGGCGAATTCGTTCTTGATGGCGATGAGCTCGTCCTTGACGATCGCCTGGATGCGCGCGCGCGAGCGCAGGATGTCGAGATAGTCGGCGATCTCCCCGGCAAGCTTGTCGAGCTCGGCCTTGATCTCGTCGCGACCGAGCGCGGTAAGCCGCTGCAGCCGCAGGTCGAGAATGGCCTTGGCCTGCTCGGCCGAGAGCCGCGTGGTGCCTGCTTCCGACACGCTGTGGCGCGGATCGTCGATGAGCGTCACCATGGCCTCGACATCGCGCGCCGGCCAGTCGCGGGCCATCAGCTGCTCGCGCGCCTCGTTGGCGTCCTTGGCGGCGCGAATGAGCCGGATCATCTCGTCGATATTGGCGACGGCGATGGCGAGCCCGACGAGGACGTGGGCGCGGTCGCGCGCCTTGCCGAGCAGATGCTTGGTGCGGCGGTAGACCACCTCCTCGCGGAAGGCGACGAACGAGGCGAGCAGGTCCTTGAGGTTCATCACCAGCGGCCGGCCGCCTTCGAGCGCCACCATGTTGGCGCCGAACGAGGACTGCAGCGCGGTGAAACGGTAGAGCTGGTTGAGCACCACGTCCGGCACGGCGTCGCGGCGCAGCTCGATCACGACCCGATAGCCGTCGCGGTCGGATTCGTCGCGCAGCGCCGAAATGCCCTCGAGCTTCTTGTCGCGCACCAGTTCGCCGATGCGTTCGACCAGGTGCGCCTTGTTCACCTGGTAGGGGATTTCGCTGATGATGATCGCTTCGCGCTCGCCGCGCAGCGTCTCGAATTCGACCTTGCCGCGCATGACGATGGCGCCGCGGCCGAGATGGTAGGCGGCGCGAATGCCCTGGCGGCCGAGAATGATGCCGGCGGTGGGAAAATCCGGCCCTGGCACGATGGCGATCAGCTCGTCGATCGAGAGGCCGGGATTGTCGATCAGCGCCATACAGGCGTCGATCACCTCGCCGAGGTTGTGCGGCGGGATGTTGGTCGCCATGCCGACGGCGATGCCGCCGGCGCCGTTGGCCAGGAGGTTGGGAAAGCGCGCCGGCAGCACCACCGGCTCGCGCTCGTTGTTGTCGTAGTTCGGCTGGAAGTCGACGGTATCCTTGTCGAGGTCGTCGACCAGCGCGCCGGCGACGCGTTCGAGCCGCACCTCGGTGTAGCGCATGGCCGCCGGCGCATCGCCGTCGACCGAGCCGAAATTGCCCTGGCCGTCGATCAGCGGCAGGCGCATGGAAAAGTCCTGCGCCATGCGCACCAGCGCGTCGTAGACCGCCTGGTCGCCGTGCGGGTGGTATTTGCCGATGACGTCGCCGACGACGCGCGCGGCCTTGCGGTAGGGCTTGTTCCACTCGTAGCCGTTCTCGTGCATCGAGTAGAGGATGCGCCGGTGCACCGGCTTGAGCCCGTCGCGCGCATCCGGCAGCGCCCGCGCCACGATCACGCTCATGGCGTAATCGAGGTAGCTCTTCTTCATCTCCTCCGTAATTGAGATGGGACGAATGTCGGAGGGGCCGCCGGCGCCCGGCGGGGGATTTTCCTGGTCGGCCAAGGGCTAAGAATCCTGATGCGAATCGGACGTATTTTCATAGCCCATCGGGCGGCCTGACGCCACCGCAATCGGCTCGCGGGATATGGGGTTTTCCCGTGAAATTTCAAGGCTATATGCCCATTCCCGCAGCCATGCTGTTGCTGCCCCGGGCGCAAGCCGCACGCCGCCCAAAGGCGCGAGTTCTTGGGCTATTCGCCAAAGCATGACATCGCCCGCAATGGCACGATCTCAAGGAGCGTGGGGCGGGTTAGCCGAAGGCGTAACCCGCCGCTCTCGTCGATGTGGGGATGGCGGACTACGCTTCGCGCATCTGCCCGGCGCTGCGAGGTCAGCGCCTGTCGTACTCGTCGTGGCGGCGCCACCAGACGCCCGTCTCGTTGCGCCCTCTTGGAGCGCGGTCGAGCCACTGGTACATGCCCCAGAGGGCGTCCAGTCCGCGCGAATAGGTGGAATAGGTGTGGTAGACGACGCCGTCCTCGAGCACGAACGCGCTCATACCGGGCCGCTCGCGCGTGTAGGTGGCGGCGTCGGTTCCGCATTGGGCCGCTATCTCGGCGACCGGTCCGCCATCGTCGCCACTCGCCGAATCCTCCCGCCATTGCCCCGTTTGCTGTCCCTCGAGCGCCCGCTCGGCGTCGGCCGCCTCCTCGCGCCGGTAGTTGTATTCGACGCCGCCCTTGCGCTGCTGCTCTTCGGTGAACGAGGCGTTGAAGTCGGCATTGAAGTCGCCGCCGAACGCGGACGCCCAGGGAAACGTCCATCCCATCCGCCGCCTGTACGCCGTGAGCTTCGCGAGCGGCGCCCGCGACACCGCCGAGAGCGTGACGTCGTGGCCTGCCAGGTGAGCGGCGAAACCGTCAAACCCGTCCGCGATCGCCGAGCAGGACGGACATCCCGCTGCGTAGTCCGGCCCGAACATGAAGTGATAGACGAGGAGCTGCGAGCGCCCGCGGAAGAGGTCGGCCAGCGAGGCGCTCCCTTCCTCGATCTCGAAGCGGTACGCTTTGTCGACCCGCACCCACGGCAGCTCCTGACGTCGCCGCGCCAGTTCGTCGCTGCGCCGCGTCAGCTCCTTCTCCGCGTCGAGCAGCGCGAGCCGCGCCGCCAGCCACTCTTCACGTGTTCCGGTCATGTGCCTGGTCATTGTTGCTCTCCGCTGGGTGTCTTTCGTCGTTCGCTCCGTTGCACCACGACGTTCCGATGGATGGTTCTCGCGTGAAACGACTTGATTGGGCATGGCTGGCCTCCTGTTGGTTGAAATACTTGTCGGCCCGCGGCCGATCGACTCTGTCGAGAGCCCGGTCAGCCGGTCGATGTGAGTTTGATCTGGCGAACGCCGGACCAGGACCGGGGCGAACCGTGTCGCCGGCGGGTGATCAGCCGCAGCCAAGGCGCCGCATGGAAGGCGCTCATCAGCATGTACATCCAGACCATTCCGCTGAGCGGTGGCGCATCTTGCGCAGCGCAGAACATATTCTGCTGGCCGCCGCCAAGAACGCCGGTCAGCAACGCCATGACTGCGAAGGTCGGCGCCGCCGCAAGGCAAACCCAATCGGCTGCTCCGCGGGCGGCAGTTGCCGGCCGCTTTTCAGGTGTCCCGATCGCGCGTGTCATCATGGCCTTTCATTTCTTTCGTCGACTGTCGTGAGATAGATTGGTGACGGTTGTCGAACGCTGGGAGTGACAAGTGTGGCGGGATTCCCGTGGACTCGCTGATCACCGCCGCGGCGCGTGCGCTCGCGGCGGGTGATCCGCTTGGCGCGCTGAACCGCGTTGCGTTGCGCGACGACCCGCCCGCGCTCGCGCTTCGGGGCATCGCGATGGCGCAGCTCGGCGATCTCGTTCGGGCGAAGACACTGCTGCGAAAAGCCGCGCATGCCTTCGGTGCGAGAGAACCGGTGGCCCGCGCAAGGTGCGTCGTCGCCGAGGCCGAGATCGCGCTCGTCTCGCGCGACCTGGGCTGGCCGCCGAAGGCGCTCGAGGCGGCGCGCGCGACCCTCGAAGCGCACGGCGACCGCATCAATGCCACGCATGCGCGCAATCTCGAAATCCGGCGCCTGCTGCTGATCGGCCGCATCGAAGAGGCTGAACGCAAGCTCGGCGAACTCGACCTCGCACCGTTGCCGCCTGCGTCGCGGGCCGCGCACGAGCTCGTCGCGGCGGGAATCGCGATCCGGCGCCTGCAGACGAAGGCGGCACGCGCTGCGCTCACGCGGGCCGAGCACGCCGCGCGCGAGGCCGACATCCCCGCGCTGACGGCGGAGGTCGAAAGCGCAGCTCGCGTGATGGACGCGACCGCGGCGCGCCTGATCGCGCGCGGCGAGGAACGCCCCCTCGTGCTCGAGGAGGTCGAAGCGCTTTTGCAGTCAGGGGCTCTGGTGGTGGACGCATGCCGCCACGTCGTGCGCGACGCCGGCGTGGTGGTCTCGCTGGCGACGCGCCCGGTATTGTTCGCGCTCGCCCGCGCGCTTGCCGAAGCCTGGCCCGCGGACGTGCCGAGGAGCACGCTCCTCGCCCGCGCCTTCCGGGCGAAGCATGCCGATGATTCCCACCGCGCCCGGCTGCGCGTCGAAATCGGGCGGCTTCGCGCCGAGCTGCGAACGCTGGCGGACGTGCGCGCGACCAAGCGGGGCTTTGCGCTGGCGCCGCGACGCCCACGCGAGGTCGTCGTGCTGGCACCGCCGGTCGAAGAGCAGCATGCGGCGGTGCTCGCCTTTCTTGCCGACGGCGAGTTGTGGTCGAGCTCAGCGCTCGCGATTGCGCTCGGCACCAGCCCGCGCACCGTGCAGCGGGCGCTCGATTCGCTTGCCGCGGCCGGAAAAGTGCAATCGTTCGGTCGCGGGCCAGCGCGTCGTTGGATGACCCCGCCGGTACCGGGGTTCCCGACAATCTTGTTACTCCCCGGTCCGCTGCCGAGTGACTAGGATCGAGGCATGGAATCTGCAGCCGAAGTCCTTCGTGAGTATGGGCCCTTCCCGGATGCCGAAAAGGTCCACGGCGTAACGTTTGACGGCCGGCACGTCTGGTTTGCGTCCGGAGACCGGCTGAACGCCTTCGATCCCGCGAGCGGAAAGCTGGTGCGCACGATCGCCGTTCCCGCGTATGCGGGAACGGCTTTCGACGGCCGGCACCTCTTTCAGATCGCCGAGGATCGCATCCAGAAAATCGATCCGCAGACCGGGCGCGTGGTCGCCACGATCCCGGCGCCCGGCGGCAGTGACTCGGGGCTCGCGTGGGCCGAAGGGACGCTTTGGGTGGGACAAGGCCGGGGCCGCAAGATCCATCAAATCGATCCGCAAACGGGGGCGATCCTTCGCACCATCGAGTGCAACCGCGTCGTCACCGGTGTCACCTGGGTCGACGGCGAGCTCTGGCACGGCACCTGGACGGGTGATGAAAGCGATCTGCGGCGCATCGATCCGCGAACGGGCGAGGTACTGGATCGGCTCGAAATGCCGGCCGGAATGGGCGTGTCGGGACTCGAATCCGACGGCGGCGAGCGCTTCTTCTGCGGCGGCGGCAGCAGCGGCAAGGTGAGAGCCATTCGCCGCCCCAGGCGAGGCAGCGCGGCCGGCAGCGGTGCCAAGACCGCCGTGCCGCTTCCCGATCCGTCTTCCGCCTAATTGGTATCCGGAATGCTCAGGGACGGGCCCGCGAAGGCACGATCTCAGGCAGCGCAGGACGGGTTAGCCGAATATCAAACTCACCAGCCGCGTGCGATGCAAATCTCGGATTGCGCTTCGCAAATCCGCCCCGTCGGTTTGATCCCCGCTCTGGACGGGAGGCCTTCCGGTTATAAGTAAGTCGCATGCGGCGAATGGCCGGCGCAAATCCTCCTAGTAGGGCCTTGCACCCTTAAACTTGGCTCAATGTCCGCTTCGCCCCGGGAGCGACCGGGATCGTGCGCTGCGCGAAATCACGCGATGGGCCGACATCAGACTCGGGAGTATTCGATCACGTCGTCGGCGCGACCGAGTCATGGAAGGGACAATGCCAAACCCAACTCCATGGCGACCTTATACGATCGTTTTTCTTCGAACCCGCCGCCAGCGCGGCCATAGCACAATAAATCCGTAGCCATGGCTCATTTCTCTTGAGCTGCTTGGCATAGGGTGGATATTACAATAGTTGGTTCGGAGGGCCACACGGGCTTACCAAAAGAATGACGGCTGATCTGGGATCGGCGGCGACGATCGGGCTACGCAAGATTTCGGAAATCGATCGGCTGCTATGGACTTTGGGAGTCCTGGCCGTCGCGGCAGTGGCGTATGTTTATGGCCTCAAGCTCAATACGCCGCCGATCCGCTCCGATGGATTCGGGTACCAAGCGTTCCTCACTGCCTTCTTCATTGACCACGATTTGACCTTCAAAACCTTTGCCGTCCGTATTTTCAATGGTGATGTGCCGACCTGGACCGGCATCACTTTGTATCCGGAAACCGGCAACTATCTTGACAAATACCCGATCGGGACCGCGCTTCTGCAGCTGCCGTTCTTTCTACTCGCGGACCGGGTAACGGTCCTGTTCGGCTTGAACCGTTCCGGCCTGTCACTCCCCTACCAGATCGCCAATGTGGCGTCTGCCATCTTCTATTTTCTGCTCGGCGTGCGTCTCATCTCCTCGGCGTTGCGCGACCAGTTCGATGGGACAATCGTCCGAACTCACGATCTTGCTATTCGTGTTTGGCACGAGCGCGTTTCACTATGCAACTTATGACGGGTCTTCCTCACACATTTACTCTTTCGCGCTCGTTGCGGGATTTGTGAAGCTTTCGCTTCAATATTCCGCTGCGCCCAAAATCGGCATCGCCGCCCTTGGCGGCGCGATTTTCGGTCTCATAACCATTACGCGCATACCAAATGGAATTGTCGGGCTCATTGCGTTCGGCATCTGGATTCACGTGGTGCTTGCCACGCTGCCACGCGTCGCGCCCTTGCGTGACGGTGCGATGTTCATGCTGTGCGCCGCGATCGCCGTCACGCCGCAACTGTTGTATTGGCAATTGGTGACGGGCCACCCGCTGATCTATTCGTACGGAGACGAAGAGTACAACTGGACTGATCTGCAAGTGATGAATTTTCTCTTCAGCATCAAGAAAGGCTTGTTGTTCTGGTCTCCGGCTCTTGTGATATCGTTGATTGGTTTCTTTGCAATGCCATCGCGATTGCGTGTCTTCGGCGCCTGCGCGTTTGCATGCATGGCGATTCACGTCTACCTGTGTTCAGCCTGGCACAGCTGGTCGTTCGGCGGCGGGTACGGAAGCCGCCCCTTCGTGGATATGATGGCGATACTGGCACTGCCGATGGCGGCGGGCATCTCCTTCCTCGCCGCGCATTCGAGTATGTTCACAGCGCGCGTCATCGCGGCTGTCCTGATCGGCCTCAACCTCATTCTGATGAATGGCTATTGGATCGGCGTGATCCCGTTCGGCGGGCCCACGCCTTCGGAATTCCGAAACATGCCGGAAAAATACTTTGCGGTTCTGACCCGGCGCCTGCACCGTCGTGCGAATGATTGATAAATATCCCGGTGACGGCCAAAGCGGACGGTGTGATGTAGGCTACGTTCGCCAGCCGGTTAGCTTCGGTCTCGCTTCGGCTGCTGCAGAGCGGCTCACCGCCCAAGATTGGACATCAGCCCTTCGAAGTAGCCAATGGTCTTCAGGAGACCGTCGGCCAGCTCCACCGTTGGCCGCCAACCGAGCAACTCGTTCGCCAAGGTGATGTCCGGGCAGCGCTGCCTCGGATCGTCCTGCGGCAATGGGCAATGCACAATCATGGAGCGGGCACCGGTCATAGCAATTATCTTCTTTGCCAATTCCAGAATGGTAACTTCGCTGGGGTTCCCGCAGTTGATCGGTCCCGTGACACCGTCCGGCGTATCCATGAATTCCGTCATGCAACGGATGAGATCGTCGACATAGCAGAATGAACGCGTCTGTTGTCCGTCGCCGTAGATCGTCAGGTCCCGGTTGTTGAGCGCCTGAACAATGAAGTTCGATACCACTCGGCCGTCGTCGGGATGCATGCGCGGTCCGTAGGTATTGAAAATTCGCAAGACCTTGATCTTGATGCTATGCTGGCGGTGGTAGTCGAAAAAGAGCGTCTCGGCGCACCGCTTGGCTTCATTGTAGCATGAGCGCAGACCTATCGGGTTGACGTTCCCCCAATAGGATTCCTGCTGCGGGTGGGTTTGTGGGTCGCCGTAGATTTCCGACGTCGACGCCTGAAGAATTTTTGCCCGGAGTTGCTTGCTAAGGCCGAGCATGTTGATTGCGCCATGCACGCACGTCTTGGTGGTTTGCACCGGGTCGCGCTGGTAATGGATCGGCGAGGCAGGACACGCCAAGTTATAGATCTCGTCGGCTTCCACATACAGCGGAACCGTCACGTCGTGCCGCAGCACTTCGAAGTGGGAATTGTCGAGAAGATGTTCGATATTTTGCTTCGTACCGCTGAAAAAATTGTCGACGCGGAGAACGTGACATCCCTTCGCGAGTAGGTGCTCGCACAAATGGGAACCGATGAATCCGGCCGCTCCGGTGACAACGACTCGCCGTTCAATATGCATGGGAGAAACTCAGTGTGATGCCCACTGGCAATGAGACGGTAACTGGAACCCAGTCCGAAGGGTATATTGTCCGATGGCCGCGTTCCTGAACACGCTATTTATGGTCCCGGATATGTCGCACGGCGGATCGGAGGTCGGGAGCGGTCAGCGCTGGGTCGCTACCAGAGGCTGGGGGGGGCACCAGGGTATGTCTCGTAAGGGTCAAACTCGACGCATCACCAGCCCGCGCAATGTCGGCTTTGCCCCCAACATCGGTCGAATTAGCGCACCGACGCGAACGATCGAAATGAGGCCAGAGCCGGACACATGCAGCGCAGCAAGACACCGGCTATTCGATCACCTTGCCGTCGCGACTTGGAGACGATGAATTCTCCATGCGTGTTCGTTGCCGATGCAACGGGATCACGTTTCCGCCCCTGGCGACCCATGAGCGCCCAGGGCTCGAATCTTGCGAATGCTTTCGGGATTGAGGAGATGGGGTCCCCATCCCTTTTTCGGAAGATCGTAGGCAGCAGCGGGACGCACCAGCAACCACAGCGCCGCGACGATCAGCGGGATTACGCTCAACCAGTCCCAACGTACGGGAGTGAGTTCTTCCCGGCTCGCCCTGTAGGCACCGCGGTTCGTCAACAAGAGCCAGCATTCGCGGAGCAGACTCGATCTGCGCTGGTCACGCATCGCGCTGCCGAGCAAGACTTGAATGGCGCTGTGCGTCCGAACGCCTTGCTGACTCCCGGTCGCGCTTGATATCCGATCGCCACGCGATACGCGGAGCAATGGGTCGGTCAAGTCCAATCCGGCCAGGAACGCGCTCATCGGCTCAACAAGCCGGGGATTGCAGTCGATGTAGAGCGGGACAGTCCCTTGCAAGATGTAGTCAAGCGACAGGGCGCCGTGCCACCGCAGATGCTCTCCCACACGAGCCATATGCGAACGAACAGTTGGGCGAAGAACACTGATCTTGGCCGCGTCGCCGCCCCCGGCGCCACGGCTGAGTTGGCGATAACCATGGAAGCCGACGAGAACGCCTTGGCAAAATACGGCCTGTGCATGCTCGACGTGCCCGGCGGCAAGCTCCTGAACAAGGACCGACTCCGCCAAGGCGCCGCTTCGTTGGAGCTCATCCGTCGCCGCTTGCAGCTCTCCCCTATTGTTTATCACCCACGTCCCGCGGCTCGCCGTACCGATCGCCGCCTTAAGCACGAATGGAAAGCTCTCGATCCGTAGAATCTCCTCGGCACTTGCAACAAATCGCGTGCCTGGTTGTGGCAGGTCCAATTCCGATAGCAGCCGACTGAATCCAATCTTGCTGTGAGCGCGCTCATAGCTGTCGAAGCTTGGAAGTGCCACGGCGACATGCGGCAGGATCTGCTCATGCATTCTTGCAAACAGAAAGCCCTGCTCGTAAATCGGCAGGAGAACGTCGAAGCGCTCCCCGGCGATTCGATCGAGGATGAAGGACAAATATCCGCGCGGATCGGCCGCCAAGCCCGGACAGCGGTGGAAGCGGGATACGAATCGAGAGAAGCGGCCCAGGCAGAGCGGGTTTGGATCGCAAACCTCTATGTCATGCCCGTTGAGCCCGAGTGCAGTAATTGCTTGCCGCGCCGACGTGCTGGCACCTTCAGAAAGAAGAACACGCATGATACCCCTTGGCGATATTGCCGAGGCCTCGGCTCGAACCAGCAATTCGGCAAGATCGTGATCTGCACCCGATGGCCGAGCGCTCGATCTCGGAAAGATGCCGCTCTCCGACTTCCCTTTTCGCAAGGTCAAGCTCACAGACCGGGCTCTGGGCCGGAGAGTTCGCGATGCCGACGCCCGCGGACGATAGCAGCGGCGATCAGGCTTGCGAAACGGCGGGCCACAACGTCTGCGCCTCCGCCCTCGGTGGGTGGACGAACACGGCGACCGACAGCGCGCCCAGCACGGCGATCGCGCCCGCCAGCGCGAAGGCGCTCGTGAACGAGCCGCTGGCCTCGACCATATAGCCGGTCACCGCAGGCGCCACGATGCCGGCGACGTTCGCGATCAGATGCACGAAGCCGCTGACGCCGCCGACGCGGCTCTTCTCGATCGTGTCGAGGATGAGCGAGAAATAGGTGTGCCCGGTCAGATACATGAAGAATACCGACACGGTCATCAGCGTCACCGCCGCCAGTACGCCGGTGACCTCGCCGGCCAGCGCTACGCAGACCGCCGCGATCACCAAGCCGCCAACGAGTACGAGCTTGCGCGCCAGCACCGCATTGCCGGTGAAGCGATAGATGGCGTCGGAAACCATGCCGCCGCCGGCGAGGCCGGTGAGGCCGAGGAGCCAGGGGATCGCGCCGACGAAACTCATGGATTTGATGCTGAGATGCTGCTGCATCGTCAGGTAGCTGGGAAACCAGGACAGGAAGAAGTAGAGGATGTAGGCATAACCGAAGAAGGCAAATGCGGTGGCGAGCACGCCGGGACGGACCAGCAACCGGCCGAGGTTCACCCGTGGCCCGGCGGCCGGCACGACTGGGTCGGCTGCGATTGCAGCGCGCTCGGCGGCGCTCACGCGGACATTCTGCTCCGGCCGGTCGGTGACGAGCAGCATCCAGGCGACCGCCCAGCACAGGCCGATGAGCGCGATGACGATGAACGACACGCGCCAACCATACGTCAGCGCAATGAAGCCCACGATCGGCCCGGCGATGGCGCCGCCGAGAGGCGTGCCGGCATTTGCCCAGCCGACTGCGCTCGCCTGCTGGCGGCGGGGGAACCAGTTGCTGACCATCTTGTTGGTGGCTGAGCCGTACGGCCCCTCCCCCATTCCGAAGATCACGCGCACGATCAGCAGCGAGGTGTAGCTGAACACGAAGGCGGTCAGGCCGCAGAATACTGACCAGACGACCGCCGCGACGGCGAACACGTTGCGGGCGCCGATGCGGTCGGAAGCGTAGCCGCCGACGAAGCAGAACGCCGCATAGCCAAAGAAAAATACGCTGAACACCCAGCCAAGTTCCGACGGCGACAGGGACAGCTGTTTGGCCAGGAAGGGCGCGGCGACCCCGATGGCAGAGCGGTCGAGGTAGTTGATCATGCCGCCGACGAACAGCAGCCCCAAGACCGTCCAACGCACCTCGCCGGGCATCTTCATGGTCGTTTCCCTTACATCGCGCGCCCCGTTTCACGCATCAGCACTTGTTGCTGGGTACCAGTGACGTGCGCATGGAATGCGCGCGCGGCCACAGACATATCTGCGTCTGGGGGCTGCTCGTCTTCGAAATTGTGATAGGTGTCCACACCGCGCACCAAAGTCGCGAAGTCCCGCGCCCCCACCGCCTGGCGGACATGGGTGGGCAGGTACCGGATGGCGAAGCCGATGCGGCGCCGCGCGGAGGGATTGGGCTCGCTGCCATGGATCAGCCGGACGTGATGCAGCGACATCTCGCCTGGCTGAAGAACCAGATCAACCGCTTGGGAACCATCGACCTCCACCGCGATCTCCTGGCCGCGGCTCAGCATGTTGTCGCGCGCGAACGTGTCGCGATGCGCCACTTGGTCGCCGATGTGTGTGCCCGGGATCACCCGCATGGCGCCGTTCTCCAGCGTGCTTTCGGAGATCGCGACCCAGGCAGTGACGATGTCGGGCGGCTCCAGTCCCCAATAGGTGCTGTCCTGGTGCCAGGAGACGAAGCTGGGAGTGCGCGCCTCCTTGATGAAAAAGCTGGTCCCCCAGCAGAGGATATTCGGCCCGATGATGTCCTCAACCGCGTCGAGAATGCTCGGGCGGCGGATCAGGTCATTCAGCCATGTGAAGAGGAGATGGGTTTTATGACGCAGCGGACCGGAAAGAGTGCCGCCGGCGCGCTCGTATTCTTCGAGGTGACGACGCAGCTCCGCCGCCTCGGCCGCGGAGAGCGCGCGCACCGGGGAATGATAGCCGTGCTCATGGTAGTGCCGGATCGCCTCCGCGGAAAGTGACGTCATGGCCGCTTCCACCCCATCTAGAATTCGTTGTTGATCCGAGCTGAGGCCATGCGTGGGAAGGTGTCAGATTCTCCCGATGACCGGCCAATGCGCTCGGCGTGGGGACAGGTTAGCCCTGCTTCAAGTGACGTGCAACAATTGGCCGACCATTAGATCGCCGAGAAGCCGCCTGAGACGGCATTTCCGGCGCACTGGCTTGACATCAATTCATCCGGCAAGTCCGCTCATCCGGCATGTCCGCCGGCGGCTTCTGTCACGGCTTGGTAAGATTGGATCGGCGGTATGCCGCAGGGCTCTCGCGGTATGCGCTACGCCGCGATCGCTTCGAGGCGGCGCCGCGTGACCGCCGGGCCGAACAAGCTGATAACGATGAACACGATCACCATCGCGCCGGCGATGAAGCTGAACACGCCGATGGTGCCGTAGCGGCCGAGGAAGAAAGCAATGAGGAAGCCGGAGAAGATGGCGCTGAACCGGCTCCAGGAATAGACAAAGCCCACGGCCTGGGCGCGGATGCGGGTCGGATAGAGCTCGGCCTGGTAGGCGTGGAACGAGAACGAGAACCAGTTGCCGCATAGCGTGATCAGAAGGCCGCAGGCGATCACGCCAAGGGCCGTTGTCTGCTGTGAGAACAGCAGGCCGAACACGGCGATGCCGAGAACGGAGCAAGCCACCTGCCATTTGCGCTCGAAGCGGTCGGCGAAATAGACGCCGACCAGCGGCCCGACCGGCGCGGCCATGGCGATGATGAACGTATAGGCGAGCGATTTCGTGACCTCGATGCCCTGCGACAGGAGCAGCGTAACGACCCAGCTCGAGAAGCCGTAATAGCCGATGGTCTGAAACAGATGGAAGACCACCAGCATGACGGTGCGGCCGCGGTAGACGGGGCTCCACATTTCCATCCAGGTGCCGGGCTTGCGCTCGGCCTCGCCGGCGACAAGCTGCGGCGCCGGCAGCTCGGCCCCGGTTTCGGCGCGGCTGCGGCGCTCGAAATCCTCGACGATGCGCTCCGCTTCGGCGATGCGGCCATGCTGCGCCAGCCAGCGCGGCGATTCGGGCAGCCCGCGGCGGATCCACCAGATGATGAGCGCGCCGATCGAACCGATGATCACGACCCAGCGCCAGCCGTCGAGGCCGAATATCGTGCGCGGCACCAGATGCCAGGCCAGGAACGCGATGACCGGCACGGCCGTATACATGACGAACTGGTTGTAGGCGAAGGCGGGCCCGCGCTGCTCCTTCGGCACCAGCTCGGACACATAGGCGTCGATGTTGACGAGCTCGACGCCAAGGCCGATGCCGGCGATAAGCCGCCACAGGACGATCGACTCCGGCGTCGTCTGAAACGCCATGACCAGCGCGCCGATCGAGTACCAGAGCAGCGCGAAGGTGAAGATCGAGCGGCGGCCAAAGCGGTCGGAGACCCAGCTGAAGGCGAGCGTGCCGATGAACATCCCGGCAAAGCCCGCGGCCACGAAACTGGCGAAGCCGTGCAGGTCGAACAACCCTTGAGTCGTCGGCTTGAACAGGCCGGCCTTGAACATTCCCGGCGCCACATAGGCAGTGAAGAACAGGTCGTAGAATTCGAACCAGCCGCCGAGCGAAAGAAGCGTGATCAGCTTCAAAGTGTGGCGCGACGCCGGCAGGCGATCGAGGCGCGCCGCCACCGTCACTGCGCTGTCCGTCGCCATTTGGTTTGCCCTCCCCTCGCGGCCGTTCCGCGGCGCTGACGGCCCTGCGCGTTCCCCCGGGCTTTTTTCGAACCTTTCGCATCCGCGCACAAGACCGGCGCCCGCGATGCTGGCACAATGCCCGCCATGCCGCTCGATTTCGCCGTCTCGGGGCTGCTGACCCTTTTTGTCGTGGTCGACCCGGTCGGGCTGACGCCGACCTTTCTGGTCGTGACCGACGGACTGCCGCGCGCCGCCCGGCGCAGCGTCGCGCTCCGCGCCAGCGTCATTGCCGGCGTGATCCTCGCCGGCGCGGCGCTGCTTGGCGAATGGCTGTTTCGCACACTCGGCATTTCGCTCGCCGCGTTCCGCATAGCCGGCGGGCTGCTGCTGTTCTCGATCGCCTTCGAAATGCTGTTCGGCGTGCGTATCCGCCGCGAGGGCGAGGCGGCGGAACAGGCCGTCGAGGAGCACGTGCGCAACGTCGCCGCCTTCCCGCTGGCGATCCCGCTGATGGCCGGACCCGGCGCGATCACGGCGGCGGTGCTGCTCGCCGGCCGCGCCGGCGGCGACCTGCTGCTGACGGTTCTGGTTGTTGCCGACGTGGTCCTGGTCGCGGCCGCGTGTTTCGTCGCCTTCCTTTTCGCCGCGCAGATCGGCCGGCTGCTCGGCCTCACCGGCAATATCGTGCTGTCGCGCCTGCTCGGCGTGCTGCTCGCCGCACTCGCGGTGCAATACGTCGTCGACGGCGTGCGCTCGATCCTCGGCGGCTGAGCAGCGATATCGCCAGTCCAGCGCTCGCCACCCTGGCCGAACGCGACGCCGACACACGCGAACGCCTGGCGCTCGCCGGCTGAGGACCGTCAGGAAAAGCGCGGCTGCCAGATCATCAGGGCGAAGACCACCAGCATGCCGGCCAGCGTCGGCCAGACCAGCATGGTGTAGAGGCGGAACATGACGTGATAAGCGTCCGGCAGCGGCTTCTGGTTGAGCGCCGCCTCCTTGGTCAGATCCCGGATGCGGATCTCGAGGAGCAGGACGGCGAGCCAGCCGGCGACGACGAGCACATACACCAGCAGCGAAAGCACGATCCAGAATTCGCCGAACGAAAGGCCGATCGTCGAGACCAGCGGAAATCCGCTGATCGGCTGCAACGCCAGGGCGGGGATCATCACCATCGTCTCGACGCCGATCGCAAAGCGCGACGTCACCGCAATGACGGAGGCGTTGCCGGAGCGATCGGCGAGCAGCATGAACGCGGCGAGGCCGAGCGCGGTCCCGAACATCGCGGCAGCGGCGACCACGTGAACGAACTTGATCGCGAAGATCAGGTTGATCATCGGCGCCGAGGCGGCCGCCGCACGTCCCCGACGAGCCCGCAAGCCCGACCGGCTGTCTCGAGCAATTTGCAGGGGCTCGACGGCGATTGGACGGATTTCCGAATGCGCGTTGCCGGCATGCGCATCGGGTCCCTCAGTGGCCGAAGACGACGGCGTGCATGATGCGGCCGGACAATTCACGCCGCGCGTGCAAAAAATGACCGTTCGTTCCGCTCGCCGCGACAGCTTGCGACGCCGTCAAAACGGAATCTCGTCGTCCATGTCGGCGCGCGGGCTGCCGTTGCGCGCTCCGACGCCGGCGGCGGCGACCTTGCGGCTTGGTCCGGGCGAGCCGAATTCGCCGGTATCGTCGGTGCCGAAATCACCGCCGCCTCCGGCGCCGGCGCTGCCGGAGCGGTCGAGCAAGGTCAGCTCGCCGCGGAAGCCCTGGAGCACCACCTCGGTCGAGTAGCGGTCCTGGCCCGACTGGTCCTGCCATTTGCGCGTCTGCAACTGGCCCTCGATGTAAACCTTCGAGCCCTTCTTGAGATACTGCTCGGCGATCCGGCACAGATTCTCATTGAAGATGACGACGCGGTGCCACTCGGTCTTTTCCCGCCGCTCGCCGGTCGCCTTGTCCTTCCAGGAATCCGACGTGGCGAGGCGCAGATTGGCCACCGGCCGACCGTCCTGGGTGCGACGAATTTCCGGATCGGCGCCGAGGTTGCCGACCAGGATCACTTTGTTGACGCTTCCTGCCATGACACTTTCCCGCTGAATGAGGCCTTCCCGCTGAATAACGCTTTCCCGCTCCACCGCCGCCGAAGCCGCGCTTGCGGCACCCTAGTGCCGGAGGGTCTCGGCACACCAGCCTGCAACCGGCTTCTTCGGCATTTTCCACATGCTTTCGAGCCAAGCCTCCCGAGCCCAGGCTCCGTATGTGTTCTTATTTTGTTCTGCAGGCGAAACGCAAGAGGTGAACGGCAAGGCTTGGCGGCGGGCTGTGGGACGGTTCCGGAACGATGCCGCCCCAACGAAGGCGATTTCGACTGGGATAACAGGCACGGCAACACTGGCAAAGCGGCCGTGTTCTCACTACGTTCGGCGTTCCCGCTCGTTCGATCACCTGGCAAGGCCCGCCGCGGCGGGAGCGAGACTGTTTCGCAATGACCGACAGCTTCGGCGCCGACGAACAAGGCAGAAGAGACGACAAAGGTCCCGGCCGCCGCGATCGCCGCGTGATCGCGATCCGCGGCGCGCGCGAGCACAATCTCAAGAACATCGACCTCGACATTCCGCGCGACCGGCTCGTCGTCTTCACCGGCCTTTCCGGCTCCGGCAAATCCTCGCTCGCCTTCGACACCATCTACGCCGAGGGCCAGCGCCGCTACGTCGAAAGTCTTTCCGCCTATGCGCGCCAGTTCCTGGAGATGATGCAGAAGCCGGACGTCGACCAGATCGACGGCCTCTCGCCCGCCATCTCCATCGAGCAGAAGACCACCTCGCGCAATCCGCGCTCGACCGTCGGCACCGTCACCGAGATCCACGATTACATGCGGCTTCTCTGGGCGCGCGTCGGCGTGCCCTACTCGCCGGCGACCGGCCTGCCGATCGAGAGCCAGACCGTCTCGCAGATGGTCGACCGCATTCTCGCTTTGCCCGAAGGCACGCGGCTCTATCTGCTCGCGCCCGTGGTGCGCGGACGCAAGGGCGAGTATCGCAAGGAGCTCGCCGACTTCGCCAAGAAGGGCTACCAGCGCGTCAAGATCGACGGCGCGTTCTACGAGATCGCGCAAGCGCCGGCGCTCGACAAGAAATTCCAGCACGACATCGATGTCGTGGTCGACCGCATCGTGGTGCGCCCGGACATCGCCACGCGGCTCGCGGATTCGCTCGAGCAGGCGCTCAAGCTCGCCGACGGCCTCGCGGTAGCGGAGTTTGCGGACTCTGCCGCTCCTTCACCTCCCCCTGCAGGGGGGAGGTCGGCGAGCGAAGCTCGCCGGGTGGGGGTGCGCGGCGGCGCCGATCACCCCACCCCGGATCGCGTCCCGCGATCCAACCCTCCCCCTCCAGGGGAGGGCGAGAAACGAACCAAGCTCGCCGCGGCCGCCGCCTCTGACGCGAACCGCCTCACCTTCTCGGAAAAATTCGCCTGCCCGGTGTCCGGCTTCACCATCCCGGAAATCGAGCCGCGGCTGTTCTCGTTCAACAACCCGTTCGGCGCCTGCCCGAAATGCGGCGGGCTCGGCGTCGAGCAGCACATCGACCCCGAGCTGGTCATTCCCGACAAGGAACGCACCTTGCGCCGTGGCGCCATTGCGCCGTGGGCGAAATCGAGCTCGCCCTACTACGTGCAGACGCTGCTCGCCCTGGGCAAGCACTACCGCTTCACGCTTGAGGCCAAGTGGAAGGACCTGCCGAAGAAGACGCAGGACGCGATCCTCTACGGCTCCGGCGAAACCGAGATCCGCTTCTCCTACGACGACGGCATGCGCGCCTACGAGACCAAACGGCCGTTCGAAGGCGTCATCACCAACCTCGAGCGCCGCTTCCGCGAGACCGACAGCGACTGGGCGCGCGAGGAGATCGCCCGCTACTTCACCGACGTGCCGTGCGCAGCGTGCAGCGGCTACCGGCTCAAGCCCGAAGCGTTGTGCGTCAAGATCGGCGGCGCGCATATCGGCGAAGTCTCGGAGCTGTCGGTCAGAGGCGCAGCGCACTGGTTCACCGAGCTACCCCAGCGGCTCACTGCCAAGCAGAACGAAATCGCCGGCCGCATCCTCAAGGAGATCCGCGAGCGGCTCAAATTTCTGGTCGACGTCGGGCTCGACTATCTGACCTTGGCGCGCGCCTCCGGCACGCTGTCGGGCGGCGAGAGCCAGCGCATCCGCCTCGCCTCGCAGATCGGCTCCGGCCTCACCGGCGTGCTCTACGTGCTCGACGAGCCCTCGATCGGCCTGCACCAGCGCGACAACGCCCGGCTCCTGGAAACGCTGCGGCGGCTGCGCGACCTCGGCAACACGGTGATCGTGGTCGAGCACGACGAGGACGCCATCCGCACCGCCGACTACGTGGTCGACGTCGGGCTCGGCGCCGGCGTCCACGGCGGCAATATCGTCGCCCAGGGCCTGCCGGCCGACATCATGGCCAACCCGAACTCGCTCACCGGCCAATATCTCTCCGGCGCGCGCGAAATCGCCGTGCCCGAGCGGCGGCCGAAGAACCCGCAGCGCGTGCTGCGGCTCGCCGGCGCCCGCGGCAACAATCTGAAGAACGTCACGGCGGAAATTCCGCTCGGCCTGTTCACCTGCGTCACCGGCGTCTCCGGCGGCGGCAAGTCGACCTTGCTCATCGACACGCTCTACAAGGCGCTGGCGCGGCGGCTCAACGGCGCCAGCGAGGCCCCTGCCCGGTTCGACCGCATCGAAGGCCTCGAGCACCTCGACAAGGTGATCGACATCGACCAGTCGCCGATCGGCCGCACGCCGCGCTCGAACCCGGCGACCTATACCGGCGCGTTCACGCCGATCCGCGAATGGTTCGCGGGGCTGCCGGAATCGAAGGCGCGCGGCTACGAGCCGGGCCGCTTCTCGTTCAACGTCAAGGGCGGCCGCTGCGAGGCCTGCCAGGGCGACGGCGTCATCAAGATCGAGATGCATTTTCTGCCCGACGTCTACGTCACCTGCGACGTCTGCAAAGGCAAGCGCTACAACCGCGAGACGCTGGAGGTGCTGTTCAAGAATAAATCGATCGCCGACGTGCTCGACATGACCGTCGAGGAGGCGCTCGACTTCTTCAAGGCGGTGCCGCGGGTGCGCGACATCCTCACGCTCCTGCGCCGCGTCGGCCTCGACTACATCCATGTCGGCCAGCAGGCGACCACGCTCTCCGGCGGCGAGGCGCAGCGCGTCAAACTCGCCAAGGAGCTGTCGAAGCGCGCCACCGGCCGCACGCTCTACATCCTCGACGAGCCGACCACCGGCCTGCATTTCCACGACGTGGCCAAACTGCTCGAAGTGCTGCACGAACTGGTCGAGAGCGGCAACACCGTCGTGGTGATCGAGCACAACCTCGAAGTTTTGAAGACCGCCGACTGGATCATCGACCTCGGCCCCGAAGGCGGCGACGGCGGCGGCGAGATCGTCGCCACCGGCACGCCCGAGGACATCGCCGCGGTCAAGCGCAGTTATACCGGACAGTTCCTGAAGCCGGTGCTGGCGCGGGGCGACGCCGGCGGCAAGCGCAAGCGGCGCATTGAGGCGGCGGAGTAATTAGCCCGTGTTTTACGTTTCCAGCCTAATATCACTGTTTGAATTGCCCACTGCGATGCAAACACATCAAAATGTCGCAATAGTCATGCAGCGATAGTCTAGGTCGTATCATCTTGGCTTCTTCGATGGCCGTTGCTGTGAATCGAGACGTCGTAAATACTGCTCCTGCGGTGGCTTTGTTGATATCGAGCACGCCTGTCATCTCCCGTATTACTTGAGCTCCGATCGGGCGATGTGGAGCGTACTTCTTGCGTTGCGCTAAGATCGAATAGTCGATGATATCCCTCTTCTCAGCTATTACATCTATCCCGCCATCTCTGTCTTTTTTCGTCAGAGTAACTTTGTATCCCTGCTCTTCAAATAGTTCGGCCACAAATTCTTCAAACTGCTCCGAGCTAGGTCGTGTGGACAAACTTAATCCAGATTCGGATGCAGGCAAGCAGCACGAAGGCGGCGAAGCTCTCGATCAGCTTGTCGTAGCGGGTGGCGACACGGCGTGAGTTCTTCGCACGATTGAAGAAGCGCTCGATGCGATTGCGCAGGGCATAGAGAGCCTTGTCGACGGCATGCTGTATTTTCCGGGTTGCAGTGCTGGGGATTGCGGCTTCACCACCACGTTCCTCAATGTCGTTGCGGACGGCTTCGCTGTCGTAGCCCTTGTCACCGAGCATCTGTTCCGGATCGCAGTCGATCTCCTGCATCAAGGCCGGAAACGCGGTGACATCGTGTGCCTGCCCGGGCGTAATCACAACGCCGATCGGCAGACCCTCGGCATTGGTGCGGGCGTTGATTTTGGTTGAGAAGCCGCCACGCGAGCGACCGAGCGCGTTACGCTCGGCCCCCCTTTTCCACCGGCTGCGCAATGATGCGCACGGATGATGGTCGCATCGATCATCTGCAGCGCGGCGTCCGACACTCCGCTTCCCGCGAGCCCTTCCAGGATCACGTCCCAGACGCCACTGTCGGCCCACCGCCGAAACTGCCTAAAGATCGAATTCCAGTTGCCGAAGCCCTCCGGCAGGTCGCGCCATGGTGCGCCGGTTCGCATCAACCAAAACACCGCGTCGAGCACGCGGCGATGATTGCGTGGCGGCCGGCCGCCGCCGCGATGGATCAGGAACGGTTCGAAGTACGCCCACTCATCGTCGGTCATCAGTCCGCGAATCAAGGCTGCCCTCCGCAAAGAGCAGCCTTGAATCAATTCGCGATTCTTGCGTCAATAGGTTTGTCCACCCGACCTAAACGCATCGAGGCCCGACGGGTTCTTTCTAATTGCATCTGTTAATTTCTTATTGAGAGTCACAATGCGCGGCTTGATCAGCTCGATTCTTCCCGCTGACTGAATATTCTTGAGCAGTGTGACGCTACCGCGCTGCAAACTGTTCAGAAGTATTTCCAGTTCGCGCGGATTTTGATTTTTCTCTTTGACGTAATCATCCAATACTCTTCTTGCTTTGGTTATCCCCTTATCGATTCCATTTGCTTTCTGCCATTCAGAGATCAAAATCGATTGGTCTTTTATGGATAGAGCTCCAATTTCAACAACACCATCAAATGCAATGACATCTCGGAGCCGGTCTACGGATACCGGTTCGCTAGTCATTATATTTAGTGCTGCTGCTCGACTTCGTTCTATTGCTTTAATCAATTCTGTTGAAGGCTGAAGGTCAACATCGTCAATCAGATTGATTTTGGCAAATGGCGGGACAAAGGTGGACTCCTTGAGTGAAACTGGAATCATCGAAAATTCGGCACCAGAATCAATGAGCCGATCAGAAAAACGCATCAACGCTGCTGTTTTGCCGTCACCCCTTCGTCCTACTAACAAGAAATTCCCTTTTCTCATAGCGCGGAAAAGGCCGAACAGCATTTCGTCGTGGAGACGATTGATGTAGGTCAGAGCCATCAAAAGAACTCTGGGATTAACAGCCGGGAGGATGGGTAAACACCCGCTTCCCGCCATCCGTTTTCGTGATGTGATAGTCTATGCATGAACGAACCCGAATTCAGATGTACCAACGCTCCGATCAAACAGCAAGCGTAGCCCGGATGGAGCGCAGCGCAATCCGGGGAGCGGCCGAGAGGCCTGTGTGCCAGACCTGGATTTCGCTTCGCTTCATCCGGGCTACAGCTGCCGGTGTCCATGCATGCCAGCCGCCGATCTCTATCCGTACGTCTATGTCAATGCCGACGGCGCGGGCCGCGAACTCCATCCGAGCGAGCAAAAATATCTCGAAACCGAGTTCAAGGGCGGCGATGGCGCCGCGCCTTTATGTGAAGCGAGCATAGGGTGGGCAAAGGCGCAACGAGCCGTGCCCACGTCGTGAAACCGCGTGGGCTACGCTGCGCTCAGCCCATCTACATATTCGTCTGATCGGTAGGAGCAAGTGAGCGACGGTAAAGGTTGAAACGCCAGGCGGCGCCACGGTCCATCAAGCCCGGAAAGGCGAGTGGCTTTGAGTACCCGATGATCGATGCGCTACAAGCGTTCAAATCGGCACTTTGGCCGCCAGCGGGCGGCTTGCGGCAACGGACGATGATGCGACATTGCAAGGCGCTTGCCGTTGTTCTTGCCGCCGCATTCGCGATATCAGGCGCAGGCTTTGCCCAAGACTTCGTGGCCCAAGACTTCATGGCGGAGCCCGGCGCGCCGGCTGCTGCTTTTCCGAAACCCGCTCGTCCGGTCGCTGCTATCGTCAGCCCCATCTGCCACGACGAGGACGAGCGCGACGCCGCCGGCGAATCCGACCAGCTCATACGTCTGCTTGGCATCAAATCCGGTATGACCGTAGCGGACATCGGCGCCGGCAGCGGCTACTACGTCGTACGGCTCTCCCCGATCGTCGGCGCCGTCGGCCGCGTTATCGCAGAAGACGTTGTGCCGGTATATTTGCGGCGGCTGCGCGAGCGGGTGCGCGATCTCGGATTGCAGAACGTCACCATCGGCCTCGGTGAACCGCACGATCCGAGGTTGCCGCCGGATGCAGTCGACGTTGCAATCCTGGTTCACATGTATCATGAGATCGCTCAACCCTACGCCTTCCTTTACAACCTCGTGCCCGCGCTCAAGCCGGGCGCGCGCATCGGAATTGTCGATGCTTTCCGGCCGACGGCCGAGCACGGCACGCCGCCCAGCGTTCTGCGATGCGAGCTTGCAGCCGTAGGGTATCGTGAGATCAGCCTCGATCGGCTCGGCGGCGCCAACGCCTATCTGGCGATCTTCGCGCCACCCTCCGTTGCAAGCCGCACGCGGCCGGAGGCCATCGCCGCATGCAAATCGCCATAGCAGCGGCAAACCAACGTCGTGCCCCTCCTACATCCGGCATTGTGTAGCCCGGATGAACGAAGTGAAATCCGGGCGCGGTCTGCAAGCTTGAACGCCGATCCCGGATTTCGCTGCGCTCATCCGGGCTACAAGCTACCCACCTGCGAGCTTCGCAGCAGTCGTTACCGTCACCCTGAGGTGTCCGCGCGAAGCGCGGGCCTCGAAGGGCGAGGGGCCTCTGCGCCTCGGCTGCATCCTTCGAGGCTCGCTGCCGCTCGCACCTCAGGATGACGGTGGACATTCGTCACATTTCCGTTGACATTTGTCCCCGTTTATGTTACCATTACAATGCCTGCTCGTTCGAGGGACGTCACCGGTGACGGCCGATTGACGGAGCGGGTGCGGTTCCTGCGGGCGGGGCTCGTAACTCCGTTCTCGGGCGGCTTCGGGAATACGCCCGGCCGGCATTATGACCGGTCTGCGAGGAGCTCGCTGGACTGGGACAGGCTGAAGATGGGTAACGCCGGTCAGGGCCACGTCCCAGGAAGCGCGTAGCCGGAGCTGAGCCGTGGCGTTGGTTCGCCTAAGCAAGTGGCGCGGTGGAACGCCGACAGGCGAGCGCGTTCCGATGGACGCGCGCCGCGCCCCCTCCTCTGTCCTCCCCGAAGCGGCGAGGATGAAGGTGGGGGTGCGGAGGTTGGAGATACGCGTCTGTCGGCGTTCCGCCTCCCTTCTTTGTAGCCGGATGAATTTGTAGCCCGGATGAACCAACGGGTCCGGCCCGAAGTGGCCGGCCCGATGACAGGCTCCGTGAAATCCGGGAACGAGTTGGAAGCTTGAATGCCCTCCCCGGATTTCGCTGACGCTCATCCGGGCTACGTGTCGCTTTCGGCGCTCCGCCTTTGTTTCCGGGAGGCAAATCGTGGCGTTCGTGAACAAAAACTCGGGCGCGGGCGCGCCGCGAGAACGCTTTGCCATTGTGCGCGCCGGCCAAGCCAGCGCGGCGCCGAACGTTTCCCTTCGCTCAACCCACGTTACTGAACGGCATTTTCCTTGATATATTGAACGCATGACCATCAAAGCAAGCGTAGCCCGGATGGAGCGCAGCGAAACGCGATCCATAGTTTCTGAAAACACTCCGGGATGGAGAAGTAACATGGGGCTGGATTACGAAATCTTCAAACTCGGAAATGTGCGGCTGCAGCGCGGCGGGACGCTGCCCGACTGCAAACTTGCTTATAAGGCGTTTGGCAAGATAAGCGCAGCAAAGGACAACGTCATCCTCTATCCAACGTGGTATTCCGGCCAGCATTACGACAACGAATGGCTGATCGGATCGGGCATGGCGCTCGATCCCGAAAAATACTTCATCATCATCCCGAATATGCTGGGCAACGGCCTGTCCTCGTCGCCGAGCAATATGCCCGCGCCATACAACGGGCCGCGCTTTCCGCGCGTGACCACGTACGACAATGTGCAGGCGCAGTATCGGCTAGTGACCGAGAAATTCGGCGTGAAGAAACTGCCGCTGGTCACCGGCTGGTCGATGGGGGCGCTACAAACATTTCATTGGGGCGCACTCTTTCCCGACATGGTCGAGCGCATCGCGCCGTTCTGCGGCTCAGCCAAGTGCTCGCGCCACAACTTCGTGTTCCTCGAAGGCGTGAAGGCGGCGCTAACAGCCGACGGTGCGTTCAATGGCGGGTGGTACAAGGATCAGCCGACCAGGGGCCTGCGAGCGATGGCGCGGGTTTACGCGGGCTGGGGCCTCTCGCAAGCCTTCTATCGCGAGCGGCTCGATATGGAGAGCTTGGGCTATTCCTCGCTGGAAGATTTCCTCGTCGGGTTTTGGGAAGGCTTTTTTCTGCAGAAGGATGCCAATAACCTGCTCGCCATGCTGTGGAATTGGCAGAACGGAGACATCAGCGACAACGAACTCTACAAGGGCGACTTCAAGAGAGCATTGGGCGCGATCAAGGCAAAGGCTTATGTAATGCCGGGCCAAACCGATCTCTACTTTCCTCCTGAAGACAGCCAATTTGAAGTCGCCAACATGCTAAATGCGAAATTGCTGCCCGTGCCCTCGATCTGGGGCCATTTCGCCGGAGGGCCCGGTACCAATCCGGCCGATGGCAAGTTCATTGACGACGCGCTAAAGCAATTGCTGAGTGCGTGATCGAAGATCGCCGCTGAAGAAATCGCCGAAGCAAAGAAGCTGGCGCAACGGGCCACAGCTTTAGGGAAAGAGGACGCGGAAGCGCTGCACACGGCCGGCTTTGAGGTCTCCTTGGGCGACGACCATGAGAGCGGACCCGCGCTGATCGATCGGTCTCTCGCTCTCGATCCCAACTTGGCAGCGACAGGGAGGTTCAGCGGCTGGCTACAGCTTTGGACAATGTCGGCTACTGGGGCTTTTCTCGTCGGTTTCAGCGACTCACCATTTCGGTAGCGAACGGATGAGAGCGGACATACCTGGCGCATGTCGATCTGACGCGCATGACTCAAACTGGACGTCGAAGCCCGGCGTTTTTGGATAGCCCGCAAGCTATGGCGCCCTTATAGGGGTCGATTGCGAACGCGAATTAACACGCGAGTCAGCGGCAAACTTTCGCTTGGGAGTACTGTTGCCAACGCAGGAATGTATGATCACATTCTATCCCTGGTATCTCCAAGCGGTCTTTCGATCGGCCACACGCACATGCCCAAGTTCCTTCGCATCGGAGTCCATCAGTCGAACGTTTCCGGATACACGTCAAAGGCATGGTGGGTTCGCCGGGTTGGCTCGACGGTTTTCCTGAAGTGGGGCGCCGTCGAGGTCCATGGCGTGGGAGATGGGCGAAAGATTTACTGGGCGCTTCCGCCACGGGCGAAAACAATTCGTTGCGGCACGGTGCAGCGTGCCAAAGACTATGCAAAAACCGCAATCGCGCGGCGACGCAACCATCGCTATGAACCGCTGGTTGGAAATATTACGATCCGGCGCCGACCTGCCAATCATGGCGCCGAGCTCGAACAGGCGCTCGCCACGATCTTGTTTGTCGATATCGTCCGGTCTACCGAAAAAGCCGCGCGGCTGGGGGATTCGCGTTGGACACAGGTGATGAATCACTATTACGCCGCCGTCCGTAGAGAGCTGAAGACTTTGCGCGGAAAAGAAGTCGTGACGACGGGGGACGGACTGCTCGCGACGTTCGACGCGCCGGCTTCCGGGGTCCGTTGCGCGACCGCAATCCGCGAGGCAGTGCGCACGCTCGGGCTAGAGATCAGGGTGGGGCTGCACGCAGGCGAATACAAAGTGAGTGGGGCTGACGTGGTCGGTCTCGCGTTTCACGTCGGCGCGCGCGTCGCCGCGAAAGCGCGTGCCGGCGAAGTCCTGGTTTCGAGCGCGGTCAAGGATCGGATGTCGCAGTCCGGAATCCGCTTTAAGGATCGCGGCGTTCACCGACTCAAAGGCGTGCCGGAGCGGTGGCGCCTGTACCGGGTCGAACATTAAGAGGTGTCCTGCAAAAGTGGACATCGGTTTTGCGATCGGTTCAATAGTGCGACTGCCGGTGCCGAGAGTCCGCATGGCGAACGGCTGGGCGCCTGGGAAAGTTCGGCGCCGAGTTCGCCCAGGCCACGCAGACTTACGTTGGGCGGCTCCAATCTGGTCTATTTCTGCGAGCCAGCTTTCCGTACACAGCTTCACATGTCCGTTTGTGGCACTTCTCATCGTTCCAGCGCTCATCGTCAGCGGTAGCAATCGGAGGCAAAGCAGACATTCCCGGCGGACGTTGGAAACGTCGAAGATGACCAAAAAGGCGACGTGCGAGTTTACCTGGTCGCTGCCGCAAGGGCCCATCAAAGCGTTCGTTACGGCCTGGCTTTCCGATGATGCTGTGGCGCTGTTGAAGGAATATCGGCGGCAATGCGGGAGAGTCTCCGCGCTGGATCATGCGCGCCATTGATTGAGACGCAAGAACGCGAGTACAATAATGGTTACAGCCTCATAGGACGCGTGACGCCGTGCTTGAGAACCCGATTGTTTCGGCGGCATTGATTTGCTTTTTGCTCGGCTTGGCGTTGGCAGGCCTCGTGCGAGTTGTCCCAAGCTCGACGATTGCATCAACCCCCGTGCCGATTATTTTTCTCGCAAGCTATGTCCTAGCCTACCAGCAGGTACCTCCCTTTCCTCCGGTTGGAGCAACAAACAAGATTTTTTACGTTGCTCTCGCGGCGGCGCTGATCGGATTTGCGCTGGATTTGCTGCCGCAGGTCGCAAATTACCGCAAACCGCTTGCGGTAATCATGCCGCTGTTCATCGTCGGCTGGATCGGCTTGCCGCGCTTTGCCAAGCTCGATGTCGACTTGATAGCGACCTCGTTGGGTCTCTGGCTGGGCGGCATTGTCCTGCTATGGCGCCTCGATACAGTTGCAACGACCCCAGCTGAGCGGAACGGTGGCAGCATCGTCGGCACGGCGATGCTGATGGCGCTGTTGCTGGCGTTCGCGCCGATCGCACTTCTTGGCGGGTCTTCGACCAGCTTAATGCTGTGCCTGGCGGCAGTCGCCGGAACTCGCTGCCGTCGCGGTCTGGGAACTTGTCGCTCCGCGAGGAGCCTTTGGCGCCAGCGCCGTCTTTGGTTTCGGATGCGGACTTCTCGCAATGATCGACACGGTAACATTGATAACAAGGCAAGTTGATCTTGCTGCGCTTGCTCTCCTGCTCCTGATCCCATATGCGGGAGAGGTCTGTGCCCGGTTCCTGCTGCCACCGAACCGGTTCCGCGGGCGTGTCCGCCAGGTTCTTATTGGGACATTTGCGGCCTCGCCTATCGTCCTGGTGATGGCAGTTCTACTCCTTCGCCATCCCGAGCCTTTGTCATAAGGAGCGCATCATGCGCCGAACCCTTGCGTCCTTGTCAATGATTGCCGCATTGCTGGCCAGCGCGACACCCGGGCGGGCAGCTGACTACACGATTGATCTCACGCATTCCCACATTCTGTTCACAATCGACCATCTTGGATTCGCGAAGATCGTCGGTCTGTTTAGCGATTTCAGTGGAAGCATTAGCTTCGATGCGAATAGTGCTCCCAGCAGCAAATTAAACGTAACCATCAAGACCGACAGCTTGCAGACGCAATTTGCACCGCGCGACAAGGATCTCAAAGGCGCGGATTGGTTCAACAGCACTGAGTTTCCCGAGATCACGTACGTCGGAACCGAATTTGTGAAGAAGGACGACCACACCGGGACCGTCACAGGAAAACTCACCCTGCATGGCGTGACCAAGCCGGTTACGCTCAACGTTGTTGTAAATAAAGTCGGGCAGAATCCACTGGACAAGATCGACTCCGCCGGCTTTTCCGCCCGCGGCACCCTCAAACGGTCTGATTTCGGAATGAAGACGTATTTAGGGGCAATCGGCAACGATGTTGACCTCATCATCGAGATCGAAGCGAAGAAGAAGTCCTGAGAGCCTGGCTACCGTCCGCGCTGAGAACGCATTGCCGTCGCCCGAGGTGTGAGCCGTAGGCGGGAAAGCCGCACGTACATCTTCGACGCTTCGAGCACACGCAAGCCGCTTCCGCAGTTGACCAGCAAGCCGGCATTGGCTTGCACCGCAACATCTGACGCGGTGGCCATTTGCGGACATGCGGGAGCGGCAATCAATGAACGCGTAAATCTAACACCTAACCAAGGTGTTATTGGACGAAACTTCAGCAATCGAATTCTAGAATATCCAGCTCATCCTGCGAAGATCCTTTTTGGCCCCTCCGTGGTTTGTATATCGACACTTGATTTCATAGTGCGTGCACTGAACATTTATCGCGATTTCCATCAGACGCGCCGGCGGCCGATTTGCCACTTGTTTTTGTTCATCGGCGCCGAGCCGAATACGGATTGGCTTGCCGGCTCTGGCGTCACACTCGATGCTAAGGGGTTTGTGCTGACCGGCGAAGATGCCGGCCACGATCGCCATCCGCTGGAAACCAACAGGCGGGGCGTCTTCGCCATTGGAGATGTCCGCTCGAAATCCATCAAGCGGGTTGCGGCGGCTGTTGGCGAGGGCGCACAGGTCGTTGCGGCGTTGCATTCCTATTTGGCGTAATCCAGTCCGTCCCGGCTCCCAGGCTTGCGGGCCTACTCACAATGTTTGCAGCTGCCGGGGGGCTCCTCCAACGGCCCTCATGATTTTCGAGAAAGACAGTTCCGTCGTCAGGCCGATTGGTGAGCAGGCGCAATGATCGTATGCGCTTTGATCATCGCTTCACCCATCCTTACGAGGCGGTCACCGAGTTCCCTGCGGGCCCATGCTCTGTGCCGCGACGCGCGCCCCTTCGAGCAGCAAGAACAGTTCGTCCGCCAGCATGTCCGGCTCGGCGAGCGCAGCCGCGGCGCACAGCTGAACAAGCCGCTCGCGCTGAGCGGTCTTGAACGCCTCAATCACCCGCCGCGCCGGGTGGTCCTTTTCAGGCAGTTCGACGGCGGCATTGGCCAACGGGCAGCCACGCTCATCCCCGCTGGCCACGTGGGTAGCCATGTCTTTGAGCCACGCACGGAGCTGCGCGGAGGGGTCACCCGAATGGCCGGCCTCGAGGCGGTCCCAAGACAGCTTGGCCTTTTCTGCCAGGCGTTGGAGGTATCCCGCAACCAGCTCATCCTTCGAAGAGAAGTGCCGGTAGAGCGTCATCTTATTGGTTTGGGCAACTTCAGCGCCGGAATAGAAGGCCCCAAGTTGTTCTGGGTGCCATAGTTGAGTGACCTGGCTCTGGCAAATCCTGGTCAGTCCTCACCAGGTCCTCATCGCCCCGCGGCGCATTCGCGAGGATATCGTCCTCGCTCACGTCAATCGTCAGCCTTCGAAGTCCGCGGCGCTCCCGTTCCCGCACCGCTCTCATTCGAGCCGAGGTCGCCAGGCGCTAGTCCCACGGAAACGGTTTCTAAGACCTGAGCGGCCGAGGGGCGCGCCCCACACAGACCGGCATCGGCTGCATTTTCAGCCGGCCGGCCGCGGCGGGCGCCGGCCGATGATCCAACTCTGACTGATCGAATTTCTTTGTAGCGCCAGAAGACAATACGCCTTGGGTGACGGGCGACATCTTGGATTCGGTGTAGTGTGCCGGTATCATTGAAATTCCAAAATGGAGGCAGCGAGCGATGGCGACCGGTATCGTGAAGTGGTTCAACCCGACCAAAGGCTATGGGTTCATTCAGCCGCAAGGCGGCGGCAAGGACGTTTTCGTCCATATTTCGGCGGTAGAGAGGGCCGGTCTGTCGACCCTCAACGAGGGTCAGCAGGTCCAGTACGAAGAGGTCGCAAACAAGGGGAAGACCTCGGCGGAGAACCTCAAGGTGAAGTGAACCGCATGTGCGGCGCCCCGCGCGGCCCTCCGTGGGGTTGGATCGTAAGTAGTCCCGATCAGAAGCCTGAGGATCTTGACGCCATTCTCCGGGGCGCGGGCGGCCTTCAGGGAGTTGCGGTGCAGCTAGGCCAAGGCGGACCCGAACGCATTTGAGCCAGCAGCAGCCAATGGGAACGCACCAGGAGATCGCGGCGGCTTCTGAGCCGACCGGCTAAGTCCAATGTAAAAGCCGCCGGACGCGGTCGATGCGCGTTTAGGCGGCCTGTCGCAGAACGCGAGCCACGAGGAGAGACCTCAAGATGGCCAGTGGTGACGACGACTATGGTGAGGCGTTCAAGAAAGCGAAGCTCGAACACGACCATCAATTGGAAGCCCCCACAGAGGCAAAGCGGTTGCAGGCGGAAGCCGATGCAGACATCGCCGTTTTGAGCAATGTGGTGCTGCCCCAATTGCAGGCTGCAGCTCAGAAATTGCACCCGCTCGGCGGCAAAGTAGAAATTCGGCAGTACGGACGCACCGGAAAAACCTTAAAGCCTGCGTCGATTGCTTTTCGCATAACGGATCAGCAGGATCAGCAGGATCAGCCGGGCTACGGAAAGGGCCACCAAAGCCGCGCCTATTTGATTGTTCCGCGCGGCGGGGCGGTCACGGTCACCTGCGGCGACGGTTTCGACGTGACCGGCCAACCGAAACAACCCAAGAACGTAAGCGAGGAGATCGGTATCCAGCGCCGCGAGGACGTTACAATCGAGAATGTCAAAAAACTAATCATGCGTGCGATAGAGGAATACCGAAGCGACCGCGATCCACCCGGCGCGGATAACAACGATCACCTGAAATAACGTAAAGGCCGGCATGGCAATGGTGCGGCGCTCGCTGCCGCTCGCACTTGGTGCGGTCGCTATAATTGGAGGGATAAATATGGCAGAGAGAACGTCGACACACTCACGTCATGGTGGCCATGCGAGGCACAACCGACACTTGTTGGTAGTGGTCGCAGGATCAAGTCTTTAGCGGCCGGTTCAACTCGGTGCGCCAGTTCGCCGGATCAGGCGTCGACTGCGGCCCGACGGAATACAGCTCCCAAAGGCCTTCGGCCTTCTCGTGGCTGTTCGCTCTCATCCACGCGTCGAACTCACCCCAGGCTGACGGGAGGCCCTCGTAGGGGCCGCTGTAAATGGTGCGGGCAACCTTTGTTGCAGGAAGCCCGCCCGGTTTCACGCGTCCAGTTGCCCTTACAGGCGCCGCAACCTTCACGCCTAATTCGAAATCGAAGGTATCCGGGCTCATCTTGAGATGGTGGGCGAAGACAGGGCTGCTGGGCTTTACGCCCTGCTCGGCAAGTGCAGCCATCAACTCGCCGACGGCAGGGCCAAATGCCTTCCTCATTTCGCTGCGTGGCACGGTCAGGCGAATGACAGCGGCCGCCTCGGCCTCTATTTGCAAGATCTCCGGTATCGATATCATAGATGGTCTCCTACAACTTTCGTGGCGCTCGCGCGCGCCTTCGGAATAGCGCGCCGGCCAAGGCCGCTGGATCACGACGGTGGCACAATCTCGGGCTATGCAGCCTCCCTGAAATCACCAATCTGCGCATCGAACGCCCGCTTGAAGGCAGGGCGCGCGGTGCAGCGTTCGACATAGGCGGCGAGGCGCTTCTCGCTTGTGACGATATCGGTGTGCTTCAGGATTCGCAGCACAGTCGTCATCATCAAATCGCCCGCTGTGAAGCGGTCACCATCGAGATAGGCTTTGTCGCCGAGCGACTTGGAGAGCGCGGACAGGCGCTTCTGCACAAACTCCACCGCCCCTGGGCGGCGCAGCTTCGCCCATTCCTCATTCGCGTAAAAGAGATCGATCACGGCGATGTTCATAACGAACGGCTCGATGGAATTGAGCGCCGCGATTAGCCATTGCGTCGCGCGTGCGCGTCCGCTCGCAGCACAGTCGTCATCATCAAATCGCCCGCTGTGAAGCGGTCACCATCGAGATAGGCTTTGTCGCCGAGCGACTTGGAGAGCGCGGACAGGCGCTTCTGCACAAACTCCACCGCCCCTGGGCGGCGCAGCTTCGCCCATTCCTCATTCGCGTAAAAGAGATCGATCACGGCGATGTTCATAACGAACGGCTCGATGGAATTGAGCGCCGCGATTAGCCATTGCGTCGCGCGTGCGCGTCCGCTCGCGTCCTTCGGTAGCAGCATCTCGCTCCGTTCGCCGATATGCAACACGATGGCCCCGGATTCGAAGAGCACGAGGCCGTCTTCCTCAAGGATCGGCACTTGCCCAAAGGGCGGCAGCGCACGATAGTCCGGTTTTTCCTGATCACCCAATTGGAGAAGCCGCGTCTTGTAAGGCAGACCGGCTTCCTCCAGCGCCCAGCGAGCGCGCAGATCGCGCACTTGACCCTGGGCAAACTCGGGAACCCAGTTGAATGCGGAGATCGTGATCATGCGATATGCTCCTTTGCGATTTCCGTGGCGAAAGCTGAAACTCGTTGAAGGCTTCGACCACATGACTGTCGCGACCCTTGGCTCTGCGGCGGATGCCTAGTCACGGAGAGCTCCGTTTGACTACAAGAAAATGGTGTTGCAGCTTGCCGAGTGCTCCGGTCCAGCCTTCCTCATGGCTGCGGCGACTTTCCTCGTCGCGGAGGCGCGAATGTGTGAACGTGAGTTCGGTCCCCTCGACAATGGCGCGAAGCCTGATCTCGACAAGCGACTCGCCGGGATCTTCGACGCCGCCGGTCCAGCGCCAACTCATGCTCAGCCGCTCGGGCCTCACGACCTCGAGATATTCGCCGCTACTCTCATGCTCGCTTCCATCGAGCATGCGGAAGCGTACCCGGAAGCGGCCACCAACCTGGGGGTCAGTCTCCGCCACAAGTACGGGGCCGCCGTCGGGGCCCCACCAGCTGGCGACGCCTTCCGCTGTGGTGAGTGCGTCGAACACAATCGATGGCCGCGCCTTGATCCGGCGCACGAGCGTTAGACTGCTCATCGTCTCTTTTTCCTCGCTTCGGCTTCCTTGCTTTCGGTGTAGGCCGCGAGCCGATCAAGGCTCTTCGACCAGAAGCGTTCGTAGCGGCGCAGCCAATTCATCGCCTCCCTCATGGGCTCGGGTCGGAGGCGTACCCTCACGGTGCGTCCGATTTTCGACCGAGTGATGAGGCCGGCATCGTAAAGCACGTCGAGATGCTTCATCACCGCCGGCAGCTTGATCACGAAGGGCCGCGCCAGCGCGCTGATGGCTGCGCCGTCTTCGCGTTCGAGCCGAGCGAGAATTGCCCGCCGAGTCGGATCGACGAGCGCCGCAAATGTTCGGTCGAGTCGCTCATTATAGTTCACCATGTAGGAAAGTATTGGTCAGAAGGGCTGGCTGTCAACCCCGGCATCTTGTCGCTTTTGGGCAATGCCCGAAATGACCGCTCCTGGGCCCACACCGACGGTTGCGGCGATGCAGCGATTGGGTCGCTATCGGAGCAATAGCGGAAGTCTCTCGCGCATGCTCAAACCGGCGCCGTTGACCCAAAGCGGTCATCCGGCCTCGTTAACTTGCGGCCTCAGGCTTGTGGCGAACCACGCGCGTCGTATCCCTCAGGAGACCGCGCATCACCGTCCAACGTTGATCGCCGATCACGTCCAAAAACGTTTTCTGCGCTTCGTCCCAGTGGGGTTTTGCGGTAGCGATCAATTTTGCACCTTTCCTTGTGAGCGAGACGATGCGTGTTCGCTTATCACTTCCGGCACGACTGCGAATAAGTCGATCTCGCTCCAGTGGCGCAAGGGCGCGCGATATACTTTGCCGATGCCATCGCGGCGATCGAAAAGTCGAAGGAGTTGCCTGCGTCGAAGCGGACACACTGGTGCTGCTCGCTGCGCATGATTGCCAAGGCCATGGGCCGGCCGCCGGAGAGCATCGCGGCGCGCTGGGGTGCGGTGGCGCTCAAGGTCAACCTCCTCCATCACGCCAACAGCGGCGTGGAGTGGAAGACCCTGGCGAACCACAAGGCGAACGCCAAAGCGGCGATCTCCTGGTTTCGCGGCGAGCAGGGACTGCTTCGGCGGGCCAGACCGCTGCTGCCTGAGTGGCAGCCATTGCGCCGCGGACTGAAGGATCTCTCCCGGCGCGGAAAGCTTTCGGGGTTGATCCGCTACTGCAGCCTCAAGGGCATTGTCCCAAGCGCGGTCGATGAGACGGTAGTCGACGCCTACATGGCCTACAGGAAGGAAACGACGGCCCTGGCGGTCGACAACAAGGCGCGGCGGGCCATCGCCCGGGCCTGGAATGCGAGTCGCAATATCGAAGGTTGGCCGCAACAACAGCTCATCGAGCCTCCGCTCAAGGTGAAAGAAGGCCCCCGCTGGGAGGACTTTCCGGGGCAGTTACAAGCGGACATCGCTTCTCATCTGAAGTTCCTGGCCACGCATCGGAAGAGCCCCAGCGGCAAACACTTGCGGCCCTGCAAGGCCACGACGCTTCGGACCCGCCGCACTGACCTCATCTCCTTTGCCAAGAAGGCGGTCCGGCTCGGCACTCGGATGGAAGGGCTATCCTCGTTGTCGGTCCTGCTTGCTCCGGATCTTGTTGAGCGGATCCTCGACAAGGAATGGGCGCAGAACGGCGATGAGCCGAAAACCACCACCATCGATCTCGCCAAGAAGCTGGTGGCGGTGGCGCGATCGGCAAATTGCCTCACCAAGGAGCAACTCTCTCAACTGGAGGACAAACGAGCAGCTTTCGAGGAATACCGAAAGGAGGGAATGACCCAGAAAAATCTCAAGCTGGTTCGCCGAGTCTTAAACAGCGAGGTCTGGGCCCGGGTCATCAACTGCCCGGATGTGCTGATGCGCCGGGCGCGTTCATTGAAAGATCAGGCGCCGGTGAAGGCGGCGGTGACCGCGCAGATCGCGGTGGCGGTCGCCATAGTCACAGCGGCGCCGGTGCGAGCCTCGAACCTCGCGACTATCTGCCTCGGCGAAAATCTGAACAAGCCGGGCGGGCCCGATACGCCCTACCTGCTGGTATTCCCGGACTACGACGTCAAGAACCAGGTCGACCTGACCTTCGAATTGGACGAGTACGTGACCGCGGTCATCGACGAGTACGTTCACGACTATCGTCCCGCAGTGACGCGCGGCTCGAACGAGGACTGGCTGTTCCCGGGAGGTGAGGGAGGAGCAAAGGACGCGCACCTGATGGGCATTCAGGTCACCGATCGTATTCAAAAGGTGACTGGATTGCGCATCACGCTGCACCAGTACCGCCATGCGGCGGCCGCGGTCTACTTGAAGCACCATCCGGGCGATTACGAAACGGTCCGGCGCTTCCTGGGCCACCGCAACGTCAACACCACGGTGAAGTTCTACTGCGGGCTGGAGACCATCCAGGCGACCCGAATGCTGGGCGATGTGGTCCGGCAGCATCGCAAGACCGAAACCGACCTGACGAGTGACTGGTGACAGGCCATGAAGGAGACGAAGAAAGCGACGGGACCGGGCGTACACTCTCTGCCCGAGGAGCGCTGGCCGGCAGCGGAACGAGCCGCCTGGGATGAGGCCCGTCGTCCCAGCGTGCGCCTCCAACGTGGCGGCTCCGCCAGTCATCTCAGGGCAGTCGTGCAACACGACCTCAGCAAGCGCAATGGCCTCTTCCTCCAGTCGGTGGCGAGGGCGGGTCGGCTCGACATGAATGCGCCCGCGGGGGCGCATGTCACCTCGGAAAATGTGGCAGGCTGGGTGGCCGAGCTGAAGGGCCGGGTTAGCTCGGTCACAGTCTACGGTTCGATCCAAAAGCTGAGGCGGTTCACTCAACTGATTGTCCCTGAGCGCGATCTTGGCTGGCTCATTGAGATTGAGCGTCACCTCTGCTCGGAGAGGCGGCCACGCCCGAAATGGGACCGGGTCGTCACCACAGATGTCCTGGTCGATGCCGGGCGAACGCTCATGGCTGAAGCCGAAATCACGAAGCGGCCCAAGCTCAGCCGCGCCAGAATGTTCCGCAACGGCCTGATGATCGCGCTTCTCGCATATTGTCCGATCCGCTTGAAGAACTTTGCCGCCCTCGAAATGGGCCGCAGCTTCGTCAATGACGATGGCACGTGGTGGATTGTACTCACTGCAGCTGAAACCAAGGAAAAGAGAGCAGACGAGCGCCCGGCCCCACAGGAGCTTACAGCTTCAATCGAGCGCTATCTGGAGATCTACAGGCCGATCCTGGCAGGAGGAAAAGCCGAGACCAACGCTCTTTGGTTTGCCATCAACGGCAAACCGATGAGCTACGCCTCGATGGGCGAGCTCATTACCGAAACCACAAGGATGACGATTGGCGTCGCCGTCAGTCCTCATCTCTTCAGGACCGCCGGAGTGACGACACTGGCGACCCGAGCGGGCGACCAACCCCACGCTGGGAGCGCACTCTTGCATCACGGACCTAACGGTCCCCAGGAGAACTACAATCGAGCGTCGTGCGTGACCGCGGGAAAATCTCTCGCCGCGACCAATCAGGGTTATCGCAATATGTGACGTTCCATCGGCTGCCCTCTCGAGGCGTCATCGGAATGGTACCTATGGTTCGCTTCATCCTCGCCGCGATGATATGGGCGACGGCGACTAGCGCGCAGGCGGCGCAGGTCGGCAGTGCTCAGCAGGGCCTTCGGTTGGCGCGGGAGATATGCGCCGCTTGCCACCTCGTGGTTAAAGAGGCTGGACGCTCGACCCCACCTTCGCGACCATTGCCATGACGCCGGGCCTGACGGGCGCGGCGCTGACTGCCATGCTGCAGACCTCGCAACGCACCATGCCGAACACCGATATCAGCGATATCGTCGCCTACATCCTGAGCCTGAAAGAAAGCGAATGACCTTCGGGTTGGCCTGCCCGACGCTTATTAGCGGCGCCAGGGTCTTCCTGAGTCGGGTCAACGGTCATCAATGTGCTTGGCCTACCAGATAGACGGTCGTCACACCGAGTTTCCGAAGCCTGGAACAAAAAAAGACCGCTCAAAAGCAATCTTTTGAGGTGCGCGTTCGCAATCAGGCCTGCGGCGTGAGTTATTTCAAGTAGCTGGTAGCAGCGGTTGTTAATTGTCGACCTTGCTAAAATTTCCGCCGTTACCCATATGATGTCTAGTGGTGGATACTACTGGCCCGACCAATCCTCACACCCACCTGCGTCTCCAGAGGACTCATGTGTCAGCGCCAGGTGATTCAGCACGAATGGAGAGGCCCCGGTTTCGGTCGGGGTCTCTTTTTGTTTAGGCCGCCTGGTGCTGGCTGGTTTTGATCCCTTCAACCATTCTTTTGCAAGGATTTGGCGTTAAATCATTGGCGCCAAAATTCTTAGGTTTGATCGAAGATGCAGTGGTCACGGACGGGTGGACTCTTCAGATTGGTTTGCCAGAAGAAGCATCCACGCATTCACCCACCCCCCCCCACGGGTGTCAACGATGGTTTTGATCTCGCACTCGACGCTGTCGCTCTTGCCCGGCGCATAGTCCCAGAGAACCGGTCCTCGCCAACTGGCTCTACGGGATTGGTGGTGCTCATCTGAAAGTCGGCGAGAATGCGCAGGCGATCCGTTGGCTGAATGAATCGATCGGGCTTCATCCGCTGCCTACGGCGCTGGCCTATCTAGCAGCCGCCCATGCATTGGACGGGCATGATGAGCAAGCGCGGAGCGCTTTGCGCGAGTACCGGCGGATGCCTCATTTTGATTTCGAGTGCGAGTAGCGTCATGACGAACGCCAGTACGCCATCGGAAAGGGCTTCAAGCCTGTTGGTCTTGAGGAACGAGAAGGACGTCGTACTATGGAAAGCGTGGGGAATGATGAATCAAGGTGGCGTATTGGCCCTGACCGGCACAGGATGCGAAACGAGCGGAAAACTACGCTGATCGGCTAGAATGGGAGCAAATGTCGCAATCGACTATGCCATCGCGTCCGTTGAACAGGCAGAGTGGGTTGTCCTTGACGCTATCATCGGTCGCGCCGAGGCCCAGCAAGCAAGGGCATCATGACACCATCTTGAGCAGGCGATCATCTCGCTAAGATGCTCTTGGAACGGTCCTTCAAGAGGCCCCGCACCGCCGGGCCTCTCTTCACTATAGTGCGCAAGTTTTTGCATGGGTGGCCAGGGGGAGTCCTGTCCGTACCGAAAACCATGTATCTGCAGGTGATCTCGTAAGAACAATATCGTGTACACTGAGCATGACCTCAAGCGTGCACGAGGGAGGAAATTCAAATGCCATCGCAGAACGGCAACGGCGGCCGGCGCGGCCCCTGGGGTAGCGGGGCAAAATCCGGTTCCGATCTTGAGGATCTAGTCCGGCAGGGGCAGGATCGACTCAACCAGATCATGCCGAGTGGTGGCCTGCGCCCAGTAATCGTCTTTGCCGTCGTCGCCCTGGTCGGCCTAGGCGCATGGACGGCCTTTTACACTGTGCCGAGCGACTCTGTTGCAGTCGTGCAACGTTTCGGAAAGTATCTCAAGGATGTTCCGCCGGGACTGCATTTTAAGCTGCCGCTGGGCATTGATGTGGCAACAATCGTTCCTGTCAAACGGCAGTTGAAGCAGGAATTCGGGTTTGCGACCGCAGGCGCCACCGACCCGTATCAGATTCCTCGCGACGCGAAGCAGGAAACGCAGATGGTGACGGGTGACCTGAACGCCGCATTGGTGGAGTGGGTGGTTCAATACCGCATCTCAGACCCCGTTAAATTCCTTTTCGACGTTCGGGAGCCGAGGGGAACCCTCCGCGATGTTTCGGAATCCGTAATGCGGGAGGTGGTCGGCGATCGCGCCGTGGACGAGGTGATTACCATCGGCCGACAGGAAATTGAAACGGAAGCGCTGACCAAGATGCAGGCGCTCGCAACCAAATACGCAATGGGGATCAGCATCGATCAGGTGCAATTGAAGAACATCAATCCGCCCCAACCGGTGCAGGCGTCGTTCAACGAGGTCAACCAGGCCCAGCAGGAGAAAGAGAAGCTGATCAATGAAGCCCGGCGCGACTATAACAAGGTGATCCCACTGGCCGAGGGCGAGAAGGATCAGCGGATCCGCGAGGCCGACGGATACCGGCTCAAGAGGATCAATGAAGCGGAAGGCGATGCTGCTCGGTTCAGCGCCCTATTAGCGGAATACATCAAGGCCCCCGAGGTTACCCGCCGCCGCATCTATATCGAGACCCTGCAGGACGTCATGCCGAGCATACGCTCAAAGATCATTGTCGACGAACGGACACGCAGCATTCTGCCATTGCTAAATCTCGACTCCCAGAAGGGAGAACGGCCATGAATAGGATCAAGCTAGTAGCTATCTTAGCGGTTTTGGGCATCGTGACGTTCGTTGCGATGAGTTCGATCTATACGGTGAGCGAAGTCGAGCAAGCGATTATCACTCAGTTCGGCAAGCCTGTCGGTGCTCCGGTGACTACGGCCGGTCTGAAGGTCAAGGTCCCCTTCATCCAAGATGTCAACCTTATCGACAAGCGAGTTCTGGAGTGGGACGGCAATCCGACCGATATGCCAACCAAGGACAAGCTCTACATCTCGGTCGACCTCTTCGCCCGCTGGCGGATTGCAGATCCTCTTCAATACTTTCTGCGCCTGCACGATGAACGCAGTGCTCAGTCCCGCCTGGACGATATTCTAGGCAGCGAGACCCGTAACGCTGTGGCCAAGCATGAGCTGATCGAGATCATCCGCACCACCAAGAATCGCGTGCCGCTGCGCGACACCCTCCTGACCGGCGCGGGACCGGAGCAGGATATGGGGTCACTGGTGCCGATCCAGAAGGGACGCAAACTGGTCGAGCAGGAGATCTTTGCCGAGGCTGCCGAGAAGGTTCGAGTGTTTGGCATCGAATTGCTCGATATTCGGTTCAAGCGGATCAACTACAATGAGAGTGTGCGCCCGAAGATCTATGATCGAATGATCAGCGAACGGCGGCAGATCGCGGAACGCTTCCTGTCGGAAGGTAACGGCGAGGCCGCTAGAATTCGCGGCAATCGTGTGCGCGACCTGAACAAGATCCAGTCTGAAGCCTACCGTCAGGTTGAGGAGATCCGCGGCGTGGCGGACGCGAAGGCCACCGAAATCTACGCGAGCGCTTACAACCAGAGCCCTGAAGCGGTGGCATTCTATGAATTCACACGGACCATGCAGTCCTACAAGTCCATCATCGCCGAAAACACGACCCTCGTCCTTTCCACGGGCAGCGACCTTTTCAAATTTCTAAAGGGTATGAGTCCGGATGGCGACGTCGTTCCGGCCCAACGCTCCGGCGACAACCGATGACAATGGGTGCTGGTGGCGAGGCCCCGCACTCTTCAAGTCGGTGTAACCCGGGCTGCCAGTGGTGGTACAAAAGCTATGTTCTCTCAAGCCCTATCAGGAGTTCTGGTTGCCTCAATTTTGTCGGCGACCAGCATCTCAACGTCAATCGCTCAGAATGACGACTCTGATTACATAAAGAAGCGGAATTCCTATCCGTTGTGGAACGGTTCCTTAAAACGGGACATTCAGGGCTTTAAGCCCGGGATGACTGAGTCCGAAGCTAAACAGCGACTGTCGGATTGTGAGGTTAGCGGACACAGGATTCTCTGCCCGGTGGCGTCGAAAGCGGAGCGTTTTGAATTATCTCTTACCGAACACACGAGGCCGCGTTTGGTGAAAGAGGTTACATATATTTTCCCTGCTGGCGGCGCTACGTTGGAGACAATGGCTAAAAACGTAGTGATGCAGTTTGCGGTAGGAAATTCGCAACAGTGCCTTCCGCCGCCCCAGGGGACAAGTGAATGTTCTCAATGGCAGTTGGAAGACGGATCATACATGCGATTAGGAGTAGACGCTTATCGGAGAAATATGTTTCTGTATCTGTCAACGCCGAAATGGATTGACAGTCTGGAAGAGCACGCAGTTGAGAAGGAACAAGGAAGAATTCCGCCTCGAAAATTCTAAAGACGATGCCCGAGAAATGAGTCAAGTCTTACAATAGGAATGGGCGAATTTGCCCCCCAAGTGTGAACACTCCACCGCCTAGGCGGCGGCTTCGGATTACGGCTTAAAGCCGGATCAGTCCGCCATCCGGCGAACTTGGGCGTCACAATCTCGATCACACCTCGCCCACGGCGGTGCCGTCGCTTGACCTCATTGGCGGCGACGCGGCACGCCCGACAACACCCTCCGCAACGGAGAAAGACAGACGGAACGACACCGCTGCGCCGTGCCGCATCCCGCCCCGTGGGGTTTCCTGATCCCCTATCGGGGACTCTAAATTGCTGTTGCAGGTAATGTGCCCACGGACAGCACCCGTGCTGCCGACTAAGAGAACCGAGACTTCGGTGGGTCTCGATTTTATGGGCAACTTCAGACAAGCGCTGCTTGCCTCATTTGAGCACAATGGGGATAGCGGCTCGATTTGAACTTTTTGTTTCGATTCTCCTTGCGGCGTCTTAGGGGTCGAGGTGCGATTTGAGGGCACTTCCTTGAAAATCGCCCGCGCCGAAAGATTTCTACGCGGCCTCAAATGGAGTGATCAAAATAGAACAGACTTTGTCCCGCTCCACGCATTGCGAGGTAGTGCACCGATACGTTATGCCATTGTCGATGGCATGACCCATCCATCGTTGAGCCGGTCGAGTTGGCAAGCTCGGTCGGCTAGAATTGCACCCGCTGTCCCGCAAGGCGCTACTGACTAAAGTCGAGATGCTGGGTTGCTGGGTGCCGGACCAATAGACTTCTGATGGATATGAGCAATCGCGGACAGGACCTTCTTAGTGGTTTGGCTGGCGTCTCGGACTGGGTTGGTTTAGTGCACCTCACCAAGGCGGTCGTCCGTCACTGAGACGAGGTTTGTCTATGAGGCGGCGGCGCAAGAAATCTACGGCCCGCAGACCGCCAGGGGTCAAACGAGCCAAGCCGGAGAGGGTCGACGAGCGACCAAGGACAGGGCATACCGCCGCCGGAGAGCGACACCTCATCCCCGGTGCCGAATACATCCCTTCCGGCGAAGTCGCCACACGACATGCCACCGGGCCTCTTAAGCCCGAGGTTAAGCAGAAGTCGGCCGACCACGGACTGTTCTGGGACGAAGGCAAGGAGATCGATCTCGTCGATCAGGCTGCGTTTTCCCCACAGGTTGAGAGCACCACGGCGAGTGTTTCTTTTATGATCACACGACAGCAAAAGGAAAAGCTACGGGGATTGGGATATAGCGAGGAGCGAATCAGGGAAATGAAGCCGGAAGACGCTCACGCGATCCTCAAAGAGGGTATCAAGGCAAGTTAGGGTCTGGACTCACAATTTGATCCAGTAGAGTACCCCGACGAGCATAGTGGCGGCCAGGAAGTTGCGGCGAGCTTATCGTAGCGCGTTGCGATGCGCCGCCAATCCTTGATGCGGCAGAAGAAGTTTTCAATTTTGTATCGCCGCCGATAGAAGCGCTTGGGGCAATAGGCTTTCTTGATGGCGCCGCAGCGGTTCGGGATGATCGGCAAAGCGCCTTCCCGGCGCGTTGATGGCCGCGTTCAGCCCTCAGGAATGCGCGATTACTTCAGACATGCAGGCATGCCTGTGAACACTCCACCGCCTAAAGGCGGTGGCTTCGGATTACGGCTTAAAGCCGGATCGGTCGCCATCCGGCGGACTCGGGCGTCACGATCTCCATCACACCTCGACCGCGGCGGTGCCGTCGCTTGACCATCATTGGCGGCGACGCGGCACGCCCGACAACACCCTCCGCAACGGAGAAAGACAGACGGAACGACACCGCTGCGCCGTGCCGCATCCCATGCCGCCTAAAGGCGTGGGGTTTCCTGATCCCCTATCGGGGACTCTAAATGACCGGAATCCGCTCTCTAGGGCGCTAATGTAGCCGATCATGGACTGGCTCTATCCACTCTCCGGTTTTGTTGTCGGCGCCCTCGTCGGCCTGACCGGCATGGGTGGCGGCTCTCTGATGACGCCGTTGCTGATACTGCTCTTCGGCGTCCATCCGCTCACGGCGGTGGGAACCGATCTGCTTTACGCCGCGGCGACGAAAACCGCTGGCACCGCCATCCACTCCAAGAATGGTAACGTGGACTGGCGCGTGGCCGGAACTCTGGCCGCCGGATCGGTCCCCGCCACGGTGCTCACGATTTGGGTCCTGTCCCGGGTGCCGAAGCTGAGCCCGACCACAGCCGCTATTATCTCCATGTCGATCGGGGTGACACTGATCATTGCGGCCGTGGCGATCTTCTTGCGCCGCCGCATCCGCGACTACGCCCTGGCCCGTGCCGACAACCCATCGCGAACCCGCTGCTCGGGTCCGATTACGGTGGTGTTCGGCGCAGTGCTTGGCGTGCTTGTATCCCTGTGCTCGGTAGGTGCCGGCGCCTTGGGCCTGGCCGTGCTCTTCTTTCTCTATCCGCGGCTGCCGCCCGTCCGCATCGTCGGCTCCGACCTTGCACACGCGGTGCCCCTCACCCTTGTGGCCGGCCTGGGCCACTGGTTTATCGGCAGCGTGGATTGGTACATTGTCGGTGCCCTGCTGCTCGGTTCCCTCCCGGGCATCTCAATCGGTAGCTACCTGGCGACCCGCATTTCCGATCGCTTCTTGCTCCCCGTCTTGGCCAGCATATTGGTGCTGATCGGCCTTCGGCTCATCGCTTCGTAAACGAACATCGGTTGCACCGTGCGGAAGCGGTCGCGCCGGGGTGGCCGATTCAGGCCCCGCGACTTCACGAATATACCTCTTGATTGACCCGACCTACACGGATCCGCTGCGTGAGTGGCTGGGGCCGTTCCTGCCAGGGAGCTGGGGCTCGTCTATCTCTGGCCGGAAACGAATTGATGGCCGGCCCCGAGCTCGACCCTGAAGTCTTAGCGCACCTCGAATGGCTTGGCTTCGTTCGGCCGATCGGCCTCGTCGTGTCGGCTCCAGCGCTCGTCCGTGCAGGAGCGATCCTCGACAGGCGTGACAGCGAAGGCCAATGGCTCCTGCGTGCGTGAGTTGAAGAGTGTACGTTCGATCCGAAGGAAGGCTCTGACCCGTGCGTGCGCGATTTCCGCCGCTGTTCCGGGACATTCAGGGCTTTAAGCCGGGGATCACTGAAGTCCAAAGCGTCGCCTCGGTTGTTCAGTCGATCCTCGAAGCGAGTTGAAAGGGTGAGGACTGGCAGCACTGAAGAACTGGGGCAAACCATTGGTGTGTTCTTGGCCGCCAGCCTCACTGACCACATGTGCATGCCAAGCGGACGCTGCAAGAGCGTCTTAATCCTTTGGACTGTCGGTCTTTTCGATTGCCACAGTCTGACGTTTTACTTTTGGGTCGATATTGAGAGGACGCGACCAAGGCGACCTTCCGGCTCGGCAGAAAAGCCCCCGCCTGAAACTCAGCCCCAAATTTCAAACTGAATGCGGGGCTTTTTTCCGTTTAATCAGTGCATACATATATCGCGTAACCGTTCACCCGGGGAGTGGCAGAGATGGCGGTGCCCATTGCCTCGCCCGCCCAATAATTCGGACCGTGATTTTTCGGCCAGCCCCACGCTCGACATGACGCCTTGCGTGGCCGCTCGCTGCGCCGCGCTTCGCATCAAATTTGTAATCGATATGCTGGTTGATCACTGTGTACAACGGAACGTTCACGCCCCCCGGGCTAATGACGGCGAGGCTGTCAATCGTCAACATGACCAGCACCACGGACATGACAACGTGGTGCTGATCGCGCCGGCACGCCAAAATGCAGGGTCACTGAAATGCATCGCGCCAACCCTCCCAGTAACTCAAACGGTCGAGATTTAGCACTCGCGGACCTTGATTTAGATCAACAGATCGCCCGGCGGCGAAAAGCGGGCCTCGTAGTCCTTATCGCTGCCGAGACTTTCCCGTTGATGGAGTGACCCGCGCACGGTCACGTCTGCGTCCCTCCCAAATTCGGATTATTATCTTAGACCGTATTGCTTGAAGTTTGAAGAGCGCTGGAAGCCAATTGTCTTGCGGGGTGGGGAGAAAGGCATTCGCGTGTTGCACTGCGAAGTTGCGCCGCGGGTGCGCTGTATGCCAGCAAGGCCCGCCGGGTTATCACAAAACGATGAACGATGATGATCGATGATCTCGCACTGGCGCGTGCTATTCACGTTCTGGCGTTGGTTCACTGGATCGGCGGCGTAGCCGTTGTGACGACTATTGTTTTGCCCCACGCTCGCGCACTGCCCAATGCGAAGGACGCAGTTGCGAGTTTCGAGGCGTTCGAGCTGCGTTTCGCATCTCAGGCCCGCATTTCAATCCTGCTTGTCGGCCTGTCCGGCGCCTACACGCTGACGAAGCTCGATGCTCGGAATCGCTTCCAATATGCGTCGTTCTGGTGGCTAGACCTAATGATCGCCGTGTGGGTGCTATTCATGCTCACGGTCTACGTGCTCGAACCATTGGTGGTTCATCGTCTCTTTCACGAGTTTGCCCTGCGCAACAAGGATCGTGCCTTCGCGGTGGCGACAGGACTTCACCCACTAGCGCTAATCATCTCGGCGTTTACCGTTGGTGCTGGCGTACTTGGCGCGCACGGCGGTGTGCCCTGAAGTGTATTGCTCGGAGACGGGATGAATGAAGTTGCTTTCCAGGGATCGACCCCTGATCAAGATTGTCGTGGCTTGCTGCTAGCCTTCAGCAAGACGCGCTGAGCAACGGCGATCTTTGCCATTTGAGCTTAGCGCAGCGAAGTCGAGCGGGTGGGGGTTGCTGGTGGCTTTGCGACCCACCCTGACCTCCGGCCTCCGCGATAAAATGGGGCAGCCGCTCGAACGGACCGTGCCATCAGCTGCGCGTCTGATGCGAGAACTGTCCATTGCGGCACGTTGTTATTTGATCAGCATTCTAAGGATGTAGTTCCGTCAGCACAATCATCGAACCGAAGATGATTGCGGCAGCTGCAAATGAGAAATACATCGCCTTCATGGCAACAGCGCAAAGAACGTAGGTGTTTTCCACAAGACTCTCCTTCAGATAACGATCCCTAACGTGACATCCTGTTGGAAAGCGGGAGGCGGCGGTTCGCGCGCCAGTTTGCTCGTATCGAGCGTCTCTTCGCTTTCAATGATGTCGGACAGCAGAATATCCACAAATGGGTACTGGCGATTGAACGCGGGGCCTCGCTGATATTTGGATGTGACGATTCGCTCGATCGCTGCGGGGTTGCGCTTGCCGAGCGCGTTGTGCTGCTCGCAATAAAGGCTTTTCCGCCCTCGGTAGGGCTGTCTGGGATCGACCTCGGCGAGGCTGAACTAAATCGCCCACTAGCTATTGCCGCCGTCCACGCTGTACATTTGACTGTGGCTACACGCGGCGCACACGTAGGTGCGAAGCTCCAACCCGCCGTCGCTTGGGTCCGGCTTCACGAACTTGAGCACCATCGCCCTGAGCATACGGCGCAACGGAAGGCCGCCATGGCCGCAAGCCGTTCTTTCGTTGCTACGTTTTCAGCCGAAACGTCGTTACCTTTGATTTACGCCCTCAGCAGCGCTCTCCGCGTCACAGCGACCACGTCAGAGGTGCTCCGGGTCATCAGCAGTTCTCCGGGCGGCACAAACACCAAGTCGCACCGGAGCAACCGCACGGCCGTGAAGACGATACTGTCGAAGACGGGCCGCACGTCGGTCGGCGATTGGCTGATGATGCGCGGGATATCGGCGGTAGCGATTTGCCTCGCCAACGCCTCGTCGCGCTCGCGTCTCAGCAGCGCAATCTTCTTGTCTTTGCCGGACGAGGGGCGACTAAGCGTGACCTTTTTCGCCTTGCGGCGCTTTAGCGTTACCGACTTGCGACGTCGCGCTTTAACAGGCTCGCCGCCCAGTTTGGAGCGCCTTCTCACTACCTCCCCCTAAGCTTAGGATAAGCCATCATACCGGGTCAGACTAGCACACCCGAAGGGGCCGGGCGTGGGTTCAAGCACAGGCGGGCGTGCGGCCGCCCACGGGCCTAACCCGCGCGTCCGCCGCGCCGGTATTTGAGCCAGATCAAAGTCGCCTATCTGACGAAGCTTAAAGTATCAACTGCGCGCCGAAAGTTCGAACAAGGAGAAGGAGGCGCGACATGACCGTAAAACATCTGCTTGAACAGAAGGGCCGGAACCTTTGGACCATTGATCCCGATGCCACAGTACTCGATGCATTGGCAAAAATGGCTGAAAAAGACATCGGTTCTCTAGTTGTGATGGACGGTGAAGAATTGATCGGCATCATAACCGAGAGACACTATTCCCGGAATGTCATTCTCAAAGGCAAAAGGTCCCCTACAACGCTGGTCAGGGACATCATGGAGAGAAATGTGATCCATGTCCGGCCAGAACAGTCCGTCGAGGTATGCATGGCCCTGATGACCGATAGGCGTGTGCGTCACCTGCCCGTGCTCGAAGGCAAAAAAGTGATCGGCATTGTCTCCATTGGAGATTTGCTCAAGAGCATAATTTCTAAACAGAAATTCGTTATCGATGAACTTGAACACTACATTCGTGGTTAGCGCGATTCAGGTGGTGGCGCGAGCGGTGTTGCGCCGCGGGTGCAGGGACTATCCGCTGCTGCGGGGTGCTCCCGCCACCGCAGCCCGCGAATTTTAGAGCGCGTCGGCCTCGCGCTCCCCAGCCGCGCGCGCCTGTCACTCCGCATGGCGTGGCCTTCTTCTTGTACCTGCCACCATTCTGGCGACAGCGGTCGAACGACACCGGCGCCGCAGAGCCTCGTTAGAGTTTCATCAGGCTTATGTGATCGATATATTCATCTAGTTGACGGACGTGGTCGTGTAATATCTCCATTTGCTGCTTGCCTATGTCGCCGATCGATACCAGGCCGACGAGGAGATCATTGTCGAGCACCGGCATATGGCGGAATTTTCCTGTCGTCATGCGTTTCAAAATGCTGCTGACCGTATCGTTTACACCGCAGGTAGAGACGTTGCGCGTCATCACCTGCGCGCCACCGACAGCTGCAGCGCAGCACCCGCGCTTTCCGCCAGCACGCGCATGATGTCGCGCTCCGATAGCATACCGACGAGGCGGCCCCCAGGGTCGACGACCACCAGCACGCCGATGCGACGCGTAGTGAGCAGCTTGGCTGCGGCGACCAGATCGGCGGTAGGTTCGATGCTCACGACCTCGCCGCCCTTGGCGGCAAGAATGGTCTTCACGATCATGCCAAACTCCTTGGCCCCGGCCGCGGCTGGAGTTGCACCATTTTCCACGTTTCGGCCACATGGGCGCTCCTCGATGTCGGCCGAACTAGGTCGTGTGGACAAACTTAATCCAAATTCGGATGCAGGCAAGCAGCACGAAGGCGGCGAAGCTCTCGATCAGCTTGTCGTAGCGGGTGGCGACACGGCGTGAGTTCTTCGCACGATTGAAGAAGCGCTCGATGCGATTGCGCAGGGCATAGAGAGCCTTGTCGACGGCATGCTGTATTTTCCGGGTTGCAGTGCTGGGGATTGCGGCTTCACCACCACGTTCCTCAATGTCGTTGCGGACGGCTTCGCTGTCGTAGCCCTTGTCACCGAGCATCTGTTCCGGATCGCAGTCGATCTCCTGCATCAAGGCCGGAAACGCGGTGACATCGTGTGCCTGCCCGGGCGTAATCACAACGCCGATCGGCAGACCCTCGGCATTGGTGCGGGCGTTGATTTTGGTTGAGAAGCCGCCACGCGAGCGACCGAGCGCGTTACGCTCGGCCCCCCTTTTCCACCGGCTGCGCAATGATGCGCACGGATGATGGTCGCATCGATCATCTGCAGCGCGGCGTCCGACACTCCGCTTCCCGCGAGCCCTTCCAGGATCACGTCCCAGACGCCACTGTCGGCCCACCGCCGAAACTGCCTAAAGATCGAATTCCAGTTGCCGAAGCCCTCCGGCAGGTCGCGCCATGGTGCGCCGGTTCGCATCAACCAAAACACCGCGTCGAGCACGCGGCGATGATTGCGTGGCGGCCGGCCGCCGCCGCGATGGATCAGGAACGGTTCGAAGTACGCCCACTCATCGTCGGTCATCAGTCCGCGAATCAAGGCTGCCCTCCGCAAAGAGCAGCCTTGAATCAATTCGCAATTCTTGCGTCAATAGGTTTGTCCACCCGACCTAGTCTCCATCAAGTTGAAGGATATCGAGCTCGGGCTTCCGGGAATAGCCGGTGAGATTGGCGGCGGGCTTCGGCACCTCAGGCGCGGGAAATCTCCCTGCGGCGCAGCGGCAAATGGTCGGATGGCAGAAGGACGGCCGCAAGGCGGCGTCGTCTGGGTGTTCGCCGTTGCCAAGTGACGAATGCCCTGCGTCACCCGTGACGTCGTCGAGGGCTAGCCGCCAATGACTGGTATTCGCCCGCTCGGCTCCGGCGCAGGTGCCCTCTCGTCACCCTCTTATGCGACATGTTTCTCATGCGACATGCCAAGACAAAATCGCCTCCGGCGCGGCTTCGTGCATTCGCCGCCGTTGGGCTATCAATCAATCGGGATTAAGCTTTCCGCAGAGGACGAAGGGGTGACCTTCGACCAGGAGATGGTGCCAGCGGTGATTGAAGAAGACGCACTCCGCTTCTCAATCGGCTTGCGGCCACCAAGCCCGGGGCGGGCGAATGAGATGCCGGCTCTACGATCGATAACTACGACATTAGACATTAGTCGCTACCCCGGTGTCGCGCCGCCGGACCATTTAAGCGCGGTCTTGAGCGTGTACAGCGGACTCGTGCCGATGTCGCCATAGACGACGCCCAGTGCACCTAACATTGAGGCGCCAAGGCTGCCCGCGGCAATACCGGGCCTGTTATTCGAGGCTGTCGCAGTAGTCATCATTACTGCACATGATATCGGTCTTGGTTATGTCGGCAAACAGTTCAGTCGGCGATGTCATTCCCGACGGCAAAACCGATTGCCCCTTAATTAATCAGTTGACTGGAAAACAAACTGACGAAGAGGGTGCCGTCGCGATTTGTGTTGGAATTGGGAGACGCCATCTCCGGCATTTCGAGACCACCGAGTCAGGCCGCGAGGTCAATTGGCTGAGCGATGGACGATTTGGCCAGAGTCCCGGCAACGACCAGAGGCGAGCAATGCCCAAAACAGCATTGCGGCTGTCTCAGCTGATTGCGACGCATGCCTGCGTTGCGTGCACAACCGGGCATTCTTGAGACGTCAAAGGCAACGGCATCGACGAATAGAGGTCAGTGCAATCACTTAGAACGGAACAGCTCCTCGATCGATATCGCATTCGGGCAATAATCGTGGTAATGCGCGACGGCGGTGCCGGCGGTAAGTTCGTGCTGGCACTGAGCCTTATGGCCGCAGGTGATGCAGATGCGCTGCAGGTCCCGCAGCGTCGTGCCGCGACGGGATGCGAGCTTCTGCGGATCGACGCCAAGCGCGCGGAGCAGCTTTGGCAACTCGTCGGCCGCATGCGGACCCTTGCTGGCAATGAACTCCAATTCCTGAGTGCTTAGCCCGATATCGCGAGCTATGGCGGCGACTTCTTCCGCTCCGCAGTTCGCGAGTTCGCGCCTAAGCCCTATTGCCTGGCGGTACCTTTCGACCCAATTGGCGATTGCAGCAAAGATCAACTCGATTGGACTATGTTCGTCGACAGGATTGCTCATAATCTCCTCCATTTGTTTGCACCCAAGCAGGTAAAATAGTGCGGTTTTGAATTAGGGGGCATTGACGCAAATCAAACCGGCCTCACGGGCGCATCGCGCCCGCCGTGCGCTGCCATTGGAAGGAGTTGATAGGGGCGTCGTTGCCGTTTGCTGACAACATGAAACTTTGGCAGCTCCCTGCGCTCTCCGGGCAATCTCCTATGGAGGACGTGTTCGCCAAGCTGCAGTCTAGCCCCTTGGCGAGGTCGGGCGTTTTCGTGCATGGACAACCGTGCATTTGATCAAGATCAATACGGCCGTTAAGCGGGGAACTAGGCTTTGCTTGCCCGCCAAGGGCGATGAACGGCAACGCATGACATGCGATACAAACTCCAAAGCTCGGACCAGCTGCGGGCATGCCTCGGCCGCGTTCCCGACAACTCAGGGTTGAAGTGGAGCGTGGTCTTGCCGTGACGGCGGAGACCGTCGCTGACCTGCGGTCGCTCTCCGATTTGCCACCGGGTTTGATCCTCGTCATCAACAGTGAGCTTGACCCTCGATACAATGTCGTGAGGGTCGAGCGGCCATAATCACTTTGAGCGAGTTATGGTGTGCTATTGACGGGACAGAAAAGTGCTGTTGGCGGAAAACCTGCCGCGACTTTTGCGTTCGCTGATCTACCAGGATGCATTCAACGAGGGCTAGCAAGTAGAGTAGCAGAATGAAAGCCGCATTGAGCGAAAGAGCGTTCCGTCGCGCGCTCATTGCGTTTGCGGTTGCTGGTCTTTTGTCTGGGCTTGCCGCATGGGCAATGGGCCGCAGCGATATGGCCCAGTGGTGCTGGGCTGGCGGCACTATCCCGGTCGTTGCGGGCCTCCTTGTTTCGATGATTCGTGATTTTCTCGCAGGCCGTCTGGGCGTTGATGCGGTGGCCTTTGTCTCAATGTCGGGCGCGCTCGCACTCGGTCAGAACCTTGCCGGCATTGTCATCGCCCTCATGTACGCAGGGGGCAATGCTCTGGAGGACTTTGCAGTCGCGCGCGCCGAACGCGATTTACGATCGCTGATTGATCGCGCTCCGAAGATTGCCCACCGGCAGCACGCGCGAGCGATCGAGGACGTGCCTGTTGAGCAGGTCGCGGTCGGCGACGATGTGTTAGTGCGCGCTGGCGAAGTAATTCCGGTGGACGGCGTGATTGTGAGCCCCAGCGCCATCTTGGACGAAGCAGCGGTCACCGGAGAACCGATTCCAGTGACCCGCCAGACCGGCGAATTGGCGCGCAGCGGATCGCTCAATGCGGGAGAGACTTTTGAGCTGCGCGCGACCACGACAGCCCGAGAAAGCACGTATGCTGGTATTGTCCGCATGGTCAGCGCCGCGCAGACCGCCAAGGCGCCGTTCGTGCGCATGGCCGACCGATTTGCGCTCCTTCTCGTACCGCTCACGCTGTTGACCGCCGGTGGCGCCTGGTTCTTTTCCGGCGATCCAATCCGCGCGCTCGCGGTGCTGGTCGCCTCGACCCCGTGCCCGCTGATTTTGGCGGCGCCGGTCGCCTTTATCGCCGGGGTCGCTCAAGCTGCCAGGCGCGGCATTTTGGTCAAGGGCAGCGGTCCGCTTGAGGCACTCGCGCGCACGCACACTGTGATGTTCGATAAGACTGGCACGCTCACGGTGGGAGGCGCTCGGCTGGTCGCCATCGAGGCCGCGCCGGGCCAAAGCACGGATGAAATTCTGCGAATCGCAGGCTCACTCGAGCAAGCTTCGCATCACGTGGTTGCCGCCACGGTGGTGGAGGCTGCGGTGGCCAAAGGTCTCAAGCTCTCGCTCCCATCGGCAGTTCACGAGACGATGGGTGCCGGGCTTGAGGGTATCGTCGAGGGACGAAAGGTGCGCGTTGGATCGCATCAATTGGTTTACGGCGCCGGCAAGCCGGAGAAATGGGCGCAGCGCGCCTTGCGGCGTGCGGCGTGGCGCTCGGCGCTGAGCGTATTTGTGGCGGTCGATGGCCAGACCGTCGGAGCCGTGCTGTTGGCAGACGAGCTGCGGCGCGACACGCCGCGCGCCATTCAGGCGCTGCGCGCGGTCGGCATAGCGCGGATTGTCATGCTGACCGGCGATCGCGCGGAAGCTGCAGAAACAATTGGTGCGGCGCTAGATCTCGATGCGGTGCTCGCGGACCGCGAGCCGGCTGATAAGGTCGACGCGGTGGCCTCCGAGCAGCGGCAGCACCCGACCGTAATGGTTGGCGACGGCATCAACGATGCGCCGGCACTGGCTGCGGCAAATGTGGGGATCGCCATGGGCGCGCGTGGTGCCAGCGCCTCGTCGGAGGCGGCTGACGTGGTGATTCTGGTCGATCGGCTCGACCGGGTTTCCGATGCGGTCGTCATCGCTAAGCGCACCCAGGCGGTCGCGCTGCAGAGCATCGTCGCCGGAATGGGACTTTCGGCGCTGGCTATGGCGTTCGCTGCAGTGGGGTATCTGCCGCCCATCGCTGGTGCGCTGACTCAGGAGATCATCGACGTCGCCGTCATACTGAATGCTCTGCGTGCGCTTACACCAGGGTGGACATCACATCGCCATAAAATGCCCGCAACGGCTGGCACTGCGCTTCGCCTTGATCATGTGCGCCTGGAAGCTGCGCTCGATCATTTGCGCGAGATCGCTGACGCGCTCGATCATTCGGACCCCGAGCACTCCGCGATGCTCATTCGTGAAGCCGACAAGATCGTCGCGGAACAGATCGTTGAACATGAACGCAACGACGAAGGCGCGGTCTATCCCCAAGTCGCCAAATTCCTTGCTGACCGGCATGGTTTAGGCGCCATGAGTCGGGCGCACCGGGAAATTATACATCTCGCGCGGCTCCTTAGAAGGCTCGTGGACGGTCTGTCGTCTGGCGAAATCGATCGCTATCTAATTCGAGATAGCCAGCGCATTATTGAGGCCATCGAGGCGCTCGTGCGCATTCACAATGCGCAGGAAGAGGACATCTACCAACACGCGGCAGGTTACTAGTGGAGCGCTATCGGGCCGTGTCAATACTGCGCCCGCCAATAACCTCCAATTCTGCCAGTTTCGGGGGCCGCCAGCCCTACCTATTTGTGAAAGATTCCCTACGTCATCGCACTAAGCTCGAAGGCTCTTCCTGGAGCCCTAGTCTGCGAGTAAACGCGTGCATGCGACGGAAATTTAGGCGATGAACCTTACTTCTTCATATTACCCTGGGCATCGAACTGCTTGAGGTACGCCCACAAATCCTTAGCTGCTTGCTCGTTCTTGATGCCGGCAAATACCATTTTGGTGCCCGGAATCTTCGCTTTCGGATCCTTGATGTATTCCTCGAAAGTCGCTTCGTTCCACACGATGCCAGAATTCTTATTGGCATCGGAATAGCTGTAACTTGGCACACTACCGGAGCGCCGGCCGTCAAGGCCGTTGAGTTCGGGTCCGATACCGTTCGTTGCACCCGCACCGATCTTATGACAAATCGCACATTGCTTGAACACCGTCGCGCCCTTCCCGATATCCTGCGCCGCCGCTATAGCACCCGAAAAGACGGTGAGCGCGGTCGCTGTGAAGAGTATTTTCACTACAATGTCTCCTTCCCTTGGATTACCTGTAGTTTCAGTATCAAAGCTTCGTCCAAGCAAACTATTTGAGAAAGCTCAGATATGATGCCAATTCTTCAATTTGATTTCGCGACAGCTGTTCAGCAATGTGCGGCATCGGGTGCACCAATGTCCCATGATAGCCCTCAGCCCACTGCGCAAGGCGACGTTTGAGATAAGTGTATGCTAGCCCTCCGATCCGCGGAATCGCACCGGCTCCTTCGCCCCTGGGACCATGGCAAGCGACACAGGCTGCAATATTCGCGTCTGGCATGCCGCGCTGATAGATGGTCTCGCCGAAAGCCACGAGTTCGCGGTCGCCATCGTCGGCCGCGCGAGGTGGCAGATTCGAGAAATAAACGGACAAGGCATGCGCCTCCCACGGGCGGAGATTTGCTGCGGCGCCCCACATGTACTGTTTTGAAAATGGAGCATCACGCGTGCGGCTGGCAAAGCTCGCGAGTTGCTGCTCGATGTATATCCTTCGTTGACCCGCCAAACGTGGGGCCGGCGTATAGCCTTGCGCCGATCCGCCGTGACACCAGGTGCAATTCCGCACTAGCGCGCTTTCCGCATGGGCTGCGAACGCAAATGCGGCGAGGAAGGCTACTGCCAGTACGACTACTTTTATGGTGAGGGAGCTCATCGTGTGAAGTTCATTTCGATCCGACCCTTCAGCGTCTCTAACCAAGGGAAAAGTCACTTGAGATAACTGAGGTAAGCGGCGACAGATTCGACTTGTGGTCTGGTCAGACTATGAGCAACCGGAGACATAACCGCCGATATGTCAGGCTCGGTCGGGTTCTGTCCTCGCTCTTTGCTCCAATTGGTCAGTTTGTTGTAGACGTAGTCGGACAACTGGCCCGCCAGTCGCGGAATCTCGCCGATACCCTGGGCTGCTGGGCCGTGGCAGGCGGCGCAGGCAGCAACGTTGGCTTCAGGGACTCCGTTTTGGAATATTTTTTCGCCAGTGGGAACCAGGCTCCTGGCTCCGCCGCCGAGTGGCGGTGGATTGAGCGCGCGAAAATCGGCGGCAAGAGCGGCGATCATGCCCGGAGTCAAAGAGTGGGCCACATTGAACATGACGTTGTTGGTTCGTCGGTGTTCGACGAAGGCTTCCAGCTGATTTTTCAGATACTCGGGCTGTTGGCCGGCGAGGCGCGGGATCGGAAAGTAGCCATGGAAGCCCTGCGCCGAGCGCCCGTGGCAGTCTTCGCAATACGCCAGCTTGGCCTGGACGTCACCCATGACCCTTAATGGTCGTTCAGCGCCACGCGCGTCCGGCATCGGCAGCGCAAAAGCCCACAGCGCCAATTGCGCAGCGGCCGTACATACCATCCAAAGTAAATGTGATCTAAGCGATTTCATGTCAGGATGCTGAATTTTCATTCTACGTGGTTGAGGTAAACCGCGACGGCCTTGATTTGCTGCTGATTCAAGCTATGCGCGATCGGCGCCATAATGGTTGAGGTGTCCGGATTCGCAGGATTCTGGCCCCGTTCTTTGGCCCAATTGATCAGTTTGTCGACGATGTAGTCGTTCAATTGACCGGCTAGCCGCGGAAACTGGCCGTTGCCTTTGGCGTCAGGCCCATGGCATCCGGCGCACGGCGGAATGTCCAAGTTCGCTATTCCCTCGTCGTAGATTTTCTTGCCCGCCGCAATCAGGTCTTCGGCGGCGGGTGTGGTAAGCGGTTTTGGATTGAGGTTCTGAAAGCTTTCAGTCAAGGCATCCAACATTGCTGGGCTGAGCACATGCGCAACATTGAACATGATATTGTTCGTTCGCCGGTGCTCGACGAATGCCTCCAACTGGTTCTTAATGTATTCCGGTTGCTGTCCCGCCAACCGCGGAATCGGATAGTAGCCGTGAAATCCTTGCGCGGATGCGCCGTGACAGTTCTCACAGTAGGTCATCTTGGCTTTCAGTTCCTGCTTAGGCACGTTGCCCTTAGCCGCAATTTCGGCATGGGCGCCTGTGCCGAAAAGAATCGCCACTATTGCAAATTGCAGGGCGGCTCGTTGGCCGGCGAATTTGCTAAAACGATGCCGCAGTCCCGGTGCCAGGAGACCCATGCTGTTCACCACCTGAGCGGCGTGCCAACCGCATAAGCGTGAAAATTCACCCCGAGCAGGATGACTTGAATATTCTGCTTGACGTCGAGCGGGCCAATAGTGCCGCTGACGTTGTCGATAAACGTGACGCCGCGTGTGCCAAAGCCGTAGTAGTCATATTCGAGCTTGAGCGACCAATTATTTGAGAATGCCCATTCGATGCCTGCGCCAGCGGTCCAACCAAATCTCGTCTCCAAACCTTCAAAGTCAAACGGGGCCCCAAGAAATGTCCCTGTCGCACTATATCTGTCGCCCGCCCATGCGGCGCCACCCTTACCGTACACCAGCCACCGATCCCAAGCGTAGCCAACACGGGCGGTGGCTGTGCCTAGGAAGTCGGTTGTTTCCTTAAAGCTTGCTCCGTCGCCGGGAATCGCCAGCGGTTGCACAACGGTCGTACTGCCGCCGATGCGCCCGCCCGTGGCCGTACCTTCGATGCCTACTATCCAGTTGGACGCAAACTGATAGTCGCACCCGATCTGACCACCGAGCATATACCCGCTGATATTCTGGTTGGCCGAAGTGAAGCCGGTGATCGGTGAGACAATCCCAGCCGAATCATTGAGGTGCTTTTGCCCGAAGCCCCCGCCAGCCTGCACACCTGCGTAGCATCCGGTCCAAGTGAATGCTAGCGGCACGACAGGAGCCGGCAGTCCAAGGTCAGCCCCTAATGCGGTAACACTCATCAGACAAAGCGCGGCTGCACCGAGCGCAGTTACTTTCATGGCGATACCTCAAATGCCTGCTACATGGCGAGCCATACGTAGAGGAACAGGGTATTGTTTGCGCTGGCGCCGACAGTGGTTCCGGCGAATTCATTGTACCGGGTATATTGCAGCCCGATGCGCGCATTGAACCACGGCCAGCCCGGCGCTGGGCTGCTGATAAACGGAATGTAGGCGATCTCAGCGATCCAACCTTTCGTCCCCGGATTTCCCAGAATGGGGTCGGTAGTACCCCAGGTAGTGAAATATTGACCCGTGAGTACGATGCGATTGTCGTTGCCATATGCAAGTGACGCATAGCCGCGGGCTTCGCTGAGAAGGTTGCTTGGATTTCCTGCCAGTCCGTTTGTGAAACTAGCATCTAAGTTTTGATTTTCACGAATGAATGAACCGCGCGCCGTGATCCAGAAATTATCGCCCTGGTACTGGTATTGAGTGTCAAAGCCGAGATCCGTAAACCTGTCCGTCTGCGAGAAAGTCGTGGTTATGGCTGTTCCTGCAGCGGTCCAAGGATGGACATTGGCAATCATGCCGAAGGTCCCTACCTCCAGCCAGTGACTACCCCAATGGGGTTCGAACGCTGCGCGCCAATAGGGCGACCAATCGAGCCTTCCCGGCGCGTCAAATGGGTCGGCCCCTAGACTGTTCAACGTGTTGGGGCTGAGCGAATGGTAGGCTGACGCTTCAAGGTAGACCGCATTGTTGATGAACACATACGCACCGGCGCTGGCAACCTGCAGTGCGAAAGCGCCATCCACCACGGGTCCGGGTCCGAATCCGTTGAATAGTGGGGAGACTGCATATGGAAACGCCCACGCCGGGGTCGTATTCCACGGATCCTGAACCGTTGGGTTATTGTTCGCCGTGATGCCATACGTAATGGGAAATCCGGCTATCGTGGTTGAATTCGCGTAGCGGACATCGGTGTTATCCCAGCCCCATGTATGGACAGCAAACGGGTCCGTTCCGAACCCTCCTGGCGGTTGCCCGCTGTAAGTCACTTGCGCAAACGCACCGATGTTTTCGGTGATGGCTCCGCCCCAAAAGAAGCTTAAGGGCGTGATCGTAATATTGTCGTTGTCTTTGTACGGTGCCGGGGTTGGCAGTCCCATGATTGTAGATAGAGACGCTTCGGTGTGGGTGAATCCAAAAGTCACCATCGCGGAAATTGGCGGCACCCAGATCTTCGAGTCACTCCCAACGAAGTTGTCTGGGCTAGGTAGGCTTTTCGCCAGCAGTGGCGGAATGTACCTTCCACTGTTGTTCTCGGAGCCGGGGAAGAGTGTCGTCCTGTACGCGCCACCCCCAGTCGTATAACCTTGCATTTTGAAAAGCCGACCATACGGGGTAAGTCCCGCAAAATCCGTGTGGCACGTGCCGCAGGGCTGGCCAGTCTGCCGCGCGTAACTTGGAAGGGCTTGTGCCGGGGGTGCAAAGCCGATCAGCAGAAACCCAGCAAGGGCACACACCGCCGCTGCAGCGGGGGTGAGCCCGAGGCACCATGAGGCGTGACCGCGGTTGCACCTCATTCGCGCGTCCCCTATTCGCGCGCCCCCGGTGCCAAGCGCGGACGCGCGCGGACACAATGGGTATAGCTATGACACCCAGAGGGTACTGCCAAGCTAAAAAACAAAATCGGCGTTGGCCAGAGAATTGATCGCGGGCCCAAAAATTCACCCCCAAATGATGTTTTTCGGCAACAGTTCTGCCGCCAGGTCGTGATCGGGAGCGCGACATGCTCGCCAGGCAAGGGCCTGATCTGCGCCGCGAGTTCTTCTACTGGACCGATGACGGCAACTTCGCCGGCCTGCGCTACGACCAATACAAAGCGGTGTTCATGGAACAGCCGACGCACGGTCTTGAGTCTGGATCCAGCCGTTGGTCCCGCTGCGCGCGCCGAAGCTGTTCAACTTGCGCTCCGACCCGTTCGAGCGTACGGAGGAGGAGGCGGGCGATTACGGGCGTGGCGGGAACTCCTGGAACGTCGCCAGGTACTGCCCCACGATCGCCTGTGCCGGCACCAGCACAAAGATGTGCGATTAACGTCAGGCCAAGCGAAAGCCCGGTGCGCAGTGCTTCTTCCTCAGCGGCTTCCGGACGTCGTCCTTGTCCCAGACGCGCAGAACCATGACCGAGCGTCAAATGGTTCATCGAGCAGAAGCCGGGCAGCTTGACGAACCAGGAAGGCAGCAATTAGCGGCGGCACCTACGCATCCAAATCCGAACATGAAACGGCTCAATCCTTCGTTCGGTATCAACCGTCGGTCAGATTCCGCGACGACACGGTCGTTCCGACGACACAGCGGAGATATATGGCGACGGCAACGCCGAGAGACTGATCAGCCATGTGATCGCCGGCGAGCGAGATCGCGTATTTCTAGTCTCCAAGGTCTGGCCAAGTCACGTGGCAGGGGACCCGAGCATATTGACGGTGACGTTCTCAAGCCTCGATCCGTCCGGTGGAACTCACCTGCTCATTCTCCTTCGCGCCGCCGTGATCGCGCGTGGACGCCGGCAATTGCAGTACGGTCGCGCGCTGACCGGCGACCAGTCGCGTGACCATCACGATCTGGCCGCTCGGGAATTCGAGTGCGTCGTGATGCAAGTTCGGGTCGTTCACGTTGACCTGCCGGAATCGGGCAACTTTGTGGTCCACGCGCGCTCTGCCGAACAGGCTGAAAGCGCGCTGGTATTGGACATTTTCTTCAAAAGCCAATTCCGTGCCCGGAAGTAGACAGACGGCGACGTCGGGTTCGCCAACGGCGGCAAAGCCGCCGGTGATCGATTTCGCGAAATCCGTCGCGACCAGCTTGTCTCCAACCTTGGCCGGCCGCGAGGCGACGAGATGCAGACTGTAATCGCACATGGAGGCGCTCCGCTCGGGTATCGCAGTTGAAATGTTTGCGGCACGTTCGGCTTTGGCCCGTCGGGAGGGGCCATGTCGAGGCCTTGCCTCACTGATGCGGCCCGAGAGACCGCTCCCGGCGGGTTGTTCGTGGGGAGAAAGCCGCTATGCGGAGGCCCGAACGTCAACCACAGCGGTCGCTGCGGCAGTCTGCGTCGGTGGTGTCATCTCCACCTCTCTATTCGCACGTGCCATGACGTAAGGTCATCGACATCCTGGCCAACAAAATCAGTGTCTCGCTGACAACAAAGCGTGTCAACCATATCGTTCGCGTCACGCCGCACCCTTCTGGAGGGTGCTTGCGGCGGCAGCGCCCCGAGGACCGCCTGAAACTGGGTGCTGTTGCGGCTCCGTCTAGTGGTGCGCGCTTTTGCCTCTCGCGCATCGTGCAAGGTATTACCCGCTGGATGCGGGATAAAAGTGGCGTGGCGGATCACTGAGAGGATAATGTCAGCATAGTTGGCTTGATTCGAGATCGGCGTGCTGGCGGCATATTCACAGGGGACAATCATGGCCAAAGCAAAGAAGCGCGTTGCGACCCGTAAGAAAAACTCGAAACGTGGCAAGCCCAGCGCCGAGCCTGCGCGCAAGAAGGCCGCAAAGGGCACGACGCCGAAAAAGGCAAGGTCCAAGGTCCAGCGTGCGGTCAGGGGTGCCGTGAAACCCATGGCCAAGAAACAGCGGCCATCGAAGATCGCGGCAAGGAAGGCACCAAGAAAAGCGCCAAGACAAGTGGTGGAGGTGCCGGTCGAGGACACGATCATCGACGAGATCGAGGAGCCGGTCCCCGGCGTGGTTGTTGTTACTGAGTACGAAACAATTCGGACGGCGACCCCCATTTCGTCCGACCGCGAGGCAAAGCCTGGCACCGGTGCCGAGACGGAAGAACAATAGATCAATCCACTATGCGACCGGGACAAGCCTCCAAATCGCACGACATACCAAGGTGTAGTTGTGTTAGAAGGAGGACATCCTAGGCGAAAGAAGTTGACACGCCCCCATCCTCGGGACGCCCGCTGTCGGCTCGTGTCGCAGACCAAGGCCACGTTCCTCCGCTGCTGGGCTATTTGGAGAACGTCGTCGACACCAGCTGGATGATTGTCGATGACGCCCTTACCGGCAAGATTGCGCTGCTCTGCAATTATATTGCTGCGGGCTCTCCCGCCGCGGAGGACAGCGACGGCTCTAATCGTTCCTAGCGAGACGGCGCTGCGTTTGAGCCGTGCGATCTCCAGCTGCTTCCTGTTCAAGCTCGAGTATATTCCGGCGAACAGTGCTGAATTGTTCTTCAAAATCCGCTTTTGATGGTGGTCCGTACCGGTCGGCCAATATCAACGCGATGTCTGCCCAATCTCCAGCTTTTAATGTCTCGACTATCGCGGGAAAAATGATTTCGTCTTCTAAAGCAATGTGCTTTCGTTCGCTGTCGATGAAGTCGCGGACAATTTGCTCGACACTCTCGCGTAGAAGATCTTGGTCGTTAATAACTTCGTCGATGATCCGCGCGAACTCGGCGCAATCGCTCTGCACCTTCTCGATGCTCACCTTGAAGGTCAGTAATTGAGGCTGCTCGACCAGGATTTAGCGCCTTGAATTTTTCGTAAATGATATCCTCCTTAGGATGGTGGCATGAGTCCGGATATTGTTTGAAATATTCTATAATTGCTCCAACAACCTCATAGTCTGGACGCTCACCGCGAGCGAAGACACTTAGCTCTTGTTCCAGTACACTAAGCAGCTTTTCAATGTTTCGATGTTCCTGACGCAGGATTTCGATGATCTCAACCATCTTACCCTCCTTTTCGACTAAAGAAATGCACGCATATTGGCGCGATAAGGACATTGAGCTAAATCAAACTGTCCCTGTCGGAAACTCAGGTCCGCTCATAGTGATGGTGCAATCCGCCCAAAATTGGCGTGACTAGGATGTGGCCGCAGGCCTGGACGGCACGAGGAACCGGCGCGTCTTTGCATAGCGATAGGTGAGTGCGGGCTTCGTTGTAATACTCCTGATAGGAGCGCAGCAGGTTGCGCAGATGCCGCTCGCCGAAGACAACGACATGATCGAGGCAATCACGTCGGATCGAGCCGATGAGCCTCTCCGCATATCCATTTTGCCACGGCGAGCGTGGCGCGATCGGCCGATCCCGGATGCCCATGGCCCGCACGCGCTGAATGAACCGGGCGCCGTAAATGCGGTCCCGATCGCGGACGACGTACCGCGGCGCATTTCGCCAGCCAGACGCCTCAGTGAGCTGCTGCGCAATCCATTCGGCAGTCGGATGCGCGGTCACTCCCAACCACAGAAGCTCCCGGCGACCATGCAGCAGGATCAGAAACCCGTATAGCAGCCGAAACGAGAGCGTCGGCACGACGAACAAGTCCATCGAGGCGACGCCATCGGCATGATTAACGAGGAAGGTCTTCCAGCCCTGCGAGGGTGGGCGCCTGGTTTTGGCCATGTACTTTGCAACCGTGGTCTGCCCGACATCGATGCCGAGCTTGAGCAATTCGCCGTGGATGCGAGGCGCACCCCAAAGTGGGTTGGCAATGCTCATCTTGTGAATAAGGTTGCGAATTTCGGATGGAGTACTCGGGCGCCCGCCCCGCGGTCGCGATTTCCAGCGCCAATAGGCCCGGAACCCAGCTCGATGCCAACGGAGCACGGTTTCCGGTTTGACGATCTTCAGCGCGTCCCGAATATTGGGAGCCAGCGCGTATATCCCGGCAAGCACCAGCCGGTCGACGCTCGAGAAGGCCAAACGGCCCGGGGACTTGCGGCGGAGCACATTCAGTTGGTGCCGGAGCACTAGGATTTCGGCTTCGAGAGCTGCCCGCGACCGGAAGAGCCCAACGAACGCGCACCAGATCAGTTTGCAAAGGTCTATCATCGCCCGCGAGCATCAACCGATTCGCGCGGGCTTACCAACCGACTTTGGTTTCCGGTAGGGACACGCCTGCTGAGCTTGCGCACGGTCTTTCGCTGGCTTGATCGCCTTCGAGGAAGAAGCGAACGATCGAGCTGACCCTCAGGATCGCTGAGGCAGTCACCGGCCCAAGGGAGAATGACACGCTTATCGGACGTATTGCTCAGCGTCTCGCCGAGATTGGGCACATGATCCCGCTCGGAGACTGCATTGGCATGTGTGGCCTGACCGAAGAGGAGATACTCGCTATTGCCGAGCATGAACATCTGCCGGAAGTCGCCGGCTACGGCTCTCGCTCAATATCTTTTATCTCGTGAGCATGGCAGCGAGAAGATTCGAGATATGATCGTTGACGATATTCGAGAAGCTCAATGGAGCGGAAACAAGGAGCATGTGTTGACCTACTTCATGTCCTGCATCATTTCCTGTTGACGCATCCTGAAGCTAGACCATCTGAGCATCCTTGGAGCCACCGTTTCCAGGGAACGTCCGCGTCGGCAAGCACGGCCCCGACCACCCGGTCTTGGCCGCTTTTCTTTGGAAAATAATTCAAACTGAGACACTACCCGCTCTTCACAGGCGCAGCAGCAACTTGGGCAGCTTGAGCGAAGTTCGCCGCGATGCGGTGGGCCTCGTCGCGGTGAGGAGCTTCGCCGCCGAGCGCCGTCCCGGCTCCTCCTCAAAATAGACGTAGGCGAGCGCCTGCCCGGTATTGTCGCGGACGATGAAGCAGGCATCCTGCTCGTCGACCGACCAGGGCGGCGCTCTCACAACAGGCCAGCGCCCGCGTGATCCTTGAAGATCTCGGCGTCGCGAACGTTAGCCCCGCAGCGTGTCCATGCTCCTGTGCCGCGACTGGTCGGCCATCTTGAATATCGATGCACCTCTCGCCGCGGCGCTGGTCAAGAAGCCAGATCGCAGTGAATGACCGGCAAAGGTCGCTGGATCGAGCCCAACGCGGGACGGCGTGAGCCTTCACGATCTTGGCGAGGCTGCGATCGGTGAGCCGCGCGTTCCGCAGTCGCTCGCCCCTGGCGACCGGCCGGAACACCGGTCCGGCAGTGATGCCGGCAGCTCTGATCCAGGCCTTGAATGCCGCCACCGGGTACGCGACTGCCCCACGCGGGAGGGCGATAACGGCGCTCCGGCCTTCCTGATCAGTCTTGCTGCGGCGGATCGTGACGCGGAGCCCCTCGGGCACCTCTTCGACGTCCTCGACATCGAGGGCGACCAGCTCGGAGCGACGGAGGGCGCCGGCGAAGCCAACCCCAAGCCGGGGTAGGGGTACCCGGCGAAAAGGGGTCCTACCCGGCGGACTGCCTGGGTGTATGCTCGAGCGACGAGGCGGCCAGGCGCGCCGTCGAGCAGGCGCTCGGCACCGAGACAGGCACGCCGTTGCTGATGCACCGGCGCCGATGGACCTGGTGCATGTCACACCCATCGGTCGCCTGGTCCCGCCAGCTCATTGGCGTCCTCATCAGTTCGACGGAGATCGCCTCCGCCAAACTCGCCCGTAACATGCTGGTAAATCACACAGTCAGGCTGTCCTGCGCCGCCAATCGGCGCCACGTGAACAACTGGTTCGGCGCGACGCCATGCCGGCGAGCCACCAAGCTCACCGTCATCCTGGCTCGAAGGTCTCCTCGACCATCCGAACCTTCTCAGAGGCAGTCCAGCGCCGGCGCCGCTGAACCGACGTGATGATCTCAAATGTGATTGGAAGGGTTGCTCATAGACACGGTTGTATGCCTCACACTTGCTAAGTGGGAGACCGTGTCCGGTCAGTTCAGGGGCTATCTCAGATGTGCCTTGCGTTGCCAGCCTACATCTGTTTACGCAAAGAAGTACGCCATCTTCTCGGGCTGCGCGTTGCGAGCGGCAAAGCGGCTGTTGTGCTGGCAAGACCGTTTCTTCATTTCAACGTTGCTATATATGCTGCGAGATCCGTGGCCTCTTTCCTAGATAAACCCATATCCGGCATTTTTGGATGTGGATCGAGCAGGAACAGGGCGATCTTTGCGGCGTCAAACCCAGGCATTTTCGCAATCACGGGAAATGGCGGCGCTTGGTCGGTCGTTGTGCTGGTTTGCACAGGTGTCACAACGTGACACGCCGCACACCACCTCTGCGCCAACCGCTCACCATTATCCGGATCCGCAGCAAAAGCTTGAAGGGCGAAAACAACAATGCCCAACGAAACGCCGTATCGGAGGCGAAGCATAGCTAGTTCCTTTCATCAGTTCGTTCAACCTAGTCCAGCAGCTCGGTGTTCGTTCCTTGAGGTTGCCGATTTCTTCCAGCCTATGTCGAACTATGATCGTGCGCCATGGTGGGGGAAGGCGCCGGATAGCCCTTGATTTGCATCAATGCTCCGCTTCGCGCGACGACGATTATGCTCCATCGAAGGAGCTTCGCCTATGCCGATAGTGAGTATCGAATCGCGCTCGCGTCATCGCTGCAGTCGGGTTCATCGTCAGTGCTATGGGCTGGTTGGCGAAGGATGATCAGGCTTTGCGTGCCCGCCGATAGCCTGCCGGTGCTTGCAATTGTAGCCAATTGTGCCTCGTGCCATGATTGGGATGGCCAAGTGCTATGGGCATATTACAACGGAAGGTGATGTTATGTTAAAGTTAGTAGGAAAAATTGCAGTGGTTGCTATGGCTCTTTGTTGCGGCTCCGCCGGAGTGAACGCGCAGACTCGGTCCGACACCTCACGTTGTCATTCGGCATGTAGCGGCGGTTTTACTAGGTGCAACCAGGTTTCAAAAATGAAACCGCAGACACATCCTAATTGTGCCGAGGAATTTTATTGGTGCGTGAAGAGTTGTGGTGGGCCAATTAGGTAAAAGGATCGACCAGCTCAGCAGCGGCACAAAGTATGCCAGCTAGGGTGGTTTCTGAGTGCGGCGCAAGTGGATCACGGCGTCAGGCGCATGTCATCTGCTCAAACCGGCGACTGGGCGGCAACATTGGTCGCGTGACTTAGCCTCGCGTCTCAAACTTTTCCCATGCAACCCGGACGGCGCTGTTCGGCAACGAGCTTGTCAGAGCCTCCCTTGCTGGCGAGCAGCAACTGCAGCTTTCTGTACAGACCGGTCTTCGCGTGATCCACCAGCAAGCTCGCTAGAGTGGCCGCACCCATGGTTTTGAGCGATTCGGTGGTGATGCGAGTCCGTATTGCCGAGCGAGGAGCCATGCGAAGCATTATAATGCTTGCGACGTTCGACAATACTGCGGACAGTCGAGAAGCGCATCCGCACGATCGGCAGGTCGAAATCCCACCTGGGAGAGGACCAAGGACATCGTCCAAGAATTGGATCACCTACGCGAAACCATCGCCGGCCAGCTTGCGTCGCAGGACCGGATGGCGGCGGCTGAGCACACGCCGCTTCGATCGTGTTGGCGAGTTGGCGAGGTACTTGCCATCAGGATAAGTCACTATCGGCGTTGTTATCTCGAGTTTGCAAAGCTATCGTAGAACGTCAAAGCGGAGATCGAGAATGTCACGCGGTACTGTGAAGTGGTTCAATTCCCAAAAAGGATACGGGTTTATTCAGCCGCAGGGCGGCGGAAAAGATGTGTTTGTGCATATCTCGGCTGTCGAGAAAGCGGGGCTCAGCAGTCTTAACGAGGGGCAAGTTGTCGAATACGAGGAAGTCGCAAACAAGGGAAAAACATCGGCAGAAAATCTGAAGGTTCAACGCTGATCTAGCTGAGAGTAATCGCTAGGTCTTAGGCTTGGTCAACAACTGCCCAGGGACCGCGCAGACATCGATGCAGTGTTGAACAGTGTTGAACATGGCACCTACCGATGAGAAGACCGAAGTCGTGCTGCCGGCGGAAGTGCCGGAGGACTTGCTTCTGCCCTTAGATCCAAAAGTCATATTCCTTGGCGGTCTATTCGTCCTTGCGGTGCTGGTGGCGGCCTACGTTGCGAGCGACATTGTATTGCCATTGGTCTTTGCCATCGTTCTCAAGCTCCTGCTGCAACCGGCCTTGCGCGTATTGGAGCGGTTGCACGTACCGCGAATACTCGCGGCGCTACTGCTGATCCTTGCGCTATTAGGAATGATCGTCGGCTTGGGTACGGCCATTTCCGGCCCGGCCCGCAGCTGGGCCGCCAAGCTTCCGGAAGGCATTCCTCGGCTCGAGGAGCGGCTAAGTTTTATGCGAGCACCCATCAATACGCTGCAAGGGTTTTTGCAGCAGGTGGAGAATATTGGCGAAACGGGACCATCCCCAAATGGGGCCATCTCGGAGCGAGGTGCAACTTTTTTGATGAAGGTGTTCACCGGGACCCCGAAACTTTGCCAGCGGTTTCTTCATGACGGTGCTGTTTCTTTTTTTTCTTCTCGTGTCTGGCGATATTTTTCTGCACCGCCTCGTCGAGATACTGCCGCGCTTTAGGAGCAAGCGCCAGGTCGTGGAAATCTCGCAGCAAATAGAAAGCGACGTCTCCGCGTATCTTGTCACGATCACGATCATGAACGCAGCAGTAGGTATCGCTACGGCATTGGCAATGTGGCTCACGGGGGTGGGCGACCCGATCCTCTGGGGGACGGTAGGCTTTCTGCTGAACTATGTGCCGATCCTCGGCACTGCTTTAGGCGTGCTGATCTTTCTTCTGGCCGGCCTATTGACTCATGACACGCTCTGGCAAGCGCTGCTTCCTGCGGGACTTTATTTTGGATTTCATTTGATCGAGGGCGAGACTTTAACGCCGATGCTTCTGGCCAGACGGTTCACCCTCAATCCCGTCCTCGTCGTCATCTCGCTTGTCTTCTGGTTCTGGATGTGGGGTATTCCCGGCGGGATCCTCTCTATGCCCATGCTGGCGATTACTAAGATCATCTGCGACCGTCTTCAACCGCTGGCTGCATTTGGTCACTTTCTTGAGGGGTGAAGCCGCGCTGAGTACCTCGCTCTAAATGGCGGCAATTCCTTCGCCTCTCGTGCGATTGAAAGCCGATACCGGCCCTGTTCGAGGCCAAAACCCATTTTGAAAAATCTTGGCGGGTTGGCAAGCGGCTGGGATATGGCTGAAACCTTTAGAACGGAGAAACCGGACTAGGGCGAACCGCAGGGGCTCGTTTGGGCGCATGATCCGCAACTGTGACCGCGACATACCGGTTTTCCTGATCACAGCTTATCCCGATCTTATGAAGCGGGAAGGTCCGGTTTGTCATCCCATTGTCACCAAGCGAAAGACGTGGGATCACCGTGCGACGAAACTTTGCGACGCGCCCCGAGTTGGTCATCTAGCCCAGATCCGCGCGACCGGAGTGGGCAAGTGCATGTTGTTCGCGTCAAGTGCACCTTGTTCGCACGAAGACAAACGATGACGTCGTATTTTGCCTGGATCGTCGAGTTTGTCGGCAGACATCCGCACTACGCTCTCACAGCAATCTTCCTGCTGGCGTTGTCGGAAGCAGTCCCCGTGGTAGGCACGGTCGTTCCCGGCTCGACGCTTATCATTGGGATTTGTGCCCTCGCGACTGGCGCTCATGTGAACCCGTGGCCCCTGCTTGGTTCTGCTATCGTGGGAGCCATTTTTGGCGATGGTTTGTCCTTCTGGTTAGGACACCGCTATCGTCGGGAGCTTCTCCTGCGCTGGCCGCTTAATCGGTATCCGCAGTTCATCGCCCGCAGCGAAGCATACATAAAGACATATGGTGCCGCGAGCGTCTTCCTGGCTCGTTTCATAGCGGTGGTGCGCGCATTTGTGCCCTTAGTTGCAGGGATCTTAGGAATGTCGTCGCGCCGTTTCTATGCCGCCAATATTCTTTCGGCTCTGACCTGGGCGCCGGCCCATGTTTTTCCTGGCGTGTTGCTTGGTATGGCGCTTAACCTCGCTGGCCTCAGCCCAGGGCGGCTCGCTATCCTGCTAATCATCGGATTGATTGCGGTATCGGCGGCCGTCCGGGCATTACGCTCTCATTTGAACCAGCATCTTGTTCTTGATCACCACGCCGCCGCCGCACCCGGGGTTAAGCTTGACGACGGCTGCGCTCACGCGGGGCTCGACAAGATCCGCGATTGGTTAAGGTGACGCTGAGGTTACACGTTAACTTGGCGCTGCGGGAGCGGGTTAGGTTCCTTAGCAAGACTCGGATAGGGAAGACCACAAGCATCGAGAGGTTGCCCCAGCGCGCTACGGGCTCTCAGCCGCGGGCTCCAACAGAGCCGAAGGCTTAGTTGTTCGGCTTATCCACGGTCGGTTTCAGAGTGAGCTGTTTTATACAGTTTGGAAAAGCGCATGGCCTTAAAGCTACGAATACCCGGGTGCCCCCCGACCCCATGCGCTCGTGTGTAAAAATATGCGTACAAGACCCGAGCCATGGCCACATAGCTGGGGTCGTTTTTCATCACCACCCAGTCAAAGGATGAGTCCATGAGCGAATACGATAAGAGCAGGAAGATCGCCAACGAAACCCTTGAGAAAGGCAAAGCGGCAGCAGAGCAAACGGCGCGGTCGGTTGAACAAGCCTATACGGCCACGGTCGAAAACATCCGAGACTTTAACGTCAAAATGATCGACATGGCGCAGGCAAACGCCGGGGCGGTGTTCGAGTTTGCTCGCCAACTCGCGGCCGTGAAGCAACCGTCCGACGTCGTCGAGTTATGGACGGCGCACGCTAAAAAGCAGTTCGAGACGCTAACCGAACAGACCAAGGAACTGTCAGCGCTCGGACAAAAAATTGCAGGCGAAAGCGCCGAGCCGATCACGCGCGGCGTCAACCAGGCCTTCAAAAAAGCCTCTTGATCGCTCTGTCGGTCGAAAGCGACCGGTCTCGTTATCGGCGGGGCAGGGACCGGATGGCCTCCGGCGAATGGCGCGTCGAATACTTCGACGATGATGGTGGCAGCTATGTCGCGATCTTCGCTGGGCCGGCCGCGGAACAGCGCGCGCGAGATTACCGCGATGCGCTCAGCGGGCGCTTGCTGACACCCGTCGGCGTCACAAATCCAGATCCGTCGGCGATATTCGTACTAAAATAGTATAGCGTCTGTTTGGGTCGGTCGCCTTCGGAAAAGACGCCGGGGTTGTTTCTAAGCCATTCAAAAGTAGTATCATCCAGCTGACGACCTATGAGGGCAGCGGTCCTCTGGCCGCCGCGGTTGAAGGGCGGCTGCAATTAACCTCGTCGGCGTCGTCGTCACGGCGGTGGCGGCCCTGTCAGGAGGCCCGAGTTGAAGCCGACATCGCCGCCCGACGCGAGGTCTCCAGCAGCACCTGCAGTGTTCTTGGTCATGGGGGTCTCCAACATCAAAGGCCGACGATATCGAACATGATACCGCCGGGCAGAATTGCCAGCAAAGGCGTCCTTTCCGCAAGAACCCCTGGTGGTCGACGTCCCAAGGACATCCTGCTCAACCCGGTCGGAAGGTGACGTGGACCTAAATCCAGCGGCGCACTCATTATTTCAAGTGGCGCTTCCAGGAGTGCCTCGTTATCGCGGATAGCTGCGCCAAAAAGGCCGGCTGCGCTCAAAGCTCTTTTGCGTGTTCAGCGCTATATCTATTTGTCGCTGGGCGCACGAAGATGAAACCCGCATGACGAATACTTCCTCTGTCCGTCACCTCAATTCTAACTTGAACTTGGTCCCTTCCTCGGCCGGCAATTTCATAATCCGTGATCGCTCGGCAGCGTTTGTCGATTCGCTGGCAAGCTTGCGGTATCGCGCAATATTTTCCCCGGTACTGTCCATTGCAGGCTCCAGAGGGCTATCGGACATCTAAACAGATTGCACTCTTTTTGCGGTCGAGGCAAACTAAATGTCCGGTACCGGACATGATTGATTTGGATCAATGTGGCTTGGCTATCTCCGTCGCAAGTTTGTAAATACGGGTGCCCAGGCGTTGAATTCGGATAGAGGGGAGGCTGGCAAAATGGCCATTGAATATTCGCCCCACGGCGCGGGCACACCTCCGAGCACCTTATTTAGAAGCCCTGAGCGCCGCACGGTCGCAAGCTACGAACAAGAGTTGGGAAGACATAGGCGCACGGAAAGTGGGCTTCGAGAGGCTCTCGCCCGCGAAGAGATTCTACTTTGTCAAAAGGAGGAGTTGATCCAACACCAGGCAGTTTTGAGCCAGGAGTCCGATCATCGGTTGTTGAATAGCGTGCAAATGATCGTAAGCCTGCTTTCGCTGCAAGGCCGGGCGTCGGAGAATGCTGAAGTCGCTTCGCAATTGGCCGCAGCAGCCGATCGCGTTGCCACGATCGGGCGCATCCACCGTCGTCTCCACTCATTAGACCGCGAACAAACCTTTGCATTCAAGCAATATATCGAGGACCTTTGTCGTGATTTGTCCATGATGCTGTCCTCGGATCGCCCCGAGCGGGTCATCGTCGTCGAGGGGATTGAAATCGAGTTGCCGGCCGTCACCGCTATTCCGCTCGGGTTTATCGCCAACGAGCTGATCACGAACGCAACCAAATATGGTACAGGCCGGATCACGGTCAGGTTTGAAGAAAACCCGGCAAAGAGCTACGCGCTGTCGGTGGCCAACGAGGGGCCAGCTTTGCCGGAGGCATTTGATCCAGCCGCCGGCAAAGGGTTGGGAATGAGGATTATTCAGTCTCTTGTCAAACAGATCGGCGGTGAATTGCGGATTGACCGAGGCGATAGGAACCAAGGAACGCGATTTACGGTTCTGTTTTCCTGAATGCTCACAACGCGCATGCCCGCCGCGCTGGACAAAGTTTCCGAGCGTTCTATTCGGTTCCGCCAAAAGGAGATAAGTTTATGTCGATCGGACTCATACTCATCATCATCCTCGTCATTTTCTTACTTGGTGGCTTCAGCGGCCGCTTCGGCGGCTACGGCTACGGCTATGGTCATGGCGGCGTCGGACTTATCGGTGTCATCCTGATTATTCTCGTCGTGCTGGTGCTCTTGGGTCGGATTTGAGCTGAGGGCGAAATATCGAACGCTTCAAATTGCAACTGCGCGTCGTTCGGTGCGGCAGACCATCCGGCCATTTGAGTTAGAAGATCTGGCGGGGGGCCGACGATGACCCTTCAAGGCACGCACAATCCAGGCGCTTTTTCTTTTCTCTCGCAAGAGATGATCGGAGGTTGACCATGACAGATGCCAAACGCGCCGAAGTCGCTCGCGACACTATCTTAACCCTGCTGTCCGATGAGGAGGTGGCCAAGGTCAGCACTGCCGAGACCGCGTCCGGGCTAACCGAAGGAGCCGAGTATCTGGATCTGGAGCATCTCGATCAAGGTGTCCAACGCGCCAAGGCCGCGACTAAGACCACGATGGGGCATGTCCTTCCACGCAGCGCAGTCAGCGACAAAACCTGGAGCAAGATCCTCGCGCAACTGGCAGCCGCGCAACCTCGTCCGGGGTCAGATGCTCGCGGGTCCGAAGATCGGCATTCTTGGGTCTCCGCGGCGCGATTCTTCGTAAAACAATGGTTGGGCTGATCAGCCGCAACTTTGATTTTTGCCATGATCCAAGCTCCGCCAATCGTAACTGTTCGAAGAAGGACGCTATGAATAGTGTCATCGGCAGGCTCCCGCTGGGTTTGAGCCGGACCGGCGGAGGGATTATGGGAACTCGCTGCGGTGACCTCGATCCAGGTGTGTTGGTCTATTTAATGCGCGAAAAGAACTTCGATTCCGCGCGTCTCGAGCGGGCTGTCAGGCCGACGACGGTACTTGGTCGAGATCAATGAAGGCTGACCCAAAGGGCATGCTGAATATGGTCAAAATTGATGCCGCTTGTTGTTGGGCTCTGTGGTCCGTGCAATTTGCCGACAACCGAGAGAGACGGCGCCGAAGAGAGCATTACAGCGCGGAGTTGCTTTGAAATATGTCGCTGATTTTCACAATCGCATCGCGAAATCTGTTTCAAGATCGATTGCGCTTTGTCGCGTCGCTCATCGGCATTGTGTTGTCGGTGGTCCTGGTCATGGTGCAGATGGGCCTTTACTCCGGCTTTAGCCGCCTAGTGACGACTATGATCGATCACGCCTCGACCGACCTCTGGATCGTCTCGACCGGGGCAAAGTGCTTCGAGGATCTCTCACTCCTCAACACGGGAATGCGAGACGATCTACTGGCGATCGACGGAGTAGCTGAAGTCATTCCGGTGGTAGTCGGATTTTCCGCCTGGAGGACGCCGGATGAAACCATGACTCCTGTGTTCGTCGTGGGTTCCGACTTCGCCACCGGCGCATTGTCACCTTGGAATGTCGTGGAAGGGACTGTCCAGAGTCTGACTGCTCCGGGAACTGTGGCGATCGACCGCTCGTATTACAATCGGCTCGGCGCGGCTGGCGTCGGCGCAACGAGGCAAATTCGCGGCCAGCCGGTAACGGTTGGCGCGGTCACGGACGGCATTCGCTCTTTCACGATGATGCCATATGTCTTCTCCGGTATTGGCGGCGCTCGGTCCTACATCGGATTGCCGGACGCCTTTACCAGCTATTTTCTCGTTCGGCTGAAGTCAAAGGGAGATATCGAGCGCATCCGTCATGATATTCTTGCCAATCTTTCTGGCATCCAGGCGCTCACTCCGGACCAGTTCCGGGATCAAAGTCGGTCGTTCTGGCTTTCCGGAACAGGAGCCGGCGCGGCATTGTTCGCGGGCGCGCTGCTGAGCGTCATCGTCGGCACTGCAATCGTCGCGCAGACACTTTATTCCAACACCAAAGAGCATCTTTTCGAGTTCGCTACGCTGCGCGCGATAGGCGCCTCCAACAGCTATATCTACAAAGTCATTATCGCGCAGGCGCTGCTCAACGCCTTCATTGGATTTGGCCTTGCAGGATTGATCGGAATCGCCGTGGTTCGTTTCACCGCGAAAAGCGCATTGCCGGTTGTGATCACTCCCAATTTGATGATCGAACTGTTCCTTCTTACTGTCATTATGTGCATCGCCTCGGCATTTGCGGCGATTCTCCGCGTCGTTCGCGTCGATCCCGCGGTTGTGCTGACGCAATGACCGGGTCCATCATCGAGGCTAAGAACGTCAGCAAGGTGCTTGGCAACGGGCCCGCACGGGTGCAAGCGCTCAAGGACGTCAGTCTGACCCTTAACGGCGGCGAGTTGACGGTATTGATGGGACCGTCTGGCAGCGGCAAGACCACCCTTCTGTCGATTCTTGGCTGCATGCTCGCGCCTACAGATGGGACTGTACGAGTATGCGGCGCATCCACCAGCGGGGCGCGTGCAGAAGAGCTGGCGAAGATCCGACGCCAGCATATCGGCTTCGTGTTCCAATCCTATCATCTGTTTGCCACCCTCACGGTCGCCGAAAATGTTCGCTTGGCGCTCGACGTGCGCGGGGAGCACAGGCTCAAAGCGATTGTGAAAACCGAGGAGGTGTTGGCCAGCCTTGGCCTGACATCGAAAAAGGCATCATTTCCGCGCCAACTCAGCGGTGGCGAGCAACAGCGGGTCGCGATCGCGCGCGCCATCGTGGCGGAGCCTTCGGCTATTCTCGCCGACGAGCCGACCGCCTCGCTCGATGCCGCCAATGGCCAGGCAATCATGACGATTCTCCATGCGATCGCCAAGGAGCGAGGCCGCGCCGTTCTGGTGGTGACCCATGATCCGCGGCTGTTCGCGTTCGCCGACAGAATCGTACACATTGAGGACGGCTCGCTCACGCGGGAAGAGGTTGCCGATCTCGAGGTCAATCTGATGCGCAGCAGCGTTACCCGTGCCCGATAGA
>CAWHZA010000036.1:0-96747 GCA_963833665.1 uncultured Alphaproteobacteria bacterium | reverse complement strand
CTCGAATCTCCGAGCGCTCTTTGCGATTTGAAAAATGAAGTTTCATGACGAATGCCATAAAGGTCGGCCGCCGTGTTTGTCCGCGACTTTGACAATGACTTTCCTGTCACATGTGCAGACCCGGGCATTTGAATTCCAGATGGAGCGTTGGTCGCCGTCATAGAGAGCAGATAAAGATCGAAGCGGTCCGTCGGCGCGGGAAGGGCCCCGAGGAGTTTTCACTGCCGTCCGACCCTTTGCGCGGCCCGGCATTTGCTCGCGAGCCGACATCCGTCCGGTTACTTTTTATGAAAACGTGGCCGGATATTTATGCCGCCCCGCATAATGGCGCACTGTGAACCCTCTGGATTCTTTACGGCCTTTGCGCCCATTTGTGAGCGTGCGGTCGGCAGGACCGTTTGCGCGCGAGCGTGCTATGGCACTTGACGTGGCGCATGGAGAACTCCACGGTCGGCTGGAAGAGGAACTCCGGCTGGCGCCGACGCTTGCGCCGGCACTCTTTTCCAAGATCATCGCCGATGCTTGCCGCCGCCTTCCAAATCTCAGCCGGTCACGTGGCGTGGCGCGCCTCGATCGGCTGATCGCGGCCGGCGCGTGGACCGATGCCGCATTCGCTCTCGTCGAGCTTGAGCTACCAGCCTGGAACCTTAAGCGGGTTACCTGCGAAGGTGGCGAATGGTTCTGCTCGTTGTCGCGGCAGCCCCACTTGCCCATGGCGCTCGACGATACGGCGGACGCGCGTCACGATAGCTTGCCGCTCGCCATCTTGCTCGCGTTTCTGCAAGCGCGGCGCATGGCAGAAATCGCGCCGCCAGCCATGCCGACGACGCCGCATATGCGGCCGACACCGGACGGCATGATCTGCTGCGACAATTTCGCCTGAACGGTCCGCGATCGGGCAGGCGAGAGCGCGTGCCCTTATTTGATAGCGTTGATCGAGGTGGCGATCGAAAGCTTGGCGATGAAGGAGGCGCCGCACCAGCCGGAGGCCTGGCCACCGGGGTTTTGCGGTGTCACGCTGCCGGCGGAGAACGCTGCCGTCTGGTCGCTGGTGAAGACGTTACACTGCGCCTTGGTGAGGTTCGTATCGTAGTAGCGCAGATCGAGCGCGAATGCCTTCCAGGCGAAGGTGAGGCCGACGTCCCAGGTCAAATAGCTTGGGTAGGGGACGCCACCCGGAAAGGCAGGGACGGCATAGAAGGCGCCGGCCGTGCCGAGCTGCCAGTAGCCGATGTCAGCCGAGAGCGAAGCGCCGATGCCGTTCATCAGCCAGGTCGACGGCGCGACAAAGGTCACATTGCCGGTGTAGTAGATGCCGTAAGCGCCGGAATTGAGCACCGACGGCGAACCCCAGATGCTGCCGCCGAAATTGAAATTATCGTTTACGGTGTAGGTGCCCTTGCCGTAAAACTCGTAGAAGCTGAGATTCTGCTTGATGACGTTGCCGTTCGGCAACGGCACAAATCCCGAGCTACCGCCGCACAACGCTGCCGTGTTGAAGCACTGGCCGTCGGGATAATAGTAGTACCAGAAGCCGCCATCGAGCGCGAGCTTGCCGAACGTCGGACGGATGCCGCCGTAGAGGTCGATCTCGGCGGCGGCGCGGTTGGGGAAGTCGATGCTCTCGCCGGAAATTCCGGCATAGGCCTGGAGGTTGGGGTTGATGTTGTAGCGCGGCTCGAAGCCCACCGCGGCCGACGGCCGGTGGTTCGACTGCGTGATGCCGCGGAAATTGTAGTCCGACATCAGTGCGCCGATTATGGCGACGTCCCATACCGGCGGCGCGGGCGCCGGCGCCGCGACGGGGCCCTTGACCGCCATGTCGGCGGCAAGGGCGGTGGAGGAAGCCAGGCCCGCAACAACTGCGAACGACAAAGCAACTCGTTTCATAATCTGCCCCTGTTACCCTGCTGCCGCGTGCCCGCGCCGTGACAACAGCGAGCTTTTTGACAACCCAGCAAGCTAAACAAAAATTGTTCCAGCGCCATCTTTTTCGGTGCGCGCGCGTTCATTTACAATCAGCGTTGCGCGCGGGACACACGAACGCGAAGATGACGTCGGACCAACCTCGGCGGGAGATCAGTTCGACGAGGCCGCCGTTATAGGAATCCCATAGAGATTGGTTTGATCACCGACAGGGCAGCGCTGATAAATGGCTGAACGACAATAGGCATCTGACGCGGTGCGCGAGCCGGGACAGCGATGATCCTATAAATGGTTGCCTACTCTGTTCGCGAACCGCTCAGGGCTTAGTCTACGGCCTGATCAAAAAAGAAGCGACGCCGGTTCGGCGCACCGGCTCCGCCAGGCGGGCGAACTCGCAGAGGAGCGACCGCGTGCGCCGTGGGTCGATGATCTCTTCGACCCAGAAGCGCTCGGCCGAGCGGAACGGCGAGCGCAGCTTGTTCAGGCGCTCCTCGATTTCGGTGAGCTTCGCCTTCGGGTCGGCGGCGGTGTTGATGTCGGCGCGGTAGGCGGCTTCGATGCCGCCTTCGAGCGGCAGCGAGCCCCAATAGGCGGAAAGCCAAGCATAGCGCAGCGAGTAGCGGCCGGCGGGCTGATGAGCGGCGCCGGCGACGCCGAAGGAGTTGCGCACGATCACCGTGCACCACGGCGTCGTGGTCTGGTAGATCGCCGCCATCGCCCGCGCGCCGTGGCGGATGGTGGCGGAGCGTTCGGCGTCCACGCCGATCATGAAGCCGGGGCAGTCGCAGAGATAAACGACCGGTAGGTGGAAGGTCTCGGCGAGGTCGACGAACCGCGTGATCTTCTGGCAGGTGTCCGCCGTCCACGCCCCGCCGTAGTGATAGGGGTCGCTGGCGAGCAGCAATACCGCGCGGCCTTCGAGGCGCGCCAGCCCGCCGATGATGGCGCGGCCGAACTCCCCGCCCATTTCGAAGAACGAGCCCTTGTCCACGACGCTCTCGATGATCGGGCGCATTTTGTAGACTTGGCGGCGATTGCGCGGGATCGCGTCCATGAGCATTTCGTCGGCACGCTCGGGATCGTCATCGCAAGGCAAGGTCGGCGGCAGCGAGTGAACCGAGGGCGGCAGGTAGGAGAGAAACCGCCGAGCACAGGCAAAGGCCTCCTCCTCGGTGTCGACCGCGTGGTCGACGGCGCCGCTGCGGGTCTGGATCTCCCAGCCGCCCAGTTCCTGCTTGCCGAGCTCTTGCCCGAGCCGCGCCACCACTGGCGGGCCGGCTACGAACATTGCCGACGACTTGGTCATGATGGAGTAGTGGCTCGCCACAAGCCGCGCCGCGCCGAGCCCCGCCACCGAGCCCAGCCCCAGCGCGACGACCGGCACCTGCGCCATGTTCGCGGTCATGTAATGGAAACCGCGCGTCGTGCCGACGCCGCCGGGAAGGTTGGAGGCGCCCGTCGTCTCGATGGTCTTGACCGAGCCGCCGCCGCCCGAGCCTTCGATGACGCGGACGATGGGCAGCCGGAATTCGCTCGCCATCTCTTCCGCCATCAGTGGTTTTGCCGCGATCGAGGCATCGGCCGAGCCGCCCCGGACGGTGAAATCGTCGCCGACGACCACCACCGGTCGGCCGTCGATCAGCCCGCGGCCGAACAGGCAATTGGCTGGCGTGAGGGTCATAAGGTCGCCGGTGGAATCGTACTCCGCCTTGCCAGAGATGGCGCCGACCTCGTGGAAGCTCCCTGGATCGAGCAGGAGCCCGATGCGCTCGCGCACCGTCAGGCGGCCGCCGTCATGCTGGCGCTTGACCTTGTCGGCCCCGCCCATCTCGCGCGCGAAGGCTTCGCGGCGCATCAGCTCATCGAGTTCGGGCTTCCAGTTCATGCACGTCCTCCCCCGGGGCGCTCGTCTTCACATTGCTCTGCATTCGCGCGATGGATTATCTCTTATAGCGAGCTTCGCAGCGGGCTGCACCGGCGCCAAGCCGGAGGGCGAAAGGATGAAAGATGGGGGAAATGAAGATCAAGACCGAGGTGGCGGGGCGCGTCAGCGCGCTGCCGCTCGCCGTCGGCGCGGCCGTCAAGGCGGGCGACGACATCGCGACAGTCGAGGCGATGAAGATGGAGATCCCGGTGTCTAGTCCGGCGTCGGGAAGAATTAAGACGCTTCTGGTTTCGATCGATGAGATGGTGGAGGAGGAGCAGGCCCTGATGGTTATCGAAATCTAGACTAGGCGGCTGGGACACAGGTGCTTGCATAATATAAGATGCCAGAAACGCGGTCTGAATCGGCGTTTCCAAACAAATAGGGGCGTTCTGAACCTCAGTGCGCGAAAGAAAGAGTAGGGTCACGTCTCGATCTGGCTCGAGTGGATCAACGTCAATTGTTGACGACATGCACAAAGGCGAACTAGGCCCGTATCCTTCTGGGGGCGGAGCTGCAGATCCAGAAATTTTATCCGCGGAGTGTCAGCCTAAAATTCTTGATCCGGGCTGGAGGGAAGATCGATGTTCGAGGTGATCTACCTATTTGTGCTCGCGTGGGCGGCGTTGCCCTTGGTCCGCACCCTGATGCTAGAGAGAGGCGGCAACCACATTGCGTTTGTACACCGCCTCTATCGCGATGCCGCCTACATTCTGGTTGCAGTCCTCGGGATCGTCCTTTTTGAGGCGGCGCTCCGCATCTCCCTCGAAAACTACTGGTTTGAGGAGCTGGGCCAGAGCCGTCGCTATTGGCTATCGCTTGAATATCGCGTGGCGATTTTTTTGGCGGTCTCGCTTTTGGTCGGCCTGTTTGTCGGCGTAAACCTGCGCGCATTGTGCCGGCCGTATGCAGTCGTCCCGCGAAGCGCGCCGTGGATCATTGGATTTGTACTCGCGGCCCTGGTCGGATTTCTCGGGACGCCGTTGTGGATTCCACTCATGCGGTTCCTCGGCGCCATTTCGGCCGGTGTGGTCGATCCGGTGTTCGGCAGGGATCTCTCCTTCTATTTGTTGGCGTTGCCTTTCTACGACGACATTGTCGAAATCGTCATCGCTATCCTTTGCTTCGTGATTGCGCTTTGGGTGGGTGTCGGGATGGTGGCTCGCCGTGGAACTGTTGCGCTCGCCTATCGCGTGGACCCGTTCGGCGCCTCTCACCCGCATCGAGGCGTCGTCGTTCTGTCACCGAGGCAGAGTTGGGTGGCCGGGGAGAGCTGGATCCGGCAGGGCATGGTTCTCGGCGCCCTCCTGTGCTTCGCGTTGGGGGCGAGTCGGTTCTTGGCCCGCTATCACCTCGTTGTGGCCGGACATTCGGAGGTCGTGGCCGGCGCCTCTTATGCCGACGTCAATTTCTGGCTACCCGGATACGACGTCATGGTCGCATGTTGGTTCGCGGCCGCTTCGATCCTTGGGCTAGCGGCTGCCATTCCGCGCGTTCGCAACTGGTTGTTGATGCGCCGGTCGCATTGGGTCGCGCCGTTCGCGGCGCTGGCGCTGCTCTTCGTGGGAGCGTTCGCGGTTCCCACCGCGATCGAGGAATTCTATGTGGGGCCGAACCAGATCACGTTGGAGCTGCCGTATCTGCTCAGGAGCATCGCCGGCACCCGCCAGGCCTTCAACCTTGAGGGGCCCTCGGTCGAAGAGCGAGAATTCGCGGTCTCGGCGAGGCCGTTGACGGCTGCCGATTTGACAAAAGATGCCGGCACGCTGCAGGACGCGCGCATCTGGGATTGGCGCGCGCTCGAGCCACAACTGCAGCAAATCCAGGGCCTGCGGCCCTATTACACGTTTCACGGCGTCGATATCGATCGCTATGAGATCGATGGCGCCGAGCGGCAGGTCATGATCACGGCGCGCGAGCTCGATGTTTCGCGGCTTCCTGCGCCCGCCCAGGTCTGGGTTAACCTCGCGCTCAAATACACCCACGGCTATGGCGTCGTTGCGGTCCCGGTGAACGAGATGGACACCAGGGGCAATCCGGTTCTTTGGGCGCATGATATTCCGGTCGAGGCCAAAAAGGCTCTCGCGGTCGCCCGCGGCGAAATTTATTTCGGTCACCTTACCGAAGACCGCGTCTATGTGCACACCACGGAGAAGGAATTCGGTTTCCCGCAAGGCCAAGCCAACGCCGAGACGGTGTACCAGGGAACTGGCGGAATCCTGCTCTCCAATTTGTGGCGCAAGCTGGTCATTGCCCGCCAATTCGACGGCCCGCGGCTTTTCATCTCGGGCTATTTCACGCCTGAGAGCCGGGTGATGCTGCGCCGGAACATCGTCGAACGGGCCCACACGCTCGCCCCGTTCCTGAGCTTTGATCACGATCCGTACATCGTCGCGGACGCGGAACACTATTCTTACATCCTCGATGCTTATACGACTTCGGAGAACTATCCTTACAGCGAAGCCTATCAGGGATCGCTCGCTACTTTTCGCGGGTACAACTACCTGCGCAATTCCGTCAAAGCGGTGATCGATGCTTATAACGGCTCGGTGATATTCTACGTCTTCGACCTGCACGATCCGATCATCAACGCCTATCGGCAGGGTCTGCCCGAACTTTTCAAAGACGCACGCGAGATGCCGGAAGAATCTGCGCCGGCACATCCGCTATCCCGAGGATATCTTCACGGTGCAAGCCGAGATGTACGGCACCTACCACATGACCAATCCGGCCACCTTCTACAATCGCGAGGATCGTTGGGAGGTTCCGCACGAGCTTTATCGAAGCCGCGAGATCGCGATGCTGCCGTATTACGTGACAGCCCAGCTTCCCGGTTCCGACAAGCCGGAGTTTCTGCTCATGTTGCCCTTGTCGGTCGCCGGCAAGAACCAGATGGCTGGTTGGCTCGCGGGTCTTTCCGATGGCGAGAACTACGGGAAAATGGTGGCATTCCGCTTTCCCAAAGGGACCTTCATTGACGGCCCGGCGCAGGTGGAATCACGGATCAGCTCGGACAGCCGATTCTCCGGGGATCTTACGCTTTGGGATCAACATGGTTCGCAGGTCATTCGCGGCAATCTCATTGTGTTGCCGCTGGTCGACAACCAGCTTATAGCGATCGAGCCGGTCTACATCGAGGCGGAGCAGACCAAGATCCCGATGCTCGCCCGCGTGGTATTGGGGCAGCTCCTGCCCGATGACCGCAAGATCGAGTGGGCGAACACGTTAACCGAAGCCGAACGCCTCCTCGTCGGTGCGCCAGCGCCGACGTCCGCCACCGGCGCGCCCGATAAGGGAACGGGTAACGAAATGCTCGAGCGTGCCCGCGCCCTGTTCGGCGAGATGCAGCGGGAATATGCCTCCGGCAACTTCGCGCGCTACGGCGAGCTTCTCCAGCAGCTCGGAAAGCTTCTCCAGCCACAATGAAATTTTACTGGCGACCTTACCCCGACGTTCTCTGTGTCTATGCTCCATCCGTCGGGTCGACCATGTCTGTGATATGTCCAGTCAAAGAGTAACAACGGGAGATTCTAACGCGTGCACAAATTTGCTGAACTCCGCTCAATTAATCCGCGGTTACCGCGTCAACAGATGACACGTATCATCTTTCCCGACTAATCGAGCTACGGCATTCCTCCAACTCGGGTAATATTCGTAGGTCGGCGGGGGTTACTTTTCCATGTTAGCGTAACTTGCCCGTTTGGCGGTCGGCTGTATGGAGGGGCCCGCGCTATGGGATTATGGGACGACCAGTGGGATTCAACGTTGTCGGCATTTGCAGGCCTTGTCGGCGTGCTGCTTCTCGATGCTTTGGACGCTATCTAATCCCTCTCGGTGACCGACCGCCTGTCTCGATTTGCATTGCCTCAGTGCCGGTAATTAGATCAAGAAGTTCTGACGTAATCTCGGTCTGTCGCGCCTGATGAGCGCTCTGGCGCAGGGTGGAGAGTTTCCTGGTGACGTTGTCGTGCGCCGACTCCATAGCTGCGAAACGCGCGGCGTTCTCGCTGGCAGTCGATTCGACCGCTGCTTCTGTTAGGAGTGCGAACACGTATTCGGCCATAAGCTTCTCAAGAAGGAGTCGAGGCTCCAGGTTGTGAAGTGGAGCTTGGCTGGGTTGCTTGGCGGATAAAGCCGGCCCGTCGAGCGGCAAAAGCAGACGACGTTCGATGGTGGACGCCACGCCCTGGTGGTAGCGGCTGAACATCACTTCGACGCGGGAAATCTCGCCCCGTATGATGCGTCTGTAGAGTTCATTGGTAAGGCGGTCGATCACATCGGGCGTGCCGGCCAAGCGGGTCGCCATTGGCCTCGTCCAAACAACTTTTCGACCCCGCTCAATTGCAAGCGTTGCGCCGCGACTTCCCAACACAAAGAGAAGATCGGACGGCCTAAGGACGGCTTCGACGGCCTCGATCAGTCTTTCGTTAAAACCGCCGACAAAACCATGCTCGGCTGCGCAAAGAATAAGCGCGCGATGTCCCCGATGTTGGTAGGTTTCCGGCATCGGTTCCGTAAGGAGGAGAAGCGCGCCCCTGATCGCTGCGGCCATCGAGGCGGCATAACTGCGGATGCCGGGAAGCGCGCGCTGCGCCTCCTGCACACGCACACCAGCAAGCGAACGCATGGCGCCTACAATGTCCAGCAGCTCGTCCATGCTGGCGATGTGCCCCTGGATCTCGGCCAGAGGTGTCATGGCGGCGCCTCCGGCGGTGTCTCTCCGGATGCCAGGATCGATCGGGAAAGTGTCAGAAGCAGCTCTTTTAAGCGCGTACGAACATCATTCGAGAGAGCGTTGGCCTCATCGTTGAGCGAGAGGATTTCGGAACAGTGCTCGGCAAGCCAGGGCGCGAGCGCGGCGCGAAAAGCACCGATCCGATCAACTGGAACCGCATCGAGAACGCCGTCACTGAGCGCGCACAGCAGCGCTACCTGTTCGCCAAGCAACAACGGTGCGAATTGCCGCTGGCCGAGCACGGCGCGAATGCGCCTGCCATGCTCGATGACCTTGCGCGTGCGTTCGTCCACCATTGTGCCGAAGCGCGTGAACACTTCCAGTTCCAGGAATTGCGCGTATTCGAGCCGTAGGCTCTCCGAGAGTGACTTGAGCACTGGAGGTTGCGTCTTGCCGCCGACACGCGACACGCTTTTGCCGACGTCAACGGCAGGTTTCTGATCTTCGTAGAAGAGGCGCGGATCGAGGTAAATTTGACCGTCGGTGATCGAAATGACGTTGGTGGGAATATAGGCGCTAATGTTGCCCGCCTGGGTCTCGGCAATTGGCAACGCCGTCAGCGAGCCGCCGCCTCGCTCGGGTGCCAGTTTTGCGGCTCGCTCAAGCAAGCGCGAATGAATGTAGAAAATATCGCCGGGATACGCCTCGCGTCCCGGCGGGCGCCGCAGCAACAGCGAGACCTGCCGGTACGCGGCGGCGTGCTTGGTAAGGTCGTCAAGCACAAGCAGCACGTCGCGGCCACGCTCCATAAAATACTCAGCCATCGCGCAGGCTGAATAAGGCGTCAGCCATTGAAGGCCGGGCGCTGAGTTGGCTTCGCCGACCACAAAAATGCAGCGTTCGGGCGCCCCGTATTGGCGCACGGCTTCGATGACACGCGCTACCGACGAGGCCCTCTGGCCGACTGCCGCGTAGACGCAGATCACGTCGCTTGATTTCTGATTGATGATGGTATCGACGGCGATCGCGGTTTTGCCGGTTTCGCGGTCACCAATGACCAGTTCGCGCTGGCCTCTGCCCAGCGGAATCATCGCGTCGATGACCAAAATTCCTGTTGCCAAGGGTTTTGTCACCAGAGCCCGGTCGACAATGACCGGAGCTGCCCGCTCAACTGGCGAGAACTGCATTGTTTCCAGCGGCCCTTTGCCATCAAGCGGTACGCCGAGCGCGTCGACCACGCGACCCAGCAAGCCATCCCCGATGGGAACACGCGCGACCTCTCCCGTACCCTGGACAACACTACCGGCCGGTGTGCCGGTCGTATCACCCAGCAGCACGCAGCCGACCGCTTCCTCACCAAGATCGATTGCAAGACCGCGTGCGCCGCCAGCGAAGGTAAGCAACTCATCAAGCCGGCATTGCGGCAATCCTTCCACGGCGGCTACGCCGTCGCCGACCCGAAGCACCCGGCCAATATGTTCGAGCCGTGGTTCGAGCGCCAGAGTGGCAAGGCGCTGGCGACTTGCCTTCAGCCAATCTTGAAGCTCTTCAGTGAGTGTCCTCATGGCCTCCAGCCTCCGACCGCGCGGCCGCAACCGCACTCCTCCAGGAGAAACGCAGCACGGCGGTCGGGAAATGAAGTTCTGCGCCGGCAATGAGGTCCGGGTTCACCTCGAAGGTAACGAGGATGCCGTCACCAAGCGAATGGCGCAGGCGCTCACGCCACGTATCAGCTGTAAGCGTCGGCAGGGGGGCTGCGGTGACGACCGTCAGCGATTTGCCGTCCATGAGCTGATGGGCAAGGGCCTCGTGCTCTGATTTCGCAAGTGCGGTGATATGTTGCTCGATACGCGCGATCCACGCTTCTGCTCGTAGCTCAATCGGCACTTCGGAAGTCAGCCGCTGGGCAAATTCTGCGCCCAGATCGAGGGCCATCCGCCGCGCTTCGGCAAGCGCACGCTCGCGCTCTGACGCCAGAGTCTTGCGCGCGGCGTCGAGCAGCATCAGCGCATCGCGCTCGGCCTCGACGCGGCGCGCTTCGGCTATTCCCTGCGCCTGCGCCGCAGCGGCCCTGAGCGCCGCCTCGCGCTCGGCAGCTATGCCGGCGCGTTCGGCTTCGACCGCCTTGAGATGCTCTACGGCCTTGTCTTCGATCGCCTTAGCGTCATCGTACTGACGCTGGACCTCAGCCCTTCGCGCGTCGATCATGCGGAGCACCGGTTTGTAGAGAAAACGTTGAAGCAGCCAGACTAGGATGGCGAAGTTGATGGTCTGGAGACCTATGGTCCACCAGTCGAGATGCATCGGTCAACCTGCGTATGGATTGGCAAACAGCAGAAGCAGCGCCACGACCAGGCAGTAAATCGCCATAGTCTCGATCATCGCGAGACCGACGAAGAGCGTGCGTGAAATGGTGCCGGCTGCCTCTGGCTGGCGCGCGATGGCGTCCATGGCCGCGGCCACCGAGCGCCCCTCGGCCAGTGCCGGACCGATCGAGCCGATCGAGACGGCGATGACAGCGCCGATGATAGAAATGAGCTTGGGGTCCATGAAACCTCCTTTATCCCTTCTCGACGCTGCCGACCGCAGCGCCGATGAAGACTGTTGCGAGTACAGTGAAAATGTAGGCCTGCACGAGGCCAACCAGAATTTCGAGAGCCATCAGCGGAATTGGGACAAACAAACCCGCCAGCGCCGCGACGAGGGCGATGATGAACTCGCCACTCATGACGTTGCCGAAGAGCCGGACCATCAGTGAAAAGGTCCTTGTCACCTCGGAGAGAATATTGAGCGGAAGCATGATGAGCTTGGGCTCGGCAAAGCTCGCGAGATAGCCGCGAAAGCCGCGCGACCGCACGCCGAAGTAATGGACCGAGAAGAACACGATGAACGCCAGCGCCGCGGGGGTCTCGATCTTACTCGTCGGCGCTTCGACGCCAGGCAGCACAGCGGAAAGATTGGCGACAACGAGAAAGATGAAGAGTGTTGCAGCCAACGGCAAAAAGGGCCGGGCATCCTTTCGGATGACATCCTCGATCTGGCTGGCGATGCCGGCCACGATAGCCTCAAGCACGGCTTGGCGTCCGTCCGGAAACTTCTGGAGACGTTGTGTCAGCAGCCGGCACACGGCCGTCAGGACGAGTATGATGATCCACGTCGTCACCACTGGACGTGTGATCGTCATGGGACCGACATGGAAGAGGACCGTGCTGGCAAGTGGCGAGCCCTGCATCAGCCAGCCCTCCGTGCCGCGCCCAGCGCCATGCTGCGCGCCAGCAAGAAGCCAAGGAAGGCCGCCAGCAGCGAAGCAGCGCTTAGCTTTGCAGCAAGGGTTAGGAAGACTACGGCAGCACCGGTGCGGCCCAGTGTAAGCGCTACCGGATCAAACCAGCCACAGCCTGTGGCAAAGAGCGCGACCGTCCCCTTAAGGGTCGCAAAATAAAGAAGGCCGAACATGACGCCCGCAAAGGCCATCATAATCGTGACAAGGCCAAGGATCAAAGACACATAGGTCACTCGCTGTGCATCCTCTTCCAGGCATACGTACAGCCGACGGCAAGTCCCGAGACGAGCAAGCCGAGGGTCCAGAAAATTCCACTGTTGAAGTGGCGGTCGAGCCACCGCCCGGCGAAAATGCCGATCAGGATCGGCAGCACGATGGTCCAGCCGAGCGCGCCGATCATTGCCAGGTTCTGACCAAGCGACCGCTCGCCTTCCCGCTGCCAGCGCTCGCGGCGCTGCTGCCGTGTTCTGACTGCTTCGCCGAGTTGCTCATGGTTTTCGGGCTTTGGCGTCATTGCTCAAGACCATCCTGCGCAATTGCACCCGGCCCCCCGGGCACGGACGGAGCGCGTTCGGACTTGAGAAAACGACAGATTTGGCGGATAGCGGCGAGATAGAGGCGCTGTGCATCCGTGCGCGCCGTCAGTTCTTCTTCGGTACGGCGTTGGAACGATGCGAGCACTTCGGTTTCGAGCCGGTGCAGATCGTCATCGGCAACTGCTTCACGCGTGGCAATCGTGACCGCCTCGCCATTATTCACTTCGAGCATCCCACCGCGCACGGCCAGATGATGCACGGTGCCGTCCTGGTCGTGCCAGCTTACAACGGATACGGCAAGCGCCGTCAGAAAATCCGCATGCCCCGGCAGAATGCCGAAGGCTCCGGTCTCATCTTCAGCGCGAACATGAGCAACATTGTTGGCTTCGGTGATGATCGCTAGCGGCGTGGTGACGGTGAGCTTCATGTCGCCGCCTTTGCGGTCGTTCTTTCACGTTGCCGCGCCTCATTGAGGCCACCCACCATGTAAAGCGAGCTTTCCATCCAATCATCGGCTTCGCCATCTAGAATTGCCCGGCAGCCGATCAGCGTGTCGCCGAGTTCGACGGCCCGGCCTTCCTTGCCGGTAAAGGCGACAGTAACCATGAAAGGCTGTGTGAGAAAACGCATAAGACGGCGCGCGCGCTTGACGGCCTTACGATCCACAGCACTCAACTCCTCGATGCCAAGAAGAGCGATAATTTCCTGAAGATCACGGTAATGAGCGATCGTTTTCCGGACATCCTGCGCGATCCGGTAATGCGCCTCTCCGACAAGGCGCGGATCGAGTAGAGACGAGGTCGAGACGAGTGGGTCTATCGCCGGATACATGCCCTCGCTGGCCATATCGCGGGACAGCACGATCGAGGAATCGAGATGACTGAAAATCTCGGCGACGGCCGGATCGGTAAAGTCGTCGGCCGGCACGTATACAGCCTGAATTGACGTAATGGCCGAGCCCGCAACAGACGCGATACGCTCTTCAAGCTCGGCGATCTCGCTGGCGAGTGTGGGCTGATAACCGACGCGGGATGGCAGACGGCCGAGCAGGCCCGAAACTCGCCACCTGCCTGCACTAGGCGATAGACGTTGTCGATGAGCAAGAGCACGTTCTCATGGGCTTCATCGCGGAAATGCTCGGCTATCGTGAGCGCGGTCAGGCCCGCCCGCCAACGCGCACCGGGCGGCTCGTTCATCTGACCGAAAACAAGCGCCGTGCGCGCCAGCACGCCAGACTGCTTGAGTTCGGGCAAATATTTCATGACCTTCGCGCGAGCGCTCGCCAATTCCCGCAAACACCGAGATTCCCGAATGACGTTCGACGGTGGTACGGATCAACTCCATTATGAGCACCGTCTTGCCGACGCCAGCGCCACCGAACATGGCAGCCTTGCCGCCTTTGACGAGCGGTGCGAGGAGGTCGATGACTTTGATCCCGGTGTGGAAAATTTCGAGACTGGAGCCCAGCCGGTCGATGGCTGGCGCCGGCGCATGGATCGGCCGGAATTCGGTATCAGGAGGAAGAGGTGGTCCGCGATCTGCGGGCTCGCCGGTCGCATTGAGGAGCCGTCCGAGCACAGCGGCCCCGACAGGCACCCTGATGGGCGCCCCTGTGGCGCGCGCCTCGGCGCCACGGGTTAGTCCGGCTGTGCTGTCCAAAGCCACGGCGCGCACGGTTACGAGGTCAAGATGCTGCTGAACTTCAGCTACCAACGGACGGCTCTCATCGCGTTCAATTTCGATGCGCTCATTAACGGCAGGCAGAACTCCGGCGGGAAAACGCACATCGACAACCGAGCCATGGACGGCAGTGAGCCGACCTAAAGCCTGTACATGACGGTCGTTCGACGACCTGGCCATCACCCAACTACGTTCTCTGTGCTCGTCATCCAGGACCTTCGCCGTAGCAGTTCGAAAAGCTTAGTCAGACGGACCGCGCAAGTGTGCGCTGCACGCAGTCGCGCCGCAACCATTTCCTTGGCCTCGTTTTTTTTGGCCTAATTCCGATGACGGCGGGTAATCGCCGCCTCGTACTGCGGGTCGCCGGTATCGCGGTCAGGCGGCGAGCCAGAGCAGTTGGACGGCCTGATTGGCGATGATCTCGTTGCGTTGGTCTTGCCGCGATCCACAAGGACGCCGTCGCCGAGATATTTGGCCTCGAACCCGCCGAAGCGGCGATCGGAATCGGTATCTTTCGCCGCCCCATGCGCGGCGTTCTAGCACGTGGAAAAAGTAGGCCGCTTCATAAGGCGGCCTAAGCAGGTCTAGCCTGAACTGCCAGCCCACGTAGGTGACGCGCTTCTGGGCATCTTCCTCGGCCGCGCTCATTGGCCGCGCAGGCAGCTGAAGCACCGTTGCCGCCTGACCCTCGCACAACAGCGTCAGCAACACGGTCCGCCCGTCTGGAAATTCGAGCGCGTCGTGATGCGTGGCCGACTTGTCCTTGTTGACCTGTCGAAAAATGGCCGTCCGGTGGTGGATCGTTTGCGTCTTCCACCCGAGCAGGGCGGTCGGCAGGCACGCGACATCGCCAGCGAAGGCCAGCTCCGTACCCGGCATTACCACACCGCCAGTCCGGGATCATCCGCGGCCGCGAAGCCGCGTGTCCCGTGCCGAAGTTACGCGTCATGAGCTTATCGCCGACCTTCGCGGGACGCGAACGTGCGCTTTGGAGGCTAAAGTCACAGATCTCTGGAACTCCCTCGTTGGAATCTCCTCAGCCCCATCAAATATTAGCGCACTTGCAGTCCTTCTGCATCACGAGTTCATCGCCAGCATTCCACCGATCACTCACGGCCAAATAGCGGAGGTCGTCGCTGCCGCAAGCAAACGCAGTAGGACTTGGTATCGTGTTTCCCTCCGGCCTCTAGGAAAGACCCTACCTCATGACGTCATCATGCAAGGGATAGAGGCGGCGCTGCGACAGCCGGGATATCCTTCGATCCAAAGCATGAAAGCCAGCGTGGATTCAAGTTGCCACCGCATAGAACTTTACGAGTGAGCGAGGGTGTCGAAAACCTCTTGGGGTGAACGGAAGCCGAGAGATTTGCGAGGTCTTGGGTTGAGCAACCGCTCGACCTTGGCAACCTCGGCGTTGGCGATCGTAGAGAAGTCTGTCCCCTTCGGGAAGAAGTCGCGGATGAGACCGTTGGTGTTTTCATTCAAGCCACGCTCCCATGCGTGATACGGCGTGGCGAAGAAGATTTTGGCCTTCAGGGCATGGGCGATGTCCTGATGCGCTGCGAACTCCTTTCCGTTGTCGAAGGTGATGGTGTGCACGAAGTCGCCGATAGGCTTGAGGCGACGCACGGCTGCCCTCTGTGTTGGGTCGGCGGTCGCGCGCGACAACTTGATGATTTTGGCCAGTTGGGTTTTGCGCTCGACCAGCGTGAGCAAGCCGCCTTTGTGCCCGGCACTGACAACGGTATCGCCCTCCCACTCTCCCAGACGAGCTTTGCGCGCGACAATGGTCGGACGCTCGGAAATGTCGATTCTATCGGGGATCAGACCGCGTCCGGCGTTCTTGCCGCCGCGCTTGTTATAGCGTTTTCCGCGCCGTCGTAGACTGCGCCACAAGTCGCCGCCGTCGCGTTTGTCCTGCCAGATCATCTGGTAGATGCGTTCATGGCTCAGCTTGATGCCCTGTTCGCATAGCCAGCCGCTGATCTGCTCCGGCGACCAGCGCATCTGGCGCAACTTCGCCTCGATCTTGCGCCGCGACGGCGCCGTGAGCTTGCGGGGCCTACTCCGTATCGCCTGTCGTGCTTGAGCCTTCGCTTCAGCTTGCTTGAACCGATAGCCGCGCTGACCCCGATTACGGCACATCTCTCGGCTCACCGCGCTCTGACTGACGCCCAAAACGCCGGCGATGCTTTCTTGGCTGACCCCGCGCTTGCTCAACGCATAAATCTGACAGCGATCCTCGTACGTTATTCGCCGGTACTTCCTCATCGGTAACCTCTCGCAATGTCAAGAGGTTACCCCTTTGTCGCGTCACTCAATTATGCGTTGGATAGTTAAATCCGCGCAGGAAAAAGCGGTGAGGCCGTGGTGTTTACCTCGATCCAGCACCAGACCGTGATCTCGACCGCGACTGCGGCGACTGGACCGTCGCCCCGCCACGGACCCGCGAAGCCGAAAAGTTCAACGAAATCTTCGGGCGCGCAAGCGTTGACACGCAAGCCCAGAGCGTTTTTGAGTCTGGAGCCTGACTGACCCGCCAGGAGGGAACGGCATGGTCGATCCTCTTAGCGGAGGCCCTGCGGGGTTTCCTGAACTGCTTGCTCGCCAAGCTAGCTTGCATTTGGTGCAATTGCCGGCGGCGCCTACTGACGATCCCGGATGGATCCTTGTTGAGGAAGGATTCACGCTGGCGCGCGAGCACGAACTGGAGTCATTGTTCGCGATCGGGAACGGCTATGTAGGATCGCGTGGGTCACTTGCGGAGGGCAGCGCGCTCTCCGCACCTGCGACTTTCGTGGCGGGAGTATTCGATTCGGAGGCAGGCTCTGTGCCAGGGCTTGCGCCGACTGCCGACTGGACCCGTCTGTCCGGCACAATCGACGGCCAGCCGCTTCGGCTCGATCGGGGCCATAACCTAGAGCATCGACGCATCCTCGACATGCGGCAAGGCATTCTTTGGAGGGAGTGGCGACATCAAGACGAAGCCGGTCGGATCACACGGCTACGAGCGCTGCGCCTCGCCTCCATGGCCGACCGTCACCTCCTGGTTCAATGTGTGACGATCACGCCCGAAAACTTCAGCGGTAGGCTGTTTATCGATGCCACATTGAGCGGTCCCGTGGTCCGGGTCACCGATAGCGGCACGATGGTCGCCATGGCGGTGGCGCGTCTCGTCACGGATTCCAACAGGCGCTGGACGCCCTCAACCGAACTGGTTGAGGGCCGGCAAAGCCTCGAACTCCGGCTGGGCGAGACATACCGGCTCGATCGGATCGTCGCCTTACACACCTCCAGGGACACCGGCGAGCCGCGCGAGATGGCACGCAGGCATGTCGAGCACGCGATCGAGGACGTGGCAGGCGTCATCGGCGAGCACAGAGATGCCTGGCTGGCAAGATGGGAGGCATCCGACCTTCGGATCGAGGGCGATCCTGCAGCGCAGCGCGCATTGCGCTTTGCCATCTATCATCTGTTGAGTGCGGCGAACCCGCAAGACGATCGCGTGTCCATTGGCGCCCGCGGGCTGAGCGGGACCGCCTACAAGGGGCATGTATTCTGGGACACCGACATTTTTATGTTGCCGTTCTTCATTCTCACTTATCCGGAGGCGGCGCGCGCGCTTGTCATGTACCGCTATCACACGCTTGCTGCGGCACGAGCCAAAGCCGCCCGGCTTGGCTATCGGGGCGCCTTCTACGCATGGGAGTCGGTCGATAGCGGCGAAGAGGCGACGCCCCCGTTCGGGGTCGCTCCCGACGGTGACGTCGTACGGTTCCTCACGGGGGAGCAGGAGCAACACATCAGTGCAGATGTGGCCTTCGGCGTGTGGAACTATTGGCAAGCTACCGGCGACGATCGCTTTCTTGTCGAGGCGGGGGCAGAAATTTTAATCGAGACCGCGCGCTTTTGGGAAAGTCGCGCCGAACGTGAAGAAGACGGCCGCTACCATATTCGTGGAGTCATCGGGCCCGATGAATACCACGAGACCGTGGATGACAACGCGTACACAAATGGCATGGCACAGTGGAATCTGGAGGTCGCGGCAGAGATTGCGAATTTTGTTGCGGAGCGCTGGCCGGGGCCGTGGCAGGCGCTTTCGCGCCGGCTCGGAATCGAGCCGAAGGAGCTATGCCGATGGCAGCAGGTGGCTCGCGATTTCTATACTGGGTTTGACGAGCAGACCGGCCTGTTCGAGCAGTTCCACGGCTATTTCGGCTTGGAGGAGATCGACCTTGCCGCGTTCGTGCCGCGAACTGCACCGATGGACGTGCTGCTCGGTCGCGAGCGCATTCAGCGCTCCAAGATCATCAAGCAGCCGGATGTGGTGATGCTAGTATATCTCCTCTGGGACCGTATGCCGCCGGAGGTCCGCAAGGCCAATTTTGAGTATTACGAGCCACGGTGTGGGCATGGAAGCTCGCTGAGCCCGGCAATTCACGCGCTCGTGGCCGCGCGCCTTGGTGACACTGCGCTGGCGGAGCGTTATTTCCGGCAAGCGGCCGAGATCGACTTGGCGGACAACATGGGGAACGCGGCCGGCGGCGTTCACGCCGGAGCCCTCGGCGGGCTATGGCAGGCCGCGGTGCTCGGCTTTGCTGACTTGCGCTTCTGCGGCGGAGAGAGGCCTGAGCATCGCGCGAACCTGCTGCCAAGCTGGCGCAGCCTGTCGATGCGCTATCAGTGGCGGGGCCAGTGGCACGAACTCACGCGTCCGGAAGGTAAGGAGCGCCGGAAAGCGGAGGATGATGCATGAGCGAACCAGTCATCCTCGTCCCGCTTGACGGCTCGAAGCAAGCGCTGGCGGCGCTGCCGGTGGCAAAGGTGCTCGGCGAGATCGAGCGAGCGGCCCTCCACATTTTGTACGTCGGCGAGCTGGCAGGAGAGGAGATGCGCAATCGACTCGGACGTGAGGTGCTCGACGGTTCTACCATCGAGGCCCGCGTTGGAACGCCGGCGGTGGAAATTCTACGTGTCGCGGGGGAGATAAAGCCGCGAGTGATCGTCATGTGCAAGCACAGTGGTATCGAGCAGGGGAAGATGCTGGGCCGCACGGCAATGAAAGTGCTCCACGATGCTCCTTGTCCTGTGGTGCTGGTCCCGCCGCAGCGTGGTGCAACACCGTGGCATCTTCACCATGTCTTGGTGCCGCACGATGGGACACCCTCCACCAGCGTCGCACTGCAACCCGCGGCGGAGTTTGCCGAACGTGGTCGCGCCGAACTGCTGGTGGTCCACGTAACGGACATCATGTCTGCTCCGGCGGAGCTTGGTTCTCTCACCACGCCACGTTATGTCGATCAGCCACAGCACGAATGGCCCGCCTGGAGCAGCGAGTTTGTCAACCGTCTCGCAAGCGCTTGCCCGCTCGGCCATTTGCACGTGCGGATGTTCCTCGCCCGTGGCAATACCGCCGCGGAAACCCTGCGTTTGTCCGAAAAACAATCGACGGACCTCATCGTCCTCGCATGGAGAGGAATATGGGAAGCCCCTCGCGCGGCGACCCTGAAGGACATTCTGCGCGAGGCGCGCTGTCCCATAATGGTGGTGCGCACCTGAAATCGTAACGAGCCTTAGCGACTCCATGGAATCGGAACGTCACCGCGCAAGAAGAAATGCTCGTTGAATCAGTCACAATAAGCCGGCGCGACTTCGACGCCGCGATCTTCGATCTCGACGGCGTGCTGACCGAGACGGCGCGCGTCCACGCAGCTGCGTGGAAAGCGGTTTTTGATGCGTTTCTACAGAGGTGGGCGCAACGCGCGTGGTGTGACCTTTCAGCCCTTCGATATCGAAGCCGATTACCTCGACTATGTCGATGGGCGACCGCGCTACGACGGCATTCGAAACTTTCTGTCCGCCCGGGGCATAAACCTTCCGGAGGGTTCGGAGCATGACCCTGACGATGCGTAGATACAGTGCATGCGCTCGGTGAGCGTAAGACGCGGCTGTTTCGGCAAGCGCTGCAAAAAGGAATCGATCCGGCAGCGGGCGCCGAAACGCTTCTCGAAGAAGCTCCGGGAAGTGGGCATCAGGACGGCCGTGGGCTCATCGAGCAGGAACACCAGCGCCATTCTGCAAGCTGCGGGGCTCGAACATCATTTCGATGTTTGCGTCGACGGGCTTGACGCGGAGGCGCTCAGGCTGCCGGGCAAGCCGGATCCGGCACTGTTTCTCGAAGTCGCACGCCGCCTTGACGTTCATCCGTCGCGTATAATCCTGTTCGAGGATGCGTTGGCCGGGGTCGAAGCCGGCAGAACGGGGCGGCTTCGGATGCGTGATCGGCATCGATCACGGCCAGCGACGTGGGGCGTTGCGTCAACGCGGCGCCGATGTTGTCATCAAGAACTTGTGAGAGGTGCACGTAGAACAAAACTAACTGGCCCCTCCAGACGCGGATTACCCAATCTAACCTCTATCGTTGGGGGTCGAATTCCAGCCCGAGTGAGACCTGCTCAGCGCGATGGCGTGACCCCTGGCCGCGAGGGCGACACCGTCGCGGGGATGTAGAAGGCCCCTCGGCGACGTCAGCGGGCGGCGGCTTCTTTCGTCCGTGGCGCCGACATCATCAATGGATCGACTCACTCGGCTCGCTGGCAAGCTCCGCGGCGGTCGTGTGCAGAGGCTCGGCTTGTTTCGGGAGCAGCTTTACATCCGCCCGCGCGAGCAGCGAATTGTACACCCGCACATAATCGTTCGCCATGCGCGTGGCAGTGAACCGCTCTTCAAAGCGCCCGCGCACCGCCCGGCGATCCAGCGCCATCACGCGCGGCAGGGTAACGATCGCCTCTTCGATGCTGTCGACGATATGCCCAGTCAGCCCGTCTTCGACCACTTCCTCGACAGAACCGCGACGCATCGCCAGCACCGGCGTGCCGCAGGCCATCGCCTCAATCATGGACAACCCGAACGGCTCGGGCCAGTCGATCAGAAACATCAGAGCCAATGCTTGGCCAAGAAAATCGATCTTCTCCTGCTCGTTGATTTCGCCGATGAATTGTACGCCCGGTCCTCCTAGCAAAGGAGCGATCTGCTCGCGGAAATATGCCTCGTCCGCCCGATCCACTTTGGCCGCGATCCTGAGCGGGATACCAACCGTCTGCGCAACCTTGATCGCGCGATCAACCCCCTTTTCCGGTGAGATGCGCCCGAGGAAGGCCAGATAGCCGCCACGCGGATTGAACGTCGGCCGGTGCAGATCGAGCGGCAGCCCATGGTAGACGGTGGCGACGAGATTGGCGTTAGGGATCGGCGCGCGCTGAGCGTCGGAGATCGAGACCAACGGCATTTCGTTGAAGCCGAAATAGAGCGGCCGCAGGTCGGGTAGATCCTGCCGGCCGTGTAGCGTCGTCAGAGTGCGGCCGGCGAGCGGCCGAAAGAGGGGAAAATGGAACTGGTCGATGTGGAAATGGAGAACGTCGAACTCGTCGGCACATTCGCGCACGCGATCCAGCATGAGCATGTAGTAAGGAATGGGGTCTCGCACATTCTGGTCGAGTCGCAACGCTGTCGTCGCGCAACTCACAAGTCGCGCTGACGTCACGGAATCGCCGCTTGCGAACAGGGTTACGTCATGACCCAGGCGGACGAGTTCCTCCGTAAGATACGAGACAATCCGTTCCGTGCCGCCATAGAATCGCGGCGGCACGCTCTCCATAAGAGGGGCGATCTGCGCGATTTTCATTGAACACTCTCACCAGGTCTCCGGCAGAACGACCTGGTTGCACCTCTACCTAGTCTAATTTGATCAATTGCACAGTGGGCGAAATTAAATTTGATCCAAGTCAAAGGGCAATGCTTGCCTCTGACATGCCGACCAAACGTCGAACTGCGATGATGAGCGGCCGCATTACACGCTCCTTTGGATTGCACACTCGGGCGTTATGATCTGATCGTTGTGGGGTCGGGCGCCCGGCCGGCGAGACGCTGTATTTCGGCAGGATCGCGGCCGCGGTGCTGGAGTACTCGCAGCACTCGATCCTGTTCGTGTCGAGCTGACGCAGCAGACTGGTGTGACCGTTCGACTCGGCGGACTCAGCGGCGCAACTTGTCGAGCCAGGCGGGCAGGCTGAGCGAGCGCAAGTGTCGCGTAATTTACGGCAGGCCGAGTGCGTGGCGCACCTCCTCACGGGCCTTCCCGAAATCGACCATGAACCGCGGCTCGTGTAGGAGCACATTGTCGATCACGGAACCCGAAATGCGACCGGCTTCGACATCGGTGGGGTAGTGAACGCCCGCGACCACACGACTGTGCGCAAGGATCGCGGCGCGGTTGAAGATCGCCGCAGCCTTTTCGGGCACCATGTCCGCAAGCAGGATCGCGGTGACATAAGCGAAGGTGGCATGTCCGCTGGGGTATGAAGCATTTGGCGCCTGTTCGATGATCGGCTTCACATCATGTTCGGCCACGAACGGGCGCGGACGATCGAAGTATGTTTTCGCCACGGCGACAGCTTGGCTATCGTCGGAATATACATTCTTGAAAAACGTCGTCGCAAACGGTAGATTTTCGGCTCTGAATTCGGGCCCCATGACATCGGCGAAACGGAATACCGACGCCTCCGTGTCGGCCTGCGCGCTCTTCACTTCGACGTCCGTCCGGCTCGCTTGGGCAGCAAGCACGGCTGCAAGGTCTGCTTTGCCTTCATCCGAGTCGGGCGCCGGCGGTGGTGCCAGGACATGGACAAGGTCGGTCTGAGACGGATCGATGTAATAAGTCGATCCAGCTTGCGCCGGATGGGCGAGCATTGCGAGCAGAACCCATCAGGACGTGGAGCGGTTTGAACATCGTTGGGTATTTCACAAAGTCACTCCCGCTAGATCGAAGGTTTCCGACGCGTGTCCGCGCTTCGAGCGTCTCGTCAAGCTTGAACGCCCAACAAGTGCTATCACGAACTTCACGGTTGGCGCATGCTATCCCCAAACTGGAAAGTACCCGTCCTCGTCGGATTAACGGGCCATTGATCCAAATCAGATTCGCTATTCATATGTGCTTCTGGACTGCATAAAAATTCGAGATGGATCGGGTCCTACTCTAAATAAAGGTTATATAGTGCGACATATATGATCCATCAGATCGCAGGCACATTGGAGGTGACCCACAGGACGGTTCCAGGCGGCGGTTAGGTTCCCAATTCCTGGAGCGTGCGCAAGTAGGTTATGACATCCTCCCGACTTAACATGCCGACGACATGGTTATCCCGGGTGACGGGCAACTGGTTGACCCCATCGCGATCCATCTTCTGGAGCGCAGCCCACAGCTCGGCATTGGGCGCGATGGATTCTAATCTTTCAATGGGAAGCATGACCTGAGCGGCACTCGTCGTCGCCCAATCGGGACGTGGCACTTCCTTGATCCGATGCAGAGTCATCAAACCAACGGTGTTGTCCCCACGGTTGACGAGAAAACAGCGTTGCCCGCTGCCGAGGATGTGTTCGTCCACCAGATCCTGTAGCGCTAGATCTGCTGGAACGGTGGCGTAGTGCGTGGTCATCGCCTGCGAGACTCTATGGCCTGCCAGCAGACCCTGAACCATCACCTGCTGCACCTGGGCGGAAGCCGCGTTTTCGAGGAACCAGCCGATGAAGGCGATCCAAAGCCCCCCGGTAAAGTTGCCACTGAACATCTGCCAGACGCCGACGAAGATAAACAGAAAAGCAGAGAAGCGGCCGACGTTTGCTGCGATGAGGGTCGCCCGGCGCATGTTTCCTGTGATTGCCCACACGATGGCGCGGAACACACGGCCGCCGTCGAGTGGGTAGCCGGGAATGAGGTTGAACAGCACCAAGGCCAGGTTGATGTAGGCCAGGTACTTTGCCAGACCCAACAGCGGTTCAATGCCGTCGACCAACGGCTGCGCCGCGTAGAAAAGGACCGCCAGGATCAAGCTCACGAGCGGGCCCGCGCTCGCAATAAGAAACTCGGCGATGGCGCTGGGCGGTTCCGCCCCAATCTGAGCGACACCGCCGAAGAGGAAAAGCGTAATGCTGCGCACCGGAATTTTGTACCGCAACGCGACCACTGAGTGCCCCAGTTCATGGAGCAGCACGCTGACAAAGAGCATCACTGCCGTCACCGCGCCCATGAACCAGTAAAGCAATGGTGGCCAGTCCTTGAACTCGCCGGGAAAGTAACTAACCGCTAGCATCCAAGTGAGCAGCGCGAAGATCACGAACCACGAGTAATCCAGCCCGATCGGAATCCCCAAAATCCGGCCTAACGGGATGTTGTGCCGAGTCATGAGCGGTCTCTCTTGTTGGTGCGCCCGCCGACGAATTCGATGGGGGCGGCGGCCCACTAGTGCGCACTACGCTGATCGATGACACGTGATTCAAGGCTGCATGAGCGGCATCCCTGAAGAGACTTCGATCATATTGACGAACGAGAAACGTTGCGAGCTTGAGGGTTTGGTGCGCCGCGACGAAAACTGAGCGCCAGCTAGCGCGGATCGTCTTGCTCGCGGCGGACGGTGATCGGTCCCGCGCGAACCGACGCTGAAGGCCAAGTCCGGACTGATTCTGGTCATCAGGGGCTGGAGCGCTGGAAGCACTACGCTGCTCGTGGCCGCCTGGGCGACACTAATTTCCAGCATCGGCCCATTGCTTCCTGAGACACGACGGCGCCGCGGACGGGCCACCTCTTTTATAAATTGACCAGCGCATACCTACTGTTTAGTACCGATTAAGCGGGGAGGTAAATTGTCATGTTTCGAGATCGCTGGCTGATCGCGCTTGCCGCGATCGCGGCTGCGTTTGTGCTGGTCGCTGCTGATGCGCATGCACGCGTCAGTGGCGGCTTCTCAGCGGGCAGCCGAGGGATGCGCACATTCTCGGCGCCACCCTCCACGCCCGCTGCGCCTACCGGTGCGCCGATTCAGCGTTCGATTACGCAACCCGGCAGCGCCGCGCCCGTCGGCCAGCCTGCAATCCGTCCTGGCTTGTTCGGCGGGGGCTTGTTCGGCGGGCTTGCTGCTGGCTTTCTCGGCGCAGGTCTTTTTGGCCTGCTGTTCGGGCACGGCCTTTTCGGTGGCATGGCGGGCTTCGCCTCGATCATCGGTCTGCTGTTGCAGGTTGTGCTGGTCGTGATCGTCGCGCGGCTCATTTTCGCTTGGTGGCAGCGCCATAATATGCCGGCGTCCGCCAATGCGGCGGCGCATCCGGCGACCGGACATAGTTTTGGCGGTCTCAGTGGAATGTTGGGCGGCGCCAGTGCACCAGCGGGCCGGCGAACATCTTACCATCGTCAAGTCGGATTATGATGCGTTCGAGATTGCTCAGCGACATCCAAGCCGCTTATTCGATGGAAGACCTTTCGGCCCTTCGGGCAAAGGTCACGCCCGAAATGCTGTCCTATTTCTCCGAGCAGTTGGCGGGCAACGCAAGTCGCGGACTTATCAATCGCGTCACCGATGTGAAGCTGCTACAAGGTCATCTAGCGGAATCCTGGCGCGAAGGCCTCACCGATTATGCGACCGTGGCCATGAACTTTACGCTCAAGGACAGCATGGTCGATCGTGCGAGCGGACGCACCGTCGAAGGCGGCCGAACGGAGCGAGGTCACCGAATTGTGGACCTTTATGCGTGCGCGTGGGGGCAATTGGCTGCTCTCGGCCATCCAGCAGACTTGACGTTTAGCATTTCGGCCGTCTCGCGCGGCTCTAGGGTTAGAACTCGGCTTACCTAACGGATCCAATCCAGCTTTACTCTGCGTCGGCAGGCGCGCCGGTCAAGTCGGCGCAAGTATATTTCAATCTGCACGATTTTGCCCGCTGCAAAAGGCGTAGGGAGACCTGGCCCCGAAGGGCGCTGCAGGCCATACCTGCAAACCGGATTGACCGGATTGAGCAACCTCCCAGCGGGGACATCGCAGCAGACCGATGCGTCGCCGGTGAGTACGTATCCTTCCTGAACCTGCCCTTGATCGAAATCAATGCCCGCAACGGCCTTTGCTATTGATGTTGCGCGAGGAAGGTCCCATGCCGACGAACGACTATATCCGCTGGTTTTCCGACATTCGGCTCGGCAACGTCGCGCTGGTCGGCGGCAAGAACGCTTCGTTGGGGCAGCTGTACTCTACGCTGTCCAAGGAAGGCGTGCTGGTTCCAAATGGCTTTGCGCTCACCGCCGAAGCCTACCGCGATGCCCTCGCCGCCGCCGACGCCTGGGAGCGGCTGCACCAGCTCCTTGACAAGCTCGACAAGCGGCGCGTCGACCTTCTCGCCAAGCGGGCCGCCGCGGCGCGCAAGCTCGTCTACCACGCGACCGACAGCGATGAACTGCGGCAACAGACTCTCCGCGCTTATCGGAAATTGGAGGCCGACTACGGCGCGAACGTCGCCGTTGCCGTCCGCAGCTCCGCCACGGCGGAGGATCTACCCTCGGCGAGCTTTGCCGGGCAGCACGACAGCTTTCTCAACGTGCGCGGCGCCGATGCATTGTTCGACGCCTGCCGCCGCTGCTTCGCCTCGATCTTCACCGACCGCGCGATTTCCTATCGCATCGACAACGGCTTCGATCACTTCAAGGTCGGCCTCTCCGTCGGCGTGATGAAGATGGTGCGGGCCGACCGCGCCGCGAGCGGCGTGATGTTCACGCTGGACACCGAGTCGGGTTTCCGCGACGTCGTGTTCGTTACCGGGGTGTACGGGCTCGGCGAGAATATCGTGCAGGGGACCGTCGATCCCGACGAGTTCTACGTGCACAAGCCGACTTTCCGCGCCGGCTATCGCGCCGTTCTCAGCCGCTCGCTCGGCAGCAAGCAGCTGCGCATGGTCTACGCCCGCGGCGGCGGCACGACGAATCTGAAGGTGCCGAAGGCGCAACGCCGCCGCTTCTGCCTCACCGATTCCGAGGTGCTGAAACTCGCGGCCGACGCGATCAAGATCGAGGACCATTATTCGAGCGTGGCCCGTCACCCGATGCCGATGGACATCGAATGGGCCAAGGACGCCACCGACGGAAAACTCTACATCATCCAGGCGCGGCCGGAGACCGTGGTGTCGCGGCGTGCCGCGGCGGCGGCATTGGAGACCTACGCGCTCGGCGCCAGCGGCAAGGTGCTGGCCACCGGCCGCGCGGTCGGCGAGAAGATCGCGAGCGGGCCGGTGCGCCTCATTGCCGGCGCGCGTGAGCTCGGCAACTTCAAGCCCGGCGAGGTGCTGGTGGCCGAATCGACCACGCCGGATTGGGAGCCGGTGATGAAGATCGCGGCCGCGATCGTGACCGAGCGCGGCGGGCGAACCTGTCACGCCGCGATCGTCGCCCGCGAGCTCGGCATTCCGGCCGTGGTCGGCGCCGACGGCGCCAAGAAGGCGCTGAAGGGTGGCGCCGTGGTGACGGTCTCCTGCGCCGAGGGCGAGGTCGGGCGGGTGTACAAGGGCGCGCTCCCGGTGAAGACCGCGCGGCTCGCGCTTGGCGAACTGCCGCGGCCGAAGACGCGCGATCATGCTCAACCTGGGCAATCCCGGACTGGCGTTCAAAGCGGCCGAACTACCGAACGACGGCGTCGGGCTGGCGCGCATGGAATTCATCATCAGCGAATCCATCAAGGTGCACCCGATGGCGCTGGTCAGCCCCGACAAGGTCGCCTCAGCGCCGGCGCGACGGGCAATCCGCGAGCTAGTCCGCGGATACGCCCGGCCGGCCGACTACTTCGTCCAGAAACTCGCGGAAGGCATCGGCTTGATCGCGGCGGCGTTCCATCCCAAGCCGGTGATCGTGCGGCTCTCCGACTTCAAGACCAACGAATACGCGCGGCTGCTGGGCGGCGAGGGCTTCGAGCCGAAGGAGGAAAATCCGATGCTCGGCTTCCGCGGTGCCGCGCGCTACGCGCATCCGGCCTATGCAGCCGGTTTCGCGCTGGAATGCGCGGCGCTGCGGCGCGTGCGCGCCGACATGGGGCTCAGCAACGTCCGCGTCATGGTGCCGTTCTGCCGGCGTGTCGACGAGGCCCGGCGGGTGCTCGAGACCATGGCAGGCCACGGCCTCAAGCGCGGGGAGAACGGCCTCGAAGTCTACGTCATGTGCGAAATTCCCAACAACGTGATCAGCATCGACGCTTTTGCCAAGCTGTTCGATGGTTTCTCGATCGGATCGAACGACCTGACGCAACTGACATTAGGCGTCGACCGCGATTCCGAGATCGTGTCCTTCGATTTCGACGAACGCGACCCCGGCATGCTGGAAATGCTCAAGCTTGCGGTGCTCGGCGCCAAACGCAACGGCCGCCATGTCGGCATTTGCGGCGAGGCTCCGGCGAACTATCCCGAGATCGCGCACTATCTTGCGCAACTCGGCATCGACTCGATCAGCGTCAACCCGTCGAGCGTCCTGCGCACGCTGCAGGTCGTGAACGACGCCGAGACGGCCGCCCGCGCCGCAGGAGCGCGAGCGCGTCGCCCTGGCGGCGCCTGATCCAGCGCGGCGACGCGAAGATCGTCTCTAGACGCAAGGCCGAATGCAGAGCCGGTTCACCTCCCACAGCCCGTCGAGCAGTTTGACGGCGGCCGTCGCCGAGTTGATCACCGGATCGATCAGCAGCGACTGCAAAGGGATCTCCTTCGATGCGTGCACCGCCGCTTCGGCCGCAAGCTGTTGGACGTTGATCTGCATGCTGAGGAGCTTGGCGACAGCGTCCGGCAAGGGTCCGAGCGAGATCGGATGAATGCCGGCGGCGTCCGCCATCACCGGCACCTCGACCGCGGCGTCCGCGGGCAGGTTCTCGACGACGCCGCGATTGAAGACGATACCGGATGCGAGGCCGCCGATCGCCGCATGTTCGACTACCCTGGAGGTTTTGCTTACGCTTCACTTCATGGGAGGGCCGGTGACACTCAAGAAGGCCGTAATTCTCGAAAGCCTGGGCACTGCCATCAGCGTTGCGGCGTTCTTCGTCCCCGGAAGCTGGGGCGCGCAAGAAGGAGGCTACATTCTGATTGGGCAAATGCTCGGTTTGCCAGCAACACCTCTTGCTCTCGTTATCATTCGTCAAACGTATTCCAGATTTTCTGCTAGGTCTGCCTGGCCTTCTCGTTTGGCAGGTACTTGAAGCGCGCGATGTATCCTCCCGGCGCGTGCCTCCGCAATGAAAAACAGGAGAACGCTTGACGCCGTACGCCGAGCTCTCGTAGGCGACGGTGCAGACAAGACGCCTCGCAAATCCGGAATACGCGCAATTGATTCAGATCAAAGCCGCGGAAATGCCGAACGTTATTTTTCCCCTTCATCCAGTGTGGGCTGCGCCGATGGAATGGGAACGGATCTCAAAACGTCCCGACGACTTTGCCCGCGCCAACCTTAAGAATTACGAAGGTTGCGTAGGCTCATTTTCATGGGCCCAGGCGCAAGAGCTGCTCGACGGTCTGCCTGACGGCGGGCTCAATATCGCGTATGAGGCGGTCGACCGCCATGTACTGGCGGGCCGCGGCGGGAAGCTTGCGTTGCGCTGGATCGGCCGCGATGATGCAGTTCGCGATCTCAGCTATGCGCAGCTGCGCGTGGAGAGCAACCGCTTCGCCAACGTGCTGGCGCAGCACGGAATCACCAAGGGCGACAGGGTGTTCTCCCTTCTGGGCCGGTGCCCGGAACTCTACGTGGCGTCACTCGGCACGCTGAAGAACGGCAGTGTGTTCTCGCCATTGTTTTCCGCGTTCGGGCCCGAGCCGATCAAAGCGCGAATGTCCATCGGCGGCGCCAGGGTGCTCGTTACATCCGAGGCATTCTACCGACGCAAGATCGAGCCCTGGCGCAACGAGCTCGCCAGCCTTGAGCTCGTGCTGCTGACTGAATGCTCGGATCGCCCACCTCAGGCAACTTTGAGTCTCGCAACCGCCATGGCAACGGCATCGGACTCATTCGACATCGCGCGCACCGCTGCCGAGGACATGGCGCTTCTCCACTTCACCAGCGGGACAACAGGGCAACCCAAAGGCGCAGTGCACGTCCATGAGGCCGCGGTCGCGCACCACATCACCGGTCGCCTCGTGCTAGATCTGCATGAGGATGACGTGTTCTGGTGCACGGCCGATCCAGGATGGGTCACCGGCACCTCCTACGGCATCATCTCTCCGCTGACCAACGGGGCGACGTTGATCGTCGATCAGGCCGAGTTCGACGCCGAGCGTTGGTACCGCATCCTGGAGCAACAGAAAGTCTCGGTCTGGTATACGGCGCCGACCGCAATTCGCATGCTGATGAAGATAGGAAGCGCTTTCGCCAAAAAATTCGACCTCTCAAGCTTGCGACTGATGGCAAGCGTCGGCGAGCCGCTTAACCCGGAAGCGGTGGTTTGGGGTGTGGAGGCATTCGGCAAGCCGTTCCATGACAACTGGTGGCAGACCGAAACTGGCGGCATCATGATCGCCAACTATCGATCCATGGACGTCAAACCAGGATCAATGGGGCGACCGCTCCCCGGAATCCACGCCGGTATCGTTCAACACCTCAAAGGCGGAGGGGTCAGTGAAATCAGCCAGGCAATGACCATCGGCGAGCTTGCGTTGCGACCCGGTTGGCCATCGATGATGCGCGGTTATCTCGGCGAGGAAGAGCGTTATCGCAAGTGCTTCGTCGGGGGTTGGTATCTCACTGGCGATCTAGCCATGCGAGACGCAGAGGGATATTATTGGTTCGTTGGTCGCGCCGATGACGTGATCAAGAGCGCGGGTCATCTCATCGGACCGTTCGAGGTGGAAAGTGCATTGATGGAGCACCCGGCGGTCGCTGAAGTCGGCGTGATTGGAATTCCCGATGAGGCCGCCGGAGAGCTGGTGAAGGCGTTCGTTGCTCTCAAGGATGGTGTCGAACAAAGCGAGGCTCTGCGCAAGGAGCTGCTCGGGCATGCCCGCAAGCGCCTCGGTCCGGCGGTGGCGCCGAGGAATATCGCATTTCGGAATAATTTACCGAAGACGCGTAGCGGCAAGATCATGCGTCGTCTGCTCAAAGCGCGGGAGTTGGGTCTTCCAGAAGGCGATATTTCGACGCTCGAGAGTGAAGAACGATGAGCGGCACCATCGACAAGCCACGGTTGTCCCGGGCTCACGCACTGGACCTCTTGAAGCAGATGATTCGCATCCGCCGGTTTGAGGAAAAGTGCTACGAACTCTACACGCAAGAGAAAATTCGCGGATTCCTGCATCTCTACGACGGAGAAGAGGCAGTCGCGGTCGGCGTGATACCGGTGCTGGAGAAGCGTGATCGCGTCGTGGCTACTTATCGCGAGCACGGCCAGGCGCTCGTGCGCGGCGTGCCGATGACGACGGCTCTGGCTGAGATGTACGGCAAGCGAGAAGGTTGCAGCGGCGGCCGCGGCGGCTCGATGCACCTGTTCGACCGAGCAACCAATTTCTACGGCGGGAATGCGATTGTCGGCGGCGGCTTGCCGCTCGCGGTTGGGCTGGCGCTGGCGGATCACATGCGAGGCGAGAACGTCGTGACCGCCTGCTTTTTCGGTGATGGCGCCGTTGCCGAAGGCGAGTTTCACGAGAGCCTCAATCTCGCGGCACTATGGTCGCTCCCAGTGTTGTTCGTGTGTGAAAACAATCTGTACGGCATGGGTACGGCGCTGGCGACTGCCGAATCGGAGACCGACATTCATCTCAAGGCGCAGAGTTATCGAATAACCGCCGAGGCTGTCGACGGCATGGACGTGGTGGCCGTAGAGGCTGCTGCACGCCGCGCCGTGCATACGATCCGCGAGACCAGCAAGCCGTATTTTCTCGAGTGCCGCACCTACCGGCTCCGCGCCCATTCAATGTTCGACGCTCAACTCTACCGCGACAAGGCGGAAATCGAGGCTTGGCGTCAGAAAGGGCCGATCGTGCGCTTTCGCGGATGGCTCGAGGCCAACCATATGGTCCACCCCGAGGAGGAGGCGCGCATCGAGGCCGAGGTCGCTGCCGAAATCGCCGCGGCGGTAGCGTTTGCCGAGGTGGGTGCGTGGGAGCCGGTCGACGATCTCGCCCGCTTTGTGTACGCAGAGAGTGCCGATTCAGCGGACATGCCCAATGCTGCAGCGCCAAACCGCATCTGAAGCTGTCGAGATCACCTATCGCGAAGCCGTGCGAGAAGCCATCCGCGAGGCGCTCACGCGCGATCAGCGCGTCTTTCTCATGGGCGAGGACGTCGGTCGCTATGGCGGCTGCTATGCGGTGAGCAAAGGGTTGTTGGCAGAATTTGGACCGGAACGCATTCGCGACGCCCCGTTGTCAGAATCCGGCTTCACCGGCGCCGGCATAGGCGCCGCCATGGCGGGCATGCGCCCGATCGTGGAGTTGATGACGGTGAATTTCAGCCTGCTTGCGCTCGACCAGATTCTCAACAACGCCGCAACCATTCGCCACATGTCTGGCAACCAATTCGGTGTGCCCGTGGTCATCCGCCTGGCGACCGGTGCAGGACGCCAAGTCGCCGCTCAGCATTCGCATAGCCTTGAAGGATGGTATGCGCATATTCCAGGCATTAAGGTGATAGCTCCGGCGACCATCCCGGACGCGCGCGGAATGCTTTGGACGGCGCTCGAAGATCCCGACCCCGTGCTGATCTTCGAGAACGTGATGCTGTACAACATGACCGGCAAGCTCGCCGCCAACGCCGGCCCGGTCGACATCGGCAAGGCTGCGGTTCGCCGCGTTGGGCAGGATATTACGCTCATCACCTATGGCGGGTCGTTGTGGAAGACGTTGGACGCCGCTGCTACGCTCGCCGCCGACAATATCGAAGCCGAAGTTATCGATCTGCGGTCGCTGCGGCCGCTCGACGATCAGACGGTCATGGCCTCGGTAGTCAAGACCCGACGGGCGGTCATCGTTGACGAAGGCTGGCGCAGCGGTAGCTTGGCTGCAGAAGTTTGCACGCGCATCGTCGAACAAGCATTCTGGGAGCTTGACGCACCGATCGGTCGGGTATGCAGTGAGGAAGTACCGGTCCCCTATGCGCGCCACCTCGAAGAAGCAGCCATTCCGCAAGTGCCGAAGATCGTTGCCGCTGCCAAGGCGACGCTTGGGCGCACCTAGCAGGTCGCGCCGTGGCGGAATTCCGCATGCCCTCGCTCGGCGCCGACATGGAGGCGGGCACTCTGGTCGAATGGACGGTCAAGCCTGGAGACCATGTGAAGCGAGGCGATATCGTCGCCGTTGTCGAGACGCAGAAGGGTGCGATCGAGATCGAAATTTTCGAAACCGGTCGGGTTGAGCAAATGCTGGTCGAGGTCGGCGCCAAAGTGCCAGTCGGCACGCCGCTTGCCCGGATCGGTTCTGATCAGGAGTCCGAGCCCGCACTCGCGGCAGTGCCGCGGCCGGCAGAGGGTGCTACTCCAATTGCTGCCCCGGTTGTTGCGGCGCCGAGCGTTCCGTTGCCGCCAGTGCCACGACCGCGGATGGTCGTGGAAGGCGGCTCGGGCGGCCGCATAAGGGCGTCGCCGGCCGCGCGGCAACTCGCATCGATCCGCGGCGTCGACCTCGCTGCCCTCTTCGGCAGCGGCCCGCTCGGCGCGATCCTCCGCATCGACGTTGAGCGCAGCGCCGCGGCCGTTACCGCACCCGCCGAGAAGAAGCGCTCCATCGGCCTCGATCTCAACGCAATGCGCGCCGTGATCGCCGCGGCGATGGCGCGGTCGAAGCGCGAAATCCCGCACTACTACCTTGAGCATCAGGTCGATGTAACAGGATGCGAGGAGTTCCTTTCCCGGCTCAATGCGGAGCGGGCACCCGATAACCGCTTGCTCATGGGCGCCCTCGCTGTGAAAGCGGTCGCGTTGGCTGCCCGTCGTTTTCCAGCGTTCAATGGATTTTATGAGAATGGGCAGTTCAAGCCATCTTCGGGCGTCCACGCCGGGGTGGCAATCGCCATTCGCGGCGGCGGTCTGGCGTCGCCGGCGATCCATGACAGCGATCAACTCACACTCGATGAATTGATGGCACGCATGCGAGACCTGATACAGCGCGTGCGCAGCGGCCGTATCCGCAGTTCGGAAATGGCCGACTCGACAATCACTGTCTCCAGCCTGGGAGAGCGCGGCGTGGAGGTGCTCTACGGAGTGATCTATCCGCCGCAAGTTGCCATCGTCGGATTTGGCAAAGTCGTGGTCCGCCCGTGGATTATCGGAAGCAGCGTGACGCCGCGCTCGGTTGTCACCGTCACGCTTGCTGCTGATCACAGGGTCAGCGATGGCCACGCCGGCGCGCTGTTTCTCGCCGGAATCGGCAAGCTGTTGCAGGAGCCAGACAAGCTATGACCAATATTGAGGTTGACGTGGTGTTGCGGGAAGAACTCGGGAACATTGCTCCCGAAATAGACCTGAAAACGATCGATGCAGGCGCAGATCTCAGAGAGGCGCTTGATATAGATTCCATGGACTTTCTCAATTTCATCACCGCGATCCATCATCGCCTCGGCATCGACATCCCCGAAGTCGATTACCCCAAATTGGTTACGCTCGACGGAGCAGTTCAATATCTCGAAGCCAAACTGGGCTGACTGATCCATCGGCATCTTGGAGCCTTGATCAATTCGCGATTCGTGCGTCAACAGATTTGTCCACTCTGCCCAATCGGCTTCGCGTTCGGCTACAGAACAATGTGGACCTGACGCAATTCGCTTTTTGCCCAAGGGTGCGCCTGTGAGCGGGCTTACTCAATACGACAACGAGCCCGCGAGCGACATCGAAACTGTGGTGGTGGATGGTCTGGAAAGCGCTTGACCTCAAACGGCCGATTAGAGAAGCGGACATCCTCTGTCCAACCGTTCACGGCAGAGTTGGCGCCATAACCCGACGTCCCGGTTTTATTTCCTGCTTGAGCGCGGACATCATTCCTGCGCCGCCTGTTTCACTTCCGGCGCAAGCTGCACGAGCACTTTGTCGATCCGCCGGCCCTCCATCTGAACCACTTCGAAGCGCCGTCCTAACCAAGTGAAATGCTCCCCAGTCTGCGGCACATGGTCGAGCCGAAACAAGACAAATCCAGCCAGGGTCAGAAAGTCACCGCTGGACAAGTCACGAATCCCGAGCAGCTCGGCTACCTCGCCGATCGGCATTGTGGCATCGATCAGGAGCGAGCCGTCATCCCGTCTTGTCACTTTAGGCTCGGCCTCGATGTCGAGGTCGGGGAGATCCCCGGCGATCGCCTCCAACAAATCGGTTCGCGTGACGATACCCTGCACGATACCGTATTCGTCGATGATGACGGCTGTGTGCGCCGGCGTCTTCTTGAACAAATCAAGGGTCCTCAAAATCGTGGCCCCCTCATGCACGATCAAGGGAGCCTGCAGCGCAACTTCGATATCGAACGGTCGACTATCGAGGGCCTGGTCCAGAAGGTTCTGCTTATCGACGACGCCGACGATTTCGTCGATCGAGCCGCGGCTTACCAGCAGCTGTGTATGAGAGGCATCGCGGACCTTCCGCAGCACATTTTCCTTAGAATCATCGAGATTGATCCACGACACGTCGGGCCGAGCGGTCATGATGGTACGCACCGCGCGATCTGCCAGGAACAATATTTCCTCGATCATCTCCCGCTCGGCGGCACGGATTGCGCCGGATTCGGCGCCCGCGGCGATGACGCTGCGGATCTCCTCTTCTGTCACCTGACGCACCGGAACCGGGCGAACGCCAAACAGGCGAAGCACGGTTTTCACCGACGCGTCCAGGAGCCATACGAACGGCGAGCCGATTTGCGCGATGGTCGCGAGCGGCTGCGCGACGCGCAGTGCAATCGACTCCGCGTTCGTCAGCGCTAGCTGCTTGGGCACGAGTTCCCCGAGCAGCAATGAAAAATACGACACCGGAACAACGACCAGAACGATGGCGACGGACTTGCCGTAATGCGCGAGCGGTTCGAAAGTGTTGAGCCAATCGCCCAGTCGATCGGCGAGCGTGGCCCCGCTAAAGGTGCCGGCAAAGATGGCAGTCAACGTCATCCCGATCTGCACGATAGCCAGGAACCGACTGGAATCGTCCACCAGCGTGAGGGCGATGCGCGCGCGGTGGTCGCCGTTCGCCGCCAGCTGCTGCAGCCGCGGCCGTCGCGAGGACACGATCGCCAGCTCGGACATGGCAAAGAAGCCATTCAGCAAGACGATAAGGGCGACAACGGCGATCTCTAGAGCGATCATTGGCTTGCTGTCCGCGCAGGAGTGAAGTTCAATCGTATGCTAAATGGTGGTCGACACGGTTGTCTCGATCATTTCAGACGAGATGTGGCGAACACGGCCGATCCGCCCGCCGATCCGCCGTAGCAACGTGAGAGTTCCGGCCCGCGTCATTGGAAAAAGGCGGCCGACAGGCAAGCGGCGATTCGCGTTTGCAGGATTTTGCGTCCATGCTTCGGTAGGTCTCCTGGTTCGGCAACCGTGCTGCCAGGAGATGAACCGCTTCGGTGAGCTCTCCGCAACCCGAAGCTTGAGGTATTCGCGGCTCATCTGTCAGCGTTCGGTCGGCGAGCGCCAATAGGTTGGCGGCGGCCGAAGTATCGCGGGCCGCAAAACCATTGGGTGCCTCGTGTGCGTTGAATGACGTGGATCCATTTGACACGGCCGGGAACTCAAGAGATCGAGATAGTGCTTCATGAATTAGAGCAATTTGTACGGGGCGTACACTTGATATATCCAAGTACGCCGCGTCGATCGTGACGATTTAGAGGTTTCCTGCATGGCGAACATCTTGGCTGCTGCCGACCCGCCGAGGCCGTCGCTTGCCTATATCGCTGCCAACGATTCCTATTTCGCGTTTATAAAGGTGAGTCAAAGCTCGTCTTCAATTGATATTTCTTCCTCACGGCGATATACGGCGAAACGACCGCCGCTTGACGTACATCAATATTGTACACGACTGCGCGCTATTTTAGGAATGGCCGTTTAACGAACCAAGAGGCGCCAAGCGCTTTGATCCTGCTCATGCTCCTCCTCCTAGTTGGTTTCTTCGGCCTGTTTGCCGGACTGGTGTTCTTTGCGGCGGGCGTGATCGACCCCCAGTCGACATCATGAGGCGGCCGCAATGGCAGCCAGCAAGTGAGGATCGGAAAATGGCGCTGTATGTGCTGTTAGCGATGGTCGTCGCACTCGTCATCTATCTCTTCTACGCGGTGATTCATCCCGAAAAATTCTGACCGTCACCGAGGACACACTATGACGTGGCAAGGCTGGCTGCAGATCGGATTGTCGCTGCTGATAGGACTTCTGATCAGCATCCCGGTGGGGCGTTATCTGGCCCGAGTGGTGACCGAGCGGAGCACTCCGCTGGATCGCGTGTTCGATCCGATCGACAATTTCATCTACTTGCTAATCGGACGGCGGATCTGCGGCCAGGCGATGGATTGGAAAGCTTACACACTGCACATGCTGGCGACGAACCTGGTCATGGCCTTGATCATTTTCCTGATCTTGGTGTTTCAGGACCGGCTGCCGCTCAATCCCCAGCACTTCGCCGGCATGGAGCCCTTGCTCGCGTTTAACACGGCGGTGAGCTTTATCACCAACACCGACTGGCAGGGCTTTGGCGGCGAGACGACGCTATCGAACTTCAGCCAGATGGCGGCCATCACGTTCCCGATGTTCACCTCTGCGACGACCGGATTCGTAATCGCCATGGCGTTCATCCGCGCCTTCTCGGTAACGGACCGCGGCGCCAATCTGGGCAATTTCTACCGGGATCTGATCCGTTTCACCACGCGCGTGCTGATGCCCGCGTCGTTCGTGCTCGCGTTGCTGATGATTCAGCAAGGCGAGCCGCAGACCCTCGCCGCCAGCGTCATCGCGCATACGGTGCCGGGAACAGACCAGCCGATCGCGCTCGGGCCGGTGGCCTCGCTCGAGACCATCAAGCATATGGGCACCAATGGCGGTGGCTTCTTCAACGCCAACGCTTCCCATCCGTATGAGAATCCGACACCCATCACCAACCTAGTGCAGATGCTGCTGATGATCGTGCTGCCGAGCTCGATCGTGCTCTGCTTCGGCGAGATGATCGGCAACCGCCGACAGGGCTGGGTGCTTTACGGCGTCATGGGCGCGCTGCTGCTCCTGTTCCTGCCGGTCGTCATCGTGTCGGAACAGGCCGGTACGCCGCTACTGGAGAAGGCAGGCATCGAGACGGCGGCCAGTTCGAGCCAGCCCGGTGGCAACATGGAAGGCAAGGAAGTGCGTTTCGGCGTCGTCCAGAGCGGACTGTTCGCCGGCGTCACCACCAGCTTCACGACGGGCAGCGTGAACTCCATGCACGACAGCTTCACGCCGCTCGGCGGAATGGGGACCTTTATCGGTATGATGCTGCAATGCGTGTTCGGCGGAAAGGGCGTGGGATTCCTCGCCGCGCTGGTCTTCGGCATCATCGGCGTCTTCGTCGCCGGCCTCATGGTCGGACGGACGCCCGAGTTCCTAGGCAAGAAGATCGAGAAGCCCGAGATCGTCCTGGTCTCGCTCACGCTGCTGATCCACCCCTTGATCATCCTGGCACCCACCGGCTGGTCGGTGGTCGCGCCCTATGGGCTTGCCTCGATGGGCAATGCGGCGATGCACGGCTATTCCGAGGTGCTCTACGCCTTCACCACTTCGGCGGCGAACAACGGCTCCGCCTTCGCCGGACTGAATGGCAATACGCCTTGGTACAATTTGGCAACCGCCATTGTCATCCTTCTCGGACGCTATCCGCCGATCATTTTCATGATGGCGCTGGCCGGATCGGTGGCGGCCAAACCCACTGCGCCGCTCACGGTCGGCACGTTGCGCACGGACACGTTGAAGTTCGGAACGTTTTGGCTGGGGACCATCCTGGCGGTCGGAGCGCTGACGTTCTTTCCTGCTCTCGTGCTCGGGCCGGTCGCCGAGTTTTTCGCGATGAAAAGCGGTCTCATCTTCTGACGCAGACGGTTGACGCACTCTCCGCAGAAAAGTTCAACATGGCATCAGAACAACTCGAAACGGCGGCAGAACGAGAAGTAATCCTGCGCAGGAAATTTCGCGTCGCGGAGGACCGCACCGCGGCCGGCAGGGCTCGGATCGCGGAGCCTTATGGGGCAGACCTGCTGCTGAGCGCGCTCATTGCCTCCCTGTGGAAATTCGATCCGCGAGTCCAGATCCGCAATCCTGTGATGTTCGTCGTCTGGCTCGGTATGGTCGTGACCGCCGCTCTCACGGTGCATCCAGGCCTGTTCGGACCATCCGGCGCGTCTGCGACGTACAACGGGGTGGTGACCGCAATTCTACTATTGACCGTGTGGTTCGCGAACTCTGCAGAGGCGCTGGCGGAAGGGCGGGGCAAGGCGAAGGCCGCCTCATTGCGGCGGACCAAGAAGGAGTTGATGGCCAGACGAGTTCGGGCCTCGGGCGAAATCGAGCAGGTGCCGGCGACAGTCCTGCGCAAGGATGATGTCGTCCGCGTGGACAAGGGCGAGATCATCCCGACCGACGGCGAGGTGGTCGAGGGTGTGGCTTATGTGGACGAGTTGGCCATCACCGGCGAGTCTGCGCCCGTGCTCAAGGAGCCGGGCACGGACATATTCTCGTCGGTAACCGCAGGCACCTCGTTGATTTCCGATTCTCTCCTCGTCCGCGCCACCGCCGATCCGGGTGAAAGCTTCCTCGACCGCATGATCCATCTCGTGGAAGGCGCCAAGCGGCAGAAAACTCCGAACGAGATGGCCCTGACAGTCCTGCTCGCCATATTGACCCTGATCTTCGTCATCGTGGTGACCGCCATGGCGCCGGTTGCGGTCTATTTGCAGGCCCGGATCAACATCGCCGATCTGATAGCCCTCCTGGTCGCGCTCATTCCTACCACAATCGGCGCACTCTTGTCCGCCATCGGCATCGCCGGCATCGATCGGACCTTCCGGTTCAATGTGCTCGCTATGTCGGGCAAGGCAGTAGAAGCGGCAGGCGACGTACACACACTGCTGCTCGACAAGACCGGCACGATTACCATGGGCAATCGGCAGGCGACCGAATTCATTCCGCTGTCGGGTTGCCGCGCCAACGATCTGGTCGAAGCTGCGTATCTCGCGTCGTATTTCGACACCACGCCGGAAGGTCGCACGGTCGTCACTTTCGCCTTAAAACTCGGTGCGAAGCGCGACTCGATGCCGGATGGGGCGCGTCGCCTCGACTTCTCGGCGCAGACGCGCATGAGCGGCGCCGATCTGCCGGACGGGCGAATCATTCGCAAAGGGGCGATCAGCGCCGTGGCGCATCACGTGACCGATTCGTTTCGCACGCCGGCGCCGCCGGACCTGCAGGAGGCCGCCGACAGAGTGGCCAGGAAGGGGGCGACGCCGTTGGCCGTTGCCGTCGACGGCAAGGTTTTGGGCTTGATCGCGTTGTCGGACGTTCCCAAGCCCGGCATCCGCGAGCGCCTCGGGCAGCTGCGCGACATGGGAATCCGCACCGTCATGGTGACTGGCGACAATCCCGTGACCGCCCAGGCGATCGCCGCGCAAGCCGGAGTCGACGAATTCGTGGCGGAGGCAAAACCGGAGGAAAAGCTCCGTCTGATCCGACGCGAGCAGGCCGAGGGCCGCTTGGTGGCGATGACGGGCGACGGCACCAACGATGCGCCCGCGCTCGCGCAAGCCGACGTCGGCGTGGCCATGCATTCGGGCACCAATGCGGCCAAGGAAGCCGCGAACCTGATCGACCTCGATTCAGATCCGACCAAACTCATCGACCTCGTGGCCATCGGCAAGCAGATGCTGATCACGCGCGGAGCCCTGACGACCTTTTCAATCGCCAATGATGTGGCCAAGTACTTCGCCATCATACCGGCCATGTTCATCATCGTCCTGCCGGGGCTTTCGGCGTTGAACATCATGGGCCTTTCGACGCCGCACAGCGCCGTGTTGTCGGCGCTGATCTTCAACGCGCTCATCATTCCTGCGTTGATTCCGCTGGCGTTGCGCGGCGTCCGCTTTCGGCCGACGAGCGCGGAGGACACATTCTACCGAAATCTCATCGTTTATGGCGCGGGGGGGCTGATCGCGCCTTTCATCGGCATCAAGGTGATCGACCTGTTGCTGTCGGCACTGGTCTAGAGGTCCGCAACATGCGTAACATCATGATAAGTGCGCTGCGTGCTTCCCTGGTTACCTGGGTGCTGTGCGGCATCGCATATCCGCTGGCGCTGACCGGACTGGGGCAGTGGCTGATGCCGGTCCAGGCGAACGGCAGTCTGGAAAGGAGCCCGGATGGTACCGTCATCGGCTCGCGACTCATCGGGCAGTTCTGGAATGGTCCGGAATGGTTTCACGGCCGCCCCTCGGCGACCAGCGATGCCGATCCGAATGATCCGACCAAGACCGTGCCGGCCCCTTACAATGCGGTTAGCTCCGGCGCATCGAACCTGGGCCCGATCAGTAAAGACCTGGCCGAGCGCCTGTCTGCGGATCGCAAAGCGCTGGAGGAAACGCAACCAGAGCTCGCGGGTGCAAAGCTGCCGGCCGACATGCTGACCACGTCGGCCTCGGGCCTCGATCCAGACATCAGTCCCGCCAACGCGGCGCTGCAGGTGGCTCGGGTGGCGCATGCGCGCGGAGTCCCGGCGGCAGATATCGACGCCTTGGTGCAGCAGCACATCACCGGCCGCAGCGTGGGGATCTTCGGCGAGCCGCGCGTAAATGTCCTGTCTCTGAATTTGGCGCTGCAGCGCGCCTATCGTACGCAGTAGTGCACCCACAAGCCATTTTGGTTCTAGCGCAAGCTACCCAAAATCTGCAGGCTTTCAACGATCGGGCCGAGTGCTAGCGCTGGCAGGTAAGTGAGCGCGCCGACGATGACGATGACACCGAGGAGGAAGCAAACATATAGCGCCCCATCGGTCGGCAAGGTACCCGTCGAGCGGGGGATGACTGGCTGTGCGGCAAGCGACCCGGCGACGGCGAGAACCGGCACGATGACCAGGAAGCGGCCAACGAACATGGCGAGCGCGAGCGTGAGGTTGTAGAACGGCGAATTGGCGCTCAGACCGGCGAACGCGCTGCCATTGGTCGCCGTGGCCGAAGTGTAGGCATAGAGAATTTCCGAGTATCCGTGAGGTCCCGCGTTCCCGAGCCCCGCCAAGCCCGGCTCGACCACGCTGGCAACGGCGGTCAGACCGAGTGTTGCCGCCGGCACGCAAATCAGTGCGAGAATCGTCATCTTGATTTCCGGCGAACCGATCTTCTTGCCGACGTATTCGGGCGTCCGACCGACCATGAGGCCGGCAAGGAAGACAGCGACGATGCAGAACAGCAGCATGCCAAAGAGGCCCGAGCCGGGAGCCCCGACAATCACCTCGTCGACCATCATGTTGGCCAGAAGGATGCCCCCGCTCAGCGGCAGGAAGCTGTCGTGCATTGAGTTGACCGCCCCGTCGGATGATGCCGTTGAGACCTCGGCAAAAAGCGCCGAGCCGGCGATTCCGAACCGCACTTCCTTGCCTTCCATGTTTCCGGCCGGTTGTTGCGCGCTTGTCGTCTGACCGGCATTCAAGGTCGCTAGAGCCGGGTTGCCGCCGGCTTCGGAAGAATAAAGGCCGCCTACGCCGCACCCGAACAGGATCGCCATGACGGTAAGCAGAATCCATCCCTGCCGCTCGGATCCCACCATGCGACCAAAGCAATTCGTCAGCGCTGCCCCGAGCGCGAATATGAGTACCAGTTCCGCAAGGTTCGTGAGCGGTGTCGGATTTTCGAAAGGATGCGCGGAATTGGCGTTGAAGAATCCGCCGCCGTCACCGCTCAAAAGCTTGATCGCCTCCTGCGTGGCGACCGGACCGCGGGCGATGGTTTGAGGCCCGCCTTCAGGCGTCGTCACTTCGGCCGAAGACGTCAAAGTCTGTGGGACGCCTTGCGCCACCAGCAGCAATGCCGCAATGACGCAGATCGGCAGCAGCACGTAGAGCGTGCCCCGCGTCAGGTCGACCCAGAAGTTGCCGATGGTGGGCGACCGGCGTCGCGCGAAGCCGCGTATCAAGGCAATGGCGACGGCGATGCCGGAAGCGGCGGACAGGAATGACTGAACTGTGATGCCCGCCATCTGGCTGGCATAGCTCAACGTCGTTTCGCCGCCGTAGGATTGCCAGCTGGTGTTGGTGACGAAACTGACCGCGGTGTTCAGGGCTAGGTCTGGAGCGACTCCAGTCAGGTCTTGAGGATTGAGCGGCAAAACGGACTGCAGCCGCAACAGCGCGTAGAGCGAGACGATCCCGAGCGCGTGGAAGATCAGAAAAGAGACTGTGTATTGATACCAAGTTTGTTCGGCTTCCGGCGTCACTCCCGCAAGGCGATAGAGCGCGGCCTCGACGGAGCCGATCAGCGGCCGCAACAGCGTATGTTCCCCGGCATAGACCCGCGCCAGATAGCCGCCGAGAGGACGCGTCAGAAGGCCAACAATGGCGGCAAGAAGAGCGATTTGCAGCCAACCGATTGAGGTCATGGGGCGATATCTTCGCCGGCGGGACGCGCCAGCAGATGGTCGCAGAGGCCCGCATAGGCCTTCGCCAGCGCGAAACAGACGACCACGAGCGCCAACATGGCTAAGTCAAGCATGGGCCATAGGGTCTCTCAGTAGCCGCTCCGTCGCTTCGACCTCGGCGATCGTACTTAGCCCGGGCCGCGTTTATCGTAAAGGCAGCGGCGATCCAATTGCCTCGCATCGATTTGCCGCCTTCGATTTACACTGGTTCGCTGGACCTGCTCTCGCTAGGATCGATCGGCCGCAAAAAGCTCGAGCGTGTGGCAATTCCCGGATTGCGCACCCGACGGCCAAGAGGCGCCGCGGCATGACCGGCTCTTTGTTGATTTTGCGTCGTCAAGCCATCCCGGTCTTTGCGATAAATGCTTGATACCGCCCTTGTGCTCCTCGTCGTTGCGGGCCTATTGATCGCGGTTGGCGTGAGCCAACCGCTCGCCTCCCGCTTGCGGCTGCCACAATCTGTCGTGCTGGCGGCAGTCGGTATGGCGATCGGCATCCTGCCGGCCGTTACCGCAAAATTAGGCTTTTCCCATTCGGTCGACGTCGCGGCTGGTTTGTTTGCCAATCTGCCGGTCAATTCCAGCATTTTCATCTACGTGTTTCTCCCGCTGCTTGTGTTCGAGGCGGGGATTGCTACCGATGTCAGGCGGACCATCGAAGATGCCGCCGCGATACTGCTCCTCGCGGTCGTCGCGACGTTGGTCACCGCCGCGGCGATCGGCGTGGCGCTATGGCCGTTTGTCCAGTTTTCCCTCGTCGTTTGTCTCCTGCTCGGCTCGATTGTCGCCACGACCGACCCGGCGGCGGTGATCGCCGTCTTCCGTGACGTCGGCGCGCCACGGCGCTTGACGTGGCTCGTCGCTGGCGAAGCGCTGCTCAATGACGCGGCCGCGATTGCTCTGTTCATTCTGCTCCTCGGAATCATCGAGGCCGGACGCGAGCCGAGCGCAATCGCAGGGCTCAGCGAGTTTACCGTATTGTTTGTCGGCGGCGGCATTCTTGGCTTTTTTGCCGGCCGTCTGTTGCTCTGGGTCATGCGTCATGTCTCCGGCGACCGGCTTGCGGAAGCAACGTTGACGCTGGCCTTTGCGTATCTCTCCTTCATCGCCGCCGAACGGCTGGTCCATGTATCCGGCGTCGTTGCGGTGTTAGCTGCCGGCCTGACCATAAGCGCACTTGGCCCTTCGCGCATCGCACCTGAAAACTGGACGTTCCTCTCCGACCTGTGGGAGCAGATCGCTTTCTGGGGCCGATCGTTGATCTTTGTACTGGCCTCGATCCTGGTTCCGCGTCTCCTGATCGATATCGGCTTGTGGGATCTGTTTCTCTTGGCGGTGTTGATCGCGGCGGCTTTCGGGGCGAGAATTTTCGCGTTGTTCGTGCTGTTGCCGCCGCTCGAGCGGCTCGGCTTCGTCCAGAGCATTGACTCGAAGTACAAGCTCGCAATCATTTGGGGTGGTCTGCGCGGAGCGTTAACACTGGTATTGGCGCTGGCGGTGACGGAAAACGAGACGCTGCCGCGGGAAACCCAGCGCTTTGTTGCGGTCCTTGCCACCGGCCTCGTGCTGTTCACGCTCTTCGTCAACGGAACCACGCTGCGCCTCGTCATTCGCTTACTCGGGCTCGACCGCCTGTCGGCGAGGGACGAGGCGCTCCGCGACCACATTCTGGAATTATCTTATGCCGAGGCGCGGGACGCTGCGGCGGAGATTGCACGCACGCACGCGCTTTCCCCGGCCGCAGTCGAGCGCGTGATCGCGCCTTACGAAGCTAAGATCGAAGCGGCGAGGGCCGTCGAGGCAGCGGCGGAGGCGATGCATGGCCTGACCGACGCAGACCGCCTGGCGATCGCGCTCGTCGCTCTCAGCAACCGGGAGCGCGTCTCGATCATCGAGATGCTCAGAGATGGAATCGCCTCGCCGGGGGTAGTGCGGGCGCTGGTACGCAACGCCGATGCCTTGGCGGAAGCGGCAAGGAGCGATGGACGGGTAGGCTATGAGAAGGCGAGCGACGCAGCGCTCGTGCATCCGTCTGCCTTTCATATCGTCCTATTTTCTGTACCGTCGGTTCGGAATTGTCTGGCCGCTGGCCGACCGCCTTGCCGAGAGGCTCGAGATTCTCCTGGTAACGCACTTTGCAATCGAGCGCCTAATGCAATTCATCGATCAGAAGGTTGCAACCCTTCTCGGCGCGCCCATTGCCGTCGAGGTCCGCGTCGTCGTCGGTCGGCGGCAGCGGGCGATCGCGAGCGCTCTTGACGCGCTGCGCCGGCAATATCCCGACTATCTGGCAGAGCTTGAGGTAAGGTTTCTTCGCCAATCGACGCTTCATCATGAAATGGTCCGATATCAGAGCTTGTTCGAGGAGGGGCTGATCTCGCTTGAGATCTACGACGATCTCAAGCGCAACACGCAGGGAGCGCGGGCCGCCGAGCGCCCTCGCTTCGATATAGGCCTCGATACGCATCAGCTGGTGAAGCGGCTCGATCTGCTGGCCGGCTTCGACGAGCGTCAGCTCGAGAGCGTGTGCCGACTGCTGCGTCCCCGCTTCGCGGTACCGCAGGAACGGATCATTCGCAAAGGCGAACGCGGCGATGCCGTCTACTTTATTGTTTCGGGAGCGGTCGAGGTAGTCCTGCCGGAGCGCCACGTGCGCCTTGGCAGCGGTGAGTTCTTTGGGGAATTGGCTCTGCTGTCAGGCCGGTCGCGGCAGGCCGATGTTATCGCCCTCACCTATTGCCAATTTCTGGTATTGCGGCAGGCGGATTTTGAGCTGTTCATGAAGGCCAATCCGGAAGCGAGAGACGCCATCGTTCGCGTCGCCGAAGCGCGGCGGATGATCAATATCTCGGATCGAAGGTTGCCGGAAACTGGCTCAGTTTAGCAAGGAGCTGGATACGGGCGGCCGGTTCTGAGGTGTATCGTTGCGTCCGTCTCGCCATCTTGATGAAAGCCGCCCGCAATCTTTATGTCGCCGATATTATTTCGCTGTGAAAGGCCTCTTAGCGCTTTTGTGCGATACGCGCGCCCGATCGGGGCCGTTTACGACACTATGCCGCCTTTATGACGATGCGGTCCGTTCAGCCTCGAATTCATACGCGATCGAGAGCACATTTGGCGCGACGAAACGACTATGGGAGACCTCGATGAGCGTTACTCCTGTCGATGAACCGCCCGGCATCTGGCGGAGGCTGGCGCAAGCGCTCGATGCGTATTTCGTCGATCGGACGAAGCGAGCGGTGCCAGAAATCAGGTTGCGCCGTGCGAAACAGGAAGTCGCGCGCTGTCGCATGCTCATGCATAAACTGCATAAGACTTCCACGGTGCAGTCGAAGCAAGCCTGAGTAGCCATCGCGGCACCCAGCCGCGCTCAAGATCATGACAAGACCGACTGCACATCTCGAGGTTGATCAGCCGTTCCTGCGTGGCATCTGCCTCATTGTGAAAGGCAAGCGTCCGAGTCACCCTGGACTTCAGCGGTCGCCCGCGACCGCTACAGTCGCCAAATTTCCCCCTCGGCCGGACCCAAGCACACTTAGCGAGTCGATCCCGCTATTTTTCGTTGGACGCAATAGGAACGGACTCTGGATTGCGCGCGAGGCTGAAGGGCGCACTGGCGGCATCTTCCTGTTCAAGCGATCGGCGCTCCGGTTCGCCCAGAAGAACAGCGGACCGAGCGGATGCGCGACCATGCTTCTCGCCGGCCGCCTTGAGCTTGACGTCAACAACCACGGCAATCCGCTCGTCGCCTGGCTCGCCGCCGTCTTGCACAGGGTGGCCGGGCTGATACCGGATCATCCGCTTCCAATTCCGGTCAGGCGGAGAATTTTCAAAGGAGAACGTCCATGACCAAAGCAAAACAGGCAGAACCTCCCTCTTGGCTGCAGCGGCCGGATTTCATGGTTGGTCAGGACCGCCGCGGAAACTGGGTGGTTCAAGACCCGAGGGGCAATTGCGGCGGCCTCTTTGTGGATCGCGATGCCGCGCTCCGGTTCGTGCGTGCCGAGAACGGATATCGAGCGCCGGCCGTCGTGATGGTTTCCGGGAACCTCGAGCTCAACATAAGCCGCAATCCGGGCACGCTCCCCCAACGCGAAACAGCCGCCGACCTGCAGCGCCAGCGCCGGTTCGGGTGATGCCAATGTCTGCTATCGGCCGGCATGTTTCGAAATTGTCGGGGTACGCCCCAGCGTTACCGACACCGTTCGATGACCAAGACGACATCGACGTTGACGCGTTCGCGCACCTTTGCGACCTTCAGATCGCGAATGGGGCGACTGCGCTTGTTGTCTGTGGAACGACCGGCGAAGCGCCGACGCTGAGTCGGGCGGAGCGCGGCGAATTGATTCGCATTGCTGTCGGAGCATCGCGCGGTCACGTGCCGGTCATCGCTGGTGCTGGCTCTAACGCAACGGCTCAGGCAATCGAATTGAGCAAAGTCGCGGAGGCGAACGGAGCCGACGCGATCTTGTCTGTCGTGCCCTACTACAATAAGCCGACTCAAGAAGGCCTTTACGCCCACTATTGCGAGGTCGCCGCCTCGACGGGATTGCCGATCATCCTCTATGATGTTCCGTCGCGGACGGGACGCGGCCTTGCCGACGAAACCGTGGCGCGGCTGGCCGAGGTCCCGCAAATCATCGGCCTCAAAGACGCCGCTGGCGACATTACCCGGCCAGCCCGCTTGCGAGCGCTTCTCGGGTCGGACTTCAGGCTGTTTTCTGGAGATGACTCAGTTGCCTTGGCCTACTTCGCCGAAGGCGGTGACGGCTGCATTTCGGTCACCTCCAACGTCGCGCCGGCCCTGTGCCGAAGCATGTTCCTGGCCTGGAAACAGGGGCAGATCGCAAGAGCGCGGCGGCTGGCAGGCTCAATCGCGCTACTCACCACTGCGCTATTTCGCGAGACAAATCCGGTTCCGATCAAATACGCGCTCAGCCTGTTCGATCTCGCATCTCCCAGAGTTCGCTTGCCGCTTGTGGAGCTTGGTACACAAAGCAAGGCGGAACTCGCCAACGTCCTGGCGCGGCTGTGCGCCGAATATTCGGAGTCTATGATCGGAAAGATCGGCGGATCTGTCCGCGCCGGCCGCCGCGTTGCGGCGGGGTAGGAGCGGAATTTCTTACCGACGGTTTCGCGCTGCACTCGAAGGTCAGACATATCGTGTTTCGTATATTTGTCGCCTTTACAAGAAAGGGCCTTCATCCATCTCGAATTCGTATGTGGCTGGGAGCACCTTTCGGCAGGTAGGCTCATTCTTTTGGATCAATCGCCATGACTGTTTTCGTTACACATCAAACGCTCGTAACGGCCGCGGGATTGACGGGGATCTCGCGGATGCTGGGCGCGCCTTTGCAATACTGGCGAAGCTTGAAAAAAGCGATCTTCGATGCTTACCGGCCGGAACGGCACTATATGCGCGGGCCGGGCCCCAAATGGTGCCAGAAGCACCTGGGCGTGCCTTCATAGATCCGACCGGTCCGGTGCGACTTTCCGCTCACTATGCCGCCTTTATGAGAATGAGCCCGGCTCCATCTCGAATTTATATGCGATCCGGCTCAGATTGAGGCGTAGCAGAATGGAGAACAAGGCAGACCTCAATGAGGGTGATTCCTGTCGATAAACCTCCTGGCGCGGTGGGCGGCTCAGCCAAGCCGCGCGGCTTCTGGCAAACGCTCGCGCAGGCGCTTGACGCGTACTTGGTCGATCGGACCAGACGAGCGGTGCCGGACGCGACGTTTCGGCGTTCCAGGCACGAGATCGGACGTTGCCGCCGGCTCATGCTCAAGGGCGCGTTGTCGCCGGCCCATGCAAAAGCGGTCTATGGATCGTCACGTCGCCTACGCATGACGCAACCGTTATGACTAAGCCACTGATGCTATCTGACCGCGCGCGATTTCCGATGCAACCCGGCCCAGCACGAGCCGTAACGGGCGCGACAGCCAAATTTCCGCCGCGCCCCGACCCGCGCGTGCTCAGCACATCGATCCCCCTGTTCTTCATTGGACGAAACAAATACGGCTTCTGGGTGGTGCGCGCGGCGGAGGGGCGAGCGGGCGGCATCTTCCTGCTGAAGCGGTCCGCGCTGCGGTTCGCGGCGAAGAAGAGCGTGCCGGCCGGTTGCGCGACGATGTTTCTCAGCGACCGCTTCGAACTCGACGTGGAAAACCAAGGCAGCGTACTCGCCGCCGGTCTTGACGCCATGATCCGCATCATAGCGGCGCCCGCGCCGCCGCCGGCGCCGGTCATCGCGGGCCGCAAGCCGCCGCGCCACCGCCGGGCTGCTTGAGCGGTCGAAGCGCCCTCAGGGGCCGCCGGAATTCTCGAGGATGGTCGTCGCCGCGCCAGTGCCGACGTCGAGGATTTTTTCGGCCGGCGGCTCGATTCGGTTCCACCAGCCGCCGCCCAGCGCCTGGAACAGCGCCACGGTGTCGGCGAGCCGGGCGGCCCGCGCCTGCACCACCTGGATGACCGCCTGCAGGTAGGTCTGCTGCGAGTTGAGCAGCAACAGCACGTTGGCGTTGCCGGTCTGCATCTGCTGGCGGGCGAGGTCGAAGCTGATCTTGGCGGCCCGTTCGAAGTCGCGCGCCGCGCGCAGCGCGTCGGCATCGTTCTGCAGGGCGCGCAACGCGTCGGCGACATTCTGCACGGCGCCGATCACGGTGCCGCGGTAGGTCCACGCCGCGGCGTTGTAGGTGTCCTTCGCGCCGGCGAGGAGGTGGAGGAGCGTGCCGGCGTCGAAGATCGTCTGCGTCGCATTGCCGGCGAGGTCCCAGAACAGGTTCTGCGGCGCGAGCAGGTGCGCAAGCGCCGTGCTCATGAAGCCGGCATTGGGATTGATCGTGAAGCTCGGAAGCGTGTTGGCGGTGGCGATGCCGACCTGCGCGCTTGCGGCATGAAGTTGCTCCTCCGCGGCGCGAATGTCGGGCCGCTGTTCGACGAGCTGCGACGGCACGCTCACCGGCAGATCGGCCGGCAGGTGCAGGTCGGCGAGCTTGAATGATTGCCGCGGGCCGCGGTTGGGAAAGATGCCGGCCAACGCCGCCAGCAGATCCCGCTGCTGGGCGAGCGCCTTGCGCAGCGGCGGCAGCGTCGCCCTGACCTGCGCCAGGGCGGCTTCCTGCGCCGCCACTTCGCTGCGGTTGGTGTAGCCCGCTTCGAGCTGCTGGCGGAAGACGTCGAGCATCTTGGTGTTGATGGCAATGAGCTCGTTGGTGGCGTCGATCTGGCCGCGCAGCGAGGCCTCGGTGATGGCGGCGACCGCCACGTTCGCAGTGAGCGTCAGATAGGCCGCCTCGACCTGAAAGCGCTGCGCGTCGGCCTGCGCCGTGAGCGACTCGACGGTGCGGCGGTTGAGACCCCAGACGTCGAGGGTATACGACACCTCGACCTGCGCGGTATGGAGCGCGAAGATGTTGGCGCCCGATGCCGGGATCGGCGTCAGGGCGGTGGACGTGCGCTGGTAGGTCGGATTGAAGTTGGCCTGGACCAGCGGGAAGAACTTACCCTCCTGGGCGTAAACCTGCTCCCTGGCGGCGCGCAGCGTGGCGATCGCCGATTGCAGCGTTGGATTGTTGTCCAGCGCGCGCTCGATCAGCGCGTTGAGCGCCGGCGATTTGAACCGCGCCCACCATCGCGCGGGAACGTCGCGGCCCTTGGCGAAGCGCTGCGGCTGGCCGGTCGGTGCATCGGTCGACGCGGTGCGTGGCGCCAGCGGCTCCTGGGTATAGCCGGCGTCCTCGGGCGCCGCCGGATGGAGGAAGTCCGGACCGACCGCGCAACCCGCCAAAAGCATCGAGGCGGCGAGAGCGGCGGCACCCGCGTTCAACCACCTGACCGACGGGCCGGACATCTGCAACCGACACTACTGTGGCAACTGACGGAGAAACGATCGAACGCCCCACCACTTTTCCGACCGCAGCCTGGCATTATTTCCGATCCGGCAGGTATTGGCTGTGATCAGTGCGCCACACTATCGAATATTCAACCCCGCGACTGAACTGTAATCAATCACAGCGCCTGTCCCCGGGCGCGCGGCCGGCCGGCGGCGGCGAGATCTGCCCGGGGCGGGGTCGTTCGCAGCACACGGCGGCCGGCTCAGCCGGCGAAAACCGGTGCATATCTCGGGGGTCAACTGTCATGACTCGTACAGGCGACTATGATTGATGCGAGTGGTCCGATTATCGAAGTCGTAAGTTAGTTCGGACGCCTGCGATTAATCACAGTAGACGGCGGCGCCGGGCGAAGGCCTTGTCGCGCGAATTTCCGTCCGGAAAGCGGTTGATCGAATGGCGCTTCCCGTAACCAACAGCCGGGCTGCGGTCATGCTCATGGGCGTGGCCGTCGCTGTCATGCTCCTCGCCTACGGGGGATGGCGCTGGAGCGGTGCGGCAAGGCCCGACCTGGCGACGGCGGCGAACGCCAACGCCGCGCCGGGCGATGCATCCGGCGTGCCCGCGGCACGCGAGCGCGACAGCGTCGACTTGTCGGATGCCCAGCTGGCATACGTGAAGGTCGAGCCGGTCGAAGAGCGCGACTTTCCCGTCGAGAAGGAGGCCGTCGGCAGCATCGATTTCGACGAGGACATGGCGGTGCAGGTGTTTACGCCCTACCAGGGGCGCATCATCGCCCTCTACGCCTCGGTCGGCGATGACGTGAAGAAGGGGCAGACCCTGTTCACCATCGACAGCCCCGATCTGCTGCAGGCCGAGTCCACCCTGATTGCCGCAGCCGGCGTGCGCGAATTCACCACGCGCAACCTGGCGCGGCTTCGCGAGCTCTACAAGACGCTGGCGATATCGCAGCGCGAACTCGACCAGGCGACGTCCGACCAGCAGACCGCCGAAGGCAATCTGCGGGCGGCGCGCGACGCAGTGCGCCTCTTCGGCAAGACCGAGGCCGAGATCGACCGCATCATCGCCGAGCGCAGCGCCGACCCGACGCTGGTCGTGCCGAGCCCGATCAGCGGTCGGGTCACGGCGCGCAATGCGGCGCCGGGCTTGTTCGTGCAGCCGGCCAATGCCCCGGCGCCGTTCACCATCGCCGACATCGACACGATGTGGATGCTGGCCGAAGTCGCCGAGGCGGACAGCCCGGCGTTCCGTGTCGGCCAGGAGGTGCGCGTCACGCTTGCCGCATTTCCCGGCCGTGTGTTCGACGGCAAGATCACCACGATCGGCGCGAGCGTCGATGCCAACACGCGTCGCGTCATGGTCCGCTCCGTGATCAGCGATCCGCAGCATGAGTTGCGGTCGGGGATGTTCGCCAATTTCGTCATCCGCCTCGGCCCGCCGGTGCGCTCGCCCGGCGTCCCGGCCGACGGCGTCGTGCGCGAAGGCGACGGCACGATGACCGTGTGGATCACCGCCGATCGCCGGCGCTTCACGCGGCGCACGGTCAAGATCGGCGCACAGCACGACGGCTACCGACAGATTGTCGAGGGCGTGCAACTCGGCGAACTCACCGCCACCGAGGGTGCGCTGTTCCTGAGCAATGCGCTCGCCACGGCCTCGCAATGAGCCGCGCGCCTCCGGCCGCGAATGGCGGCCGAGACGCCTGACGTCGGAGTGAGATACCAGCCGTGCTCAAAAGGCTTCTCACATTCGGGCTGACGCGCCGCCCGCTTGTCCTGCTGGGACTGCTGGTGTTCCTGGCCGCCGGCCTGTTCGCATTTACCAAACTGAACATCGAGGCTTATCCAAATCCGGCGCCGGTCATCCTGGAAATCACCGCCCAGGCTCCCGGCCTGTCGGCCGAGGAGATGGAGCGCTACTACACGATTCCGATCGAGGTCGGTCTTGCCGCGACGCCCGGCGTCGACGTCATCCGCTCGACCTCGTTCTATGGCCTCTCATTCGTGCGCGTGACCTTCTATTACGGCGTCGACTACTACTTCGCGCTGACGCAGACCGCCATCAACCTCCAGCAGAACGTCAGTCTGCCGAATAACGTCACCCCGCAAATCCAGGCCACCAGCCTGGTCGGTGAAATCTACCGCTATCAGGTGACCGGACCGCCGCATTTTGGATTGACCAATCTGCGCACCATTCAGGACTGGATATTGCAGCGGCGGCTCCTGACGGTGCCCGGCGTGGTGCAGCTCAACACCTGGGGAGGGACCACGAAGGAATATGACGTCGAGGTCAATCTGCACAAACTCGACGCCTACAACGTCACTCTGCCCCAGGTGATCAGCGCCATCGGCAACGCCAATGTCAATGTGGGCGGCCGCACGATCAACATGGGCCAGCAGTCGGTGAACATCCGCGGCGTCGGTCTCATGGACAGCGGCGGCGCCGCCGACCTGACCCAGGGCTACAAGGTCGCGGACATCGAAAACGTGCTGCTTTCGCAGACAAACGGCGTGCCGATCTTGGTGAAGGACGTCGCCAAGGTGACGGTCGGCCATGTGCCGCGGCTCGGGAAGGCCGGCCGTGATCACGAGGACGACGTGGTCGCCGCAATCGTCATCATGAACCGCACCCTGCACACCAATGACGTGGTGGCGCGCGTGCGCTCCGAGATTCAGAAAATCAACAGCGATGGAAGCCTCCCGCCGGGGGTCAAGCTGGTCCCATTCTACGACCGCACCCAGCTCGTCAGCGTCACCAGCAGCACGGTCCTGCACAACCTCATCTTTGGGTGCCTGCTGATCTTCTTTATTCAATGGGTCTTCCTTGGCGATCTACGCAGCGCAATTATCGTCGGCGCCAACATCCCCTTCGCGCTGTTTTTCAGCATCATTATCCTGGTGCTGCGCGGGGAGGACGCCAATCTGCTGTCAGTCGGGGCGGTCGATTTCGGCATCATTGTCGACGCCGCCGTGATCCTGGTCGAGAACATCTATCGGAATTTCCAATCGCGGCCGGAGGAAAGGCAGCGACTGCTGCACAGCCTCGCCGAGGAGCGCTGGGGAGCCGATCCCACGCGCACCTCCGATCTGTCGAAAGGCCCGGCCTGGACCGATCGGCTGCGGCTCATCCTGATCAGTGCGCTGCAAATCGACCGGGCGGTGTTTTTTTCGACGGCGATCATCGTCGCGGCGTTCATTCCGCTGTTCACCATGCAAGGGGTCGAAGGCCAGATCTTCAGCCCGATGGCGCGCACTTATGCTTACGCGCTGATCGGGGCGCTGCTGGCGACCTTCACCGTGACGCCCTGCCTCGCTTCGTTGCTGCTCCCGGAGCATCTCGCGGAGGCGGAAACGATCGTCGTGCGCGGGTTGCGTCGGGTATACACGCCGGTGCTGCGCTGGTCGCTGCGCAACACCGCGATCACGATAGCGATCGGCGGAGTGTTTCTCCTGGTCAGCGTTTTCGTTGGCTCTCGGCTGGGCAGTGAATTCCTGCCGACGCTCGAGGAAGGCAATCTGTGGATTCGCGCCACCATGCCGCCGACCATATCGTTGGAAGCCGGCATGCCGTTCGTCACCAAAATCCGCGAGATCCTGCTGCGCCATCCGGAGATCGTGACCGTCGCTTCCCAGCACGGCCGTCCCGACAACGGCAGCGACGCGGCGGGCTTCTTCAATGCGGAATTTTTTGTCCCGTTGAAGCCCTTTGAAGAATGGCCCACGGGGCTTACCAAGGAGAAGCTGATCGACCAGCTGCAGGAGGAATTTGCCAAGGAATTTGTCGGCATCGACTTCAATTTTTCGCAATACATCCAGGACAACGTGGAGGAGGGGCTCTCCGGCGTCAAAGGCGCCAATTCGATCAAGATCATTGGTCCCGATCTCACAACCCTGGAACAGCTGGCGCGCGTCGCGATCCGCGAAATGGCCAAGGTTCCGGGTATCACCGACCTCGGCGCATTCTGGGTGCTCGGCCAGCCCAACCTGAACATCGTGGTCGATCGCGCCAAGGCCGCGCGCTATGGACTCAGCGTCAACGACGTCAACAACGTCGTTCAAGCCGCGCTGGGCGGGACGACGGCTACCACTCTCCTGGAATCCGACCGACAATTCAGCGTCGTCGTCCGGCTCGCCCCCGAATACCGCAACAGCATCGATGAGGTGCGCAATCTCAAGGTCGGAGTTCAGGGTGCCAATGGCAACGCGTATATCCCCTTGAGCGACCTTGCCTCGATCACGCTTGATACCGGCGCGTCCTACATCTTTCGCGAACGCAATCAGCGCTTCGTACCGATCAAATTCAGCGTGCGCGGGCGCGACCTTGCCGGCGCCGTGGCGGAAGCCCAGGAGCGGATCAACAGCGCCTTGAAACTGCCGATCGGCTATCGGATCGATTGGGCCGGCGAGTTCGAATGGTTGCAGCAGGCGAAGAAACGGCTGACCATCATCCTGCCGGTTACCTTCGTCCTCATTCTCGTACTGCTCTATGGATTGTTCAACTCGTGGCGCGACAGCATGCTGGCTCTTCTCGGGCTGCCGTTCGCTGTCTCCGGCGGCCTCATGGCCCTCTACGTTTCCGGACTGGATTTCAGCATTTCGGCGGCAATCGGCTTCATCTCGTTGTTCGGCGTTTCGGTGATGAGCGGCATTCTCATCATCAACTCTTACTATCGGGTCGCGTCAGCCAACATGCCGCCGGCCGAGGCGATGTTTCAGGCGGTCGAACAGCAGATGCGGCCAATCCTGATGATGACGCTGTCAGCCTGCATCGGCCTGTTGCCGGCCGCCATCTCCACGGGCATCGGCAGCCAGGTCCAACGGCCGCTTGCCACGGTGATCGTGGGCGGCATGCTGATCGGGCCGATCATGTTGCTCGTGGTCGTGCCGGCGCTGCAGATGCTGTTCCTGCGTCGGGAACGCGACGCCGCGCCCGCCGCCGAAGCCGGGGCGCCGCAGACCGATGGGTGATGCGAACGATGCCGCGAAGTGACTTGAGGGCTTTTCCGCTGCTTTTCGCAGCTCTTCTACTTGCTGGCTCCGCGATCGGAGGAGGCCAGGCCGCGGAACAGGCACCAATTACCGGACGCGTTACGACGAAGGTGAGCAAGCCGATGGCGCCACGGAATTTGCTGGGGCCGCGGACGTCTGTCGCGGTTCCGGCTGAACGGATTCAGCCCAATGCCATCGGTGTAGTTCCCGGTCGACCAGGACGCGAGAGTGAAACTCGCGGAACGATGCCAGCGGTGCACTTTCCAGCGGTTGGCGGGACAAGCGGCGCCGGTTTCGCGAAGCCTGGCGGGCGCGTTGAGAGTTCCCATCAGCCGCAATTGCACACGACGCCGATCGTTCCCTCAGCCGTCTTGAGCCGGCCGGCGATCAGCGGAACGGGCGCGTCGCGTCGTGGCTACGCTCCTGCCGCCATCGGTGGGCCCGCAAAGACCGCCGTGGGAATCAGCGGCACCGCATTTCGCGTGAAACACTGAGCGTTGGGCTACCCGGCCCGTGCTCGGAGTATGGCAAGAGGCCGCCCGAGCGTTAGACAAAGTACCGACGCAAATGGCTGTTTTCGGGTCATTTTTATGAATTTGCCGCACAAGCCGCAGGCGTTTTATATGCGACGCACCAAATAAATATAGGCAATCTTTATTTCCGCACGGCGGCGGCGTATATCTTTTCAAGACGCTCCAAGGTGCGACGAAGCCATGGCGTGGATGCCGCTTGATTGGCTGCGGAGTGATACACCTCACGAGGCGAATTCACCGGCCGCAAAGATTCCGCCCGGTCTGCGCCTGGCAGGCCTGGTTGTGCGGACCGTGTTCATCGTCGCATTGCTCCTGGTAACGCTGCGCGTCAGCATGCCTCAGAGCGAGACCATCTGGACAGCCTATGAGACGCCCGGAGATCTCATCCGGTTGGGGCTTGGCCTGGCGGTGTGCATCTGGGCCGTTTCGCAGCTCTTCGTCGTCCCCAAAGACGCCCGCGCTTTTCGTACATGGCTCTATCTCGGGCTTGCGGCGGTGCCGTTTGTGCTGATTCTGGTCGTCGTCGTGTGGTGACGGATCGATCCGGGGCGAGTCCTTTCGGAAACGCGTAGACATCTTTGCATCGCGCGTTCGGCGTGAAACCTGCGCTAGGGTTCGATCAGCCGGCCGGTGGTGGCCTTGATGACCGCCTCGGTGCGGGTCGCGGCGCCGAGCTTGCCCCGCGCATTGTCGATGTGGAAATCGACGGTGCGCTTAGTCAAGCCGATGATCTGCGCGATTTCCGCCGAAGTCTTGCCGCGCGCCACCCAGGTCAAAACCTCCACCTCGCGGTCGTTCAATCCGACGGTTTTCGGCCACAGCCCGGTGCGCGCGACGCCAGCGAGCCGCGCGCTGATGATGGTTGCCAGCACCTCGAAATCGATCGGCTTGGTAACATAGTCGTCGGCGCCCAGTTGCCGGCCCCTGAGCTCGTTGTCCCGGTCGGTCAGCGCGGTGAGAAATACGAACGGCATTTTCGAGAACCGTGGCGCAAGCGCAATCAGGCGCTCCAGGAGCTCGAAGCCCGACATTGCCGGCATGCTGATGTCCGAAAGCACCAGATCGGGCATGGTCCTGAGAATGGCGGCGAGCCCTTCGCGCCCGTCGTGCGCCACGGTGACCTCGTAGCCGCGATCGACCAGCTCCTCGGCGATCAGCGCCGCGGTCTCGCGGTCGTCCTCGATGCAAAGAATCTTCTTGTGCGATTCGGCCATGCGCGCTACCGGACGCCGGCAAGTTAGAGCAAATCTTGCTGGAATCAACGTGCCGGCGGAATGCGGTCGGCGCAATTGAATGCCTCCTCCCTACGGCCCGTAGGGAGGATCGGCGACTGGCCCTCGACGGGATAGTCCCATGCCGCAGCCGCATTCGATCCGTTTCCACCTCGCCGCGGTGTTCCTGGTTTTCTTTCTGCTGGTTGTCATCCTCGGCCTGTTCAGCATCTGGCGCTTGAGCAACTTCAACCTGCTCTCGGCCGATGTCGCAGAGCGCTGGCTGCCGACCACGCGGGCGCTCGGCGACCTCAGCAACTACACCTCCGACTTCCGCGCCATCGAGGGCAGCAACCTGTTGTCGTCGGATGCGTCGGAGACGGCCGCGACCGAACGGGAGATGGCGAAGCTCGACCGGTCCATTGCCGAGGCCGAGCGCGGCTTCGAGCGGATCAGGCACGAAGCGGCCGAGGACGGGCTTTATGCCCGATTCAAGCAGCGCTGGAACGAGTACCGGGAAATCGTCAACCGCATGCTGGTGCTCTCACGCGGCGACCGCAAGGCGGAGGCGCAGGCGGTCTATGCCGGTTCCTCGCGGGCCGCCTACGAGGCAGCGAGCGATACGCTCAGCAGGCTCACCGACAAGGCTGTCGCCAATGCCCGGCTCGCCAGCGACCGCCTCGCCGTCGCCTATCGCCAGGCGTTCTGGTTCATCCTCCTGAGCATGGCGATCGCCGCGGTCATGGTCGTCGCCGCGCTCATCCATGTCAGCCGTTCGATCTCGGCCCCGCTACTGCATCTTGCCGATCGCATGCGCCGGCTCGCCGCCAACGATACCGAGATCACCATCTCTGAGACCGGCCGGCGCGACGAAATCGGCGAGATGGCGCAGGCCGCCGTCGTGTTTCGCAACAACGCGATCGAGCTGATGCGCAGCCAGCGGACGCTGGCCCGCCAGGCAGCGATGCTCGAGGAGCAACTGGCGCAGGAACAGCGCCTCGCGCTGCTGCAGCGCAATTTCGTTTCCATGGCCTCGCACGAATTCCGCACGCCGTTGACCATCATCGACGGCCATGCGCAGCGCCTGATCAAGACCAAGGACACCTTGCCGCCCGCCGAAATCGGCGAGCGCGCCGGAAAAATTCGCGCTGCGGTGCTGCGGCTCACCCACCTGATCGACAATTTGCTCAATTCCGCCCGGCTGTTCGACGGCGGCGCCACCCTCTATTTCCATCCGGCCGAGATGGACATGGCGGCGCTGCTGCGCGAGGTCTGCCAGCTTCATCGCGAAATGGTGCCGGGCGCCGAGATCGCGGAGCGTCTGTCGGGCGCGGCGATGCCGATGATCGGGGACGCCAAGCTCCTCTATCAGCTCTTCAGCAATCTCCTGTCCAATGCCGTCAAATACTCGCCGGGCGGCGGCGCAATCGAGGTCGAGGCCGAAGTGCGTGCGGACGAGATCGTCGTCGTCGTCGCCGACCGCGGCATCGGCATTCCCGCGAACGACATGGAACGGCTGTTCGAACGCTATCACCGCGGCGGCAACGTTTCTGGAATCGTCGGCACCGGCGTTGGCCTCTATCTGGTGAAGATGGTGGCCGACCTGCATCGCGGCCGCGTGGAGGTAACAAGCGCGGAGGGCGCGGGCTCGCGCTTTACCGTGCACCTGCCGGTCACGCCCGCGGAAGCGATGAAGGCCGTGTCGCTCGTTGAGCCTGCCGCGACGCGGGAAACGCCGCTCGCAACGGTGGCAGACGGCGCGACCGCCGTGTCGCCTGACCCCGGCGGCGCGCGCGAAGGTTAATTCCGGTCGCCTCGACGATCTGATATAGCAGGCGCGGGCGCGCGTTTTTCAGATCGGCCGGGTGGCGCAGACGGTGAGAACACTAGTACTTGCCATGTTGGCCGCTTTGGCCTGGCTGTCCGTCGGCCGCGCCGACGAGGGAATGCCTGGGGCGGCGGACGCGAACGGCCTCGTTGTCGCGGTGGACTGGCACAGCCCGCAATCCCTGCCGCGGCGGTTCCGCAACCATTGCAGCTACGACGGCTACGGCGGCCGCTCCTACTGCTCGGACCATTGCGGCTTCGACTATCAGTTCTATTACTGCTCGCACGCTTCATTCGGCTGCTGTCGGGTCGGGTCGGGCTACTGCGATTGGTCCGGCTTTCTGCGCTGCCATCTGTGACGCCGCGGCGGCCAATGCCCACGGGCTGCGCGCCGGCCCGATCGTTCAAATGCAGGCGATTTCCTTAGGCGGCGGCTTACCACCGCGACGCAAAATGCAGCCGCTACCGCCGTGATTTAGCGAGCCATTCGCCGCCGCGTGATTGAGATGGGGCAAACAAAGCCGCGTGCTCACGCGTTCTGTCATCGTCTTTGCCGTCTTCGCGCTGGCCTTAGGCCGCGATCACGGACGCGCCGGTATCGACCATGAAGTTGATCAGGCGGCCATCGACGCGCTCACCGTGAGCGATGCCGCGCCGCCAAGGCTGCTGGCCCGGGCGCGCCCCCAGGGGGGTGGGCGTCGCGACGCGTCAGGTAGCTTGGGACCAGGGCGCGGCTCGGCTCGGCATCCATCCGGCGCAGCGCGATTTCACCGTCGAAGTCCGGACGGCGAATGGCAGCGTGCGCGCCGCGCCGGCGCGCCTCGATAAGGTCGAGGTCGGCGATCTCATCGTGCGTGACGTCGCCGCCGTCATCCTTCCCGATGGGGCGCTGAGCGACAACCTGCTCGGCCTTTCGTTCCTGTCGCGGCTGCGGCGCTTCGAATACAGCGACGGCCGGCTCGTGCTCGAGCAATAGCAGCGTGCGTCCGCGGCCCTCTTTGTTCTGCGCAACGCGCCGTTAACGATGCTAATTGCCGGCTGCGCGTTGCGGGCAACGGAAAATCAATGCCTCTCGCCTAAGGCGAGAGCGCAAAACTGCAAATTCCGCTGCGCCGAGACGCCGCACGTGAAAAGCGGCTGGGCAACGGGACATGCGTCGATGGTTCGAGAGCTGCCGAGATCTTTCCGGCGCTGCGCACGGCAAGTCGCCCGTTTCCGTCGCTCCCAGCGGGGCGCGACCGCAGTCGAATTCGCGCTGATCGCTCCGGCGTTCCTGGCGACGCTGATCGCGGTGCTGCAGACGTGCGTGTTCGTCTTCGCGCAGCAGACCCTGCAAAACGCGGCCGTACAGGCCGGCCGTTTGATCATGACCGGCCAGGTTCAGAACGGCAACGTGACGCAGAGTCAGTTTCTGAGCAACATTTGCCCAATGATCAGACCGTTGTTCAATTGCAATTCGTTGATAATCGACGTGCAGAGCTATACGTCGTTCAGCGGCGTCGATACATCGACGCCGCAATTGAACTACAACGGGCAGGGGCAGGTGACCAACAGCTGGTCGTACAATCCCGGCACCCCTGGACAAGTCGTCATTGTGCGCCTGATCTACCAGTGGTCCGTAGTCAGCGGGCCCTTGGGATTCGTGCTTTCAAACCTCCCCAACAACTCCGCGGAGATGATGGGGATCTCTGCCTTCCGGGTGGAGCCCTATTGATCATGTCGGGGCCGGCGCGCCTTTATCGGCGTTTCATCGCCTCGACGCGGGCCGTTGCCGCGATCGAATTCGCTGTCGTGATGCCGGTCCTGGCGCTGATGTTCTTCGGCACGTTCGACGCCGGAAGAGCGATCGCCATCTACATGAAGATCCGTTCGGCGACGTTCGCGATAGACGCCATCACCAATCAGTACACGACGGTTCAGACATCGGACCTGCAATCGATTGCCGGGGCGGCAGCCGTGATACTCGCGCCCTATCCGAGCTCGACGTCCGTCCTTACCGTCAACGTCTCGCAGGTTAAAATCACCGCCGCCAATACTGCCACGGTAAGCTGGAGCTACTCGCTCGGCGGCAGCGCGCGCTCGAGGGGCTCGGCGGTGACCACGCCGGGCACGCTGGGCACCTGCAGCTCATATCCGTGCTACCTGATCTTCGGCGAGATGAGCTACCAATATACGCCGATGTTCGGCTTTTTCACGACCGCGGCGAATATTACACTGTCCGACAACCTGTTCGCGACCCCGCGCAGCAGCAAGTGCGTGCTGTACCCGACGGCAGGCGTCAACAGCTGCTGACGCGACCTCCTGGCAAGGCGGGGGATGAGTTCAGGTAGAAATCCAACGTTCGTGGGGGTCGGACCGGTTTCGGTCGGCCACGTTTTGTTTGCAGCGGGTCCAGGATGCGGACGCCAGCGACCATACGCAGGCACAGTCTTTCAAATCAAATTCACCTGTTAATTGGTAACGTGGGCGGTGCTCACCGCTTGCTCGAACATCGCGATCAGCGCGCTGGTGATGTCCGTCGGCGTGTTCGCCGTATAGTAAAAGTTGGGCGACGCGCAGGTCTGCAGCGCGCCCGGAATGTTGGGAATGTTGCTGTTGGCGTAGATGTCTTCGCTGTTGGAGAAGGTGGTCGGGTTCTGGATGGTCTGATAGGGAATGTAGAGAACCGCTATGGTGATCCCGCGGTTCTTGAGCGTGGTGCAATTGGACGCGTCGATCGTGGTTGACGAATTGTAATACGGGCTGCATCCGGAGTTGTTTCCCGACCAGCTCCCGTTCCATTGGGTCTGACAATCCTGAGAGCCGTCGGTGATGAGAAACACGTAGGGCAGGGTGTTGGAGGCGCTGCTGCCGGTCCCCACCGAGCTGATGAGATTGTTCATGCTGGTAAAGGCGTTTTCGAAATGGGTGCCGCCGGAGCCGAGGCTTGCATTGTTGCCGGTGTCGAGCAAGGTGGCGAGGTTCGCGGCCGCGTAGTTGATGGTGCCCGAGGTGGTCGTCCCGGTCAAATTCGAGTTGAAGAAGTTGACCGTGGCGGTAGAGCCCCCGGAAACGTTGCCGTTGCCGGTCATCGCCTTGGCGGTCGCCATCAGCGGCGAGTTGGCGGAGACCGACGCGAGCGTTGCCGCATCGGCTGCCCCCTGCAGCTTGGTGCGGATCATCGATGCGGTCGTATAGTCGACCACACAGCCGATGGCGGTGATGAGCGGAAGCGCGGAAACGGCGCTGATGACCGCGACGTTTGCGCGCGTGTTCGAGCGGAAGGAGGCGAACAACGCGCGCATCCGCGCGAACCGCGCCGCAAGGCGAAGTGTGCTGTTTCTTGTTTCTCTTGTCACCGAGCCGTCTCCTTGCTGTCGCCGATCGCTTCCAAATAAGCCGTGGCTGGACTGACGGGCACGCTGGCGGCAACGCCGCTGGTCGAGGCGCTGGCCGGATTGTTAACCATGACCGGCCGGCGCGGCCCCCGAGCGGCCGGTGTGGGCGGCTTGCTCCGCGGGCTGGTTGAGCACGGCGCACCTGCTCCAACCCGCGGTTTCTATGACGAAGTTGCTAGAAATCTATTACCCGAACTTAACAAAGAACCGCATACGGCTCGCGTCCGGCAACGAAGACGCGAGACGCTCTCCAGCGGCGCTTCATCCCAAAATTGCTAGGAATTTGTTACGCGCACCAGCAAGATCGGCCGGCCGCGCGGGTCACGGCCGCGTCTGCGGCGATCTCCGACGACAGACGGGAGGAGCGGGTGGCGTCCTATGCCCTAGCCATCGACCAGGGCAGGACGTCGACGCGGGCCATGCTGTTCGGGCCGACACGTCGGTCGCCGTCGTGTGGGAACGGAAGCTCGGCGGCTGGTCTGGGGCGGTCGGCGGGCTGCTGGCCTGAAGGCGGGCGAAAGGCGCCGGTGCCGTTGGCATGTAGGGCGGCAATGGCCCCCACAGGCAACACCGCTCGTCGCTGCTGCGCCTGCCAGAAACAACCGGTGCAAGACGTCATGTTCTGCCAACCTTACAACGTGGTGACGCGTTGGCGCAGCGTCTCGCTCGGCCTATACTCGTATAATGGGGCGGCACTCCGGGTACTCAGCGCATAGAGGTAAGGATCGAATGACGGCCGAGGGCGGCCTGGAGCTGACTTGGTCTTCAAATCGCGGGTGTAGCTCAATGGTAGAGCAGAAGCCTTCCAAGCTTATGACGAGGGTTCGATTCCCTTCACCCGCTCCAATGATATCAAGAGTTTCTTCCATTGATGGGGTCCCCAAAATAGCACGGGGACCCCTCTGGGACCCCCCGACGGAAAGTCAGATCGAGCGCGTAGGAAGCGCCTAGGAAGCCAAAGCGGTCATCCGCCCCGGTCGAGTTTGTCTGAGGCCGATCTTAAGGCCCGATTTTAGGGCACTTCTGCGAGCTTTCTGCGCGTCGCTGTGAGAGAAGGGTAGCGGATGGCCGGCAAACGCACAGGCGGCCGTTTCTGGGGCGGCGTGGGGGCGTCTACGAGCTGTCATCCTTCCGCTGCAGCAGTTCCGGCAGCTTGGCGAAGTTGACTGCCATCCGCCGCGCCTCGTCCTTGGTCGAGCTTGGCGCCGCAATCTATGAGCCGGCGGCTAGCGCGCTGGTCGGGCTCTCCCAGCCAAGGCTGATGAACGAAAGGTGCGCGACTGCCATCGCCAGCTGGCCGCGCAGCATCGGCATGGACTTAGGCAGCATCGGCACGTGAAGGATCAGTTTGATGTAAATCAATGCGCCATTGTTCAGAAGCGCGATCAAAAATCATGCAACACCTATTTAAAACAATTGGCGCGGCCAGTATCATAGCGGTTGCCATGGCGCTCGCCATGGGGGCGGCGGCTACTAACACAGCAAAAGCTGCGGAAGCAACTCAGGGTTGTTCCGGTCCCCTAGCCCACCCAGACGTACAGAATTTTGCGGCAACAGCGCTCACCGACGATACAACAAGTGAACGCTTCTCCTAACGCGATATGGGATGCAGGGCGCGTATTCCAAAGCTTCCAATATAACCTGCAGCTCATTGCAAATACCAACGGCCGACCACCGTCCTATGGACCCAATTACCAAATAGTTGATCACGGCATGGCGGGAATGCTCACTGCGATAAGCAAGATGACCTTCGATCAATTCACAAACTGCTTCCCGCAGGTCTGGCAGTTTGCACTCGCCACGCTCCGCGCCCAAAAAGAGCGGGAACTGCGACAAGAAAAAGCGAAGGAGGAAGCTAGGATCGAAGCCGCCAAGCCCATCAACAGGCTAAAACAGTCGTACTTCAACTACATGGTCGTGAAGAGATGCTATGACGTGCGACTTGGATACGCTGTGGTGTGGATCAACGAAATTGAGATGGAGCGCGCGCGGCGTGCGGTGAGCGCCATTGAAACTTCGATTCTCAAGGAAAACTCATCAATCGATAAGAACGACGCGTGGCAGGAAGCTGCAAAAGTGATTAGGGTCTCGACGCAGCCTGTAGAGCAATATTTCTGCCAAAGAGCTTACAACGAACTCTTGAATGCGGAGCCCTATTCCCCTCCGGTCAAGGACTTCGGCGCGGACAACCATTAGCCGCTGTGGCGGCCTCCCGCTACATTGCGGCCGCCGCCGATGCCAGGCAGCTCGGGCAAATGCCATCGCGATCGCAGCGGTGACGCAGATCGGCGGCGATGTGTTCAAGGTAGATGCCACGGAGATCGTGGGGATCAGCGCGCCATCGCCGGCAGATTAAGTGTCAAATTTAGGCGCAGAGGGGCTTGCGCCAGAGCAGTTTCCTTAGGCGGCAAAGCGCTATCGATGTCGGCGCGGACCGCGCCAAGCAACGGAGCCAACATCAACTGCGGCCCCGCGTCATCATCCCGATCATGACGCCAACCAGCACCGCACCCGCAATTGTCCCCAGCGGATTGCGCCTGGCCATGCCTTCGAGTTCCGACGTGAAGGTCTCGGCGTGCTGCTTGGCCGAGGAAGCAAAATCAAAACTCGCGTCGGCCACGCCACTGGCCGCGCCCCCGACTTTCGACGCAACTGTCTGGTGCACATTGCGAATGGTCTTCGCCGCTTCGCCACTGGCCTGGGTGGCAAGATGTGCGAAATCAGCTTTCACGCTCGCCAGATCCCTGCGTAGCTCGCTTATGCTCTCGTTTAAGTTATGTTCGGTATCAGCGTGACTGGAGGCCGAGCGGGTCTTCTGTCCAGATGCATTATCGGAATTCATGCGTGGCGTCTCCTGGTGTGTTTGGACAATGAAAAATAGCCTCGGACCGGGCGCCGATGTTGACTCAGATCAAAACCGCGCAAAAAAAGCATGCATGTACGGGAAGCTACTCTGTCAGAAGAAATCCAAACCTCTGCGGTTCAACGCGAGCCTTTTTTAGCAGCGGAGTCACCGTCTCGTTTCGCACGGCGTCTGACGATCGCGTAATCTGCCTACAGATCGATAGGCAACACCAACGACGTCGCGGATTGGAAGGCGAGTGATGATCCTAAAAATTTGGCACGCTAATGGCATTTGTGTTTCTCCACATCTCATAAGCGCACAACAAGGACTGACATTCACACTTGGTCGATTGATCTACAACTCAAGTTTCATCCAGCAAGCCGGTTTTGGCGAAAAAACGATACATCAAATCTTGTGGGCGAAGCTGCCCCGCCCCCGACAGAGGCACCGCAGCAACCCAACGTCGCAGCAGCTCCAGTTGTGCCCTCAGGAGTGCCGAACGAAGGAGGGTTGGGACCAGGCTGCCGCTGGTGGCGCACACGCCGACAATCGAAACTTTTCGTAGCCGACCTTTCTCAATTCGCACGCTGGGCACTTTCCGCACCCGTATCCCCAATCGTGCGAATGCTCACGATCGCCATGATAGCAAGTATGAGTTTCAACCCGAATCAGGTCGACGAGCACTTTTCCTCCTAATTCATTCGCAAGGCGCCATGTCGCAGCCTTATCAAGCCACATCAGAGGCGTCTCGATCACAAGGCGGCTCTCCATGCCCAAGTTCAATGTTGCCTGGAGCGCCTTCAAGGTATCATCGCGACAGTCGGGATAGCCGGAAAAATCAGTCTCGCACATACCCCCAACGAGACGTTTGATGCCGCGCCGGTAGGCAATCGCGCCAGCAATCGTCAGAAACAAAATATTGCGGCCCGGAACAAAGGTATTTGGCAAGCCGTTCGCCTGCATTTGGATCTCTGCATCACTCGTTAGAGCAGTCTCACCAATCTCTCCAATTACACCCAGGTCGATGATCCGATCTTCCCCGAGACGTCGCGCCCAATTTTGAAACGCTCCTTTTAGCGCTTCAAGAACGGTAACACGGCAATCCAGCTCAATTCGGTGACGTTGTCGATAGTCAAATCCAATGGTTTCGACGTGCTCAAAACGCGATAGCGCCCACGCAAGACAGATCGTTGAATCTTGACCACCAGAAAACAACACCAATGCCTTGCTGCTCATGACCCAGACCCCTTTGGTAAATACGAACACATGTCGTCACTAAGCCGCGATATATCGCTGCGCGGGCGAGCTTAGGAATGGCTGGCGCCAATCTTCAGTCGTTCCGACCAGCAATTTTGAGATAGGTGCTAATAACGGTCGGAGTAGTAATCCCCCCAGGGGCTTTTACGATATCCGCTCGGGGCGCGGTTGTAGTATTTGCCCGGGAAAAGCGCGATTGGGCCACCGCGCGACGCGTACCGCGACACGGTGTGGCGCTTCTTGGTGGCCTTCTTTTGCACCGGCGGTTGCTGTCGGAGCGGCAGCGGACTTCGTCGCATCGGGCGTGGCTGCCTTAGCGGCTGGAACTTCGACCAAAGTCGCTGCGCCGGCAGGCGGCTGTGGTGTCGAGCCGGTACCCGACTGGCTCGCCGCAATCAACCCCTCGTGGTGACTGGCAGTGGAGGCTGAGGCTATTGCCGGCGGGGTTTGGGGGGGTCTGCGCTTCACCCTGCGCCGCCGGAGGCATGCTGGAAGGCATCGATACGACTTGGCCCGGACGCGCCAGCGTGCGCGCCCGCCACCGCGGCCGCCCCGACCGCCGTCGCTGCTAGCACGACAGCCAGAGTTGACCGTCAGCGCGCATAGCGGAGCAGCCTACAGCGGCTTTCCTTTGTCGGCGATCGCCTCTATTCACCCACAATGTCGCGAGCGCGTCACCAGGACGCGCTGGCGAGCCGGCCGACGGGAGGCGAAGGCTTGACAGTCGATCCACCGATGCGCTCGCCGATCCAAGACGGAATGCTTCCGATTGTGGTGACCACCCGCTGAGTGGCGGCGACAACGTGATCCTTCAGGTCGATCGTCTTGGAGAGAAACGAATCCGGATCGCGTGCGGGTGCCTCTACCGGCTCAATTTGTCCCGTCTGCGCAATCACGAGCGGCGCATGCGGCGCAGCGGCGGCAACCGGCCTGCTTCGCGGTGCGGCCGTTTTTCCCGAAGCCATAGCAACAGTCACATGGCGTGCTGCGGCTGCGGTCGGTGCTGCCTGGGCCGGTTTTCCTTCATCCGCTGCATGCGCTGCCTTCTCCTCTTCCGCGAGGCGGCTCTTCTCGGCCGCCAATTGCGCCTTGAGGAAATCGACGATCAAAGCATGCTCGTCGCGGACAAGCTTCATCATTTCCGCCGAGGCCGGTGCGAGCTGCTCAGCGCCCGTTTGCGGCGCAATGGCGCCGCCCAACTGGTAGTGCGTGAACAGGATGCCGCCGATCACGCTCGCCGTAGCCGCCGGCAAGACGTTGAGGACGACCTTGGCAACGAAACGTCGCAGCAGCGGTAGAGCGTATTGCATGACCCCAGTCCCGTCCGGCAGCGTCGTATTCAAACGAGCGAATGAATTTCAAACATATGTTACAGGCAACCGATAGCCGGAAAAAGGGAAATTTTGGGGCGTCAACCGGGATTTCTTGTGGGCCGCCGCTCAGGATGGCTGCGCCAGGGCCGCCGCCGCCCAATGGCTGACCAGCTGCGCGAGCTGCTCGACGGCGGATTCATCGAGCGCTAAGCCAACCGGCGGAGCGGCGAGTTGCTCGCGGTTGCGCACGAACACGCTGCATTGGCCGATCAGCCAGATGGCCGCAACCATGCACGTGCGCTGATCCGTCCCCTTGGGCAGAAAGCGGCGGACGAGATCGACCGCCAGCCCGATGAAAGGTGTCGCCTCTTCCCTTACCAGCTTACGAAAAACCGCCGTGGGACGCACCGTTTCCCAGTTGAAAATGCGGATGTGACAGCTGAGCTCGTCGGCCGCTATCAATGGCCGCAGCTGACCGCGGACAAATTCGCCGAGCGCCTGCTCGCGCGACATTGCCTTTGTATCTTCAGCATGAGCGAGCTGATGCTCAGTAAGCGCGCGGAAAGCCCCCCGCAGAACTTCGCTATACAACCCATCCTTGCCGACGAAATGATAGTTGATGGCCGCCTGGTTCACGCGCGCCTTGGCGACGATGGCGCGGATGCTGGTGCCGTCGTAACCGCGTTCGGCGAACAGCCGTTCGGCCGCCTTCATGATCCGGTCGCGGGTAATGTCTGAGGGTCGTGTCATGGTCACCTTTTTCAAACTTTCGTTCGAAATTTCAAATTAGGCGATTGCCGTCGGCATTGCAATTCCGGTTGGGGTGGGCGCAGCCGGGAGATAAATGTCATGTTTCGCAACCGCTGGCTGATCGCGCTTGCCGCGATCGCGGTTGCGCTTGTGCCGGTTATTGCTGATGCGCATGCACGCGCCGGTGGCGGCTTCTCAGGAGGTAGCCGAGGCATGCGCACATTCTCGGCGCCGCCCGCCACGACCACCGCCCTACCGCCGCGCCGATCCAGAATTCAATGACACAACCCGGCAGCGCCGCGCCCATCGGCCAGACTGCAATGCGTCCTGGCTTGTTCGGCGGCGGATTGTTCGGCGGGATTGCTGCCGGCTTCCTCGGCGCAGGTCTATTTGGCCTGCTGTTCGGGCACGGACTTTTCGGTGGCATGGCGGGCTTCGCCTCGATCCTCGGTCTGCTGTTGCAAGTCATGCTGATCGTGATCGTCGCCCGGCTGATCTTCGCCTGGTGGCAGCGGCGCAATATGCCAGCGCCTGCCTATGCGGCGGTGCATCCGGCGACTGGACACAGTTTTGGCGGTCTCAGTGGAATGCTGGCCGGCACCACTGCACCACCGGCCGGCGAATCTCTTACCGTCGCCAAGTCGGACTATGACGCGTTCGAACGATTGCTCGGTGACATCCAAGCAGCTTATTCGGCGGAAGATCTTTCGGCCCTGCCCGCGAAGGTCACACCCGAGATGCTGTCCTATTTCTACAAGCAGTTGGCGGGCAACGCATGTCGCGGTCTAATCAATCGCGTCACTGATGTGAAGCTGCTGCAGGGCGATTTCGCGGAAGCCTGGCGCGAAAGCAATACCGATTATGCGACCGTGGCCATGAAATTTGTGCTCAAGGACAGCATGGTCGAGCGCGCAAGCGGACGCACCGTCGAACGGCGAGCGGAGCGAGGTGACCGAATTGTGGACCTTCATGCGCGCGCGTGGCGGCAATTGGCTGCTCTCGGCCATCCAGCAGACTTGATGATGTTCGGCAATTCGTCTGCCCCGCCGACAAATGGCCTTCGCCGCGTGGCCGGCTGCGCTAGTCAATCGGCTCACCTGCCCGCCGGTGAATATCCGCCGGAGGCCGACATCTGGCTGTTAATCGGTTGGTCCGCTGGTTCGAATCCACCCGGGGAGCGCTAGTATTTGATATTACAGCGTTTTTAGCCGCTTAGGCGAATTTACCCACAACCGTACCCCAAGCGTAAACTTGACGGCACTTCGAGGGCGCCTACTTAACCATGCGCGAGTTGAAGCCTGCCGCTTTGGCATCCGGTGGATCAGCACCGGGGCGTTAATGCCGATCTCCTCGCCACGGAAAACGGCAGATGGAATCGACACCGACCCGCATCACCCTTGCCGATCTGCCGGTGACGGTCGCGTCATTTCCCCTTGAAGTGCGGCAAGAGCCAAACTGGACGACGTTCAATCTTGCAACGTCGATCATCGGCCACTTCCTCGGCAAGGAATGGGTGAAAGCGAATATCGTCCAGCGGGAGGCGCGCAGCGCCAGCCCCGCGAGCTTTTTCCAGATGGATTTTTCGTCGCCTCAAATCGCTGAAGCCAAGACAGCCCGAATTCTCGACTTCGCCGAAACCCTCTTCAATCTTCAGCACGTGGCCGGCTTCGATGAGCGGATAGATCAGATGCGGACAGGCGACGCCGAGGCGGCGTACGCTGAGTTCGACTTTGGCAGGTTCCTTTACATCCACGATATCTCCTTTCGTTTTGTCGCTCCGTCCGGCCAACGCGGCAGCGATTACGACTGCGCGGTGTCGTATGCCGATGGTCGGACCGTCTGTGCAGACGCGAAATGCCGAATCGAGAGCGGTGAAGTTCGGCCAGAACCCATCCGTCACGCCCTCGAGACTGCGCGAAAGAAAAATCTGCCGCCGAATGAACCCGGCATCGTGTTCGTAAAGGTGCCGCAGAAATGGCTCGAGTACGCCGACGTTCGCCATGGCTTGGTCGATGTCGCCACCCATTTCCTGCGCAATACGAAGCGGATCGTCTTAGTCACGCTCTACTGCTCCGTGCAGTTTCCGGCACCAGGACAGCAGCTGATGGTGTTGCGCCACCTCCAAGAAGAGGTGGAGAACTCAAATCATCGTTTCGACATGACCAAGAGCTGGCGTCTCTTCAAAGGCTTCCGAGTCCCGGTTGGCTGGAATGGAATGCCGCCTAAGTGGCATCGCATTCTTTCAAAGGGCAGCGACGATCCCGCCTATCCACCCCACCGCTCGAGGGAGTTTGCCTCATGATCCGGATGGTTCCTCAGAGGTAACGTTCGACCTTGATCGCTTGGCGGCGACTTGGAGAGACGCTCTCGAAGGTCATGGCTGAGGCCGCGTCTTGCGGCAGCTTCCGTCGCCAACACCATGTTGGCCATGCGCTGCATAGCCGTTTCACCTTTGCGGACGGCCGACAGAATGATTGGTCCGTTTGTAACGGGACTGCGCATGGAGAATGCCCGGTCACGCAAGATTTCCGGCCAAACTCGTTCGTAGAAAGACATCAGAGCTTCAGCGGCAGGCCGAGCGATGGCACTGTCCTCCAGAAATTGGAATGCGTAGATCGCCGACAAGAATACGTCGTCGGTATTGAAAACCTCACCACGCAGCAGGCGACCAACGATACTCGGGATGATCACGTAAATGTCCTGCTCCTCATCCGACGGGTCATCCATCACTCGGAAAAGACCTTCCACCTCCCTGGCCAAAGCTGGAACAAGGATCACCTCGTTGCGTAAATTCGCGACGATGTCGGCCCGGCCGGCTGCACCGCATGCCAGCACGAAAGACAAGATCGCATGCTTAGTAGCTTGGGCGATCCTGGGATTGCTCCATTCACCGTCGCTGATTGGTGCCAAATTGCCGATTGGCATATTGAAGAGGTCGCCGCCGCCCCAAGCTCGCATACTACTAACGCCTTCCACGATTGCCCTCGGATAGGTCTTCAGCGCTTCTAAAAACCGATCAACGTCCAGGTTTCGAGCAGCCGCTTCGGCGAGGCGGACCACCAACATACTCTCCAATGGCAAGAGACCGCCGCTCGCTGCTGTCCGCCTGCGAAGCTCGGTCAGCACAGCTTGGCTTTGGGAAATTTCGGCTTCCAGTTCGGCGAGTTGGTACCAGACAAAAGCGGGCTGGGCCTGTGGCTGGTTCCGAAACCATTCCTGTGGTTCCGGCTCGCTGCACATGCCGTAAACCCTAGCCTGCCGGGCGGCCGGAAAATCCGGCGCCCCTCTTTGCATATAGAGGACCGCTGCGATGTGGACGCGCTTAACGAAGGCCTGTTTGAGGCCGGCACGCGGGTCCAGATCGTCAGCCTCGAGCAGAGCTCGGCGCATAAGGCTAAGGGCACTCTCGTGCTTGCCAGCGTCAAAGTCCAAGATAGCGCAATCGGCCGAAAGACCTGCGGTCATGGGCTTCATGCCAGCCCCGCAGACACGCGCTGACTCCCATGCTTGCTCAAAAAACGTCCGCGCCTTTTCAAGGTCGCCAATCTCCGCCGCGCTACGGCCAGCCTCCCGCATGGCAAAGGCCCGATCAACCGCGAGTTCCTTTGGCAACCGATCCTGAAATTTCTCGAATTCCGCTAAGGCCTCGGCGTACTGCCGGTGGCGGTAGAATACTTTCTGGCGTTGGCGATTGAGGCGATAGTTGTTCGGGTAGCCCTCTTGCGCGACGCGCAGTACTTCCAGTGCGCCGTCTTTGTCACCACTGTACTCGTCGAGCATGATTGCTTCGGCACATAGAAGCTCAACGGCCAAGTCGGGATTGTCCTTGGCGGACTTCGTCTGGCTCAGCGTGCGATAGGTTGCAGCGGCCGTCTTCGCATCAAAGCCAACCCGTTTCACGTCTGTCAGCCAGGACGCCGCCACTATGAGGTGCAGGCTAGGATTTGTACGTGCGGCCGCGCCGAGATAGCGGTCCCGCGCCGCCTGCGGCTGCTGCTCCAACGCGTCGATCAGCTCAGCGAGTTCCTCGATTGACTTCAGAGCACACGCACGAGCGATGAACATCATCTCATCATGCGTGGCGGTCGGCGGCAGACCGCTGAATGGGCTTCCTGCAGGAAGCGTCTGTGTAAATATCGACCGCAATGCCGGCGTCGCGACCAAGTCTAGAAGCATGGGCAGCCATCGCTTCGGCCCGACGGGGATACGCGGCTCCAACATCACCGTCGCGAAAATCATCGCATCGAGCAATTGGCGGCGCTCGGCATCAGCAAAGTTGTTTTCGGCCAAGGCCCGATCCACAAGCCTCGCTGCCCGCTTCATATCGTCGGTCGCAACAGCGACCCGCAGCTGTGCAAATCGCAGCAGCGTTGAGAGTTGAATGTCGTCGGGTACGAGCGGCTGTTCGCTGCCCCGATCAACGAGCGCAAATACCGACACTTCCTGTGCCAACCGTTTAAATTGCGATCTAGTCGGGTTGGCGGAAGCGCTAAGAATAGCGTGGCCAAACCAAGTGAGCCCTGCCCGATCATCCTGCTGGAACGCAATGAGGAAGACCTGAAGCAACTGGTCCGCCGGAAACGGCCGCTGCTCGATCAAATAATTCATTACATTGGTTTTGATCGAGCGCTGTAAGGGCGACGCGATGACGGCCGCTCCGCTGTCCTTCAGCAGCGGCGACAGCCGGTAACGTTCCGGTCCAAGCTGCTCAATCCAGGGGCCCACGAGGAAATCGAAGACAAGGCCTGCCTGGGGAACCACGGTCGGGGTGTTGGCGGTTACCAGGGCCATCGGCCGATCGAAATTACCTTGGAGCAACGATAAGCGGAGCAACAGTTCGATTGCGTTCGGCTGTAATTCGCCAAGCAATCGGCTCCGGACCGCCCTGCGCTCCTCCTCCATGTCATTGGGACTGTCAATTAAGGGGACGAAGTCGGCTAAAAGCTCCTTCTCGTCCCAGCCACGCTGCTCAAGTCCCGCTAGACGAGCGTCCACAAGCTGTGGATGACCGCTGCCCGCAAAGGCATAGATTGTACGGGCCCATTTCTGAGGATCACCGCCGGCGGCCCTGACCATGCTGGCCACATCCTCTTGCGTGAGATATGGCACGCGGACGATGGCGTCGTCGTTAAGACCGAGGCGACTGCTAAGTGTCGGATGCGGCGGCTTAGTACACGTGATGACTAGCAGCCCATCTGCGTCGGCGACCGCGCGCGCGACTTGACCTATTGCCGAGACGAGTGCGTTGTCGGCGTCGGCGGGAATGTCATCCAGAACGAGGCCACCTGCACCGGTTTGCCGAAATGTGCTCGCAATCCCAACGAGGATGGAGTGAATCGCTGACGCTGAAAGCTCCCGCAGATCGGCCACACGCCACTCGACGCTTTGGGAACGGGCCAACAGCACCGCCAGAATGCTTTTGCCCAGGCCGCTGCTGCCGTGAAACCAGAGCACGCCACTCGACACCAGATGGGTTTGGAGGCGCGCGACCTCCTTCGTGCGTAAAGCGGCCCGCTTGGGCAATGGAATTCGGGCAACATCCCGCGCAATCGCTTCGACTGGCGTGAGCGGCGCGCCAGGCCCCCCAATGGGCAAACCCTCCAGCATATTTGGCGGCAGGGTGATAAATGTTTTCTTCTGGAATATCTCCAAAAGCCTTGCCTTCGTGACGTATCGTTGTTCAGCCGGCTTTGCGACCGAACTCCAGGAGCGCACCGACGAGGAAATCCCGGGCATCCTTCGACGCTGCGGCCGGCACACCCATACGGCTGCCCAAGAGCACGAGTTGTTCCTCTATCTCTTGGCGCAGCTCGTCTTGACCTGCGCTCTTTGGAAGCCAACGGATCGGTCGGACTAACGCGTGTGCGCAAATCGTCCGCCGTTGCGGACTTGATGAAAGCTTTCAGGTCGCTCGGCAAATCCAGGCTCAAGAGAGCGGTGCGGATTGGCTCCACGTCAGCGCCAGGGCGCGCGGCGGTCCGCCAATAGACCAACCCCGGCAATTTGCCTGGAAAGGACGTTTTCCTCTCCCTTCCAATGCCGCTCGTGGTCAACAAAGCGCCGGATACCTTCCGATCCGGATTAGCTTTCTGGAATTCCCAGACCGACGTTATGAGTTTGGCGACGCCGTCGGACCGCAAAGTGATATTGGCGGCGACTCTTTTTATCTGCGTTAGATCGAGCTTCCCGTCACTCAGACTTCGCAATATCTTCCGCGAACTCAATATGGAGCGCCTCGTCATCACCGAGCGTCAGCCAGGTCATCACGGTGTGGTCTAGCTGATAGACATAGCCTCCGAGCGCGTCCGTCGCTTGTCGGGCGATCTCGCTCTCGGGCACCTTCACTGGCTTGGATCGTTTATCCGCCATACAAAAATCGATGGGTCCGGCGTGCCCCGGAGGAAGTCTTCAGCTATTATACGCCATTGGCGCGGTGCTTACGATGCTCGCCCGTCGTTTCAGCCGAAGCCGTGTATCGTCGCTCGGCCGCCTGTCACGTGTCGGCGGGAAAATGAGAAGCTAGGCTATGAGCGGAGGCGCATTATCAGTGGCACTCTCGTTCTTCGCCGCGACTGTTGGCTGGCTCGTTCTTGAATTTCTCGGACGCCCATTCCGAAGATTTTTCGATCTAAGAGGTGAAGTCATTTATTTGCTGACGTTAACTGCAAACGCGCGTGCGCAATACAAGGAACTGCGCGATTCTCCGGGAACACTCGAGCAACTGAGCCTATCAGATGACGATCGCAAGCAACTGCACGACGCTCAGATGTCATTTCGTGAGGTAGCCTCCCGGATGACGGCTTTCGCGGCGAATGAAACATTCGCGCTCTCGCTAGTGAAAATGTTAGGCTACAGGCCGTCAACTGCGGCGGCAGCGTTGATCGGTTTTGCAAATACACGTGCCATATACGGCGCGGATCGAAACAAGCACATGAAGGACTTGGCTGAGGCGCTGAGACTGCCAAAGGCGGTCTGAAACTCAATCCGGTCGCGACCATTCCGACGATTGTTGAGACGGGCTTAACCGAGCGGGAGCTATTTCCTGAACACACGCCGACAGGACAGGCGCGACCCCGATGCACGATGATCTCGACGACTGGATTTACGCCGCTTGCGATGATGGCTTCGATCCGGCAGCTTCCGGGTGGCTGTTCGAGGAAGATGACACTCTGTCCGGCCCGGTCTTGCAAGACAGTGAGCTGAGAGCCGCTCACTCGACCTTGACCGTTCCGCGGCCGCCGCGCGACTTCCAAGCGGCCGTGAAGGCCCTGCACCGGCGCACGACCTCGAAGGTGCTGTTCAATAATCCGCGGCAGAAGTTCCTTCTCGATGCGTGGTCCTTGGCCGAGTTTGTGGTGCGCTTCAAATCGGCCGATCAGGCATGGCTCTCCGGTCCCGATGACCAGTGGCCCGATGGTTATGTCCGGGTCGGCGAAACGACCAAGAACGTCGAGGTCACAATCGCCGACATGCCGGGCCGCAAAATGGGCAAGGAATATCGCACCGACAGCGGCATCGAGTTCGATCCGGTTGAAGATTGGGCCGCCCGCGCCGATGCCATTCCCGAAGCCCTCGAAACGGCCATCCGCAAGAAGATCGCCAAGCGCTATGGCAGCGGTGTGTGGCTGGTGATCTACCTCAACCTCAATGACTATGGCATCCGCCACCAGCAAACGAAGTTGATCATCGCCCAGGTAAAGCAGAAATACGCCAACACTTTCGATGCTCTATTCGTCCTTTGGAAGGATAGAATGTACCTGACGGCCAGCACTTCGCGTCCTTGCCGTCCATCGGTCCTGGCTGAGCAGCTATTCGCCGATCACCGTGCGGGTACGCGAAACGTTGAGCTCGTCAGCAACACTCGACGGCGCCAGCTTCAAGAGCTCGGCAAATGGCGCGTTCGGTCGGCATCCGCGGCATGAGAGCTTCGGAATGAGCGCAGTCAGTGCGGCGTCGCGGTGCCAGTCCAGCCGGCGCAGGTCCACACCACTTGTCGTCCGGCAGGCCGGACAGCGCACCCACAGAAACCAATGCTTTGCGGCCAGCGCGGCGCCGATCGTCGGCGAGAACAGCGGCGGCATGTGACCTAACTGCCGAGCGTTCCAGGTTTCGACCAGGCGCTTAGCGTCCTCCATGATCTGCGGCCCCAGCGCACGCCGTGCCGCGGCTTTCTTTTCAGCCTCGGCCGCACGCTCCATCTTCATCTTGCGCTTGTTGAAGCCCATAGGAGCATACTGCCGCGCAGACGCCCCGAGGGAAAGGACAAGGCCGCTTTACTCCCGAGGAACGTTGCTTGCCGGTCCGCTACTTCCCATGTTCTCGCGATGAACCGAACCATCATTCCGACCACCTTGCCACAGGATGACAGGCCCGCAGCGGACCCGCAGCCTTATAGTCCCGAATGGCTGAACGCGCTGAACGACGCCCAACGGCAATCTCCCGAGATCAAAGAATTCTCGCGGCGCATGCATGACAGTGGGGCCAAACACGTGACTTGGCTTTTCTGGCACTATCAGGAACGGGACCTGTGGACCCCGCTTTTTGCGCTGTCGCACCATGGCTCCATGTTTTTCCTCGATTGCGGCCGGGGACCTTTCGCCGTCACGGCGGGACACGTGTACGACGCATATCTTGAACGCGTCCATGAACGCCACGTCCGCGGCACCCAGGTCGGCGATATCGGTTTTGATCCGCAAGAACGGTTGATTGCATCGGGCAAGCACCTCGGCCTCGACATCGCCACTTTTCGCATCACGCCGGCAGAAATCGCAGCCACTGGCAAGAAGATCATTCGGGGTAGCGATGGACCGTGGCCGCCCCCGCCCAATGAGGGAGAGGTAGTTTACTTCGGCGGCTTTCCGGAATGCGAGCGCGACCGGATTGCGGACAAGGAATTCAGCTTCGGCCTCCACTCGGCTATGGTGCCGCTAACAAGCTTCACTGAGCACCAGCTTTGCTGTCAATTTGACCGCAAGTATTGGATGGACATACGGGGCCTCGGACTACCGCCGGTCGGGTATGAACTCAGCGGCGCTTCAGGCGGACCAATACTCCAGCCGGTCTTCAAGGATGGCGAGTGGGACTGGCGTCTCGTGGGCGTCATCTCCGAAGGCGTAATGGCCGAGGACTTCGAGCGCATTACGGCGGTGCGAGCGCATTTCATCTTGCCGGACGGCCGCCTCTCGCGCTGACCGACGGTCTGTGGCGCGGCATCAGTAGAGGTCGCGTAACCGATATAGCCGCGCCAAGCTACATTGCGTTCGTGTATAAGTGCGCCACTCCAAGCTGCAGAATACGCGATGACAGAAACCGTTCGCTATTTTCACGGCGGAAATCGCGGTGGCTCGATTGCCGGCGCGGGTCCTCCTCCGAACTTCGTGGGGCGCGACTTCGGGCTCATGGCGGAATCTTTCCGCCCAACTCGCTCGTAACTTACAGGCAAATAAAATAAATTTATTTACTCGACTTCTCTGCTCACAAATCTACCCACAGTCACTCGTCCGTTTTCTCCGGCGTGACGTCGATCACGTCGGCCCTGGCCGCGATCCATTCCGCCTCAGTCATCGGCCTGTCGGCGATGATATAGCGACCGGTGGGGCCGTGCTCGTGATGGACCGCCTGCAGCTTCGCGTGCACGTAGGGCGCGCAGTCCACCGCGCACCGCGGCGCGGTCTCACGAGCTGAGAGGAACATGCGCGCCAGGCTCATCGCCTCGCGCCGGTCGTCCTCGTTCTTGATCTTGCCGCAGATCGCGTCGAGCTTGGCGCTGAGGTCCCTGGACTGCCGGTGCCAAAACAGCATGTTGTCAAACATGATGTCGAGCGGCGACTCGTTGTCCGCGCAGAGCTGCATCGCCCTCTTGCGCGACAGGCGGTTCGGCGCCATCGGCGGCCGGCCGCCCTTCATCCCGTTAGCCCGCGTAACGTGGGGTTGGGGGTGCCATCTTTGGTTAAATCCAATGCGAACCGTTGTTACCCGTAGCTCCCGGTCCACCGTTCATCTACGTCGCGATCGCGCAAGCAGCTGCGAAGAGGAAGGACGCCCAGCTATGCCGACTTGCCGAAGCTACTCAGAATCGACGAGATCGGATACCTGCCGTTCGGGCGAGAGCAGGCCAACCGCCGCCTGAGGCGGCTACCGTGCAACAAATGCCCGACCGCGATGCCTATGTGGACGGGCTCCTAGGATGACAAGCTAGCTGTGGAGCCTCAATACGTTGTCCTCGGATAGACCGAGGCGACTGATAGGTGTGTTGGCTTTCAGGCTACCATGTGGCCGATGCCAATTGTAGCGATGCAACCAGTCGGACAATTCGGCGGTCCGTTGGTCCGAGTTCTGATAGGCACGGGCGTAGGCCCAACTGCCGGCTTTCAGCCGCCTCGCCATTCTGGTCGCCGACTTCTGCAACAAAATCGACACTAAGTTGCGGTGAGCGGGACGTCTCAGGAGGTCCGCTACCGTGGCATAGCGGACTACGCGGTCCCCAGGCGTCCTCACCGGTATGTCGGCAGAGCTCGATCGTGCTGTCACTCAAGGAGGCCGCGCAAACGTAGTTGCGACTCGATGACCGACAGATCGAGCTGCGCCCGCTCCAACCCCGCGCGTCCTCTGTTGGGATTGCTTCTGCGGTCATTGTCGATTCGGCGGCTCCGCCGCCGCTACCCGGTCTCGTGCGCGCTCCAGGTCGGCGACGGTGTACTGCCGAGGCTCCGGCCGCATACGTTTCTTGCGCGGTCCCTTCGCCGCCCTCCTGACGAGGATGGCGGCCTTGAGCTGCCTCCCGGTCGCCATCGTGCCACTCCGATTGATTCCAGGGACCCCAACTAAACATATTCGGGCGGCTTCGTGAGCCGATTTGCGCTAATCTTGGGTGTATGGAGCTGAGCCGACTACCGCTCGTCGTCGCCTTCGAACTGAGCGAAAAGCGTAAGGCGATCGTTGCCGACGCTCTCGCCGGTGCAAGCGCTGTCGAATATCTCACCGAGCTCGATGAGGCGGCCCGCGCGGAAGCGCTGCGCAATGCCGGCGCGCTGTTGACATTTAACAGCTCCAAGGAACTGCGGCCCGGCGAGGCAGAGCTGTTGGATGGCGCGCGGCTGATCCAGTTCATGATCGCTGGCGTGGACTTCATTCCGCTGGGCGAGCTCCCGGAGGGTGTGCCAGTGGCAACCAACGGCGGCGGCTATGCCGAGTCGATGGCTGAGCACGCGCTCGCCATGGCACTTGCTGCCGCCAAGCGCCTGATCTTGGAACACGAAAATCTTAAACTTGGCCAGTTCAATCAGTTCACGCAGAATCGCATGCTCGCGGGCGGGGATTGCGGAATCTTCGGCTTTGACGGCATCGGAGCAGCGACCGCCCGGCTGATGCACGGCATCGGCATGCGGGTGCACGCCATCCCGCCCGGACAGATGAGCGGGTGGACTGGATCGGAACGCCGGAGCGGCTGAATGATCTCCTGGAGGCGGCAGACGTTCTGTTGATCAGCGCGCCGCTCACCCGTGCGACCTACGGCCTGATCGGCGCCGCCGAGCTCGGCCGCATGAAGGAGGATGCGATTCTGGTCAACCTGGCCCGTGGGGAGATCGTGCAGGAAAGGCCGCTGTATGATCACTTGCTCAAGCACCCGCGCTTTACCGCCTGCATCGATGCCTGGTGGATTGAACCGGTACGCCACGGCGAGTTCCGCATCGATCAACCGTTTCTTGACCTGCCGAACGTCATCGCCTCGCCGCACAACTCGGGACAGGGCGGCAACGCACACGACATTGCCCTGCGTCGCGCAGTTGAGAACTGTCGCAGCGCCTTGACCGGCGAGACGCCACTTCACGTCATCGGGCTCGATGAGCGGCTGATGTAGCACTGTGGCTGAACATGCGATTTCGGGCAGACGAAGATGACTTGAACACCTGAGGCGCGCGGTCCCTTATCGAGGTGCCCCCCACTCGGCAATGTGCTTTACCTCCCGGCCCGGCTGTGTCGGTGCTCGAAGGCAAGCAGGTCAAAGGCGCCGTGACCCCAGAAGGCTGAGAGAGTCGGGCACAGCTTGCTAGACGATTTCGTTCGCTATACGTTCTCATTCCGCCGCTGTCAAATCGATTCTTCGAAACGAGGCGTTATGGCCGATCAGATCGTCATCACGGAGAAATCCAGCCAGGCGAAAGACGTCCGCGCCGCCGTCGGTTCTCGTTACGGAGAAATCCTTCCGGCCGAGGGTCATTTGCTTGACCTGCTAGAACCGGAGGATGTTGTGCCGGCCTGGAAGCGCTGGTCGCCGATCCTGCTGCGACCCGAAGGTCTTTACGGCACTCGCCCGGCAGAAGGCGGAAACAAAGCCGCCAAGCTCAGAGCCATTCGCGAGGCATTACGCACCGCCAGGCGAGTTTGGCTCGCTACCGACTGCGACCGCGAGGGGCAGCTCATCGGCCAGGAAATTCTGGAGCATTATGAGTACCGCGGTCAGGTGATGCGGGTGATGTTCACGGCGCAGGACTCGCAGACCATCCGCGATGCATTCGGTCGGGCAAAACCCAATAGCGAATATGCCCGGCTTTACGCTGCAGCCGTTGCGCGCCGACAGGCCGACCAGATTTACAACCTGTCACTCACCCGCACCGCGACCGTCATCCTGGGTCAGGGTGCTCGGAGAGTCATCGGCGTTGGCCGCGTGAAGACGCCGACCTTGGCCATTGTTTGCAAGCGCGAGTTGGAAATCCGGAACTTCGTGCCAATCGCCTATTTTGAAGTTGTCGCCACCGCGAAGGTTGCAGGCGGCCAATTCCAGATGCGGCACGCGCCGCAGGACCGAATTGTCCGGCGGGAGATTGCGCAAGAAATTGCCGATGCGGCGCGGGGCTTCGAGGGCGCGCTTACCGTGCGCGTCGAGGATAAACGCCAAGGGCCACCCAAGCTGCACGATCTGCCGTCGCTGCAGAAACTATGCGGCTCGCGATTTGGCTGGCCGGCCAGCAAGACACTCGAGGTGGCGCAGGAACTCTATGATGGCCAGGGCAAGAAGATCATCACCTATCCGCGCGCCGAGGTGCGCTACCTGCCGCAGAGCTTGATATCGGACGTGCCGCGGATCGTGGCCGGACTGCGGGTGGGTCAGTCGTTCAGCGCAATCCCCGTACCCGCGCCGCCAGTGATCCGCAGGGGTGCGAGCGGCACTTTCTACGACAAGGGGCTGGAGGGCGCGAGCCATCACGCCGTCATTCCCAACGTCAATACGATCGACAACCTGCGGGAGGTCTGGCCTCGTCTGTCGTCCGACGAGAAAAAACTGTTCGACGTCATCGCGCGAGCCTATCTGGCCGCCCTGATGCCTGACTTCCGCTACCGGCAGACTACCGCAACGCTCGACGTGCGTGGTTTCGAATTCCGCGCTTCCGGCCGTCAGCCCATTGATCTCGGCTGGCGCGCAGCATTTCCGGACTGGCAGCCCGCCGACGAAAAGAGCGACGAGGCGCAATTGCTGCCGCCGCTGCGCAACGGCGAGACTGCGCAACTGCACGATCCAAAAATCGAGGACAAGGAGACCCGGCCACCGCCGCGTTACAACGAAGGCACTCTGATCGAGGCGATGCAAAATGCCTGGCGCTTTGTTGACGATGAGGTTCTGCGGGACCGCCTGAAGGAGGCCAAGGGCATTGGCACGCCGGCAACCCGAGCGGAGATCATCGGCGGGCTGAAGAAACAGGGTTTCCTGATTGCCCAGGGAAAGCACATCGTGCCGACCGAGGCTGGCTTGTCGCTGTTCGGCGTTCTCAAACAGGCCGACCCGGCTCTGGTTGATCCGGGGGTGACGGCGCAACTTGAATGCCTGCTCGACGATGTCGTTGTCGGCAAGCAGGAGATGGTCGGTGCGATTGACGCAGTGTGCAGTGTCGCCGAGCGAATCATCGGCAAGCTCAAGGAAGGCGCCGCCGCCGGCGGGCCGCCGTTGCTTGGAGCGGCGGTCGGCAACGGCCCCGGAACGTTTCCGCCAACGCCTGCGATGAAGCGCTTTGCCGACAGCCTCGCCCGGCAGAAGGGCATCAAGCCTCCGCCTGGCTACAAGACGTCGATATCGATCTGCCGAAAATTTCTCAACGAACACGCGTCCAAGAAAGCCGAGGGCGAAACTCCGGGGAAGCTCGACTCCAAACCAGTAAGCCCGGCACAGATGTTGTACGCCAAGAAGATCGCGCAGGGAAAAGGCGTCGTCATTCCCGAGGAGGCCAAGGCCAACTCGGCTGCCATGTCCGCGTGGATAGACTTCGAACCGAGGCACGAAGCGCCGCAAGCACGGTCGCAAGACCGCCTACAAGCTGGCAGGGTCAGTTGCGCCTCAATCGACCGCGACGACGAAGAGGTCTCGGAAACGCAAAGCTGACGCTGCGGCCGCTCGACCGGCTCCCGCGCACCCAAATTCGGTTACAGGTACGCCGCTAAGGATTCCTTATGGCAACAAGGAGGTCGCTCTGAAGCTTGGCGCCCGCTATCGCTCGGGTGGGTGGTATGCCCCACCTGGAGTTGATCTTTCTGCATTCGGAGAGCGCGGATGGCTGTAACGCTCGGCGTGTGCCCGCCGCCTCCGTTAGCTCCGATCTGAAAATCGCGTCAAATCAGTGACGGTTGCACAAGCAGATCGAGCCGCAACACGCGGCTCGATCCTCCTGCCAGCCTTATTTTGACGCCCCGAAACTCGACCCCCACCGAGCTATTGCCGCCCGTTCCCTCAACAATGCCAAAGAACGATCGTAATCGGCTTAACAATTCTAGTTAATCAAATATCTTGTTCTCCGATTGGCGCACATGATTTACGAGTCGTTGTTGTGCCAGCGTGTCCGATAGGCGAGGTGTGCCGGCTCAAGCGGTCGATGCAACACAAGCATTAAATCGTTCGGCTGGGGTTTCGAAGCCCAAAGTCTTGCGCGGCCGTTCATTGAGCTGGCGCGCCACTTGGTTGAGGCATAGTTGCGTGTACACCGACAAATCGGTTCCCTTCGGAAAGTATTGTCGCAGCAGGCCATTGGTATTCTCATTGGATCCACGCTGCCACGGACTTTGGGGATCACAAAAATAGACGTCGATGTTGGTCGCCAACGTGAATCGCCGATGATCCGCAAGCTCCTTGCCGCGGTCCCAGGTCAGCGACTTATACAGCTCGTTCGGTATCGTCTTCGCCTGCTGGATCAGCGCGGAAACGACGGTCTGAGTGTCCTTGTTGGCGATTTTTGCCAATGTCACATAACGTGTCTGCCGCTCGACCAGGGTCGCGATGTAGCTGTTGTTCGACCCGGACAATAGGTCGCCTTCCCAATGACCCGGAACTGCCCGATCCTCAACCGTCGCCGGTCGCTCGCGGATCGACACCAAATCCACGATTTGCCCGCGCTTGTCGCCTGTCCGTCTCGGTCGACGCATCGTCCGCTTCGACCGAAGATGGCGAACAAGTTCTTTCTTCAGCACTCCACGGGCTTGAATATACAAGCTGCGATAGATCGTCTCGTGTGACACCTGACTATGCTCGTCTTCGGGATACGCTCTTTTCAACCAGCCGGCGATCTGCTCAGGCGACCAGTTCAATCTGAGCTTCCTCGCTACTGCCCCTCGTAGCCGCGGAATGCTCGCCAACTTGCACCGTTTCGGACGACGGGCCCGCGCCCATGCATTCTCGTCAGCCACCGCCGCTCGGTATCGATCATAGCCGCCGTTGCGCCTAATCTCTCGGCTCACCGTGGACGGTGCATGGCCCAGCACCTCGCCATCGCGCGTAGTGATCGAGCTGCCGCAATCCCTCGGGAGATCTCCTCCCGCTCCGCAAACGTCAGTGCTAGTCGCGAACGCCGCCGGCGCCTAGGATGAATGCCGCCGTGCGGAGCAACCTGAAAATAAATCGACGAGGACGGCTTGCCAAATGCCCGTCCAATCGCCTTCAGCGATTCTCCACGCCGCCACCGGTCCCATAACTCCTCCTTAGCCACCACATCGAAGCCTCGACCGTATCTTCGCTCCATCGCCATCCACTCCATCCCTTGCGCCTGAGATAAAGTGTTGCGTCGAACGCTTGAGACCACCCCCGGTGTAGAGAAGGTTTCGCTGCAACATGGCGTAGTGCTGCGTCATGACCGGAATCAACACGGCTGGGTATTCCGAGCCTTGGCTCTTGTGGATGCTTGCGGCGTACGCCGGCACTAGGGCGTCGAGCTCGCCAAAGCCATAGGTAACCGGGCGCCCGTCGAAGCTGGCGGTGTGCAAGCCGGCCAAAAATATACGCGGCGTTTCCCCAACCCGGTCGGCGATCACCGCGCCCTCCTGCAGCTCGAGTTCGAGCGCAGTGCGGATGAGCTCCTGCGGAACCTCGAGCAGCTTTTCGGCAAGTGGCACCAGCCCTCACCGTTATAGGAGGCACGATGACGGCGCCAATTTCCAACCACGAAGGCCTAGTGACACGCAGAAGCATCCTCATTGGTGTGGCTGCTGCTTCGCTATTATGCGCGCCCGCCATCGTGCGAGCCGCAAGTCTGATGCCGGTGCGCCGCATGAGAGTACGGATTGGGCCTCAGTATGCAGGATTCTGCGAACGTCTAATGTACCAAAGTCTCGACAGTAACTTGAGAGCGGACGAAATGAGCACGGTTCTCAACGGCAAAATAATTCCTGAAGACAACGCCCGCCGAATGGTCGCGTATGCGCGGGTACAAGGATGGCTTGCGCCAGAGGCGACCTCGTGATTCAGTTCCACAAAGGCACCGATATTGCAAGAGCGGGTCCACTCAATGTGCTCGCCTACGACATGAAGCGTGTGATGGCGATCATCGGCGTGGCCGCACTGCTGGAGGCCTTGGCCGCCTAAGCCGAGGGATACCGCGCGTTCAAATCAATGCGAGCAGACGCCCCAGGGTGCGTCTGGGCGGTCAGGGAGCCGGTTCTGTTCAGATCGGTGCTCCATGATCGCTAAACCGGCGTCGCACTAACAATGCCCCTGATACCGACCTCTTTCCACACTGCCTGGGCCCTTAGCTACGGACCACGTTCCGACTGCCGACCGTCGCTTTCGGGGAGCTGCGGAAGTGCGCAGCCCTGTGCCAACGCCGCGTCCTCGCCGCTGTGAAACGCGGGAAACAAGCGTTAAAGTCGGTCCACTAGAGTGGCCTTCTTCAAAGGACCGGTGTGGCATGGAATGCCTGAAGTGCGGGGCCAAGCTTTCCGATAGCAGCAAATTCTGCACGGAATGCGGTGCACCAGTGCCGCTCGCCTGCCCTTCTTGTGGACGAAGCAATCCAACGCACGCTAAGTTCTGCGCTAACTGCGGCACCAAGCTGATCGGCGTCTCGACCGCCCTGGCACCAGCATCCCTTGAGTCGTCTGCCGAGCGTCGACAGCTTACGGTGATGTTCTGCGACCTCGTCGGTTCAACCGCATTGTCAACGCAGCTTGATCCGGAAGATCTAGGCAATGTCATCGCCGATTTCCGGGCGGCTTGCACAAATGCGGTGGCTCGGTTCGGTGGTTCGATCGCCAAGTATATGGGCGACGGTGCTCTGGTCTATTTTGGCTATCCAGAGGCCTACGAAGACGCAGCGATACGGGCCATTCTCGCGGGGCTCGCGCTGGTCGAGGCGGGAGGCGTCCTACGGCGCTCCTCTTCTAGCTTCCCACAGCTTCGGGTCGGCATCGCGACCGGTACGGTAGTGGTCGGCGAGTTGATCGGCGAAGGTGCGTCGCATGAGCGCGTCGCCGTCGGAGAGACGCCGAACCTCGCCGCGAGACTGCAGGCGCTTGCAGCCCCCGATTCCGTTGTGATTTCTGATTCGACCTGGAGCCTGGCCGGCGGCGCGTTCAATTACCAGGATCTCGGACCGCAAACTCTCAAGGGGATTCCTGCGCCGGTTCGGGCTTGGTCCGTCATGGGCGAGAACAGTGCGGGCAGCCGCTTCGCGGCCAGAACGAGCAGCAAAGGTGTGACGCCGCTGGTCGGACGCATCGATGAGATCGGCATGATGCGGCAACGTTGGGAACGAGCTGTCGAAGGCGATGGACAGGTGATCCTTCTTTCGGCGCCGGCGGGGATGGGCAAATCGCGGATGACGCAGGCTTTCCGTGACGGCTTTGGCGAAGTTGGGCCGATCTGCGTCCAGTTCTTCTGCTCGCCCTATCATACCAACAGCGCGCTGTATCCCTTCATGCGCCAGCTCGAGTTAGCAGCAGGTCTCGACCGGGACACCTCGGCCGACCAAAAGCTCGATAAGCTCGAAGCCGCTCTTGCGGGTCCGGCCGACACTGTTGCGGAGGCGAGTCCGTTGCTCGCCGCCCTCTTATCGATCCCATACGAGCACCGATACCCGCAGTTGGAGACGATTATGAGTGACATGGTTCGCAAACAGCGGACCATGCATGTCATCGAGGAGCAGCTGGCCCTCCTTTCGAAGCGCGGTCCATTGCTGGTCATCTTCGAGGATGCTCATTGGGCAGATCCTACTTCAATCGAGCTGTTGGGGAGGATCCTGCGTCGGGTCGCGGGTCTCCGGGCGATGGTCATCGCAAACTTTCGGCCCGAGTTCAGTCCACCCTGGCTCGCTCTGGGACATGTCACGCTACTGACGCTCAACCAGCTTGGACGGCGGCAGGTCAACGAGCTTATCGAGAAAACATCAACTGGTGTGACGCTTCCCAAATCGGTCATCGAGCAGATCGTCGCGAAGTCCGAGGGTGTTCCTTTGTTCGTTGAGGAGATTACCCGGTCGGTTCTCGCATCCAGTGCGCTCAAGGAACGTGACTGGCAATATCACCTCAAGGACACACATGCCTCCTTCGCCATCCCCGCAACGCTCCAGGATAGCCTTGTTGCCCGGCTCGACCGGCTTGGCCCTGTCAAGGATGTGGCACTCGCTGCGTCGATCATCGGACAGGAGTTCTCGTTCGAGCTGGTGGAAGCCCTCGTGTCGCTCGAGAGCTCAGTGTTGGCGGCTGCACTCGAACGGCTCGTCCAGTCCGATATGGTTGCGCAGCGCGGTGAGCCGCCGAATGCCATCTACAACTTCAAGCATGCGCTCATTCGGGACGCCGCCTATCAGACTATCCTGAAGTCGCGGAAGCGCGATCTGCACCGCCGCGTCGCGGAGACACTTGAGAGACGTTATCCTGATATGGCGCGGAGCGAGCCTGAGCTGCTTGCCCACCATTATACAGAGGCGGATGTCACGGAGCGGGCCCTGGATTTCTGGCACGCGGCAGCCATGAAGGCCTCCGCCAACTTGGCGCATGCCGAGGCGGCAGGTCACAACCGCAAGGCCACTGCGATCATCTCGGCCTTGCCGGAGGGGCCGTCCCGCGATGAGCGGGAACTGGCTTTCCTCACACTCATGGGGCCGGCCCAAATGGCGCTGGAGGGATGGGAGAGCCCGACAGCACACGCTACTTACGAACGTGCCAGACTGGTCGCCGGCCGACTTGGCAGGATGCAGGACATTTTCCGGTCGCTGTGGGGTCTCTGGATGGGTGCGCACAGCGCTGGTCAGCATCTGCGGGCTGGTCCTCTGCTCGACGAAATATACAAACTGCTCGAAAAGACTGACGAGCCGGAATACGTCGTGCAGGCGCATCATGCAGCGGGATCGCAGATGCACGCTGAGGGCAAGCTGCAGCGCACCAAATATTACACTGACGAGTGCCTCTCAGCGTACCGGATCGACACGCAAGGCAACCTCGCCATGACCTACGGCGCCCACGACCCCGGCTGCTGCTCGCTGGGAATGGCCGCATCTGCCCTGCTCATGCTCGGATATCCTGACCAGGCCAATGAAGCTAGCCTGAAGGCGATGAAGTTCTCGGCAGGCAGGTTGGATTCCAGACCGGAATCGCCCACACGAGCCGTTATCGAGTGGTTTTGTGCATCATGCTGAACGAGCCGGGCCTTGCGGCAGAAAGTATTAAGGAGGGGATCGAGGTAAGCGAGAAGTTCAAGCTCGGGCCATACCTGCAGCCGCTTGCTCTGTGCGACGGCTGGATACGCGCCTTCCGCGGCAACGTCGAGGAAGGGCTTCGCCGTTCCGAGCAGGCACTGGCAGTGATCAGAGCAAATCCCGTCGGGAAATATCAATTGCCCATGCTGACCGCCTTTGTCGGTCAGATCAGAATGGCCGCGAACGACATCGAGGGCGCATTGACCCTGTTTGACAACTCGCTGGAGCTGGCACGAGGCAATGGGGAGCTTTTCTATGTAGCAGAGATTCTGCGCCTGACCGCCCAGGCGTTGCTAACCCGGACCGCTCCCGATAGGTCCCGGGCTGAATACTGTCTTGTTGAGGCGCTCGAGGTCGCGCGCCGTCAGGAGGCAAAGTTCTGGGAGTTGCGCGCGGCCTCGGCACTTGCCCGACTTTGGTTCAACGAAGGGCGACAGAGCGAAGCATTGTCGCTGGTGGCTCCGGTCTATGACTGGTTCACCGAGGGCTTCGATACGCGCGAGCTGAGAAACGCTAAGGCGCTCCTAGCCGAGCTGCGGCGATAAAAACCCTGCGCGACGCGCTTCGAGATCCCCGACATTGTCCCATTTGAAAAAACCGACTTGGCGATGTCGAGACCAATTGTCGAAACCGTTTGCATGGGTAGCTCCTCCGAATCGTGGGAGCCTTAAATTAAACAGCGCCCCCATCTTTGGTACTCTCATGCCGGTGGAGGAGCCGTCCACAAGCATCATGCTGCCGTGAGTAGGTGCAGCAAAGCGGCACGCTTGGCTCGCGCGAATTATGTATGAGAATCAAGTTGACTAGCTCCGCCTTCGAGAAAGTCCCGCGACGTGCATCGTGGCAATCGCGCCGCAAGCATATCGAGCCCCATCAAAACTCATAAAATTTGGCAGAGACCGACGCAGTGTATCGCTCTGTCGGTATCATGATCGGGGGAAGAAAAAGCCACGAATGTCCTTGACCGGAATTGATCAGAGAAAGCCGTCAAGCGCGATTTCTCCTGGACGTTAAGACTACCGACAATCGTCGAGGCCGGGAATTCAGCATTACAAAAAGTTCATTTTAAAAGCCTTTTTCTTGCCAAGTTGCCGACGCTCCTTTTGTTTTGGGCGCAGCTGGGGATCACTATGACAGTCACGTGCTCGTCGCCAGTATGGTGTTCGCCGCGGGGACAGCGCTTGGCATTTGCTGCACATCGTGTCGGGCCTCGACAAGCTTCCGGCGGTGGTCTCCACCATGAAGCAGGACGGCTTCGATGCCCGGCCGCAATGGTTGCGGCATGGCCGACAACGGTCACGATATCACGATGCCCGCGCGCCTTAGCCCGCAGAACGCAAAAGCCATTCTCGACATTATGGTAGGTGACCCGCTCGACCAGCCCCGCCAGCACCTCTCGATCGGATGGATTGGGCTGCGTCTTCATAATGCCCGGCGCCCGACACTCAATTATTCGGCACGTTAGCCGATGCGGTGCGACGTGTAACGGCGTATGGGTTGCCACGAAAGACTGGAATGCCTCACTGTCGACACCTTCGAGCGAAGGTTTATGGCTCAAAAGTGCGTATGAGGCCTTATCTTAAAGGCGTCTACAAAAATCAGCGTTGGGCAATAGTAAATGCTCTCCCGTTCGACCATTGCAGTAAGCCACTGCGGCAGGTCGCGCAATCACTGCTGCCGAACCCCGCAATCGGCATAGGCAAATACGAACACATTTGCACCCACCTGCAATCGTCACACCTCCGGGCGGACAGACGTACAGCGAACAAGAGGGACGAATGGCTCAAGCCGACCAAATGGCGGAAGCTCGAGCGCAAGCCGCTGTCAGGGCCGATCAGCCTCGTTGTAACGGAGGCGATTTAGGTTCGCTGCGAACTCGTCTCCCCGATCCGAGCTACGATATCTTGATATTCTCAATCGGCGGGTTTGGAAAGATGCGGGCTCGCATGCTCGATGCCAGCTTCGCAGTCAGCTCCTAAGATCGAGGAGCTTCCTCACCACCTGCTCCATTTCATCGTACTGGCCCTCGCCGGCGTGCTCGAAGACGATCTTACCGCTTTGATCGATAATGTATTGCGCCGGCCAATATTGGTTTTGATAGGCGTTCCACGTGGCGTATTCATTGTCCTGCGCGACCGAATAGCGGATGCCGTGGCGCTTGAGGGCGGTTTGCAGATTGCCCAGAGATTTCTCGAATGGAAACTCTGGTGTATGGACGCCGACGACGACAAGGCCCTTGTCCCTGTACGTGTCGTAGAGCTGAGTGACATGCGGTAGCGTGTTGATGCAGTTGTAGCAGCCATAGGTCCAGTGCCGAGGGCAAAAGCGCCGAGGTTGCCCTGTGCAAACCGAATAGCGATACGGTCGCCAGGAATGAGGCGTGCACCGAGCCGTATCCAAAACCATTCGAAGGGGCGCGGCCATAGCATGAGCGCGCCGAACGCAGCCAACAGGACGGCGGCCGCGGTGCGCACCGCCGTCTGGTCGATGCCTGCGATTTGAGTGGTGACGCTGAAAAAAACCGCTGCGGCCGTGAACGCCACTACAAATCCCATCGTGATCAAGACCGGCCGAGCTTTGTCCCCTTGTCCGAGCGATACGCCAAGCAGTGCCGGTAGGACCGGCAGCGAGCACGGCGCGGCGACAGTCAAAATACCCGCGAAGAACGCTAGTGCTACAACTGCCATGAGGACGTCCTGATCGGCTGGGCGCGGTCGAATGGTCATGGTCTCGCCCTCGGCCTAACCATTCATTCGTGCGACGCTTGCGGCCGGTTACCAAAGGCTAGTCAAGTTTTCGTGAACCGTGTGGGCCCATGTAAGGCCCGTAACCGCCGGGACTGCTTGGGTGGACCATCATGTAACTTTTGCCCGCCTCGGAACGAAGATACTCGAAGGAGCCCCGGGGTAAATGGCACAAGGAAATGTGATATCCGCGCAGTGGTGCAATCCGTTGCACCCCTTCCTTTTCCCGTGCTCGATATCGCTTTCGCCGATGACGGCGCCGGCGGTGGCAGAGCCAGGGATGAAGCGTGCCGAGAGGATGCGAACGCAGTCGGACGCTCGTCGATCGGCACTGATGGCCGCTGCCCAGACGGGAGATCGCGTAGCCTATGAGAAATTGCTGCGCGATTGCGCGTCATTCATCGTAAGTCTCGCTCGCCGTCAGGGTGTCTCACCCGACCGCATCGACGATGTGGTGCAGGAAGTGCTGCTGACGATCCACCGCGCCCGGGCGACCTACGATCCCCGACGTTCCTTCGAGGCGTGGCTGCGTATCATCGTCGAGCGGCGCGCAATCGACATCCTGCGCCAGATGCGCCGGCATGGCGCGCGCGAAGTGCATGCACCGCTCGCCTACGAGAGCTATGCCGATGAAGCCATCGATCTCTCGGCCGGGATCGAGCACAGGGACAAGGCGAAGCGGATCGGCGCGGCACTTACCGAATTGCCGCAGCGCCAGCGCCAGGCTGTCCAGCATCTTATGATTGACGAGCGATCGCTGGACGACGCCGCAACGATGACGGGGCGCAGCAAGGGATCGCTCAAGGTGAGCTTGCATCGGGCGCTAAACGCACTGCGCCTCAGGGTCGATCGCGGAGATTGAGATGGACGGTTCCAGTGATCGTCTGATCGGCGCGCTGGTGGCAGATCTTCGGCCGGTGCGCCCGCTACTGCCGCCGGCGCTGCGCACGCTGATCTGGCTCATACTCGTCGCCGTCGTCGCAGTCGCGCTCGCAATGTTCGCGGACGTGGCGGCGGTGTCGCGTCGCGTGACCGCGATCCCGGCCATGTGGCTTGCGGTGCTTGGCTCGATCGCGACCATGACGGCCGCGGCGTTCGCCGCGTTTGAGCTCAGTCTGCCCGATCGGTCCCGCGCCTGGGCTTTGCTGCCGCTGCCGGCGGCGGCATTGTGGGTGGGAGCGAGCGGGCTTGGCTGCATGCGTGCGTACGTGCTGCCGGGCACCCATGTCGCCGGGATCGGCGAGATGCGGGACTGCCTGCTGTTCATTATCGGCCTGTCGGTGCCGCTGTCAGCGGCGCTGATCGTCATGCTGCGGCGCGCCTATTCGTTGGCGCCACCGCTGACTGCGGCAATGGCAGGCCTCGCTTCGGCTGCGGCTGCGGCCACGCTGTTGAATTTCTTCCATCCTTTCGACGCCGCGACGGCCGATCTCGCTGTGCACGCGGTTGCGGTGCTGATCGTTGTCGCTGCAGCGCGGGCGGTCGGCAGCCGGACCCTGCGAAATTCTTTTGCCGCGCCTGTAACCATTCCGCCGGCCGGTTCGAATTAGGGAGTGATGGGATCGATACCATCGCAACATAACGGAGAACCAGGATGATCGTCCGTTCGCGTTTGCTACTGCCTGTGGCGGCCATCGCGCTTGCCTTTGCCTTCGCTGTACCGGCGGCCTTCGCCGACGAGATGAGCAAAGACAGCATGTCGAAAGACAGCGGGATGAAGAAGGACAGCATGTCGAAGGACCAAATGTCCAAGGACAGCATGTCCAAGGAGAAAATGTCCAAGGAGAAAATGTCGAAGTAACCGCGTGCCGCGATGATGCGCCGGGTCGCATTCCGCGGCCCGGTGCATCGGGTTTCGCCCCAGCACCGCCACTTGCGGACTTCCAGATGACCAGTCGGCGTATGATTGCCAGCCTAGCTGAGGCTAAATGCCGACCGACCTTTGAGGTGCGTCAATTGAAATCTGCACCAGGATGGTATGTGCGCGTCCTATGGCAGTATGGCCTCGAGCAGCACGTTAGCGGTTTCGCGTCTGCGGACCAGGCACAGACTTGGATCGACAAGAAATCGGAAGGGTGGTTGCGAAACAGAGCGGCTGCCTTGCGCGGCGCAAATCACGGTCTCGCCCGTGACACATTAGCTTCGCTTGATCGTTTCTAGTTATGAGCCGCTATAGGCCGTATCACCTGACTCCTAATCTGTCCATGAGGCGCAACACGCCCGCAAGGCGACGTCGCCAACGCAAGCGCATCTACCTTGCTGACGGCTGCTTCATCTCTCACGGCCGCTCTGGGCAGGGCGGCGCCTATACCGGTCCGGCGCCGATCCTCGCCCACACGGCCTTGCCGTTCGACGGCTTCAGGGGGGAACTGCGCAACCCCGCGAACGACATGCCGGCCTATTCTGAGGCCGTCCTTTCCGACAAGGACATCGCCGACATCTACGCGTTCGTAAAGTCGCTGCCAGGCCCGCGGTCGCCGAAGGACATCCCGATCCTCAACAATTGAGGGGAGCGTCGCCAATTCCTGACCTCACCGCCTAATGACGCGCAGAGCGCATGAAAAAAGAATACCGGCCGATGCTCGCCACACTTGTCGATCAGCCGTTCGATAGCAAGGACTGGCTGTACGAAACCAAGTGGGACGGCTTCCGCCTCGTCGCCGAAGTAGGGCGCGGCTCGGTGCGGCTCTTCTCTCGTAATGGCATTGAGGTGACTGCCCGCTACCCCAGCATTGCACAGGCGCTGCGCACCATCACAGAGCCCTGTGTCATCGACGGCGAGTTGGTGGCGCTTGATGCGAAGGGGCGGTCGCGCTTCCAGTTGATGCAGAACGCGCTGCGTGATGAAAGCACGAAGCTGCGGTATTGCCTGTTCGACATTCTCTTCCTGAACGGAAAGGATATGCGCCGCAAGCCCCTGCTTGAACGTAAAGCCCTGCTTAAGCAGGCGCTGCCCCGCAATAGTTTGCTGCGCTATAGCAAGCACATCAAAGCGAAAGGGACCGCGCTTTTCAAAAAAGCCAAGCAGGCTGGACTTGAAGGCGTGATGGCTAAGCGGGCAGCAGGGCTTTACTATTCCGGAAAGCGTACGCGGGAGTGGCTCAAGTTCAAGGCGATGAACGAACAGGAAGTCGTCATCGTGGGATATACTGCCCCACGGCGCTCGCGCAAATACTTCGGCGCCCTTGTACTTGCGGTGCGCACAGGTTCAAACTGGCGGTATGTCGGGCATGCGGGAACGGGCTTTGACGAAGAGATGCTGCGATCGCTGTACGAAAAGATGCAGCCTTTGAAGACCCAGGCCAAGCCCTTCAGCGTTCAAGTCAAAGATGAAGCGCACACCACGTGGCTGCGGCCCAGGCTCGTGGGCGAAGTAAAATTCACCGAGTGGACAACCAGCGGCGAAATGCGCCACCCGGTCTTTCTCGGCATACGCAGTGACAAGAAAGCAACGGACGTAATCCGCGAAATGCCGGCATGAGTGCCCGATCACATGCCAGGGGAATGACGCTGTATTTGTTCGACTAGGACGCCACCGGCTACGTTAGCATCCGGCTCAGCCGCCTAGAGCCTCCCACCCGAGTCGGAAGACAATCATGTGGTAACAACCGACGGACGAGAGCTACTCATCACGAACTCGCCGCGTCAGTGATTGTCCCGCGGGACAGACTTCTGCGCGACGCGCTGATATCTCACCGCCGGCTCAAGCACCATGCCGCCGTCGAGCTGATCGAGCATGGCGCGCTGGATTTCCTGCCACGGCGTCTGGCTTGGCGGATAGTGATAGCCGCCATTCTTTTTCAGCGCCGTGGTACGCTCGGTCAATTCCGCCGGCGCGACCAGCATATCGGCGGTACCTTTGTTGAGATCGATGCGAACGCGATCGCCGGTCTTTAAGAGCGCAAGACCGCCGCCAATCGCCGCTTCTGGTGAGGCGTTGAGGATTGAGGGCGAGCCCGACGTTCCCGACTGCCGCCCGTCGCCGATGCACGGCAGCTCAGTGATGCCGCGCTTGATCAGCGCCGCGGGCGGCTGCATGTTCACCACCTCGGCCGAGCCCGGATAGCCGATCGGCCCAGCGCCGCGCATGAAGAGGATGGTGCGCTCGTCGATCACAAGCGCTGGATCATCGATGCGCCGATGATAATCCTCCGGACCGTCGAAGACCACGGCGCGACCTTCGAAGGCGTTCGGGTCCTTTGGATCGGAGAGATAGCGGCGGCGAAAATCGTCAGAGATCACGCTGGTCTTCATGATTGCCGAATCGAACAGATTGCCGTGCAGCACCTTGAAGCCGGCCTGCAGCTTCAAGGGCTGGTTATAGGGCCGGACGACCGCGGTGTTGGTCACCTGCGCCCGCGCCACATTCTCGGCCACCGTCTTGCCGTTTATGGTGAGCGCGTCGCCGTGGATCCGGCCCGCCTCGAGCAATTCGTGCATCACCGCCGGCAGCCCACCGGCCCGGTAATATTCCTCGCCGAGATATTCCCCGGCCGGCTGCATGTTGACGAGGAGCGGCACGTCGTAGCCGAACTTCTCCCAGTCCTCGACCGAAAGCTCGACACCGATGTGCCGCGCGATGGCGACAAGATGAAATCGGCGCATTGGTCGAGCCGCCGATCGCCGAGCAGGCGACGATCG
>CAWHZA010000035.1:0-359561 GCA_963833665.1 uncultured Alphaproteobacteria bacterium | reverse complement strand
AGATGCAGCGGCACGCGCCCTTTGTCGGTATCGACGACGTAGAGTCGCACCCTCGGCAGGATCTTCTCCACGGCCTCGAGATAGAGCCTGGTCCTGGTGACGTCGGGCCCCTTCTCGTACTCCTTCTGGAGCGAAAGGAAACGGTTCGCTCCACCAACGGCTTCGGCGATGCGCTGTTGCTTGTAGGCCTCGGCCTCGCTCAGCAGCGTGCGCGCATCCCCTCGCGCCTTGGGGATCAGGTTGTTCTGGTAAGCGCGAGCCTCGTTGATCATCTTCTCGCGGTCCGACATCGCGTTCGCGACATCCTGGAACGCCTGGGCCACCGATCGGTCAAGTGTTATGGCCATGATGCTCGCGGATACGATCGAGACGCCGCTGCCGCGGCGATCCAGGACCTCCTGAGTCTGCTTCTTGACCCGTTCCTGCACCGCGACCCGTCCGCGGGTCAGCACCTCGTCCACAGGCATCCCGGCGATCGTCTCGGTCAGCGCCGTTTCCGCGGCGGCTTCGACGAATGCAGCGGCATCCTTGATCTGGAACAAAAACTCCGCCGGATCGCGGATCACGTACTGCAGGATCAGGTTCACGTTGACGATGTTGGTGTCGCCGGTCAGGAGCTCCGGGCCCGGCGGCATCTCGCCATCTCCGGACGGCAAAACGAATCCTACGCCGACTTTCATGACGCTCGTGGTCTTGACGATGTCGACCTGGTCGACCGGCCATGGGACACGATAGTGCATGCCCGGTCCGACTTGATCTGCTACTGCCCCGAACCGGCGCACCACCGCGCGCTGATCCGGCCCGACCACATAGAAGCCCGAGGCAAAGTACGCGCCGAGCAGGACCAGCACGCGCGATTGCAAGCCAGGAACGCGCGCGGCGCTTGCGCGACCCGGGCAATGCGCCGCCGCCGGCTTGCGCCGGCGCTGGCGGCGGTTCGCCGATGCGGTCGCGATCGCCGGCCAGCGTCATTTGGGCTCTTCCTCGGACTTCTTCTTCAGAAGCCGATCGGCATCGGCGGCAGAGAGGGCGCCGCGCTCGTGCGGAGAGCCGACGGCGCCGACCGGGGCGGGCGCGCCTGGCGCCGGCTCGCCGGCGGGCGGCTGTGCGTCAAAACGCAACGCACGCAGGACCTCGGCATCCGCGGGCAGAAACAACATCGTTTTGTCGTCCAGGATCTTGTCGTAAGCCTGCAGTGTCCGCAGGAATTGGTAGAATTTTGCATCCTGCCCGAACGCCGCGGCGTAGGTGCGCGAAGCCTCCGCATCGCCTTCCGCCCTGATGCGCGCGGCCGCGCCCGCTGCCTCCGCCTCGATGCGGACCCTTTCGTGCTCGGCCTCGGCGGTGATCTTGCGGGCCTGCAGTTCGCCCGCCGAGCGGTTCTCCTTGGCAATCTTGGCGCGTTCGGCGGTCATGCGGTCGAAGACATGCGCCCGGTTCTGCTCAGGCAGCGACAGGCCGCGGATGTCGAGGCTGATCACGTCGATGCCGTAGGCCGGCCGGGCAAAGTCGGCGACCTGACGCGCGATCGCGGAGATGATCGGCCGATAGCGGCTTTCCGCCGGATCGGCGGAGATGAGCGCAGAAGCCGGAAATTGCCCAAGCACGGAGCCGATCGCTGCCGAGATACCATCGCCGAGAAGTTGCTCGGCCGCGGCTTCACTCGTGAACGCGCCGACGAAGCGCTCCGGGTCGGCAATGCGCCAGGTGGCGAGACTTTCGATGACGACGTTCTTCTTGTCGACGGTCAGATATTCCGAGCGCGGCGGCCGGGAGAACAGCACGCGCTTGTCGAGCCGGACAACACGGTCAAACGGCGCCGTCACATGGAGACCAGGCTCGGCGACGACGCGGACCACGCGGCCGAACCGGGTGACCAGTCCATATTCGGTGACGTCGACCGTGAACAACGACGACGCCACCGCCCAAACGACGCCCGCCAGGATCACCGCCGGCAGCAACCGCCGCAGCAGCACGCTCATATGCGATCGTCCGGTGTGCGCCATGGGGTTCGTCTTCGCTCGCCGCTAATCGTCCTGGGCTTCTTTCAGGGGCGGCCGCAGGAGCCACATATCGATGTCCTTCACGTCGCCGGCTCCCGGGCGCACGAACTTCCGCATGCCTGGCAGCACGTCTTCGAGCGTCTCTATCTGCAACCGGAACTTGGTCAGCTCCGGAGCGCGCCGGTAGGCCTCGAGACGCAGCGCGAACGCCTCAGCGTCCGCTGTCGCCGCCGCTATCCGCTGGTCCTTGAAGGCCGCCGCCGCTTCCGTCATCGCCGCCGCTTCGCCCTTGGCCTGGTTGACTTTCTCTACGGCAAAGACGTTCGCCAGGTTGATGGTGCGTAGCTTGTCCTCCTGCGCGCTCGCGACATCGCGGAACGCCTCATGAACCGCGTCAGGCGGATGCACGTAAAGCAGACGGACCGCGAGGATCTCTATTCCAGCCCGATAGCGGTCCAGCATCGTCTGGGCGGCATCGCGGGCGGCGCGCTCGATTTCGTCGCGGGCCGTGGTGTAGACGGCGTCGATCGGGTGAGCGGCGACCACGCCCCGCAATGCCGCGAGCACCGTGCTGCGCACCAGCGCTTCGGGCTCGGCGAGATTGTAAGCGTAGTCGAGTGCGGATTTGACGCGATAGGGGACGGCGTACCGCAGGTCGATGAGATTGCCGTCACCGGTCAGCAGCGATGGATCCCCCGGCGTCGTCTCCTTCGCAAACCAGACTTTCGCGGCGGCACCTTCCGGCGCGGCGTTCGATCCGAACGCTGGCCGCCCTTGGAGCTGCGCGCGCGTCGTTTCCGCGCGCGATGACGCCTGCGGTGCCCCGACTTCGAAGCGCTGTACCAAGGTTTGCGCGACGACCCGATCGCTCTCGAACGGCCACGCCAGCCTGAAATGCAGTCCCGGCGGGAGATCCGACGCGACGACCCGGCCGAAGCGCAGCTTCATGCCGACTTCACTAGGTCCGACGGTGAAGATGCCGCTGCCGAGCCACAGCAGCAGCGCAACGATCGCCGTCCCCCAGGCGAGGCCGCGCGGGGTGACGCGCAAACCGGTCGTGCCGGCGATCCTGTCGCGCAGCCAGACCCACTCCTCGGGAACGCGCGTCCGCCACATGCTGACGATCAGGAGCGCGGAAAGCAGCACGGCGCCGGCAATTTTGACTGAGTCGGGGACGAACTCGGCCGCAGTCCCGAAGGTCAGGCGGGGATCAATCCCCCAGGCTTGATAGAGCGCGTTGAGAGCAAAGCCGGCGGCCAGCGTCATGATAGCGACGGCGGCGAGGTAGACGCCCACGGCCCGCATGCCGAGGACCTTCAGCAGCACCACGAGACTGCCGATATTCGTGGCAGGGCCGGCAAGCAGAAACACCAGTGCGGCGCCAGGACTCAAACCCTTGAGTGCCAACGCCGCCGCCATCGGCGTCGACGATGCCGCGCAGGTGTAGAGCGGGATGCTCAGCACCAGCATCAACAACATCGATGCTACGCCCCCGCCCCAGACGCCCTCGAAAAGGTTCGCCGGCAAAGCGACCTCGACGATTGCCGACAGCACCAGCCCGAGCACAAGCCACCAGGCCATGTCATCGAGCAGGTCGCGGAAGCCGTAGCGCACTATGCGGCTTACTGTGCCGACGATGGCGTGCCTCGGACCTCCGGCGGTGGGCGCTGGCGGAAATTCGGCGTGATGATGGTCATGCGTCATGCCCGTGGCTGTGCGTATGCGCATGACCATGCCGTGCCCTTGATCGCCATCATCTGCAGGGGCATTTCCAGCGTCCACGCCGGCGGGGCGCTCCGTCACTCCGAACAGGTTGGTCAGGATGCCGGCGACAATCGCGGTGAACACGCCGGCGATGGGGCGAAACACCGTCATCAGCGGATCGGTGAGCGCGTAGGTCAGGCTGATGCTGTCGGCCCCGGTCTCCGGTGTCGCGACGAGGAAGGCGACCGTCGCTCCCGGCGTGGCCCCTTCCTTGCGCAGGCCGACCGCCGTCGGCAGCACGCCGCAGGAGCACAAGGGCAGTGGCGCGCCAAGCACCGACCCCCACAGGACCGACTTGAGCTTGCCGGTACCAACGAACCGGGTCAGCAGCTGGCGCGGCACGAGCACTGCGAGCACGCCGGCCAGCAAAAAGCCGACAAGCAGATAGACCGAAGCCTCCTCGAGGATCGCCCAGACGGCCTGCAGCACGGCGAGAAGGAAATCGATCATTCACAGACCCTCGAAGGAGGCTGGGAGCCGCCTTCAATCTCCGCTCCCAGCCCTGTTCCGTCGGCCGCCGCTCGGCGGCGTTACTTCGACATGTACTTACTTCGGCAAGTACTTCTTGTTCAGCGCGCAGGCCACTGAGAACTGCGGATCGACCACGTTGGCGATGTACAGATGGGCGGCTTGGCCCAGGAGCTCGACCGCCTCGTATTTCTCGAAGCCGTAGTCGCTGACAAGCCAGTCGACCATGTCGACACAGGCGAGGCGCAGCGCATCGATCAGCGGCCGCGTGCTGCCGATCGACATGATCTCGTTGTCATTGATCAGATGCGGCCAGTTGATCTTCTTGCCCTTGACCAGGTTCACGGTGAACTTCACGTCGAACGAGGTCTCGATCGCGGCGCCGTCGATCTCGCCATCGCCCTGTGCGGCATGCCCGTCGCCAAGCATGAACAGCGCCCCCGGTTCGAACACCGGGAAAGTGCATGGTCACGCCGGCGACGACCTCGTTGAAGTCCATGTTGGCGCCGTGCGGCCCGGGATTGAGCGAGCTGATGCATTCCTTCCCGGCCGGAGCGGTGCCGATGGTTCCGAAGAACGGCCGCAACGGGACCTCGACCTTGCCGATCTTGCTATTGGGCAGGTCGAGCGTGCCGACCTTGCGGTTCTTGTCGAGATGCCACACGAACAGCCGGTCCGGCGCCGTCGGCGTCACCATGGCGGTCTTGTACTCGGGCGCGAGCAGCCCGAAGCCTGGAATCGAAGCGCCCCAGCCGAAGTCGCGATTGAGATCGATGCTGTCGATGTGGACCACGAGCGTGTCGCCCGGCTCCGCACCCTCGACATAGAACGGGCCGGTCTGCGGGTTGACCTTGGTCAGGTCGAGCTTCGCGGCGACCGTCTTGTCCGATGCGGAGAACACGTCGTTCGATGCGTCCCGAGTCTCTGGTAACGACGGTGTCGCCCGGCTTGATGCGTGCTGCCGGCGGGTGAGCGTAGCAATAGGTGAAGTACACCTTGTCGCCCGGATCGTACTTGACCTCGGCGGCAGTCGCAGGCACGGCCAGCGCGGCCCCCGCCAGCGATGCCAGCAACGCGGCGGCCACTCCCCGCGATAGCGGCTGTTGTGACCCTTCACATCTCCTTCGCATTTGCACTCTCCCTTGAATCATTTGGTTGCTATTCCAATGCACTGACTTTGATTGCTTTCTCGCGTCGTCTGTTCACTTCATGCGCGCTTCCTCCATTGTGGCGGTGTCGGCTGCTACCTCTTGGGTGGCTCGCCCTCGGGTCGCGGCGTCGCCCCCGGCCGCACCGCCGTTGAAGTAGTTGCTGTCGTTGAGCAAGCCGAACAGCGGCGAGTTGGCCGACAGCACCATGGTCGTCCGCTGGCGCGCGAGACTGCGCGACGCCTCCATCGCGCGCAGGAAACCGTAGAAGTCCGGTGCCTGGCCCAACGCCTGCGCATAGACGCGCGCCGCCTCGGCGTCCCCCTCGCCGCGACGCGTCGTGCGACAGTTCGGTCGCCCGGGCGAGCACGCGAGCCTTCTCCTCCTCGGCCAGGGCCCGCACCTTCGATCCTTCCTCCTCGCCTTCCGAGCGGTATTGCATGCTGATGCGGCCGCGCTCGGATGTCATTCTGGCGTACAGGCGAAGCCGGTTCTGCTTGGGGAAGTCGAAGCTGCGCAGCTGAACATCGACGACCTCGATGCCGTAATCGCGCCCGGCGATCTCGCGGCATCGCCGCGCGATCTCGGCAACGATCTCATCGGCTCGGTAGGTCTTCGGATCGATCGAGACGAATCCAGTCAGCGGGTTGCGGCCGATTGCGGCGCCCAGCTCAGCGAACAGGACGTCGCCGAGCCTGGATTCGGCGCCGGTACGGTCGAACACGGTCTCAAAGAACTTCCGCGGCTCGGCCACGCGCCACAACACGGTACCAGCGGCGATCACCTGGGTTTTCTCCAGCGTCAGAAATTCGGCCGGAGGCGAGCCATACACGAACAGCCGGCGATCCAATGTCCGAAGGCTCTCGTAAGCGCTTCTAAATCCGAGCCCTGGCGAGGTTATGACCTGTGTCGGCTTTCCAAAAGCCGTGACAATGGCGTAGTCGGTCGCGTCAACGATGAATGGAAGCGGTTTGCTCAACACGACGACTGCGGCGAGCGCCACAATCGCGGCGCCGGCCAGAACGCGCAGCGTCGCCTTGGGCGCGCGCGCTCGCAATGTTTGCCAGCGGCGATTTAGAGGGAGCAACCCGTCCTTTTGCCAAGGCCAAGGCATCACCGGCTCCTCGTCGGCATACGGTACGTCGAACGAAGTGCTCGGTCAAACTACCTCCGCAGGCGCGCTCATTGCAGGCCGGCGCGGTCCCTCTTGAGGGAACTTCTCACGCACCTGACCCGTCGTATGCGATCCCTTATCGGTTTTCGCGGTCCTGATTTGGTGCCGCAGCCGATACGGGCTCGCGCCGATCGCGCCCCGTTCTGCTCGAACAGGCTTCACGACAGGCTATTGAGGGGCGGTCAGGCGCGAGTGCGCGGGGACGGAGGCACCAACCGGTCGCACCACATGCTCGAAAAAGCTTTCTTCCAGTCTCGGCGCGATCGATCCCTCTGGTGATGAAGACGATCCTCGACCGGTGGTCGGCGTCGGGCCAAGCTTCGAGTTGGACTGGGGGATGGAAGATGTGGTGGACACCGTGGATCGCCACCGGCGCGGGTTCATCGATCAGGTTGAGGATACCTTTGACGCGCAGCAGGTTCTCGCCCACCGCGCTTCGCACCCGGCCGAGCCATAAGTGGAACGCATCCCACGGGAGCGGCTGTTCGACGGTGAGACAGTAGGCGCTGATGTCTGTGCCGTGTCCATGGCCCTTGTGATCGTGGTCATGGTCGGCATGATCTATGGGCTTGGGTCTCATAGGCAGACTCGTTGATCCAACGCTGGACGTCCACGGTCTTGCGCGCGGGATCGAACAAAGCCGCACCGAACAGCGTGTCGGGCGCGATCTCGCCATGTGATACGGTGTGCCAACTCGCTCCGGGATTGAGCGCCACGAGCCGGCGTTTCAGCTGCTCGATCGCGTCCTCCTCGGCAAGGTCCGCCTTGGTCAGCAGCAGGCGGTCGGCGAGGGCGGCCTGTTTGACCGCCTCCGCATGCTCGTCGATTTGTCGTATGCCGTTCACCGCATCGACCGTCGTCACCACCGTGTCGAGGCGGACAAAATGACTGACCATCGGATTGTTCAGGAGGAGCTGAACGATCGGAGCCGGATCGGCGAGGCCTGTGGTCTCCACCAGAATTCGCGAAAAGGGCGGAATCTCGGCGCGGTCGCGCCGAATAAGCAGGTCATTTATCGTCTGCTGCAAATCGCTGCGCAGCGTGCAGCATACGCAGCCGCTCGGCAGCACCGCTATCTCTCCGTCGACTGCCTCGACCAGCAGATGATCAAGTCCGACCTCGCCGAATTCGTTGATGATGACGGCACTGTCTCCCATGCCGGGGTGACGCAGCAGCTTGTTGAGCAAGGTCGTCTTGCCGCTGCCGAGAAAGCCCGTAATCACCGAGACGGGCAGCCGCGATGCGGATCTGTCCGGATCGAATAACCCCATACTCGTCTCCAACGTTGCAACACATTGCCGGCTGTCGCAGCCTGCCGGTCTCTGGAAATCGCCGTCATCCTGCCGTCACATATCAGACGAAGCTATCCTCTTGTACCCGTCCGACGCCCATATTATCATGGTTTGCGTTAAAATCGCCGTACTGTTGACGAGCGATCACCTGGGAGGGAAGCATGACAGACACCAAAAAGCACGACTTTGACTCTACCGGTAGTGCATCGGCACCGACCGATCGTCGCGGATTTCTCAAGGCGGCGGGGTTGGCCGGGGCTGGCGCCCTCGCGGGTGCTGAACACGGCAAGTTTTCACTTTCGCCCATTGCGACGGCCAACGCGGCTACCCCGCCGAAGCTGAGCGAGCAAGGGAAGTGGTGGCCCTCAAAATGGGGCGCCGATGATCAGGCGGGCGCCTCGAACCACATCACTCCGGAGAAGGTGCTCGACGCCGCCAAGTGGATCAAGGACGGCAAGATCTACAAGCTCGGACACAACTACGACTCCACCATGCCCTTCTTCGGGAAGCGCACCTTCACGCTGCGCATTCCCGGTAGCCCGACCGGCGGCCCGTTCGGCGAAAACCGGTTGGTGTATCATGACGAGTTCATCGCCACTGAGATCGGTCAGGTAGGGACGCAGTTCGACGGCCTCGGCCACATCGGCATCATGATGGGCGAGCCCGGCGACAAGTCCGAGATGATCTGGTACAATGGGCATAAGGCCGCTGATTTCAGCGACGCTTATGGGCTGAAGAAGCTCGGCATGGAGCACTGCAAACCGTTCTTCACCCGCGGCCACTTGGTGGACATGGTTGGGCTGAAAGGGCACATGATGGAGGTCGGCGAGGTGATTACCGTGGCCGATCTGCGGGCGGCGTTCCAGAAGCAGGGCATGTCGGAAAGCGACGTCAAGCCCGGCGACGCGATCTTCTTCAACACCGGCTGGAGCTCGCTGTGGGGGAAGAACAACGACAAGTTCAACAGCGGCGAGCCGGGCATTGGTCTCGAGATTGCCAAGTGGGTGATCGACAAGGATCTGTGCATGACCGGCGGCGATACGTGGGGCGTGGACGTCGTCCCGTTCCCCGACAAGCTGGCCTTCGCCTGCCATTCGGAGCTGCAGACGAAGCACGGCATCTACAATCACGAGAACCTGGTATTCGACGGGCTGATCGCGGACAAGAAATATCAGTTCGTCTACGTCTTCGTACCGGTGCCGATCACGGGCGCGACCGGCTCGCCCGGGTCGCCCGATCGCCATCACCTGAGTTGCTCGTCGCCGAGCTGAACGAATGCGAGATGGCGGGTTCAAGAAGAACCCGCCATATTTGTTGCGGACCCATCGGATCACCACGGTTGCGCTAGCGCTCGCGATACGCGCTCACCGCGAACCATTGCGCCTCGGAAACGTCCCGGCTAGGCTTTGTTGTCCGCTCGCAAGTTCATTTGGCGACGCGCGCCACGCGCATCGTTTCATTGCAGCAAAAGGAGAATGGCCCTGAAGGCCGTCGTGATTCACGCGCCGGGCGCGCCGGAACAGCTCGTCATGGCGGACCTGCCCGAACCAAATCCCGGCCCGGGCGAGGTCTTGGTCGATGTGGCATTCGCCGGCTGCAACTGGGCGGATACGCAAATCCGCACCGGCATCTATCCGCACCCTTTCACCTATCCGCTGGTCCTGGGTTTTGAGATTTCCGGCACGGTCTCGAAGCTCGGCCCAGGCGTCAGCGGCGTGAAGGTCGGCGACCGCGTCGCGACGTTCGTGGAAAAGGGCGGCGCCTATGCCGAAAAGGCGGTCGCTGCCGCCAATATTTTGGTGCCGCTGCCAGACGCTATTCCGTTTGACGTCGGCGCCGCCCTCGTCATTCAGCCGATGACCGGCTACCACATGCTGCATACCCTCCACCGCCTCGAGCCCGGGGAGACGGTGCTCATCAACGCCATTGGCGGGGGCGTCGGCCTGTTCACCACGCAGCTTGCCGTGAAAGCCGGCGCCCGCGTCGTCGGCACCGTCGGTACGCCGGGGAAGGAAAAGCGCGCCCTGGACTACGGCGCCGACGCGCGTGGTGATCACGACGAACGAAGATTTCGAGAAGGCCGTGCTCGACTTCACCAACGGCCGCGGCGTCGATCTCGCCATCGACTCGCTCGGCGCGACGATGCTCGATCGCACCTTCAATGTGGTGCGCAAGCTCGGTCACATTATCAGCATCGGCGAGGCGGAGGGGCAGCCGTTCAAGAACATCCGCGAGCGCATCCTGCCTCGCTCGCAGACCTTCACGCGCTTCCATCTCGGCCATATCGATCCCGGTTCGGCGGCCTGGAAGAATGGCGTGGAGCATGTATTGGGCGGCGTTCGCGATGGCTGGTTGAAAGTGCCGATCGCCGGCGTCTTCCCGATGTCCGAGGCCGCCGAGATGCATCGGCGTATCGAGTTGCGGCAGGCCGCGGGCAAGCTTCTTCTCGCCATAGGCGGCTAGCGCCTTACCAACATGCGGTCATCGCGATGCCAGCGTACGAGTTCGTCGTGATCGGAGCAGGGATCGCCGGCGCATCCGCCGCTTATGAGCTCGCCAAGATCGGATCAACAATCATCCTCGAACGCGAGTCCCAGCCCGGATATCATACGACTGGAAGGTCTGCCGCGGTGTTCTCCGAGATCTACGGCAACGCCACCATCCGCGGGTTGACCGTGGGGTCGCGTGGGTTCTTTGCCTCGCCGCCCGCAGGATTTTGCGAATATCCGCTGTGGAAGCAGCGCCACTCGGTGATGATTGCCCGCAGCGATCAACTGGCCAAGCTGAAGCGCGCGTACGATGAATGGGTCAAGCTGGCGCCGTCCGTCCGCTGGCTCGAAGGCGACGAAGCGCGCGACGTCACGCCCATGCTCAAGCCCGACTACATGGCCGGCGGCGTGCTCGAACCCGCAGCGAACGATCTCGACGTTCACCAAATCCACCGCGGCTTTCTGCGCGGCGCGGCGCGGGCCGGGGCGAGCCTCGTGTGCAACGCGGAAGTTCTCGACCTTTCTCGCCACGGGCAGGCTTGGCGGGTACGCACCAAGAGCGAGGAGTTCAGCGGCAATTTCATCATCAACGCCGCAGGCGCCTGGGGCGACGTCATTGCCGTCCTCGCCGGCGCCCAGCCGATCGGACTGGCGCCGAAACGGCGCACCGCCATCCTGTTCGATCCGGCGCCGCCGGAAGATGTGAACGGCTGGCCGATCATCATCGACGCCGACGAGCAATTCTATTTCAAACCCGACGCCGGCCGATTGCTCGGCTCGCCCGCCGACGAGACCGCTTCGCCGCCTTGCGACGCTCAGCCGGAAGAGATCGACGTCGCGCTGGCGGTCGATCGCATCGAGCAGGCTGCCACTTTCCGCGTGGAGCGCCTCGTGCGCAAATGGGCCGGACTGCGCAATTTCGTCGCCGACAAGTCGCCGGTCGTCGGGCTCGACGCGGAGCTGCCGGGCTTCTTTTGGCTGGTTGGGCAAGGCGGCTACGGGATACAAACATCGCCGGCGTTGGGCCGCGTTGCCGCCGCACTCATCGGCGGCGGCGAAATGCCCGAGGATCTGCAGAGCCTCGGCGTACGAGCCGATAACCTGTCACCGGCGCGGTTACACTAGAGCTGGAAGAAACGAGAGCTGGAAGATCGCATCAGTCTGCAGATTTGGTCGCAAACCGGGAGGGAGCCATGAGACACGCCAAACCGATCGTAATGTCCGCTGCTTTGGTATCAGTTGCATTCGCATTTGGCGGCGCGGGAGGCGCGTTCGCCGCCGACAAGGACCCGATTCTCATCGGCGCGGCCATCGCGCAGAGCGGGTTCGTCGCCGCCTACGACACCGATCCGGCGAGGGCGGCGGAAATGGCGATCGAAGACCTCAATGCCAAAGGCGGCGTTTTGGGCCGGCCGCTCAAGATGATGTACCGCGACACCAAAAGCGATATCGCCGGCGGCGCCGTTGCCGCGCAGGAATTGCTCGATGCCGGCGCGAAGGTCATCATTGTGACCGGCGATTTCGATTTCGGCGGCGGGGCGGCGCGCGCGGCGAATGCCAGGGAGACGCTGGCGATCGCCCCGTTCGCCGCTGATCCCAAGTTTGGCGTGCGCGGCATTGGGCCGTACGCGTTCAGTTTCTCCACCGCGAGCGACACCGTCGGCGCGGCGCTGGCCGAATTCGCTCACAAGAAGGGATGGAAGACGGCCTACGAGCTCAACCAGACCAACATCCAATATGACAAATCCGTCAGCGCCGCATTCGATGCGCGCTTCAAGGAGCTCAACGGCCCCGACAGCGTTCTCGGCACCGACGTGTTCGTGATGGACGACGCCAATATCGCGGCGCAGATCACGCGTCTCAAATCGCTGCCGAAGGCGCCCGACGTCCTGCTCCTGTCCGCCTTCACGCCTCCCGGACCGAGCGCGCTTCGCCAGATCCGCGCCGCCGGCATCAACATTCCGGTCATCTCGGCCGAGGACATGGACGGAGACTACTGGGCCGATGCGGTCCCGCATCTGTCCAATTTCTTCAACGATGCCATGGGTTCGATCTACGGCGATGATTCCGATCCGGCGATCAACGAGTTCATCGCCCGTTTCAAAGCGAAATTCGGCAATCATCCCTCGACCGCCCACACCTTGACTGGATACTCGGTGATCCAGGGGCTCGCCCGCGCCATGGAACGGGCGAAATCCGTGGATTCCCCCGCCGTCAAGGCCGAATTCGAGAAGTTCAAGAAGGAGAAGCTGCTCGTCGGCCCGACGACGTTCACGCCGGAGATCCACATCACCTTCGATCGGCCGATGACCATCATCGAGACTTCCGACGGCGCGCACCGCTTCGTCGAGAAGATCGAACTGGCGAAGCCGGTGACGCCGCACTGAGCGCCTGAGGGAGCTGTGGCGGACCCGATCGATTCTGGCGACACGCCCGGGAATGTCCTTGCTGCCCGGCAGGTGAGCGTGCGTTTCGAGGGCCTGCTCGCCCTCGACCAGGTGAGCCTGACCCTGCAGCCAACGGAAATTCTCGGGCTGATCGGGCCGAACGGAGCGGGCAAGACCACGCTGGTCAATGTAATGACCGGGTTTCAGGCCCCGAACGAAGGCCGTGTCGCGCTCAACGGGCAGGAGATCAACGGGTGGCCGGCTTTTCGCATCGGCCGCCACGGCCTGGCGCGAACGTTTCAGGGCGTGCGCTTGTTCCGCGATCTCACGGTGCTGGAGAACGCAGAGCTGGCCGCCGTCGGCATGGGCTTGAGCCGCGCCGCCGCGCGGGAGCGCGCCTGGGAAACGCTCGACCTTCTCCGGCTCACCGGCAAGGCTCTGCAGCGGGCCGCAGACCTTCCCTATGGCGACGAACGACGGGTCGGCATCGCGCGAGCGCTCGCTGCCCGTCCAAAATATCTGCTTCTCGATGAGCCCGCCGCTGGCATGAGCGAAGAGGAAGCGGCTCAGCTTGCCGCTACGGTAACCGAAATCCGGCGCAAGTTTGGCTGCGGCATCCTCGTGATCGAGCACAACATGGCCCTGATCATGGAATTGTGCGATCGCATTCAGGTGCTCGAGCAGGGACGATCGATTGCGGTCGGCACGCCGGCCGAGATCGCGCGCGACCCGGACGTGCGCCGCGCCTATCTCGGCGCCGACCACGATCTGACGCCGGCGCCGCGCGTACGTTCGACCGGCAAGGAAGCGGAAGCCGCGGCAGCCAAGGCGCCGATCCTGGCGGTGCACGAACTGAAAGTCAGCTACGGCGCCGTCGCCGCGCTGCGCGGTGTTTCGCTGCGCGTCGAGGAAGGCGAACTGGTCAGCGTCGTTGGGCCAAACGGTGCCGGCAAATCCACGCTGATGCATGCCATCGCCGGAGTGGTGACGCCGGATGCAGGGGACATCGCCTTCGCCGGCCACTCGATTGCCGCGCTCGCGCCGGAGCAGCGGGTGCGCCAGGGGATTGCGCTGGTGCCGGAGGGTCGCCATGTGTTCGCAACGTTGACGGTCGGCGAAAACTTGTTGATCGGCGGCGTCACGCGTCGGCGTGACCCGGGGGCTCGCGCCGCCACCGAACGCGTGCTCGAGTATTTCCCGATCTTGCGCGAGCGCTACGGCCAACCCGCGGGACGCCTTTCCGGCGGCGAGCAACAGCAGCTGGCGATTGCCCGCGCGCTGCTGTCGCGGCCGCGCCTTCTCCTCCTCGACGAGCCCTCGCTGGGACTCGCCGTCCGCATCATCGATGAGGTCTATGAGATCCTCAGCCGCCTCAATCGCGACGGAATAAGCGTCCTGGTGGTGGAGCAGAGCATTGCGCGGGCGTTGGCGGCGGCGGAGCGCACCTACGTCCTGCGCAACGGAATCGTCGAGCTTGAAGGCGGCTCGAATGAGCTGTTCGGCAATTCGGCTTTCGATTCAGCGTATTTCGGTTTCGCCCGCACTCCCGCTCACCCGCAATGACGCTGACGCTGCAGTATGTGATCGACGCGCTCAACGTGGGCGGCCTCTACGCGCTCATGGCGCTCGGCATCGGCCTGATATTCGGGATCATGCGCCTCATCAACTTCGCTCACGGCGAGATGGTGATGGTAGGCGGCTACGCCATGCTGCTGCTCATCGATCTGCCGGGGCCGGCGGTGGTCGGCGTGTCGATCCTGGCTGTCGTCGCGCTGGCGCTGGCCATCGAACGCCTGGCGTTCCGGCCATTGCGCGATGCGGCGCCGTCGACGCTGCTCGTCGCTTCGTTCGCGCTGAGCTACTTCCTGCAGAACCTCTCCGTGCTGCTCTTCGGCGCGCGGCCGAAGCCCTTCGTGTTCGCCAGCGCGCTGGCGACCGACCTGCAAGTCGGCCCGGTGCGGATTGCGTTGCTGCAACTGGTTTCCATGGGGCTCACCCTCGCGGCGCTTGCCGGACTGACCGTGCTCCTCAAGCGGACGTCGATCGGTGTTCAACTGCGCGCCGCCTCGCAGGATTTCCGGGCGGCGCGGTTGTGCGGCGTGCGCGCGAACTCGGTGATCGCCTTCGCCTTCGCGATAAGCGGGGCGCTCGCCTGGATCGTCTCGCTGATCTATTCGGCGCAAATCGGCCAGCTGTCCCCCGCAATGGGGGTGCGGCCGGTCGTGATCGGATTCGTCGCTACGATTCTCGGCGGCTTGGGTAGTCTCGTCGGTGCCGTCGTCGGCGGCTTCTTCGTCGGCGCGCTTGCGGTCGCATTGGAAGCCGGCTTGTCCTTGGAGCTGCGGCCGTTCAAGGAAGCGGTTCTGTTCGCGCTGGTGTTCCTGGTTCTGCTGCTGCGGCCGCAGGGGCTTGTTGCCGTGCGTGCGTTGCGGGAACGCGTTTGATGCGTGTGCCTGCGGCCATTCATTCCGCTACCCAATGGCTGCTGCCGCTCCTCGCGCTCGGCCTGATATTGACGGCGATCGTTGCGGCGGTCGGGATGCTTCCCGCCGGCATGCAACGCGTGGCGACCGACGCGCTGATCAAGCTCCTGGTCGTCGTCGGATCATACATCTTCATCGGCAATTCCGGCGTCTTGTCGTTCGGGCATGTGAGCTTCATGGGGATCGGCGCCTACGTGGCGGCCTGGCTGGTGATCTCGCCCGAGACCAAACAGCTGATGCTGCCGAATTTGCCGGCTTTGCTGATGGACGCGCACTATTCTCCGACCGTTGCCGCGCTCGCGGCCGGCGCCGCCGCCTCGGTATTCGCTTTGTTGGTCGGGCTCCCGCTGGCGCGACTGAGCGGCATTTCTGCGAGCATCGGCAGCTTTGCCGTGCTGGCCGTGGTCAATGCCGTGCTTTCCAATTGGACCTCGATGACAGGCGGGCAGGGCTCGCTCTATGGGCTGCCGTCCTATGCCAACATCTGGACGACGCTGCCGTGGGCGCTTGCTGCGCTGGCGCTCGCTTGGACCTATCAGCAGAGCCGGTTCGGCCTGCGGCTGCGCGGCGCGCGCGATGACGAAGTCGCGGCTGCCGCCAGTGGAGTCGATATCTGGCGCGAGCGGGTGATTGCGCTTGTCGTCAGCGCCTTCTTCTGCGGAGTTGCCGGCGCGCTGTACGGGTATTTTCTCGGCGTCATCGTCGCGCGGTCTTTTTATCTGCAGATGACCTTCATCACCATCACCATGCTCGTGGTCGGCGGTCTCGGCAGCCTCAGCGGCGCCGTGGCGGGGGTCATCGTCATCACTGCCTTTGGCGAGGTTTTGCGCAACCTCGAGCGCGGCCTCGACCTCGGGCCGTTCACGTTGGGCGCCCACCCCGGCCTGCAGGAGCTTGGCCTCGCCGCGCTGATGCTGATCATCCTGATCTTCCGGCCGCGCGGGCTGACGGGTGGGCGCGAAATTGCGTTGCTGCCGCGTTCGTGGTGGAAAGCAGGCCCCAAAGCGGGCGAAGTTTCGGAGAATCGCCGATGAAACTGATTGGCGTCGACGTGGGCGGCACTTTCACCGACGTCGTCCTGTTCGACAGCGAGACCAACGAAACGGCCGTACACAAGGTGCCGACGACGTCCGACGATCCGTCCCGCGGAGTGATGCAGGGCGTGCTCGAGCTCTGCCGCAGCGTCGCGATTGATCCCGGCGCGATCACCCACGTCTATCACGGCACGACGATCGCGACCAACGCGGTGCTCGAGTACAAGGGTGCGCGCACCGGGATGATAACGACCAAGGGTTATCGGGACATCATCCACATCGGCCGGCATCAGCGGCCGATGCACTATTCGATCATGCAGGAGATTCCCTGGCAGCATCACCCGCTGGTGCGGCGCGCTTTCCGCAAGGTAGCGGCCGAGCGGCTGGTGCCGCCGCGCGGCGAGGTGCGCATCCCGCTCGCGGAAGACGAGGTGCGCACCGCGGCGCGCGAACTGGCGCGAGCGGGCGTCGAAGCGGTCGCCGTCTGCTTTCTGTTTTCCTATCTCAATCCGGCCCACGAAGAACGCGCCAAGGAGATCGTGCTCGAGGAATTTCCGCAGGCCTTCGTCACCACCTCGTCCTCCGTCGTCCCGCAATTCCGCGAATTCGAACGCTTCACCACGACGGCCATGAACGCTTTCATCGGGCCGAAAGTGCGGCACTATGTCGGCCAGCTCGTCTCTGCGATGCGCGATGCCGGCTTGACCTCGGACCTGCGGATCATGCGCTCGAACGGCGGGCTGGCGACGCCGCAGATGGTCGCCGAACTGCCGGTATTGACCTTGCTCTCGGGGCCTGCCGCCGGCGTCCTCGGCGGCGCCTGGTCGGGAGCGCTGTCGGGCCGCAGCAAGCTCATCACCTTCGACATCGGCGGCACCAGCGCCGATATCGGCGTGGTGACCGACGGCCGCTTCAGCGAAGCCTCGGCGCGCGATACCTGGGTTGGCGGCTACCCGGTGATCGTGCCGATGATCGACATCCACACGATCGGCGCCGGCGGCGGCAGCATCGCCTACGTCGACTCCGGCGGCACGTTCAAGGTCGGCCCAGAGAGCGCCGGTTCGCAGCCCGGCCCCGCTGCGTACGGTCGCGGCGGCGCGCGGCCGACCGTGACCGACGCCAATCTGGTGCTCGGACGGCTCGACGAAGACAACTTTCTCGGCGGCAGCATGGCGCTCGACGTCGCCGCCGCCGCGCAAGGTGATCGGCGAACTCGCCAAGCAGCTCAACCTCGATGCGCCGGCAGCAGCCGAAGGCGCTCTCACCGTCGTCAACAACAATATGGCGAATGCGATCCGTTCGCGAACGGTGCAGAAGGGCATCGATCCGCGCGAATATGCGCTGGTCGCGTTCGGCGGCGCCGGCCCGCTGCACGGCGCGGATGTCGCGGCGATGCTCGGCATTTCCGAAGTGATCGTTCCGCCCTATCCGGGGATCACGTCGGCGATGGGGCTGCTGACCACGGACATAAAATACGAGTCGCTGCGCACCGTCTTTCTGGTCAGCACCGACGTGGACTTCGAGCGGCTCAATCGTGACTTGGCGGCAATGCGTGCCGGGCTGGAGGAGCAATTCCGTGCCGATGGCTTCGATCTCGGCAAGATCAGATTCTACCGTTCCGCCGACGCCCGCTATGTCGGGCAGGGCTATGAGCTTCGCGTCGATATCCCGGACGGACCGATCGACGCGGCAGCGATCCGCCGCACCTTCGATCAATTCCATTCGGTGCACGAGGCGGAGTACGGTCATTTCTTCGCCGAGAGCCCGATCGAGATCGTCAATGTGAGATTGAGCGGTGTGGCGCCGACGCCGACCATCCGCCGGGTGAGCGTCAAAGCAAGGCGGCAGCCTCGGCGAGGCCCTGCTCAAGAAAGCCCACACGTTCTTCCGGCGCTCCGGGCGGCTGGAACGGATGGAGGCGGCGTTCTATCGGCGCGAACTGCTGCCAGTGGGGAGCCGCGTTGAAGGTCCGGCGATTATTTTGCAGACTGACAGCACCACCGTGGTGCCGCCCGGATGGACGATCGTTGCTGACGGCAGCGGAAACTTGATCATGAAAGCGCGAGGTGCGGCATGACTCCGGGCCCGATCGAACGCTCCGAATTCCGCCGATCAAAAAATCGATCCGATCACCGCGAGTGTCATTCAGGGGGCGCTGGAGAACATTGCGATCGAGATGGGCTACAAGCTCATGCGCATGTCCTATTCCAGCATCATCCGCGAATCTGAGGATTTCGGCGCAGCGCTCATCGATATGCAGAACCGCCAGTTGGCCGAGGCCAAGCAGAGCACGCCGCTGCAATCGGGCCCGATCCCCGGCTACATCCGCGGTCTCCGCCGTCTGCTTGCCGAACGCGGCGAGACGATCGAGCCGGGCGACGTCTTCATGCACAACGATCCTTACTCCGGCGCCACGCACGGCCCGGACGTGGCCTTCGTGGTTCCGGCGTTCCATCGCGGGGAGCTGACCGGCTTTGCGGTCACGACGGCTCACCACCTTGACATCGGCGCGCACACGCCCGGCAGCGGCGGCATCGTCGATGCCATCGATTGCTACGCCGAAGGCCTGCGTTTCCAAGCCATCAAGGTCTACGAAGCCGGCAAGCGAAACCAGCAAGTGTGGAACATGCTGCGGACCAACATCCGGCTCCCCGATCTGGTGCTCGGCGACATGGACGCACAGATCGCCGCGGCGCGGATTGGGGCCCAGCGCTATGTCGAACTGATCGAGCTGCACGGGCTGCCGACGATCGTGGCCGCAAGCGAGGACATGTTCGATTCTTCCGAACGGAAGATGCGCTCGGCCATCCGCGCGCTTCCCGACGGCGACTACTCGGCAACCGCGATGCTCGACGGCTATCTCGACGATCCCAATCCGGTGCGCAAAGACTTGCCGATCAAGGTCACCATTCAAAAGCGCGGCGACGACATCACGGTCGATCTCAGTGGAACGGCGCCGCAAGTCTCCGACCGGCCGATCAACATGCCGCTCGAGGGTACGGTAGACTGTGCCATCTGGCTCTCCATTCGTTCCGTGCTTCTCGACACGGCGGTGCACGGCTGGATTCCGCAGAACAGCGGCTTGGTGCGTCCGATCGAGATCGTCGCGCCGCCGGGCACGCTGGCGAATCCGATCTTCCCGGCGCCGGTAATCGCCCGCTTCTGTACCGGCATCGAGCTTTCCAATGCTGTGGTGCAGGCTCTCGCGCATGTCGTGCCGCGCCAGGTGTGCGGCGGCTGCGGCAACGGCGGCGGCCTCATTCTCACCGGGCAGCAAGGCAACAATTTCTGGGTCCAGGTCGAGCTGTTCTCCGGCAGCTATGGCGGCCGCTACGGCAGCGACGGCATGGACTCGGTCGACGTGCTCTATGCCAACACCCGCAACAATCCCATCGAGGACATCGAATCCCACGTGCCGCTGCGCATCGACCGCTACGAGCTTCGCGAGAACGCCGCGGCGCCCGGTCGCTGGCGCGGCGGCGTCGGATCGATCCGGGAGGTTACATTTCTCGCCGACGGCGCGATCTCGGTCGAGAGCGAAGGCCACAAGTACCCTCCGAAGGGATTGTTCGGCGGCAGCGACGGCACGCCTTCGCAGCTTGTTTGGACCAAGGCCGACGGGGAGGTCGTGCAATTGCCCTCCAAGCTGCCGTATCACCCGTTCGCCAAGGGCGATCGGATCACCGCAATACGGGCCTGCGGCGGGGCTTACGGCAATCCGCTCGAGCGCGATCCTGCCGACGTTCTCGACGACGTCATCGACGAGTACATCACCCGCGACAAGGCGTTGGCCGACTATGGCGTTGTGATCACCGATCGTTTCGAAGTCGATGCCCAGGCGACCGGTCGCGAACGTCAAGCCCGCGCCGCCAGGCGCAGCAATTGAGAGGCACGGAGATGGCTCGGCATATCACTGTCGCGGGCGCTCAGCTCGGACCGATCGCCCGCAATGAATCGAGGCAGCAGGTCGTTTCGCGGCTGCTCGAACTGATGAAAGAGGCCAAGTCGCGCGGCGCCGACATCGTGGTCTACCCAGAGCTCGCGCTGACGACCTTCTTTCCGCGCTGGTGGATGGAGGACGATGCCGAGATCGACAGCTTCTTCGAACGGGAAATGCCGAGCCCGGCAACCCGGCCGCTGTTCGAGGCCGCCGAGTTGCTCGGCGTGGGATTTTATCTGGGCTACGCCGAACTTGAGCGGGAGGGCGGAAAGACCCATCACTACAACACGTCGATTCTGGTCGACAAGAAAGGCGCGATCGTCGGCAAATACCGCAAGGTGCATTTGCCCGGCCATGCCGATCACCGGCCGAACAATCCGTTTCAGCATCTCGAGAAGCGCTATTTCGAGCCCGGAGACCTGGGCTTTCCGGTATGGCGCGCCTTAGGCGGCAACATCGGCATGTGCATCTGCAACGATCGGCGCTGGCCGGAGACCTATCGGGTCATGGGGCTGCAGAGCGTCGAACTGGTGCTGCTCGGCTACAACACACCGACGCACGTCCCGTGGATGCCGGTCTATGATCACCTGACCTATTTCCACAACCACCTGTGCATGCAGTCGGGCGCGTACCAGAACAGTACCTGGGTTGTCGGGATCGCAAAGGCCGGCAACGAGGAGGGCTGCGAACTTCTGGCCGGCAGCTGTATCGTCGCGCCCTCGGGAGAGATCGTCGCATTGGCGAGCACCAAGGCTGACGAGGTGTTCACCGCCAAGTGCGATCTCGACATCAGCCGCTTCAACAAGGAAACCTTGTTCAACTTCGCGCAACACCGGCGCATAGAGCACTATGGATTGATCACGCAGCAGGCCGGCGCCGTCGAACCGTCGCCGCAGGCTCGCGCATAGTCCATCGCACGCTTCCCTGGCCGCGGCTCGGGTCACGCGACGTTCGCGGCTCAGGTTCATCTCACGCGAACACGGTGCGTTCAACCAGCCAGTAGAGCCCGAGCGCGAGGATCACGGTAGAACACGCGTACACCACCGCCGAACGGCGCTCCTTGCCTGTCGCGGCGCTCGCCGATCCGGTCGGACAACAACAGAACCGGAAAGATGATCGCCACGATCATCACCTGCCCGATCTCGACGCCGATGTTGAACGCTGCCAGCGCCGGCGCCAGCGCGTCGTCGGGCAAGCCATATTCGCGCAGCGCCCCGGCAAACCCGAAGCCGTGAACCAGGCCGAGCGCGAACGTGACCCGCCACCGCTTGCGAATATCGTGAATGAAAAAATTCTCGGCCGCGACGAAGATGATCGTGGCCGCGATCAAGGGCTCGACCACGGACGGCGGCAAGCGGACGATATCGAGGACGGCGAGACAGAGGGTCAGCGAGTGGGCGAGAGTGAACGCCGTCACCACCTTGATCAGCGGCCACAGACTGCGGCCCCACAGGATCACGGCCAGGAGAAACGCGATGTGGTCGTAGCCGAGAAAGATGTGCTCGATGCCGGCGCGGGTGAACCGTCCCGACCACCTGCAGCAGCGACGATCCGCCGGCCGACAGGTCAAGTTCGGGGGCCGCTCTGTCGAGGGCGATCTCGCGCTCGCCGCCTTCAGTCGCGACCATGGCCAGGTGCCGCGCCGCCGGGTCCACGTCCTGAAACAGCGTCACGCGATAGCGCAGGCTTCCGCCGTCGGGCGGGCAGGTCCATGTCATGGTCACGAGAACATGCGTGTCCGCAGCGCGCGCGCTTCCCGGTGCGGCTTGGCAGCGACGGTCGCCGGCAAGGACGGCAACGTGGTCGCCGACATAGGCGAGCAGGGAAGGGGCCATGACCGCCAGCGCCACGGCGTTGACTGCCCCCGATGCTGTCTCGGTGATACGGACCCCGGCTGCCTTTTCGTAGTCGCGCCCAAGGGCGTTGATTTCGGCATCCACCGTGCGGCCGCGGATCACGATGCGCGACGTGCTGATTCCGGCGTTGTGCGCCTGTGCCGGCCAAACAGCGATGGCGGCGACCACCACGCCGGCCAGGACGAGCCACGCCCGCGCGGTCATGAAGGAATTGCAGGCGGCTCGTTAAGGTCGCTGATCACTGCGTGCCGCCAATGTTCTTGAGGATCATGCCGGCGGCGGCTGCGCGCATGCTGTCGGGGTAGGCCTCGGCGAACGCCGAGAGAGCCTTCTGTGCCTTGCCGGTATAGTCGCGCTTGGCCTCGGCGTCGGCCGCGAGCCGCGCCGCCCGCGCGAGGTCGACGGCGTGTATGAACGCGGCTTCCTCGGCGTCGTCCGCGTTCAAGAGAGCAGGGGGCACGGCCTCGGCCTCGGCGATCTGCCGTTCAAGCTCGCTGAAACTCAAGCCAACAAGCTCAAAGGGATCGAGCACGAAACTCTCGTAGAAGCCCGCCTTGAGGAGTGCGAAACGCGCGCGCGGCGCGTACGGCGCCGCGGGTGAGAGGCGCAGCGCATCCTCGAGTGGGGTTCTTGGCAGGCGATACCGCCCGATGGCGTCGTCGAAGCGCGGCGCCGTGTTCCGCTGGGCGAGAGCCTTCACCAGAAGCTCGGCGTTGACCGTGAGCCGTCCGCTGTGCGCCGCCAGATCGCGGTTGAGGACATCGGTGACCTCGACCAGGACCATGCCGAGCGCGAACTGCGCTTCACCTTTTGGTCCCGGATCATGGGCGGCGCTGACGCGCGCGGTCGCTTCGTCATTGGCCGCGACCGTGTCGTTTACCCTGTCGATGTCGATCGTTTCGTGGGCGCCTGCGCGCGAGCCAACAGTGAAGAGGAGCAGAGCAAGGACGATCAACCGCAGCCACGGATGGCGGAGAGCTTTTCGGCTCCGCTCGGCGATGAAGACGGAGCGGCTCAATGCCGGTCGCGCCCGCCGCGGCGAGGTCGTCAGTCACTGGGCATCTCTTCGCCGGCGAAATAGGCGCGTGATCCGCGATGCGCGGGTACGACGCCTTCCGGCGAGCCGGCCGGCGCCGGGAGCGCGCCTTTATGCTCGGCGAGCGTCTTGGCCATCAGATAAGCGTGGCGAGCCATGAAATTCGGCCGGCACACCAGAACATGGCTCCCGAACGAGACAATGACCCGCAGCGGCGGGTCGCGGATATCCTCGAAGGGCGGTTTGCTGAGAAACAACGCCTCGGCGCTCGCCGCCGTCATGACGCCGACATCCTGTTGATCCGTAGCAATAAGCACACCGATGCGGCGGGCGTCCGCAGCGCGCACCAGCATCGCGCGCGAGGCGGGCAGAAAGCGCGCCAGCACGTCAACCACTGCGGCCGCGAACGCCAGGCCTTGTTCGTCGTCGCGTTGGCCGACGATCAGCAGGTGGTAGCGCCGATAGACCGGCCACATGCGGTCGGGGTTCAAGTCGGCCAGACGCGGCCCGGCTGGCTCTTGGCGTGCGCCAGCGGCCGTGACGCTCAACGGCTTGTACCCGGCAAGAACTGAACGCCGCCGCCGCACCCGCCGCCGAGGTGAGGATCGCGCGCCGTTTCATGCTCGCCGGCGGCGGGCGGCGGTACGCCGCCCCCGCGCGCGTGATGGAGAGCCGCACCCTTGTTACGGCTTGAATATGTCTCGGTTCAGGATCGCCGTCACACCAAGGTTCGGGACATCGACCAGTTGGGCGATATCCAGATCGACGGCGACGCTTGTCAGGATGTAGGCCTGCTCGCGGCTCAGCCCCTTCGTCTTGACCAGAAAGTCGATCATGTTGAGCGTGGCGTTTCGCGCCGCTAGGCTCACGTTCTCGGACAAGTTGGTGAGCGGAGCGATCTTCTGGCCGCCAAGGTAGGTGTCGAAGGACGGTACCTCGCCTTCAGGTTTCAGCGGAAGCCCGGAGATGGCATAAAAGCTCGACGGCGCGAGGTGCTTCAGTTGGGCGCCGCCTTCGAAATGCATGGTTGAAAGCAGCGAAGCCATGCCGGGCATTATCTTGGCCTGGAGCGTCACCCTAGCGCCCATCTCGATAGCCGTGCCGCATACCTCGCCGCCGCCCTGCGCAAAGTGGACGTCGCCGGCGAACAGCCCGCAGCCATCGACGAAGCATGGGAACAGCAGCGTGGTGCCGACCACCGTCTCTTTGGTGTCGAGATTGCCGCCGTTCTCGCGGGGCGGAACGGTGCGTACGCATTCGTCCTTGGCGGTACCGCTGGTCCCGCAGAGATCAGCGGGGAGGGCATCGACCGGCTGCGGCGTCAATGCGGCGCCGCCCGCATCGGCCAGCGCCTTCTCGCGCTTGAGCCACTTGTCGAGCTCGGGCTTGCCCGGCAGCACGCCAACGGTACCCATGAACGCGTTCATGGGAACGGCGATCCCCGGCAAGTCCTTCGAACGCGCTTCGAGGCGGTTCAACTCCCAGTGGACGATGAAAGGATCACGGAACACGTCTCGCAGGAAGCCGAATCCCGGCACGATCGTCGTGTAACCGAAGTCGTCGGGTGCGATGTCCACCACCGTGACGGCGAGCGCGTCGCCGCGCTTTGCTCCTTCGACGTAGACCGGCCCCGTCAGCGGATGGACGAGGTTGAGGTTGACCGCGGCCACGTCTTGAGCCTTCGAGTCGAAGGTAAGATCGGAATCGAGCGCGTCACGCGTCTCGAGCACGAAAAGTTGCCCGGGCTGCACACGGGCGGCAGGCTTGATGCTGTAGTGATAACGATTGAAGCAGTGCGGATCGTCTTTGCAGTGCTTGCCCGACTTTGCCACGACCACCGGCGCCGGCAACTTGACCTCGCTGGTATCTGCCCGCGCCCCGCCAAAACTTCCAATCAGCAGCAGGGCAGCGGCCGGCATTGCGCAAACGAGCGTGGATTTCATTGGTTTGTCTCCCCCGGGTCGAGCCGCGCGTCATCGCGATCGCACGTCAAGCCAGCGCATTCGCGGCACGCGCACGATAATTCATGTTATTGGCTGGCGCCGGAAGAATTATGACGGTATCGGGGCGATGTCAATCAAACGCCGATGCAGCCCAGTCAACCGAGGGGCTCATCGACGCACATTTCGCGCGAATCAGGGAACGCGGGCGAGATAGTCGCGCAATTTCCATTTCATGACGTGACTAAGACCAGCCGCCTTTTATTACCGCAATGCAGCATCGCGTTTTCTGCACTGCACAACTGTCCCTCAAGCGCCATATCTGCGCTTCTAGAACCGGCAGAACCTGCCTTAGAAGGGACTTGGGGACATGAGGAAATCTTTCGCCACCGCTTTGCTATTCGCAGGCGTCGTTGCCGCCAGCGCCGCGCTGGCGATTACGCGCACGGCGCATAGCCCGGCGGAGCCGGGCTCGGCTCGGCCGGTAGAGACCGCGCCGGCTAAGAGCGCACAGATCAAGGGCGCAGTGCCGATCGTGCGTCCCGCTGCTAGGCCACGGTCGCTGTTCGAGACGTGTCAACATCAAGACCCGAGCACACCTGCCGTGCGAACAGGGACTTCCGGATGCTTCCCGCTTCCGTATTGAGGAAAAGTCGGGGAACGCTGCATATAGCCGCATTCTTTGCCGGGTATCTCGCTCCGGCATGCAAACACACCGTGCGCACCAAGAATGCGGTGCGTGCGGCGCGGCCATTGCGGGTAGCGGCTCGTGTGCGACTATACCGCCCATTTTCGAATGGCCGTCTGCTGCTCGATCGCCGCCAATCGCTGATCGAGTTCGTTGCGATGCAACAAACCGGTTTGCGTGTCGATGTAGCCGACCACCGATGCTGAATTCGCCGTCGCCGCACGCAGCGATTTATCGATCGGGCGGCCGAGCGCGACAAATGCGACAAAGGTGGCGGCGAAAGCATCGCCGGCGCCGGCCGTGCTGGCCACCTTCGCCGTGAGCGCCGGCACGAACAGAATTTCCTCGGTTGATCCGACGCAAGCGCCCCGCGCGCCGTCGGTGATGACCACGTATTTGGGACCGAGCCGGGTGAGCGCGCGAATGTAGGGAGCAATCGCCATCTCGAACCCGCCACCCGCCAACCCCCGCGCTACCAGGGCTGGCATCTCCTCTCCTGGGGCGATAGCGAGGATCGGACCGACCTCGGCAGATCGACTGGCGAGACTCGGCACCAGAAGATCGGCTTCTTCGCGATTGAGCACGAGAATGTCGATGGCGGAAATAGATTTCGAGAAAAGCCTGCCCGCGGGCCGATAGCTGGCGCGGCCCGGGGTTGGCCGCCACGAGGGCACGGTGAGCGCATGCGCGACTGACGATCGTCGGAAAGCAATCGGCCGATTGATTGCTCAGATTGGCGATGTAAACGACATCGACCGCAAATGCCTCGTCGCGAAGATCCTGCACCTCAAGGTGCGTGTTGGCGCCGCGGAAGGTGAAAACTGCGGCGTTGCGTTCGTGTGAGGACAGGAGGACCGAGGCCCCGGTAGGTGCGTGCTCGTCGCGGACGATCCACCGGTCGGAAACGCCCTCCTGCGCGAGGCGCGCCAGAATTGCAGCAGCGCGCAAGTCTTTTCCGACTTTCGCAAGTACCGCAACATCCAGCCCGAGGCGCGCCATGGCGACGGCGGCATTGACCGCGCCGCCGCCGGGGTGCGTCGACACATCTTCCGCTTCCGTCTTGCGGCCTTCCTCGAGGAGCAGGAAGGAGCTGTCGGCATGATGCAGCGTCAAGCGCTCAATACGCTTGCTCTCGATCACTGCGATCGTATCCATCATGGCGCCGCCGACGGTCAGGACTTTCATTCTCACTCCAAAAAGTGGAAGCCACCGGCGGGTGGCTCACCCCCGTCACGGCCCGCGGCCGGCGTTGGCGTTTCGTATCCACTACCATTTGGTGCAGGTTAGGGCTCGTTGCCATGTCGCAGTTTGGCTGAGGCGCGAGCTTTCCGCGCCCGCTGCACCCGGCCGGCGGCCGGTAGCCGCACGCGCCAGGACCGCGACACTGGTCAGTTGAGCCCGGAAAGGGGGGCACCCGCGCGATCAGCGCTATCGCGGCTGGCTGCGCCGCGATAGCGGTCAGGCGCCTTCAGGCGGCATTCACCTGCGCATGCTCCGTCAAGCGTTTGGCTCGCGCGTCTCGGTGCTTGCGCAGTTCAAGCTTTGCGATCTGATTGCGATGTACCTCGTCCGGACCATCGACAATGCGCAGCGCGCGGGCGCTCGCGTAGGCCGCGGCGAGGCCGAAATCTTCAGTGACGCCGGCGCCGCCGTGCGCCTGAATGGCGAGGTCGAGCACCCGGCAGAGCATGTTGGGCGCGGCGACCTTGATCATGGCGATCTCGGCGAGCGCCGCCTTGTTGCCGAGCTTGTCCATCGTGTCGGCCGCCTTCAGCACCAGCAGCCGCGCCTGGTCGATCGCGATCCGCGCTTCGGCCACGCGTTCGAGCATCACCGACTGCTCGCTCAGCGGCTTGCCGAACGCGACCCGGGCGTTGAGGCGGCGGCACATCTTCTCGAGCGCCACTTCAGCCTGGCCGATTGCGCGCATGCAGTGATGGACGCGTCCCGGACCGAGCCGGCCCTGCGCAATCTCGAAGCCGCGGCCTTCGCCGAGCAATATGTTCGCGACCGGAACCTTGACGTTCTCGAACAGAACTTCGCCGTGCCCGTGGGGCGCATGGTCGTAGCCGAAGACCGGCAGCCAGCGCACGATCTTGACGCCTGGCGCGTCGCGGGGGACGAGAATCATCGACTGCTGCCGGTGCCGTTCCGGATTCCGCGGATCGGTCTTGCCCATGAAGATGAAGAGCTTGCATCGCCGGTCGGGTCCTCCGGTGGCCCACCATTTGCGGCCGTTGACGACATAGTGGTCGCCCTGCCGCTCGATACGGCTTTCGATATTGGTGGCGTCGGATGAGGCCACTGCCGGCTCGGTCATCGCGAAGCAGGAGCGGATGGCACCGTCGAGCAGCGGTTCGAGCCATTCCCGTTTCTGTGCCTCGGTCCCGTAGCGCTCCAGCGTTTCCATGTTGCCGGTGTCGGGCGCGGAGCAATTGAAGACCTCGGCCGCCCATTCGACACGGCCCATGATCTCGCAGAGCGGCGCGTATTCGAGGTTCGCCAGTCCGGCTCCGTAGCGGGAATCGGGAAGGAACAGGTTCCACAATCCCGCCGCTCGCGCTTTCTGCTTCAGCTCTTCAATGAGCGTCGTCGGCTGCCAGCGGTCCCCGGTCTGCACCTCCTCCTCATAGCGGTGCTCGTTCGGATAGACGCATTCGTCCATGAACGCGCGCAGGCGTGTCTGAAGCGTCTTGACCTTCGCCGAGTATTCAAAATCCATGGCTGCCTCGATCACGGTCCCAGTGGTCTCAGAGAACGACGCGACCGCCGCAAGGCTGCGAGGGTTCCTACCGGAGCACGCCGCGCGTTCGGTTGCGAAGGGTAGGCCGCCCCGCTACCATTCAGCAAATGCATTGATTGAATTCGGTGGCATAAAGCTCGTGCATATCTCAAGGATCGACCTCAATCTGCTCGCCATCTTCGACACCATCTATGCCGAAGGCAGCATTACGCGCGCGAGCCGCCGGCTGAACCTGTCGCAGCCGGCGATCAGCCACGCGCTTGGCCGGCTTCGCCAAGTGATCGACGATCCGCTGTTCACGCGGCACGGCCGGCTTATGACGCCTACGCCGCTTGCACGCCGGATGATCGAACCGATCCGCCAATCGCTGCAGACGATCGAGGCTACCCTCACCAAGAGGGACCCGTTCGCGTCCGCCACCGCCGTCAAGCATTTCACCGTCGGGACGCGCGATGTGCTGGAGGCGGCGATCCTCGGCGCGCTGATGCGGAATGTTGCCGCGGCTGCCCCGCGCATCACCATCAGCAGCGTGAGGGCCGAGCGCCGCGAACTCGAGCGCGAACTTTCGGCCGGCACTTTGGATGCGGCGATCGACGTTCTTCTGCCGCTGCCGGAGGAGGTCCGGCGGGAGCGGCTCGGCACGGAATGGCTGACAGTGATTGTGCGCCGGCGGCATCCGAACGTCAGCCGCAGGCTCACGCTCAAAACCTACCTGGCGCAGGAGCACATTTCGGTCTCGTCGCGCCGCCGCGGACTGAGTGCGGAGGATTTCGAGCTGGCGCGCCACGATCTGCGCCGCCGCATCCGGCTGCGTTGCCAGAGCTATCTGGCGGCATGCCGGGTGGTGAGCGAAACCGATCTCCTGTTGACGATGCCGCAGCGCTACGCTCGGGTGCTCAACGCTCAATTCAGGAACCAACTCCTCGCCTTTCCGCTCAAAGTGCCGGCGTTCGACACCTACCTCTATTGGCACGCCAACGCAGATAGCGATCCGGCCAACGCCTGGCTCAGGCAGCAGTTGATGCATGCTTTGCGAACGTCGCGGCCGGAGCGAAAACATTCACGCCAATAGAGCTGAGAGATGCGAATGTCGGGCCTCGCCTCCGTTCTGCAGGCGCCGGCCGCTGTCATTTGCGCTTTGCCCTCGCTCTCGCCGCTGGTACCGTTTCCCCAACCAATAAACGAGGGGGAGCGAAACATGTCGGCCGACATCGCCGGGACCGCCGGTCGGCAACACTCATCACTCGGGCGGGTGATGCTGGCATCCGCGATCGGCTCGGCTCTCGAGTGGTACGATTTCTTCATCTACGGCACGGCCGCTGCGCTGGTGTTCAACGAACTGTTTTTTCCCAAGCTCGATCCGCGCATCGGAACTCTCGCCGCCTTCGCCACTTTCGGCGTCGGCTTTTTCGCGCGGCCTTTCGGCGGGCTGGTGTTCGGTCATTTCGGCGACCGCATCGGGCGCAAGCCGATGCTTGTCGTCACGCTCCTGCTGGTCGGCGTTGCCACTTTTTTGATCGGCCTGATCCCGAGCTACGCCAGCATCGGCATCTTGGCGCCGATCCTGCTGGTGGTGCTGCGCCTGCTGCAGGGTTTTGGCGCCGGCGCGGAATACGGCGGAGCGGTCATCTTCGCGGTCGAATATGCGCCGGAAGGGAGGCGCGGCCTGTTCGGCAGCTGGGCGCCCATCGGGGTCACCGTGGGCAATCTGCTGGCCGCCGCGGTCTTTGCGATTGTCACTCTGCTCTCGAAGGAAGACCTGCTTTCGTGGGGTTGGCGCATCCCGTTCCTGCTCAGCGCCATCCTGGTCGCACTCGGACTTTACATTCGGGTGAGTGTCGCCGAGACGCCGGTGTTTACCGAGGTGGCGCAACAGCGCAAGCCGCTGAAAGCCCCGGTGCTCGATGCCATCCGCCGGCACCCGCGAAGTTTTCTGGTCGTGATCGGCTCGCGGATGGCGGAAAACGGATTGGGCTATCTCTTTCCGGTTTTCGGCTTGAACTACGTGGTGCAACAGCTGCACCTGCCGAAAAGCGTAGCCCTGTTCGGGGTGATCCTGTCCCAGTTCCTTTCCCTGTTCACGATCCCGCTGTTTTCGGCGCTTTCGGATCGTCTGGGACGCCGCCCGATCTATCTCGGCGCCGCGCTGTTCTCGGCGGCTTGGGCCTTTCCGTTCTTCATCCTGTGCGAGACCAAGGAGTCCTGGCTGATCTGGCTCGCCTTCGTCGGCGCGAGCGCGATTGGCGTCTCGGGGATGTTCGGGCCGCAGGCGGCCTATTATTCGGAGCTGTTTGGACCCCGGGTGCGCTTCGGCGGGTTTGCGTTCGCGCGCGAGCTCGGCTCGATCCTGGCAGGGGGCCCGGCACCGTTTCTGGCGGCGTCGCTGCTCGACTTGGCTGGCGGCAGACCCTGGTGGGTCGCCGCCTACATAATCGTGCTCTCGCTGATCACCGCAGCAGCGATCACTATCGGACCGGAAACCCACCGGGGCGACATTGCCGCAGAACATCCCGACGACATCGTGCCGTCGCCGTCGGTCTGACCGGGCCAGCGGGTCGTCGATCGCCGCAGGTGCTACGCGGCCGCCTTGGCAAAGAAGCGCTTCGCCGCGGCGCGCTGGTTTTCGTAGATCGACCCCTGGAACGGCGCCGGCGGCAGCGGCATACGCACCGGTGCCTGCGCGCAATCGCGGCTCGATAGTCGGCTCGGCCGAGGACCACCCTGCTGTTGAATTCCTCGAAATTGGCGACACCCATCAGCGGCCAGGCGTCAGCGGCCGCATATTCGTGCAGGAGCAGCCGGCGCGGCTGCGCGGAGGTATTGAGCGCCGATCCGTGGACGAGCCGCACGTGGTGGATGGTCATCGACCCGGCCTTGCCCATCAGCGGCACCGCCTTGGAATAGTCCAATCCATCGATCTCGGGATTCATGGCGCCGACGAAGTAGCCGTTGGCGTGGTGATCGTACACCGGCCCCTTGTGCGTGCCGGGGACGACCAGCAGCGGTCCGTTCTGCATGTCGCAATCGTCGAGATAGATACCGGTGGCGAGCACGTCATCGTTGGTGTGCGGATAGAACGCCCAATCCTGGTGCCATTCCACTGCGGCGCCGAAGCCCGCGGACTTCATGTTGAGCTTGGAGCCATGCAGGCGGATGTCGGGGCCGAGGAGCTGCGCCAGGATGGCCGTGATCCGCGGGTTGCGCGTCAACTCGGCGAAGAAGGGAAAGTGCTTGTGCGGTGTCTTGATGCGCCGCACCCGCGGTTGTTCGGAAGAGTGTGAGTCTTCAAGATCGTAGACCTCGGTATGCGTTGCAACCTTGCCGGCATCGGCGACGATACCGTCAACCATGCGGCGGACCTCGGCCAGCATCGGCGCGTCGAGCACGTCGGGCACCACCAGATAGCCGAGTTCGCGGTATTGTTCGACTTCACGGTTGCTCAGCATTGATCCTCCCGTCGGCCTCCGTTTTCTCGGTTCCTTTCGCCAACATATGGGCTTTTTCCCGCATCTGCAATTTGCCGGCAGGCGTTTTTCCGCCGCGCGCGAAGTCAGGCGATGGACCTCAACCGGCGCGACGCGGTAAAGTTCGGCCGGTGAATCCGCCCGACCGGAGAACAAACATGCTGTCGAATACGACCAACAAAATCGGCTGGAAGGCGAGCGACTTCGCGCTGCCGGCGGTTGACGGCAGGACCTATTCGCTCGCCGACGTGCGCGGGCCGAAGGGCACGCTCGTCGTCTTCATCTGCAATCACTGTCCCTATGTGAAGGCGAGCATCGGCAGGATCGTGGCAGAGGCGGCAGCGTTGCGCGAGATCGGGGTGGGGACGATCGCGATCATGCCGAACGACACCGACACCTATGCCGAGGATTCCTTCGACAACATGAAGGCATTCGCCGCGCGGCACCGCTTCACCTTTCCCTATGCCATCGACAAGACCCAGGAAGTAGCACGCGCCTACGACGCTCAGTGCACGCCGGACTTCTTCGGCTTCAACGCCAGAGACGAGCTGCAGTATCGCGGCCGGCTCGATGCCTCGCGCATGACGCCGGTAGCGAACGCGCGCCGCGACCTGTTCGAAGCGATGAGGGAGGTGGTCGAAACCGGCCATGGCCCGAAGGAGCAGCTTCCATCCATGGGATGCTCGATCAAATGGAGGCGATGAGGCGCCCCGCTTGACGCGACAGCAATACGCTCATTCACCGAACGCAATTTCACTGCCGACCACATCCGCCAGCATGCTCAGCGTGCGCAGCGATGCGCGATGGGCCTCGAGGTCGCCGGAAGCGCAGCAATCGGCAAACAGCCTGACGCGGTAGCCCATGTCTGCGGCGTCGCGCACGGTATGCTCGACCGAGAACTGCGTCGCCAGGCCGATGACATTCACGCGCTCGATCGCAAGTTCGCCGAGCCGCCCCTCCAAGCCGGTCCGCCGGAAGGCGCTGTTGCCATTGCCGGCGACGAAGATTTCTCCACCGCGGGGCTCGAAACCATCGAAAGGCGCAGCCCCCCAGGAGCCGCGCTTGAGCGCGCCAAGCGCTTCGGCCTTCTGGAACAGACGGCAATTGCGCAACAGATCGGAATAGTCCTCGGCGAACACGATGTGCATGTGGACGATCGTCCAGCCGGCGTGGCGCGCCGCTCCGAGCGCGCGCTTGCTGGCGTCGAGGAACTGCTGCGCCTCGCTGCTGCCGCGGTCGAGGGAAAATGGAATGCGTCCCTCCGGGTGGCAGATGTCGTTCTGGAAATGAAGCGCGATGAGTGCATCGCGCGTGGGTGCATCGCGGTTCGGAACGTCGGTCATGGGCGTTCTTTCCGGCCGTCAGCTTGACGTTTCAGGGTTGAAATGTCCAATTGCGGCTGCCGCCATGGCGGTGCAAATCGAATAACAATGGATGCCGCGTCGATGAGCGAGACTTCGCCGAGTGCCGTGCCGCCCGCGCCGATCGTGGACCCGAGCGCGATCAAGGAAATCGCCCCGGGCGTGTTCGTCATCTGCGACCGCCGCGTCCCGCTCGTGCCGAATATCGGCATCATACTCGGCAGCAATGCGGCCCTTGTCGTCGACACCGGCATGGGGCCGGCGAACGGCAGGAAGATCCTCGACGCCGCGAGGCGGATCGCCGGCCAGCGGCCCCTGGTCCTGACGCTCACGCACTTCCACCCCGAGCATGGCTTCGGCGCGCAGGTTTTCAAAGGCGCGGCAAAGATCCGCTACAACCGATCGCAGCGCGACGAATTGCAGGCAAAGGGCGAAGGCTACCTCGGCATGTTCAGGACCTTCGGGCCGGATGTGGCGCAAGCGCTGGAGGGCACGGAGCTCGTCCAGCCGGACGAGGTCTACGACGAGGCTTCGACGTCGATCGATCTCGGCGGCCGCACGGTCGAATTGCGAACCTGGGGACTGGCCCACACCGCAGGCGACCAGATCGTATGGCTACCGCAGGAGCGCATCCTCTTCACCGGCGACCTCGCCGAGGAGCGTATCTTCCCGATCTTTCCCTGGTTTCCGCCGGACGACGCGAGCATCGACGGTGCGCGCTGGGCGCAAATCCTCTCCGAGCTCATCGGTTGGAAACCTGCGATCGTCGTTCCCGGCCACGGCGACATCGGCGGCGCGGAGATTCTCGCCGCGGTGCGCGACTACATGGTCGACCTGGGCAGGCGCGTGGCCGCGGAGCGCAAGGCCGGCAAGGACGCCGATGCGATCGTGGCCACGTTGGCGCCCAAGATCCGCGCCGAGCATCCCAACTGGTCGGCGCCGGAATGGATCGATTTCGCCATCAGATATTATTCGACGCTAAGCTAACTAAGTTAGGTCCGGCCGAACGGCCAGGTGAACTCCCGCCCCGCGGCGATGCCGTCCGGGCGAAGGAGGATAATGAGCAGCATGATCAGGGCGAGGATGACGTCGCCAGTCCCCGCCGGCGCGGCGATGGTCGTTTTGCCGACCTGAAAACCGACCTCGATCTCACGCAGCACTTCCGTCAGCGCGGCAATGACGACGGCGCCGGCCACCGCGCCGGTGAGACTGCCACGGCCGCCGATGACCAGCATGGCGACGATCAGGAAGGTGAGGTCGAGATAGAAGTTCTCGACCCGCACGATGCCGAGGAAATGGCCGAGCAGCACGCCGGCCACCCCGGAGAGGAAGGCGGAAATGACGAACGCGATTAGCCGATGGCGGACGACGTCGACGCCGGCGGCCTGCGCCGCGGCTTCGTCCTCGCGCGAGGCGCGCAGCAGCAGAGCCGAGCGCGTCTCCTGATAGGCAAAGGCGATCACGATTGCCGCAACCGCCCAGGCGAGAGCGGTCCACAGGTCGACATAGGCCGGCAGGCCCATGAGCGAGTTTTGTCCGCCGGTCACTGAGGTCCAGTTGCCGAACACCACATTGGCGACGACGAGGATGGCGAAGGTCGCGATGCTGGCGGAAATGCCGGAGAGGCGCATCAACGGCCAGCCGATGACGAGCGCAACGAGTGCCGCCGCTATGCCGCCGGCGAGCGCGCCGGGCAGCGTCGGCCATTCGGCGTGGGCGATCACCGCCGGCAGGTCGGGAAGAAAGACGGACTTGGCCGTGGGCTTCATGGTGAGCAGCGCCGAGACGTAGGCGCCTATCGCCATGAAGGCGACGTTGCCGAAGGACAGAACGCCGGAATTGCCCACGAAGACGTAGAGCCCGACCACGGCGATCAGGTTGATCAGCCCCTGCGTCGTCCGCCGCTGCAGCACGGCCGGCGCGAACGATGCCGCGACTGCGATGGCGGCGATGACCGCCGCGAGGGCGAGAACGGGCCAAAGCCGCTGCAGAATTCCGACGGCACCGCCATGCCCGCGGACTGGTTCGGACATCAAATCCTCTCCTTCAACCCGCGGGCCGGGATCAATCCTTGCGGTCGAAAGAGAAGAACGAGGGCCACGGCGATGAACACGAAGGCCTCGCGAAAGGCGCGCAGGTCGGGCGGCAGGAAAGCCTGCAGCAGGATCGTGGCCGCCCCAACGAGGAAGCCGCCGAGCGCGGCTCCGGACAGGCTGCCGAGACCGCCGATGACGGTGCCGACGAAGGCGATGATCACCAGCTGCAGCCCCATCCGCGGCTGCACCACGCCGGTCTGCACGACAATCAGGCAGGAAACCGCGGCAGCGAGAATGCCGCTCAGCGCGAAGGCGACGGCGATCACCTTGTTCGCCCGCACGCCCAATACCCGCGCCATGCGAAAGTCTTCGGCGGCGGCGCGCATGTGCAGGCCAAGCCGCGTCGCCCGCAGGAACCAGGTCAGGGCGGCGAGGAGCACGATGCCGACGATTATGGTGACGATCTGGAGGAGTTGCAGGCGGATGCCGGCGAACTCGATCTGGCGACCAAGCTCGGGCAGGAAGTCGAGCCCCTTCAGCCGCGATCCGACCACAAGGATCAGGAGCTTCTGCAGGAAGAAGCTCACCGCGAACGAGGAGATTAAAAGCGTCGTCGGGTCGGCGTTGCGCAGGGGGCGGAAAGCGGCGCGCTCGGTGACCAGTGCCAGAACCACCGCCACCGCAATGCCGCCGAAAATCATGACAGGCACGGGTTGGCCGAATAACGCGAGCAGCGTATAGGCGGCGAAGGTGATCAATTCGCCGTGGGCGAAATTGATCAGCCGCATGACCCCGAAAATCAGGCCGATGCCCAGCGCGGTCAGCGCGTAGAGGCTGCCGACGCTCACTGCATCGGCCAGGATCTGGACCAGACGCTCCATCACGGTCCGCTCGCCGCCTCCCGCATGTGCACGCCGAAATAGGCGGCGTCGAAGCGCGGATGGCTTTTGATTTCGGCAGCGTCGCCGGCGAGAGCAAACTTTCCGCCGCTCATCACATAGACGCGGTTGGAGATGCCGAATACGCGCTCCGCGTTCTGCTCGACCAGGAGGATGGTCACGCCCTGCGTGCGGATCGTCGAGAGCAGCGCATAGATCTGATCGACCACCATCGGAGCGAGGCCGAGCGACGGCTCGTCGAGCATGAGAAGCCGCGGTCGCGACAGCAGCGCCCGGGCAATGGCGAGTTGCTGCTGCTCGCCGCCGGAAAGCTGCCCCGCCGGCTGACGCCGCCGTTCCGCGAGGATCGGAAACATCGCAAAGAAGCGGTCGAGGTCCGCTGCCACGGCGCGGCTGTCGCGCCGGACCGTCGCCCCGAGCAGGAGATTTTCCATCACCGTCAGGCTGGCGAAAATGTGCCGGCCTTCCGGAACGAGCGCGATGCCCTGGGCGACCACGTCCTCAAGCGCGATTCCGCCGAGCGTTCTGCCGGCGAAGATCACGGTGCCCGCAGCCGGAGCGATGATGCCGGCCACGGTCAAGATGAGCGAGGTCTTGCCGGCGCCGTTCGGGCCGACGATGCTCACGATCTCGCCTTCGTCGACCTGCAGGTCGACTTCGCGGACGGCGGTGACGGCGCCGTAGCGCACGACGAGTCCGGAGACGGCGAGAAGCGGCACGCCCGAGGTCATTGCAGCGCGTCGGGGCCGAGGTAGGCGCGGCGAACGCCGGCATCGGCGCGGATTTCCGCAGGTGTGCCGGTTGCAATCGTCCTGCCGCTGTCGAGGACGTGGATGCGCTCGCACAGGTTCATCACCAGGGCCATGTTGTGCTCGATCACCAGGACACCGCAATCGTATTTGGACCTGATGTCGATGATGAGGTGGCGCAACTCGTCCGCTTCGGCGGCAGCGAGGCCGGCCGCCGGTTCGTCAAGCAAAAGGAAAAGCGGATTGACTGCGAGCGCGCGGGCAAGGCCGATGCGCCGTTCCTCGCCGTAGCTGAGTCCGGCCGCGGCACGATGCGCCTTCTCGGTCAGTTTCAGTTCGCCGAGGATGGCAAGGGCGCGCCGCCTGGCCTCGCGGCGGCTGAAACCCTGCGCGACGTAGCCGATCTCGACGTTTTCGCTCACGGTCAGGCCGCGGAACAGCCGCACCGCCTGAAAGGTCCGCACCACGCCGGCGCGGGGAAAGCCGTGGCGGGGCAGGCCCGTGCAATCGCGTTCGCCGACGGTGATCGCGCCGGCGAGCGGCCGTTGAAAGCCGGAAAGGACATTGACCAGCGTCGTTTTGCCGGCGCCGTTGGGGCCAATCAATCCGAGGATTTCGCCGCGTGCGAGCGAGATGCTGACTTCATCGACCGCAACGAGGCCGCCGAACCGGACGGTCACACCTTGCGCCCGAAGCTGCATGGCTGCACGTCCGGTCGAGGAGCGGTCCTATTGCAGCGGCGGGAACAACTCCACGGTGAAACGGCCGACGCAGGAGAACTTGCCGTTGGTGGCGTTCAAGATCGCCATCGGTCGCGTGGTCTGGATGTGGAGCTTGCTGGTGTAGGTGGTCGGTCCGATGACGAGCGGCGTCTTGTCGAAAGTATCGAGCACGGCAGCAACCTTCGCGCCCGCGAGCGAGCCTGCTTTGTTGGCGGCCTCGGCCCAGGCTTGCACCGCGGAATAGCCGCGTAGCCCATAGGATACATCGGCCTTCTTGCCGTATTTGGCTTCGAAGCGCTTGAAGAAGCCGTTCACGTTCGCGTCCGGATCGTCGCCGTATTTCGAGCCGTAGCTGACGACATAGAAATTGCTCAGATCCGGCACCGAGCCGATCCAGTAGTCGCCGTCGAGCGACTCGCCGGTGGCGATCGCCGCGGTGACGCCGGCAGCGCGCAATTGACGGATGGCGCTCGGTCCTCCGGGCGCGTAGGAGCAAAAGAAGATCAGGTCGGGTTTTTTGCTCAAGCCGGTGATGCGCGTCACCTGCGCGGTGATCGAAGGATCGTTGTTGAGAAAGGTGTCCTGGCCGAGCAGACCGTCCTTGCCGGCGAGTTCGGTCCAGCGCGTGGCAAAGCTGGCGCACAGCGATTTGGTATAGGCGATGGTGTTGTCCAAAAGGACGTAGGCGGTCTTCCAGCCCTTCTGCTTGAACGCCCATTCCGCCAGCAGGCCGCCTTGCGCCTGGCTCGCGTTCGAGGTTGAGTAGGCGAGCGGGCCGACGCCCTGGACGCCGAATTTCGGGTCGGAGGCGCCGGAAAAAGCGATCACGTCTTTCTGTTGTGCAACGTAGGCGCCGGGCGCGCCGAAATCGAAATCGCTGGGGAAGAGGATCGCCTTTGCGCCCTTGCCGATGACGTCGACCGCGCCGTCGGCGCCGAGCGGCGGCTCGGATTTGTTGTCGAACTCGACGACCTCGATGGGCTGGCCGAGCACGCCGCCGGCGGCATTGATCTCCGCCACGGCAAGCTTGGCGCCGGCGATGGTGTCGGCGTCGATCGGGGCGAACCAGCCGCTGAACGACATGACCAGCCCGAACACGGGCTTGTCGGCGCTCCACCCCATCGTCGTGGCAAGAGCAGAGATTGTGCAAGCCGCCAACGCGGCCATTCCAAACTTTCTGATCATTTGAGCCACCCCTCCGTGCGCAATTGTCGAACTGAGAAGCGGACTCTATGGCGGCCGGAAAATACTTCAAGCTTAAAATTTATCGCCGCTGCGGGTCGCGAGTGTTGCCGCGGTGTCCGTCGGCCAATAGCCATCCTTTCGCCGCTGGTCGCGCGGCGGAGCTCGCGCAGATACAATCGGCAAAGCACAGCTTGTTATGGAGGCCGGTAAAACCGTGCCGTTGATCACTCGTGCCGATTGCGAAGCTCTTGATCGCGCCGATCCGCTGCGCCGGTTCCGCGACCGCTTCCATCTCCCGTCCGGCCTGATCTATCTCGACGGCAACTCGCTCGGGGCAATGCCCAAATCAGTTCCGGCGCGGATTGCTCGCCTGCTCGAGCGGGAATGGGGCGACGATCTGATCCGCGGCTGGACCAAGGACGGCTGGATGGATCTGCCGCTTGCCGTCGGCGCCAAGATCGGATCGCTGATCGGGGCAGGGGAGGATGAAACCGTCGTTGCCGACTCGACCAGCGTCAATCTGTTCAAGGTGCTCGGTGCTGCGCTCGGGCTCCGGCCGGACCGCCACGTCATCCTCTCGGAGCGCGTCAATTTCCCGACCGACCTCTATATCGCGCAGGGTCTGGCGAGCCTGATGGGCGGCGGCTACGCGTTGCGCCTGGTGGAGAGGAGCGAAATCGAAGCGGCGCTGGGCTCTGACAGTGCCGTCGTGATGCTGACACACGCGGACTACCGCAGCGGGCGGCTGTGGGACATGAAGCGGATCACCGCACTCGCTCATCAGGCGGGGGCTTTGACGGTCTGGGATTTCTCGCACTCCGCCGGCGTGGTGCTGCTCGATTTCGATGGCGATCAAGCCGACTTCGCTGTCGGCTGTGGCTACAAATATCTCAGCGGCGGTCCGGGCGCGCCGGCATTCCTGACCATCGCCCGGCGGCACCTGCAGCAGGCAGCGATTCCAATCACCGGCTGGCTTGGTCATGCCGAACCTTTCGCCTTCGAGTCCGGTTTCCGGGCGGCCGAGGGAATCGGGCGGGCGCGGGTCGGCACGCCTCCGATCCTGAGCCTCGCTGCACTCGAAGTGGGTGTCGATCTCGTCCGTGAAGCCACAGTGCCGGCACTGCGGGTCAAATCCATCCGGCAGACCGAATTGTTTGCCGCTCTGGCGGCGCAGGAACTCGACGGGTTTGGTTTCGCGCTGGCATCTCCGGCCGCCGCCGATCAGCGCGGCAGTCAGGTCAGCCTGCGGCACGAGCGCGGTTGGCCGATCACTCAGGCGCTGACCGCCGCGAATGTGATCGGCGATTTCCGCGCGCCCGACATCGTGCGTTTCGGATTTGCGCCGCTTTATGTCCGTTACGTCGAGCTGTGGGACGCTGTGGCGACACTCAAGCGCATCATGGTCGAACGGCAATGGGACCGACCGCAATTTTGCGCCGCGCCGACGGGCGTCACCTGACGCGTTGAGCCTACAGGCTGCCCGCCGCGCCGCTGGGCGGTGCAGTCTGTCGCGCCGCCCGTAATGCGTCAGTTCTGCGTTTGCCGCAGCTTCTCGGTTGCGGCTACATCGACCGTCCCGTTCGCGACGACCACGCGATAGTGCTCGCGGGCGATCTCCGGCGAGATGAGACCGTCGAGCACGTTGTCGAGGACGGCCGCCGGATCGCGGCGGAGCGGATTGCCGTAGCCGCCGCCGCTCGGGCCGTAGGCGAGCAGGCGGTCGCCGCGCGCCGCCTTCTGGTAGGGGACCTTGGACGGGAGCGCCAAGCGCTTGCCGGTGTCGGTCTCCATGATCAACTCGCCAGGATGGCCGTCGGTGCCGCCGTCAAATCCCCAGGGGCGATGCTTCTGGCCGTCGCCTTCGACCGAAAAACCGCCGTCGGCGAGATAGGTGAACACGCGCACCGAGCCGATGCCGCCGCGCCACTCGCCCGGCACAACCATGTTGTCGCGCAGTTCGTAGCGGTTCACGCGCAGTGGCAAATGCGATTCCATATCCTCGATCGGGTTGTTGCGGGTGTTGGCGTAGAGCGTGTCGACCGCATCCATGCCGTCGAGACCGTGCCGCCCGCCGTAGCTGCCTTCGAGAATCTCCATATGCACCCAGGGCTGCTCGTTGATGGTGCCGCTGAAGGCAATTGCACGCAGATTGCCGATACCGGCGCTCACCTGCTGCGGGACGGCCGGAGCCAACGCTTTCATCACGGTGTCGGCCAGCGCATTTCCGGGACAGGCGCGGGCGATTGTCGGCGCCGGAAAGATCGGGTTGGCGAGCGTGCCCTTCGGCGCCACGATCGTGATCGGACGGGTGAGCCCGCTGTTCTGCGGAATGTTGCCGTAGACCGCGCTATCGAGCAGGATCGACCTCAGCGTCAGCCAGATTGCGACGTCGACGGTGCCCTCGAACGGCATGTTGATCGGCCGGTCGGAGACCTGCGGCGAGGTGCCGGTCAGATCGACGGTGAGCTCGTCGCCCTTGACCGTGATCGTCACGGCGATCTTCGGATCGCGCCGCGACGGCTCCGGATCGTCGATAAAGCCGTCAGTCAAATTCTCGGCAGCGTAAGTGCCGTCGGGAATGTCGCGGATGGCGTCGCGCATCAGCCGCTCGGAGTAGTCCATCAGGTCTTCGCAGGCGCCGTTCACCGTGTCGCGGCCGTAGCGGCGCACGAGGTCGAGGAAGCGCTGCGCGCCGATCTGCGCCGCGGCGATCTGAGCATTCATGTCGCCGACAACCAGGTCTGGGATGCGGATGTTGTCGCGCACCATGTGCCAGACCGCCTCATTGCGCCGGCCCTGATCGACGACCTTGATCGCCTTGAACTGCAGCCCTTCGGCGTAGGCATCGACCGCATCGACGATGCCGCAGCTTCCCGGCGTATGCGCGCCGATGTCGAGATGGTGCGCGGTGGTGACCGAGAAGCCGATCAGATCGCTGCCGTCAAACACCGGCACGCAGAACGCCACGTCGGGGCCGTGCGAGGCGCCGCCGTAGGGATCGTTGTGCATGATCACGTCGCCGGGACGGAGTACCTCGCCCCGCGCCTCGAGTCGCTTGCGGATGCCGCGTACATAGCCGGGGATCGGCCCCGATTGCAGCGGCGTACTCATCTTGCACTCGCACAACTGCCGTCCCTCAGCGTCAGTCAGCGCCGCGCCGAAATCCTCGGATTCGCGGATGATGCTCGAATAGCTCATGCGCATGAGCTTGTGGCCCATCTCGATCGCGATGTTCTCCAGCGCCCCCTGGATGACGGCGCCGGTGATCGGATCGACGCGCGTCGCCGGCTGCTGCCTGCGGTTGGAGCGGTCAATGTCGTTCATCGGGCATCCCCTGCGACCTTGAGAATGAGATTGCCGGCCGCATCGTTGGTCGCGGTGCAGCCGGGCGGAATGACCGTCGTCGAGTCCTTCTGCAGCACGATGGCGGGACCTGCGAAAGTCTCGCCGACGGGCAGAAGATGGCGGCGGTAGAAAACGGTCTCGAACGGGCGCAGCTCGCCGTTGATGCGAAACGCACACTGGCCGGTCTTGACCCGCGCCTTCGTCAGGGTCGTGCCTTGCGGGGCGGTGAGCTTGTCGATCTTCGGCATGTGGCCGATCCCCATCACCCGGATGTTGACGATCTCGATCGGATTGTCGGCGAAGTAGTGGCCGTATTCGCGCTTGTGCGCCTCGTGAAAGCGGCTCCAGACATCGTCGAGCTGCTTCTGTCCAAGGGTGCCGGCGGGAATGTGAGTCTTGAGCTCGTAGCCTTGGCCGACGTAGCGCAGATCGCCGTCGCGGACGAACGACATGCTGTCGGCTTCGAGGCGATCGGCGGCGAATTGCTTCCGCAGGTGCGCCTCCATCGCGGCGATATCGGCGTTGAGCCGGTCGAGATCGACACGGCCGCTGACCTGGAACTGGGTGCGGATGGTGTCGTATTTGAGGTCGGTCGTGAGCAGGCCCATGGCCGAGGTGATGCCGGGGTAGGGGGGCACGATCACCTCGGGGATGCCGAGCATGGCTGCGACCTCGACGCCGTGCAGCGGCCCGGCGCCGCCGAAGGCGACCAGGGCGAACTCGCGCGGATCGATGCCCTTCTGCACCGTGCGCGAGCGGATCGCGTTGGCCATGTTGCTGTTGATGACCGTGAGCACGCCCTCGGCGGCGTCGTGCTTGCTCATGCCGAGCGCGTCAGCCAGTGCATCGATCGCGCGATGGGCTGCGTCCTCGTCGAGCTTCATGCTGCCGCCGAGGAAATCGTTCTTGTCGAGCCGCCCCAGCACCAGATTGGCGTCGGTCACGGTGGGCTGGGTGCCGCCGCGTCCATAGGCGGCGGGGCCGGGCACTGCGCCGGCGCTGCGTGGCCCGACGCGGAAGGCGCCGCCGTGATCGATGTAGGCGATCGAACCACCGCCGGCGCCGATGGTGTGAATGTCGATCATCGGCAGCAGCAGCGGGAAGCCGGCGATCGAAGTGCTGCGCGCATCGGTCTCGGCAAAGCGGCCGTCGACGACAATACCGATATCGGCGCTGGTGCCGCCGATGTCAAAGGTGACGAGCCTGCGCCGCCCGCTCAAGCCTCCGACCCACGCGCCGCCGAGGACGCCGGCGGCGAGTCCCGACATCAACGTCATCACCGGTTTTTCGCTCACCATGGCCGGTGTGGCCACGCCGCCGTTCGAGGCCATCACCCGCAAATCGGAATGCAGCCCGGCGTCGCGCAGCGTACCTTCGAGACGGCCGATGTAGCCGCGCATCTTTGGTCCGATGAACGCGCACAGGCAGGCCGTGGTGAAGCGCTCGAACTCGCGGAACTGCGGCGAGATCGATGACGACGTGGTGATGAACACCCCGGGCAGTTCGCGTTCGAGGATGGCCTTGGCGCGTTCCTCGTGCGCCGGGTTGAGGTAGGAGAAAAGGAAGCAGACTGCGACCGCTTCGACCTGCTCGGCCTTCAAGGCGCGGGCGGCCGCAAGCACGCCGGCTTCGTCGAGCGGCTCAAGCTCTTCGCCGCGCGGCGGAACGAGCCTGCCTTTGACGACCTTGCGGTGACGCCGCTTCACCAGCGGCCGGTTCTGCCAAGGGAGTTCCTGCATGATCGAGTAGTGCTCGACGCGCTGATGGCGGGCGATGTGAATGATGTCGCGGAAGCCTTCGTTGGTCAGCATGCCGGCGCGCGCGCCTTTGTGCTCGAGCACGGCATTGGTCGCCGTCGTCGTGCCGTGCAGGACGTAGTCGATGTCGCCGGCGGCGACGCCGTTGTCGCGGCAGATCTCGGCGATGCCTTGAATGATGGCGCGCGACGGATCGTCCGGGGTCGTGGATATCTTGTGAATGGCGAGCTGGCCGGTGTCCAAGTCGCAATACACGATATCGGTGAACGTGCCGCCGACATCGACGCCGATTGTCTTCATGATGCTCGTTCTCTCTCGCGGCCCGATGGGGTGCCGGGCGGGCCGTTCTTTGACGCCAACCGCTCGAGCGTCTTGCCCGCCGCAGCAGCGAAAACGCGGACGCCGCGGCGGAGGTCGGCCTCGTCGGTGTTCTCGGTGATGTCGTGGCTGCGGCCGTCGATGCTCGGCACGAACATCATCGCCGCCGGAATTTTTCGCGCCAGCAGCATGGCGTCGTGTCCGGCTCCGCTCGGCATCCGTATATGGCTTGCACCGGACTCGACCGCGGCCTCAGCGATGAGGTCGATTAAATGCGCGTCCATGGCAACCGGCGCGAGCGCGGCGGTCGGCGAGCTCGACACGGCAACGTTGAGCGTCGCTTGCGCAGCTTGCACCGCCGCGTGGAAAGCGGCCTCCATCCGCGCGAGCACGGCCGGGGATTGGTCACGAAATTCGACGCTCAGCTCGGCCTCCGCCGGCACGACGTTGGTGGCGCCAGGCCGCACGGTGACGTTGCCGAAATTCCACACCGAATCCGGGCTGCCGGCCGCGCGCAAGCGCTCCGCCAGGTTTGTCGCAAAGCCGAACGCCGCGAAGCCCGCATCGCGGCGCTTCGCCATGGGCGTCGTTCCAGCGTGATCGGCGCGGCCGCGAAACCGCACGGTGTAGCTGCGTATTCCGACGATCCCGGTCACGACCCCGATATTGATCGTTTCGGTGATGAGCCGCGGGCCCTGCTCGATATGGGCTTCCAGATAGGCAAGATGGCGATGGGGATCGAGGCGGATCAGAGGGTCGTTGCCCAGCCCGACTTGCGCCAGCCGGTCGACCAGCCGCTCGCCGGTCTTTGTTTGGACACCGACGAGGGCGCTCTCGGCGAGCTCGCCGCAGAACGACCGGCTGCCGAGACAGGGAAGCCAGGTCCCTTCCTCGTCCGCGAACGAGATCACGTCGATCCCGATGCCCGGGGAGCGGCGCCCGGCCCGCGCCAGTTCCAGACCGAATATGACGCCGAGCGCGCCATCGAGCCACCCGCCGTTGGGCACGCTGTCGCTGTGCGACCCGACAAGGATGCTCTGCTCTGCGTCCGGCGAGCGTCCATAGACGGTGCCGAGACCGTCAATGACGGCTTCGAGGCCGGCGGCCTTCATCTGATCTGCAAGCCAACGGCGCGCTTTCAGATCGGCGTCGCTGAAAGCCGGGCGGCTGACGCCGGTCCCTTGCTTGCCGAATTCGGCCAAGGTCCGAAGGTCAGCAAGAACGCGATCCTCGTCGACGGCAAGCATCCGATTGCTCGTTCCGGCATGCATCGCGAGTACAACGATGCGAAATTTACGCTCTGAATAGCGAAACCGGCCGGGTATGACAAACTGATGTTGGCCGGCGGGCCTTGCAAGCTTGGCGCTTGGGCTCGCGCGACAGGCTCGGCGTGTTAGGATCGCACGCCAAGGGCGGGCGCGCTCGACATGAAGCGCGCGATCGTCGCACCGTCCCCTGACGCCGGAGCGCGCAACCAGTGGAGCCGACAGCTAAAACGGCACACGCCGAGGACGAGCGTCGCGATGCGGCGCCAATCCTGCACATCTCCAACCTGTCGAAAAGTTTCGGCGGCGTACGCGCGCTGGATCAGGTGAACCTCTCGGTCGGCCGCGGCGAAGTGCACGGGCTGCTTGGCCAGAACGGCTCCGGCAAGTCGACGCTGATCAAGATACTGGCAGGCTTCCACGATCCCGATCCCGGCGGACAGCTTTGGATCGAGGGGACCGAGGTCGCCTTCCCGGTGGCGCCGATTGCGCTGCGCGAGCACGGTGTCAGTTTCGTGCATCAGAATCTCGGGCTGGTGCCGTCATTGACCGTTCTCGAGAATCTCATGGTGTACGATCTTGCCGTGCACGACGGCTGGGCCATCAATTGGCGGGCGGAGGCACAACGGGCCCGTGATCTGTTCGCCCGCTATGCCATCGATCTCGACCCGCTGGTCGCGGTGTCGCGGCTCTCCGCGGTCGAGCGGGCGCAGCTTGCCATCGTGCGCGCCTTCGACTGGCTGCGGCGCACGCGCCGGGCCGCAGGGGCAAGTGGGCTCTTGGTGCTTGACGAACCGACCCCGTTCCTGCCCGCGCACGACGTCGACGCGCTGTTTCGGCTGGTTCGCGAGATCGTTGGCGCCGGCACGAGCGTCATCTTCGTGTCACACGACATCGACGAAGTCCTGGAGATCACCGGCAGCGCCACCGTGCTGCGCGACGGGCGGGTCGCCGGCACGTTCCAGACCGCCGCCATGAGCAAGCAGGCGATCATCCACATGATCGTCGGCGAGCACGTGGATCTGGAGACCATGCGGCCGCCCGCCAAGGCGCTCGGCGATCGCGTTGCCGTCATCCACAGCTTGAAGGGCGGAACGATCCGCAACTTCTCCGCCGAGTTCTCCCGCGGCGAAGTCGTCGGGCTCACCGGCCTTATCGGCTCCGGCTATGACGAGATCGTGTACATGGCGTTCGGCGCGGTGCCCGCCGCCGCCGGCACGCTGGCGCTCGGCGATCGCACTTACGAGCTGCCGGAATTGACGCCGCCCGATGCGATCGAGGGCGGCTGCATCCTCATCCCCGGCGACCGCCAAGGGGCGGGCGCGGTTGCTGCGCTCAGCGTCAGCGACAACGTGAATTTGGGAGTGCTGGGCGAGATCAGCCGGGCGTGGGCGCTGGCGAATTCGAAGCTCACGCAGAATGCCACGGTCCTTGCCACGCGTTTTGACATCAGGCCGCGCGACCCTTCGCTGCTGTTCGGCGCGCTCTCCGGTGGCAACCAGCAGAAGGCGCTGCTGGCCAAATGGCTGCAGAAATCCCCGCGTCTCGTGCTGCTCGATGAGCCGACGCAGGGGGTCGATGTCGGCGCCCGCGCCCAGGTTTTCTCCGCGATCGCCGAGGCGGCGGAAAAGGGGGCAACCGTGCTTTGCGCCAGCTCGGACTATGAACAGCTCGCCGCAATCTGCGATCGTGTCCTGGTGTTTGGGCGCGGCATGGTGGTCGATGAGATCGAAGGCGACCGAATCACCAAGTCGGCGATCGCCGAAGCCTGCTATCGCACGGCCTGATCGCCGACCGAGCATGTCCAAATACTCGACGCCGAGTGCCCGGGCCGCCTGCTTCTCACCGACCCGTCAAAGGCGAGGTGTTTCCAAAAAATCGCGCAGAGCTTGCGGCTGCGGCCGCTAGCATCGAGGCGTGATGTTGTGCTCTACATTTTGAATGGATATGATTGTTTTTCTTGGCCGCCGCAAAAACCTTTTGGCCAGGAATTGATCTTCTGCCGGCGACGGTCTGGGCGGTCAATTGCACGATCACGGGGGACTTATGAAGCGCTTGGTGTGGAGTGGTAGCTTGGCCGCAGGTCTACTGCTGGCCGCCAGTGCAGCCATGGCCGAAGGCCCGGAAGCGACGCGGGCCGCGGCGCAGCTCGCGCAGTATCGCCAATTGCCGAAATTCGAGGCTCCCGGGGAAGCGTTCGACGCCCGCGCCTGCATGAAGGACAAGCAGATATTGAGCATCCCGGCGTCGAGCGGGGTGCCGTTTCTCAAGATCATCGAGACATCGATGGCCAAGGTCGCCAAGGACATCGGCTTCAATTTGAAGGAATGGGAGAACCAGGGTCAACCGACGCAGTGGGTGCAAGGCATCGATTACGCGATCAGCAACAAATACAATCTCATCGATCTGCTGGCCGGCGCCGACCCGCGCTTCCTCGAGCCGCAAGTGAAGGCCGCGAAGGATGCCGGCCTCAAGGTCATTGCCGCCCATCTGACCGGGTTCGAGCAGCCGCCGCCCGGCGGCGTCAATGGCGTCGTGCCGATCGATTACAAGCGGGCCGGAGCCTTGCTCGCGGACTGGGCGATCTGGAAGACCGACGGCAACGTGAATTCCATCGTGCTCACCGTGAACGACGTCCTGTCCACCGACTCGATGGTCAGCGGCCTCAAGGAAGAGTTTGCGCAGTGTCCGCGCTGCAAGGTCAACTACATCAACATCCCGATTCTTGATTTCGCGACGAAGACGCAAACCATCGTTCAGTCGGCGCTGACAGCGGATCCGTCGATCAACTACGTCATCCCGCTTTACGACGTGCTGTCGCAATGGGTGGTCCCGGCGGTTACCATCACCGGTCGCGAGGACAAGACGAAGATCGTGACCTTCAACGGCACGCCGTTCGCGATCGGGTTCATTCAGCAGGGCAAGATCGAGATGGATGTCGGCGAAAACCTCGACTGGATCGGCCACGGCGTCGTCGACGCCGAGATGCGGGTCTTGTGCGGCCTGCCTATGGTGAAGGATCCGCATATCCCGCTGTATATCTTCGATCAGGCGAACGCCGACACCGCCGGCAAGCCGCCGCAGCCCTCGACCGGTTACGGCGATGCCTATATCGCCGGCTATCGCAAGCTGTGGAAGCTTCAGTGAGCGCCGGGCCGTCGCGGTAGGCGAGAGGGACATCCGGTCCGGCTGCGGCGCGCGCCCATCGGGGGCTCCATGGCGATGAGCACTCCCAACTCGGCCGTGCTCGTCGACTGGTTTGAGCGCCTGGCGCTGCTGCTGGCGTGGGCGTTCGTGATCATCGTCTTCGGCGCGGTGCGGCCGAACACCTTCCTGACCTGGGGGAATTTTTCAGCGATCCTCGGCTCGCAGGCCGTGCTCGTCGTCGTGGCGCTCGGCCTGACGCTGTCGTTGACCGCCGGCGACTACGATCTGTCGATTGCCAGCGTGCTGAGTCTTGCCGGCACGGTGCTGGCGGTGCTCAACGCGCGCAACGGGGTGCCCATCGGCTGGGCGATCGCGGCAGCGCTCGCAGTCGGCGCCGCGGTCGGATTCATCAACGGATTCTTCGTCATCTTCTTCCGCATAAACTCGATGATCGTGACGCTTGGCATCGGCACGTTCGTGCACGGCGTCACGCTTTGGCTCGGCGACCAGGAGACCATCAGCGGCATCTCGTCCGGCCTCGTCGAGGCGGTCATCGTCAGGCGGCTCTTCGGCGTGCCGCTCAGCTTCTACTATGCGTTCGCGCTGTGCGTGCTCATTTGGTACGTGTTCTCCTATACGGTGCTCGGCCGGCGCCTGTTGTTCGTCGGCCGCGGCCGCGAAATAGCGCGGCTGAGCGGCATCCGGGTCGATCGGCTGCGCTGGGGCTGCTTCATCGTCTCCGGCCTGATGGGCGCGATTGCCGGCATCCTCTATGTCGGCACGGTGGCCGCGGCCGATCCGAACTCGGGCCTCTCATTCCTGCTGCCGGCGTTCGCGGCCGCGTTTCTCGGTGCGACCAGCATTAATCCGGGGCGCTTCAACCCCTGGGGAACGATGATCAGCGTCTATTTCCTGGTCACCGGCATCACCGGGCTTTCAATTCTCGGCGTCAGCACCTTCATCCAGGACCTGTTCTATGGTGGCGCGCTGGTGGTGTCGGTCACGCTCTCGCAGATCGTCCGCGGGCGCGAGGAGCGGCTCACGTAGGCCTGGACCGCTCCGCTTGGCCGAACAAGCCGGCGCTTGCGTAGTTTTCGACCCCGCTGAAAAGGAAGGTCGGCCGTGACGATCTTACCTGAAGGTGAACTCACCGTCGCAGTCGGCGGCTTCGGCGCCATCGGCCGACGCGTCGCTGAAGCCCTCGACCGCGGCATTCCAGGGTTGCGCCTTTCCGCCGTCTCGGCCCGCGACATCGACAAGGCGAAGCGGGGAATGAGCGCGTTCTCGCGGCAGGTGCCCGTTCTTCCCTTGAAGGCTCTCGCTGATGTCGCCGACGTGGTCGTTGACGCCGCGCCGGCTCACGCCCTGCGCGAACTGGCCGAGCCTGCCCTACGCGCCGGGCGCCAACTCATCGTCATCAGCGTCGGCGCGCTGTTGCAGGCCGGCGACCTCGTCGAGCTCGCGCGCCGGCATCGCGCGCAGATCATCGTGCCGAGCGGCGCGCTCCTCGGGCTCGACGCCGTGACTGCCGCCGCGGAGGGCAAGATCAACGCGGTGCGCATGATTTCGCGCAAGCCGGTCAAAGCGCTTCTCGGCGCCGCCCATCTTGTCGCCAAGGGCATCGACATCTCCAATCTGAAAGAGCCGATGAAGGTCTTCAGTGGCAGTGCCGCCGAGGCAGCCATCGGTTTTCCGGAGAACCTCAATGTGGCGGCCGCATTGGGGTTGGCGGGAATTGGAGCGGAACGGACGATGATCGAGGTGTGGGCGGACCCGCAGCTCACGCGCAACACCCATCGCATCGAGGTCGATGCCGACAGTGCGATTTTCTCGATGACGATCGAGAATATTCCTTCGGAAAATCCCAAAACGGGACGCATCACCGCGCTCAGCATCATTGCCTGCCTGCGCAAGCTGACGGCGCCGCTCCGCATCGGCGCGTGAGCGGCGCGGTCGGCCGCGCCGGCGGCAAGATTGGGCGCGATGCTCGCGCAAACCTCGCCTTTTCACACCCTACCGGCCTGCGGCTGAGCCGAGAGGGGGGCGGCCCGACCGCCAAAAATGTGTTGCAAATCACTGTGGGCGCCACCGGCTCGGGCGAGAGTGCAATGAAGGTGCCTAGCGATTGCCACACGTGCACCAAGCGCCATCGAATGGCGCTAGTCGGTAAACAGGGATCGGTGCCATGCAAGCAGTGCTCAACCGCGTCTTGCCGCTCGGAGGCCTCGCCATTGCCTTGATTGTAACCGTGGCCTGGATTGGCCTCCTCGGATACGGGGTTTCCAAGCTGTTTTAGCAGCCAAATTGCTCAAAGCGGTCGAGAGCAAGCTTCTAGGCGTTGGCCGGCGGAGCTACTTGTTCGATCGATCGGCAAGTTGCCGGACGCGGCCGTCGCATTCACTAAGGAATTGGCCTGACCTGTGATTGCGGCGGGCGCGGCACTGTCGTGCGTGCAACCTTCGCCTCGCATCCATTGAACCTTGCGTTTTGCTCCTGGCTCAGTGAACCGTAAAGCTGCACCAGCGGCCTTCTCGCGCCGTGGGGAAGCGGTCCGCAGGCAGCGCGCCGGCCGCGATGCCGTATGCTACGATGGTAGCGACTGGAACCGCGCCGCGGCGGCACCTGGAAAACAGTAGTCGATTTCCGGCCGCCGAGCTGAAAGATCGAGGAGACGCCCCCGATGAGCGCACTGGCCTATGAATCTTCGTCGGCCGAGGTCGATCACACGCTTGCCGACGTGCTTTCGCAGTTCGCGTTGCCACTCGGTTATAACGACATTCCCGCTGCGGTTCGCGAGCGCGCCAAGCATTTGATCCTCGACTCCGTCGGCATCGCGCTCGCTTCGACAAAATATCCCTTCGCGTCCGTTTCCCTTGCAGCATTGCAAGAATTGGGCACCGGCACATCGGCCGTCATCGGCGTCGGCCGCCGCCTGTCCCTCCGCGACGCCGTGCTCATGAACGGGATACTCGTCCACGGCCTTGACTTCGACGACACGCATTCGCGCGGCGTCATTCATGCGACCGCGAGCAGCTTCCCTTGTGCCTTGGCGCTCGCCGACCGCGACGATGCGTATGGTGAAACCTTGCTGGCGGCCTACGTGGCGGCGATGGAAGTTGCCACCAGGCTGGGGTCGGTCGCCAAGGGCGGCTTCCATCAGGTCGGCTTCCACCCGACCGGGCTGATCGGCGCGTTCGGCTGCGCCCTCGCCGCGGCGAAGCTTCTTGGTCTTGATCCGCAGCGCGCCACCATGGCGCAAGGCATCGTGCTGTCGATGGCGAGCGGCAGTCTGGAGTTTCTCGAGGACGGCGCCTGGACCAAGCGCATGCATCCAGGCTGGGCCGGGGTGGCCGGGATCACGGCCGCGACGCTCGCGAAGCACGGCTTCGTCGGGCCGCGGGGCGCCTATGACGGTCGCTTCGGCCTTTACGCCAGCCATCTTGGCAGCCACTTCCCGCAAGCGGACCTCACGCTCGCGACCGAAGCTCTCGGCCGCAGCTGGCAGATCGACGAGGTCGCGGTGAAACCGATTCCGGCCTGCCACTTCGCCCACGCCGCCGCCGATGCCGCCGTTGCGCTGCACGACAAATACCACCTGCCCGCCAAGGACATCCGCCGCGTGCGGGCGCTGGTGCCGCAGGAAGTGGTCAAGACGGTGTGCGAGCCGATCGCGAACAAGCGCAATCCCGCCAACAGCTACGACGCGCAGTTCTCCATCCCCTACATCGTGGCGACCGGCCTGTTGAAGGGACGCTTCACACTCGCCGAGCTGGAAGACAACGCGTTACGCGATTCCACGGTGCTCAATCTGGCGTCCCGCGTCGACTACGCCGTCGATCACGCCTCGACCTTCCCGCGGCACTACACCGGCGAAGTCATTGTCGAGACCGAGGACGGGCGCAGCCTGCGTCACCGCGAGGCGGTCAATCGTGGCTGCGCCGACCGGCCGCTGAGCAACGACGAGGTAGTGGCCAAGTTCCTCGACAACGCCGAACGCGCCGTCACGCGCGGTACGGCGGAACGCGTCGCCGAAGCGGTCCTCAGCCTCGATCGTCAGAACGCCCGCGCGCTCGCCGACGTCCTCTCGCGCCGGGCGCTGAGGAGTAAACAATGGACGCCGTCACCGACAAGGTCGAAACCGCCGCGAGCGAGCATCTCGTTCTCGACATGGTCGACAAGTTTTTGGCGACGGAGGTCAAGCCGCACGTCCACGCGCTCGAGCGTGACGACGTCTACCCGGCGGCCATCGTCGAAAAGATGAAGGAGATGGGATTGTTCGGCTGCGTCATCGCCGCCGAGTACGGCGGCCTCGGCTTGTCGACCTCGACTTATGCGAAAATCATCGAGCACATCTCGGCGGTGTGGATGTCGATCAGCGGCATCATCAACTCGCACCTGATCATGGCCATGGTGGTGCAGCGCAACGGCACCGAGCAGCAGAAGGCGGCGTTCCTGCCGCGCTTCGCGACTGGCGAGTTGCGTGGCGGCGTGGGCTTGACCGAGCCCGACTGCGGTACCGACCTGCAGGCGATACGAACCACGGCGAAGCGCGCCGGCGATGAGTACGTAGTCAATGGCCGCAAGACCTGGATCACCAACAGCCTCTACGGCAACTGCCTCGCCCTTCTGGTCAAGACCGATCCGGACGCGAAGCCGCGGCACAGGGGCATGAGCCTTCTTATCGCCGAGAAGGGTCCGGGTTTCACGGTGAACCGCAAGCTGGAAAAGCTCGGCTATCGAGGCATCGATACCTGCGAGCTCAGCTTCGACGACTACAAGGTCCCGGCGGATCGCCTGATCGGCGGCGTCGAGGGACGCGGCCTGCAGCAGATACTCAACGGGCTCGAACTCGGGCGCATCAACGTCGCCGCTCGCGGTGTGGGGATCGCCGATGCGGCGCTCAAGGAGGCTGTCGCCTATGCGCAAGTGCGCAAGACCTTCGGCAAGCCGATCTGCGAGCATCAGGCGATCCAGCTCAAGCTCGGCGACATGGCGACGCGTCTTGAGGCCGCGCGGCTCCTGACCTACCGGGCCGCGGAGGCCTACGACCGCGGCGAGCGCTGCGACATGGAAGCCGGCATGGCCAAGCTCGCGGCGACCGAAGCCGCGGTGGAGAACAGCCTCGAGGCCATGCGCATCCACGGCGGCTACGGCTACTCCAAGGAATTCAGCATCGAGCGGCTGTACCGCGACGCGCCGCTTCTCGTCATCGGCGAAGGAACCAACGAACTGCAGCGCATCATCATCGCCAAGCAGTTGATCGAAAGGAACCGCGCATGAGTCTGCCGCTCTCCGGCATACGCATCGTCTCGGTCGAGCAGTATGGCGCCGGGCCGTTCGCAACCCTGCACCTCGCCGACCTCGGCGCCGAGGTGATCAAGATCGAAAATTTCCACGAGGGCGGCGATATGGGGCGCGCGGTCGGACCGCTGTTCTTCGCCCCGGGCGACAGCTACTTCCACGAAGCCTTCAACCGCAACAAGCGCAGCCTCGGCCTCGACCTCAAGCATGCCAAGGGCCAGGAGATCTTTCGCAAGCTCGTGGAAGGCAGTGATGCGGTGTTCGACAATCTGCGCGGCGACCTTCCGGCCAAGCTCGGCATCACCTACGCGCAGCTGGCCAACGTGAACCCGCGCATCGTCTGCGTTCACCTCTCGGCTTACGGCCGCAGCGGCAGCCGCGCAGCCTGGCCCGGCTTCGATTATCTGATGCAGGCGGAAGCCGGTTACCTGTCGCTGACGGGGGAGCCGGACGGGCCGCCGGCGCGGTTCGGTTTGTCGATGATCGACATGATGACCGGCACGACGGCGGCGATGGCGCTCCTCGCCGGGCTCGTCGAAGCGCGCTCGACCGGTCGCGGGCGCGATCTCGATGTCAGCCTGTTCGACGTCGCGATGCACAATCTCGGCTACGTCGCCACCTGGTATCTCAACGCCGGCGTGGTCACCAACCGCGAGCCGCGCTCGAGCCATCCCTCGCTCACGCCGAGCCAGCTGTGCCGGACCAAGGACGGCTGGCTGTTTCTCATGTGCAACAAGGAGAAGTTCTGGCCGGCGCTCGCCGAAGCGCTCGGCAAGCCCGAATGGTCGACCGATCCTGACTATGCGACCTTCGCTGCGCGGCTGAAAAACCGCGAGCGGATCACTGCGGAGCTCGACGCTGTTCTGATGACGGCAACGACCGAGGAGTGGATGTCGCGGCTGCGCGGCAAGGTACCGATCGCGCCGGTCTACGACGTGCGTCAGGCGCTGGACAATCCGTTCGTCGCCGAGCAGCAGCTCGTGCTTGATTTCGAGCACGCCGAGCACGGCAACATTCGCGGGGTAGCCTCGCCGGTGCGCGTCGACGGCGGTGACACGCAGCCGCGGCGGGCGGCGCCGCGGCTCGGCGAGGACACCGACGCATTGCTCGAAGAGCTCGGCTACGCGCCGCATGCCATCGGTGCGCTGCGCGAGCAGGCGGCGGTGGCTTAGTGCGCGTCCCGATGAGATAAGCCCGTCATTGCGAGCAAGGCAATCAAGGGACGTTCCCGCAATCTACTGGATTGCTTCGAAGCAATCTCGACAACGCTCCCTGCCCGCCACACGATCTCGAGCGCCTCAACTTTGACCGTTTGGTCCGCCACGCAGGACTTGCTCGCGCAGCGCGCCCCGGTCGACCTTTCCGGTGCGCCCGGTCGGCAACTCGCGGCCGAAATGATAGACGTCGGGCCATTTGAATCTCTCAATCCGCCCGGCGACCCATTGGCGTAAATCCTTTTCGCCGATGCTGGCATTCGCCCGCGGCACGACCAGCGCGTGGATCCGCTCGCCGACCATCGGGTCGGGCACGCCTGCGGTCAGCGCCGCGGCGACGTCGGGATGCTGAGCGAGGAGATGATCAAGCTCCAGCGGCGAAACGTTGGCGCCGCCGCGGATGATGATGTCCTTGATCCGTCCAGCGAGTTCGACGCGGCCGTCTTCCCGCGCCCGCGCCAGGTCGCCGGTACGGAAATATCCGTCGGCAAAGGCCGCGCGGGTAAGCTCCGGTTCGTCGAGATAGCCGTTCATCACGAACGGCGTGCGGATCTGCAGCTCGCCGGCGGCGTCCACCGGCAGTTCGCGGTTTTGCGTGTCGCAAATGCGAAACTCGATGCCCGGGCCGGGCCGGCCGATCGTGCCGGCGTACGGCTCGCGTTCCTCCGCAGTGAGGAAGAAGTCCGAGCTGCAGGTCTCGGTGAGCCCAAATATGTCGACTGCGTGCACGTTCGGCATGAACTCCTTGAGCTGCCTGTTCAGCTCGCGGCCGAATGGTTCGCCTCCGGTCAGGATCCGCTCGAGAGCGGCGCCGGCGATCAGCGGCCGCGACACCGATTCCTCGAGCGCGAGGATCTTGCGCAGCATGGTGGGGACGAGCGCCACATCGGAAATACCTTGCGCCTTGAGCGTGCTCAGAACGGCCGCCGCCTCGAACCGCGACTGCATCCGCGCCATGCCGCCCTTGAGCAAGGTCAGCAGCAGCACCCACATGCCGAAGACGAACGTGATCTGCAGGACCAGCAAACTCCGCGTGCGCGGCGTGAAGCCGAGCATGCTGTCGATTGCTTCGAGCTTTCCCGCAAATGCGCGGTGGCTCAGCACAACGCCCTTCGGCTGTCCGGTGGAGCCCGACGTGAAGACGATCAGCGCCGCGCCTTCGAGCAGCGGCCGCGGCCGCGGCGCGCTTTTCAGCGATTTGGGCGACACGTTCCTCGGCGGTATTGGTCACGGAGAATCGTGCGCCGGTAGCTTTGCGTACGGCCTCGATCGCGTTCGCCGGCGCATGGCGCGCGACCGGCACCGCGACCCCGCCGGCAAGCCATGCGCCGATCAGCGCCGCGGCATCGCGCGGCTCATTGGCGACCGGCACAAGCACCGGCTCATCGGGGCTCAGCCTCGCATCGCGCAGCGCCTGTTCGACGGCGGTCGCAGCTTGGGTAAGCTCGCGATAGGTCAGGGCGCCGCCCGTATCGGCGAGCGCCGGGCCGTCGGCAAAGCCGCCGAATTTTTCCACGAGAAGGCGGCCGAGGTTAGCCATCGGCGCTCCCGGCGAAACGGGCGTCGCGCCAAGCGATGGCCCTGCGCAGTCCTTCCTTTCGCGCGATTTCCATGAAGCGGCGCTTGTCGTCGCTTCCTTCGCCCTCGATCGCGAGATCGATGGCGAGCGCAGCCTCGAGCGCACGAACGAGACCCATCATCTCGAACGACTGGTTGATCGCCCGCTTGGTCTGCTGCACCAGAGAAGGATCGATCACCGCGATGTGGCGGGCGAGCGCGAGCGCGGTCGATTCGACCTGGTCCGGCGGTACCACGCGGTTGACGAGCCCGATGCGTGCCGCCTCGGCTGCCGGGATGCGGTCGGCGCCGGTCAGGATGATCTCCTTGGCGCGCTTCGGGCCGACCAGCCATGGCAGGATCATGACCACGATGCCGGCGCCGAATTTCAGCTCCGGCTCGCCGAACACCGCGTCCTCGGCCGCAATCGTGATGTCGCAGGCGAGCGCCAGCTCGCAGCCGCCGGCGAGGCAATAGCCCTGCACCGCAGCAATCGTCGGCTTCTTGCAATGCCAGAAGCGCATCACTGCGGAAAAATCGCGGTCGAGGATTTTTCGCCACGCCTCGAAGCCGGTCGGGCGGGCCTCCATCTGCTCCTTGAGATCGAAGCCGGAGGAAAAGTTGCCGCCGGCGCCCTTGACGACGAGCGCGCGGACCTCGTCGTCGCGCTCCACGGCATCGAGGGCATGTTGCAGCTCGCCGAGCATGCGCTTGTCGATGGCGTTGAGCCGCTCCGGCCGCGACAAGGTCAGGAGCGCGACGACACCGGAGCGCTCCAGGCGAATGGTCTGATAGCCGTCGCTCATGGAATCGCCGCTCATGCCTGCCCCAGACCCGTCGTGCAGTTGCGGTGCATCGACCGTCAGCCGCGAGCAGAATATCCGCCGTCGACTGGCAGCGACACGCCGGTGACGTAATCCGAGGCCGGGCTGCACAGGAACACCGCGGCGCCGGCGAGGTCGTCGGGTTCTCCCCATCTCCCGGCAGGCGTGCGCGACACGACGATGGCATCGAGACCCTGAATCTGCTCGCGCGCACTTTTCGTGAGGTCGGTGTTGATCCATCCGGGCAGGATGACGTTCACCTGGATGTTGTCGGGCGCCCAGGCGGCGGCGAGCGAACGGGTGAGCTGCACCACGCCGCCCTTGCTGGCGGCATAGGCAGCGACGAGCGGGGCGCCAAACACCGAGTACATCGATCCGATGTTGAGAATTTTGCCGCGCCCGGCCGCCTTCATATGCGGGTAGACCGCTTGCGCGCAGAACAGGGTGCCGCTGAGATTGACATCGATGATCTCGCGCCAGTCGGCTTCGGAAAGCTGTTCGGGGCGCTTGCGTATGGTCGTGCCGGAGTTGTTGATGAGGATGTCGCAGCGGCCGAAATCGCTCATGACCGATTCGACCATCTTCAGGCACGACGATCGCGACGAGACCTGAAGGGGATAGAACCGGCAGCGAACCCCGGCATCGCTCAGCTCCTTTACGGCCTTTTGTGCTTTGCGCTCGTCGCGCGCAGCTATCGCTATGGCCGCTCCCGCACCGGCGAGGCCGCGCGCCATGCCCAGGCCGATGCCGCCGTTCCCGCCGGTCACGACCGCGACGCGTCCGCTAAGATCAAATGGATTCACGTGCAACTCCCTCCGCCATCATGGGCGCTCCCGGCTTTCTCGGGAACCCCGCCGCATGCTATCGTGCCTGTCCGTTCGAGAACATCCGGGGAAATCGGCGGGCATGTCGGCAACGAAGATCCTGAAAGTGCGGGTCGATCGCGAGCGCTGCCAAGGCCATGCGCGCTGCTTTGCGCTCGCGCCGGAGCTGTTCGAGCTCGACCAGTTCGGCAACGGGCGCGAGCGCGGCGACGGCACCGTCCCGACAGCGCTCGAGGACAAGGCGCGGCTCGCGCAGGCGAACTGCCCGGAGATGGCGGTCGAAATTATTGAGGAATGACGGAGCGCGACGATGAGCACACGGCCACCTTCTGCCGATTGGTCGACCGACTTCGATCATCTCGATCCGCGCTGGGCCGAGGACCCTTACCCGATCTGGGACGAGCTGCGGCAAAAATGCCCGATCGCGCACACTGAACGCTTCCAGGGCGCCTACTTTCCCAGCCGCTACGAAGACGTGCGCGCCATCGCCTATGACACCGAACATTTCTCCTCGCGGCGCCCGGTCGTGCGCGAGGTGCGTCCGCCGCTCATTCCGGCGCCGCCGATCACCTCCGACCCGCCTGAACACCGGCCGGCCAAGCAGGTTCTGCTTCCCGCCTTCACGCCCGACGTGATCACCCGCCACGAGCCGCGTACCCGCGAGATCTGTCGCGAGCTGCTTGCGCGCATTGGCGAAAGGAAGCGCTGCGACGGCGCGGTCGAGTATTCGCAGGAAATTCCCGTGCGCGTGATCGCCCACATGCTCGGCGTGCCCGAGCAGGACGGCAATCTGTTCCGCAGGTGGATCAAGGAAGTGCTGGAAATCGGCATCACCGATTTCGCCGTGTTGATGCGGGCGCAGGGCGAGATGATCGCCTATTTCGCCGACAAGATCGCGGCACGGCGCGCGAGCCCCGGCGAGGATCTCATCACCTATCTCGTCAACGTGCGCGTCGAAGACCGCACGCTGACCGACGACCACATCAACGGTACGCTGCGCCTCCTCCTGATCGCCGGCATCGACACGACCTGGAGCGCCATCGGTTCCTGCCTGTGGCACCTTGCGCGACACACGGACGACCGCCGGCGGCTCATCGCCGAACCCAGCCTCATGAACTCGGCGGTCGAGGAGTTTTTGCGCGCCTATGCGCCGGTGACCATGGCGCGCGAAGTGGTCAAGGAAACGCAGGTCGCCGGCTGCACCTTCAAGCCCGGGCAGATGGTCCTGCTCTCGTTCCCGGCGGCCAACCGCGATCCCGCGATGTTTCCGGATGCCGACCGCGTGATCCTCGATCGCGCCCAGAATCGCCATGCCGCCTTCGGCCTCGGCATCCACCGCTGCGTCGGCTCCAATCTGGCGCGCATGGAAATCCGGGTGGCACTGACGGAATGGTTGGCGCGCTTTCCCGAATTCCGGCTCGATCCGGATGCGCCGATGACGTGGTCCAAGGGCACCGTGCGCGGACCGCGCGAGCTGCCGCTGCTGCTGGACGCATAAGTTCTCGTCGCGTCGCGCCGTCGGCCCAGGCGCTGCCCTATCTCAAAGCAGGCCACGGCGTGCAAGATTGCGCATGAGGTGGCTTGCACCGAAGCGCCACGGCTCGCAGTCCGGGCAGCGCCGCATGCGGTTGACCAACGTGCCAAGCTCCGGCGCGGCAACGGTGACGATGTCGCCGACGTGATGGGTAAAGCCTTCGCCGGGCGCGTCACGGTCCTTGGTCGGCGCGAACAGCGTGCCGAGGAAAAGCACAGCGCCGTCGGGATACTGGTGGTGCGGACCGACCATCTGGCCCACGAGGTCGACGGGATCGCGGCTGATGCGGTTCATGTGCGAGACGCCGTCGAGGCGGAAGCCGTCCGGCCCGGTGACCATGAGCGTCACCGTCATGGCGCGCACCGCGTCGAGCGTGAAGCTTGCGTCGAAGAAGCGCAGGAAAGGACCGACCGCGCAGCTGGCATTGTTGTCTTTCGCCTTGGACAGCAGCAGCGCCGAGCGGCCTTCGATATCGCGCAGGTTGACGTCGTTGCCGAGAGTCGCGCCGACGATGCGGCCGTCGGAGGCGATGGCGAGCACGACTTCCGGCTCGGGATTGTTCCAGTTCGACAGCGGATGCAGTCCCGCATCCATGCCGGTCCCGACCGCGGCCATCGTCTGCGCCTTCGAGAAGATTTCGGCGTCCGGTCCGATGCCGACTTCGAGATACTGGCTCCACATGCCGCGCGCGATCAGCGCGTCCTTGAGCGCGGCCGCCTCGCGCGAGCCGGGCCGCAGCGCCTGAAGGTCGTCGCCGACGATGTCCACGATGTCCTTGCGGATTCCTTCCGCTGCTTGCGGATTGCCGCGAGCGCGCTCCTCGATCACCCGCTCGATCATCGAGACGGCGAAGGTCACGCCCGCCGCCTTGATCGCCTGGAGGTCGATGGGAGCGAGCAGCCATGGCTTCGCGGGGTCGCGTTCATCGGGCGGCGTGTTGGCGAGAATGTCTTCGAGCGCGCCGAGCCGTTCGCCCGACGCCGCCCGCAAGCTCGCCGCGGGGTCGGCCGTCTCGCAGAGGTCGCGCATGGTCGGGAACGCGGCGCTGATGTCGAACACCCCGCCGGCGCGCACGGCGACGACCGAAGGGCCCGCTGCGTCGGGCCGCCAGACGCGGCCGGCGAGCGCGCCGGCAGATCCATCGGTCGGCAGCGTCTGTTCGGCGTTCAACGTCACCGCTGCAGGCATGAGTGCCATCCCTGCGCCGTCGTGGCGCTGCTCACCATATCAATCGCCGACCACTTGAGGTGCTGCAACAGGGCCGTGGCATCATCCTTCCTTCAGCGCGGGAGCCGCGGCGGGCGGCGCTTTCTCGAGCGCGTGATCGTGGCCGAGCAGGAGCACGATGACCATGGCCACGATGGCAAGTGCCGCGATCAGCAACAGCCCGCCGGTGAAGCTGCCGGTCGTATCCTTGATCCAGCCCATGGCATAGGGCCCGGCGAAGCCGGCGAGGTTGCCGATCGAGTTGATCACTGCGATGCCGGCGGCGGCTGCCGTGCCGGACAAGACCGCGGTCGGCAGTGTCCAGAACACCGGCAGCGTCCCGAATACGCCGCAGGCGCCGACGGCGAATGCAATGACCGTCAGCGTCGGGTTGCCGGTCAGCGTCGAGCCGGCGATGCCCGCGGCCGCTATCGCCAGCGCGACCGCGGTATGGACCTTGCGTTCGCCCCGGCTGTCGGAACGATAGCCGTACCAGACCATGAATGCGGCGCCGACTGCATAGGGAATGGCGGTGACCCAACCGGTCATGGCATTCGACAATCCGAAGGCCTTGATGATCTGCGGCAGCCAGAAGCCGACGCCGTAGTTGCAGGCCACGAGCCCGAAATAGACGACCGCCAGCGCCCACACTCGCGGATTGTACATGACCTCCCAGAGGGTGAGATTGTGCACCGCCTCGCGCTGCCGGCGCTCGGCGGCGAGGCGGTCGGTCAGCCAAGCGCGTTCATCAGGCTCCAGCCAATGCGCATCGGACGGACGGTCGGTGAGATAGAAATAGGTGACGAAAGCAAGCACGATCGCCGGCGCCGCCTCGATGATGAAGAGCCATTGCCAGCCGTCGAGGCCGCCGACGCCGTTCATGCCGAGGATCAGGCCGGAAATGGGCGACCCGATCGCCGAGGACAATGGAATGGCGGCCATGAAGGAGCCGATGATGCGGCCGCGATAGACCGAGGGGAACCACAGCGTCAGATAGAAGATGATGCCGGGGAAGAAGCCGGCCTCCGCCACGCCGAGCAACGCACGGATGACGTAGAACGTGGTCTCGTCGCTGAGGCCGGTGGCGCGTGCAATACCCGGGATGGCCGCCATCAGGCCGGAGAGGATGCCCCAGCTGATCATGATGCGGGCGATCCACTTGCGCGCGCCGAAGCGGTCGAGAAACAGATTCGACGGCACCTCGAAGATGAAATAGGTGAGGAAGAACACGCCGGACCCGAAGCCGAACATGGTCGCGGTCAGGCCGAGCGCCTTGTTCATGGTGAGCGCTGCGAAGCCGACGTTCACCCGGTCGAGATAGGCGACGAAGTAGCAAATGATCAGGAAGGGGATGAGCCGCCTGGAAACCTTCCCGATAGTCCGAGCTTCCAAGTTCTGCATAGTCGCTCCTTCGTCCCGGGGCGATTGAGCGTCGCTGACTCGATCTGGTTCTTGGTTTTCCCGCCCCCGGCGCGGCCGTTATAGCACAAGACGGTAAGCGATGAGGGGCCTGGGCCTCGCTTGTTCACCGGCGCCAGCCGCCTTATTGGTAATGCCATGCAGCCATTCCGCATGAGCGCCGTCGCGCTGCTCGACGCCTATCGCAGCCGCGCGCTGTCGCCGCTTGAGGCGGTGCGCGACGTGCTGCAGCGCGTCGCGTGCTTCGAGCCGCATATTCAAGCCACCTACCTCCTGGCGCCGGAGCGGTCGCTCGCCCAGGCGCGCGCGTCCGAGGAGCGCTGGCGGCGGGGTGAGCCGGTCGGACCGCTCGACGGCGTGCCGGTGACCATCAAGGACAATATAGCGACCAAGGGCGAGCCCGTCCCGCTGGGCACGGCCGCGACCGAGCTTTCGCCTGCGGCAGAGGACGCGCCGCCGGCGGCGCGGCTGCGCGAAGCGGGTGCCATCTTCTTCACCAAGACGACGATGCCGGACTACGGCATGCTGTCGTCGGGGCTTTCCAGCTTCCATCCGCTGACACGCAACCCCTGGGACCTGACGCGCAATCCTGGCGGCTCCTCTGCCGGCGCCGGAGCGCTGGCGGCGGCCGGCTGCGGGCCGCTTCATCTCGGCACCGACATCGGTGGCTCGGTTCGCCTGCCGGCCGGCTGGTGTGGAATTTTCGCGCTCAAGCCGAGCGGCGGGCGCGTGCCGATCGATCCGCCCTACATCGGACGCGTCGCCGGGCCGATGACGCGCAGCGTTGCCGACGCGGCGCTGATGATGGCGACGCTCGCGCAGCCGGACGCGCGGGACTTTATGAGCCTGCCGCCGCAGCGCCTCGATTGGCGCGTCGCACCGGCGAAGCTCGCCGGCCTGCGCATTGGCGTCCTCCTTGAGGCGGGATGCGGCTACGCCACCGCGGCGCCGGTGCGCGCCGCCGTCGAGCGGGCGGGGCGCGACTTTGCCGCCGCGGGCGCCGTCGTCGAACCGCTCGCGCCGTTTCTGACCCAGGAAATGCTCGACGGGCTCGACCGCTTCTGGCGCACGCGCGCGCTGGTCGACATGCGCGCGACGCCGGCGGAACGGCGCAAGAATATTCTGCCGTTCATTCGCGACTGGGCGGAATCGGCGGCGAATTTCAGCGGCGAATTGGTTTTTCAGGGCTTCAGCCAGATCATGGCGATGCGCAAGGCGGCGATCAGGGCGACGCAGCCGTACGATTTCGTGATCCTGCCGACGGCGCCGATCACGGCGTTTGCGGCCGAGCTCGCCTCGCCAAGCGAAGATCCGCTCAATCCCTTTCCGCACGTCGGCTGCACGATCGCCTTCAACATGTCGGAGCAGCCGGCGGCGTCGATCAATTGCGGGTACAGCGACGAGGGCCTGCCGATCGGCCTGCAAATCGTCGGCCGGCGCTTCGACGATCTCGGCGTGCTCGGCGTCGCCATGGCGTTTGAGGCGATGCGCGCGCACGAGGCCCGGGCATGGCCCGAGCCGCCGGCGAGCGAGCAGCCGATAGCGGCGGCACTCGCGGGGGAGAAACGCGCATGACCGATTTGAATTACAAGGCCGGTTAAGCCTATAGCGTCCCGCCGCTCCGCATTGGAATGGGCGCCCGCGACTTAAACGTCCATGTTCGTAGGGTCCGCCGTCGGCTTATTCATCGGCCCGGCAGAGGATCGAGCACTGTGACGTGCTGCTACCCAGGTATAGTATCGAAGATCGGACGGGGGCTGGGGTGGGTGGCTGGAAGATACCGGGCACCGGCCGCGACGCGTCGGATGGGACGGTCCTGATGTAGCACGCGCTAAAATTAACAAGCTCGGAAATGCAAACCCGCCATCGTTCACGGGAAAGCATTTTTGTGTTCGCTGAGTTGGCGATGATCGGAGCGCAGGCCGGGTCAACCGTGAGGAAAGGGGCAATCGCTGCCGTCATCTTCATGCTGGGCACCGGCTTGGCCGGCGCCCAGGACATGGAGCCGCGGGCGTTTTCTGCCTCGCCGATCGATACCAATTTTCTGATCGGCAGTTACCAGCGCACCACCGGCGACGTCGCGCTCGACGCCGATCTCCCGATACGCGATGTCAAGGCAGCGATCAATTCCGGCATCCTCGCCTATGATCGCACCTTCGATCTGTTCGGGCAGACGGGCAGTGTCGCTATCGTCCTGCCCTATTTCCACGGAAATCTCAGTGGAAACGTCGGAGGTGACGACAAGCAGATCACCCGGCAGGGTTTCGGCGACCTTGCTTTCCGCTTCACCGAGAATTTAATCGGTAGCCCGGCTCTGACGCCTGCTGAGTTTGCTCGGCGCGAGCCGACAACTACGCTCGGCGTAGGTATTGCCGTCGTGGTACCGACCGGCGAATACAATCCGCAGCAACTAATCAACATCAGTTCCCATCGCTGGGCATTTCGGCCCGAGATTGGTGGGTCGCAACCGATCGGAAACTGGTTCGTGGAGGGGTCTGCGGGCGTGTGGATGTTCACCGATAACACCAATTTCTTCGGTGGCCATGTGCGCGGCCAAGACCCGATTGGGACCTTCCAGGCGCACGTGGGCTATAATTTCGCTCCTAGTTTCTGGCTTGCAGCGGACGCCACCTACTATCTGGGCGGCCGGACCAATCTTGACGGCGTTGCCGGACACGATTTTCAGTCGGTTACACGCGCCGGCTTCACGCTCTCGATACCGCTGGGAGACGGTTTCTCGGCGAAGGTGTCCTTTGGCGGTTGGCTGACCGCGCAAAACGCCGGGGCCTTCGACAGGATCGGCGTGACTCTTCAGTATCGCTGGTTTGACCGGTGAAACACCACAGCAGTTTATGATCAGACCAGTGAACAATCAGGTCGTCGATTGGCCGGCGGCGGCAGGCGGCAGCTCGACGCTAAAATGTCGTTTCAGCACGTAGGCGATATCGGCATAGCAGGAGCCGAAGCGGAGCACTTCGAGCGTCTCGACATCGAGCAGCGTCGACGACGCGCGATAAAAATGATAGCGCTGCTGGCCATGGTCGATAACGATGTCGGCGATGGCGATGATCTGCGGCTCGATGTCCTCCACCCTGAATTTGGTGCCGCTGAGCGACAGGTTCGCAGACGAGCCGAACAGCGGGAAGAGGGCGTCGTGGCTGAGCCGTGTCAGCTCGGCGTGAAAGTGTCCGGCGTTGAGCAGCATGGCGACGGTGCCTTTGCGGGTGCTGGCGGCGAGCGTTTCCGCGTCGAGCGCGGCCAGCATCGGGTGATCGAGCCGGCACGGCGCGATGCAGCCGAGCGGCAGGTCGTAGTCCTCGACGATGGCGCGCACGATGTCGCGGCCGCGCGGCGTGCATTGCTGGACCTCGCTCTGGATCGCGAGGTTGGCGACCATGGCATTGCGTTTGGCAGGACCGCGCCGCTTGGCCTCGAAGATGCGGCGCAGGGTGGCGGCCGAACCGCCGAGCGCCGCATAGCCGATCGAATGCGGCACGATCGCCGCGCCGCCGTGCTGGAGAACCGTGAACGCGCGTTGGGCGTCGCCGGCAATGTCGAACAGGCTCATTGCGCGCGGTCCGCGTGGCTAACGCGCCTATTTCACAAGCGCCTGCCACTTGGGCAAGTGCAAAGTCGACCTTAAGGTCTTTCGCGTGAAACCACGATTCCCGGGGCAAGTCCGCATCGCGTAACGCTTGGGTGAACCGGCCAGTGCGTTTGCGCCGGCGCCCTTCACTCCGCAGCTTCGTGCATCTCCGTTGGATCGTCGTGGCGCGCCACCACGATCTGATCGCGGCCTGAGCGTTTCGCTTGATACAGCGCGTGGTCGGCGTCGCGCATCAGCGCCTCGATTCCCGACGTCCGCATGCTGGCGCCGGCAATCCCGACGCTGATCGTGACGGGGATTTCCTCCCCGTTTGCTGCGAGTGCGCAATCGCGGGCCTGGCGGCGCAGCCGCTCGGCAAATTGCATTGTTGCGGCCTCGGTCGTCTCCGGCAGCATGATGGCAAATTCCTCGCCGCCGACGCGGGCGACGAGGCCAATGTTTCCAGATCGCTTGCACGCTGCGCCGCCTGATTACGCTCGGTGACGGCGAGCGGCAGCCATCGCCACAGCAGCAGGCAGAGCACGACGCTTCCGGCCGCGACGTTCAGGAACTTCGGCAGGATCAGCAGCACCGGATGGCCCATCACGGCTGCGAGTTGCGACGGCAGAACTTCGTACACGCTGCCAAAGTAGAGGCCGAAGTAGATGTTCTCCAGAATGTTTCTGAACGCATCGACGGCAAGCACGGCGAGGAGCAGCCGCGTCGTGCCGAAGGTGTGCGGGTCGCGGACGTAGAAGAAGATGATTGTGCCGAGGATCGTCAGCCACGGGGCAAGATGACCCAATAAATCAAGGCGGCGGCGAGATTCATGGCGGACCTGCTCCATGACGCGAGGTTGCACGTCGTGCTGCAAATGACTTAAGGCTCGCTTCAGCTGATCAGCGCAATTATTGCTACTTGGCTTTTAGGTTCTGTTATTGACGGGTGAAAACTGGCGCCCGGCGCGTCAACCCCGGGGCGGGCGGACCTTCATGCCGTTTCGACCATTCCCCGTCCGGTGTGACCCGAGGCGGCGGAGACCCCCGGTTCGTTCGCTTTGCCGGCCACGCTACGAGCCGATAGCGCGATGCGCGCTGGCGGCTAGGGCGCGACGAGACCGAGGGAGCTGAGATAGCTTCCGTTGACGCGGCCGTTGCTGAACTTGAGAGCTTCCAGATAGGCGTTGAGGATTGCTTGCGCCTGCTCGCGGGGCGGCAAGGCGCCCGGCTTGAACTCTCGCGTGTCCGCGCTTCCGGCGCGCGCGATCAAGTCCCATCCCGCCGGCTTTGCAATCGAGACGACGGCGGAATCCGAATTGAGATTCTTGTAGGGCCAGAAGCACCAGCCGATGCCGAATTGCTCGTGCAGCAATCGGAATTTCTCGTTCCAGGCGTTGGTCAGCTCACCGGTCTCGCCGATGAGCAGCGGCACGTTCCAGCGGTTGCTGAAATCGAGATAGCTCTGCAGCGAGTCACGCGTCGGGTTAGCCCAGAACTTGTGGTAGGTGTAGACGCTGTTGGCATCGAACGGTCGGCCGAACACCTCGAAGCTCGTGCTCCATTGCGCGCCAGCGAGGAGCACCAGATGATTCGGATCGACGCTGCGGATGGCTGCGACGACGTCGCGGTAGAATGGCTCCAGCCGCGGATTGAGGTAGGCCTCGTCACTGTAGGGCGAGATCGGTTCGTTGAGCAGATCGTAGCCGAGGATGGTCGGCTCGTCGTGATAGTGGGCGGCGAGCTGGCGCCATAGCTCGATGGTGAGCCGCCGGTACCGCGGCACGTAAAAGGTCAGCGGAAAGCCGAAGCCGTCGTCATGGTTGACCCCGGTCTGCCCACCCGGCGCGGCGTGCAGGTCGAGGATCACCCGCAATCCGGATTCCCGGCACCAGTCGACCAGCCGGTCGAGCAGGGACCATCCAGGACCTTCGAAGCGGGCTTCCTTGTCCTCGAGTTCGGCGAACAGCCGCCAGTGCAGGGGCACGCGCACGGTATTGAACCCTGCCGCCTTGATGAAGCGGATGTCGTCCTCGGCGATGTAGCCGTCGCGGAATTCGGCCCAGAATCGGGACGCCTCGTGCGGTCCGATCAGCGACTCGATGACGCCCGCGATTTCCGCCGGAGCGCGCGCGCGCATGAACTTGAACATGTAGCCTTCGGGGACCAGCCAGTTGCCGAGATTGATCCCCTTGACGGTGAACCGCTCGCCCGCCGCATCGACGAGACGCGTGCCCTCGGCCCGAATGAAGTCGGGCGCTGCAGCGACCGACGCGTTGAGCACGAGCAGGATGGCGACCGCGAGCGCACCCAGCCGGCCGGCAAAACGACGAATTTCGGAGTCGCGGACGCGCATCAGCCTGGTCCCTCAAGACCGGCTGAATACGAAACCCGCGCCAGCCGCGGTGCAGCCCCTCGCCGACGGCGTGTTCCCACGGTGCCTTCTCCCACCCGCAAATCGCGGAAATCATACTAAAGTGAAAAATATCGCCTGGACAATCCTGCAGGCGATGCGGGCGAGCAAAGCCGCTGCCCTTTAGCGAACAGCAAGGTCAGGCATTGATGTCCAGCATGGCGCTAGCTCAGGCGCTTCTCTTCGCGGCATCTGCGTTCGTTCTCATCGTCGCGACGCAAGCGCGGCACCTCCATCCGTTCGTCGCAATCGTGTTCATCGCCTCAGCTTTTGGTTTGGCCGCGGGTTTCTCCGTTGGCTTTCTCGGCAAGGCTTTTGGCGTCGGCTTCTCCAGGGCCATGTATGCGCCCGGACTGGTGATCGTTGCCGCGGGCCTCGTCACCGCTCTCGCCGAAGGGACGGGCGCCGGCGATCGTCTCATGGCCAAAATCAACGGTTGGCGGCGACCCGGGGCCGCGAGGATCGCTGCGCTTCTGGGCTTGGTCGCCGGTAGCGCGGCATCGCCGGCGGCCGCCTTTGCAGTGCTCACGCCTCTCATTCGGCCGATCGGCGGCGTGAAGCCGTCCAGCCGCGAGGCGGCAACGACCGCGCTGGCGCTTGCGATCTCGGCAAGCCAGGGTGTTGTGGTGCTCGCGCCGGTCCCCATTGCGGCGGCAGCCATCCTCGATGCCGCATGGGGCCGCGTGGCGCTTTTCGGGCTGCCGCTCGCGGTGCTGCTGGCGGCTTTCGGGGCGGCCTGGGCGCGGTGGATCGCAGCTTTCGGTGCCGCATCGGTATCGCCCGCGCCGGAATCGCATCCCATTGCGGAGAAGCAAGGCGGCGGGTCCGCGGTCGTGCTGCTTCTGGCAACGGCGATCCCGCTGATGATGCTGATCGTCCAGTCCATCGGCGACATTCCGAGCGAGCCGCTCGGTGGCGGGGCGGCCCGCGAGATGATCCTCGGAGTCGGTCGTCCGCTGATCCTCTTTCTGGTCGGGGTGGGCCTCATGGCGATCGGCCACGGGCGGCAAAGCCTCAAGCTTCTTTTTGATTCCGGCTGGAGTGGGCGCGTCCTCGGCAATGTCGCGGGCATTGTCATGATCGTAGGTGCCGCCGGCGGCCTGCAGCGGCTCTGCCAGGAGACCGGCATGGCAGAGCTCCTCGGCGAGCGTCTGCTCGCTTGGCCCGCCGGGCTGCTGGTCCCGTTCCTGATCGCGGCGGTAATGAAGTCCCTGCAGGGTTCGTCCCTGGTCGCCGCCATTGCTACCGCCGGGATGGTGCAGCCCCTACTGACGCCGCTCGGGATCGGCGACGAGAACGGAAGAGCGCTTGCCACTCTCGCCGTCGGCGCCGGCGCCATGACCGTCTCCCACGTCAATGACGAGTATTTTTGGCTGGTCGCCGCCGGCGGCGGGCTTTCGACGTTGCGGGCGCTGGCCGCTGTCACCGTCGGCACGCTTCTCCAGGGCTTCGCCGCCGTGGCGATGCTTCTCGTGCTGTCGACGCTGGCCGCCCTTCTCTGAGGGAAATTTCGTCGCCGCCAGCGGTAGACCGGCGAAGGCCGGCCGTTGCGCGTTCGTCAGTTCGTCGCGCCCGGCTCTTTCTTTCCGCGCCGTGGCCCCATGAAGCCGAACAGGAAGCCGGCGACCTTGCGCATCTGGATCTCCTCCGAACCCTCGGTGATGCGGTAGCGCCGGTGGTGGCGATAGATGTGCTCGAACGGCTTGTGTCGCGAGTAGCCGATGCCGCCGTGCACCTGCATGGCGCGATCCGCCGCCTCGCAGCACAGCCGGTTCGCCCAGTAATTGCACATCGACACCTTGTCGGAGAGCTTGTGCTCAATCTCCTCCTGCGTCGCCTGGTCCATTTCCCAGGCGGTCTTGCGGATGAGGAGCCGCAGCATCTCGGCCTGGGTGGCGAGCTCGACCAGCGGCCACTGGATGGCCTGGTTCTCGGCGAGCGCCCGCCCGAACGGCTTGCGTCGACGCGCGTAAGCGACGCTCTCGTTGATGCAATAAACCGCCGCGCCGAGCGAGCTCGCCGCCTGCCGGATGCGGTTCTGGTGCACGAAGCACTGCGCCACCGACAGGCCCTTGCCGAGCTCGCCGAACAGCGCATCTTCGGCAACGAACACGTCGGTGAAGCCGACGCGCGGATGATCGGTCGGCATGTTGAAGGTCCACAGGTACTCTTCGACGTTGACGCCCTCGCGGTCGGCCGGCACGAGAAAGCAGGTGATGCCGTGGGCGTCGCCGTCCTTCCCCGAGGTGCGGGCGAAGAGCGCGCAATGAGTGGCGACGTGCATTCCGGTCGTCCACATCTTCTTGCCGTTGATCAGCCAACCGGGGACGCCGTTTTGCGTCGTGCGCACGGCGCGGGTTTCCATGTGCGTCGCGTCGGAGCCGTGGTCCGGCTCGGTCAGGCCGAAGGTGATGCGATATTCGCCGGTGATGCTGCCCTCGATCATCGCCCGCTGCTCGGGCCTCCCATAAAGGTCGAGCATGGTCACGAACGGAAGATTGCCGACGATCGAGTGCTCGTTCTGCAGGTCGTTGTGCAGGCCGAGACCCTGGGTGGCGAAGTGTTCGCGGATCACCGCCATCCACAGGTCCGAGCCGTCGCTGCCCCCGTATTTCTTCGGCAAGGCGAAGCGATAGTGGCCGGCCTTGTCGGCGAGCTTCTTGGCTTGGCGCAGCAGCGCTTCCCATTCCGGGCGCGGCAGCCCGCCGTGCTCGAAATCGGTGCGCGCCCATTCGCGCCGATGATCGAAGAAGCGGATGTTGTCGTCGGCCGCTTCGAGCGGGCGGATCTCCGCGTCGATGAAGGCGTCGAGCCGGCCGAGGTAGTCGGTCAGCGCGCGCGGGAGATCGAAGTTCATGTCCGCGTTCGATGGCAAGGCTATTCCTCCGCCGTTTCATTGTCCCCCGCCTCGGCGGGACGCCGCCTGCCGATGGCCGCGAGATAGGCCGAGTAGGTCGGCTGATCGATGGCGAGCCGATCGATGATGGTCGCGCGCAGATGCTCGCGCAGCGCCGGCTGATCGAGCATGATGTCGCCGCGCGCGATCTTCTCGCACAGCTGCTTGCGCAGCACGTCGAGCTCGGCATAGCTGTCCAGGAGCTTGGCGAGGCGGCGATGCTCGCGCTTGTCGGCGGCGTCCTGCTGCTCGATCTCCCGGCTCACCAGATCGATGGCGTTGATGCTGACCCTGAGGTTGAACGCCTCGGCGCCGCTCAGAGTTGGCAACAGTTCATCGCGCAGAAAGCGCGACACCGACGCCAGCAACTCGGTCGCAGGAGGATGCCCGTTCATCGCACACCTTCGGCAGCCAGAATGTCCAACAGGTCGAGCTCGGTTTCGGAAATACGCCGCCCGATCATTGCGCGCTCGACGGTGAGCGGCGCGCCCGGCCGCGCCGGCCGCGCCATGGAGCGGCAGATCAGCCCCCAGCGCAGCGTGCCGAGCGTACGCCAGTAGCGCACCGTCTGCGCGTCGATCGCCTCGCCGCCTTCGAAGCGATAGCCTTCCAGCATGTCCTCGACGCTGCCGAAGCCGCCGACCGGCTTGTCGATCTCGCCGAAGCGCCAGCTGTTGACCGTGATCCAGCCCAAATCCTCGGCCGGGTCGCCGAGATGCGCAAGCTCCCAGTCGAGCACGGCGCGAATGCCGTCAACGCCGATGATGAGGTTGCCGTTGCGGAAGTCGCCGTGGACGAGCCGCGGCGTCTCGGCGTCGGCAGGCATGTGTTCGCGCAACCAGCGAAATGCCGCCTCGAATACGGCGCTGCCGCCGCCGAAGGATTGGTAGCTCTCGTAGAGTTCGTAGAGCTGGCCGGCCGCAAACCGGGTCTTCAGCGGCGGCAGATCCTCCCTCGGCACCGCATGGATGCGAGCGAGGATGGCGCCGCATTCGAAGGCGAGCTCGGTGCGTATCTCGGCGAACTCGGGATTGCGCAGGATGCGGCGCGCGAGCGTTTCCCCTTCGATCCGGTCCGAGAGGAAGCCGCGTCCGAGGTCGTCACCTGGTTCGAGGATGTGGCGGATGCCCGGCGTCGGCACCGCGCATTCGCCGGCGCGGCGGATCAGGAAGGCCTCGGTTTCCGGATTGATGACGCTGTCGCTCGGCACCGCGTCGGCGGAGAAGCGGCGCATGATCAGCGGCACGGCGCCGGCGGGGCCGACGGCGTCGAACGCCCACGTCTCCTTGCTGGCGCCGCCGGTGAGGCGTTGCAGCGACCCCTGCCGGAGATTGCCGATGCCGAGACGGACGAGGAGGGTCTGAAGATTGCCCGTCAGGGCGACATAGGTACTCAACTGATCGCTCATGAGCGCGCGGTCCGGCCGGAGTCTCCACTACGATCGACCATCGCTAGTGCTGGTGCAATCCTGCACCGGCGTCGCGCCGCCGCCCACGCTCTTCCTCCCGCAGCAGCGTCTGGGCCATCTCGCGCAGCCGCACCCTCTGGACTTTGGGACCATTTGGGCCGTCGACGGTCGGGAACGCATCGACCGCTACAATGCGTGCGGGCACCTTGAACCGCGCCAATTGCTCGCGGCAACGCGCCCGCAACGCCGCCTCGTCGAGCGCCGTCCCTGCGGCCGGCCGCACGAAGGCAACCGGCACCGGGTCGGACTCGCCGTTCGAGGCCGCCACCACCTGAACGCCGGCCACGCCCGGCTGTGCCTGGATGACGGCCTCGATCTCCTCCGGGCTCACCAGGAAGCCGCCGAGCCGCATGGCGTCGCCAATCCGCGCTTCGAAGACGAAGCCGTCGCCAGCGAGCCGGCCGAGATCGCCGGTGCGGAACATGCCGTCGGCGTCGAACACGCGGGCGGTCGCGGCCGGGTCTTCCAGATATTCGACGAAGCGGGACGGAGCGTCGATCCAGAGTTCGCCGGAGGCGCCGGCCGGCAATTTCGCTCCGGTGTGTGGATCGCGCACCGCAAGCCGCGCCCCTGCGTTGACCGGCACGCCGCCGCTCACCAAGCGGCTCTCGCCATCGGAGACGGAGAACAGCGCCTGCACTTCCGAACTGCCGTAAAGTCCGTGCGGGTGCATGCCTGCGGCCTCGGCGGCGGCGACCGAGGCGGCAGCGTTCGAGTGGAACGCGGCGAAACCGGAAAAACGCAGCGAGTTCGAACCGGCGCCCGCCGGAAGCAGCGGCGATGCGGCCGAACATGTCGTCGCCGCCGAACAGGTGAGTGATGCGGTGCTTGCGGATCAGCCCGACCGCCGCCTCGGCATCGAACTGGGCGAGGCAGACGACATGCGCGCCGCCGGCGAACGCAGCCATCGCCGCGGCATTCCCGAAGGTGCCGCACAACGGCGCCGCGGCAAGCAGCGCCGCGTCGGCCGTATCGAGGCCGATGCGGCGGGCGACGTCGGCGGCGTGCCCGGCGATGGTTTGCTGATCGTGCAGGACGAGCTTCGGCCCGCTGGTCGTGCCGGAGGTGGTGAAGGTGAGGCAGGGCGTTTCGCCCGCGGCCTCGTCAGGGCCGGCATCGGCGGTTGCATCGCGGTAAAGCGGCAGCACCGGCAGGCCGGCGACCTCGGTGATGCCGGCAGGAGGCTCAAGCCCGATCACGCAGCGCAGCGCGGGGCGATCCTGCGCGGGCAGGGCGGCGAGGATCGAGGGAAAATCGACCGGCGCGAATCCCCATTCGGTTACCAACGCGACCGCCCGCGAGCGGCGCAGAAGGTTGCCGACTTCCGCGGCACGGAAACGGGTGTTGACGTGGATCGCGGGCGCGCCGAGCCGGGCACAGGCAAAGATCGCTGCGAGGTATCCGGTGCTGTTCGGCAGCCACAGCGCCACGCGCACGCCGGCGCCGACGCCGGCAGCACGGAGCCCCGCGGCGGCGCGCAGCACGCGCTCGTGGAAGGAGTGCCGGCTCAGCGTGCCCGCGGCGTCGGTTACCGCTGCGGCCGCCGGATCACGCTCGGGCCGGGACAGCAGCGCGCCTAGCGTGCGCGGATATCCCGCTCCATAGGTCTTGCGCATCAGGAGGCTCCGTCAACGCTGGTGAATGGCCCCAAAGCGTCTGGTCGATCACCGCGTTCCAGGAATTGAGTCATGACCTTTGCAGTGCTCGGGTGCTGAAGCGAGACCGTCGTAAAATGGCAAAGTTATAGGCAGATCTCGCCGAATCAAATAACATGCTGATTCGGGCGAATCACTACGCCGGGGTTGAGCGGGAGGTCGTGGGTGACGGGCACGATCATCACGGTAGCCACCATGAAGGGCGGCAGCGGCAAGAGCACGCTGGCGAGCTGCCTTGCGGTTCACTGGCATCTCACCGGCAGGCGCCCAACGCTGATCGACGCTGATCCGCAGCGCTCGATCATGCGGCTTGCCGCACGCGAACGGCGCCTGGGCGGCGTGTCGGTGATCGAGGACGCGACCGAGGATGCCTCGAAGACAGCGCGGCGTCTCGCGGCCGGCGGCCTCGTCATCATCGACACGCCGGGCTTCCGCTCACGGACGACGCTAGACTGCCTGGCGGCAGCGGACTTTCTGCTCGTTCCGGTAAAGCCGTCGCCGTTCGATGTCGACCGCATGCTGGACACGCTCAGCATTCTCACCGAGCGCGCCGATGGCCGGCGGCCGCTGTTCCGCTGCCTGCTCACACAGACGACGCGCGACTCGGTCATCGCCAGGCACATCCGGGCCGAGCTTGCGGAGGCCGGCCTGCCGGTGCTGCGCAGCGAGATCACAAACCGCGTGGCCTATCCCGAGGCCACGCTGTGGGGAGCAACCCCAAGCCTGATCAGCTGGAAAGGCCCTGCCGCGCGCGAGATCGCCGCCGTCGCCGACGAAGTCGACATGGTGCTCGGCGAGCAGCAGGCGGCCGCATGAAGCGCAAACAGCTGCCCAAAGCGATCATGCGTAGCGACGACGAGTTGCGGGTGATCGCCGCCCATGCGGCTGCCGACGAAGAGGCACCTGCTTCGCAGCCGGCTTCGCCAACGGGCGCGTTCGCGACGGAGGCCACAGCCTTCGCGCGACCGGCCGCGAACGATCAGTTTCCAGTGGTATCGATCTATGTCGACCGCTATGCGGCACGGCGGCGAGCCTTGGCGCGCCGCATCGTCGAGCGGCACAAGACCTATGCCGCCATCGGCGGACTGTCGCCGCTGCCGATCCTCAACGTCGCCGGCGTCACCGCCATCATCATGCGGATGGTGAAGCAGTTGAGCGGCCTCTACGAAGTGCCGTTCGAACGCGATCGGACACGCTCGCTGATCGTCAGCCTGATCGGCGGCGCCGTACCGACCGGTCTCGGGACCGCCACGGCTTCGACGCTCGCCTTCGTCCTTCCCGGTCACGCGCTGGTCGGCCTCGGCGTTTCCGCGGTCGCCGCCGGCGCTCTGACCCGCGGCATCGGTCTCGTCTTCCTCGACCACTTCGAGAGCACGTCGATGCCGCTCGGTGCTGCCGAGATCGAGCACAGCTGAGCCGATCGACGTCGCGGCGCGGCGTCAGGGGATCTCGTACACCATCGTCTCCTCGCCGATGCCGCGCAGCACCGCGTGCTGCATTGTCGGATGCAGGCCCGACTTCTCGAGGATCTTTGCTGCATTCGGATCGTCGACCACCGGCTTGGTCACGATGATGGCGCGGGACGAAGCGAGCCCCTGCACGCGTGCGGCCATGTTCACGGTCTGGCCGAAATAGTCCTGGTGGTCGTTGAGCGTGACCGCGAGGCACGGCCCCTCGTGGATGCCGATTTTGAGCAGCAAATCCTCATTGTTGCGTTCGGTGTTGATGCGCGCCATCTCCTCGCGCATGCGCAACGCCGCCGCCAGCGCCCGGTCGGGTGTCGGGAACGTCGCCATCACGGCGTCGCCGATCGTCTTCACCACCGCTCCCGCCTCCGCCGCCACGACCTCGTGGAGAACGCGGAAATGCTGGCGCACGAGATCGTAGGCCACGAGATCGCCGACCCGCTCATAGAGTGCGGTCGAGCCTTTGAGGTCGGTGAACAGGAAGGTGAGGCTGGTGATCTTGAGCCGCTGATCGACGTCGAGCGTGTCGGTGCGGTAGATGTCGCGGAACGTCTGGTTGGTGAGAAGCCGCTTGGCAGTGAGGAACGGCCGCCGCCGGCCGAGCAGATCATGGAGGCGGTCGCCGGCGATCCACAGCCCGGGGAGCACGCGGCGGTCGGTCTGATTGTCGAGCGACACGCGCAGCGGCCCCGGCTGCAGCTCGACCGTTCCGACCAGCGTCTGCAGCTTGTTGAACACCATCGACAGCGTCTGCCGCTCGCGCGTCGGCTCGCCCTTGACGTCGATGAATTGCGCGCCGTGGGTAACTGGATCGAACAGGATGACGAAATCGCTCGGCAACTGCACCGACAGTACCGCCTTTTCGCCCGGCGGCAGCTCGATCGAATCGATCGTAAACGCGGCGAGGCTGTCCCCCAGGGTTTCCGGCAGGTCGACGCCCGAGCCCCAGAAGATCTGGCGGTAGTATTCCACTTCGGGCAGCGTATCGGGACTGTGGGCAGCGATGCGGCGTACGCGCGAGCTTACGGTGAAGGTGACCTCCACCATCTCGTCGAGGATCGGCTCGTAGCCCGAAGCGCACAGCCCGCACGCATATTCCTCGCGATTGAGGGTCTTGAGGGTCGCGCCGGCATCGAGCACGCCGCCGCAGCCGGGACAGAGCACGTTCCACGACAGCTCGAACAGGCCGAGCCGCGCCGCGTGCAGGAAGGCGGCGATCACCCGCTCTTCATTGAGGCCATCCTGGGCGGCGAAGGTGAGCGCGTTGACGCGGCAGAGGTCGCGATCGGGCGCCTCGCGCACCGCGCGCTCGATCGCGGCAACACATTGGGCGTCGGCCGACTGCCGCAACACGCTGAAAAGGGCTTCGGGTTCGCTCACCGATCGAGATCCCGCTCACGCCGAATAGGACCCTCCATCTAGGCATCGGGCGGCGCGGCAACAAGGCACGTCGGCGCCGGCGCGCATCGCGCGCCGTTCACAGGCTATTGATTGCTCCGACAGCCCGGGCGGTGTTTTTTATGCGGCAGTCGCCGCTTCGCGCCTTTGAGACGAAGGTTACTAACGGCCGCCGGTCTTCGCCGCCTTTTCGGCATCCCACCACCACAAGGTCGGGAATGCGGAGATGCCGTATCTCGGCAGCGGATCCGGGTGGCCGAACCGATCCCAGCGTGCCGTGCGCAGCTTGCTGTAGCTCCATTGCGGCACGAGATAGTTGTTCCATAGCAGGATGCGGTCGAGCGCCTTGGCCGCGGCAGCGAGGTCGTCGTAGTTCTTGGCGAGGACCACTTGTTCGATCATCGCATCGACCGCGGGATTTTTGATGCCGATCACGTTGTCCGAGCCTGATTGGTCAGCCGCCTGCGAGCCGTAATAATCATGCAGCTCGCCACCCGGCATCTGCGTTTCCCGCCAGGCGAAAGTGGTGATGTCGAAGTCCCAGGTGCGCAGCCGGTTCTCAAATTGCGCCAAGTCGACCGTGCGCACCGTCACGTTCATGCCGAGGCGCTCGAGCGAGGGTTTGTAGAACAGGAAGACGCGCTCGAACATCGGATTGGCGCCGAACAATTCGACCGTGAACGGTTCCCCGGTCTTGCCGTGGACGAGTTGCTGGTCGTGCCAGTCATAACCCGCCTCCTTGAGCAGCCGCACCGCCTCGTGGAGATTGCCGCGCACCGCCGCGGGATTGCCGCCGACCGGATTGGCGTAGGGTTTTTTGAACACATCGGCCGGAACTTTATCGCGCACCGCCTCCAGGAACTCGAGTTCGCGACCGGCGGGCAAGCCGGTCGCGGCAAGGTCGGTGCCTTCGAAATAGCTGGCGATGCGTTTGTACTGGCCGAAGAAGATCTGCTTGTTCATCTCCTCGAAGTCGAACGCGTAGTTGAAGGCGAGCCGCACGCGCGGGTCCTGGAATTTCTCGCGGCGCAGGTTGAAGGCGAACGCCTGCATCATGCCGATATTCTTGATGGGAAATTCCTCGAGGATGACGCGCTTGTCGGTCACCGCCGGGAAGTCATAGGCGGTGGCCCAGTTCTTGGCGCTGTTCTCGATGCGCCAGTCGACCGCGTCGCCCTTGAACGCTTCGAGCGCCACGGTGCCGTCGCGGAAATATTCGAACCGCAGCTCATCGAAATTGTCGCGGCCGATGTTGACGTTGACGGCGTGGCCCCAATAGTCCTGCACCCGCTCATAGGCGATGCTGCGGCCGGGCGTGAACTCTTTGATGCGGTAGGGGCCGGAGCCAAGCGGGGGCTCGAGCGTGGTCGAGCCCAGGTCGCGCTTCTTGCCGTCCTTGTCGGTCCCCTCCCACCACGCCCTGGGCAGGACGGTGAGCTGCCCGAGGACCTGCGGCAGGGAGCGGTTGCCGGGCCCGTCGAACGTGAAGGTGACTTCGCGATCGCCGGTCTTCGTCGCCTTGACGACGTGCTTGTAGTTGGCGCCGGCCTGCGGACTGAGTTTCTTGAACGTGTCGAAGGAAAATATCACGTCCTCGGGCGTGACCGCGGTGCCGTCATGCCATTTCGCTTCGGCTCGCAGCTTGAACGAAGCGGAGGAGAAGTCGTCCGGGTAGTTCACCGCCTCGGCAAGGAGCCCATATCCGCTCGATACTTCATCGAGCGCCGCCACCAGCAAGGTGTCGTAGGTGAGATCGATGCCGACGGCGAGCGCGCCTTTCACGCCATCGATCACCATGTTGAAGTTGTCGTAGGTGCCGAGCGCGATCTGCCGCGCCGCCCCGCCTTTGGGCGCATTGGCGTTGACATAGTCGAACTGCTTGAAGCCGGATGGATATTTCAGGTCACCGAACGCCGACACGCCGTGCCGCCACGCCGTCCCCCCGGCCAGCGCGCTTCGCGTCCAGCCGGGTAGCGGGAGCCGCTGCGCGGCCAAAACGACAAGGGTGGAAGTGAGCAAGGATCGCCGGTTCACGGGGTGCTCCATCAAGCGGGGCCGGGCCGGCATCGTTTGTGGCGCCGATGCCGCGGAACCATAGCTTGCGCGATTTTGCTCATGGCGCGCAAGCCCTTATCGCATCGAACTTTTCCGGAACGACGAGGAGCCGCCTGGAGCCGGACCTCGGCGCCGGCGGCGCGGGCAGGCGCCCCGGCGAAACCTTCAGCCCGCCTTGACGTACTTTCTACGTTGCCGAGATTCGCACCGCCCGGTCTGGAAATGCTGCGCATGAAGAGCGTCTATCGCTACCGCAAGGAACGGCACTTCGCTCAGTCGCCGGAGACGATCTGGCCTTTTGTCGCGGATAGCGCGCGCATCAACGAGATCGCCGGCATGCCGGCATACAAGGTCGAGGAGCGCGCCGATGCAGATGGCCGCATCCACCGCCTCGCCAGCATCAAATACGGTCCGATACGGGTGAAATGGGAGGAGGAGTTCGGCGAGTGGCAGGAGAACCGCTGGCTGACGCAGACCCGCCATTTCATCAACGGCCCGTTCGGCCGCTTCATTGCCGCGGCCGAGGTTTATCCGGAAGGAACCGGAAGCCGGATGGTCTTCTCCGCCGAGTTCGAGTGCCTCGGCGTGCTGGGATTGTTGGCGAAGTTGTCCGGGCAGATCGGGCGCGAAGGCGACAAACGCCTCGGCGCCATCGAGCGGATGATCCGCGAGTCGGAAACGCCGGACCATCTGGCCGGCGCCACCGCGCGTGAAGCCGCAAAACCGGCCGCGTGCCGCCGCCTCGGAACGCTGATCGCCGACCTTGCTGGCGATCCGGCGAGCCACAGCCTTGCGCCTAAGCTCGCCGACTTTCTGCTCCATGCGCCGATAGTGGCCTTGCGCAGCATTCGCCCGCTGTCGATGGCGCGATTTTGGCACGCGACGCCGGAGGACACTGTCGAGCTGTTCCTCGCCGCGCAACGCCTCGGCATCATGGTCATGGGCTGGGATTTGCTGTGCCCGCGCTGCCGCGGGGCCAAGGCGCGGGTCGAGCACCTGCACGAACTGCCGCAAGCCGCGCATTGCTCATCCTGCAATATCGACTACGGGCGCGATTTCACCCGCAACGTGGAGCTGACCTTCCATCCCGAACCGTGGCTGCGCCCGCTGCCGGAAGGCGAGCTGTGCCTGCTGGGGCAGGGCACGACGCCGCACGTCAAATTCCAGGCGGAAGTCGCCGCGCGTGCGCGCAAGAGCTTCGCGATGGCGTTGCGGCCGGGCCCTTACCGCTTCCGCACGGTCGAGGTCGGCGGCGGCGCCGATACCGAGATCGGCGCCGACGGGATGATCCCCGAGGTCACCGCGAGCGGTCGCGATGTTGCGTTGGGGCCATCCGGCCACAAGGACGAAATCGTCGTCAGCAACGACACCGACCGGCCGCTGTTCTTCGTTGTCGAGGATCGCAACTGGGCGCGCGACGCCCTGACCGGCGAGCGCGTGATCGCCATGCCCGCGTTCCGGCGGCTCTGTCCGGAGCAGCTGTTGCGGCCCGGCGACGACGTCGAGATCGGCCGCGTAGCGATCGTGTTCACCGATCTGCAAGGCTCGACCAAGCTCTACGACGCCCTCGGCGATGCCACCGCTTTCCATCTGGTGCGCGATCACTTCGCCTTTCTGTCGGAGCGGGTGGAGCGCCACAACGGGTTGATCGTCAAGACCGTGGGCGATGCGGTGATGGCGGCGTTCCACGACCCGGCCGATGCGGTGCGGGCCGTGCTGTCGATTCAGGACGAGGTAGCCGACTTCAACCGCGGCCGCGGCGACGGCGGTGTCATCCTCAAGCTCGGGCTGCACCTCGGCTCCTGCATCGCGGTCACCGCCGGCGGCGTGCTCGATTATTTCGGGTCGGCGGTCAACACCGCCTCGCGTCTGGAGCACCAATGCCGCGGCGGCGAGGTGATCGTCTCGGACGCGGTGCTCGCCGACAGCGAAGCGCGCGAGGCGCTCAAGGGGCGCATGGTGACCGAGGACAGCGCGACGCTTCGCGGGCTCATCGAGCCGGTCCGCTTCGTGCGGGTCGGCGCGGCCAAGGCCATCGCTGCTTAACGGATGATCAACACGCGTCGCGCAAATCCGCGCGAGCCCGCTGCCGCCAGTGCTTGGCACGCCTGACCCGCCATGATAGGCTTTTTTTGAGCTCACGTGGATGGAGCCGGCGAACGAGTTCGCCACGGCACGACCGAGGGGTGGGCCCAGCCCCAGAAACGAGAAAGGATCCGCTATGGCACAGAAACCGACTGCGTCCGGGAGTTCTGAGAAGATCGAAGGCGTGGCGGCTCCGGGCGCGATCACGTCGGAGCCGGTCGAGACCGAGAATCGCGACAAGGTGGCCTCGAAGCTCGTAGACCGTTTCTCCATCTGGGCCGGCGTCGCCGGTTTGATCCCGGTGCCTGTTGTTGATGCCGTCGCCGTCGGCGGACTCCAGCTCCAGATGCTGCGCCGCCTTTCCCAGATCTACGACGTGCCGTTTTCCGACAACCGCGGCAAGGCTCTGATCGCCGCGCTCGCCGGAGCGATGATCCCTGCGACCAGCGGCATCGGCGCCGCGAGCGTGCTCAAGGCCGTCCCATTGGTCGGCACGATCGTCGGCGGACTCGTGATGCCGGTACTCTCGGCCGGCGCCACCTACGCGATCGGCAAGGCCTTCATCCAGCACTTCGCCTCGGGCGGCACCCTGCTTGATTTCAATCCTCCGGACTACCGCGACTTCGTGAAGGCCCAGAAGGAGAAGTGGGATTCGCGATCGGCCCGGTCCGGCGGCGCAAGCGCCGAGCCTTCGTCCAGCTCCTCCGGGCGCGCTGCTGGTGCGACCACCGGGGCGACGACCGGTTCTTGATACGCGGGGGAGCATGCCAGCGAACGGGGGGGCGGTTCCAGGAGCCGACGCGCGACCAGCGTTGATCGAGGAGGCCGCGCGGCATGCTCGCAGCAATCGTGCATGCCGGCGGCTGTGGCCTGATCGGAGTTCGCCGCGCCGACCGTCCTCGCTATCTTCCCGTAACCATTCTGCTTGCGCCCGCGTCCGCTATGCTGCCGATGCCCGTGCCGCCTCGCACCGGGCCGTCGCGCCGCATCGAACGGCCCGCGCGGGACTAGACCGGTTCTCGCCTCTGCCTCGGCAAGCGTTGCCTCGCTGAACCGGCGGCGGCGCCTTGTGGACCTTTAGACGGACGACATCACACCAATGTCCTTCTTGCAGCTCGTTCGCCGCGGAATGCGCGGCTCACTGCGGAAGCTGGTGTTCATGTCCGGCATCGGCGGCATCAGCAGCGCCGCGATCCTCGCCGCCATCAACGCCGGCGCGCAATCCGCCGACACGAGCCACAAGCCGAGCCTCTGGGCGGTCGCGCTGTTCCTGATCTCGCTGTTTCTGTTCATCAAGACCCAGACCTACGTGACTACCACGGTCACCGCCGAGATCGAGGCCATCATCCACCGGCTGCGCGTGCGCCTCATGGACGATGTGCGGCACGCGGAGCTGCTGGCGATCGAAGCGCTCGGGCGCTCGCGCATCTTCGCCGCCATAACGAGCGACGCCGCGGTGCTGACGCAGGCGAGCAACACGCTCTGCTATTCGATGCAGAGCGTCGTCGTCGTCTTCTTTGTCGCCGGCTATGTCGCGTATCTGTCGTTTGCCGCGTTCGTCTTGAGCGTGGTCATCGTTGCCATGGCGGGCGCGATATTCCATTTCCGCGGCAAACGCCTGACCGCGGAGCGGAGCCGGGCGGCAGAGCAGGAGCGCCGGCTGTTCGACCGCCTGACCGACTTCCTCGACGGCTTCAAGGAGGTGCGGCTCAACGCCTCGCGCAGCGCCGACCTGTTTAACGACTCCGTCGCCGTGTCGCGGGTCGCGGCCAATATCAAGATCGGCGCCCAGGTCGAAACCTTCCGTCAGATCGTATCGACCCAGAGCTACATGTACATCCTGCTCGGCGCCGTCGTGTTCGTGGCTCCGATTTTCAGCTCATCGTTCGCTGGGGAGTCGATCACCCAGACCACGACGGCGCTGCTGTTCGTGGTCGGGGCAGCATTCGGCCTGGTGCAATCGATCCCGATTTTGTCGAACGCAAATGCGGCGGCCGATCGGCTGGAAAAGCTCGATTCCGATCTTCATGCCGCGACCTCGCAGGAACGCGGCCAGATCCAGGCGGCGAGCGGGTTCGACCGCATCGAGATGCGCGGGATCGAGTTCAGTTACAAGGACCGGTTCTCCGAAACCGCCTTCAGAATCGGACCGATCGACTTCACCGTGCAATCCGGCGAGCTCGTCTTCATCACCGGCGGCAACGGGTCGGGGAAGTCGACCTTCATGCGGGTGCTCGCCGGACTCTATCCCCCGGCCTCCGGCACGACTACGCTCGACGGCATGCGCATCACAGCGGCTACGCGCAACCAGTACCGCGCGCTGATCTCGACCGTGTTCACCGACTATCACCTCTTTCACCGGCTCTACGGGATTTCCGATCCCGATCCGGCCGAGGTCGACCGCCTGCTGCGGCAATTCCGCCTGATCGACAAGACCGACATGTCCGGCGGCGAATTTCGCACCCTCGATCTTTCCGACGGCCAGCGCAAACGCCTCGCGCTCATCGTCGCGCTGCTGGAAAAGCGGCCGATTTTGTTGTTGGACGAGTGGACGGCCGACCAGGACCCGGAATTTCGCCGCAAATTCTACCACGAACTGTTGCCGCAACTGGTGCGAGGCGGCGCCACCGTCGTGGCGATCACCCATGATGAGCGCTATCTCGACGAGCTGACGGTGCCCGCACGCCGGATTCGCATGGATGAAGGCCGTATTGCCGAAGAGCAGCGGTTAGGCCCAGGATCGCCTTCGACGGAGAACGGCTGATGGCCAGGTACGATGACCTGCTCGATGAGGAGCCGCCGGCGCCGAAGCGCGGCTGGCGGAGCTTCGTCTGGCGCCACCTGCCGGCCGTGACCACCTCGCTTCTCTTGGCCTTGCTGATGATCGTCGTGCTGTGGCCCAACGTGGTGATCACGGTGCCGAGCGGCCGCGTCGGCGTCCTCTGGAAGCGCTTCAACGGCTTCGACATCTATTGCTGGTGCTTTGTCGGCCGCGGCACCCTGCTCGATCCGCGGGAGCTGCGCGAGGAAGGACTGCACATCATCGCGCCGTGGGACAGGCTCTTCATCTACGATCTGCGGCTGCAATCATCTTCCCAGTCGATCAACGCCATCTCCAAGGACGGCGTGAACGTGACCGCGCAGATGAACATCAGGTATCAGCTGGCGCACCGCTCCGTCGCCGTGCTGCACAAGTTCATCGGCCCAAAATACCTGGACACGGTCGTCGGCCCCGAGATCGGCAGCCAGGCTCGCGAAGTCATTTCCAAATACACGGCCGAGGAGGTCTACACCTCGCGCGACGCCATCCAGGATCAGGTCCGCAGCAGTACGCAGAAGAGCCTGGGCAGCAATCTCAACAAGCTGGTGCAACCTGAGGCCATGGAGCAGCCGGACCCCAAGCACTACAACGACTTTCTGCAAGGGGCGATCCAGATCCTCGACACGCTCGTGCTCAGCATCGAGCTGCCTCCAGCGATCGTCAATGCCATCAATCGGCAGACCGAGCAGTTCTACCTCATCCAGGAGTACAGATTCCGCGTCGCGCGCGAAGCCGAGGAGTCGAAGCGCAAGCAGATCGAGGCCAATGGCATCGCCGCGTTCCAGCAGACGGTCAGCAAGGGCATTTCGGATTCCTATCTGCGCTGGCGAGGCATCGAGGCCACTCTGATGCTGGCGCAGTCGCAGAATTCGAAGATCATCATCATCGGCGCGGGCAAGGACGGCCTGCCGATCATCCTCAACGCCGAGACTGCGGCGCCGGGAGTGACGCCGCCGTCCGGCGCGAACGGCACGCAGCCGCCGGCGGCGCCGGCCGCCCCGACCGAATCGGCCCCGGGCAGTCCGCCCGGCGGCTCGAGCGAAGCGGCGCCGCCGGCCAAATCATCGAACGTCAGCATGCCGCCGGCTTCCGACAAGATTCAGGCAGCGCAGCCTTCGGCCGCCGCAACGCCTTCCGGTGCGCCGGCGGCGCCGGCCGCACCGAGCCGCAGCGAAGCTTCCGCCGCCGAATCGATACTTTCGCGGATTAACGGCGCTTTGCACGGATCGGCGCCGCCGCCGGCAACGCCGGGAGAAGAATCGAAACACTAGAGCGCTATTGCTTGGTGTTGAAGCGACAGCGCTCCAGCCCAACGGGACCATTCGGAGGGGATCGCAAAGTGAGCAACAGGCCCGCATCGGCTCGCCCGCGCGCGGTCAGGATGTTTCCTCGACTGTTCGGCGCCTTGTTCGGACCCAGCGGCAGCCTTCGGCTGATTGTCCTGCTTGTGCTCCTCGCACTCGGCGTCGCGATCGGCGGCCACATGTACGGCCGGCGGCTCGCTGCCAGCGACCTCGCCGAGCGCGACACCACCATTCAGCTGCTGCGCAGTGAAGGCGAAAAGCTTGAGACCAGATACAACGATCAGCTCGCACAGCTCGCTGCGCTGCAGGCCAAGCTGACGAACACGCACGCGGCGCTGGATGCGATCACGCCTTCGGAGAATACCTATCACATCAATCCCAACCAGTCGCTCGTCGTCGCCGACGGTCATCTGACCATAGGCTTGATCGGTCCGCCCACGAACGAAAAGATCACCCTCAACATCAACGGCAAGCAGCAGGCGATGGCCGCGGGCGACAAGCTGCGCATTACGCCCGACTCATCCACGGTCTGCCAAGTCAACCTCAACTCCTTTGACATGTTCAAGGCCGTCGTCTACGCGGCCTGCGAGATGGCGGACATGCGCTAGTGGAGCGGATTTGACATTCGCTACCCACCGGGCCGCTAGCTCGTGAAGCGAATGTCAAATCCAAAGCTCCACTAGCACTGATATTTGCTAGTGGTCCTTTTGATTCTAACATTCGCATGAGGGGATGCGGAGGCGGGATGCGAATGTTAGAATCGGACCACTAGAGCCGATAGCGCGGTCGGGCTATTCCCAGATCAGGACGTTCGGCAGCGAGCCGTCGAGCCGGCGCAAAGCGGTATAGCCGACGCCCGCAAGTCCGCGAAACAGGCCGAGATTGAACCGGCCTTTGCCGCTGTTCCAACGGTAATCGCCCCTTGCCGCGGCCGCTCGCAGCACGGCAAGCAGCCGCTGCGACGCGAGTTCGCGCAGGTCGCCGCGGGCAAGGGCATCGCCGGCCGCGCTGAAAAATTCAATGCTGCCGAGCGATCCGCAACAGAGCGTATCGACGAGGCCGCGCCAGCCGTGCTCGACGCCCGCGACGGCGTTGCGCGCGTCGTCGTCAAGGAGGCGCGCATCGACGCTTCCCCGCTTGGCCGTGGCGAGGCGCGCAAGGCCGATGCCAGGCGCTCCGTGGCACCACTGGCACGGCCACGTCGGTTCGCCGCCCCAGCGCAGATCCGGCCAGTTGTGGCGCGCCGGGTCGTAGCTTGAGTCTTCGAAGGCGATGCATTCCGCTGCCGCGGCCGCGAAATCCTCGCGCCCCGTCGCCGCCGCCAACGACGCCAGCGCGTAGGCAAAGCCTGCCGCCCCGTGCGACATGCCGTTGAGCGGATGCGGGCCGAAACCCTGGCCGACCCAGCTCCGGCGGCCCTCGGGCCCGATCCGGCTTTGCGTCATCAGGTGTTCGCCGCATTTCAGCGCGCGGCCGAGCACCTCGGCGGATCCGGTGTCGCGATGAAGCCGAAGCAGGCCGAGGATCGCGCCGGCGCTGCCGCCGATGACGTCGAGACGCTGGTCCGCCGCGATGAGGTCGTCGGTGAACTGCTCCGCCACCGCTTGCGCGTCCGCGAGCAACGCATCGTCACGCAGGCTCTTCGAGATCACCGTCAGCGCGTAGGCGATCGACCCCAACCCGGCGGCGCCACCGATGCCCAGAGAGCGGGCGAGGCGCGGCGCATTCCGGCCTCTCAGGGTCTTGCGCAGGCGCGCCAAGCCGGCGAGGGCCAGTTCGCGCGAGAGCGCGCTCCCGGTCACCTGCGCGTGCGCGGCCAGAAAGAGCGCAATGCCGGAGACGCCATTGTAGAGTTCGGGACCCAGGCATACGAGCTGGAAGACTTCGGAGTCGCCCAGCCAATCGAGCCCGATCCAGGCCGCGCCCGGCCCGCGGCGAATGGCTTGCCGGCCGATCTCTGCGGCGATCCGGTCAGCTTCCGCCGCGAAGATTTCTTCCGCCGGCGCGCCGGCCGCATCGGCGCGAATGTCGTCGGGCGCGGCAACGCCTGCCGAGATACCGGCCTTCGCAAGCGAGCTGGTATTATGCCGGATGACCTCGACCTGCCAGGCGATCTCCTGCGCATCGAGCCCGGCGGCGCGGGCGCGCGCGCGATCGAGGCCGGAGATCGCGGCGGTCGGTACTGAGATGCCCCCGGCATCGCATATCTCGCTGCCGTCGCTGGGCGAGACGAAATGGGGCACGTTCAACGTCAGCAGCGCGGAGCGTTCGGCGCGCTGCAGCGGCCAGAGCGGATCGGCGTCGCTCTCCCAATCCGCGAGCCTGGCGACGAAATCCGCCTGCGCCGACCAGAGCACGCCGTCGGTCATGCTCGTGTGGTTTTTCAGGCGCTGCAGCAGCATGTAGTAGAAGCGGGTCGCGCGAACGACCTTGCGGACCGGAACGGCGGCAAAGCCGTCGAACAAGCCGGCCCCGTTCGCGCCGCCGCTCCGACAGTGCAAAAAATTCGCGTACTCCTCGAAACTCGCTACGAAGTCGCCGACGTGATCGCCGAATTTGGCGTAACGTCCCTCGACATGCGGCAGGTTGGGATTGGCCTCGCCGGTCTCCTTCGTCCTCGCCGGCCGCATCTCATCGGAGTTTATTTGATTCCACCGCAGCCGGGTCTTCGAATTCCAGTCCGCCGTCATGCCGCCGACGGCGAAGACCTTGTTTTCCGGAGAGCGGGCGAAGGCGGGAAGCAGGCCGACCGTCATGACCGAGTTGGCGAGCATTTCGATAGCGGCATCGAAGGCCTGACCCTCGGGATCCTCGGACTTGTGCTCGTCGGCCGTCGGCTGCAGCACTGTTTCCAGATCGATGGGCACCGGGTGATCGCCCGCGGCGATCAAGTTCTCCTGATGCATGTCGGTCGCGGCGAAAGAGTGCAGGAGCGCGAGCCAGGCGCCGGCCCGCCGGAAGAACCGCCGGCAACCTTCCGCGTCGGCGCATCCCGCGTGCGTGATGAATTCGGTCCAGCCATAGCCGTCGCGCGCGATGGCGCGCACGGGCCTCAGTTCCACCGGGGCATCGCTCCGGTTCAACCGATCGATCAAGGCGCGCCAGGCGATGTCGAGCCGCAGATCCTTGGGCTTGTAAACGACCCGCGCGCCATCCTCGAAGCCGACAATGAGGACCGAGCGGCCGCCATTGTGCGGATCGGAAAGACCGCCTTCGATCGCGGCGACCCGGCCGGCGGCGCCGGCGACGAGAATATCGCGGCGGATCGGCGCGAGGTCGGCGTCGAGCCGGAGGACGAATTCGCGCGCCGCTTCGATCCACTGCCGCGTGAGGGTGGCGACGAGCCGCAACAGGACCGGCTTGTCCTCGAACAGACGCCGGAACCCGCCGCCTTTCATTTCGGCCACGAACTGATCGTAGAGCGATGTCGAGGCCGAGGCGGTCTGCGGCGCCCGTGCCGTAGCGGGCGGCACGGCTGCGGCCTTGCGCGCCTGGTCGAAGCGCTCGTAGAGCGCCGGCGCCGTGAGCGCGGACAGTTCGTCGAGCAGCGAACGGCGCAGGCTGGCGCGGGCGGATTCGGTCAGGTTGTTCAGTGCGCGCGCATCGACGTTCGAGCAAAGCCGCGCCTCGGCTTCGAGCACGACCGGCGCCAGCAGGTGTTCGAACGCGCAAGGTTCGGCTCGGTCGTGCGCGGCAGGTTGCTTGGCGTCTTCGCCAGCGCTTTGCAATGCTGCGTCTATCCAGATCGCGTCGGCGATCCATGGCGGCGGCGCGGCCGACGGCTTGCGACGAATGCTGGCGAACCGGGTGAGCGCCTGCGCGAGGGTCAGCCCGTCGCGCATCAGCCGCCGTTCAAACAGCGACCAGTCGCCGCTGGCGCATGACCGGCACCATGCGGCGAGGCGGCGCCCGGCGAGATCGGCGTCGCCCTTCTGACCCGGCAGGGGTTCGAAATCAGCTGACAGGAGCTCGTCGATGGTTGCGGCACGAACGATCAAGCGTTCGTAGAAGGCGTCCATCCGGTCACTCTCCGAGGGGCTTCTCGCTTGGTGGCCACGGGCGGGCCATTCTATTGCCGCGGAGCCTCATGTCATCCGCGGCGGCTCCGGCTGCCCGATCCGGCGGGTGGTGCGCCTTGCGCCGCACAAATCGCGGCGGCGGTCGGGCGGTTCGTCTCGGATCTTTAGCGCTTTGATCTATGGGCCGCTGCGACATCGTGTCAAAGCGACCTGTCGTTTTCAATAGATCGCAACCGTAGACTGCGGGCTTTTGCATGAACCAAAGGTGTACGGCGCGACTTATACTGCGCGGTTGGCGCAGCGAACGTGTTAAGAACATTGTCCGCTACGACTTTACAATGTACGCAGTGAATGATTTAATATGGTGTTGGTGTGGGGGTTTAGCCCTATTTCTCCTCCTACCTGATAACTGCCGGCGCCGCTGGCGAACGAAAGGATCAATGCCATGAATGAGAAGATCATCGACCAGTTTGAAGACGAGGTGCTGAGCTACGAAGTCTCCGACGAGGCTCTTGAGTTGGCCGGCGCGACTGAGATCGCGGGGGCGTGGACGGTCGTTTGCACCGGCATTCAGTGCCCGGGTTGATCAGCAGCTGGTCCTAGCTTCTTCATTTCGTCAGTGACTGCCGGAGTGTTAAGTCTCCGACATGAGGCGCCGGAGGCCACGGCGCCTCTTCTTTTTCTCTGTCCTGTCTGACCTGCTGGCGCATGAAGGGGTCAAACAATGAATGGCACCACTATCGGTCTCGACCAGACGGAAGCCGAGGCCCTCAGTTACGAAATCTCCGACGAGGCGCTTGAGGCCGCGGCGGGGAGCGATGCGCTGGCCAACTGGACGATGTTCTGCACCGGCATTCAGTGTCCGGGCTGAGCGCTCGACAGGCTCTCGTCTTCCGCTTTTACGCCTGACTGTCTGAGCGATGGGTCTCCGGCGACGCGCCGGAGGCCCACATTTTTTCCTTCTACCCGCTCCGGCCTGCGGTCACTGCCGTCGGAAGGTGGTTTGGATCGGGCGAACGCCGGCCGGCAGGTTGGCGCTGTCCGCTCGTCCAGACCCTCAGGACCGGCACGGCCGGGGCTTTCGCGCTGCATGGTTTTGCTTGCCCCGTGGGTCCTCCATGCCCCGACCATCCTTGGCACCGAGGATGATTTTTGCCGACGCGCCTTTTATATGTCCCGCAATTCTCGCGCGGTTGCCGCGATTGACGGCCGCGTGACGGTGCGCCGTCTGCGGCCGCTCTGCCGCGTATCTCGGAACGTGCGCGACCTTGGCGGATGCGTGAGTCGTCCGAAATGTATCAGTGCGCCCGCGGCCGGCGGAGCGCCGGCAGGACGTGTTCCGGCGGGAGGGGCGCGTGCTATACGGGCTTGCGCGAGTGCGTCATCTCGCCGAGCGTGAGTGCGCCGCCGGTCGCGGGGAAGGCGCCCATCTCGCCCGCAGGGCGAGGACCGGCAGTTTCATTGAGGAAAAGATGAGCAGCGCTAACTTCGATCCGGCCGCGATCCTCAACCGCGCCCTCGAGCTTGCGACACAGAATCTCCGGGTCGAAAAGGTGCTGATCCAGCTTGGCCTCGATCCGAGCCACATTTCCTATGAAGCGGTGTTCAACCGGCTCGTCGACGTTGCGCTCGCGAACATCACTTTCACCAACCTCCTCGCGCTCACCGGCGCGACCTTGTATGTCGCCACCCTGATGGTGCGCACGATCGTGCCGTTGCGCGTGCTCGGCATCGTCAGCATGGTGTTCTTCATCGCCTACGGCGCGCTCGCCGGGGCGGTGGCGACGTTCTTCCTCTATCTCCTGTCGCTGCCGATCAACGTCATCCGCCTGCGCCAGATGTTGAACCTGGTCAAGAAGGCGCGCATGTCCGCGCAAGGCGATCTGTCGATGGATTGGCTGCGGCCGTTCATGACTCCACGGAAGTATCGCAGCGGCGAGGTGCTGTTCCACAAGGGCGATGTGGCGAAGGAGATGTTCCTCACAGTCACCGGCAAATTCCTGGTGAACGAGATCAACGTCGAGCTGCCACCCGGCCGCTTCATGGGCGAACTCGGTTTCGTCGCCCCGAAGAACCGGCGCACGCAGACCGTCAAGTGCATCGAGGACGGCGACGTTCTCACCATCACCTACGAGAAGCTCCTCGAGCTCTATTTCCAGAACCCGGAGTTCGGCTATTATTTCCTGCGCCTGACCAGCGAGCGGCTGATGCAGAACATTTCGCGCCTCGAAGCCTTGCTCGAAGCGACCAAGGCGAGCCCGCGTTAGGGACTTGCGATGAACACAGCCTTGCCGGCCCTTCCCGTCGTCGATATCCGCGAGGGCGGGCCGCTCCATCACGCGCGCCAAAGCGCGACCACGGCGCGCGCGCTGCGCGACGCCTGTCTCGGCTTTTTCCCGCGCGCGGCGCTGCCGCTCGTGCCGGCGTTCGACCGCCTGGCGCGGCGCTGGCTTGCGCGTTCGCGCTCGCCGTATTTGCCGGAGATCGCCGAGATCGCCGCGACGCTCAACTTCTCGGGCGTGTGGTTGCTCAACGCCTCGTATCAATGGGGTTGTACGGCGCTCGCCTGCGAACGGGACGGCGCGCCCTGGTTGATGCGGACGCTGGATTGGCCATTCACCGGCCTTGGACGTCACACCGAGCTTGCGCATATGCGCGGCGAGCATGGCGATTTCTTCAGTGTCACCTGGCCGGGCTATGTGGGCGTGCTCACTGCGATGGCGCCCCGGCGCTTCGCGGCGAGCGTCAACCAGGCGCCAATGCGGCGCCGCACCGGGCACCCCTGGCTGCGGCCGTACGACTTCGCCGCCAATGCGCTCGACGTTTGGGCGTGCTCCGACTGCGTGCCGCCGGATCAGCTTTTGCGCCGGACGTTCGAAACCTGCGACGGTTACGCCGCGGCGCGGCGGCTGCTGGAGCGCACGCCGGTCGCGCGCCCGGTGATCTACACGCTCGTCGGCTGCGCAGCGCACGAGCGCTGCGTGATCGAGCGCACCGAGACCGATTTCCTCACCCGCGAGCAGGAAACCAGCGCGGCCAACGACTGGCTGCCGACGCGGCCGGGCTGGGAGGGACGGATCGGCACACGCCGATTCCTGGTGAGCACATTCGCGGAGGCGGCAGGCTTCAGCCGCGCGCGCCGCGAAACGCTGGCCGCCTGGAGCGGCCCGCTCGCGGATGCCGGCTTCGACTGGGTATGCGCACCGGTCCTCAATCCCTACACCCGGCTCGCGGTCGCGATGTCGCCGGCACGCGGCATCCTGCGCGCCGTGGGCTACGACGTTGCCGGCGGCGATTTGCCGGAGCCGGTGACGCGGCCGTGCGAGATCGAGAATCTCGCGCAGGCGGCTTGACGCGCGCGGCGGCCATTGCCCAGTCGAGCGGCGCTGCGGATGCTGCCGTCACGGCAGAAAAAGGCGGCGCATCAGCAGCTTGCGGCAAAATCCGATTTCTCCCGTAAAAGCGACGGACTGTGCTTTCCATCACATTGTCCGAAGGGGGATCAGCTTAACCTCTCATTAAACGCCAGTAATGGAGCGAGCTATGAGCACGATGAAGCATAGCGCCGCAAACTCCCGTGTCTTCCGCTCGTCGCCATGGAGTGCGGTGCGTACGTTGATCGTTGAATGGCGACGGCGCGTTCGTTCGCGCTACGAGCTGAGGAGCCTGGGCGACGCCGAATTGCGCGACATCGGCCTCACGCGCGGTGAGGCCGATTTCGACCAATCGAAATCGTTCTGGCTGAGCTGAAGCAAGCAGTGCGCGGTGAGGGCCGGGCCGCCCGCGAGGGCGGCCCGTTTGCTTTCGGGCGGCGCCTTGCGCTATCTGCGGTCGGCCGCTCCGCCGCGGGCGCGGACGGCGCGAACGGGAGGTGCCGGGGATGCCCACAGTCGCGAGTACGGACGGCACGAAGCTCTATTACGAAGAAGCAGGCAGCGGAACACCGATCGTGTTCGTTCACGAGTTTGCCGGCGACTATCGGACCTGGGAGCCGCAGCTGCGCTATTTTTCCCGCGCGCATCGCTGCGTCGCCTTTTCCGCGCGCGGTTATCCTCCCTCGGAAGTGCCGCCCGATCCGGCGCGCTACGGTCAGGACATCGCCCGCGGCGACGTCATCGCCGTCATGGATGGGCTCGGCATTAAGAAGGCGCACGTGGTCGGCCATTCGATGGGCGCCTACACCGCCCTCCATGTCGGCATCCGGCACCCCGAGCGGTGCATCTCGGTGACCGCCGCCGGCTGCGGCTGGGGCTCGGTCGCCGATCCGGCCGTGCGTGAGGCGATGCGCAAGCTTGCCGTCGAGACGGCTGCGATGTTCGCCGAGAAACGCATGGCCGAGGCGGCGGTGATCTACGCCGATACACCGACCCGCCACGCCCAGAAATACAAGGATCCACGCGGCTTCGCCGAGTTCGCCCGTATGCTCGGCGAGCATTCCGCGCAAGGTCACGCGCTGACCATGTCGATGCTGCAAGCCAAGCGCCCGACGCTGTGGGACATGGAAGCGGACCTCAAGCGATTTTCGGTGCCGCTCCTGGTCATCGTCGGCGACGAGGACGAAACGTGCATCGATGGCAGTGTCTTTCTCAAGCGCACGGCGCCAACGGCCGCGCTCGCCGTCATTCCGCGCTCGGGGCACAACATCAACAGTGAGGAGCCGGCAGCCGTCAATGCTGCGCTCGCCGATCTGTTCGCAGCCGCCGAAAGCGGGCGCTGGCTCGCGCATCGGCCACCGGCCTGAGCCCTGTCCTCGCGTCGTTCACTCGCGTTGCGGCAGCGCCTACGCCGCGACGTCCGCCAACAGCCGCCGGAAACATGCGTCGGCGACGGCCGCAAGATCCGCACCTTGAGTCTTGCTGATGATGAAGTCGGCGGCGACAAAGCCGTATTGCTGCAGCGTCTCCATTTCAATCTCAGTCGGCGTGTGCACATTCGCGAAGTGGGTCGAGACCACGCCTACGCACTTGCCGCCCGCGGCGATGAACGGCGTCGACTGCATGGCGCGAATTCCCATCGTGTTCGCAAGCTGATGATACGGCGCCAAGGCCCGATCCTTGGACAGATCGGGAATGACCACGGATTTGCGGGCTGCGAACGCACGGGCGCTGGCGGCGCCGCCGTCGCTGGCCACCCGCCGCAGGCTACGCAGCGACGGCTCGTCGAAGCCGCGGTGCTCGATGAGCGCCAGGGTGTCGTCGTCGATCGCAAGCTGAATGTTGCCGAACTCGGCGCCGTGCAGGGCGATCACGTCGTTGAGGATGGTGCGCAAGCCCCCCGCCAGCGTGTTCTGGCCAAGCAGCCGAGCGGTCATTTGCGGAAGCATGGCAAGCAAAAATCGCCAGCGTTGGGCTCTTCTGAAATCCCCACGCAACAATAGAACGCAAATGGGAAGCTCTTGTGGCGAAATTTCACCGACATCGTGCGCCCCTCAAGGCGGGTGACGGACTCGGCAAGGCTTTCGCCAGGCGTCAGAGCCGGCGCAGCGGCATCGACCAGGCGAGCCACGCCCCGATGCCCGTGAACGCTGCGATGGTGACGAAGGCGGCGCGGAAGGCATCGCCGATCTGCATCTGGACGGCGACTTGCCGCACCGGCGCGAGCGAAGCGATGGCGTCGGGACCGCGGTCGAGAATCATACCGAACAGGCTCGCCCTTTCCGGGTCGCCCGCCGCGAGCACGGAAAACAGGACCGCCGCCACCGCCGCCGTGCCCAAGGCGGCGCCGACCGAGCGCGAGAACTGCACCATGGCGGCGCCGGCGCCGAGCATCCGCTGACCGGCGATCGCCTGCACCGTGACCTGGACCACGCCCATGACCGTACCCATGAACAAAGCCGTACCGCCGAACACCCACGGCAGCTGTGACAGTGTCAAATGCGGTACCCAGAAAGCGAGGAACAGCAAGCCGGCCGTCGCCGCCACATATCCGTAGGAGGGGAATATCGCGGTGCGTCCGGTGCGCGTCACCAACTGGCCGGTGATCAGCGAACCAAGGCCGACACCGAAGGTCAGCGGCAGCAACAGCAAGCCGGTCTCGGCTGGGCCCGTGCCCCGTGCCGCGCGCAGATACATCGGCAGGAACGTGATCAGCGACACGAGTGCGGCGCCGTGGCAGGCGGCAAGGCCGGCGCCGCGCCAGACCGAAGGCTCCCTGAACAGGCGCGGCGGAATGAGCGGCGAGGCGCTGTGCCCTTCCTGCCAGATCAGCAGCAGCAGCGATACTGTCCCAAGCGCCAGCAGGCCGAGAATTTCCGGCAGCGAACCGGCGGTCATGCGTTGCACCTGGGCGAGGGCGAAAATGACCGGGCTTACGAACAGGATGAACAGCACCAGGCCGGGTGCGTCGAACGTCGTGCGCCGCCGGTCGCCGGGGCGCGCCTCGAGGCGCAGCACGAGGAGGACGGCGCCGAGTCCGAGCGGGATGTTGACGAGGAAGATCGAGGGCCAGCCGAAAGCCTGGGTGAGGTAGCCACCCGCGACCGGCCCGAAGGTGCTTGAGCTCACCATCACGCCAGCGAGGTAGCCTTGATAGCGGCCGCGCTCGCGCGGCGGAATGGTTTCGCCGATCAGCGCCTGCGACAGCGTCATCAGCCCGCCGCCACCGAATCCTTGCAGCACGCGCGCCGCGGTCAGCCAGTTGATGGTCGGCGCCAGGGCGCAGAACACGGAGCCGGTCATGAAAACCACGAGCGCCACGAGCATCATGCGCCGGCGGCCGAACGAATCGCCGAGGCGCCCGTAGACCGGAGCGGCGATGGTGTTGGCGATCAGATAGGACACCACCACCCAGGACACCCGCTCGACACCGCCGAGGCTCGAGGCGATGGCCGGCAGCGCGGTGGCGACGATGGTCTGATCCGCCACCGCCATAAACATCGGCAGCATGATCGACGGAAAGACCGTCCAGAACAGCGATCGGGGCGCGGGCGGCGCGCTCGGCTGGGCTGCGGTCTCGACGCCGGGAGGCGCGTCGGCTGTGCCGCGCGAAATATCTTCGGTCGTCGAATGAGTCATGCCGACATTTTTTTAAGAGTTTCTTGTAGCGGAAATTGTCTCGTGAGCAATCACATGGGCAACGCGCACGAGCCGCGGCAACGGCACATTCGCGAACGGCGCGTGAACCCGGCGCGCCGTTGCGGCCGCGTGACACGGCGCCGGTTCCGCTGTTCCCACAATCATCCAAGCCCCTTCAATGCCGGCGGAGAGAAGCTATAATACGCTGGATCGAGGGTGGGCGTCGCCGGCTTGCCAAGCCGGCGGTAGCGGGTGGCTCGCAAACCAAAACAGCGGGAGCCACGCATCATGCCTCAAGAACACCCACGCAACGAAAGCCAGCGCTCCGACAATCCGCGCAGCGAGAGCCTGCGCTCCGAGCATCTCCGCGGCGAAAAGTCGGCCGGCGCCAGCGCCGTCAACGCCCAGTTCGCCGAGATGGGGGCGAAGAGCGTCACTGCCGGCCTGCGCATGCAAAAGGAACTATTCGAAACCTTCCAGGACATCAGCCGCGACTGGTTCGCGCGCGCGACGTCGGAGGCGGAGTTGGCATTCAAGCTGCCGCGGCAGCTGACCAATGCGCGCTCGGTGCCCGACGCAATGTCCGCGTACCAGGAATGGCTGAACGAATGGCTGAGCATGTGTGGCGAGGACGGGCGGCGCCTCATCTCTGACGGCCAGAAGATCATGGATACTGGCGCGCGCTGCTTCGCCAACGCCTCGCCCACCGCCACCAGCTGACGCTACGGCATCAGACTGATGATAGCCTGCATGCCCACGGCACAGCGACGCGCTGTGCCGCTGCGAGACTGTGACGGCGTTGCGGGACGGGGCGCGAACAAAAATGGACGCGATTGAGGCGTAGACACGCATCGACCGTTCGCTGGCGCGGCCTCTTTCGGAAACGCCAACCGCGTCCTCGCTCGGTCGGAAATCGGACATAGCGCTGCACGGCAGCGTGCAGGCGTACACGTGCATTTTCGGAACGATTGCAGTTGGTTCGCGTTCCTTTGCTGCGGCGATGCCAAGAACGGTGCCGTCACTCGATGCGGCTAGCCTCGGGTCCGTCGCCCCGAGGTTGCGGCGAAGCGGCCTCGAGAAAGCTGCGGCCCTGCGGCCGTTGTCTTGCGAGGCTCGCTTCGCTCGCATCGCGGCGAAACGCCGCTCTCATTTCTCGGTGAACATTTGCGTGAACATGTACACGGCTGCGGCTGACGACGGCCGTATCAGAGGCAGCGGCGAAATTAAGCTCGTGCTTACCAAGTGAAAAAAGACCGGCCGCCCGAAGGGCAGCCGGCCTCAAGAGCGCCTGCCGCCTTACGGCGGAGGCGAGCGTCCGGAATGTGCCTCAGCCGAGAAAGCCGACGCGCTCCTGCTCGCGGGCCTCTGCCGCGGTGGTCGGTTTCGCCGGCAGCTGCAGCACGGTCGCCACCTGCCCCTCGCACAGGAGCGTCAACAGCACGGTGCGCCCATCAGGAAATTCCAGCGCATCGTGATGTGCGGCCAACTTGTCCTTGTTGACCTGGCGGAAAATGGCCGTCTCATGGTTGATCGTCTGTGTCTTCCAGCCGAGCAGGCCGGCCGGCAGGCAGGCGATCTGGGCGGTGAAGGCCAATTCGGTGCCCGGCAGCAGGCACACCGCCATGCCGGGATCGGCGGCGGCGGCGAATCCGCGCGTCCCGGTGCCGAAATCTCGCGTCACCAGCTTATCGCCGACTTTCGCCGGCCGCGAGCGCACGCTTTGGAGGCTAAAGTCACACATTGGCAGTCCTTTCTCCCCGGGCGATCGTCCCGGGTCTTCCCATGACAACCCCCACCAGCCCCTCCGGCAACGAGTTAAGCAAGAATGGTGCCGGGTGTGGCGCGCAGCGGACAATTCGGCGCAGGTGCATTTCGGGTAACGTTCTTCCGCCTTCCAACGCCGCGTCCGTGCCGCCTCACTGGCATCCTCTGCCAGGCTCGACGCCGTCGCGATGCCAACGCGTTGCAGGGAAGAATGTGCCACGCGCCGTGGCGCTTTTTTGCTCGCGCCTGCCTTGGAGGAGGGCGGTGCCGGTCGCGTGTGATTGAAGGTGATGGCGACGTGCCGCCGGGACGGCGTTTTCAGTGCATCGCCGTCGCTTCGGCCGCGCCGCGCCGCACCCGCCGGATCAGCAGCAGCACTACCGGAATGAGACAAGCAGCAAAGATCGCCCAGCTGTAGAAAATGTCGATATAGGCCAGGATGGCCGCCTGCGATTCGATCATATGGCCGATATAGCCCATCGCCCGCCCGGCGGCGTTCGCCGGCGATCCGGTGTGCGCGAAGAACTCGGTGATCTGCTTCACGATGGACTGGTACGCCGGCGACGACGGCACGACGTTCTCGGCCAGCCGCGCCTGGTGGAATTGCGAGCGCTGCAGCAGTTCGGTGTTGGCCAGCGACACACCGAAGCTGCCGCCGAGATTGCGGGCCACGTTCATGAGCGCCGACCCTTCGCTGGTCTTCTGCTGCGGCAGGCCATCGTAGGAGACGCTGTTGATCGGAATGAACAGGAATGGCAAGCCGATCGTCTGAAAGATGCGCATCGTCACGAAGTAGCCGAAGCTCGCATCAGGCGTCAGCGAGGTCGAGTACCACATCGCCAGCGCAATGGTGGCGAGGCCGATCGCCATCCAGTATTTCGGCTGCATCAGCCCGGTCACCTGGCCGGCGATCGGCATCATGATCAGCATGGCGAGGCCCCCAGGCATCACCGCGAAGCCGGACAGCATCGCGGTGTAGGGAAAATTCGTCTGCATCAGCTGCGGTGTGATCTGGTTGGAGCCGAACAGGATGGCGCCGACCGCCATCATCACCAGGAACGCCATGCCGAACTGGCGCCGGCAGAGCAGGCGGATGTCCACGATCGGATCGCTGTGCGTCAACTCCCAGGGAATGAAGAACAGGAACGAACACAGCGCGATCGTCGCGAAGGTGATGATGTAGGTCGAATGAAACCAGTCCTCGATCTGGCCGCGGTCGAGCACGACTTCGAGGCTGCCGAACGTCATCGCGATCAGGACGAAGCCCTGCCAGTCGATCTTGAAACCGTCGGCCAGGCGCTCGCGCCGTTCGCGCTCGAGCACCTCGGGCTCCACCACCAGCCACTGCACCAGGGCGAGCGAAATGAGACCGATCGGGACGTTGATGAAGAAGATCCAGTGCCAGGAGTAGTTGTCGGTGATCCAGCCGCCGATCGTCGGGCCGACCGTGGGCGCGACGATGACGGCGATACCGTACAGCGCGAACGCCTGCGGCCGCTTCTCCGGCGGAAACGTATCCGCGAGCATCGCCTGCTCGCTGGTCGGCATTCCGCCGCCGCCGATCCCCTGCAGGATGCGGAACAGCAGCAGCGCGCTGAGGCTGCCGGCGAGGCCGCAGAGCAGAGAGGCGAAGGTGAAGACCGCAACGCACAGCATGTAGAAGCGCTTGCGCCCGATCACGTTGGAGAGCCAGCCGCTGATCGGCAGAACGACAGCGTTGGCGATGAGGTAGGTGGTGACCACCCAGGTGCTCTCGTCGACGCTGATCGCCAGGCTGCCGGCGATGTAGCGCAACGACACATTGGCGATCGCCGTATCGAGCACGACCATGAAGGTGGCGATGGAGACGACGATGGCGATGAGCCACGGACTGCGATCGCCCGCGGCCGAGCGGCTCTCGCGGCCAGAGTAGTGCCGCTGATCGTTCATCGCACCCTGACGGTCGGGACGACCGACATGCCGGGGCCGAGCAGGATGTCGGGCTGCTCGTCGAAAACGATCTTGACCGGCACGCGCTGGACGATCTTGACGTAGTTGCCGGTCGCGTTTTCCGCCGGCAGCAGGCTGAAGGCGGTGCCGCTGCCCGCCTGGATGCTGTCGACGTGGCCTTTGAACTTGTGGTGCGGAAAGGCGTCGATCTTGATCGTCACCGGGTCGCCGGGACGGACCGAGCGCAGCTGCGTCTCCTTGAAATTGGCGGTGACCCAGACCTCGCGCGGCACGAACATGATCAGCGCTTGGCCGACCGCGGCGTAGACGCCTTTGGCTGCGGTCAATCGTGCGATCCGGCCGGCGACTGGCGCGGTGATGGTCGTGCGCGACAGATTGGTCTCCGCCTGCTCCAGCGCGGCGCGCGCCTGTTCCACCTGCGCCTCGGCCTGCGTCCGCTGCGCCTGGAGTACCGGGAGCTGCATGCGGGTCGCACTTTCGTTGCGCTCGGCGGCGGCGAAGCTGGCCTGGACCTGAAGGAAATTCGAGGTGTATTGCTGCGCCTGCTCGACCGTGACCGCGCCGGTCTTGACCAGCCGCTGGTAACGGTCGTCTTCCTGCTTCGCGAAAGTGAGCGCCGCCTGCGCCTGCGCGGTCTGCTTCTCGGCCTGCTCGATGCGCGCCTGCTGCGCCGCGACCTGAGCTTCGACGCTGGTGATGCTCGCCTGCGCCTGGCTCATCTGCGCCTTGGCCTGATCGGCCTGAGCCCGATAGTCGCGGTCGTCGAGCCGCAACAGCACCGCTCCCGCCTCGACCAGCTGGTTGTCCGTCACCGGCACATCGACGATGGCGGCGCTGATCTGGGCGCTGACCGGCACGGTGCGTGCGTCGATGAAAGCGTCGTCGGTCGACTCGTAGGCAACGGAGTTGACCCACCAGAAGACGGTCGCGGCCACTGCAACGATGATCAATGCCGTTAGGATCAGCACCATGCGTCGGCGTGCGCGCAGCCGCTCGAGCCACGGGCCATCCGGCCGCGCTTGGCCGACCGCGGGCTTCGCTTCTCGGCCCGGCGCGGTTTCCAGGCGACGCTCATTGTCGACACGCTGGTCCATGATGGGTTAAACGTCCGGCGCGCAAAATGAGTTTCCGCCGGCCCGCGAACGGGCCGCCAGCGGCAAGCGCAAATCCTGGCGATTTCTAGCCGCTAACGCCGCCTGAGGCCAGTCACGGACGAGCGGAGGGGGGCCGTTTCGTGTCGGCAATGTGCCGGCCGAATTCGGCGAGTTCGTCGGCGTTAATGTCGCTGACCGCCCAGAAGCCGAGGCCGTCCTGCGCCCAATGGTAGACGTTAAAGCCTTGAACCATCGCCGTCTTTGCACCGCGCGGCGCGCCACCCAGGCGCGGCCCGACAAACAGATTTATCAGATGTTTACGGCGCTTATAGACGATCGCCGCCATTGCCTCGCCATCAACATAGTCGAGACGGCCACCGATCAGCGTAAAGCCCTGCGCCGTCAGGTCGACCACCGGCGGTGACAGGGCGAGCTTGCCGTTGAACCAGGGCTTGACGGTGTGCTGGTCGCTCGTTTCGACATCGGTGAGGTGGCTGCCCTGCAAGGAGCGCAGATGTGCCGACACGATCTCGCCGGCGATTCTGCGGTCCTCCCCGGCACCGAGGACTGTGATGACCACGCTCGCCGCCACCGCCGCCGAGACCGCGGTGCCAAGCGCGAAGCCGCCCAGGAAGTTGCGCCGCGACGCGCGTGCGATGGTAAGCCAGGCGCCGAGGCGGCCGGCTGCGCCGGCCGCCTCGGTCGGCGGCGAAGTCAGGGCCGCCTCGACGCGGCGGCGCAGATGGGTCGGCGCCTTCTCTTTCAGCTCGGCGGCAGTGATGGCAGCGCGCATCGCACGAAAGGCCCCGAGCTTGTCGGCGCAACCGCGGCACGTCGCCACATGCGCCTCGACCTCGCGTGCGTGGCCGGCGTCGAGCTCGCCGTCGATCAGCGCATGAATAAGCACTTCGGATTCGGCGCAGTTCATGTCGTCGATCCTTCTTCGCCGTTCCAAGCCGCGCGCAGCATGGACCGGGCGCGGGCGAGCCGCGACATCACCGTGCCGAGGGGAATGCCGGCCACGTCGGCGATCTCGCGATAGGACAGATTGTTGATGTCCCGCAGCACGACGGCCTCGCGGAACGGCTGCGGCAATTCGGCAACGAGCCGGCGGATTCTTTGCCCGTCACTGCGTTGTAGCAATTCCACTTCGGGCGACGGCTGCGGCCCCTGCCAGATCGCTGGCGGGTCCTCAACCCGGTCATCGTCCCTGCCTTCGGACGACGCCGGCACGGCGCTTCGCCGCGCGAACTCCGCCTTGCACACATTGCGCAGGATCGCCAGCAACCACGGCTTGATCGCCGGGCCGCGATAACTGTCGAAGTGGCGCAAGGCCCGCAGGTAGCATTCCTGCACCGCGTCCTCGGCGTCGGTCTCGTTACGCATGAGGTAGCGCGCGAGCGTGAACACGTCGTCGAGAAAGGGCAGCGCGGCGTCGCGAAAGCGCCGCGCTTTGTCCTCATCGCTTGCAGCCGCCATGTAATAGTGCCCGGAAACCCGCGGTGCGGCCAACGCTCGCGGTTGCGGCCGATCGAGCATCAGTGCGCCGCGTCGCTGCCGGTAGCCGCTTCTACCACGATCGTGCCCGTCATGTGCGGATGCAGGGAGCAGAAGTATTGGTACGTTCCCGGCGAGGTGAAGGTGAATGAATAGTTGTCGTCGGTGTCGAGTGCCTTCGATCTGAACAGCGCGCTGACGGACGCGATCGCGTGCGGAATGTCGTCCTTGTTGGTCCAGGTGACAATGCTGCCGGCCTTTATCGTCAACCGCTGCGGATTGAAGGTGAAATTGTCGACGGTCACGGCGTGAGGCGCATCGTCCGCCCGGCCGGGCAGCACGATTGCCGTCGCCGTCGCCACGGCGGCGCCGAGAACGGCGGCGACGACGGAGCTGCTGATCCTCGTTAGCATCGGTTCTGCCTCCTCAGCCCTGCAGCGGGGTATCGACGATCGCGAGCCGCTGGTCGCCCTGCTTGAAGTTGACCGTGGCGATGCCGAGCAAGCTGCGCAGCTTGTCGTCGGCGACCTTGAGGGGCCCCGGCGATTGCGCCGTTCCCGGCGCCGGCTGCGGAAATGCGGTCGAGCGGGCGGTGTGGAAGGTGACGTTGCCTTCAACCTTCTGCATCACCTGGTGGATGTGGCCGTTGAGCACGGTCACCGAGCCGAAGCGCTTGAGATATTCGAGCGCGCGGGCGCCATCCTCGGTGCCCCAGCCCCATTGCGGGTAGACGGCCCACAGCGGGATGTGGGCGAACAGGACGATTGGGGTCGAGGCGGTGCGGTCCTTGACGTCGGCTTCGAGCCATTCGAGCTGCTCGCTGCCGAGATTGCCGAGCCCGCCGGCTCTCAGATCCACCACGTTGACAAGTCCGATAAAGTGCGCGCCGCCGGCGTCGAAGCTGTACCAGCCGGCGCCCTTGGTGCCGCGCCCGTAGCGCTCGGCATAGAGCTTGCGGTCGGGGTCGAGAAAATCGTGCTCGCCGGGAACGTAATGCACGTCGAGCCGCGTCTGCGAGATGATGCGGTCGGCGTCATCGAACTCCGACACCTTCGACAGATGGCTGATGTCGCCGGTATGGATCATGAACGCCGGCTTGGCCGGCAGCGCATTGATGCGACCCACCGCCTCCTCGAGGGTGCCGAGCGCATTGGGGTTGGCCGGCTTGTCGAAGCCGACATGGCTGTCGCTGATCTGCAGGAAGGTTAGCCCGCGCGCCTCCTGGGCCACGGCGGCGTCGATGATGCCGAGTGAGCGGGGGATGCCGCCGGCGACGGTCCACAGGACGCCGGTGCCGGCCCAGGTCATGCATTCCAGTACTTTGCGCCGGCTGACGCCCCGGCACCCGCCGTCCTCATTGCCGCTGTCGCGGTGATCGTATTCGCTCATGGTCTGTCTCCTCGAAGCCGAAGCAGCTTTCCGAGGATCCAGATCGCCCGATGGCGCGCTTTATTCCCGACGCCCGACGTTTTTTCGGCGAGTGTGTTATCGCGTGAAGGCGGTGGGAGCGAGGGGGGCGGGGGGCATCGCAGTACGCGGCAGAGCGCGCCGCTGCTGCGGCCGCTCCCCGAGCGGGTGCGACCGGGCCGCGCAGAAGTCCTCGACCGCCGCGGCGGCGGCAGCACTGATGAGCGACCGCCGCTCGGGACTCGCCATTTCCGCTTCCTCTTGCCGGTTGATGATCGAGCCGGCTTCGAAAAGCACGGCTGGCATGCGGGTCCCGCGCAGCACCACCAATTGATCGAACCGATAGACGCCGGCTTCGGCGTCCACCAGTTCGCGGCGGTGCCGGCCCATCAGGGCCAGCGTGTAATGCGGCGTATATCCCAAGCCGTGCGCCTGCAGTTCCTTGCCGAGGAGCCGGCCGAAACCGAGACTGCCGTTGCGGTCGCCATTATCCTTCGAGACGAAGATGGAATAACCCTGGAACCGGTCGCTGAAATGGCTCTCGTGGCCCGCGTATTCCCACGTCTCCAGGAGATTGTCCGGCACCGAATCGTGGTGGATGGAGAGGAAGAGATCGGCGCGCATCGCGTTGGCCCGAAGCGCGCGCTCGACAAGACCCCGCGGCGGCGCCGCGGCGGTGATCAGGACGATGGTCTTGTCGAAACCGGCATCGACGAGCGCCCGCTTGATGTCATTGGCGAGTTGCAGATTGAACGCGTATTCGGGGACGCCGCGTGCGCTGATGGCGCCGGGCACCTCAAGGGTGTGGCCGACATCGATAACGACGCGGAACGCCGAATGCGGGCAGCCGGCGGCGGGCTTGGCGGCGGGCGGCGGGCGGTCTTCGCCGCGCGCCGCGAGCGAGCCGGCGCCAAGGATCGAGATGGCGATCAAGGGAACCGCCGCGACGAGGCGCAGCCAGCTCATGACACGTCCATGACGCATGCTCCCGCCAAGGCGGCACGGATACGATTCTCCTATGCGCCATAGCGAGGTTCGCCGGGCTTGTCTACGCGTCGCTCGCCCGTACCCTTGTGCGCGCCGCGCTCATGTCGTAACAAATCCGAACGACGGGTCTTAGGGATGAGTACGGTCGTCGGAATTTGCATTGCACTACTGGCACTTGCGCTCGGATTGATCCTGTTGGCCGAGGGGCGCGAGGTTACGGCGTTGTTCGATACGTTCCGCTCTATGCCGCTAATGTTCCAGGTGGCATGGGAAGTGATCGCTTTCGTATCGCTGGCGCTTGTCCTTTCCGCCGTCTGGCTCTCGTATCAGCTGGTGTTTCAACGCCGGGCCGCGCAGTCGCTGGCCTCCCGGCTTCTCGGCGTGCGCGACAGCGTGCGGGGCCTGATCAAGACCCAGGTCGACACCGAGGCAGGCGTCCACCAGCTTGCCCGCACCGACCCCGAAGACGCGATGGCCGCGATCCAGGCGCGCCTGACCGAGGCCGAGCGCTTTGCGCAGGTCCAGCGCACCCGCAACGAGACCGTCGATCTTCAGTCCCGCGTCGATTACATCCGCGCCCAGCAGCGGGTGCTGAAGGATCGGCTCGGGCCCGTGCTCGAGAAACGCCGCGGGATCGAGCAGATCTTCATGGAGCTGCACGCTCACCAGAACGATCTCGAGCGGACGCTCGACGAACTCGCCAGCGCCGACGACGCGGTCGCTCTCGATATCAGCCTCAAGAACATGATCGAGTTCGTCAAGCGCAGCCACGGGCGTTGCGACGATATCGAGCGGGCGCTGAAGATCGCGTCGGGCTTGAAGGAGGAGTATGCCGAGCTTCGCAATCGCCTCGTCCCGCTGGCGGCGGCGGAGAGCGGCATCGCCAGCCGCGTCGAGGAGCTGGGCGAAGCGCGCGACCGCCTGACCGGGGAGTTCGACGTGCTGCAGCAGACGCCGGAGGGGCCGCTCTCTCAGCGCGTGCAGCAATTCCTCGACGACAAGAAGTCGCTCGACCGCCGCCTGGCGGAGATGACCGAGGACTTTGCCAAGCTGGCGACGTTGCGCCGCGATGTCGGCGCGCTCTTCGCCGGCTTCAACCGTGCGCTGCACGGCCTTGCGCTTTCCACGCGCGGCGAAGGCGTGCAGGCCACCGATGCGGGTGTCAACGAGCTCAATGAATTCGTCACCGCCACGCAGGCTCAGCTCGACGATATCGAACGCCGATTGGTGACCTTCCGGCAGTTGCGGACCCGGCTCGGCGAGGTGCAGGCGCGCCTCGTTCCGCTCGAATCGGACGAGGGCGGCGTGATCAGCGCCATCGAGGAGCTCAAGGATGTCCGCGACCGGCTCGCGACCAAGATCAGCCGCATGGAGCAGAGCGAGGAAGGCAGCCTCTCCGAACGGGTGCACAAGTTCACCGAGTCGAGGCGGCAGCTGGAAGAACGGGTGTTGCACCTGAACGAGGAATTCCTCAAGCTGACCTTGATCCGCAAGGACATCTCGAACCTCTTCGAGCGGCTGAGCAATGCCGTGAGCACCTCCGCGAAGTAGCTGTTTCGTTTCTGGCGCGAGTTTGCCGATGCGCTGCCGTCGTTGCGCGGAGCGGAGCAGCGAACCAGTCGATGCACCGCTCCAGCACATTTCCGGCCGAGCGGCGGATGGTCTTCGACACAGCGCGCCCGCGGCGTTCGAGCCTCGTCGTGACACATTGTTGAGGATCCGACCATGACGGTTCGCGACCCCGTACTGACGCCCGTCGCCGTTGGCGAACTGCGCCCAACCCAGATTACCGTCGGCATGCGCGAAGTTCAGGCGAAGCGCAAACGCTGGCGGGAGATGGGCAAGAAGGGCAGCGAGTTTCTCGGCAAGCACATGATTCCGGTGATTCTCGGCCCGAAGCTTCGGCACTACGTCATCGATCATCACCATCTCGCGCGCGCTCTCCATGACGAGGGCGTCAAGAGCGTGGCAGTGACGGTCATCGCCAATCTCAGCAGGCTCGATCGGGACGCGTTCTGGACCGTGATGGACAACCGCAACTGGATGCACCCGTTCGACGCTGAAGGCCGCCGCCGCCCGTATGGCGACATCCCCAAATCGGTGACCGATCTCCTCGACGATCCGTTCCGGTCGCTCGCCGGCGAACTGCGGCGCGCCGGCGGCTTCGCCAAGGACACGACGCCGTTCAGCGAATTCCTCTGGGCCGACTTTTTGCGCCGCCGCATCAAGCGCAAACTGGTCGAAGACGACTTCAGCCACGCGATCGAGAGGGCGCTGCAATTGGCGCGCAGCGCCGACGCCGGCTACCTGCCCGGATGGTGCGGCCCGGTGCCGGAGGGCTGATTTTCTCCGTTTCGCCGGCCGCGGCGCCGCGCCGTCCACTTCACCCGCCGAATGGAAACAACGTGAGCGCCTGCCCTCCGATCGCGCAGAAAGCGACGACGAGCCATGGCGGCGTCTTCCACATGAACAGCAGCAGGAAGGCGCCGATGCCGAGCGCGAAATCGCGGCGACTGGTGATGGCCGACGTCCACACCGGACGATAGAGAGCAGCAAGCAGCAAGCCGACCACGGCGGCGTTGACGCCGCGCAGCATCGCCTGCGCCCAGGTCCGCCGGCGCAGGTCGTCCCAGAACGGCAACGGGCCGATGACCAGCAGGAAGGCCGGCAGGAACATGGCGACGAGACAGAGGATCGCTCCGGCCCATCCGTTCGGCGGCGGCGCCATCACGGTGCCGAGATAGGCGGAGAACGTGAACAGCGGGCCGGGTACTGCCTGCGCGGCGCCATAGCCGGCGAGGAAAGCGTCGTTGCCGACCCAGCCCGGCGGCACGACCGCGGCCTGCAGCAAAGGAAGCACCACGTGGCCGCCGCCGAACACCAGGGAGCCGGCGCGATAGAACACGTCGAACAGGCGCAGAACGTGGTTCGGCGCGGCGGCGGCCAGGAGCGGCAAGCCGATCAGCAGGCCGAAGAACACGGCGATCGCCGCCATCGCCACGGGCCGGCTCACCGGGTGCGGCAGGCTGACGTGCCCTTCGGGCGTGGTCCCGCGCAGGAAGACGAAGCCGGCGATGCCGCCGAGAACGATGGCGCCGATCTGGCCTAAGGATGACGGTACGGCCAGCACCACCGCGGCAGCGGCCACGGCGAGCGTCGCTCGCGTGCGGTCGGGTGCGAGCGCGCGCATCATCAACAGGACGGCCTGCGCCACGACTGCGACGGCGGCCACCATGAGACCGTGCAGCCAGCCGCTGCGCAACGCGTCGCCGAAGGAAGCGACGCCGTAGCCGAACAGCACGAGCAGGAGCGCCGAGGGCAGCGTGAAGCCCGCCCATGCCGCGAACGCTCCAAGATAGCCCGCGCGCGACAGGCCGATGGCGATGCCGACCTTGGTGCTCGCCGGTCCCGGCAGGAACTGCGAAAGCGCCACGAGGTCGACATAGGTCTTCTCGTCGAGCCAGCGGCGGCGGACGACGAATTCGTCGTGGAAATAGCCGAGATGCGCGATCGGGCCGCCGAAGCTCGTCAGGCCGAGCCGCAGGAAGGCGGCGAGGACCTCGCCCGCGGCGCCGCCGCGGATAGCTGTCTTCTGCGTCGGCTCTGCTCCGCCGCTCATGCGGTCTTTGTTTCCGTTGCCCGCCCGGTTTCAATGAGATCGGCGCAATTGCGTGAAAATACTCAGGGACTTTGCGCCGGTAAAGGAGCGGCTTTTAGCGGTCGCTATAAGCAAAAGAAACGGTTCACTTCGACATTGATCATTTTCAAGCAGGCGAACGACCCGTTGGGCCATGATGGCGGAGCTTCTGAACTGCCTTCTCCCGCGAGGGAGGGCGAATCTGCGCTGCCGCAATTGCGGGGGCGCGCAGACTTGGTCCGGCTGCATGTTCCGTCCCGATCTGAACTGCTAGCATCCTCGCTCGTTGCAGATCGAGGACATCATGGCTCCGGTTGTTGCAGTAATCGCGGCGGGCGCAATGGGCGCGGCGGTCGGGAAAAGACTCGCCGATCTCGGCGTGACGGTGCTGACCTCGCTCGCCGGCCGCAGCGAAGCGACGGCCGCGCGGGCGGCCGCCGCCGGAATGTCAGCGGCAAGCGATGCGGAGATCGCCGCGGCCGATTTCGTTCTGTCCATTCTGCCGCCGGGCGACGCGTTGGCGCTGGCGCAGCATTTCGTGCCGGCGCTCAGCGCCAGCAACGTCAAGCCGATTTATGTCGAATGCAATGCCGTCAATCCGGCGACGGTTGAGCGCATCGCTTCCACTATTGCGCCGACCGGCTGCGCCTTCGTCGATGCCGGGATCGTTGGCGGGCCGCCAAAGCCGTCGCAAAAGGGGCAGGGAAGGCACGCAGGTCCGCGTTTCTATGCGTCGGGCGAAGCGGCGCCGCGTTTCGCGGCGTTGCGCCAGTACGGCCTCGACGTGCGCGTGCTCGACGGGCCGCCCGGCGCCGCCTCGGCACTCAAGATGTCCTATGCCGGCATCACCAAGGGCACACAGGCCCTTGGCGCAGCGATGCTGCTCGCTGCGGCGCGCGCCGGGTCGGCCGCCGCGCTGCACGAGGAACTGCAGTTCAGCCAGCCGGAGATGCTTGCCTGGCTGCAGCATTTCCTGCCGGCCATGCCGGCGAAAGCCTACCGATGGATCGCGGAAATGCAGGAGATCGCCGGCTTCGTCGGCGACGATCCCGCCGCGGGCGAACTCTTTGCCGGCGCGGCGCACTTCTACGAGCGCATCGCCGAGGATTTTGCCGCGGATGGGAAAGACGTGGAGTCGCTGCTGAGGCTCGTCGGCAGCGACTCCACGAAACGCTGATCTTGACCACGCCCGCTTGCGGCGGCGGGCGAGGCAAGGGCGGCGAAGCAATCAGGCCGACGACACCGCCTTGTACACGCCGCTCTCGAACTGGCCGTAGATCTTCATGACAGCAGGATCCACGAACGGCAGGATCTGCGTGAGGATGACGCCGGCGACGCGCTTCGACGGATCGATCCAGAAGTAGGTATTGGCCAGCCCGGCCCAGGACAGGCTGCCGCCGCTGCGGCCCGCGGGACCCTGCTGCGGGTTGATCAGGAAGCTCAATCCCCATTTGACATCCTGCCCAGGGAATAGCTGCCCCATATCAACATCCGGTGTCGCCGTCGGTGCAGTAGTCTTCAAGACAACCTTTGAGATGTTGATGTCGCCAATGTTGTTCTTGGACATCTGCGCCACCGTTTCGGGACGCAGGATTCTTGCACCGTTGAGCTCGCCACCATTCATCAGCATCTGCAGGAAGGCGAGGTAGTCGCGCCCAGTGCCGTAGAGGCCGCCGCCGCCCATGAAGAACTCTGGTTCTTGGGGAATTCCGAACTCAATCGGATCAAGCCCGCCGTCCGGCTTTCGCGCGTGCACGCTGACCAGCCGCGCTTTCTGATCCGGCCTGATGACGAAGCCGGTGTCTTTCATACCCAGCGGCTGGAACAGGTGCTCGCGCAAATAAACGGCGAGGTTCTGCCCGCTGACCGCCTCGACCGCCTTGCCGGCGAAGTCGATGTTGATGCCGTATTCCCACCGATCGCCCGGATCGAATGCCAGCGGTGTCGTAAGCGCCGCATTCTTGCAAGTGATGATGCCCGGAAGATTGGCAACTTTCACGTATTGCGCGGTGTCGGCATCCCAGAAGTCGTAAGTGAAACCAGCAGTGTGAGTCAGCAGCTGGCGCAGCGTGATCGGCCGCTTGGCCGGCCGCAGCTTCGGTTCGCCCTTGTCGTTGAATCCTTCCAGGACCTGCGGAGCCGCAAGTTCGGGAAGGAGCTTGCCCATCGGCTCGTCCAGTTTGAGTTTGCCCTGCTCCACGAGCTGCATGGCGGCGGTCGCAGTGAGCGCCTTGGTCATCGACGCGATCCAGAACACCGAATCGAGCGTCATGTCGGTGCCCTTGGCGAGGTCGCGCTTGCCGAAGGCGCCCTCATAGAGGACGCCGTCGCCGGTCGCCGCCACCGCGACGACGCCAGGGACCTCCTTGGCCTCCGCGGCGCGGCGCAAGGCCTGATCGATGCCGGCGAGCGCATCCTTCTTGCCGCCTTCGGCGCCAGCGGGCGTCGTACCGATCGTGGCGAACGAGGCCGCGGCGGAGATCGCGGCGGCCGATTTCAAGAGCTCCCGGCGATTCTGAAGCATTCGGGTCATGAGTATTCCCTCCCAAGATATTGGATATTTATTGTCGGCGTTCGCGAGCGACGACCATCCCGGGCACTCTTTCGGCCAGGAAAACAGGCTGGCCGCGATAATGCGCGATGTCCTAGCCAACGCTCTGCCGCCGCGCATAACTATGCGCCCGCTTTGCCGTTGTCGCAAGCATCGCCGGTCGTTAAATTCTTGCCGTGCGTCCAATCAGAGCGCGCGGGCCGTCGCGCAGGCACCCGTTCCGATCGCTTCATCTGCGGGCGCGTCAATTAGCCGGGGATGCGAAATGACGGCAGTCAGCATTCATGCGAAGCCCGCGGACCATAGCGCCGCCGGGCTTGCGGCCCGGCTCGCGATCCGCCGCGGCGATCATCTGGGGCCCACGTCCGGTCTCGCGCCCGGTTTCGCGCAGGCCAATCTGGCGATCCTGCCCCGCTCGCTCGCTGCCGATTTTGCGCACTTCTGTGCGCTCAATCCGAAGCCGTGTCCGCTCATCGGCGTCGCGGCGCTAGGCGACTGGCGCATACCGGCGCTCGGCGAAGACCTCGACATCCGCACCGACGTGCCGCGCTACCGGGTCTGGAGCGACGGCACGCTCGTCGACGAGCCGCGCGATCTCTTGCGATGGTGGCGGGACGATCTGGTCAGCTTCGCCATCGGCTGCTCGTTCTCCTTCGAGCAGGCCTTGATCGAAGCGGGCCTCGAAATCCGCCATATCACCTGCAACTGCACGGTGCCGATGTATCGCACGTCGATCGCGACGGCGCCGTCCGGGCCGTTCCGCGGGCCACTGGTCGTTTCGATGCGGCCGTTCAAGCCTGCCCAAGCTGACCGCGCGATCGAGATCACCAGCCGCTACCCGCAGGTGCACGGCGCGCCCGTCCACGTCGGCCGGCCGGAACTGCTCGGCATCGCCGATCTCGCGACGCCCGACTACGGCGACGCGGTACCGGTCGGCGACGACGAGCTTCCGGTGTTCTGGGCGTGCGGGGTGACGCCGCAGGCGGCGATCGCGCTCGCGCGGCCGGCCTTCGCCATCACCCACTATCCCGGCGCCATGCTGGTGACCGATCGCCGCAACAGCGATCTTCTTCCTCTTCCCGCCGCTGAGATACCGCAGTGAGGGGCGCGACTACGTCAGGTCGTGCACCAGCCTCACAATGTGCGCGATCGAACGAAAGTTCGACGGTGTCATCTCGCGGTGGGGAATCTTGAGATCGAATTCCGCCTCGACGGCAAGCATGAGGTTGACCATATCGAGCGAGGAGAGCCCGCTCGCAGCAAGATCGTCATCGTGCCCGACGGAACGGTCGATCGAGCGCTTGGCAAGAAAGCTGCGCACTAGGGCGGCCACGCGTCCAGCCGGGTCGTCTTGCGGGCGATCGAGCACGGCAAATTTTCTCGCGTTTGCGGGCTTCGTTGGAATAGCGACGATTTCTTAACTGCCTGTGACGGGGCAATCTGTTCGAGTCCATCATTATTATCCAATATATTCAAGCAGTTACGGCGTAGATTGAAGTTTGGCAAGGCGAGCTAGGTACGTCATAGGTACGGAAGCCTATGCCAAAAAAGAAATTGCCTCGACGCCAGGGGGGCAGTCGAGGCAAGGGAGGATCAACGCACAGAGAGTGGTCCGCCAAAACGATCCTAGCCCACCGTTTGTGAAGAAATGACAGCCCACTGCGGCCACGCTAGGCGCACTAAAGGTCATGCGGTTGACGCTTGGCAGTCCCGCGCCAAGGTTCCAAGTTCATAATCCTGACATAGTTCCCGCTGAGACTGTCGGTCGGTGTCGGGTACGGTGAGGGTACCCATGTTGAAGCTGGATTTCCTTGGACACTATGACTTAGCCGAAATGCTGATGTTGGCAGCGAGTGTCATAGTGGTCGTGTCGATCCTAGTCGCGATCTGAATTGCGAAGGCTTGGGCCATCATTTAGCGGCCCCAGTTCCAAAGCGGAGGTTCGTCACCGATTTCTGGGAACATGCCAAGCTTGGCGGCTTGGGCCTGATATTCCTTCGTCATTCGCCAGAGTTCGGTAGTCGACTTCTCTGCTCGTCGCTATCCGCGAGTTACGGGAGCAAAGTCCCGCAAGCTTGACCAGCTCGTCATAGGTCAGTCATCACACCGCTCGTCCGCTCTGGGCAACAGCGAACTAAACGGGCGAAGTTCGCGTTGTGATGCAGATCACCCTTTGGATTTGTATTCCCTTCGCAGCCGAATGCCGAAGCCTTTGCACCAATCGGTGCGCGGCAGCGAGGGGACCTTATCAATAAACGAGAGCGCTGAGTGCGCTGTGCGCGAAGCCAGCTTTCCCTCGCCCGCTGGGTAAGGTTCTTGTCGATGCCCTTAGGAGGCGTGGGTGTCGGATATTTTTGACATAGATCACAGCATCGCCGTCCAGTCCGGGGCGCGGTGAAGCTCCACCACTGGAACGGAGCCCCCATGAAGGAGATCATTGTCCTGGCGACGCTTGCCTTCGCTGTTGCCGCTGGCGCTGTGACCATGGTGACCGTTCACCCTCATTGGGCTATGATGGCGTGCGGCAACCCCAATTGCTGAGCAATTAAGAAGATCCTCCTTTTCTTCGCGCGCTTCTCATTAAAAAATCGAGCCCGCAGTCCGCGCAACATGAAGCGCGATCACCGGGGCTCGCCGAGAAGCGCAACTAACAAAGTTTCTCTAGGTCTTTCGCGACACTCCCATTCCCCATTTGAATTGTGGGCGCCCGAATACGGCACCAACAGGGCTGGGCTGGGGAAATGCTGCGGAGCGAGTGTGGCCCGATCCGATCACATCCTGCGGGTGTGGGGGGTCACAGGAATGCAAACCGGATCGGGCGTTGAGTTAGGTCGGGGGTAACAAGTGCGGCAGGGGTGTCGGGGGGACGGGGTGCCGCACGGCGAACCTAACGTAGTAAAAGCTAGCCGTGGGTCCATGTCACGCGCCATTACCAGTTCGCTTAATTAAGTTATACGTCAGTATAGATCGGAGGCGGCCCTGCCGCGCCAACACGTCCTCCTGCGCTCAGCGAAATGTGCAACTGACTAATACCGAAAGCGCAGACGACTAGCATCACTCATCAAATAGGCGCTGTGAGAGTTCATAAAGACCCCAAACCAACAACAACCCAAGCACCAACGTCGAACCCCACGCTTTCGCGTTGAGCCAGCCCTGCAACGTCGCCCACACATTTATCACGATGTTGATTGCAAGGCCCACAACGCCGGCTATTAAAACGCTGCGCACCGCGTACCGACCCTCGAAGTTTCGTGCGAACCAAACAATTAGCCCCCACGCCAAGATCGCCGCACCACAGAACCGCAGATATAAGATGGCACGCGGTTCCGCAAAATCGCTGAAGAACAAAGAGGCTTGTACCGGGATCAACAGAAAGGCTAGCGCGTAAAGGATCGCAACGACAGCCGCGACCGTCAGGTAGAGCTTGGTATTCATCGATCCCTCCCTCTTCGATTATATCGTCGCCGCCCCTTTGCCGCTGGTCCTAACGCAATCTCAAGCTGAGTATAGCTTGGCAGGACTATCCGCTCCAGCCGCCGCGCCAGCCCAGGTGGGTCTGTGCATGGATACGTATCGATCAATTTCTCACAAAATTTGCGCAGGCCCAATGCGCCCGCTGCGAACACAAATTTTAGGGGTACGGCCCCCCTCGAAGCCCTTGCGCCGGCCGCAACGCCCCAAGTCAAAGCAAACAAATAAGAAACAACAAACAAACAAACAGAAAACAACGTGTCGAATTCATTAAGAGGGATTGAGCTAGCGATGATAGTTTAAGCGGCCAGCCGGGGCACGCCAATGCAACGGCTGGCCTAACCAACTTACGCGAGGACAAGGTTGGGCAACGCCAAGGTTTCTGACGTTCAAGCAAGCCCAAGAGGCAGGGGGGAGTGTCAGGAAAGGGGAACGAGGGACCAAGGTTTACTTCGTCAAGCAGCTTCGCGTCACTGAAACCAAAGAGGGGGAAGCCCTCGAAAAGCTTGTGCCAATGCTGCGCGAATACTGCGTCTTTAACGTCGCCCAATGCAAAGGACTTCCTGCAAGCATTGTCGAAGGCAAGCCAGCAAGGATACGCAATCCAGATGGGCGTGATCCACTTGCGGATGAATTCCTTGCCTCAAGCGGGCAATCATCCGCGAGGGTGCAGGCGAGGCTTACTATGCGCCAGGGCAAGACTTCATCAGCATGCCCGCCTTCACTGCCTTCAAAGGCGCAGACCATTTCTACGGCGTTGCCTTCCACGAACTTACTCATTGGAGAGGCCACAAGGCAAGGCTTGACCGAGACTTGAAGGGAAGGTTTGGCCAAGCCGCCTATGCAGCGGAGGAGCTAGTCGCGGAGTTAGGTGCCGCGTTCCTCGCTGCCGAGTTCAGCTTTGATGGCGATGTGAGGCACGCAGGATATATCGCCAACTAGATCACGCTCCTACGCAGTGACGAGAGGGCGTTCTTCACTGCGGCAAGCAGGGCACAAGCTGCGGCAGACTATCTTCGCGGCCTTGCCTTAGCTGAGCCGATTGCAGAGGCGGCTTAAGCGGCACCAGTCGCCCAGCGAGCCTGCATACACGTGGCTGCATGCGGGCCCTAACCTCACCACACTGGAAAGAGGAGGCAAACCAATGGTTGAGGCTAACCACACCCTACACCTCGCACAACTCCGCGCAAGACTGCACTTCGCCACTAGGACCTTGGCCTTGCGCGCGGCGATGAAGATCACAAAACGCAGGCTCCAAGCTCAAGGCCTCAAGGTTTCTCACTTCCCCCAACGCGAAATACGCGCCCAAGCCGAAGTCTACCTCTGCGCCCACCGCGAAACCTTAATCGCAGAAGCGCGGGTGACAGTAGATTTGCAGCGGCTTTCGCTGTTCTATGTCACGCTCAAAATGGGGCTCGAAATGATCGTCGGATATGCTCGCGTTTCAACAGACGGACAAACCCTCGACGCTCAACAAGCCGCCTTACTTGCGGCCGGTGCGGAGAAGGTATTCGCTGAGAAGGTTAGTGGCGCAGTCACAGAGAGAAAGGCACTGGCTCGTGCAATCGCGCCTCTGGGCCACGGGACGTGTTGCTAGTGACGCGATTGGATAGGCTCGCAAGGTCAACCAGGGACCTCCTCAACGTCCTCGACGCAGTTGGGAAGGCTGGCGCAGGGTTCAGATCGCTGGCGGATACATGGGCCGATACAACAACCCCGCATGGCCGCCTTATGCTGACCGTCTTGGGCGGCCTTGCTGAGTTTGAGCGGGAGCTGATCAAAGCTCGAACTGCGGAAGGCAGGAAACGAGCGCAGGCCAGGGGAATGCGCTTCGGTCGCAAATTGAAGTTAAGTCGCCACCAAATCCTCGAAGCCTTAGCTCGACGGGAAGCCGGGGAAGCCCTCACTGACACTGGCCGCAGCTTCGGGGTTTCCCATTCAACTATTTCCCGGCTTCGCGATTTTGCCACCGAGGAACGGTATTGCACAGGGCAGCCAGTGACAAAGTTCCAAGTGGCTCAGAGGAACCCAGACATGCGAAGGGATTTATCGCGTAAGCACTGGTCACCTCAAAGAGGGCGCGAGGATCGCGGGCCAGTGTGACTAGCGTTGTGTTGCGTCTAGGGGCCTCGATCCTTCCCCTTGGGTCGAGGCCCTCTTCTATGCTCAGCCAGTTGGACAATATGAGTGACAGGGACATAGACGGCCGCAGTGCACTAAATCGAGGCCGGAAGAATGGGAATGCAAGGCTTGTTGAAGCGGACGTTCACGACATCCGACGCAGGTTGAAAGCAGGTGAACGTGGATTATCAATTGCTAGAGCTTACAAGGTTTCACGCCAAGCCATCCACAACATCAAGATAGGAGCCCACTGGGGTTGGCTCCCTGAAGAACCTTGAGCTTGGCCTTTCGCTTCGACCTGCGCTTGCTGCGTCATTCGCGGTTTTCGCCTTCGGTCTGATGATGCTCAATGACCTTTTCATACACACCTTGGCTTCTTTCGATCGCCTTCTCTAAGAGGCTGGCAAAATCCTGACCATTCAAAACCGTCGTTACGGCCACCCCAAGTTTCGCATGCCGATATTGCGCCGCTGTATTGTCCCGCATAACCGCCATCAGAAACTCAAGCGGCTCAGCGTCAGGAGGGACCTGAAACCCTTCCCCGTTCATTTCATCAACAAGTTGTTGTTCGCGTTCAGCGGCTAAAGCACCTGCCGAACAATTCTTCTGGGTGACGCCATGTCAGAACCGATCGTCTTTGCCGCCCCGCCGACATCGCGCTTGCGTACGATCCGATCCGCCCGAGTTGGATCATCGAGGGAAAGCCGGAGGCGCGCTCGCGGCGGCTCGCCGAGAGCGCCGACGGCACCTCCTCGGTGATGGCGTGGTCGTGCACCGCCGGATGCTTCAGGTGGTGTTATGCGGTCGATGAAACGGTGCACATCATCTCGGGCGAGGTCTTTGTTACCGACGGGAGCGGGGCAACTCGCCGCCTTGGGCCCGGCGACATGGCATTCGTCCCGGCGGGCCATCCCAAACGAAGTGAGAAAGCTTGCGGTGTGCCGTCACGGCATGCCGCGTCCATTCGGCCACGTGCTGCGGGCCTGGAACAAGGCGGTCGATATCCTCACCGGATTTTCCGCGGGCGAGCCCCAGCCGGGCAACCGTCCCGCTGCGCAGACCGGGGCACGCGTCGCTTCCGCGTAGCGGCGCCGTCGTTGACAAGCCGGCAGCGTCTCGCTTAAGCAACCGCTGACAGCGGGAATGTTGCCTATGAAAGTCCGTAACTCATTGAAGTCGCTCCGCGGCCGCCATCGCGACAATCGCATCGTGCGGCGCAAGGGACGCGTCTACGTCATCAACAAGACGCATCGGCGCTTCAAGGCCCGCCAAGGCTGATCCTCTTGCCGTGGGCTGAGCGCAGCGGAAGCCGGGCTTGCCTGATCGTACGCGGGGTTGGGCGGGGGGCTGTGCCGTGCTGCGCCTGAACCATTCTGACCATCCTGCGGTGCTGCCCATTTCGGCCGCAAAGTTCACGCGTCTGTGAGCATTTTTCGGGCTTGCCGCGCTCCCGCGCGTGCATAAACTCCCAGTATGGGCTCGCGATTCTCCTCACTCGCCGTTGCCGCCATCCTGGCGGCACCGCTCCTCGCCGCGACTCCGGCAGCCACGCAGGTCAAGCCCGATGCGCCGGCCGCTCCCGACTGGGCAAAGCCGCGGGGCGACGCGCAGCGTCCCGAGCGCGGCGAGCGCACCTATAACCTCGATACGTTGTTCGAGGCGCTCAAGATCGCGCCGGATGAAGCCAGCGCCAAGGCGATCGAGGACCGCATCTGGGCGCTGTGGATGGTCTCCGGCAGCGACACCTGTAACTTGCTCATGGGCCGGGCGAAGGCGGCGGCGGACGGAAAGGACTACGGCCTCGCTATCAAGCTCCTCGACGCCGTCGTCGAGCTTCGGCCCGACTACGCCGAAGGCTGGAACCGGCGCGCCACAGTGTATTACCTGCAGAAAGACTATTCCCACTCGCTGGCCGACATCCGCGAGGTGTTGGCGCGCGAGCCGCGCCATTTCGGCGCGCTTTCCGGCCTCGGCGCCATCCTGCAGGAAATCGGCGACGACAAGCACGCGCTCGAAGCCTATCGCCGCGCGCTTGCCATTGATCCCCATCTGGAACACGTCGGCGAAGTCGTGAAGACGCTGACTGAGAAGGTCGAGGGTCGCGCGATCTGATGCGGGCCTTGCGTGTCACCCTCGCGGCTGTCGTCGCGGCGATGAGCGTCAGCGGCGAAGCAATCTCATGACGCGTTACGGACATGGAGTGTTTCGCGTCGCTTGCGGTGACGCCGCAACCGGATAGAACACGTCATGGCCGACATTGCCGCCGACAAAGCCGTGATCCGCGAGCTGGTGGAAAACTGGGTGCTGTGGCGCGATGCGCGGCTGTGGGACCGCTTCCGCACCGTCTGGCACGCCGACGGCCGCATGATGGCGACCTGGTTCCAGGGAAGTTTCGAGGACTTCATCAAGGCCAATGACGAAGGTTGGGCGCGGGGCGTGCGCATTTTGCATTTCCTCGGCGGCAGCGCGATCGGCGTTGCCGGCGACCGCGCCATCGCGCAGACGAAGATGACAATCTCGCAGCGTGCGCCGGTGGAGGGCGTGGTGTCTGACGTCGTCTGCACCGGCCGGTTCTACGATTTCTTCGAAAGACGCGATGGCCGCTGGGGGCTGGTACTGCGCCAACCGATCTACGAGAAGGACCGGATCGATCCGGTCGATCCGTCGGCCGAACTCACCCTCGATCAGGATCTGCTCAGACGCTTCCCGGAAGGCTACCGCCATCTCGCCTATCTGCAAACCAGGGTCGGCTACCAAGTGAAGCCCGACATGCCCGGCATCGAGGGGGCGGAACTCGACGCCCTCTACGCGCGCGGAGCGCGCTGGCTGAACGGAAAGCCGGTGCTCTGAACCCGATCTCGGCCCGGCCGGGGAGCGACTTGAATGCACACGCTCGCCGTTGTCGCTGTCCTGCTTGGCGTCGGCGCCGCCGTCACCTTCATTGGCGTCCGGCTGATCGAGCGGGCGCACCCGCCGCGCGGGCGCTTTATCGAGATCAACGGCTTGCGCCAGCACGTCGTCGAAATAGGCGAGCACGCCGGCGCAGCGGATGCGCCGGCAATCGTGCTGCTGCATGGCGCCGGCTGCAACCTCGAGGACATGCGTCTTGCGCTTGGCGAGCGCCTCGCCGCCCACTACCGCGTCATACTCCTCGACCGGCCCGGCCTCGGCTGGAGCGAGCGCAGAGGCGACGAGGGAAGCTCACCCACCTATCAGGCGGCGATGCTGAACGCGGTGCTCGATCGGCTCGAGGTGGGCCGCGCCATAGTGGTCGGCCATTCCTGGGGCGGGCTGCTTTCGCTGACATTCGCGCTGGACTATCCGCAACGGGTTGCCGGGCTTGTCGCTATCGCGCCGCCGACTCATCCGTGGCTTGGGCCGAAGACGTGGTTCAATTCGGTCTTTGCGATCCCCGTTGCCGGATGGTTGTTCGCCCACACGCTGACGCTGCCGCTTGGCGCCCTGCTGATCGGACCGGGTTTTCGCGGCGCGTTTCGGCCGCAACCGTCGCCGCCCGGCTACATGAAGCGCACGGCGGCGCGCCTGCTGCTGCGGCCTAAGACGCTCCTTGCGAATTCGGCCGACATCGCGCGCCTCAAGGCTTTCCTCAAGCGGCAAGCCGGGCGCTACGGCACGCTCGCCACACCGACCATCGTCATTACTGGCGATTGCGACCCGGTGGTCCCAGCGCAGCACCACGCGATGCGGCTCGCCACCGCGGCGCCGAGCGCCAGGCTCGAGATGCTGCCCGGCTTTGGCCATTTGCTGCACCACGCCGCGGCCGACCGGATCGTCGCCGCGGTTGAGGAACTGATCAGCCGTGCGTGACGCGTCACGACTATGACCTTGGCAAGACTTACGCGGCTGCTTCGTTGTCCGGCCCGATGAAGGCGACGCGGATCATGTTGGTCGTTCCGGGCGTGCCGAACGGCACGCCGGCGACGACGATGACGCGCTGGCCGGCCGACGCAAAACCTTCTCGGCACGCGATCCGGCAAGCGCGCTCCACCATGTCGTCCTGATCGCGTGCGTCCTCGGCGATCACGCAGTGGATGCCCCAGGCGATTGACAGTTTCCGTCCCGCGGCGACGATCGGCGAAATGGCGACGATCGGCGGCTGCGGGCGCTCACGTGAGAGGCGCAGGCCGGTCGAACCGGAACTGGTCCAGCAGACGATGGCAGAGAGATCGAGCGTCTCGGCCACCTGCCGCGCCGCCGCGGCGATGGCATCGGCGCCAGTGCGCTCGGGCTCGGTGTGCAGGACGTGGATCGACGACAGGTAGATCGGCTCGCTCTCCACTTCCTCGGCGATGCGGTTCATCGTCGCCACCGCTTCGACCGGGTACTGGCCGGAGGCGGATTCCGCCGAGAGCATCACCGCATCGGCGCCGTCGAAGATGGCAGTCGCGACGTCGGAAACCTCGGCGCGCGTCGGCACCGGCGCGGTGATCATCGACTCCAGCATTTGCGTCGCGACCACGACCGGCTTGCCCGCGCGGCGGCAGGCGCGCGTCATCTCCTTCTGCACGCCGGGGACCTTCTCCAGCGGCATCTCGACGCCGAGGTCGCCGCGCGCCACCATCAGCGCGTCGGCAAGGTCGAGGATATCGCCCAGCCGCGTCACGGCCTGCGGCTTCTCGATCTTGGCCATTACCGCCGCGCGTCCGCGCGTGATCTTCTTCGCCTCGGCGATGTCTTCCGGACGCTGGATGAACGACAGCGCCACCCAATCGATGCCGGCATCGAGCGCGGCTTCAAGATCGGCCAAGTCCTTCGGCGCCAGCGCTGCCAGCGGTACCACCGTGTGCGGCAGGCTCACTCCCTTGCGGTTCGACACCTTGCCGCCGACCTCGACGCGCGCGACGACGCGCTGCGGGCTCGTCTCGGCGACGACGAGGCGCAGCTTGCCATCGTCGATGAGAATCGTGTCGCCGACCTTGATCGCGGCGAAGATTTCCGGATGCGGCAGATGGACGCGCGTGGCGTCGCCCGGCGCCGGATCGGAGTCGAGGATGAAATCCTGGCCGTTGTCGATCTCGGCCCAGTCGTTCCTGAAGCTGCCGAGCCTGAGCTTCGGCCCCTGCAGATCGACGAGGATGCCGATAGGCCGGTTGCACTCCGCCTCGACGGCGCGGATCGTGCTCACCAGCTCACGCATCTTCTCGTGCGTGGTGTGACTCATGTTGATGCGGAACACGTCGGCGCCCGCCTCGAACAGGCGGGCGATGATGATGCGGCCCGACGAAGCCGGCCCGAGGGTCGCCACCACCTTGGTGCGGCGCCGCCGCCTCATTTGCCCTGGCTTCCGGGCGCGAGCGGCGCGCCCTTGGCGCCGGGCGCGCGCACGCCGGCCGGCGGTGGAGCGAGCGGATTACCGGGGCGCAGGGGGTGCTGCGGGGTCTGCTCGCTCGATTCCGTGAGCTGGACGGTCCAGGCCCGCTGCTCGCCGGTATCCACTTCAAAGAAGCCGGTGCGGTCGTAGCCGCGGGCAAGGCAATCGCCAATGCCGCGGATGGTGAACTCCTTGTCGCGGGTGCACATGAAGGCCGTTCCCATCCATTCACCGCCGCGGTCGTAGTCGATGGCGTAGATATAGTAGAAGCGCGCGACAAGGTTACCCTTGAGCACGGTCTCGCAGCTGCGGGAAGGCAGGTTCCACCAGCCTTCGGTGGTCCAGCCGTCGGCGTCCTTGTAGCCGACCGCGACGCCGACGCGGCTTCCGGTGTTGTTGCAAAGCCGGAAGTCGGCCGCCGCCGCGCCGGCCGAGACCGCGAGCCCGATCATCGTGACCACGCTGAGCATCAGGGCGCTCGCCGCCAGACTTGGAAAACTCGCCTGCCTCATGGCTGGTTTCACGGTCCGGGAACGAATTCACTGGCCGTCAACGACAATGGCACGGAAGTCGGTCACGTTGGTGAATGTCGGACCGGTCGTGAACAAATCGCCGATGGCGTTGAAAAACCCCGTGGAATCGTTGTCAGCGAGAAACGCGGCGGGATCGAGGCCAGCGGCGCGGGCGCGCGCCAGGGCGGTCGCATCGACGAACGCGCCGGCGGGGTCGTCGGCGCGGCCGCCGCCGCCATCGGTTCCGTCGGTATCGGCGGCGAGCGCGGCTATGCCATCCGCGCCATCGAGGTGGATCGCAAGCGCCAGGGCATATTCCTGGTTCGGGCCGCCGCGGCCCTTCCCGCGCAGGGTCACGGTAAGCTCGCCGCCGGAGAGCACGACGGCCCTACGGCCCTCCCGGCTCAATGCGCGCGCCAGCTTTGCGTGCTCTGCGGCGACCCTGCGCGCTTCCCCCTGCAGGCGGTCGCCGAGCATGACGGTTTCATAGCCGGCGGCGCTGGCGCGCTCGGCGGCCGCGTGCAAGCTGTCAGCCGGCCGCGCTACGATGCGGTAGCTCGATCGCTCGAAGATCTTGTCGCCCGGCTTCGGTGTCTCGTTCGCGGCATCGCTGAGGGCGTGCGTCACCCGTTCGGGCAGATCGAGGCGATAACGGGCGACGACGGCGCGCGCATCGGCAAGTGTCGTCGGATCGGGTACCGTCGGACCCGAGCCGATGACCGCCGGGTCGTCGCCGGGCACGTCGGAGATTGCGAGCGTCGTGACTTCGGCCGGAAAGGCGCGCGCGGCGAGGCGGCCGCCCTTGATACGCGACAAATGCTTGCGCACGGTATTCATCTCGCCGATCGCGGCGCCGCTCTTGAGCAGCGCCCGCGTGACCGCCTGCTTCTCCGCGAGGGTCAGCCCGCCAACCGGCGCGATCCAGTTCGCCGAGGCGCCGCCGGAAAGGAGCACCAGGACCAGATCCTCGGCATCGACCGCATCGGCGAGCGCGAGCACCCGTCTGGTTGTAGAGATGCCGGCGGCGTCCGGTACCGGGTGGCCGGCTTCGATGAGCGGAACAAGTTGCGTCGGCCGCCCATAGCCGTGGCGGGTGACCGCGAGCCCGGCGAGCCGTTGCCGCGGCAGCAGCGCCAGATAGCGCTGTTCCGCGACTTCGGTCATCGCGCCTGCCGCCTTCCCGGCGGCAAGAATGACCAGCCGCCCGCGCGCCGGCGGCTCGGGCAGGTTCGCAGGCAGCACGGCCGCCGGGTGGGCGGCAGCGACTGCGCTGCGAAACAACGATTCGAGGAAGGCGCGCGCGGTTCTATCCATCCTGTCCATCACGATCCGCAAGCGCCGTATGGAATGGCGCCAGCCGGGTCTCTATGTTTCCATACCTAGCGCATGGTCCGGAAAAGTGGAGGCTGGTTTTCCGCAAGATCATGGTCGCTGGCAAGCGAGGAGCGGCAATCGTTTCGACGAGCAGCGATTGCCGCACCGAGGGAGGAGATCATGGCCGCCGACGAGAAAAGCCGCATGGAACTTGAAGCTGCCGTTTTCCGCCGGCTGGTCGAGCACCTGCGCGCGCGTACCGACGTGCAGAACATCGATCTCATGAATCTGGCCGGCTTCTGCCGCAACTGCCTGTCGAACTGGATGAAGGATGCCGCCGACGAGAGAGGCTTGCCGATGACGAAGGACGAGAGCCGCGAACTCGTCTACGGCATGCCGTACGAAGAATGGCGCGCCAAGCACCAGAAGGAAGCGTCCGCGGCGCAAAAGGCGGCCTTCGAAAAAGCAAGCCAAAAACACTAGATCGCTTTGTGTTTGCTCTGCGCGCGGCAGAGGAGGCACGACGGCCTGTGCAGTGCTGTGGATGAGCGCGCCCGCGCTTGACCTCTGCCTGCCTGCTTTCGAAAGCTTGCGGCACCGTCATCGCGAGGAGAGCCCGATGTCGACCGCCGCCGCCGTCAAGGACGATCAACCCGCCCATCGCTTTGCCAAGGACCAGCTCAAGGCTTTCGTCGAGCGCGTCGAGCGCCTGGAGGAGGAGAAGAAGGCGATCGCCGACGACATCCGCGATGTCTATGGCGAAGCCAAAGCCAACGGCTTCGACACCAAGGCCTTGCGCACTGTCGTGCGTTTGCGCAAGCAGGACCTCAACGAACGCAAGGAGCAGGAGGCCATTCTCGAGACCTACCTGCACGCGCTTGGGATGTTGAGCTAGCAGCGCGTCGTTGCGAGCCAACGGGTCGGGCCCGAAGTGGCTGGCCCGATGGCCGGCTCCACGAAGCAAGTCAGTTGCCGCCGCCAAGATTTTGCGTTGCTTCGTCGCCCTTCGGGCTGCTCGCAACGACTGGACAGCAGCGCGTCATTGCGAGCCAACCGGCCCGGCCCGAAGTCGCCGGCCAGATGGCCGGCTCCGCAAAGTAATCCAGCCAGGACGACGAAGGGTGCTTCGTCGCTGCGCTCCTCGCAAAAACGTGGGCGATCAGTGCAAAGACGCGGTGCGCGTCGGGTAGGTCACGGTCGATACGAACACGATCGCGCTGCCGCTGAAGTGATCGTGATCGAGGCCGGGATTCGGCTCGGCCGCGAATGTCATCATGACCGAACTCGCTGGCTTGACGATCTGCGCCGCCAGCGAGCGGAGGTCGTGGGCGCCAAGGGTGGCCGCGGTGAGGAAGCGGCACACGCTGGGCGACAGGACGATGGCGCGCAGCCACGGATCGTTGAGCCGCTCGCCATCCGCCAGAGCCGACGAAATCCGGTTGGTGACGGTAAGAATTGCGGATGCCGGCCGGTCGCCGACCCGCTTGACCGCGATCGTCATCTCATCGCCGCCGGCGCGCGCGGCAAGCGCCGCAGTGACAACGGTGCGCGGCTTCTGAGCGCCGACCGGGGCCGCAGGGACGGGCACGTCGCGGCCAAGCGGCTCCGCGTAGGCGAGCGCCAGCCCGGACGGCGCGCGGTCGATGGCCTCTTCCGACCAGGGGGTTAGCGAGCCGATGGGGTCGGCATCGGCGATGGCCACCCCCGCGCGGCGCGCGGTTGCGCCGCTCGCGAGCGGCTTCGTCGCGGTAGGCGCCGGTTGGGCCGCCGACACACCGTCGGGCAGGCCCTGCCAGAAGCCACGAGCGATGATGATGTCGTGCGGCGTGTCCGCGGCGACGCGGGTTGGCGTCTCACTCGTTTCTTTCGTCGGCGCAGGCGCCGGTACGGCCTCAGCCGCCGGAGCCGCGACCGCAGCAGGAGCCGGGGCGGCAGCCAGGGCTGCTGCCGGAGCGGCCGCGGGAGCAGGCGCCGGGGCGGCGGCAGAAGCCGGAGCAGCCGCCGCGGGAGCCGGAGCCGCTTCGGCGCGGCGGACCAGGTGGATCTTGGCGACCGCCTGAGCAAGCTTGGTCTTTTCCGCCGCGATCTTGTCTTCGGCGCGCTCGACAGCGGCAACCACAGCCGCCTTCGCCCGCGTGCGCAACGGGATGGCCGCAGCCGGGGGTGACGCGGGCTCGGCGGGAGCCGACGCGGAGGCGTCCGCCTCCTCTTCGTCGTCGTTGTGCTTGCCGATACCGAGAAGCTTCATGAACCGCTTGACGCCGCGATGCTCGGCGCTCGCCACTTCGACGTTCACGCCGGCGCTGCGGGCGGCATCAATCGACATCTCCGACGGGTTGCTGCCGTGCCGCTTCACATCGGCGAGCGCGACCGCATAGCCGGCGAGCGGGCGACCATCGGTCGGGACGTGTACCGTGCGCCCGTCGGGGAAGACGCGGCTGAGCTGCTCGCGCGTCATCCGCGGCCAATGCCGTATGCTGCCCGTGTCCAGATGGACGAACGGCGAACCGGAGGTCGGATAGAACCCGACGCCGCCGCGTTGCAGGCGCAAGCCTGCGGCGCGGAGCTGATCCAGCGGCACGCCGGGGATATAAAAGTCCATCGCGTGGCCGAGCATGTGCTGGCTGAAGCGGGCCACACCGCGGCTGCGGTGGCGGAGCATCGCGTTTGTTTGCGGCGAACGGTAGCCGCACACGACCCAGACCGGCTCCTTCGCCCCCGTCTCCCGGTGCACCTCCCAGATGAGATCGATGAGGTGCGGGTCCATGCGCGTTTGCTGGTTGCGCCGCCAGTCGCGCAGGAACCAGTTCAACTTCTCGATCGCCGCCTCGTCATACTGGCCGTTGCGCTTGAAGGTGATGGTGATGTCTTCGTCGGTGTGGATGTGATGGAGCGAAATGCTGCGCGTGTCGCCCTCAGCGATGGCGTTCTGCAGACCGCGCGCGCCGGAGAGGAGGAGCAACGCAGCAACGCCGCACGAGAGACCGGCGTGCGTCGCGGACATACGACAGCTTTTCAGGCGGTCCCCACCACCAGACACTGGCAATCTCGCGTTGACCCGTTGACTGACGCCATCCGCCGCAACAGCCCGCTGCGGCGAATACCCCTAACGCAGTGTTAACTTGGGAAGGGTTAACGCGAACTTTTTGGCCACCCCACCCCCGACCCGAATACGACTACTCGCCCAGTGTGGCAAAATATGGCCACCGGCATCAACCCACTTGGCGGGGAGCGGGCGCAATTGGTACAAAAGAAGAACATAGTTAAGCCTTGGTATCTCCGGGGCGCCTGCCCCCGGCTCGCTCATCGACCATGAGCGATCGGGCAGAACATGATAAGGTGATGCCTGCCAATCGCTTATTGGCCGGCGCCGACCGGATGCACCGCCGCTGTGCCATTGCGGGCAGCGCTGCAATTCCGGCACGCGCCGGGGCGATCGTGGCGGCTAGACAAAGAAATCAGGAGGCACGCCCATGTGGAAAACTCGGGTCAGCACTTACGCCGTCGGCGCCGCGGCCTGCCTGGCTGCCGTGGGCGGTCTGGCACAGGCGGCGCAGAAGCCAGCTGGAGGCGGGGGTGGCGCTCATCCTGCCTTCCACGCCGTCGGAGGTGGCGGTCATCCGGCGTTCCACCCGAGCGGCCCCGCGCGCCTCAACGTCGGGCCCGCTCACATCGGGACGCCTCACATCACCACGCGTCACATCGGGCCGGTGGGGACGACGCACCTGCCAACGACGACGCACTTGCCGGTAACCACGCTTGGCACGCACGCCCTGATCACCAACAACAAACTGACGCCGACCAAGATCATCGCCAACCCGGCTCTCGCCCATCACCTGGCGACGCTGAAAACCAACCCGCACAATTTCGCGCAGCACCGCAATCTTGCCGCCAACAGCGCACTGCATCCGTTCCTCGCCCAGCACATGAACATGCAGCACTACCATCATCATCTCGGCTGGGTCGGCCCGCTGTTCTGGCCGTTTGCCTACGGCAGCGTCTTCTTCTTCGCGCTGTGGCCGGATGACTATGGCTTCTACGACCCGTTCTGGGCTTACGGCTACAACGACATCTACGAAGGCATCTTCTCGCCCTACGTCTACGACCACTATGTGCAGGGACCTGGCGCGCCCGCGCGGATGACGCAATTGGCGCAAGGCATGGCGGACGCCTGCGCCACCGAGGCGGCCGAAGTGACCGGCTGGCCGATCGATCAGATTCAGGCGACGGTCGAGCCGAGCGATCAGCAAAGGGCCTTGCTCGACGACCTCGGCAACGCCGTCGTGCAGGCGAGCGACACCATCAAGTCGAATTGCCCGACCAGCGTCGCGTTCACGCCAACCGGCCGGCTCGCGGCGATGCAGCAGCGCCTGCAAGGCATGGTGCAGGCGGTGAACATCGTCGAGCCGCCGCTCGGCAAATTCTATGATTCGCTCAACGACGAGCAAAAAGCCCGCTTCGACGCCATGGGTGCGGCCACGGCGGGTGCGGCCACGGCGGGTGCGACCACGGCGGATGCCGCCACGGCCGGGCAGGGGCGGCGCAACCAGCCGCCGGCGGAGGGAGGAAATCCGCAGGCCGCGTGCGGCAGCAATGTCACCGCCTGGCCGGCCGACAAGATCGATCGCGTCGTGCAGCCGAACGACGCACAGCGGGCGAAGCTCGACGCGCTGCAATCGGCCGCCGCACAGGCCGCTGATGCGATCAAGGCCGCCTGTCCTTCCGGCGAACCGCCGCACACGCCGCCCGGCCGTCTCGCCGCGGTTGGCAAAAGGCTGCAGGCCATGCTGCAAGCCGTCGAGACGGTGCAGCCGGCGCTGCAGGATTTCTACAACTCGCTCGGCGACGACCAGAGGGCGCGCTTCAACACGATGGGCCGGCAACTCTCCGCGGTCGAGCAGTGATGCCGCCAAAAGCGAACGGACGGTCATAGGCCAGCAGCAGAACCACACAGACGGACGGCCGTGGCGAACATCGCCACGGCCGCGGCGATCGCCATCGGCCTGCCGATGTGGATCAGGGCGGTGGTCGGGCCACCCGCGCCGCTTGCCGACCTTGATTCCGCCACGGCGACATTCTGCTCTACATTGCCGACGGAGGCTCTCCGCGCCGCCGATTCGCGACACGACGCGCCGACGCCGCCAGCGCCCTCCGGGGATCGATCGCCATGACACTCCAGACGCAGGGTCCTCCGGCGCAGCGCACGACGGGCGCGGTCGACCCGATCTGGTTCGCGTCCTATCCGCCCGGCGTGCCCAAGAATATCGATCCGGATGCCTATCCGTCACTTCCGACGATGCTGCTCGATACGTGCATGCGCCATGCCGCTCGCGCGGCGTTCGAATGCCTGGACACGCGCATGGGCTACGCCGAGTGGGAACGCGCCAGCCGCGCCTTTGCGGCTTTCCTCGTCGAGGAGGCGAAATGCCGGCCGGGCGAGCGCGTCGGCATCATGCTGCCGAACCTCATTGCCTATCCGGTCGTCTTCTTCGCGGTGCTGCGCGCCGGCTTGATCGTCGTCAACGTCAATCCGCTGTACACGCCGCGCGAACTGAAAGAGCAGCTTGCCGATTCCGGTGCGACCGTCATCGTCATCATGGAGAATTTCGCCCACAAGCTCGAATCGGTCATCGCCGAGACGCAGATCCGGCACGTGGTGGTGGCTCGGCTCGGCGATTTCATGCCCGCGCTCAAGCGCACGCTGTTCAATTTCGTCAACGCGCGCATCAGGCGCGCGGTGCCGCCGTGGCGCTTTGCGAGTTTCACGATGCTGCAGGCGGCCTGCCGCCGTCCGCCGGGCGCGCGCTATGCCGACGCCAAGCCGCAGGCGAATGCGCCGGCGGTGCTGCAATACACCGGCGGCACCACGGGCGTGCCGAAGGGCGCCATCCTCACGCACCGCAATCTCGTCGCCAACGCCCTGCAGTGCCGCGCCTGGATCGAACCGAATCTGCCGAAGGAGCAGGGGAGCGTGCTGACCCCGCTGCCGCTGTATCACATCTTCTCGTTGACAGCGAACCTATTGGCTTTCGCGCTCATGGGCGGATTGAGCGTGCTCGTTCCCGACCCGCGCGACCTCAAGCGGCTCATCCGCACCATGGGCAAGGCGCACGTCACCACCATGACCGGCGTCAACACGCTGTTCAACGCGCTGATCAACACGCCGGAATTCGCGGCGCTCGATTTCAGCAAATTGGCCTTCGCCATCGGCGGCGGCGCCGCGGTGCAAAGCACGGTGGCGCTGCGCTGGCGCGAGATCACCGGCGGCAATCTGGTCGAGGGCTATGGCCTGACCGAGGCCTCTCCGGTCGTGTGCATCAATCCGGTACGCCGCCCGAAGCTCGGCACTGTCGGCCTGCCGGTCTCGTCGACCGAGGTAGCGATCCGCGACGACGCCGGCAACGACGTGGCCGTGGGCGAGTCCGGCGAGGTATGCGTGCGCGGGCCGCAGGTCATGCAGGGCTACTGGCAGCGACCCGACGAGACCAGGCTCGTTCTCGCTGGCGACGGCTGGCTGCGCACCGGCGATATCGGCGCGTTCGACGCGCAGGGGTTCTTGAAAATCCTCGATCGCAAGAAGGACATGGTCAACGTCTCCGGCTTCAAGGTATTTCCCAATGAAGTCGAGGACGTGATCGCCCAGCATCCGGGCGTGCTCGAAGCCGCCGTGATTGGCGTCACCGACGAGCATACCGGGCAGGCCGTGAAGCTGTTCCTGGTCAGGCGCGATCCGGAACTGCAGGCCGAGGAGCTAACGCGATACAGCCGCGAGCGGCTCGCCGCCTACAAGGTGCCGAAGCTGATCGAGTTCGTCGACAGTCTGCCCAAGAGCAATATCGGCAAGATTATCCGCAAGGACTTACGCTGACCCGCAGCCTCGCTCCGCCGCGCTCAATGCGCCATCAGCACCGGCAGCTTGGCGTGAGCGAGGATGTGGCGCGTGGTGCCGCCGAAGATCATCTGCCGCAGTCGGCTTTGCGTGTAGGCGCCCTTGACGATGAGATCGCAGCCGAGCTCGTCGGCCTTGGCGAGGATCGTTTCGCCGGCGGTGCGCTTGCCGGCCGCGAGCGTGATCGGTTCGGCGGCGATGCCGTTGATCTTGAGCGTGCGCGCCATCTCGGCGCCGGTCGGGCCGGCGACGGTGACGCCCTCCACGGTGACGACGGTGACCCGCTCGGCGAGCCGCAGCAGCGGCATGGCGAACGCGGTGGCGCGCCCCTGCTCGGTGCTGGCGTTCCACGCGATCAGCACGTTCCTGCCAAGCGAGCGCGGCGAATCCGGAGGGGCGATGACCACGGGGCGTCCGCTTTCGAACAGCGCCGATTCGAGCGTGACCATCGACGGGCTCTGCCATTCCTCGCCCGGGCGCGCCAGCACGATGGCATCGAACACGCGTCCATAGCTGCCGACGAAGTCGTGTCCGCTCGGCGCGGCGTCGAGCCACGCCCAACACGGCGATGTCGCCGGCGTCTCGTCGGCGCGTTGCACAACGCTGTGGCGCTCCATGAACGAGCGGAACAGGTCGGCGGCCTGCCGCACCATCTGCGCATCGTTCTCCTTGACGGCGATCATGGTCAGGCCGGCGTCGGGATCCATGGCCACCATGTCGGCGACGGCCGGTCGCAGCGCAAAGCCCTCGATGCAACCGACGAACTTCTGTGCCAGCAGCAGCGCCGTGTCCAAGGCCGACTGCATCGCGGAATTGTGCTCGGTGGGAACGAGAATGCTCTTCATGCGCACATCCCGCATGTCCGCGACGAAGCGGCAACACACGCCACCCGGCGCGTTCTCATCCGCGCAATTGTGCCGCGCGGGCGCTTGCTCGACAAGCTCCCCGCAGCGCGAACAGCGCACGAGCGGCGGTGCATCATACGGCGAACCGGCCCGATCAAGGGCGTGCGCGTTGCCTTCCGCACATGCCCACCCGGCTCAAATCGCGCCGTCCTGCGTTGCTTGCGTTGCGGCTTGCGGCCGGTCGTCTTGACGCGGATGTGCCGCTCGCGCTAGCCGCGCACGGCTGGAGATTCTCATGGCGGTCTATACCGATGTTGCGGCGGAAGACCTCGTACCCTTCCTCGCCGGTTACGACATCGGCGAGCTCATGGCTTACAAGGGCATCGCCGAGGGCGTCGAAAACTCGAATTTTCTGGTCCACACCAGCCGCGGCTACTTCTTCCTGACGCTTTACGAGCGGCGGGTGGCCGAACGCGACCTGCCGTTCTTTCTGGCGCTCATGGAGCATCTGGCGAACCGCGGCATCACCTGCCCGCAGCCGGTCAAGAACCGCGCCGGGGAGACGGTGGGCCGGCTCGCCGGCCGGCCCGCGGCCATCGTCACCTTCCTCGAGGGCATGTGGATTCGGCGCCCGAGCGCCTCGCATTGCGGGGCGCTGGGAGAGGCGCTGGCGCGGCTGCATCTCGCCGGGGCCGACTTCGCCATGCAGCGCGAGAACGCGCTGTCGGTCGCCGGCTGGCGGCAGCTCTACGCGGTCTGCCGCGAGCGGGCGAACGAGGTGCAACGCGACCTCAGGACGGTGCTCACCGCCGAACTCGAACAGCTCGAACGCGAATGGCCGCGCGGACTGCCGCAGGGCGTCATCCACGCCGACCTGTTTCCCGACAACGTCTTTTTCCTCGGCGCCAAGCTCTCCGGGCTGATCGATTTTTATTTCGCCTGCACCGACACGCTGGTCTACGACGTGGCCATCTGCCTCAACGCCTGGTGCTTCGAGCCGGATCATTCCTACAATGTCACCAAGGGCCGCGCGCTGCTCGCCAATTACGCCCGGACCCGGCCGCTCTCGGCCGCAGAGTGGGACAAGCTGCCGCTGCTCGCGCGCGGAGCGGCGCTGCGCTTTCTGCTCACGCGGCTGGTCGATTGGCTCGACGTGCCGCCGGGCGCGCTGGTGCGGCCGAAGGACCCGCTCGAATATCTGCGCAAGCTGCGCTTCCACCAGAAGGTCAAGAGCCCGGCCGACTACGGAGTGATCGAGCCGTGATCGCGCAACTGCCGCATGTCGTCATCCATACCGACGGCGCCTGCTCGGGCAATCCCGGCCCCGGCGGCTGGGGCGCGATCCTGGCCTTCGGCGACCGCGAGAAGGAGCTCAAAGGCGGCGAGGCGCTGACCACCAACAACCGCATGGAGCTCATGGCCGCGATCTCCGCGCTCGAAGCGCTCAAGCGGCCGTGCCGCGTCGATCTTCACACCGACAGCCAATATTTGCGCAACGGCGTCATGTCGTGGATGGGGACCTGGAAGCGCAACGGCTGGCGCACCGCTGACAAGAAGCCGGTCAAGAACGTCGACCTCTGGCAGCGGCTCGAAGCGGCGCTGGCGCCACACCAGGTGCGCTGGCATTGGCTGCGCGGCCACGCCGGTCATGTCATGAACGAGCGCGCCGACGCGCTGGCGCGCGAGGCGATTGCCCAAATCCGCAATGCCGGCGGCGCCGCCGCTCAAGGCCGCTAGGACCGCGGCTTTTCCATTCCGGGAGCAGCGTGCGCCGCGCCGGCCGGTTTGGGTTAAGAGCGGGCTAAGCTAATTGCAGGGAAGCGCAGCAAAGCGCAAGCCCACGCACCAAAGTCGCAGTAACCCTTGATTTGCAGCCACTTCTTGCTGTAATCTTGTTGCAAGGGATTGCAGTTGACTGCCTGGAAGGGTGGGGTATTGTTGCCCTGAGGTTGCCCCAGGAGGATCAGCAATGCTCGCCAAGAAACCCCTAACCGACCGCGCCATTGCTGCCGCGAAGCCCGCCCCAACAGGCCAGCGCAGGCTTGTGTGGGATGGGATCGTTCCAGGCCTTGCCTTGCGCGTGACTGACACCGGCTCCAAGAGCCTCGTTTTGGTGACGCGCTACCCTGGCTCTCGTCACCCCACTGCCCGCAGCCTTGGAACCGTTGGCGCAATCTCGCTGGCAGAGGCGAGGGACACCGCGAGGGAATGGCTCAGCCAGATTAGGAAAGGCGTTGACCCCCAAGCCCAAGCCCTCGAAAGGCAGGGCCAGACCTTCACTGCAATCGCCGAGGGCTACTTCACCCGTAAGGCAAAGGACCTCCGCAGCAAGGGGAAGATGGAAGCCGCGTTGGTGAGGCTTGTCTATCCCGCCTTCGGTAACCGCCCCATCGACAGCATCACCCGTAGCGACATGGTACGGCTCCTCGACACCATCGAGGATGACAACGGTCCTGCGATGGCGAATGAGGTGTTGGGCATTGTCAGTCGCGTCTTTGATTGGCACTCCACCCGTACAGACAGTTTCCGTTCCCCGATTGTGAAGGGCATGAAGCGCGCTGGTGGACAGGCTCGTTCGCGTGTTCTGACTGACGAGGAACTCCGCGCAGTGTGGAACGCCACTGGTGAGTACGCCCACCCCTACGGTCCTTTGGTTCGGTTCGTTCTCCTAACTGCCACCCGTCGCAACGAGGCTCAGTATGCTACCCGCGCTGAAATCGTCGGGAGTGAATGGACCATCCCAGCCGCGAGATACAAAACCAAGATCGACCATATAGTGCCACTCACACAGGCTGCATTGGCCATTGTGGCAGGCTTGCCGGAAGCTGGCTGGCTCTTCACCACCAATGGCAAGCAGGCAATCGGCAGTCTGAGCCGACATAAGGCGGCCATCGACAAAGCTAGCGGGGTCGAGTGCTGGACGCTGCACGACCTCCGCCGAACCGCGAGGTCGCTGATGTCCCGCGCTGGCGTCCCCACCGACCATGCCGAGCGTTGCCTCGGCCATGTCATCGGCGGCGTCCGAGGCGTCTACGACCGGCACGAGTATCTTGAGGAGAAGCGGCGGGCATTCGAGGCCCTTGCTTCGCAAGTCGAGCGGATAGTCGATCCCCAGCCGAACATCGTGCCACTACGCGGGCAGCAATCTTAGCTCGCCTCTCGGGCGGGGCCGGTCACGCAACTGTGAGTTGCAGTTGACCCCCGCCTCCGGCATCCTACGGGCAAGGCGTTGATAGGGTAGGATCGTCCCTCACAGAGGGATCGCGAAGCCTACTAGCCGTTCCTCCAAAACCCTCCATTGGGTTCTCGGCTCGCCACTCACCCAAAACATCAACCGGGCTGCAAGGCCCGTGGAACCGGCACCATCTCGGGTCCGCCAAGCTTGCCTTGGCCTTGGCTCTCGGTGCCTGGGAGTGAGCGATGACGCTACCAGCGTTCTGCGAACTATTAGATCGTGGGGCAGTCTGTCGCCTGTTCGGCGGCACTCGCCCCCTGCATCCAGCGACCCTCTACCGAGGCATTCGGCAGGGTCGCTTTCCAAAGCCTGTGAAAGTCGGTCCCGGCACCTCCCGCTGGCTTCGCGAGGAATGCGAAGCGGTGCTGAGGGGGATGGTGGAAGGGAGGGCGTCATGACCACTCCCACTCCCACTATCTCAACCACCGACACTCGTTCGTTGCCGCAACTCGCGACCGAGATCAACCGGGTGCACAAGCTTATCATCGAGGACAAGAAGACCTCATTCGAGCGTGCGACTGAGATCGGTCAAATGCTCAGCCGTGCCAAACACCTCAACGGCAATCATGGCGACTGGCTTGAGTGGCTTCACCGTTCCTGTCCTGACATCTCTGACCGTACCGCGCAGCTCTATATGCGTCTCGGTAAGCCAGAGAATGCCAAGAAGCTTGAAGAGGCGGCGGAGGCAAATACGCAACGCGTTGCGGATTTAAGCGTACGCGTCGCGCAGCAGATGCTCGCGAAACCAAAGACGGACGGCAAGGGCGGCAAGACACCCCGGGCACGAAAGGCAGCAGTGGAAGCCGCATCGGCAGCAGTGACCTTATCGCCAGACCTAAAGGACCTCCTCCAGAGCACCGCCCCTGACGGGCTTGTCACGGCATTGAAAGAGGCGAATTGGAACGTGGAGCAAGTACAGGAGCTAATCAAAATCCTGACATCGAGCCTGCAACCCTCCCCGCCACCTGTCCCCGGCGAGATCTCTCCATCCCGCCAAGCCTGCAACGCTCACCGCCTGTGGCTGAGGTTAAGCCGCGAAGGCAGATAGCAACCTAAGAGCTTTGACCGGCGTGAAGGGGGCGGGGCTTCGGCTCCGCCCCCTTTCTCTTTCCTTCGCAAGTATTCGCACCGCTCTTTACTTCGCGAGTGAAGAAGAACGACCATTCTGCCCAAAATAGTTTGCCAGAGGTCTTGTATTCGTGGCTCGCAATAGCCATTTCTAGGGGGTCGGGATCGAATTGCGTCTAGAGGAACCAAGATGAAGCTGCCACATTGCCTCGAATGCGGGCGCGAGTTCCTCCCAAACCGGGAGTGGCAACATTTCTGCTGTCGTCAGCATCGGCAACGATGGCACTACCGCCAACAGAAGGCCGATGGCGATCCTGCTGAGCGGATCGATTTGGTGGCGCTTGGCGCGGTCAGGCCGCTGCCGAGGAGGAAGATCACCAACAACAACACGACAAGGGCCGGGGCGGCATGACCGAAGCTCTTGCCCTTGCTGGCATCCCGACCATCCCTGTCCGTCTTCGGCGTGATGGGGAGCGTTGGGTCAAAGACCCGCTCGCCTCATGGTCGTGGGCGACGACCGACCCCGAGACGCTCGAAGGGTGGTGGCGGAGGTGGCCCGAGGCGCTGCCCGGTGTGCCACTGGCGCGAGTGGGCTGGGCGGTGATTGACGTTGACGACGACGATCCAGTGTTCTGGGAAATCTGGAACGGCCTTGGCCCACGCGGCCCATATTCCAAAATCCAAACCCCCTCCGGCGGATGGCATTTTGTATTCACGCAACCACCGGAGCGCGTAGCGCGGTTCAAGTGGAGCGAGGCCGTCGAGGTCCTCGGGACCGCGAGTGTGCTGACGATCTACGACGTGGAGGAAATCCTGTTCCCTCGCGTGGCTCCGAGGGCAGTGTTGCCGGAAGTTTTCAGGAAGCCGTGGGTCGGCAGAGAAGAGTGCCCCATTAAAAAGAGGAGAGCGGTTACTGAGCCCGCAGCGCCAGTAAGGGTTGCCGATGCCTCGGCCGCAATGCGGAAGATGAACCCGTGCGATTGGAATAGCGATTACTACGGCTGGTTCGCGCTACTGACTGGGGCCAAGTTCGTCGGGATCGGCCGCGAGGAGTTCATCGCGTGGTCGATTGGCGATCCAGTCTACGCTGCCGACGCTCGCAAGATCAGGCGCATGTGGGAGGCGTGTGAGCCTCGGCACGGTGGTGCCTTCCATGCCGCATTAGCAACCAGGGGCATCAGGCTAAGGGAACGGTCTGGTCTTTTTAATGGGGCACACCTGTCTGCCGAACCAACGCGTCCAGGCAATCTCCAATCCCGTACTCGTGGCTTGATCGGCTGGCTTTCTCGGAATGCGACCGGGGATGGCTCGTTCAGCGTAGCTTGCCTCTTCGCCGAGCTAGGCCTCACCCAAGCGATCACAACCAAACTAATCGACGGCAACCTCCCTTCGCTCCGCAAGGGGCTGGGCGATGCTGAGTTCAATCGCCAGATCGCCAACGCCTTCCGCCACGTCAAGGAGAAAAGATCGGCATGACCAGCCAAGCGGATGAGATGCGTGAACGGCGAGCATTGGCGGGGAGCAACAACGCCACCACCTACTTCCAGCAAAGCCAAGTCGCCGAGGAACTCGATGCCAAGGCGGGAAGATTTGCGAAGCCAAGCGTGGTGAGTGGCGCGAACCCGACCGTTCAATATCCTAGACTTCCCGCAAGCTCGCCGTGGGCGGCCGACATGGTGCCGCCAGAAGAGCCCCTTGGTTACTCGGTGAACGATCTTTCCCCGACCGGCGAGTTGCACGAGTTGGCCGGACCTGTTGGCTCCGACATCGGAACTAATCCCGCTGATGTTGTTGAGACGACGGGTCCGGCCATCCCCTTGGCCACGTCATCTACTTCACTGGCAGCGGCCTCAGTCTCCTCGCTGTCGGTGGCCGATGACGTGGCCTCCCAGCTTGCCGAAGTCCTCCCGAAGCTAGTTCGTCGGAGGGTAACCCGATGAGAAGGAGAGCCGCATTGAGCGAACACCATCGAAGTGCAGCAGCCAGGGTGATCCCGATCCCTTCTGAGGATGACGATTGCTGGCCCCAAGAAATCCTCTCCGAATGGAGCGTCCAGGCCGCAGCACTGCACGTCTACATCGAGAGTGGGCAGCTCGGGATTGAGGCCCTACTCCAAGCCCAGCGAGAGGGCTTCGAGACCTTCGAGGTGTTTTGGCATGGTCTGCCGCCTTGGCGGCAAGAGGTGTTGGCTCGGCAGCTGGCTCCGCGATGGGAAGAGTTGCTGGGAGTTGATGGCGGAGACCCGAAGGAAGGCGGAGGCGATGTTGGAGAAGAGACGGAGAGCGAGTAATGGCTGATCGACGCGAACCCCACCCAACCATCCCCCACCTTTACCGCAAGCTCGGGCCACCGACGACGGGTGAACTTCTCTACCCTTACCTCCCGAAGCAGTCGGAAGTGGTGTCACCTCCGCCACCAAGGCAGGTTCCGACGAAGGGTCTGCTCAGCGATGTTGAGCGTGGCCACGTGTCGAGCCTCGGTGGCGTGGCTGCGAAGGGAGGACGCTGAAGATGGCCACCTATCGCGCCCTCCAAGACATCGACCTCGGCAAGAATTGGCCGCAAGTCCAGGCTGGCACGATCCTCACCGATCAACCTCCGGTCCCTAACATCCCTGCGAATTGGTCTCCCCCGGCTGCGGTGGACCCTTTGGATGGCCTAGCCGTGACCGCCTTCTGGAACGCGGGCGTGCAGTTGCTTGGTTTGGTTCGCCAGCAATGGAACGGGATCAGCCTCGCACCTCCCGTCACCTATTGGACCCCTGCCGTCAACCCAAACCCCTATCGCGAATTTGTACTGACGGGCCTCGGTGTGGGGATGCCGATGGTGCAGTTGCTCGGCACTCGTGGAGTTCAACCCTGAAGGATAATCGTGAAACTGCAACAGAAGGAGAACTAACAAATGGCAACGAAATCTAATCGAAGCGGTGCAGGCGGCGGTCCCGCCAGTCGCCAAGTGAAGAACAATCAAGCAGGCCGCAAGGTCGAGCCCAACCCTCGCGCGGTCTCCCCTGGCGCTGTCAGCCAAATCGGGTCGTCAATGGGCAACCACGCCACCGACCGGGACAGCGCGATGAAACCCAAGGGTGGCTCAGTGCCGCTCTACTCCGGGAGTGGATACAAGGCGCCGTATGGCGTGCGGCTGAATGCCAAGCCTGAAGTGATGGGGTCTGGCACCCAGGGCTGTCACGGCGCAGCCGCTGGCACGCCCAAGCCTCAGGGGCGCGACATCCTGTCGGGCTTCGGCCGAGATAGTGCCGCAGTCGGCCCACGTAAGTAAACAACCAACCAAGAGGAACCTGAGCTATGCCTGAAGTCAAATACAACCCCGCCCACCACGCAGGCGGCACACCCGAAGCTCGCATCGCGGGACGGCTGCGGAATAGCGGTGAAGGTGCAGGAACCACCCCCGACGTAATTGTGAAGGCGGGCAACTCCCCCCTTCGAACGTTTCACAACATTCACAACGCCGCTGGGAACAAAGCTCGCGGTGAAGGAGAGAAGCGATGAGTACCGAAGACATCGCCATGCGCAACCTCTCTTGGGGTTTGGCACCCAAGCAGACTGAAGAAGAACGTAGGGTGCAGGCGGGCATTGATGCGACAATCAGAGCGGTCGCAGCCGACCGCTACAATCCTGTCTGGCAGCCAGCCTCGCCTCGGGTGACTGTGCAGTCGGGCGTGAAGGTCGATCCGGGCCTTCCGCTAGACCGGGGGACTGGGTGGCGAGAAGAAGCTCCACTTGGGATCCCACCTGGGCAGGAAGCGATCGAGAGGCTCGTGAACGCGATGCTCCCACATGGAAGGGATAGCCGCGCCGGGAAGGGGGCCAATGAAAGCTGAATTGTTCTCAGCGATGTTCGCTGGCCTCGCGAGCAGTCCTGATCTTTGGTCTTGGCTGATGGCGAGGCCTGCGGCCGTGCTTGGCGCGGTGAGTGCGAGGACCTACGCGGTGCCGAAGCTCGTGGTGGATAACACAGGGAAGGAGCAGAGCGATGTCAGCAAGTGAACTCGACCTTGAGCCACTGTTCGCCAAGACTAGGGCTGGACTTGCCGAACTCCGAGCGAGGAAACGAGCAGAAGCAGAAGCGAAGGCCGAGGCCGCGAAGCCGAAGATCGTTGCAACGGTGTCGCCGAAACTAGCTGAGGCGATCAAAGCCAACCCAACCACCCTTCGTGTCTCGGCTCGGCCGGGCGGGGATGAGGAGGCCGTGATTGACCGGCCTCGACGAGTGGAGGTGATCGAGGTGTTGGAAGTCGATAGCGAAGGACGCCCAGCCAGAGCCCGGCGCATCGACTGCATGACAGGGGAGGCAGGAGTGATCGATTTCGTCGGGGGCTACCGCCAACCGAGTGGCGCGGTCCACGAGTATAACCCCCTGGCAGGGCTGAGGAGGAGCGAGGATGACTGAAGCACAACAAGCCATTGGGCGGGAGGCCTCGGAGCCAGCGAGGTTGCTGGCGCTTTGCGCCGACACCTCGCCAGAGGCGGAGATGGTGGTAGTCGCTGAAGTCGAGAAGTTGACGTTGGACATGATCGCGGGGACTGCGAAGTGGCCGAAACTCGGTGAGGCTAACGCGAGGTGTGCTGAGGTCGTTCGAGTGTGGTGGCTGCATCAGGTCGAAGGGAGGTGGAAGGAAGAAGCGGAATGGTTCGGGAAGTGTTGGGCTGAGGCCTTCGAGAAGGCCGAGGCCGAACTGGCGAGGATGAAGGAGGCCCAGCCTGAGCCTGAGCCGGAGGAGGAAGAGGAGCAATCTGGGGCTTCGCTGGGGGCGGAGGAGGCCAGAGCGAAGCTAAAGAGCTTGGACCTGGGCCTGGACCTGGACCTGGGGGAGGAGGCTGAGGAGGAGGAAGCACAAGCTGGGGCTGGGACTGCTCTGACAGTCATCGAGCCACCGTCGGTTCCGGCTAATGAAACGCCAATAGAAAAAGCTGTGCGGGAGATGAATGACAAGCACGCCGTCATCTCCAACCTCGGCGGGAAGTGCGTGATAATGGAATGGGTGCCAAGCCCGATAAGTGAGGGGCAAAAGGAGCTTTCTTATCAAAGCTTCCAAGCCTTTCGTGAGCGGTACGCCAACCAATATGTTGCTGTTCCCAATGGGAAGGGGCGTTGGGAGACTGAACCCGCTGCGCCGATTTGGCTAGCTCATCCTCATCGTCGGCAATACGAAGGCCTCGACCTAGTGCCCGGAGGTCCGCCAATCCTACCCAACGGCTACCTCAATCTCTGGAAAGGTTGGGGCGTTGAGCCACGCAAAGGCAGTTGGCGGCTGATGCAGCGGCACATTGTCGAGGTGCTGGCGAATGGCAATCAAGCCTTCGAGGACTTTATCAAGCGCTCGACAGCTTGGAAGTTCCAGAACGCTGGGCTGCCGCCTGAGGTCCTGCTTGCGTTGCTTGGCGGAAAGGGCGTCGGTAAGGGGGCTTGGGGCTATATCCTGTTGCTGATCTTCGGCACGCATGGCTTACAAATCTTCAGCACCGAACATCTAACCGGAAAGCACAATCAGCATCTACAAAACAAGCTCTTCCTCTTCCTCGATGAAGCTATATGGGCTGGCGACAAACATGCTGACCGGGTGCTGAAGGGCTTAACGACAGAAAAGTCAATGTTCATCGAGCCCAAGAACGTCAACGGCTTTCAATGGCCCAATCACTTGGGCATGTATATGAGCGGGAACGATAAGTGGATCGTACCTGCTTCACATGACGAACGACGCTATGCCGTCAACAAGGTCAGTGAAAGGTGGAAGCAGGATAAGACCTACTTCGAGCCGCTATTCGAGGAAATCAACAACGGCGGTGCAGGGGCGATGCTCTACGACTTGCTCCGTCTCGACCTCGACGGCTGGCATCCCCGCGACAACGTTCCACAAACCAAAGCCTTGCTTGACCAAAAGATGTTGGGCCTGGGCGGCCTTGAGTTGTGGTACGTCCATCTCCTTAACATCGGCGAGCTTCCACAATCGCTGATGTCGGAAAAGAAAAAGCAAGCGAACCCCCGGCGTGTGGTTTCCGAACGGCTCCTTGAGAACGCGAAGAACCACAACGCCCGGAACAAATACACTACCTACGAAGAACTCGCCGGGTTCCTGAAAGAAATGGGATGCATCCACAAGAGCGACGGTAAGGCCTGGGGCTGGATATTCCCGCCATTGTCCGAGGCCCGCGAGGCATGGAGCGCAAGGGCTCGGGGCGAGTGGGAATGGCTCACTCCCAACATCACCGATTGGGGCGAGAAACCTCCAGGTGAGCAGGATTGATAGGCTACCTTGCAAGTTTGATAGGTTTGATAGGCAAGATGCACCTCCTAACTCTAAGTACCCCGGCCAATATTATACGATTTACCCCTATCAAACTTATCAATCCTATCAAACCTATCAAAAGTAAACTAATGGGGGTTTAGGTAGATGGCCGACTTTCCTGAGATGGAATACAAGCCGATAGCAGATGGCGAGGGACTTCAGGTCCCTCCTGAGCAGCCGACGTGGATCGGGCGCGCCGAGGCAGCGGCGCCGCCCGGAGCTGGCCGCCGACGCGCAGTCGCTCCATGCCAAGATCGGCGAGCTGACGCTGGCGAGCGACCTTTTGGAAGGCGCGCTCGGCAAGCAGCCCGTCGAGCGCAAGGCGATGATTGACCAGCTCCGCACGAACTGTCGATCACCGCGCGCTGCCGCCGCTCGATCAATGCCTTAATAGCTCCCGTACGATCCGTGGGCTTATCGATCATTCCCTTTACGCCGGAATGGGAATATTTGGCATAGGTTATGTACATAGGCATCTTATTCCTCCCGTTTTTGAAGGTTTGAGCGACCTTAACATCCTCTAACTAACTAGGGGCGGACTGTTGTCAATCTCGCCGAGCCGCGCGAGGGCGAAATAGAAGAGGGCCTCGACCCGGCAATGATCGAGGCCCCAACCTCACTGATTAGTCACACTTGGCTCGCTTCGCATTCGGCATTCGCAAACCGTGTGCTTACGTAATAAACCCTTTGGCTCGCTCTCGGTTCCCGCCGCTTTAGTCCCGCCAGAACCCCTTGAACTCCCCTCGGCCAAGGCCGTGTATCGGGTTGTGTTTTGAATGTTGCTGTGGCCGAGGTAGGCCTGCAGCGCGCGGGTGTCGTGCCCTGCATTCGCCAGTGCGAACCCACAGGCATGGCGAAGCATATGGCATGAACCTTGATCCCGACAGGCGGCTGTTCTGGAACGACCGGTCGCGGCGTGACAAGCTCGACGGCGAACCAACATCGTGTCCGTTTCATGATCGAATCACTCATGTTGCTCGGTATCGGGGTCTGCGCCGGATGCCTGCTCGTGCTGGCGTTCATACCGCTCGTGCACCGCCGGGCCACGCGCATCACGACGCGGCATATGGACGACGCGACGCCGCTCGCCACAAGGATCGCCTGCGCGCTGAATTCGCCACGTCGGTGCGCCGCCTCGAGGTCGGCGTCGAAGAGATGCGGACCAAGGCCGCCGGTCATCTTGGGGAAATCGGTCGGCAAAAGATGGAAATCCAGCGGCTGCGCCTCGAGCTCGACAAGAAAATGGCGCTCGTCTTTGCGCTCCGCTACCGGGACAAGGTGCGCAAGAGCATCGTGCGGCGGCTGGCGAAACTGGTGTTCTACGCATTCATCCGCTCGGAGCGCCGGACCAGGCGTGAACTGTTCGGCATGGTGCAAGCGCGCTCGTTGGCGCACGCCTGCCGGGCGCACATGGCCGGCAGTCAGACCTGAAAGCAACCGCTCCGGCGCGTAACGCTGCCGGCCGCCGTCGAGCGACAACGGCCGGCGTCTTCATCGTTCCTCCTCACGGAGGAGGGCTCACTCAGGATGCCTCAAATCTGATTCAGCAGATTCTCCGCACCTGAGACTTCGGCTTTGCCGGCCACCTCTTCGACGTTGAGTTTCTTCACCACGCCGTCGTCGACCAGCATGGCGTAGCGTTTGGAGCGGGTGCCGAGCCCGAAGCCTGAGCCATCCAGCGTCATGTCCAGGGCCTTGGCGAACTCGCCGTTGCCGTCAGAGAGAAATTCGATCTTGCCGCTCGCGCCCGACGCTTTCTTCCACGCATCCATCACGAAAACGTCGTTCACGCCGGTGACCGCGATCGTGTCGATGCCCTTCTTCTTGAAAGCGTCGGCGTTTTGCAGGAACCCCGGCAGGTGATTGTTGTTGCAGGTCGGCGTGAAGGCGCCGGGAACGGCGAACAGGACCACCTTCTTGCCCTTGAATATGTCGGCGGTGCTCTTCACCGCCGGGCCGTCGGGCCCCATCACTCTGAATTTCGCCTCGGGCAGGCGGTCGCCAACCTTGATGGTCATGGTCGTCTCCTCTCGCGTTCGGGATTGATGATCGGGGTTGGTGTCGTCCGCTGGCGCGTCCGGCGCCGCAAAAGTATCGCACCGGGCGAATTAGTCGAGATGGACCGGAACCTCGATGGCGTCGTCGGGGGAAGTGGCGGTCAACGTCAGCGTCGCCCCATCGACATGCGCGCCGGGGGGCAGGCCGTCAAGATCGAAGGTGAAGCGTCGCGTTCCCGCGCCGCCGCCGCTCGCCTCGGGCAGCGGCAGCGCCCAGTCCGCTGCCGGCCCTTCGGCAAAAAGATCGACCGGCGTTCCCGCGGGTGCTGCGACCTCGACCACGACCCGCTCGCCCGCGCCGCCCCGTTCGCGGCGCGCCGAGCGAATGGCGAGGCCGCCGGCGGCACTGCCGGCGCCGAGCGCCGCGCGGCGAGGAACGCGCGCTTCGGCTGCAACGAGCGTCGCCTCCTCGGCACCGCGCTTGCCCGACAGCGCGAGGTCAAGTTCGGCTTCGACCGGCACGCACAGGTTACTGCACACTGCATAGCTGAGCTTCAGGTGGAGCGCGGCCGGCTTGGCGGCGTCGTTCGCAAGGACGCGCAACGGCAGTACGACGTCGCCGTGATAACCGATCGAGTGGCCGCCGGCGCCGTCCGCGAACCGCGTCGGTGCCGGCCACAGCACGGTCACCGATTTCACGTTCTCGGAGCCGGCGAAATCGAGCGTCGGCGGTACGCCGGAATCTCCGGGATACCGCCAATAGGTCTTCCAGCCGGTGTCGAGCCGAATTTCGATGCCCGCCCGCAGCCACGCCGCGTCGGCCGACCGCAGCGCGGCGCCGGCGATGAGCCGCGCCGCCGCGTGCGGCTCCGCGTCCCACGCAGAAGAGTCCTGCGCGCGCGCCATGCCGGGTATGCAGGGGAGGGCGATGGCCGCAATCGTTAATAGCCGACTTGCCGCGCGAAGCATCGCCGCTGTCTAGTGCGCGGCGGCCCACACGCGCCACTGACATGATCGTGACCATGACATGATCATGACCAAGCTCTCTGCGCATCTGGCGATGCCGGCGCCTGGCTGCATCCGTGCGCACAGAACGCGGCTGGGCTTTGACATAGAGCCGCCTTACCATCGCCATGGCCTGCCGCCCACTGCCGGGCAACGTCAAGGTATTGGCGTGAACTTTTGTCGCTGCCATTCGTTTGCAAAAGTGGATCGATCGGCTACCTTTCGGCTATGAAATTGCCGCGTGGCGCATCGGGAAAGAATCGAGGTCGGGGCCGGGGTTATCTCGACGGCCAGATGCTGATCGCCATGCCGGCGATGATGGACGAACGTTTCGCCCGCTCTCTCATCTATGTTTGCGCCCATTCCTCCGAGGGCGCGATGGGTATTGTCGTCAACCATCCGGCGCCCAACATCAACTTTTCCGATCTGCTGGTGAAGCTCGACGTGATTCCGGCAGCCGACATCATCCGCCTGCCTTCCCGCGCCGGCGTGGTGAAGGTCATGCGCGGCGGGCCGGTCGAAACCGAGCGCGGCTTCGTGCTGCACAGCGCCGATTTCTTCATCGAGAACTCGACGCTGCCGATCGACGACGGCATCTGCCTCACCGCTACGATCGACATCCTCAAGGCGATCGCGCGCGGCGACGGGCCGGCGAGCGCGATCCTGGCGCTTGGCTACGCCGGCTGGGCCCCGGGCCAGCTGGAAAACGAGATCACCGGGAACGGCTGGCTGCATTGCGCCGCTGATCCGGAGCTCATCTTTGGCACCGATATCGGCGGCAAATACGAGAAGGCGATGAAGAAGATCGGCATCGATCTCGGCATGCTGTCGAGCGAGGCCGGGCACGCGTGAGCCCGTTCTTTCCGATTTCTGATTTGTAACTTCTGATTCCGCGCCTCAACTCAGCGCGCGAACTCCACGCTGCCCCGCGACTGCAGCAGGTCGCGCGCGTGCTCGGGCGGCATGGGCTCGCCGAATACGAATCCCTGCGCGTATTCGCAGCCGAGCTGAAACAGCTCGACCGCGTCGGAATCGGTTTCCGCCCCTTCCGCCACGACGTCCATGCCGAGGTCGTGGGCCAGCGCAATGATCGAGCGCAGGATCACCGGTCGCGTTCCCTTGGCCGTGGTGCGCACGAAAGACTGGTCGATCTTGATGGTATCGAACGGAAAACGCTGCAGATAGGCGAGCGAGGAATAGCCGGTGCCGAAATCGTCGAGGGCAAGGCCGGCGCCGAGTTCGCGGATCCGGTGCAGCATCTGCGCGGCGTGCTCCGGGTTGTCCATCACCACCAACTCGGTGAGCTCGAGCTTGAGCGTTCCGCGCGCGAGCGGCGCGCGCGCCAGCACCGTGCGCAGGTCCTGGATCAGGTCGTGGCGCAGCAGCTGCCGCGAGGAGACGTTGACGCTGGCGAAGACGGGATCGCGCTGGCGCAGCGCCCGCTGCCAGATGCTGAGCTGCCGCGCCGTGCGTTCGAGGACGAACAGGCCGAGCTGGACGATCAGTCCCGTCTCCTCGGCGATGGTGATGAACTCGCCCGGCGCCATGCGGCCCAGCCGCGGATGATTCCAGCGCGCCAGCGCTTCGAAGCCGGCGACGACGCGGTCGTCGAGGCGCACGATCGGCTGATAGAGGATGGTGATCTCTTCGCGCTCGATCGCCCGGCGCAGATCGGATTCGAGCGACAGCCGGTCGACCTTGCGCGAGCGCATCGCCGGCTTGAACACGTCGATGCGGTCGCCGCCGATGCGCTTGGCGTGATACATGGCGAGTTCGGCGTCCTTGAGCCGCTCGTCGCCGCGTTGCCCGTCGCCGTCGCCGAGCGTCAAGCCGATCGAACCGGTGAGAACGATTTCGCGATCGTTGAAGGTGATCGGCGCCCGCAGCGTGCGGCGGATGGTCTCGGCGTGGGCGATGACGCGCGAGGAGTCGCGCTCGGACAGGAGCAGGAGCCCGAACTGATCGCCGGAGAGGCGCGCCAGCGTGTCCTGCGGCTTGATCAGTCGCCCGAGGCGGCGTGCGAGCGTGAGCAGGATCGAGTCGGCGATCGCCATCCCCACCGAGTCGTTGACCTGCTTGAAGCGGTCGAGATCGACCACCATCACCGCCGGGCGGATGGTCGGGTCGGCCTTGGCGAAGCCGAGCGCCGACTCGAGGCGGTCGATGAACAGTTCGCGGTTGGGCAGGCCGGTGAGGTTGTCGTGCACGGCGTCGTGCAGCAGGCGCTCCTCCACCGTCTTGAATTCGGTGACGTCGGTGAGCGTGCCGACGAGGCGGATCACCTCGCCGTCGGAGCCGACCACGGGGCGCGCCCGCAGCGCCAGCCACACGTAGTGACCGTCGAACGTGCGCAGGCGGAAGTCCTGCGCCACTCGGCCGCGGCGCTGTTCGACGACGCTGTCGAGCGTGGCGCGGAAGCGGTCGCGGTCGAGCGGATGCAGGACTTCGAGCCACCGCGCCGCCGCGCCATCGAGCGATCCGCTCTTGAGCCCGAGCATCGCCTCGCATTCCGGGCTGGTGAAGACCTTGTCGGCGGACACGTCCCAGTCCCAGATCATGTCGCCGGCGCCGGTGAGCGCGAGCGCGCGCCGCTCGACATCGGACACCAGCGGCTGGGTGATGCCGCCGGCAAAGGCGTGCTGCATCACCGTGAACCCGATCAGCATCACGATGAGGACGAGCCCGCCGAGCAGTGCCGGTCCGACCACGTCGTTGGTGAGAAAGCCGAGCGCCGTGAGTGCGGCTCCGATCACCCAGACCACGAGCAGCAGCCAGGTCGGGATCAGCATCACCGCGCGGTCGAAGCCGTGGGTGGAGAGATAGACGACGAGCCCGAAGCCGAGCACCGCGACGAGGAACAGCGATATGCGCGCGATGCCCGAGGCGATCGCCGGCGAGAACAGCGCGACCGCCACCAGTGCGCCGAGAAAGGCGAGCCAGCCGACGGTGATGTGCGCGTAGCGCACGTGCCAGCGGTTGAGGTTCAGATAGGCGAACAGGAACACCAGCAGCGTGGCCGCCAGGATTGCTTCGCCCGATGCGCGCCAGATGCGCTCGGCGCCCGAGGACATGTCGAACACTTTGCCCCAGAAGCCGAAGTCGACGCCGATATAGATCAATACCGCCCAGCCGAGCGCCGCGGCGGCGGGGAACATGATGCTGCCTTTCACCACGAACAGGATCGTGAGGAACAGCGCCAGCAATCCGGCGATGCCGATCACGATGCCCTGGTAGAGGGTGAGCGAATTCACCTTGTCCTTGTAGGCGTCCGGCTCCCAGAGATAGAGCTGCGGCAGGTTCGGCGTGCGCAGTTCGGCGACGAAGGTGATCACCGTCCCGGGATCGAGCGTGATGCGGAAGACGTCCGCGGTCGGGCTCTCCAGGCGTTCCGGCGGATCGCCAGATGAAGGCGTTATGTACACGATGCGCGACAGGCCGAGATCGGGCCACAACAGCCCGGAGCCCACCATCCGATAGTGCGGCGCCGCGATCAGGCGGTCGATCTGCTCGTCACCGTCGTTGGCGAGCGCGAACACCGCCCAATAGTTGCCGGCTTCGCGGCCGCGCACCTCGATGCGGCGGACGATGCCGTCGGCGCCGGGCGCGGTCGATACCTGCACGCGATCGGCCTCGGCCCGCAGGAGTTCGATGGCATCCGTGAGGTCGATCGCCGAGGCGTCGAGGCGGACGTTGACGGCTTCGACCGCGCCGGCGGCGGAGACACCGAGCAGGACGGTGAACGCAAGGGCCGCGAGCGCCGTAGCGGCACGAACGAATGCCAAGAGACAACCTCCGAACTCGGCAGCCGGCGCAGATCACGCCCGGACGTTGATCAAATCCTCACGCAATTTAGCCGGTTTTTGCGCCGAATTCGCGGCTTATTCGGCCCCCCGTCGAGTTCTTGCGCATCCACGCAACATCTCGCCAACCATGAGTAACCGCTGCCGCTTGCCGGCGCAACAATATTCCTTTGTCTTTTCAAAGGGTCAGGACGATCTTGCCGATGTGCTGGCTCGTCTCCATGCGAGCGTGGGCTTTGGCGGCTTCGCGCAGCGGGAAGGTCGAGTCGATCACCGGCTTGACCCGGCCTCCCGCGATCAGCGGGAGCACGCGGTCCTCGACGGCGCGAGCAATGGCGGCCTTGTCCGCGATGGCGCGGGCGCGGAGCGTCGAGCCCGTATGAGTGAGCCGCTTGAACATGAGGCGCCGGAAATCGACGTCGGCATGTGAGGCGCTCTGGAAAGCGATCTGCACGACGCGTCCTTCGACGGCGGCTGCCTCGTAGTTGCGTTCGATATAGCTGCCGCCGACCATGTCGAGGATGACGTCGGCGCCGCGGCCGTCAGTCGCCTTCTTGGTCGCGGCGACGAAGTCTTCGGTCTTGTAGTTGACGGCGTCGTCGGCGCCGAGCTCGCGGCAGGCCGCGCATTTTTCCGCTGTGCCGGCCGTGGCGATGACACGGGCGCCGAAAGCCTTGGCGAGCTGGATCGCGGTGGTGCCAATCCCCGAGGAACCGCCGTGCACGAGGAGCGTCTCGCCCGCGGCAAGGCGCCCACGCTCGAAGGCGTTGTGCCAGACGGTGAAGAAGGTCTCGGGTATGGCCGCGCCCGCGATCGGCGACAGGTCGGCAGGGATCGGCAGCGCGTGGCTTTCATGCGCGAGGCAGTATTCGGCGTAACCGCCGCCGACGACGAGCGCCATGACCTTGTCGCCATCCTTCCAGCGGGTGGCCCCGGCCCCGCGCGCGACGACTTCGCCGGCGATTTCGAGCCCGGGAATATCGGTGGCGCCCGGGGGCGGCGGATAAAGGCCCATCCGCTGCATGACGTCGGGCCGGTTGACGCCGGCGGCGGCGACCTTGACCATAATCTCGCCGGCGCCCGGCGTCGGCGTCGGGCGCTGCTCCGGGACCAGAACGTCCGGTCCGCCCGGCGAGCGGATCGCGATGACCGTCATGCGGTCTGGAAGCGTTGTCATGGGAAGGCCTTCAAGCGTGGCGTCGCTTTTAGAGGCGCGCCGCCGATGTGACAACGGGCGCCGTAGCCGATAAAATTTCAACCCCCAGAGGAAGCCGGAATGCCCGCCATCGATCCCGACGATCTGCCGAAGAAGAAAATCACCCACGAGATCGGGCAGGACTTGGCGCTGCTTTCGGTCGGCGAGCTTGCTGAGCGCATCGGGCTGCTTCGCGAAGAGATTGTGCGGCTTGAAGCGGAAATGGCGAGAAAACGCGTCTCGCAAACCGCGGCGGACGCATTTTTCAAGAAATAGCCGTCATGCTGCGGGCGCGGCTCTCTCGCGGCTCGCGCGTTCGCACCTCCGGTCGGTGACCTTATGGTAAAACTGCAGAAACATATTGCAACTTTTTGCGATTCCTTAACCTTTTGTTAAGCTTTCTCCTTCATTACGGATATCGTCCACTTCTGGACATCGAGTGGCTCCTGTCCACTCTGTTTGACGCCTCCCTGTTATCGCCTTGAGCCGCCGGCAACGGCGGCTCCTTTTTTGTCGACCGCGGCCGCGCCGCCGCGGTCGGGCCGGAAACTATGCCGAGAGCTTGCCTGCGTTGGCCGCTGGACTTGAGAGCCCAGCCGCGCGATGTTGGGTTTGGTGTGAGGCGTACCCATGTCCGAGAAGCGTTTGAGTGATGCCGGCGCGGTATCCTTCAGCGAGCGGCTGGCCAGTTCGCAAATCTTTGCCACTCTCTTTCGCGATGGCATGGCGCTGGTCGAGGAAACGGCGACCTATCTCGACGGCTCCGGCCGCAACGAATCCAAGAAACTCGAACGCAGCGCGGCGATGGTCTACGCGACCGAGAGCATGCGGCTGACCACCCGGCTGATGCAACTTGCATCCTGGCTTCTGCTGCACCGGGCGGTGAAGGAAGGCGAGATGACGCTCGCCCAGGCGAGCAAGGAAAAGAGCAAGGTCAGGCTCGCCGCCTGCGATCCCGGCGATGCAAAGTCGATCGCGCTCTTGCCCGGAAAACTGCAGGAGCTGATTGTGCGCTCGGTCAAGCTGCAGGCCGAGGTGCGACGTCTCGACGCGACCATGCACGCGTCGGCGCCGCTTCAGGTCGCGGTGGGCAATCCGGTCGAGCGGCAATTGGGACTGCTGAAGGCGGCCTTCGAGCAGGACGGCCCCTAACCTCGTTTCGCGCGTTGGCGTGGACGCGCCACCGCCGCCTCGGGGGACCGCTACTTCTTCAGGAAGCCGGAAAACTTCTTTTGGAATCGCGACAGCCGGCCGCCGCGGTCGATAAGGTGCTGCTGGCCGCCGGTCCAGGCGGGGTGCGACTTCGGGTCGATGTCGAGATGGAGCGTATCGCCCGGCTTGCCCCAGGTCGTGCGCGTTGTGAACTCGGTGCCGTCGGTCATGATCACCTTGACGAGGTGGTAGTCGGGGTGGATCTCGGATTTCATCGCTGTTGCCGCGTTTCCGTTGGCGCGCCGCTGCGGCCGCTTGTCGCTGGTGAAAATTTCGCCGCTCTATACCTCGCCGGCCAGGGGGAAACAAGCGCGCGTTGCCTGCAGTGCGCGGGCGGCGCATTGTCCGGCGCTCGCGCCGGAACGGCGAAAGGTGTGGCGGTGCATGAACTTCAGGGCGGAGAAGGATGCGGCGACCATCGCGGCGGCAATGGCGTCGCCGCCCGCGGCGGCCGAGCCGGAAGCCGCTACGCCGTCTGCAAAGCCAGCGTCCGGGGGGAGGGGGGTCAATGTGCGGCCGCTCGCGGCGCTCCTCCCCTACGTCGGGCGCTACCGTGGTCGGGCGCTGGCGGCGCTCGGCGCTCTGATCCTCGCAGCCTTGACGACGCTGACCGTGCCGGTCGCGGTGCGGCGCATGATCGACTTCGGCTTCACCCCGCGTGGCCTGGCGCTCATCGACAGCTACTTTCTGGTCATGATCGGCGTTGCCGCGGTGCTCTCGCTCTCGAGCGCGCTCCGCTACTACCTCGTCACCACGCTCGGCGAGCGCGTGGTCGCCGACCTGCGCAGCGACGTCTTCGCCCACCTCACCTCGCTGTCGCCCGCCTTCTTCGATGAAGCCAGGACCGGCGAGGTGATCTCGCGGCTGACCGCCGACACCACGCAGGTCAAGGCCGCGGCCGGCACGTCGGTCTCGGTCGCCCTGCGCAATTTCGTGCTGTTCGTCGGCGCCGGCGTCATGATGGTGGTGTCGAGCCCGCGCCTGTCCGCCTTCGTGCTCGCGGCGATTCCGCTCATCGTGCTGCCGCTCTACGCCTTCGGCCGGGCGGTGCGCCGCCGATCGCGCTACGCGCAAGACACACTCGCCGACGCCTCGGCCTATGCCGCCGAGCTGATCGGGGCGGTGCGCGTCTTGCAGGCCTTCACCAACGAGCGGCTCGGCGTCGCGCGCTTTCGCGATGCGGTCGAGCGCGCCTTCAGCGCCGCCCGCGACTCGATCCGCGCCCGCGCGCTGCTCACCGGCATCGCTATTTTCCTCGTCGCTGCGAGCGTGGTCATCGTGCTCTGGATCGGCGCCCAGGACGTGCTGGCCGCGAAGATGACCCCGGGCCGGCTCGGCCAGTTCATCCTCTACGCCGTGCTCGCCGCCGGAGCGCTCGGCTCGCTCTCGGAAATCGGCGGCGAGGTCGCGCAGGCCTCCGGTGCGGCCGAGCGGCTGTTCGAGATTCTTGCGATCAAGCCGGCGATCGCCGCGCCCGCGCATCCGCTCGCACTCCCGCAGCCGCCGCGCGGCGAAGCCGCGTTCGCCCAGGTGTGCTTCTCGTATCCGACGCGGGAGCACCCGCCGGCGCTCCGCGGCGTGACCTTTGCGATGCGCCAAGGCGAAAAGCTCGCCATCGTCGGCCCTTCCGGCGCCGGCAAAAGCACGATCTTCCATCTGCTGCTGCGCTATTACGACCCGACCGCCGGGCGCATCACGCTTGACGGTGTTCGGCTCAATGACCTCGATCCGGCGGCGCTGCGCGGGCGCATCGCGCTCGTGCCGCAGGACAGTGTGATGTTCGCTGCCTCCGTCGCCGACAACATCCGCTTCGGCCGGCCGGATGCCTCCGACGCCGAGGTCCGCCAGGCCGCCGAGCATGCGCACGCCGCCGCGTTCATCGCCGCGCTGCCGCAAGGCTTCGACACGCCGGTGGGCGAGCACGGAATTACGCTTTCCGGCGGCCAGCGGCAAAGGATTGCCATTGCCCGCGCCATCTTGCGCGACGCGCCGCTCCTCCTCCTCGACGAAGCGACCTCTTCACTTGATGCCGAAAGTGAGACGCAGATCGCCGCCGCGCTCGCCGCCCTGATGCGCGAGCGCACCACCATCGTCATCGCGCATCGCTTGGCCACGGTGCTTTCCTGCGACCGCATCCTGGTGATGGACGAAGGCCGTATCGTCGAGGAAGGCACGCACCGGACGCTCACCGCCGCCGGCGGCCTCTACGCCCGGCTGGCGAAGCTGCAGTTTCAGGGGGCGTGACCGTTATGGCCGCCAGCTCATGCGGTGCACGGGCTTGCCCGAGATCGGATTGATCCCGGCGCCGCTGATGACAAACCCGCGCTTCTCGTAGAACCGGATCGCGCGCGCGTTGTCGGTGTTGACATCGAGATCGAGACCCTCCGGCGAGAGGCGCGCGGCTTCGGCGATGAGCGCGCCGCCGACGCCCGACCGCCAAGACTCCGGCGCTACCACGATCTGATCGAGATAGTGCGTGCGCGGATCGACGGTGACGAACCCGACGACGCTGCCCGCCTCATCAGCAACGACGATCTCTGCCGTCGGCAACAACTCGTTGCGCCAGCGCTCGCGCCACCAGTCGACCCGCGCCGCAAAATCGATCGCCGGGTATGCCGCCTGCCAGGTTCGCAGCCACAGCGCGATCGCGGCCTCCTCGTCGTCGGGATTGTAGGGCCGCAGCAAAACGGCAGGTGCCCTTTTGCGTGCGTCATTGCCGGGCTTGCCCCGGAAATCACTGCGCTGGTTCGGGGAGTCAGAAGTCTTGCGGCAATGCGATCTCTGGCGATGTTCAGCACGGCTGCGCGGGGTCAAGCCCGCGCATGACGTTTGGATGTCTGCATCGCCTCACCGTTCGGTCAGTTTGAGCTCGATGCGGCGGTTGCGGCTGAAGGCGTCTTCGGTGGTTCCGGGATCGATCGGTTGGAACTCGCCGAAGCCGGCCGCCACCAAACGCTGCGGCGCGACACCCTTGGCGATCAGGTATTGCACCACCGAGATCGCGCGGGCGGCCGACAGCTCCCAGTTCGACCTGAACTGCGAGTTCCCCGTGAGCTGCCGCGTGTCGGTATGGCCGTCGACGCGCAGCACCCAGTTGATTCCTGAAGGAATTTTCTTTTCGAGCTCAAGCAGTGCTGTCGCCAATTGGTCGAGCTCGGCGCGGCCCTCGGGCCGCAGCACGGCGGCGCCGCTGTCGAAGAATACCTCCGATTGGAACACAAAGCGGTCGCCGACGATGCGGATGTCGGGGCGGTTGCCGAGAATTTCGCGCAGCTTGCCAAAGAAATCCGAGCGGTAGCGCGATAATTCCTGCACCCGCTGCGCCAGCGCCACGTTCAGGCGTTGGCCGAGATCGGTGATGCGCAGCTGCGATTCTTTTTCCTTCTGCTCGGAGGTTCCGAGCGCTTCCTCGAGCGCGGCGATCTGGCGGCGGAGCGCGGTGATCTGCTGATTGAGGATCTCGATCTGCGCGACCGCGCGCGCGGTTGCCGCCTTTTCGAGGTCGATCTGCGAGTTGAGCTTCCCGACCTCGGCCTTGTCGTTCGCCGCCGCCTGGCTCGCCGCGGCAAGACCGCGCAGGCGGTCGCGTTCGCCCTCGACCGAGGAGAGCGATGCCCGCAGCCGTGCAATCTCGTCCTCAAGGCTGGTCTTGCCGGCCCGCTCGAGCGACAGGAGGTCGCTCAGCCGGGAAATCTGCGCGGTGAGGCGGGCGAGCGCGGTGTCCTTGCCGGAGACTTCCTGCGACAGGAAGAACTGCGCGACCATGAACACGGTAAGCAGGAAGATGATGGACAGGATGAGCGTCGACAGGGCATCGACGAAGCCCGGCCAGTAATTCATGCCGCTGTCGCGGCGGCTGCGGGAAAGCGCCATGGGCTGCGTCTCTATCTACTCTACCTGTGCACGGAGTCGCGCGCCAAGATTTCCATGAAGCGGCGGATGTCGCCGTTGAGCTTGGCCTGCGCCTCCGCCCAGTCGCGGATCATCTGCTGCTCGGCGCGCATGTGCTGCACGAGCCCCTGAATCGCTTCGGCGAGGTTGGCCATCGCGGTCGTCGTCGCCTTGTTCGGCGCGCCTTCGCTCACCGTGTAGCGCAGGCGCTCGAGCGCCTCCATGATGCTGCCGGGCAGGGCGCCGCCGCCATTCACGCCGGCGCCGAGGTCCTGCACCGTCGTCGCCAGCCAGTCCTCGAGATTGGTGTAGAAGCGGTTCTGCGCCTGGCTCGTCTGCAGGTCGAGAAAGCCGAGAACGAGGGACCCGGCGAGGCCGAACAGCGAGGAGGAGAACGAGATGCCCATGCCGCCGAGCGGCGCCGCGAGGCCCTGCTTGAGCGCGTCGAACACGGTGTCGGCGTCGCCGCCGACCTTGAGCCCGTTGATGATGCCGCCGACCGAGCCGACGGTCTCGATCAGGCCCCAGAAAGTGCCGAGCAGCCCGAGGAACACCAGCAGGCCGGTCAGGTAGCGGGAGATGTCGCGCGCCTCGTCGAGCCGCGTCCCCAGCGAATCGAGGAAGGCGCGCATGGTCTGCGCCGAGATCGCCACCCGGCCTACCCGCTCGCCGCCAAGCATTGCTGCCATTGGGGCGAGCAGCGTCGGCTCTCGCGCGAGCGCGAGGCCCGGATCGGCGCGGCGAAAGCTGTTGACCCAGCGGACCTCCGGGAAAAGCCGGATCACGCGATGAAACGACAGGATGATACCGATGCAAAGGACGCCGATGATCAGCCCGTTGAGCCCGGGGTTGGCCATGAAGGCCCTCAGGATCTGCGGGTGCAGGACGAAGGCGACCAAGGCGCAAAGGATCAGGAACACCAGCATCCGAAGGAGAAAGATGCGGGGCGAGGATAGTTTGGCTTGATCGAGGTCGCTCGCCATCGGCTTCAGCTTAACGCCGCAGAATCAGCGCAATATGCCACACCGCGCGTACAAGAAAAATGCATGGTTAACGGCTGCTGAGGTTGTGAATTCCGCATCGGCCTCATCGCTTCGCTGCGTCCCGCGGTCGGTCACGGCTGGCCCCATTGCGCGCGGCGCGAGGCAGTGAAGACCACCGGCTCTGCAGCTGTCCATCGACGAGGTGCCGCATCCTTGCGGCACGCTGATGGCGGGTCTGCGGCCAGCCTCGGCGGCTCACGACGTTTCCTTCTCTTTCGCGGGTTCCTTGCCGGCCGCCTGGAGGAGGCGCAGAAGCTCGCGGTGCATGGTATCGTTACCGGCGGCGACCTCGCCCTTGGCGAAGATGCCGTCGCGACCGTCGAGATCGCTGACGAATCCTCCGGCTTCGCGCACGAGCAGTATGCCGGCGGCGAGATCCCACGGTGAAAGGTCGCGCTCCCAGTACGCGTCGAAGCGGCCGGCGGCGACCCAGGCGAGATCGAGGGTGGCAGCGCCAAACCGCCGCAAGCCGGCATAGTGTTGCTGCGCCGCGGCGATTTCGCGCCGCGCCAGAGCAAGATCGCCGCGTCCGTGATGCGGCAGGCCGCAGGCCACGACCGCATCCGCGAGCCGTGACCGTGCGGCGACACGCAGCCGCTGATCGTTGAGGAACGCGCCCTTGCCCCGTTCGGCGACGAACAATTCGTCGTTCGCCGGATTGTAGGTGAGCGCGGCGACCACGGTGCCTTCGCGCTCGAGGGCAATCGAGACCGCGAAGTGCGGGATGCCGTGCAGGAAGTTGGTGGTGCCGTCGAGCGGATCGACGATCCAGCGGTGGCTTTTATCGCTGCCGGCATGGACGCCGCCTTCCTCGCCGAGGAAGCCGTAATCGGGTCGCGCCTTGGCCAACTCGCCGTGCACGATCTCCTCGGCGCGCAGGTCGGCGGCGGTGACGAAATTGCGCGGCCCCTTCATCGAGACCTGCAGGTTCTCGATCTCGCCGAGATCGCGCTTGAGGCTGCGGCCGGCGCGATAGGCGGCCTTGACCATCACGTTGAGGACGGCGGAACGGGGCATGGCGGCCTGCGGTAGGGCGCAAGGTGCGGCGGCGTCAAGCCCGCGGCGCGTCCTCCCGCTATGCGCCAGCTTGGTGCCTCGCCGCATTATCCCGGATTCGCTTTGCTCCATCCGGGCTACGCGGCTGCGCTTGCCGAGATTCAGGACTTGAGCTCGAGTGACATGAAGACGCTGTTCGGGTCGGGCACATACTCGGCGAAAGCCATGCACGCCACGAAGCCGTGGCGTGCATAGAAAGCCCGTGCCGGACGAAAATAGTCCCAGGAACCGGTCTCGAGGCTCAGCCGCGACATGCCGCAAGCCCGCGCGGCCTCAATGATGTGGCGCAGCATGGCGCTGCCGGCTCCCTTTCGGCGCACCGATGCCGCCGTATGCATCGATTTGACCTCGCCGTGGTCCGCCGACAGGCGCTTCAGCGCACCGACGCCCAGGAGCGTTTCGTCGTCCCAAATGGCCCAGAAGATAATCTCCGGCGATTGCAGCTCCGCGACATCGAGGGCATGCGCGCTGCCCGGAGCCGTTTGCGCGCGGGCGGCAGTAAGGTGGATACGCAGGAGATCGGTGACCCGCGGGTCGCTGAAGTCGCCTTGGACGATGCGGATCATCGCTCGGCGCCCTGACGGTCGCGGCCGATCCCGGATCGCTCAGGTCGCATGTGGCACGAATGCGCCGGTCGGATCCTGCCTGAAATCCACCGCATCGATGACTTTCCCATGAGTCCCCGGCTTGGCGCGATTGATGTACTGCACGCGGATGGTGTGCACATGGTTGAACGCGGGCTCGCCGACAATCGTCGTCGCCACCGCCGGAGCGATTCTCGACGCCTCGCCAGCGCGCGCGCCATGATCGGTTTGGTTCATTGTGCTGTTGATGCGCGCGACGGTGAGAACGGTGCCGGCGACGGCGACCTCGACACGGTCGCCCTGCGTGCCGATCACCTTGATGACGGCGGCGCGGATTTTTGTGAGCTGGGCACCGTACTGATGGGCATAGCTTGACGCATGCGTTTGGGCTTCGGCCGCGCCGCCGGAAACCGCCGCGAGCGACAGCAACGCCATCCCGGCGGCGGCAAGCGATATTCTGCAGGTCATGTTGGTGCTCCAAATGGCTTGCCGGTTGAAAACTGCCTGCTGTGAATGATCGCCATCGATGCCGCATCGGTGGAGGCGGGCGCAGGCGGGACAGATCGATCGCCGGATGAGGCAGTCAAGATCGCCCGCATGTAGCCAATCTTCTCGATCGCAATCTTATGAATCCCACGGCCGCCGTTGGGCCAGCCATTGCAAGCCGATGAACGCCGGATCCTCGTGCAAGATCAGATAGGCCGGAATCGCCTCGAGATAGCGACTTATCCGCCCCTTCGCCTCGAAGCGGGACCGAAACTTTGATTGCGGCAGATAGTCGCGAAGGCGCGGCGCAATACCGCCGGCGATGAAGACGCCGCCCTGCGCGCCGAAACTGAGGGCGCAATTGCCGGCGAACTCGCCCAGCAGCGCGCAGAAAGTATCGAGCGCGGCGCGGCTGACGGCGCAGGTGCCGGCGACCGCGGCTTGCGTGATCGCGGCCGCGTTGCGTTCCGGCACGACCTGACGCTCGAGCGCGGCGATCGCCCAGTAGATGTTTTCAAGGCCGCTCCCGGAGACGACGCGCTCGGCCGACACGTGCCCCAATTTTTGCCGCAACCTCGCGATGATCGCGTCTTCGCGCGCGTCGCTGCTCGGCATCGTCACATGCCCGCCTTCGCCGCGCACGACGGAGCCGCCGTTGCCCGGTATGTAGGCGGCGACGCCGAGGCCGGTGCCCGGGCCGAGGACCACCATCGGCGCTCCCGGCTTCGGCGTGCGGCCGCCGATCATGCGCAGATCGTCCGCGGTCATAAGCGGCAGTGACCACGCGACCGCCTCGAAGTCGTTGACGATGTGGATGCCGGCGAATCCGAAGCGCGCCGCCAACTCGGCCGCGTCGACCACCCAGGCGTTGTTGGTAAGCGCGCACCGGCCATTTTCGACAAGGCCGGCGGCGTCGAACAGGGCGTGACGAATTGTGTGCGCGTCAGCTTGAGCGGCCATGAATGCGGCGACCCCGTCGGCGAACTGCTGATGTTCGGTAACAGCCATGTAGGCGACGGAGCCGAGCTTGCCGTCCCGGAGCACCGCAAAACGCACATTGGTGCCGCCGACGTCGGCCAGCAAGATGCCCTCCGCCTCGTCGCGCTTCGTCACGCCGCCTCCCGATGTCGCGCGGCGCTTCTCACGTCGCGACAAGTCGCGATCGGAGCGCCGTCGATGAAAGCATATCGCACTTCGCGCTGCGGGACGATTGCCGGAGGCGCTTGAGGCGTCGTCGAGAAAAGGTCCGTAGAAGCCCGCACGATTTTTTGTCGCGGCCGGGTTCGGTGATTGCAGGCTTGGCGGCGACGGGCGCGCCCATTTGCCGCTTGGCGCCGCGCCTAGTCGCTCATGACGGCCTGCGTTTGATCACGTCGAGCCAGGGCTTCGCCGCCTTCTCCCCCGCGGCGCGGGTGTCGGCGTCGAGATTGTTGACGAAGTCGTCGAGTTCCAGATTGGTCTCACCGCGCGCCTTCGATATCAGGTGCCACTTGGTCGCCTCGACGGGGTTCGCAGGCGCGCCGCGGCCGGTCGCAAGGATGCGCGCGAGGCGGTCCTGGGCGATGGGGCTGCCGCCGCGCAGCGCTGCTCGGCGGAACAGGGCTGCCGCGGCCACTTCGTTCTTGGCGACGCCGTCGCCGTTATAGAGCGCGATCGCGTACTCGACCTGGGCGTCGGTATTGTCAGCGACTGAAGCGAGCGACCACAGCCGTACCGCTTCGCTCATGTCCTTGGGAACGCCGCGGCCCTCCTTATACAGGGTGCCCAGCGCATATTGCGCTTCCGGATTGCCGGCCTTGGCGGCGACGCGCAGGAGTTCGGCGGCACGGCCGAAATCTTGCGGGAACAATTGGCCTTCCATGTAGAGCAGCGCCAGATTGTAGGCGGCCAGCGGATGACCGAGCTTGGCGGCGGCGGCAAACCACTTGGCACTGGCGTCCCGGTCGCGCGGGCCGGCGCGGCCCTGCAGGCTGAACATCGCCAGCGCGAACATCGCGTTGCGGTCGCCGCGCTGGGCGGCGAACTTGTACCATTCGGCCGCCTTGGCCTCGTTCTGCGGCACGCCGAGCCCGGTCGCGTAAAGCTCGCCAAGCAGCGTCATCGCGCTGACATCGTCCTTCTCCTCGACGCGCTTGGTCGCCACAGCGAACGCGGTGAAGAAATAGCCGCGCTGGAATGCGCCGTAGGCTAGATCGGGCTCTTGCGTCGAGGATTTTGCCGCCGTGACGCCCTGTTCAGGCGCGTTTTGTTTCGAGGTGCGGTCTTTCGCCGCCGGCTTCACCCCCGGACGGTGCGGCTTGTGTTGCGCTGGTGAGGTCTTTGTCCCGGCTTTCGCTTCCGGATTCTGCGCCAGCGCCGTGCCCGGCCCGAGGAGACCGAGCATGGCCGCGAGCGCGAACAACGCCGTGACGCCGATCGCCGGAGCATTCATGGCTCGGTCGGCGGTGCCTGGCGCGATGCAACCTCGGCCACGCGGCCGGCTGCCGCCACTGCTGCGGCGGGGCCTTGTGCATGCGTCCATATCCAGTCACCGAGCGCGATGAAATCGGCGCCAGCTTGCGTGAGCGGCGAGACCTCGTCCAGGCTTGCGGCATAGCCGATGCAGGGCGGCTGGAAGATTTCCGCCCACCACTCAAGCCGTTCCACTAACGCATCCAGGGGAGGCCGGACACCCAGACGATCGGGCTCGCCGAACATGACGTAGTCGGCGCCAGCTTCGCCTGCGAGCATGGCATCATGACGACTGCGCAGCCCGCCGGCGCCGGCGATGCGCTCTGGCTTGAGCGCATCGAGCGCGGCGGTCAGCGCCGGCACGCCGGTGAGATGGGCGCCGTCGGCGCTGGCGCGCGCCACGATCTCGGGATAGCCGTCGAGGATGAGTGCGGCGTCGCGACGCTGAACCGCGTCGGCGATCGCCTTGACACGGTTGATCAGCGTCCGCTCGTCGCTCGGTTCGAGGCGGACGAGAACGGCAGCGACGTCGCCGGCGGCGATGACGTCGCCGATCGCCCGCGCCAACGCCGCGGTATCAGCGAGGCGTAGCGTGACGACGTAAAGCCGCGGGTCGTTCTTTGGCCCCCGCTTCGCCGTGCTCAGCGGGGAAGGACTTGAGGTCACGCGGCCTTCCGCTCGAGATCGGCCTTCCACTGGCCGAGTGTGGCAAGGCCGTTCATCATCGCGCGGTGGCTGAAGGCGCGCTGCGCTGCCGCCACGTTCTCCGCCTTGCCCGACCATGCCTTCTGCGGTGCGGCCTGCAACGCGCGGCCGTAGGAGAAGGTCACGCGCCAGGGCAGCGATCCGGATTTGTTGATGGCGTCGAGATGCGCCGTCGCGTCCTCGTCGGATTGGCCGCCGGAGAGGAACGCGATGCCGGGCACCGCTGCCGGCACGCACGCCTTGAGCATCCGCACGGTCTTATCCGCCACCTCTTCGACCGATGCGCGCTTCGGCGACTTCTTGCCGGGCACCGCCATGTTCGGCTTGAGTACCATGCCTTCGAGCGCGACGCGATTGTAGAACAGCTCCTGGAAGGTTTCCTTGAGCATCCAGGTCGTCACCTCGACGCAGCGGTCGATGTCGTGGGCGCCGTCCATCAGCACTTCCGGCTCGACGATCGGCACGATGTTTTCGTCCTGGCAGAGCGCGGCATAACGCGCCAGCGCGTGGGCGTTGGCATTGACGCAGGTGTAGCTCGGCACGCCGCGTTCCGACGCGATGTCGATCACCGCGCGCCACTTGGCGAACTTGGCGCCGAGGCCGCGGTATTCGACGAGCCGGTCGCGCAGGCCATCGAGACCTTCGGTCACGACTTCGCCGGCGCAGAACGGCAGCGGCTTGGCGCCTTCGTCGACCTTGATGCCGGGGATCGCGCCCGCCTGCGCGATCAGCTTGACCAGAGGCGTGCCATCCTTGGCGTCCTGCCGGATCGTCTCGTCGTAAAGGATGACCCCGGAAATGTACTTCGTCATCGCGTCCGCGCTGCGGAACAGCATTTCGCGATAGTCGCGGCGGGCGTCTGCGGTCGACTGGACCCCGATGACATCGAAGCGCTTCTTGATGGTGCCCGACGATTCATCGGCAGCGAGGATGCCGCGGCCGGGAGCGACCATCGCTTCGGCGACTTTGTTCAATTCGGTGAGGTTCATAGCGTCCTCCTAAATGGTCCGGATCGTTTTGAACATTATAGCGCGTCATTGCGAGGAGCGCAGCGACGCTCGCAATGACGCATCACCTGGCGATCTTCAGCACCTCGACGCCGGGCAGCGTCTTGCCTTCGAGCCATTCAAGGAACGCGCCGCCCGCGGTCGAGGTATAGGTGAAGCGGGCGGTGACGCCGGCGGCATTGAGCGCCGCCACCGTGTCGCCGCCGCCGGCAATGGTGACAAGCTTGCCGGCGGCCGTGAGTTCCGCCGCCGCCTCCGCGACCTCGACGGTGCCGTTGTCGAAGGGTTCATACTCGAAGGCGCCCAACGGGCCGTTCCAAAGCAACGTCCTGGCGCGAGCGAGCATAGAGACGACGCGCTCGACCGTGCGCGGCCCGATATCGAGGATCATGTCGGTCGCGCCGACATCATCGACGGACACCACGCGCGAGGGAACATGCGCGGCAAACTTTTGCGCCACCACGGCGTCAACGGGCAGCACGATTTCGCGCCGGGCCGCCTTTGCCTTGACGAGGATATCGCGCGCCGTCGGGATGAGTTCGCTTTCGCAGAGCGATCGGCCCACGGTCTTGCCTTGTGCTGCCAGAAAGGTGTTGGCCATGCCGCCGCCGATGATCAGCGTCTCGACTTTCGCAAGGAGATTGCCGAGCAGTTCGAGCTTGCTCGAGATCTTGGCGCCGCCCACAATCGCCGCGACCGGCCGCTGCGGCGCCTCCAATGCCTTCTCCAACGCCTCGAGCTCGGCCTGCATGGCGCGGCCCGCATAGGCGGGGAGGAGGTGCGCCAGGGCTTCGACCGAAGCGTGCGCGCGGTGCGCGGCGGAGAAGGCGTCGTCGACGTAGATGTCGCCGAGCCGCGCGAGCTTGGCCGCGAAGTCGCGATCGTTCTTTTCCTCGCCGTCGTGAAAGCGCGTGTTCTCCAGGCACAGAATTTCGCCCGGCTGCATGGCGGCGACGGCCCTTTCGGCGACCTCGCCGACGCAGTCGGCGGCGAAAGCGACCGGCCGCCCGATCACGCCCGCCGCCACGGCCGCGACCGGTTCGAGCGAATAGCGCGGCTCGCGGTCCTTCGGCCGGCCGAAATGCGAGAGCAGGATGACCTTGCCGCCTTTGTCGGCGATCTCGCGGATCGTCGGTGCGGCGCGCTCGATGCGCGTCGCATCCGTCACCTCGCCGTTCTCCATCGGCACGTTGAAGTCGACGCGCACGAGCACGCGCTTGTCCTTCACGTCGGCTTCATCGAGGCTGCGAAAGGAAGCCATCTGCAAGCTCGGCCGATCACGCTCTTGCGCTAGATGTTGTTCAGCGGGGCGCCGCCGTCTCGACATGTGCCTCAGATCAGCTTGCCCATCGCCACCGTGGTGTCGATCATGCGGTTGGAGAAGCCCCATTCGTTGTCGTACCACGACATGACGCGCACCAGCGTGCCGTCCATCACCTTGGTCTGGTCCATGTGGAAGACCGAGGAATGCGGATCGTGATTGAAGTCGGTCGAGACATTGGGCGCCTCGGTGAAGCCGAGAATGCCTTTAAGCTGCTGCTCGGCAGCGCGTTTCACCGCGGCGTTGATCTCGTCCTTCGATGTCGCGCGCTTGGCGACGAACTTGAAGTCGATGACGGAGACGTTTGGCGTCGGCACGCGGATGGCGACGCCGTCAAGGCGGCCGGCAAGCTCCGGCAGCACCAGGCCGACGGCCTTGGCCGCGCCGGTCGAGGTGGGGATCATGTTCAGCGCCGCGGCGCGCGCCCGATAAAGGTCCTTGTGCACCTGATCGAGCGTGGGCTGGTCGTTGGTGTAGGCATGGATCGTCGTCATAAAGCCTTTGTCGATGCCGACGGCGTCGTTGAGCACCTTGGCGACTGGGGCCAGGCAATTGGTCGTGCACGAAGCATTGGAAACGACCGCGTGCGCCTTGGTCAGCTTGTCGTGGTTGACGCCGTAGACGACGGTGAGGTCGACGCCATCCGCGGGCGCCGAGATCAGCACGCGCTTGGCGCCGGCCGTAAGGTGGAGCGCCGCCTTCTCCTTCGACGCGAAGATGCCGGTGCACTCGAGCGCGACGTCGATGCCGAGCTCTTTCCACGGCAGTTGCGCCGGGTCCTTGACGGCGGTCACTTTGATTGCGCCGTTGCCGCAATTGATCGTGTCGCCCTTGACCGTCACCTCGCCGGGGAAGCGGCCATGCACGGAGTCGTAGCGCAACAGATGCGCATTGGTCTCGACCGGGGCGAGATCGTTCACGGCGATGACCTCGATATCCTCGCGCCCAGCCTCGACCACGGCGCGCAGGATATTGCGGCCGATGCGGCCGAAGCCGTTGATGGCTACGCGAACCGACATGCGTTCCTCCGGCTAAGTCTCGGGCAATTCGGCGCCCTTTTACGGCCGTTCGATACGAGTCACAACCGCGCCCGCGGCGCAATTCGCCCCCGCCGTCCGATTGCCGCTCAGTCGAGGCCGAACTCGACGGGCCTGTCTGCTCGCCCACGGACCGCCCACGCGGTCTCTCTCATTCTCAAGCTAGAAAAGCGCCGAAGCCCGCGGTGTTCCCCTGTCGGGATCAGAACGACCGACCGACCGGCTTTGCCTCCCTCCTCTTGAAAGGGCGCGGGCCGCTGGGGGCAGGGTCAGAGTTCGTGCCCTTACGGGCGGTACCATCTTAGTGGTCGCGGCCGTTGAGCTTGGCGAGCGCAGCGTCCGCGACCTTCTCGGGCGTAACGCCGAAGTGGCGATAGAGGTCCTTGTAGGGAGCGCTGGCTCCAAAACCGGTCATTCCCACGAACGCTCCATCGGAACCGATGATCGCATCCCAGCCCTCGCGAATGCCGGCTTCGACGGCGACATTGACCCTGGCCTTGCCGATGACGGCGGCGCGCTCCGCTTCCGGTGCGGCGAGGAAGTGCTCAAAGCACGGCACCGAGACGACCCGGGCGGAGATCCCGCGTGCAGCGAGAAGTTCGCGGGCCGCAACCGCGACGGCGACTTCGGAGCCTGAGGCGAACAGCGACACGTCGACCGGCGCCGCATCGCCAGCGCGCGGGGAAGGAGAGGGCGAGGGCGCCGCGATCAGCTCATAGGCGCCGCGCGCGCAGCGATTGGCCTCGTCGAAGCCTTGCCGGATTTGCGGCATGTTCTGTCGCGTCAACGCCAGCACGCTCGGTCCGCCGGTCGTCTCGAGCGCAAGCTGCCAGCACTCGATCGTTTCGACCGCGTCGCACGGCCGAAACACCTTGAGGTTCGGGATGGCGCGCAAGGCAGCCAGGTGCTCGATCGGCTGATGCGTCGGCCCGTCCTCGCCCAGTCCGATCGAATCATGCGTCATCACGTGAATGACGCGCTGGCCCATCAGCGCGGCAAGGCGGATCGCCGGCCGGCAATAGTCGGAGAAGACCAGGAATGTGCCGGAATACGGAATGATGCCGCCGTGCAGCGCCATGCCATTCATGGCCGCGGCCATACCGTGCTCGCGCACGCCGTAGTGGATGAAGCGGCCGGCATAGTCGCCGGCGCTCAGCACTTTCATCCCTTTCGGCCGCGTATTGTTGGAGCCGGTGAGGTCGGCCGAGCCGCCGACCATCTCCGGCAATGCTACGGTCAAGGCGTCGAGCGCCAGTTCAGACGCGACGCGGGTGGCGATCTCCTTCGGCGAGGCGCTGAGCTTTTCCTTCACATCGCGTACTGCGGCGGCGAGCGAGCTGGTGAGTTCGCCGTGCGTGCGCCGTTCGAACTCGGCGCGCTTTTCCGCGTCGAGGTCGGCAAGGCGCTCGGCCCAGGCGAGACGCGCCGGACGCCCGCGCGCGCCGGCGGCGCGCCATGCGTCGCGGATGCTCGCGGGAATCTCGAAGGCCGGCGCGCTCCAGCCGAGCCTTGCGCGCGCCGCGGCGATCTCGTCCGCGCCGAGCGGGGCGCCGTGAGCCTTCTCGGTCCCGCCCTTCGTCGGCGCGCCGAAGCCGATCGTCGTGCGGCACGCAATGAGCGATGGCCTGTCGGATTCCTGTGCGGCATCGAGAGCCGCGGCAATGGCAGCGGGATCGTGACCGTCGATGCGCGTCGCCGCCCAGCCGGCAGACTTGAAGCGCTGCACCTGGTCGACGGAATCGGCAAGGGCGGTGGGACCGTCGATCGAGATGCCGTTGTCGTCGTACAGAACGATCAGCTTTCTCAGCTTCAGGTGGCCAGCGAGCGCTATTGCCTCCTGGCTGATGCCTTCCATCAGGTCGCCGTCGGAGGCGAGCACGTAGGTCTTGTGATCGACGATGGCGCTGCCGAACAGCGCGGCGAGATGGCGTTCGGCGATGGCCATGCCGACGGCGTTGGCGAGGCCCTGGCCGAGCGGCCCGGTCGTGGTCTCGATTCCGGACGCTTGCCTGTGTTCCGGGTGACCGGGCGTGAGCGAGCCGAGTTGGCGGAAGCGTTTGATTTCGCGGATCTTCATCTTCTCGTAGCCGACAAGATGAAGCACCGCGTACAGCAGCATCGAGCCGTGGCCGGCCGAGAGCACGAAGCGATCACGGTCAGGCCAGGCGGGATCGGCTGGATCGAACTTGAGGAAGCGGGTGAACAGGACGGTGGCGACGTCGGCGGCGCCCATCGGCAGGCCCGGATGACCTGACTTCGCCTGCTCGACCGCATCCATCGCCAGGGCGCGGATCGCGTTCGCCATGCGGTCGTGCTCGGCGCGCGCGGCCGGGCCGGCGCTGGGAAAATGGGAAGCTTGAGCGAGGGCTGCGCCCGCCGCGTGAAGACCGTCCGGGATCGTCATGAAACGGGCCAGGCGGCGCTCATGCTGACGCGCCGCAGTGATGGGAAAAGCCGGCGCACAGATAGCATGGGGGACCCTTGAGTCAATGTGCGCCGCCGCGCCGGCCAGGATCGTGCACAGGGTGCCGGCGCGGCCGGCTTTAGGCGTTGACGCTCTCGCTCCACGCGACGTAAGGTTCTTTCTATAAATGGTTGCTGTCGCATAACTTTCACGAGCGGTGCGGCAGCGGCAATGGCCTTGCCGGATGGCCGAAATGAGCGAGACCGATTCTATCGAGATAGCGAGCCGGCGGCTTTCGCTGGCACTTGAGGCGCTGGACGAAGCGGCCGAGCGCGAGCGCGAGGCCGGCCGCGGCGGGGACGCGCTCGCGGCGCAGATCCAGGCTCTGGACACCGATCGCGCGCGCCTTGCCAGCGAACTCGACCACGCGACGGCGCGCTCGCGCGGGCTTGAAGCCGCTAACCGGGAAGTGGTGCAACGCATTACTCATGCGATCGAAACGATCCGGCGCGTCCTGGCCGACGACGATTGAGCCGGGCGCGCGGTTGCGCGAGCGTGAGCCGAGGGAGGCAGATGTCCCAGGTCAACGTCACCATCAACGGCCGGCAGTTCCGCATGGCCTGCGAGGACGGCCAGGAGGATCACGTCACCGATCTCGCCCGCGATCTCGACGCCCGCATCGAGGGCTTGCGCGCCAAGTTCGGCGAGATCGGCGACACCCGACTCACCGTCATGGCGGCGCTCACCGTTGCCGACGAGCTTGCCGGGATGGGGCTGCGCGTCAAACGGCTGGAGCAGGAGCTGGCGGCCCTGCAGGATGCGCGGGTTAGCGCAGCAGATCGCAGCAAGACCGCACAGGCGGCGGTCGCCGCGGCGCTCGCCGCGGCCGCCGAACGTGTCGAAAACGTCACCCGAAAACTCAACCGGACCATCGGCGGCAGCGGCGCGCTCGGCTGACTTCGCGTTCCCGCCTGCGGGAGAGGCGCCGCGGCGCGCAGCGACACGCCCGCCCCACCGCCGGACGGAGCGACAGATCCCCAGGACAGGCGAGGCGTGCCGCCGAGATGAAGTAGCTTCGGCCGCCGGCGCGCATTACATTGGCCATGCGGAGCTGCCTGGTACGTCAGGAGCCAAATCCCCGGGGCCTTATCGATCCTGACGGGAGCTGTCCCTGGCCGGGCTCGTGGGCTCGGACATATGGCGCCCACCTACTTTTCGTAGGGAACCCGGGATCGAGCGCTCCAACGGCCGGCGCGGCTCCGCACTCATTTCTTCGCGAACGGCGAGGGCGGCCCGAAGTCGCGATTCGGCGGGTCCTCGGCGACCCAGGCGTGATGCTCGGCCTCGATCTGCGCGATCACCGGCAGGAGGTCGGAGATGTCGCCGGTCTCGAGCCGCGCCAACTTCTCTGGCTGGCCGGATTCTCGCCAGATATGAATGAGGTCGCCGGCTCGCCTTTGCTGTCCGGATGCTCGGCGAGATCGAGCGACAACATGATCGCTACTGCGCGTTCCATGTCAGTCGCCGCACCCGGCCAGTCGTTACGCATCGCCTTCATTACGGCGAGGTTGTTGTGACGGCCGGCCGTCTCCGGATGCCGGGCGCCGCGTGCGGCGTGGGTCACGGCCAGTCCCTGGGTTTTGTATCGTTCTTCCTGCTGTCGCTTGCTCGCCTCCCCCGGTTCGTTGGCCCAGTCGCAGTAGAGCGCGCCGAGATTGGAGAGCGATCGGCCGTATTCCGCCGATTCTTCCCCCAGACCGCTTTGCTAGTCTCCGCCGCGCGCAACAAGAGCGGCTCGGCTTCGGCGAACTCGTTCCGCCTCCAGTGTACGTCGCCGAGGTTGGAAAACGTGGCCGTGATGCTCTGATCGTCCGGCGGGAGGAGCGGTGTCTTGATTGCAAGCGATTCCAGATAGGTGGCTTCCGCCTCGTCCAGGCGATCGAGGTCGGCGTAGCAAGTCGCTAAATTATTGAGACCCGCAGCCAATTGAAGCGGCTCGTCCGTACGCGTTGAGCGTTGGAGCGTCACGGATTTTTCCATCAGCGCCAGTGCTCCGGCGCGGTCGCCGCGAGCAGCGAGATAGAGACCTGCCCGACTGAGCAGAAGATCGAGCGCCTTCCCGGCTGCGCCGACGCGTGGTGCGTGCACGTCGAGCGGCGCAACTTGCGGCATCAGGCGGGCGCAGAGCGGCCACTCGGAGAGATTGGCGTTGGGGTCATCCGGAAACATCCGGCTCACCAGCCGCGCCGCTGCGCCGCCCCACGCCACACGCGCGTCGGCACCCATCCAATCGCGTACGGCGTCCAGCAGCAAGCGATGAAAGATGAGAACAGGCCCGGCGGGACCGTTCTCCTGCCGCAGCAGCGAGAGTGAGATAAGCGCTGCCAGCGCGTCCTCGCGTGCATATTTGTCGGACGTTGCTTTCGCGAAGGAAGTAGGTAAGACCTCGCCGCTTTCATCACTCAACAACAGCCCAAGCTCGACGCCGTCCGGCGAGAGGAAGGCGCAAAGGCGCAAAAGATCGAGTGCGGTTTCGCCACCCTCTATCGTCTTAAGAGCTTCGAGCGATTTGACGAAGGCGGCATAGACCGTGTCGGAATAGTCGCCCTTCGCGCCCTTGGCCCTCGGGCGCCTGATGAGCGTGGCGATATCCGCGGCATAGTCGTCGAAGCTCGTGCCCGCGCGCGGTCGCAAATGAACCGCCGCCTGTTCTGCCGCCAGCGGCAGGCCGCCGAGCGCACGCGCAAGACGCAATGCGCCGTCTTTGTCGCTACGCCCGGTGCGGACCAGCAGATAGTCCGCCGTCACGTCGTCCGGCCAGTTATCGAGCGCGGTGACGGTGGCGATGCTGTCGAAGCCGGCAAAGCGGGAGGTAATGATGCAGCGTACCGCTCCGGCCGGCAGCCACTTCCCGACCGTATCGGCATCCGGTGCATTGTCGTACACCATCACCCACGGCTCGGTTTGGACGGAAAGGCGTTCAAGGACCGCACGCGCATCGCCTCGATATTGCCGCTCGCGGGCCTTCAGATGTGGCTGCCCGGCGCCGAGCCGGAAATTGACTGCGACATGGCCGACGCGCCTCGCGACTGAAAAGAGCCGGCTCCGCGCCGAGGCGATGACGCGCCGCGACGCGCTGTCCGCCGATCAACGCCAGGCCGCGGCGGAGTCGATCGCCGCGCGGCCGTTTCCGTTGCCGATACGAACCGGCACGATCGTCTCCGGCTTCATGCCGCTCAAGAGCGAGATCAACCCGCTGCCGCTGCTGCGCAAGCTCGCGGGAGAGGGCGCACGGCTCGCGCTTCCGGTCATCGGCGGCCGCGGCCAGCCGCTCGTCATGCGCGAATGGACATGGGGCGAGCCGCTCGCCGCCGGCGTCTGGGGCATTCGCGAGCCGCTGGCGCAGGCACCCGCGGTCGATCCAGACATTGTTCTGGCGCCGCTCCTCGCCTTTGACCGCGCCCGCCATCGTCTCGGCTACGGCGGCGGCTACTACGATCTCACAATTGCCCAACTGCGCGGGCGTAAGACCATTGTCGCCGTCGGCCTGGCGTTCGCAGTTCAGGAGGTCTTCACGGTGCCGGTGACGCCGCGCGACGCTCCGCTCGATCTTGTGCTAACCGAGCGCGAGGTCATCGATTTTCGAGATGGTTGAAATGCCGCCGATTCCGAAATGGTTGGAAATACAGCCCGATCAAATTGCCGAACTCGTTCAAGGCGTTCAGGCATGGGGTCCAACGGCGATCGCCTTCGTAGTCGGTCTCTTCGTCGCCTTCATCGGGTTGCGCCAATTGCGCAACGGCAGGCAGAAATTGCGGCTGGAGATGTTCGATCGGCGTTATTCGATGTATGAAGCGACAAAATTGCTGATCGACAAGATCGCCATCAACGGCCAGGTTTCGTCGGCCGATCTTGTTGAATTTCGCCGCAATGTCCGGGGAGCCGAGTTCTTGTTTGATGGCGAAGCGCGAAAGTTCTTCAAGAGCCTGATCGATCTGTCGATGCGCGCCGATCTGGCGCGCACCAAGCAGGCCCGGGCCAAAGACGAGACCGCGCTCGGCGAACTTTTCGACGAAGAGGATCAATACCTCAAGCTGGTCGAGGCCGAGAGCCCGAATTTGGAGAAAATCTTCGCCCGATACCTCGACCTTTCCAAGATGGGCATCTGAGCATGCGGATTCTGTTCGTCGGCGACGTGGTTGGCCGCAGCGGGCGGACCATCGTCACCGAGCGCCTGCCAGGCCTGATCCGCGACTGGAAGCTCGATTTCGTGGCCATCAACGGCGAGAACGCTGCCGGCGGGTTCGGCATCACCGAGGCGATCTATAGCGAATTCATCGATGCCGGCGCCGACGCCGTCACGCTCGGCAATCATGCCTGGGACCAGAAGGAGGCGCTGGTCTTCATCGAACGTGCGCCCCGCCTGGTGCGGCCGCTCAACTACCCCGCCGGCACGCCGGGCCGCGGCGCGGCGCTGGTCGAGGCCAAGAACGGCGCGCGGGTCCTCGTGGTCAACGCCATGGGCCGCATCTTCATGGACCCGCTCGACGATCCGTTCGCCGCCGTCGATCGCGAAATCGCTGCCTGTCCGCTGCGCGCGGGCGCCGACGCCGTCCTCATCGACATGCACGCCGAGGCAACGAGCGAGAAGCAGTCGATGGGCTATTTCTGCGACGGCCGCGTGAGCCTCGTGGTCGGCACCCATACTCATTGCCCGACCTCGGACCTGCGCGTGCTTTCCGGCGGCACCGCCTTCATGAGCGACGTCGGCATGACCGGCGACTACGATTCCGTGATCGGCATGGCCAAGGATGAGCCGCTCACGCGCTTCCTGCGGCGCATCTCATCCGGACGCTTCGAGGCGGCTTCGGGCCCGGCGACGCTGTGCGCGATTGCGCTCGAAACCGACCCAGCGACCGGGCTCGCCGCCCGCGTCGCCGCCGTGCGGCTCGGCGGCTGCCTCGAGCAGGCCGTTCCCGCCTTCTGGGCTTGAGTTCCCGGCGCCGCGCGTCTTTATTTCCTCGCTCCGCCACCCTATAAACTTAAGGCATCAATTCATTCCCACGTCGCGGGCGCGAGCGGGCGCAGAGAAGAGCCATGGCCGGACATTCGCAGTTCAAGAACATCATGTACCGCAAGGGGCGGCAGGACGCGGTAAAATCGAAGCTGTTCGGCAAGCTCGCGCGCGAAATCACCGTTTCCGCCAAGCTCGGCCTGCCCGATCCGGGGATGAATCCACGGCTGCGCGCGGCGATCATCGCGGCGCGCGCGGAGAACATGCCCAAGGACAACATCGAGCGCGCCATCAAGAAGGCGGCGGGCGGCGAGGGCGACAACTACGAGGAGATCCGCTACGAGGGCTACGGGCCGGGCGGGGTCGCGGTGATCGTCGAGGTCTTGACCGACAATCGCAACCGCACCGCCGGCGAGGTACGCTCGACCTTCACCAAGAGCGGCGGCAGTCTCGCCGAGACCGGCGCGGTCTCGTTCATGTTCAACCACGTCGGCGTCATTGAGTACGACGCCAAGGCGGCGAGTGCCGAGGCGATGTTCGAAGCCGCCCTTGAGGCCGGCGCCGACGACGTGGTGTCGAGCGAACACGGCCATGAGGTCTACGTCGCCCAGGAGCGGTTCGGCTCGGTCGCCAAGGTGCTGGAGCAAAAATTCGGCGAGCCGCGCAAGGCGTCGCTCGTCTGGCGTCCGCAGAACACCGTTACGCTCGACGACGAGCAGGGCGAGAAGCTTCTAAAGCTGATCGAGAACTTGAACGAGCACGACGATGTGCAGAACGTCTATGCCAATTTCGAGGTGTCGGACGCCCTGGTGCAAAGGATGAGCGCGTAGCGGTGATGGCCTCATCCGGATTTCAGCGGCATTCCCGGCTGTGACGATAGGCTAAAACCTTCGCCACGCTTTGCCCGCTGGCGCCGACGGGTCTATCACCAAGGCTGCATGACGCGCCCGATTCGCATCCTCGGCATCGATCCGGGCCTCCGCCGCACCGGGTGGGGCATGGTGGAGGTTGCCGGCAACCGGCTTGGCTTTCTCGGCTGCGGCTCGGTGACGACGCGGGACGAGGATACGCTTGCGGCGCGGCTTCTCGCCATTCATGACGGGCTGCTCCGGGTTCTCGACGAATTCCGTCCGGATGAGGCCGCGGTCGAGGCGACGTTCGTGAACAAGGACGCAAAGGCGACGCTCAAGCTCGGCCAGGCGCGCGGGATCGCCATGGTGGTGCCGGCGCGTGCCGGCCTACCGGTCGCCGAATACGCGCCCAACCTGGTGAAGAAGAGCATCGTCGGCGCCGGCCATGGCGACAAGGCGCAGGTGCGCATGATGATCGGCGTGCTGCTGCCGAAGGCCGACCCGTCCTCGCACGACGCGGCCGACGCACTCGCCATCGCCGTGACGCACGCGCATCACCGGCAGAGCGTGATCCTCAAGGTGGCGGCGCGATGATCGGCAAGCTCAAGGGCGTGATCGAAAGCTATGGCGGGGATTCCGTCATCCTCGACGTCAACGGCGTCGGCTATCTCGTTCATTGCTCGGGGCGGACGTTGCAGGAACTGCCGCGCGTGGGCGAGCCCGCGACGCTCGCCATCGAAACCTACGTACGCGAGGATCAGATCCGCCTGTTCGGTTTCATGACCGACGCCGAGCGCGAATGGTTCCGGCTGCTGCAAACGGTGCAGGGCGTCGGCGCCAAGGTCGCGCTTGCGGTCCTCGGCACGCTCAAGCCCGCCGATCTCGCCTCCGCCATTGCCATGCGCGACAAGGCGATGGTGGCGCGGACGCCGGGCGTCGGCCCCAAGGTCGCCGAGCGCATCGTCACCGAACTCAAGGACAAGGCGCCGGCCTACACCAACGTCGATCCGGCGCTGGTGCGGCTCTCCGGCGCGCTCGACGAACGGCGCGCCCCGCAGCCGGTCAGCGATGCGGTCTCCGCGCTGGTCAATCTCGGCTATGCGCAGCCGCAGGCGGCCGCCGCCATCGCCGCCGCGGTCAGGGGAGCCGGCGATGGGGCGGAGGCGAAAACGCTGATCCGGCTCGGGCTGAAGGAACTGGCGAAGTGAAACGTCGCACGCGCTTGAGCAAAGCGGACAATGAATTGATCGAAGCCGCGACCGCGGCGATCAAGCAGCGCTACCGTTATGACTGGCAGGAGGTCGGCGCGGCGCTGCGCACCCGTTCCGGCGAAATTTTTACCGGCGTCAATCTCGACGCCTATCTCGGCCGCATGGCGGTCTGCGCCGAAGCGGTCGCGCTCGGTCGCGCCTTCGTCGATCTCGGCAATGCGGGCATCGACATGATCGTCGCGGTACGTCATCCCGCCCCCGATGAAAAGGATCAGCGGATCGCCGTGGTGTCGCCCTGCGGCGCCTGCCGCGAGCTCATCTTCGACTACGATCAGCAGGCGCGCGTGATCGTGCCGAACGGGGCTTCGGCGGCGGTGGTGCCGATCGGCGAACTCCTTCCCAACAAATACAGCCGGGGGCCGGAGCGGTGAGCGGCAATCCCGGACGCAAGCTGGTGACGCCCGAGCGCGGCGAGGAGGACGCGGCGGAAGCGTCGCTGCGCCCGCAGCGCCTCGACGAGTTCATCGGCCAAAGCCAGGCGCGCGCCAATCTCGGCGTGTTCATCGCCGCCGCACGGGCGCGCAAGGAAGCGCTCGACCACGTGCTGTTCGTCGGCCCGCCCGGGCTCGGCAAGACCACGCTCGCCCAGATCGTGGCGCGCGAGCTCGGCGTCAACTTCCGCGCCACGTCGGGGCCGGTCATCGCCCGGGCCGGCGATCTCGCCGCGCTCCTCACCAATCTCGAGGAGCGCGACGTGCTGTTCATCGACGAGATCCACCGGCTCAATCCGGCGGTCGAGGAAATCCTCTATCCGGCCATGGAGGATTTTCAGCTCGACCTGATCATCGGCCAGGGACCGGCGGCGCGCTCGGTCAAGATCGATCTCGCCAAGTTCACGCTCGTCGGCGCGACCACCCGCGCCGGGCTCCTCACCAATCCGCTGCGCGACCGCTTTGGCATCCCGGTGCGGCTGAACTTCTATTCCGCGCCCGAGCTTGAAGCGATCGTCAATCGCGGTGCGCGCGTGCTCGGCATCGCCGTGACCGCCGACGGCGCCAACGAGATCGCGCGCCGTGCGCGCGGCACGCCGCGCATCGCCGGACGGCTGTTGCGCCGGCTGCGCGATTTCGCTTCCGTCGCCGGCGCCGCCGCGATCGACCGTGCGCTCGCCGACAAGGCGCTGGCCGCGCTCGAGGTCGACGCCGCCGGCCTCGACGCCATGGACCGCCGCTATCTCATGACGATCGCGTCGAATTACGGCGGCGGCCCGGTCGGGGTCGAGACGCTCGCGGCCGCCTTGTCCGAGCCGCGCGACGCCATCGAAGACATCATCGAGCCCTACCTCATCCAGTGCGGCTTCCTGCAGCGCACGCCGCGCGGCCGGCTGATCACCAGCCACGCCTTCCGCCACCTCGGGCTGCCGGAGCCGGCGCGCGATCCGGCGCAGTTCGGGTTGTTCGGCGAGGGTAATGGCGATTAGAGTTCGTCACGTTTGGCCTTGCGCCGCTATCCATTGCTGCATCGGTTGAACCAAAGAGGACGTCGATGACCGGGACAAGCGCGGTCATGATGGGCGGACAAATGCCGTTGCAAGACTACGAAGGAGGCTGTCATTGCGGGCGCGTGCGCTTTCGCGTGACCGGCGATCTTGCGCGCGTGACCGAATGCAATTGCTCGATGTGCAGCAAGAAAGGCTTTTTGCATCTCATCGTCGCGCCCGACGCGTTCGAACTCATCAGCGGCAAGGATGCGCTGACCACTTACAGGTTCAACACCGGCACGGCGCGCCATACCTTCTGCGCCACTTGCGGCATCCATCCGTTCTACGTTCCGCGCTCCGATCCGGATAAGATCGACGTCAACGTCCGTTGCCTCGACGGCGTCGATCTCGCCGCTCTCAAGCCGCACCGATTCGATGGCCGCAATTGGGAGCACGCGATCGCGGAGGAGGTGCCGTGGCGGTAGGCGCTGGGCATTGCTCATGCGCGATGGAATGATAGGATCGAACAATGAAAACCACGACACGGAGGGCGGCCGAGGCGCTTGATCTCCTTCCTGGAGATGCGCGAGCCGGCGGTCGCATACTTGCTTGAGCAAGCGGAAAAATTTCGTGTGCTGAAAGAGCAGATCGCCGAAGGTATGGAAGACGTTGCTGCCGGGCGTGTCACCGAGTGGAATTTCGAGGAATTTTTGCATCGGGCACGCACTTCGAGGCGCACGTAGTTGCCGGATGCAGGTCGTCCTCTCCGAAAGGGCCGAATTCGATCTGTTTCGCATCTATCAGTACATCGACGAACGAAGTCACGATGCCGCCGACGCTTTTTGCGAAGGATCGACGCGAACTTCGACAACTTGGCTCTATTCGGGCGGGATCGTTCCAGTCTTACCCGTGGTCGCCGTTGCCTCGTCGTCGGGCAGCACCTGATCTTTTATATGATCGAACCCGACCAGATTGTTATCGTCCGCATAATCGATGGACGCGTGGATGTTGAGGAAGAATTCAAACGATGACTGATGCCAGCCGCGCTCCCCTCGACGGTGAAATCCGCGACGGCCGTCACTTTCTCGCGGTCCGCGTCTACTACGAGGACACCGACTTCACCGGCATCGTCTATCACGCCAACTACCTGCGCTACATGGAGCGCGGCCGCACCAATTATCTGCGGCTCATCGGCGCCGACCATCGCGCGCTGTTCGAGGCGACCGAACGGGAGGCTCCGGGATTTGCCTTCGTCGTGCGTTCGATGACGCTCGATTTTCTTAGGCCCGCGCGCATGGACGACGTGCTCGAGATCGTCACCGAGCCCGAAGTGGTGAAAGGCGCCTCGATCACCCTGCATCAGCGCGTCAATCGGGGCGAGGAACTTCTGGTCGAGGCGAGCGTGCGCGTCGCCTTCATCAGCGGCGGCCGGGCGCGGCCGATCCCGAAGCCGCTGCGCATCGCCATGCGCGCCGATCAGGAAGCGGTGCAATCCTGAAAGTGAGTTTCGCGTCGACGATCTGCCGGAATCGGGTGGATGTTGCGTGCGCGCAGCTTATCTGTAGCGATATGACTGGCTCGAAGAGCGATGTGATGACTGAGTTGGGCTTCGCGCTGTTCGATACGCCGATCGACTGCTGCGGCATCGTTTGGAATGGGCGCGGCATAGCCGGCGTGCAGCTTCCTGAAACCGATCGGCGCGCCGTGCGCAATCGCATCCTGCGGCGCTTCCCCGGCGCGTGCGAGGCCGTTCCGCCAGCGGATGTGCAGCGCGTCGTCGACGACATCGCCGCGTTGCTGAATGGAGAGCCGAGGGACCTCGACCACGCGAAAATCGATACGGCCGCACTGCCGGATTTTCACCGCCGCGTCTACGACGTGGCGCGGACCATTCCGGCGGGCGCGACACTGTCCTACGGCGAGATCGCCGAGCGGCTGGGCGATCGGTTGCTTGCCCGCGAGGTCGGTGAAGCGCTCGGGCAAAATCCGTTCCCGATCATCGTGCCTTGCCATCGCGTGCTGGCGGCGGGGGGTAAAATGGGCGGATTTTCTGCCCGCGGCGGCGTGCGCACCAAGCTGCGCTTGCTCTCGATCGAAGGCGCGGAGCCGGGCGGCCCGACGCTGTTCGGGGTGTTGCCGCTTTCCCTGCGGCCACCGCGGCGTCGATCTACCTGACGCCGAAAGTCGCGCAGTGGTCGACGCGCCCGCCGGATTAATGTTAAAGCTATTTACATGAGCTGGTCAAAAGAAGACCGGGAGAGCCCGCGCGGCTACCATCACGGCAATCTCAAGGAAGCGCTGCTGCGCGCCGCGCTCGAACTGATTGCGCAGAAGGGCCCGGCCGGCTTTACGTTCGCCGAGGCGGCGCGCTGGGCGGGAGTGAGTCCAGCAGCGCCCTATCGCCATTTCCGCGACCGTGACGAGCTTTTGGGCAGCATCGCGCTTCGCGGCTTCCAACAATTCGAAACGGCATTGGCGAAGGCATGGGATGATGGCCGCCCCGATGTCTTCACCGCCTTCGACCGCCTCGGAAAGACCTATCTGCAATTCGCGCGAACCGAGCCCGCCTACTATTCGGCGATGTTCGAAGCCGGCATTCCGCCTGCTACCAGCCCGGAACTGCGAGACGCCGGCGATCGCGCCTTCGCGGTCTTGCGCGCGGCGGCGGAAAAGCTATGTGCGCAGGTGCCAACCAAGAGCCGGCCGCCGGTGCTCATGGTCGCGCTGCATATTTGGGCGATGGCGCACGGCGTCGCTTCGCTGTTCGGGCGTGGGGATGCGGCGCGGCGGACGCTGCCGATGTCGCCGGAAGAACTTCTGGAGGCCGAGGCGCTGATCTATCTGCGCGGCCTCGGGATCGCGGAGGCAAACGGCGCTTCCCCGCCATAGCCGGCCTTCACGAAGTCGCGAGCTACTTGACAGCCGCGAGACGCGATGTAAATGTTATTTACATTCACAAGGGAGGCCTGGTCATGGTCCTCGTTGAAAAGCTCGACGAACTCGGCAAGCCGGCCTGGATCGCGCTGATGATCCTTGGCTTCATCGTGTGGTGGCCGCTGGGCCTGGTCACCCTCGCCTTCATTCTCGGGAGCGGACGCATGGCAATGGGATGCTGGGGTCATCACAACGACGGCAGCCGCTGGCAGCACAATATGAGCCGTTGGCAGTCGAAGATGGAGCGCATGCAGGAGAAGATGGACCGGCTGCGCGGCCGCATGGAGCAGCGCGGACCGAGTGGTCCCGCATGGTGGGGCGGCGAGCCGCGATCGAGCGGCAACCGCGCCTTCGACGACTACCGCACCGAGACGCTGCAGCGCCTCGAGGAGGAGCAGCGCGAGTTCAAGGAATTTCTCGAGCGGCTGCGCTTTGCCAAGGACCGGGCCGAGTTCGACCAGTTCATGGCCGAACGGCGCAATCGCCCGCACGACGAAGCTCCCCAGGCGCAGCCGTCGAGCTGACTGATCTCGCGCGGCATCGGCGGCCTTTGAGGGCCGTCCGTCCCCCCGGGGCGGACGGCCCGCGCATTTCACCCCGTGCCATTTTGCCTCGCTGCACGACGATCCTGCTTGCGGGTCTCGCGAATTAACGCCGCATTAACGATAAGCGGGCTTCGTTAGGCGCGAGCGACGGGGTGTTGCGCCCTAGTTTGGACAAGTTTGGCGATGATTTCCGGTCCTGCCGGTGGCGGGTCCGGCTTGGGTCCTCGTGAAATTTTCGGGTCTGGTCGGCGCGCAGGTTTGGCGGGCGGCTCAAGGACCCGTTCGTCCACGCACCGGCGTGGTCCCGGACATGTCCAAGGTCGCGGCTTTGCGCAAGCCCCGACCGGGGAAAGGACGCGCCCATGAACCCTGCCGACATCGTGCCGTCGGCCTTGCCGTTGACATCCTCCGATCTGTCGCTGTTCCACCTGTTCTGGCAGGCCCATTGGCTGGTCAAAACGGTGATGATCGGGCTGATCGTTTGCTCGGTCTGGGTCTGGGCGATCGCCATCGACAAAACCTTGTTATTCACGCGCATCCGCCGGACCGCCGACCGCTTCGAGCAGGCATTCTGGTCCGGGCAGTCCCTGGAGGATCTCTACAAGTCCCTCGCAACCAAGCCGGGTCATTCGACCGCGGCGCTGTTTGTCGCCGCCATGCGCGAATGGAAAAGGAGCTTCGAGGGCCATGCCCGCTCGCTTGCCGGGCTGCAGATGCGCATCGAGAAGGTCATGGATGTCGCCATCGCCCGCGAAATCGAACACATGGAGCGGCGGCTTCTGGTGCTGGCGACGGTCGGCTCGGCAGGTCCCTTCATTGGCCTGTTCGGCACGATCTGGGGCATCATGACGAGCTTCCAGTCGATTGCGGCCTCCAAGAACACTTCGCTCGCAGTGGTCGCGCCCGGCATCGCCGAGGCGCTGTTCGCGACCGCGATCGGTCTCATCGCCGCCATCCCGGCGACGATTTTCTATAATAAGTTCCAGACCGACGTGAACCGCCAGGCGCAACGCCTCGAAGGCTTCGCCGACGAATTCACGGCGATCCTGTCGCGGCAGATCGACGAACGCGTGCAAGGCTAGGACGGGCAAGGGTAGAAACATGGCAGCGCCCGTGGTCAGTGCTGCGTCCACCGGCAGGCACAAGCGCCGCCGGCATGCAGTGATGAGCGAGATCAACGTGACGCCGTTCGTCGACGTCATGCTGGTGCTGCTCATCGTGTTCATGGTTTCGGCGCCGCTGCTCACGGTCGGCGTGCCGCTCGACCTGCCGCAGAGCCAAGCCAAGGCGCTCGACCAGGATCGCGAGCCGCTCACCATCTCGGTGAACCTTGAGGGGCAGGTGTTCCTGCAGAACAGCGAGATCAAGGTCGACGAGCTGGTGGCGAAGCTCAAGGCCGTGGCCGATGCTCGCGGCGGGACCGAAGCCCGCATCTATCTACGTGGCGACAAGAAGGTCGATTACGGTACGATGATGCGCGTGATGGGGCGGCTGTCCGCGGCCGGCTTCCATCGGGTGGCGCTGGTGACGGAGATCGAGCAGGGCGGGGGATGAAGCCCGGGCTGACCATATCGTGCCTAGGCCATGCCGTGGCGCTGCTATGGGGGCTCGTCGCCTTCGTGGCGAAGCCGAATGACGCGCCGGCGGTCGAACCGCTCCCGGTCGAGTTCGTTTCCGCGACCGAGTTCTCGCAGCTCACGGCCGGCGTCAAGAACGCGCCGAAGCCGCTGGAGCAGCCGAAGCCGCTCGCCGACAAAGTAGGTGAGCCCAATCCCGCCAAGCAGCTTGCCGCCAAAGTCGCGGACAAGCCGGACGTCATCACCGACAGCGCGCCTCCGCCTGAGCCCAAGCCGGAACCCAAGTCGCAGGCGAAGGCGGAGCCGAAGCTCGAACCCAAGCCGGCGGAGAAGCCCGAAGCAAAGCCGGAGCCGAAGCCGGCGGAAAAGGCCGAGAAGCCCAAGCAGCCGGAGCCCAAGCCCGATGCGATCGTGGAAGAGCTGAAGAAGGAGGAGGCGAAGAAGCCGCCGCCGAAACCGCCGAAGAAGGAGCCGCAATTCAAGCCTGATCAGATCGCCGAGCAGCTCAAGAGGGACGAAAGCAAGAAGCCGTCGACCAGGTTCGACGCGCATCAGGTCGCGACGCTGCTGGACAAGCGCGATCCGCAGCGGCGCCTCGCGACCGCCGAAACACTCAACGGCGCGGTCTCCCTCGGCGCGCCCAACGCCCACGCCGCGCAATTGTCGCAGAGCGAGCTTGATGCGTTGCGTGCGCGCCTCATCCAGTGCTGGAGCCCGCCTCCGGGCGTCTCCGTGGACTCGAAGCTTTACGTCGTGCTGCGCGTCGTGTTCAAACCCGACGGTTCGCTGGCGCATGAACCGGGCGTCGTCGAGGATTCGGCGTCCTCGCTCGGTCCGGCGCTGTCGGAGAGCGCCAAGCGGGCGCTGATGCTGTGCCAGCCGTTCACCATGCTCCGGCCCGAGCACTATGACCTGTGGAAAGACATTGAGATCAAATTCAACAACGAGCTGCTCGGTGGCTGACCGGACCAACGCAGAGGAGATGCTCCTTTCGCGTCCACTTGATCGCCGGGTCACGCGCCGCCGCGCACTCGCGCTCGGCGCGCTTGCCGGCGGATTGACGCTGTCTCCGCGCTTTGCGGCTGCAGTTGTGCAGCTCGACGTCAGCCAGGGCAACTTCCAGCCGATGCCGATCGGGCTGCCCGATTTCATCGGCGGCACCGCCGGCGACGGCGATACCGCACGTGGGGTCACCCAGATCATCACCGCGAATCTCCGGCGCTGCGGCCTGTTCGCGCCGATCGATCCTGCCGCCTACATCGAGAAGATCGCGAGCGTCGATGCCGTGCCGCGCTTTCCCGACTGGCGCGCCATCAACGCGCAGGCGCTCGTTACCGGCCGCATGACCCGGCAGAACGACGGCCGGCTCAAAGCCGAGTTTCGGCTCTGGGACGTGGTCGCCGGCCAGCAGCTCGCCGGGCAACAATATTTCACGACGCCGGACAACTGGCGCCGCATCGCCCACATCATTTCCGACGCCATCTACGAGCGGCTCACCGGCGAGAAGGGTTATTTCGACAGCCGCGTCGTGTTCGTCGACGAGACTGGGCCGGCAGAGCGCCGCATCAAGCGCCTCGCCATCATGGATCAGGACGGCGCCAACGTCCGTTACCTTACGCGCGGCGACGACCTCGTGCTGACGCCGCGCTTCTCGCCCTCGACGCAGGAGATCACCTACATGGCTTACGGCCAGGGCGATCCGCGCGTCTATCTCCTCAACATCGAGACCAATCAGCGCGAGATTGTCGGCAACTTCCCCGGCATGAGCTTCTCGCCGCGGTTCTCTCCGGACGGCCAGCGCGTCATCATGAGCCTGCAGGAGGGCGGCAATTCCAACATCTTCGTCATGGACCTGCGCTCGAAGGCCATGACCCGGCTGACGGACACCCCGGCGATCGATACTGCGCCTTCCTACTCGCCCAACGCCACGCAGATCTGCTTCGAGTCGGACCGCGGCGGCAAACCCCAGATCTACATCATGGGTGCGTCCGGCGGGGCGGCGCAGCGCATCAGCTTCGGCGACGGCTCCTACTCGACGCCGGTGTGGTCCCCGCGCGGCGACTACATCGCCTTCACCCGGCAGTCGGGGGGTAAGTTCGCGATCGGCGTGATGAAGCCGGACGGTTCCGGGGAGAGAGTCCTCACCGAAGGCTTCCACAACGAAGGGCCGACCTTCGCGCCCAATGGGCGGGTCATCATGTTCTTCCGTGACCCTGGCGGGAATGCCGGGCCGTCGCTCTTAACCGTCGATATCTCCGGCCGTAACGAACAGCGGGTTCCGACGCCGAGCTTCGCCTCCGACCCGGCCTGGTCGCCGCTGCTGTCGTGAGGGCCCGTCAGGCGCGCCAGGGCGCCATTGGCGGCCCGAAACCCACATCATTGCCGCATTCAGGGCCTATTAACCATTGCCAAAGCTTTCAAGGGGATCTGTGGGTCGAAGGCTTTTTTGCAAGGCCCCATCAAGGTTGACGGAACCTTCGCTTAACGAAGGCGCTGCTAGACCCGTCCCCGGGGACCAGCCATGTCCGGTCACGACGGAACAATGGAGGCACCGGAAATGAAGGTAATGCGTATCGTCCGCGGCGTTAAATTCGCAACCGTCGTGCTGGCAGCACTGGCGATTGCCGGGTGCGCCAAGCAGCAGATCGATCAGACCGCGATGGCGGGCAGCGCCGCGCCGGGGAGCCAGCAGGACTTCGTCGTCAACGTCGGCGACCGGGTATTCTTCGAAACCGATTCCACCGAGCTCACGCCGCAGGCGCGGACGACGCTTGACAAGCAGGCCCAGTGGCTCAGCAACTACGGCCAATATGCGTTCACTGTCGAAGGCCATGCCGACGAACGCGGCACGCGTGAATACAACATCGCCCTCGGCGCGCGCCGCGCGCAGACCGTGCGCGAATATCTCGTCTCCCGCGGGGTGTCGGCCCAGCGCATGCGTACCATCTCGTATGGCAAGGAACGGCCGGTCGCGCTGTGCAACGACATTTCCTGCTGGTCGCAGAACCGCCGCGTCGTGACGGTCCTCAATCAGAGCTCATAGCCTGTGCCATTGGCGGGGCGGAGCAGGTAGAGGCCAAAGCTCCGCCGGATTGCTGGGACCCTGATGCTTGGGTCCTGCGCGCCTTGCACCCGGCGTTTGCCGTGACGCGCTGCGGGCTGACCACATGGCCCAATTGCGGCCCGCCAGTCACAATTTGGACGTAGGACGGGCTATGTTAAGGATCGCCCACCCAGCGAAAAATGTCGCCCGTGATGATCCGTTCTGCATCCCTGCTCGCACTCGCCTTTGCCTGGACGCTCGGTTCCGGCGTCGCCTGCGCGCAGGATTCGGCTTCCGAGATGTTGACGCGCCTCGATCGGCTCGAGGCAGCGATCCGCCAGCTCACCGGCGCGATGGAGCAGCTGCAATACCGCAACCAGCAGCTCGAGCAGCAGGTGCGGCGCATGCAAGAAGTGGGCGAGGGCCGTTCCGACGCGCCGCGGCCGCCGTCCGTGGCGCAACGGCCGCCACCCGTAACGGCGGCCCCAGCAGTCGGACCGGCAGCATCAGCAGACCCGGCGCCTTCGCAGTCGGGACGCCGCGCCGATGTCTTTGACCCGACGCTCAATCCCAATGCGCCAGGCGCGCCGCGCACGCTCGGCTCAAGCACCCCCGCGAATGAGCCGCCGTCGCTCCACGAGCGGCCTCCTGGCGCGGATGCCGGCGGCAGCCCGCCACCGCGCACGGCCGGTGCGCCGCTCAATCTCTCGACGCTCGCCACGACGCAACCGGGCGGAGCGGTGCCGGGAGCAGGCGAGTTGCCGCCCCCGCCGCCGCGCAATTCGAGCGCCACGGGCGCCACAGGCGCCCTGCAGGCGACCCTGCCGCCGGGCGCCACGGCGAAGGACGAGTACGACCTCGCCTATGGCTATGTGATGCACAAGGACTACGCGCTCGCCGCGGACACGTTCCGCACCTTCCTGCGCCAATATCCGAGCGACCGGCTGGCGCCGGAGGCGCAATACTGGCTGGGCGAGAGTCTTTTCCAGCAGCAGCAATATCGCGACGCCGCCGAATCATTCCTCGCCGTTTCGACCAAATACGAGACGACCGCGCGCGCGCCCGAAGCGCTGTTCCGGCTCGGCCAGTCGCTCGCGGCTCTGGGTGAAAAAGAAGCGGCTTGCGCCTCGCTCGGCGAAGTCCTGCGCAAATATCCGCGCGCCTCGCAGAACGTAAAGCAAAGCGTGGAGCGGGAACAAAGGCGTGACCACTGCTGAACCGGCGCTTCGCGACGCGGAAGCGAATGCGCTGTTCCACGGTCTTGAAAATCTGCCCGGGCTTGTGCTCGCGGTTTCCGGCGGCTCCGATTCGACGGCGCTTCTGGTCATGGCCGCGCGCTGGGCGAAGCAGCTGAAAAAACGCCGCCCAAAGCTTCTCGCCGTCACCATCGATCATGGGCTGCGGCCAGAGTCGGCGCGCGAAGCGGCCACGGTGAAGCGTCTTGCGCGCCGGCTTGGCGTGCCCCATCGCACGCTCGCCTGGCGCGGCAGCAAACCAAAGACCGGATTGCAGGAAACCGCGCGCCTCGCGCGTTACGCTTTGCTGGCGCAAGCGGCACTGCGCGAGGGTTATGAGCACGTTCTGACCGCCCATACGCTCGACGATCAGGCGGAAACGGTCCTGTTCCGCCTCGCTCGCGGCAGCGGCGTCACCGGGCTCGCTGGGATGGCGTATGCATCGCCGCTTCCCGCCGGCCGGCAAGGCACGATCTTTGTTGTTCGACCGCTCTTGCATGTCGCCAAGAGCCGGCTCGTCGCGACACTCAAGGCCGCGCGTGTCACTCACAGCGAGGATCCGAGTAACCGCGATCCGCGCTTTGCCCGGGCGCGGTTGCGCACGGTCATGCCGGCGCTGGCGCGCGAAGGACTCGACGCGCGCTGCCTGGCGCGGCTCGCTGCCCGCATGCGGCGCGCCGAGGCCACGATCGAATTCGCCGTCGTCGCCGCGCGCGCCGCGTTGGCGCCGGACACGTGGCGCGAGCGCGGCCCGATCGTTTTCGAAGCGGAGCGGTTCAGCGACCTGCCTGCGGAGGTCGGGATGCGCCTGCTCGGTCGCGCGATCGCGCACACCGGTGACGAAGGGCCGGTCGAACTCGGCAAGCTCGAACTGCTTTACCAGGCGCTGCGGCAGTCGCGCTCGCGTCTGCGCCGGACCTTGGCCGGCGCGTCGATCACGCTCGCCGGCGGCCGGCTGGTGGTCGAACGCGCTCCGGCGCGCCGCACGGCGGCCGGCGCCGGCAACAGCCGCTTTACGAAATAGCGGTATTGATAGCGAGAATACGTAGCCTACCACCGCTGGTCCGCCGGGCCCTTCTCTTGGCAGGCCACCGTGTGGCGCCTACATTCCTGTAGACTGGGACGTGAAGCCGCCACGATTCGCGGCCACCAATGCAAGCCGTCGGGGGTCCGGCGGATCGCCGGGCAAGGACACGCGATGAATGCCAATCTGCGCAATTTCGCCCTGTGGGTCATCATTGTCCTGCTGCTCCTGGCGCTGTTCACTCTGTTCCAGAATCCCGGCCAGCACACGACTTCGCAGGACGTATCTTTCTCACAGCTGCTTAACGAGGTCGATCAGGGCCGCGTGCGCGACGTCGTCATCCAGGGCCCGGAGATCCACGGCACTTTCACCGACGGCCGCAGCTTCCAGACCTATGCGCCGAGCGATCCGAGCCTGGTGCAGCGCCTCTACAACAAGGGCGTTTCGATCACCGCACGGCCGCAGACCGAGAACGTGCCGTGGTTCGTCTCGCTGCTGATCTCGTGGTTGCCGTTCGTGGCGCTGATCGGTGTCTGGATCTTTCTCTCGCGGCAGATGCAGGGTGCCGGCGGCAAGGCGCTCGGCTTCGGCAAGTCGCGGGCGAAGCTTTTGACCGAGGCGCACGGGCGCGTCACCTTTGAGGACGTGGCCGGCGTCGACGAGGCCAAGCTCGACCTGCAGGAAATCGTCGAATTCCTGCGCGATCCCGGGAAATTCCAGCGGCTCGGCGGCCGCATCCCGCGCGGCGTGCTGCTGGTCGGCCCGCCCGGCACCGGCAAGACCTTGCTTGCCCGCGCCATCGCCGGCGAGGCGAACGTGCCGTTCTTCACCATTTCCGGCTCCGACTTCGTCGAGATGTTCGTCGGCGTCGGCGCGAGCCGCGTGCGCGACATGTTCGAGCAGGCGAAGAAGAACGCGCCCTGCATCATCTTCATCGACGAGATCGACGCGGTCGGCCGCCACCGCGGCGCCGGCCTCGGCGGCGGCAATGACGAGCGCGAGCAGACGCTGAACCAGCTGCTCGTCGAGATGGACGGCTTTGAGGCCAACGAAGGCATCATCCTGATCGCCGCCACCAACCGTCCGGACGTGCTCGACCCGGCGCTCCTGCGTCCCGGCCGTTTCGACCGGCAGGTGGTCGTGCCCAATCCGGACGTCGTCGGCCGCGAGCAGATTTTGAAGGTGCACGTGCGCAAGGTGCCGCTGGCGCCGGACGTCAATCTGAAAACCATCGCCCGCGGCACGCCCGGCTTCTCCGGCGCCGATCTCATGAACCTCGTCAACGAGGCGGCGCTGATGGCGGCGCGGCGCAACAAGCGCATGGTCACCCAGGTCGAGTTCGAGGACGCCAAGGACAAGGTGATGATGGGCGCCGAACGCAAGTCGCTGGTGATGACCGAGGAGGAGAAGCTCCTCACCGCCTATCACGAGGGCGGCCACGCCATCGTCGCGATCAACGTCAAGGCGACCGATCCGGTGCACAAGGCGACTATCATCCCGCGCGGCCGCGCGCTCGGCATGGTCATGCAGCTGCCGGAGCGTGACAAGTTGTCGATGAGTCTCGAGCAGATGACCGCCCGGCTTGCGATCATGATGGGCGGCCGCGTGGCGGAGGAACTTGTGTTCGGTCACGAGAAGGTGACCTCCGGCGCCGCCTCCGACATCGAACAGGCGACCAAACTTGCGCGCATGATGGTGACGCGCTGGGGCCTCTCCGACGCCCTCGGCACCGTCGCTTATGGCGAGAACCAGGAGGAAGTGTTCCTCGGCTATTCGGTGGCGCGCCAGCAGAACATTTCCGAGGCGACCGTGCAGAAGATCGACGCTGAGATCAGGCGGCTGGTCGAGGCCGGTTATCAGGAAGCGCAGCAGATTCTCACCGACAAACGCGCCGATCTGGAAACGCTCGCCAAGGGCCTGCTCGAGTTCGAGACCTTGAGCGGCGACGAGATCAAGGACCTGCTCATGGGTAAGCGTCCGAGCCGTAAATCGGTGATCGAGCCGACGGCGCCGCGTACCTCGACGGTGCCGACCGCCGGCGCCGGCCGCAACCGCCCGCGTCCCGAGCCCGGCCCGATGGAGCCGCAGCCGCAGGCGTGAGCAGGACTGAACTTGAACCAGAGCGCGCGGAAAATCCTCGAGTAAGCAGCCGGAAGCAGCGGGAGCCACCCGCATTCACGCCGTCCGCGCGAAGGTCGTCCAGCGCTACCGATTCAAATTTTCTATCGAGTGATCGAGACCGACAACGCCGTCGAAATCATTCATGTGCGGATACATCCCGCCTGGCCATCCGTGGTTGAACCAGAGCGACTAGACGACGCGGAAGTCAATTCATGATTTCTCGGATAAGAGGGCAGGACATTTTCCGGGGCAATCGCCCGCCGGCATCTGGTCCAAATGCCGCCATAGCGATAGCATATTCCCCAAAGCGGCTGAGGGACAACTCGTGCGGACCATCTCCTCCATTGGTGCAATAGTTCTCGTCCTTGCGGGGGCGCCGGCGCTGGCGCAGGTCACCGGCCAGCCGAACCTGCTCGACCCGCGTCCAGCGATCGCCAACCCGCAACTCGCTCCGGCGAAGCAGCAGCCAGCACCCGCCGCGCCGCCGCAAGCCGCACCGACCAAGGCACAGACTAGCGCCAGCCCGCCAAGCCGCCGCGGGCGGCGGCAAAGCCCCCTTCGACGCCGGAGTCGCGCTCGGCCGCGGCATTGGCGCTGTCTGCCGACCCCGTGTTCGACGAGGGCACCTACCAGCGCATCAAGGAGGCGCTGCTCAGCTACGCGGCAGTCCAGGTACGCGGCGGCTGGCCGAGCTTGCCCGCCGATGCCAAGCTCGCGCCGGGCGCAAGCGGGCCCAACGTCGCCCTGCTGCGCCGGCGTCTTGTCATCACCGAAGACCTGCCCGCCGGGCAGGAAGCCGGCGAAGACTATGACGAAGCAGTGGCCGAAGGCGTCAGGCGCTTTCAGGTGCGCCACGGCCTCGAGGCGACCGGCAGCGTCAGCGCCCAGACGCTCCGCGCCCTCAACGTCCCCGTCGGCGCGCGCATGAAGCAGCTCGAAGCCTCGCTCGAACGCTTGCTTGGCATGGATTTCGTGTTCGCCGAGCGCTACGTCGTGGTAAACATTCCCGCTGCTTTCGCCGAGGCGATCGCCCACGACAAGGTCGAGCGGCGCTATCGCGTGGTCGTCGGCAAGACCGACAAGCCGTCGCCGACGCTGACCGCCTACATCACGGCGGTCGATCTCAACCCGACCTGGACCGTGCCGCTCTCGATCACCAAGAACGAGATCCGCGGGCGTATGCGCCGCGACCCGAATTATCTCAGCCGCATGCACATGCGCGTGCTTGGCGCCCGCGACGAGAGTATCGATCCGCGATCAGTCGACTGGTCATCCGACCGTTCGCCAAACTTCACCATCCGCCAGGATTCCGGAGCCTGGAACGCACTGGGCAACGTCAAGGTCGACATGCCCAATCCGTATTCCGTGTACATGCACGACACCACTTCGCGCAATTTGTTTGCCAACGACTACCGCTTCGACTCGCACGGCTGCACGCGCGTCGACAACGTGCGCGATCTCGCCGCCTGGATACTCGAAGACGTGCCGGGCTGGAACCGCGCCGCGATCGACGCCGGCATCGCCGCCGGCGAGCGGCGGGCCATCAACCTGCCGCACAAAATGCCGGTCGCCTGGGTCTATCTCACCGGTTGGGTGACGCGCGACGGCATCATCATGTTCCGCGACGACGTCTACAAGCACGACGAGGCGCTCGACCGCGACGCGCTTGCCGACGCCGCGGCTGGCGGTTTCGTTGCGCCGGTGCGGCGCGAGGTGAAGCAGTCGTCAAACCTCGACAGCCGCTAGACGCATTCGCTGCGCTGCGGGTGCCAGCTAACCTTTCATCGCCGCTTTGATGCTCTCGACCGTGGCGCCGGGCGCGCGAGCGGCGGCGATGATCCTCGCCTCGTGCTTCATCAGGCCATCAAGTGCCGCCGCCATCGCGTCGATCTTCTCGACCGGCACGACGACGGCGCCGTGGCGATCGGCGTGAATGAGGTCGCCGCTTTTGACCTCCATGCTGTGGATGGTGACGGAAACGCCCAAATCGACGACGTGCACGTAGGCATGCGACGGCGAGATCGAGCCGGCGAGCATCTGGAAGCCCTCGGCGACCGCCGGGATGTCGCGGATCGATCCGTTGGTCACGACGCCCAGGCAGCCGAGCGCCTTGTGCACGTTGGTCTGCACCTCGCCCCAGAACGCACCGTAGCCGGCGGGCTCGTCCTTGTCCTCGATCACCACGACGCTCGGATGCGGCGCCGCAGCGACATAGTCGAGATAGTCCATCCGCTTCTGCATGTAGCCCGGGCCGCTCACCGCGTCGCGGGCGCGGATCGTTGCGGTCTTGGCGAAGCCGACCATCGGCTGCAGGTCCGGAAACGGACAATGCAGGTGGCTCGTGGTGTAGCCGGCGCCGCGCCGCTCGGGGGCCACGATCTCGATCAGATTGCAGACGGTCGGCGTATCGATCGACCGCAGAAACGCGAATTGGCTTTCCGTCACCATGGTGTTTCCTTTCAAACGCATTGGACATTCACGCTCATTTCCGCGAAAGCGGGGATCCAGGGGAGGGCACCTCGCTCAGCAAATACTGGCTCCCCGACCTCGCGGGGACGAGCGGGCGCGGATTTTCGGAAATCGTGCCATCATGCTCCTTCACCGCTCCCAGGCGAGAGCGACGATCGCGGCGACGATGAGCTGCATCGCCAGGATCATCGCGACGCAGCCGGTCCAGCCAGCGGCGTTCCAGGCAAACCCGGTGAGGAACGCGCCGACGCTGCCGCCGATGTAGAAGATCGAGGCGTAGAGACCGACGGCCGACGAGCGCCCCTCCTTGACGACGGTGATAACGTAGCTGGTCGAAACGGCCTGGCACAGCAGCCCGCAGGCGGCGCACACCGCGAGCCCGGCAATGATGATGCTGACCGGCGACGCGAGCAGCAGCAGAGCGCCGGCGACCCAGACGGCGACAATGCCGAGCACGAAGCGGCGGCGGCCGAACAGCGAGACGCCGCGCCCGATCCAGGGCACCAGGAGGCTGCCGGCAAGGTAGGTGACGAAAATGGCGCCAAGGAGCGCCGGCGAAAACAAATAGGGCGGCGCCGCCAGATGGAAATTCACGTAGGTGAAGACAGAGGTGAAGTTGAACAGCACGCCGAAGCCGACGGCGTAGATCGCGAGCAGGCGCGGGTTGCGCAGGTGCGCGAGCATCTGCCGTGACGAGGCGAGGAGGCCCTCCGAGCGCACGAAATGGCGCTCGCGCGGCAGCATGACTGCAACAGCGATGGCGACGGCGAGCGTGAGCAGCGCGTTGGCGGCGAAGGCGGCGCGCCAATCGAGCAGGTCGGTGACGAAGCCGGGAACGAGCCGGCCGCAAAAGCCGCCGCAGCTCGATCCCGCCGTATAGAGCCCGGCGACCCGGGTCACCTCGCCCGGCGGCCATTCGTCGCCGATATAGGCGACTGTGACGGTGAAGATCGGTGGCACCAGCATCCCCTGCACGAAGCGCAAGACCACGAGTTGCGGCACGCTTGACGCGAAGCTCATGAGCAGCGTCGGCACCACGATGGCAAAGATCGAAGCCGTGATCAGTCGCTTGCGGCCGAGGACATCGGCGAGCGCGCCGGTGAACGGCGCAGTGAGCGCGATCGCCGCGGTCGCGGCGGTGATCAATGTGCTGATTTCGCCGGCGCTGACGTTGAATTCGTGCGACAGCCTGGGCAATAACGCCTGCGGCGAATAGAGATTGAGGAAGGTGGCGAATCCCGCCGTGGGCACCGCAAGCGTGCGGATGTCGAAAGCCATGCGCCATTATGGGCAAGCCTCGGCGGGAAAGCACGCCTGCGCGCGGAATACGCATCCCCGCGATCGTGCATGACGGGGCGCACACGCCTTCACTGTTGCCTTCTCGATTCGAGCCGCGGATGATGCGGCGCCTTGGCCGGCGAGAGGCGCAGCTTTATCAACCCAGAACGGCAAGCCACAACGACAAGCGGCGACACGCAGCCGGAGCATTGCAAAGACGATCGGTACCGAGCCGACGCCACCATCGCCCGATCATTCTCAGGATCGCAGGGGATGCCCGATGAACGACATTGACCGCTCCAACCGCAGGCAGCAGCCGGCGACGCGCGTCGATCCGATCACCGGCGCCGTCATCCAGGGGGCGCTGGAGAACATCGCGATCGAGATGGGCCACAAGCTCATGCGCATGAGCTATTCGAGCATCATCCGCGAATCCGAGGATTTCGGCGCCGCGCTGACCGATGCCGAGGGACGGCAGTTGTGCGAGTGCAAGATGAGTACGCCGCTGCAGTCGGGTCCGATCCCCGGCTATGTGCGCGGCATCCGCAAGCGACTCGAGGCGCGGGGCGAGGTACTCCGTCCCGGCGACGTGATCATGCACAACGATCCTTATGGCGGCGCCTCGCACGGCCCCGACGTGGCGTTCTGCGTGCCAGTGTTTGACGGCAGCGACCTGATCGGCTTCTCGGTCACCACGGCGCACCATCTCGACATCGGCGCGCACACGCCGGGAAGTTGCGGCATCGTCGATGCGGTCGACGCCTATGCCGAGGGGCTGCAGTTCAAGGCGATCAAGGTCGTCGACCAGGGCCGGCGCAATGAGGCGGTCTGGCACATGGTGCGCGACAACATCCGCATCCCCGACCTCGTTGTCGGCGACATGAATGCTCAGATCGCTGCGGCGCAGATCGGCGCGCAGCGCTTCCTCGACCTCGTGCGCCGCTACGGCCGCGACACGGTGAACGGCGCCTATGAAGACCTGATGGACTACTCCGAGCGGCTGATGCGCGGCGCGATCCGCGACATTCCCGACGGCGTCTATGCCGCCGAGGGCCTGATCGACGGCTATCTCGACGATCCTGATCCGGCGCGGCGCGATCTGAAGATCGCCGTCGCCATCAAGGTCAGCGGCGACGAACTCACCGTCGACTTGACCGGGACGTCGCCGCAGGTCTCCGACCGGCCCATCAATATGCCCCTCGAGGGTACCGTCGATTGTGCGATCTGGCTGACGCTGCGCTCGATCCTGCTCGATAGCGCGGTCTACGGCAACATTCCGCAGAACAGCGGGCTCACCCGTCCGATCACGATCGTGGCGCCGAAGGGCACGCTCGCCAACCCGATCTTTCCGGCGCCGACCATCGCCCGCTTCTGCCCCGGCAATGCGCTCGCCGATACGGTGATGAAGGCGCTTGCTCCGGCCGTTCCCCAGCAGGTGAGCGCCGGGATCGGCAATCTGCGCGTCATCGCCTTCAGCGGCACCATCAACGAGCAGCCCTGGGTGCATATGGAGATTCTCGAAGGCAGCTACGGCGGGCGGCACGGTCTCGACGGCATGGATGCGGTCGACACGCTTTATGCCAACACGCGCAACAATCCGGTCGAGGACATCGAGTCGCACCTGCCGCTGCGCGTGAACCGCTACGAATTGCGCGAGAACGTGATCGCGCCCGGCGAGTGGCGCGGCGGCGTGGGCTCGGTGCGCGTGTTCACCTACCTCACCGATGGCGGCTTTTCGGTCGAAGGCGACGGCCAGAAATACCTCCCCTGGGGATTTGGCGGTGGCAGCGAGGGCCTTCCGGGCGAGCTGATCATGGAGACCCAGACCGGGAAGCGCTTGGCGCTCCCGTCCAAAGTCCCCTACCAGAAGGTGGCGCGCGGCGACCGCCTGCTCGCCTACGGCCCAAGCGGCGGCGGCTACGGGGACCCGTTCCGCCGCGACCCCGCAGCCGTGCTCGACAACGTGCTCGACGGCCTGTTCTCTGCGGAAATCGCGCGCACGCACTACGGTGTAGCGATCACCGACGGCGTGGTGGACGCGGCCGCGACCGAGCGGTTGCGCACGGAGCGGCGCGCGAGCTGAGAGCTTGAGGGTCCGTCTCGTGCCGCTCGTTGCGCAACGAGCGGTACGTTTCAGAGCTGGCGGATCGAGGCGAAATCGAAATTCGAGCCGGGCGGGTTTTCACCGACCCTGATCGTGGAGTCGCTCACGAAGCGATAGGGCGGCACCGGCAGGTTGTAGGGCGCGGGCACGCCGGAGAATACCCGGCCGGCCGCGTCGTATTTCGAGCCGTGGCAGGGACAGAAGTAGCCGCCCATCCAGTCGGCGGTCGGCGCCGATGCGTTGGGCTGCGGATAAAACATCGGAATGCAGCCGAGATGCGTGCAGATGCCGACCAGGATGCCGAACTCCGGCTTGATCGAGCGATGCCAATTGGCGGCATAGGGCGCCTGCTGCAACTGCGACGAATTCGGATCGGCGAGTTGCGAGAGCAGCCGCTGATCCTGCAACGTCTGCAAGTTCTGCGGCGTGCGGTGGAACACGAAGATCGGGCGCTCGCGCCAGCGAATGACCACCTGCTGGCCGGGCTCGATCTTGCCGAGGTCGAGATCGACCGGGCCGCCCGCCGCAAGGGTCGACGCGTCGGGATTCATCTGAGCGATGAGCGGCACGAGGACCGCCGCCGCGCCCACGGTGACGGCGGTTCCGGTCGCGATGTAGAGGAAATCGCGGCGCGTCGAGGCAGGGTGGATGCCGTCCGGAGTAGTCGCTTCGCTGCTCGCCATGATCGTGCCTTTCCGGCGCACGGGGCCCGCGGCTTATATTGGCGCGGCGCGGCGCCAGTCAATCAAGCTCAGGGAGCGCGGCGCATGCCCGCGCCAGGGTTGCCGCCGGCGCTCCGGAGGCATCGACAGCCGTCCATTCGAGCGGTCCGAGGTCGTAACGCTCCTGTGCCCGCGCCACGCTGGCGTCGGCATCGGAAGCGTCGCGCGCGCGCGAGCCGACCCGGGCGACCCGGGTGTCGAGGTCGGCGGTGAGAAACAGTCCGCGCAGCGGAATGTTCGCGGATTTCGCCATCGCTTCGAGGCCGGCACGCTCGCGCGGATCGGCAAACACGGCGTCGACGATCGCCGAATGGCCGGCGGCAACGATGCGGCGCGCCTTCTCCGTCAACGTTGCGTAGACGCGAGCGGTGACTTCCTCCTCATAGGCATCGGCGGGCAGTTTCTCGTTCTCGGCAATGCCGAACAGCACCTTGCGCTCGATATCGGAGCGCACAATGACCGCGCCCGGCATCGGCTTGAGCCGCGGCGCGACTGTCCGCGCGAGCACGGTCTTGCCGGTGCCGGAAAGGCCGCCGACGGCGACGAGTTTCGGCGCCGGCGGCGCGATCGCCTCGAGGGCCAAGGCGAAGTAGCCGCGCGCCGCGCGCGCAATCGGCGGCCGCTCCGCGGGTGGCGCAAGCTCCATGCGCGCGGCACTGACCTTGGCGCGGATCGCCGCGCGCATCGACAAAAAGAACGGCAGCGCAGCAAGCGCGTCGAGGTCGTCGGCGCGCCGCGTCTCAGCAAGATAACGGTTGAACACGATGCTCGCAGGCCGCGTGAGTCCGCGCTCGAGGAGGTCCATCAGCAGGAAGGCGAGGTCATAGAGGACGTCGCCCGACGCGATGATGTCGCTGAATTCGATGGCGTCGAAGAGCACCGGTCTGCCATCGATCAGGACGATATTGCCGAGATGAAGATCGCCGTGGATGCGGCGGATAAGCCCGCGGCGGCCGCGCTCGGTAAGGAGCGGGACGATGCGGTCATAGGCGGTGCGGCTCACTCGCGCGAGCGCGTCGATCTCCGCCGCCGGGAAGATATCCGTGTGCGCCCCGAACGCCTCGGTATGTTCGTCGATATAAGAACCGACCGCGTCGATCCACACCTTTGCTTCGACCGCAGGCGCCTTCGCGTGGGCGGCGGCGACCGCACGCCCGAGGGCCTCGGCGAGCGCGTCGTCGATTTCGCCGGCGAGGTGATCGAGCGTGCGCTGCTCGTCGAAACGGCGCATCTCGACCGCCCATTCGACGGCGGACCCGGAGCCGCCGATCGCGAGCCGGCCGTCGGCTTCGCGAGTGATCGCCTTGACGCCGCGGTAGATTTCCGGCGCGTAAGGGGCGTTGACGGCAAGCTCTGCTTCGCACGCCTCTCTGCGCTTGCCGAGCGTCGAATAATCGAGGAAGGGAAAGCGCACCGCGCGCTTGATTTTGAGGGCGCGATCGCCGGCGAGAAACACCGCCGCCGCGTGTGTATCGATGCGGTGGACCTTCTGGTCGCCGTGGGTCTCGGGATCGCCCAGAAAGGCCAGCACTTCCTCCTGGCTCTCGTTGTTCATGTCGCCGAAACCTTAACCTGCGTATTGACCTTGATCCGTCGTGGCCGACAAAGTGAAACGGTAAGCGCACTGCGACGATATGAATTTCTTGCGAGCATACTCAAATCTCGCGACGCGGGAGGCTTTGATGCGCGGTAAGGACAATACGCGGACCGCCGCCGAGGTTCTGATCGACCAATTGCGCATTCACGGTGTGCGCCACGTCTTCTGCGTGCCGGGCGAGAGCTACCTCGCCGCACTCGACGCCTTCCACGACAGCGATATCGGCGTCACCGTGTGCCGGCAGGAGGGCGGCGCCGCCATGATGGCCGAAGCGGTCGGCAAGGCGACCGGCCGGCCGGGCGTCTGCTTCGTCACCCGCGGGCCCGGCGCCACCAATGCTTCGCCCGGCATCCACATCGCCCGCCAGGATTCGACGCCCGTCGTCATGTTCGTCGGCCAGGTCGCGCGCGAAGCGCGCGAGCGCGAGGGGTTTCAGGAACTCGATTATCGCGCCGTGTTCGGCTCGATGACGAAATGGGCGACGGAGATCGAGGATCCGGCGCGCGTGCCGGAGCTGGTCTCGCGCGCCTTCCACACCGCGGCGAACGGGCGGCCCGGACCGGTCGTCGTCAGCCTGCCCGAGGACATGCTGACCGAGCGCATTGCCGTGAACGATGCACCGGCCTTCGCGCCGATGGAGACCTCGCCCGGTGACGCCGAGATGGCGCGGCTCGGCGAGCTTGTCGCCGCTGCCCGCAGCCCGATGATGATCCTCGGTGGCAGCCGCTGGTCGCAGGCGGCTTGCGACGCCGTCGCGCGTTTCGCGCAGAAGCTTGCGCTGCCGGTGTGCACCACATTCCGACGTCTGCACCTCTTCGACGCCCTTCATCCCTGCTACGCCGGCGATCTCGGCATTGGCCCCAATCCGACGCTCCTCGAACGGATCAAGGCCGCCGACCTCGTGATCCTGGTCGGCGGCCGGATGGGGGAATTGCCGTCGCAGGGCTACACGCTGTTCGATATTCCGCGGCCGCAGATGGCGTTCGTGCATGTCCATCCGGGCGCCGAGGAGCTCGGCCGCGTCTACAGCGCGCATCTGCCGATCCACGCGACGCCGACGGCGTTCGCCGCCGCACTCGATCGCCTCGAGCTTCCATCGGCGCCGCGCGGTCAGGCGGCGGCCGCTCATGCCGACTATCTTGCCTGGACGGAGCAACCGACCGAGCAGCCGGGTGCGGTCAACCTCGGCGCAGTCATGGTGTGGCTGCGCGAAAACCTGCCGGCCGAAGCCATACTCTGCAACGGTGCCGGAAACTACGCCGCTTGGATTCATCGCTTCTTCCGCTTCCGCCGTTTCGGCCAGCATATTGCCCCGACTTCGGGCTCGATGGGTTACGGCGTGCCGGCGGCCGTGGCCATGAAGCGGCTCTATCCGGAGCGACCAGTCATTTGCGTCGCCGGCGACGGCGATTTTCTCATGAACGGCCAGGAATTTGCGACCGCCGTGCAATACGGCCTGCCGTTCATCGTCCTGATCGCCGACAATGGCATCTACGGCACCATCCGCATGCACCAGGAGCGCGAATATCCGGGGCGCATCATCGCCACCGAGCTGCGCAACCCGGATTTTGCCGCCTACGCCCGCGCTTTCGGCGGCTTCGGCGCTTCGGTCGAGCGGACCGCTGACTTCCCGGCGGCGTTCAACGAGGCACAGGCGTCCGGCAAGCCGGCCATCATCCGCCTGGCGATCGATCCGGAGGCGATCACGCCGGCCACGACGCTCGCCAAGATCCGCGCCAAGTCGCTGGCGGAGAAGAGTCCCGGCTGAATCGTGCTTCAGCGTTTGCTAGGCTCTTTCACGATTCTCCTTCGCGACCGGCTCAATGCCCTATCGCCGCACCGAGAACGTCGCCCGACGGCTGGCTGCACGGCATGACGCGATCATTGCCGCTGCCCGGCAGACCGCGAGCGAAGGCGGCATGGCGGCGGTGCAGATCGCGCCGGTCGCCGCCCGCGCCGGCGTTGCCGCGGGAACGGTGTATCGCTACTTCCCGGCGAAAAGCGATCTGGTCGCGGCGCTCCTTGCCGAAATTTCCGAGCGGGAGATCGCCGCGCTGCGCGGTGCCGGCGACGCCGCGCCCGGCCCGCTTTCCGCGCTTGCTGCGGCGATCATGACCTTCGCCACACGTGCGTTGCGCAGCCGCCGCCTCGCCTTCGCAACGATTGCCGAGCCGGTCGAAGCCGAAGCCGGCGCGGCGCGGCTTGCGCTGCGCAAAGCGCTCGCGGCGGAGTTTTCCGGGCGCATCGTCGCGGCCGTGGCCGGCGGCCGTCTGCCCGAGCAGGATGCGGCGCTGGCGGCGGCGGCCTTGGTCGGCCTTCTCGTCGAGGGGCTGATCGGCCCGCTCGCGCCCGATGCGTCGGGACGCGAACGCGAGATCGTGCAGTCCTTGACACTCACCGCCTTGCGCGCGCTCGGCGTCGCCGATGCGCGCGCCCGCGGCCTTGTCGTGCAGACCGTCATACCGCTCGGCGGCGGCGCCGCCGAGCAGGCCTCGTAGCGGCTACATTCCAGAACCCGAGATCACCTCGCCGAACAGGTTCCAGGTGTTGCCGTCAAACTTCATCATCTGCATCTGCTTGATCGGCGCATAGTCGGTGGCGCTGGTCGAGATGGTGATCCCGGGAAGCGACAACGGCCCCCCCTGAATGTGGATTTTCGCCGCCTCGTTCATCACGTTCTCGCGGGTCAGGTTGTCGCCGCAGGCCTTGAGCACCGCGACCATGAGGTAGGCCACACCGTAGCCGTAGGTGTTGTTGGCGTCGGTGATGTTGCCGGCTGGATAGTATTTCTTCATCCACGCCATCCATTCCTTCATGTCGGGCGCGTCCTGCCACTGCGGGTCGGTCGGGTCCTTGCCGTAGGTCGCGGAGATGACGCCGGCGGCCTTTTCCGTTCCCGCGGGTTTCATCACCGCGCCGACCGAGCTCGACACGTTGCTGACGATGTGCGTCGGCTTCCAGCCGATGTCGTACACCTTGCGGATCGCCTGCGCGGCGAATTTGGGGATCGCCGCGGTTACCAAAACGTCGGCGCCGCTTCCCTGCAGCGAGACGATCTGCGAATCCACGGTCGGATCGGTGGTCTCATAGGTCTTGGTGGCGACGAGCATCTTGTCGGCCTTGTCGCCGAGCCCCTCACGCAGGCCGATCAGATAATCCTTGCCGAAATCGTCGTTCTGGTAGAGCAGGGCGATCTTCGCGTTCGGCAGCTCCTTGAGGATGTAGCGGCCGTAGATGCGCGCTTCGATCCGGTAGCTGGGCTGATAGCCCATGGTCCAGGGAAAATTCTTCGGGTCGTTCCATTTGTCGGCGCCGGTGGCAACGAACAATTGCGGCACCTTATTGTCGTTGAGGTAGCCGCGGATGGCGGTGTTGGGCGGCGTGCCGAGGGGATTGAAGACCAGCAGCACCTGGTCTTCCTCGACCAGCTTGCGCACCACTTCGACGGTCTTGGGCGGGCTGTAGCCGTCGTCGCGGCTGATGAAGTTGATCTTGCGGCCGTTGATGCCGCCCTGTTCGTTCACCATGGTGAAATAGGCGGCCTCGGCCTTGCCGATCGTGCCATAAGCCGAAGCCGGGCCGCTGTACGGCATGGTGTTGCCGATCTTGATCTCGCTATCGCTGGCGCCGGGTCCGTATTGGCCTGCGGCGAAAGCCAGTCCGCCGGCGAGAGCGAGAGCGAAAATCGACAGCCCGGTCACCGTAGTCGGTTTCATGGTCATCAAAGCCTCCATCGAACCTGTTCGTCGGTGCCGCAGACGAGCTCCGGAGCCGCTCCGCGCCGCATCTATCGGCCCGACCAAAGGCGGGCCGGACGCCGCCGGCCACGCGCTTCATTGCAAACTGGCGTCAGCGCGTCAGCTGCCGGTCCCTGAGATCACCTCGCCGAACAGTTGCCAGGTGGTGCCGTCCCACTTCTGCAACTGCATCTGCTTGATCGGGGCGAAATCGTCGGCGCTGGTCGACACGATGATGCCGGGCAGCAGCATCGGCAGCTTCAGGTCGTGGATGCTGGCCGCCTGTTTCATCAGGTTTTCCCGGGTGAGATTGTCGCCGGCAGCCTTGAGCACGTGGACCATCGTTTGCGCGACCGAATAGCCGTAGACGTTGTTGGCGTCGGTGATGTTGCCCGAGGAATTGTATTTCTGCATCCAGGCCAGCCACTCTTTGTACTCGGGCGTGTCGTGCCACTGCGGGTCGGTTGGCTCCTTGCCGTAGCCGGCCGAGATGATGCCGACTCCTTTTTCCGGCCCCGCGGGCTGCATCACCTGCTTGACCGAGATCGCCACGTTGCTGAGGAAGTGGGTCGGCTTCCAGCCGATGTCGTAGATCTTGCGGATCGCCTGCGCGGAGAATTTCGGGATGGCGGCGGTCACCATGACGTCGGCCCCGCTGCCCTGCAGCGCCACGATCTGCAAATCGATGGTCGCATCGGTGGTCTCGTAGGTCTTGGTGGCGACGATCATCTTGTCGGCCTTGTCGCCCAGGCCCTCGCGCAGCCCGATCAGGTAGTCCTTGCCGAAATCGTCGTTCTGATAGAGCAGCGCGATCTTGGCGTTGGGCATGTTCTTGAGAATGTAGCGGGCGTAGATGCGCGCCTCGATCTGGTAGCTGGGCTGCCAGCCGATCGTCCAGGGATGGTTCTTCGGATCGTTCCATTTGTTGGCGCCGGTGGCGACGAAGAGTTGCGGCACCTTGTTGTCGTTGAGGTAGCCCTGGATCGCGGTGTTAGGCGGCGTGCCGAGGGTATTGAATGTCGCCAGCACCTGATCCTGCTCGACCAGCTGGCGCACCACTTCGACGGTCTTCGGCGGGCTATAGCCGTCGTCGCGGGTGATGAAGTTGATCTTGCGGCCGTTGATGCCGCCCTGCTCGTTGATCATGTTGAAGTAGCCGGCCTCCGCCTTGCCGATCGCGCCGTAGCTCGAAGCCGGGCCGCTGTACGGCATGGTGTTGCCGAGCTTGATCTCGGTGTCGCTGGCGCCGGGTCCGTACTGGCCCGCCGCCAGAGCCAGTCCACCGGCGACGATGAGGGCGGCTCCCGACAAACCAGTGAGGATGGTGGGTTTCACTGTCATGATTTCCTCCTTGTGGTTTTCGTCACTTTCCGATCAACGCCGGCCAACGTGCCTGGATTCGCAGCATCGACCGCGTGAGCAGAGGTCCGAGGGTACCGACGACGCCGTGGGGCATGGCGTACATGAACAGCAGCATCGCCACCCCGTAGAGCGCCGAGGGCGCGGCATCGGAAATATCGTTGGCGAGATTGGGCACGAATTGGATGAAGATTCCACCGACAATTGCGCCGCCGATTGTCGCAATGCCGCCGATCGCGGAACCCACCAGGAAGGAAATCGACAGGAACAAGGTGAAGCTCTCCGGCGCGACAAAGCCGATGACGATCGCGGAGAGCGCGCCGGCGACGCCGGTGAACAGCGTGCTGGTGCCGAAAGCGAGCGTCTTGTAGCGGGCGGTGTCGATGCCCATGGCGGCCGCCGCGATCGGATGGTCGCGGATCGCCACCAGGGCGCGGCCGGTGCGGCCGTGGAGCAAGTTGGCCGCGACCCGGATCGCAAGCAGCAGGACGAGCAGCGTGATGAAATAGAGCCAGCGGTCGCGGTCGATGCCTAGCGCCGCCGGCGGCGACGGTTTGACCAGGTTGAGCCCTTGCTGGCCGCCGGTCCAGTTGTCGAAGTATTTGAGGACCTGCGGGGTAGCGACCGCCATCGCCAGCGTCACCAGGGCGAGATAGGGGCCTTCGAAGCGCAGCGCCGGCAGGCCGAACAGGACGCCGAGCACGAAGCAGATCAGAGCCGCCGGCGGCAGTGTTGCCCAATAGGGGACGGCGTAGTGATGCATCAGGATGGCGGTGGTGTAGGCGCCGACGGCGAAGAAACCGCCATGGCCGAGCGAGATTTGTCCGTTGTAGCCGGTCAGGATGTTAAGGCCGAGCACGGCGATGGCGTAGATCATCACCATCGTCAGCTCGAACACGTGGTAGTTGCTGAGCGCGAACGGCAACAGCGCGACCAGCACGATCAGCGCCGTGGTGCCGAGCCAGCGCCACGACTCGGTGGTCAGCCCGGCGTAGCGGTCGGCCGCGAGCTTGTCCGGTGAAACGATGCTGAAGCTTTTCGTCATCGTCACACCCGCCGCACGATCGCAGTGCCGAACAAACCGTTCGGCCTGAACACCAGCACGAGTATAATCAACGCCAGCGCCACGGTCAGCTTGAGCTGCGTCGGAATGAGATAGGTGCCGACCAGGTTCTCGGTGACGCCCACGATCACCCCGCCGACCAGGGCGCCAACGGGACTGGAAATTCCGCCGAGCAGCGCGCCGGCGAAGGCGTAGAGCAGCACGCCCGACATCATGTAGGGATCGAGGAACAACACCGGCGCCACCATGATGCCGGCCGTGGCACCGATCGCGGCGGCGAGGCCCCAGCCGATCGCCAGCATGCGTCCGACCGGGATGCCGCACAGGCGCGCCGATTCCGGATTCTGCGCGGCGGCCCGCATCGCGAGTCCGGTCTTGGTGAAGCGGAAGAACAGGAACAGGAGGGTGAGCATCACCAGCGTCACCCCGACCACGCCCAGCTCCTGTGTCGTCATCAGTGCTCCGAACAAGGGCCGATCCGGGAACGGGCTGGGGAAATCCTGGACGGTGTAGCTGTAGAACCACCCCGCCAGCGAATTGAAGATCAGCCCCAGGCCGATCGTGACGATGACCGCGGCGAGCACGGGGGCATTCTCGACCGGCCGGATGATGATCCGCTCGATCGCCATGCCGCCGAGGAAGGAAGCCACCAGCGTGATCAGAAATGCGGCCCAGAACGGCAATCCGACAGTCACCAGGCTCCAGGCGATGTAGGTGGAAAACATCGCCATCTCGCCCTGCGCGAAGTTTACCAGGTCGGTCGCGCGGTAGATCATCACCAGCGCGAGCGCCACGCTCGCATAGACGGCGCCGGCGGCAAGACCCGAGAAAATCTGCTGCAGCAATTCGTGCATCGGCAAGCCCGTCAATATCCGAGATAGGATCGGCGGATCTGCGGATCGTCGGCGAGCGCCTTGGCGCTTCCCGAGGTGACGACATACCCGGTTTCGAGGAGGTAGGCGTGGTCCGCCAGCTCCAAGGCGAGGCTGGCGTTCTGCTCCACGAGCAGCACACTTACGTGCTCCTCGCGGCGGATGCGGTCGACGATGTTGAAAATCTCCTCGACGATGCGCGGGGCGAGGCCAAAGGAAGGCTCGTCAAGCACCAGGAGGCGCGGCCCCATCATCAGTGCGCGGGCGATCGCCAGCATCTGCTGCTCGCCGCCCGACAACGAACCGGCCTGCTGGTGCTGGCGCGCGGCAAGGATGGGAAAATAGCCGTACATGCGCTGGATGTCCGCGTCCGGCCGGCCGGCGCGGGTGTAGCCGCCGAGGCGCAGGTTTTCTTCCACCGTGAGGGCCATGAAGGTTCCACGCCCTTCCGGTACGTGGGCGACTCCGAGCCCGGCGATCTGTTCCGTCGTGCGCCGCTCGAGCTGCTCGCCGGCGAAGCGGATTTCGCCCTCGCTGCGGACCATGCCGCAGATGGCGCGCAGCGTGGTCGTCTTGCCCGCGCCATTGGCGCCGAGCAGAACCGTCATGCCGCCTTCCTCGACCGCGACATCGATCCCGTGCACGACTTCCGACTGGCCGTAGAAGGCCTTGAGGCGGTGGAGCTCGAGGATCGGCGCCATCAGTGTCGCGTCCCCAGATAAGCCTCGGTCACGGCCGGATTATTGCGCACGTCGTCGGGCGTCCCGTTGGCGATCACGCGGCCGAAATTCAGCACCACGACCTGATCCGACAAGCTCATGACCAAGCCCATGTGGTGCTCGACCAGGAGCACGGTGACGTGAAGTTGATCGCGGATCGAGCGGATCAAGCTGCCGAGTTCCCCGACCTCGTCGTGGTTGAGGCCTCCCGCCGGTTCATCGAGCAGCAGCAGCAGCGGCTGCGCGGCGAGCGCGCGCGCCAGCTCAACGCGCTTGCGATCCACCAGCGTGAGGCTCGCGGCCGGCCGTCCGGCAAGGTGCTCGAGCCCGACGAAAGTCAGCATGGCGCGCGCGGTACGGTCGAGCTCCTGCTCCTCACGCCGCGTCGACGGCAGCGTCAGCGCATCGGTCAGCGGGCCGTTGCGGCCGCGCGCGTGGGCGCCGACCTTGACGTTGTCGAGGACCGACATCGAGGCGAACAGGGCCGGGGCCTGAAAGGTGCGGCCGACGCCGAGCGCGGCGATGTCCGCCGGTGCGCAGCGCCGCAGGGACTGGCCGTTCAGGCGGATGTCCCCCCGCGCCTGCCGGTAGAGTCTGCTCAGGCAATTGAACAGGGTGGTCTTGCCGGCGCCGTTCGGGCCGATCAATCCCATGATCCGCCCCTTGGCCACCGAGAAAGTCACCGCATCGAGCGCGACAATGCCGCCGAAGCGCATGGCCACGTCTTCGATCTCCAGCAATGACGGGGAGGGGCCGCCTTCGGGGCCCACCGCTACCCTCGGCGGGGATTCGGTCATGCGGGCGGAACCGCCATCTTGGACCCATCCTCCCGAATCGGCGCGTTTCTTGAACGCTCTCACGCCTGTTGGCGTGGCACCTGAGCCGCCTCCCGCAGCGGGCCGCCGCCCAACCAAAAAAGGTGGCAGGTGAACATGACATGTCGAATGTTCGCGCGTCAACGACGGGCGCGACTATATTTTGCCGCACGTGATCGAAATTTTTGTTGTGCCGAAAGGGTGTTCCATTTCGGCGCAAGCGCCTAGTGGGACATGAATACCGGCACCGTCATCGAGCCCAGGATGCTGCGGGTGACGCCGCCGAGCACGAATTCGCGCAAGCGCGAATGGCCGTAGCCGCCCATCACCATGAGGTCCGCGGCAATGTCCGCCGCGTGGGACAGGAGCACGTCGGCGACGTCGATGTCGCCCATCGCCATGCGCTTGACCTCAACATCGAGTCCGTGGCGGGCAAGGTGCTGACCCATGTCGGCGCCGGCGATCTCATCCTCCTTGCCGCTCTCGTCGGCGACGATGACCACCTCGACGCGCCCGGCCCGCTCCAGGAGCGCCATGGCATCGGCAGTGGCGCGCGCCGCCTGCCGGCCGCCATCCCAGCACACCATGACGCGGTCGAGCTTGAGCGGCGCTTTCTGGATGTACGGCACGATGATGATCGGCCGCCCCAACTCGAACAAAGCGGCTTCGGAGATGACTTCTTCGATCGCGTTGGTGTCGGGCTCCGCCTGCCCGATGACGGCAAGATCGAAACGCCGCGCCAGGCGGCTGAACTGCTCGCCGGCCCCCGCCACGCTGGTGCTGAGCGTTAGCGGCTCGGCCGACACGCCGGCCCGCGCGGCGGTCTGGGCAAAGCGGTCTGCAGCGGCCCTGGTGGCGTTGGCGTTGTCGCGTTCCTGGGAATCGATCACGTCGGCGGGGATATAGCCGGCGCCCGACAGTGGAATGACCGGATCGTACAGGAAGGCAATCCCGGCGACGTGCGCCTCGAAGGCTGTGGCGATCGAGATTGCGTAGTCACCGGCGAAGCCGCCGCGCTCACCCAGGCTGAGATTAACGAGGATGTCTTTGATCATGGGTCGCTCCTCGGTGCGGGCCGCGCCCGGCGAGTCGATGGCGGCCCAAACGGCGCCACCGGCATCCGGGAAAGAATCAAATGCCGGCGCGCGCCGGCCCCTACTTTTTGATGTTCCCCTCGGCGTCGAATTGCTTGATGTAGGCCCACAGGTCCTTGGTTTCCTGCTCGTTCTTGATGCCGGGAAAGATCATCTTGGTCTTGGGGACCTTGGCTTTCGGATCCTTGATGTAATCCTCGAAGTTCTGCTCGTTCCAGACGATGCCCGAATTCTTGTTGGCGTCGGAATAGTTGAAATCGGGCACGGTACCGGACTTGCGGCCGTCAAGGCCGTTGAGCACGGGGCCGACTTTGTTCTGCGCGCCCGGACCGATGGCATGGCACGCCAGGCACTTCTTGAACGAATTGGCGCCTTTCTCGACGTCCTGCGCCGTTGTCGTCCCCGCGGACGCGGCGATCAGCGCAGCAGCCACCATCAACGTCCTCGTTCTCATCGGCACATCTCCCCTTCGGCATTGCCGCGGCCACACTCTCGGGCCATATCGACCGCGCGGTTGCATCCGCGCGGCACACGTTTCAAGCGGCCCAGGCTCGGCCTGTCAACGGCCTATTCGGCGGGCCGCGCTATTGATGGGCCGTCAAAGCGACCGTCACGGCCGTTTCCGGCTATAGTGATCGGCAAGGATGATCGCGGAAACGGCGGAGAGACTGTGATGCCTGTTGCCTTGCCGCTCGCGGATGCGGACGTGCTCGCGCGCCGCGCTGAAATCGTTGCGGCGCTCAAGCGCATGGTCCCCGGCGAGGGGGTCATCGCCGTGGAGAGCGCCATGCGGCCGTACGAGAGCGATGGCCTCACCGCCTATCGCCAGCTTCCGATGGTGGTCGTGCTGCCGGAAACCACCGAACAGGTCGCGGCCGTGCTCGGTTTCTGTCATGCCCAAGGCATCAAGGTGGTCCCGCGCGGGGCGGGCACCTCGCTGTCGGGGGGCGCGTTGCCGCTCGGCGACGCCGTCCTTCTCGGCATGGCCAAGTTCAATCACATCCGCGCGCTCGATTTCGACAACCGGGTCGCCGTCGTCGAGCCGGGCGTCACCAATCTCGCCATCACCCAAGCGGTGGAGCACGCCGGCTTCTATTACGCGCCCGATCCGTCGTCGCAGATCGCCTGCACCATCGGCGGCAACGTGGCGGAGAATTCCGGCGGCGTGCACTGTCTCAAATACGGCGTGACCACCAACAACGTGCTCGGCTGCGAGCTGGCGCTGATGACTGGCGAGATTGTGCGGCTCGGCGGCGGGCATCTCGATTCCGGCGGCTACGATCTCCTCGGCGTCGTCACCGGCTCGGAGGGGCTGCTCGGCATCGTCACCGAAGTGACGGTGCGCATCCTGAAGAAACCGGAATGCGCGCGGGCGGCGCTCATCGGCTTTGTTGCTTCCGAGGACGGCGGCGAATGCGTCGCCCGCATCATCGGCGCCGGCATCATTCCCGGCGGCATGGAGATGATGGATCGGCCCGCGATCCACGCCGCCGAGGAGTTCGTTCATGCCGGCTATCCGCTCGACGTCGAGGCGCTGCTGATCGTCGAGCTCGACGGGCCTCGCGCTGAGGTCGATCATCTGCTCGAGGCCGTCCAGGAGATCGCCCGGCACTGCCGCGCCGTGACCTGCCGCGTGTCCAATTCCGAGGAGGAGCGGCTGTTGTTCTGGGCCGGCCGCAAGGCGGCGTTCCCCGCTGTCGGTCGCATCTCGCCGGACTACTACTGCATGGACGGCACCATCCCGCGCGCGAAGCTGCCGCTCGTCTTGCGCCGCATGCAGGAATTGTCGGCGAAATACGGCCTGCGCGTCGCCAACGTCTTCCACGCCGGCGATGGCAACCTGCACCCGCTCATTCTCTACGATGCGAATACGCCTGGCGAGCTCGAGCGCGCCGAAGAATTCGGCGCCGATATCCTGCGGCTGTGCGTCGAGGTCGGTGGCGTGCTGACCGGTGAGCATGGCGTCGGCGTCGAGAAACGCGACCTCATGCCGGTCATGTTCTCGGAGATCGACCTCAACCAGCAGCAGCGCCTCAAATGCGCGTTCGACGGCAAGGGATTGCTCAATCCCGGCAAGGTCTTCCCGACGTTGCACCGCTGCGCCGAGCTCGGCCGCATGCACGTGCACGCGGGCAAGGTGGCGTTCCCGGATATTCCGCGTTTCTAACCAAGCTCTCCTCTGCGGGAGAGGCGATCCGAGCGAAGCAAGGGATCTGGTGAGGCCCTCTGCTCCGGCGAACCCTGGCTCTTACTCGCCTCGGAGCCTATGGCTACCGGGGTACCCTCGGCGGAGCGGAAGGAGAGGGAATGGAGCGGCGGCACGGCTTGGCTTGCGCATGAGCGACAATCTCAAACCGCGCGATGCGACGGACGTCGAGGAGGCGATCCGCTGGGCGCTCGCGGGCGGCAAGACGCTCGAAGTCGTCGGGCGGGGCAGCAAGCGCGCGATCGGCCGGGCGGCACAGTGGGACGCGACGCTCGACCTTTCGGCCCTGACCGGCGTCACGCTCTACGAGCCGGAGGAGCTGGTGCTGTCGGCGAAGGCCGGCACGCCGCTCGACGAGGTGGAAGCGCTGGCCGCCGCAAGCGGCCAGGGGCTGGCCTTCGAGCCGATGGATTACGGGCCTCTTCTCGCTGGTGCGGCGGACGCGGGCACGATCGGCGGTACACTCGCTGGAAACCTCTCCGGGCCGCGGCGGATAAAGGCCGGCGCCGCGCGCGATCATTTTCTCGGCTTCAGTGCCGTTTCCGGGCGCGGCGAGACCTTCAAATCCGGCGGCCGCGTTGTGAAGAACGTCACCGGCTACGACCTCTGCAAGCTTCTCGCCGGCTCCTGGGGTACGCTTGCGGCCATGACCGACGTGACGGTGAAGACACTGCCGCGGGCCGAAAGCGAGGAGACCGTTCTGGTGATGGACCTTGACGATGGGGCCGCCGGCAAGGTCATGGCTGCGGTCATGGGCTCCTTTGCGGATGTCTCGGCGGCGGCGCATCTGCCGGCCGCGGCCGCGGCTCGCATTACCGAAACCGCATCGGCGCATCGCGGCGTCACGGCGTTCCGCCTCGAAGGCGTCGCGCCATCGATTGCGCATCGCAAGAGCGTGCTGGAGAGGCTCGTGGCGCCTTTCGGCGCGCTCGACACGCTCGGTGCAGCGGCTTCGCGGGCGTTTTGGCGTGCGGTGCGCGACGTCGCGCCATTCGCGGCGAAGCGCGACCCCCACTCAACCGCCACGGGATCGGCCTCCCTCTCGCCAGGGGAACAACGGTGCGTCTGGCGTATCTCGACGGCGCCGTCCCGCGGCGCCGAAATCGGGCGCGCGCTCGTCGAGAGAGCCGGCGCCGAGATCATGTACGATTGGGCCGGTGGCCTCGTATGGGCCGCCGTGTCCGTTTCCGACGACGCGCACGCTCCGCTCGTTCGCGCCAGCGTGGCCGCGGCCGGCGGCCACGCGACGCTTGTTCGCGCTCCCGCGGCGCTGCGCGCCAAGGTCGACGTGTTCGAGCCGGAGCCGGCCGTGCTTGCGGCATTGACGGCGCGCGTGCGGGAGGGTTTCGATCCGCGGGGCGTGCTCAATCCCGGGCGCATGTGGGCGGGTGTGTAGAAATGCAGACTTCCTTCACCTTGGCGCAGCTGGCCGATCCGCACGTCTCGGAATCGGAAAAGATCCTGCGCGCTTGCGTGCACTGCGGCTTCTGCACCGCCACCTGCCCAACTTATGTGCTCGACGGCAACGAGCTCGATTCGCCGCGCGGGCGCATCTACCTGATCAAGGAAATGCTGGAGAACGACCGGGCGGCGACCGAGGAGGTCACCCGGCATATCGACCGTTGCCTGTCCTGCCTCGCCTGCATGACGACCTGCCCGTCCGGCGTCCACTACATGCACCTGGTCGATCACGCCCGCGCCCACATCGAGAACACGTACCGCCGGCCGCTGGCCGAGCGCCTTTTGCGCACCGTGCTGGCAAAGGTGATGCCTTATCCGCAACGCTTCTGGCTGGCGCTCCACGGTGCGATGATCGCCAAGCCGTTGGCGCCGCTTGCGGCGGCCATCGGGCTCCAGCGCATCGCCGCCCTGTTGCGCCTGTCGCCGTGGCGCCGACCGCACCGCCCGCTTGCGGCGCAAATCTTCCCTGTCGCCGCCGGGTCGCGGAAGCAGGGTCGCGTGGCCTTGCTGGCCGGCTGCGTCAACGACATCCTGGCGCCGGAAATCAACGCCGCCGCGATCCGTGTGCTCACGCGTCACGGCGTCGAAGTAGTGCTGGCGCAGGGCGCGGGCTGTTGCGGCTCGCTCGTCCACCACATGGGCCGTGAAAAGGAGGCGCTCACCCAGGCGCGCGCCAATATCGACGCCTGGACCACGGCCGGACGCCTCGACGCGATCGTGATCACCGCCTCGGGTTGCGGCACTACGGTGAAGGATTATGGCTTCATGCTGCGCACTGATTCGGCCTACGCCGAACGCGCCGCCCGGGTGGCAAAGCTCGCCCGCGATATCAGCGAGTATCTCGCCTTGCTGCCGCTCGCGGCCAAGCCGCCAGATCGCGCGCTCGCCGTCGCCTATCACGCGGCCTGCTCGCTGCAGCACGGACAACGAATTACGCGGCAGCCGAAGGATTTGCTCGCCAAGCTAGGCTTCTCAGTCAAGGACGTACCGGAGGGTCATCTGTGCTGCGGCTCGGCGGGGACCTACAATATTATGCAGCCTGACATCGCAAGAAGGTTGCGCGAGCGCAAAGTCGGGACTATCGAGAGATTGCGACCTGATGTGATTGCAGCAGGCAATCTTGGCTGCATCACACAGATCGCCGCGGGCACCGACCTCCCTGCCGTCCACACGGTCGAATTGATCGACTGGGCCACCGGGGGACCATGTCCGCCCGCGCTTCGGGAACGTCGGCCGGCGGGGGCGATGCGCCCGTCCACGGCAGCGAGGTGAGCAGGGGGCTCGTTCGGCGCGTGATGCAATGCCGGTCTCCCTGCGAGAGGGCGACGGGTTCCACATTACCAGCTTGGATCGGGAGGACGATCATGGCGAAGAAGGCAAAGACGAAGAAGCGGACCGCGGCAAAGAAAAAGGCCGCTCCGGCGCGCAAGAAGAAAAGGGCGGTAAAGGCGACAGCGAAGAAGTCGGCCAAGAAGGCGGTTAAGAGGGCGGTTAAGAAGGCGACGAAGAGATCGGCGCCGAAGCGCAAGGCGCCGGCCCGACCGGCAGCCCCGGCACCAGCCGAAGCGGCTCCGTCATGGTCACCGTCGTCCGTCGGCTCGAATTTCGGCGGCGGCGACAGCAGCTAGCCGTCCCTGCCCGTTGACAATCCGGAGCGCGGCCGCGCGAGCGGGCCGCGCCCCGGGCGCGCAAAGCGAAGGCTTTCCGGGCGAATCGCTCCAATCTCTGCTCCGCGACGTCCCGCGCCGCGGGTTCACACCCGGCGGGCGTGGGCAGGGACTATTCGCGTTGCATCGGCCCGGCGGGGTCACTAGCATCAGCGTAGGCCAAGACGAAACGGTGCGCAGACGCCGATAGCCGCCCCGGCTCAGACCGGGCGGAGCCATGGGGAGGTGCCTGATGCCGGCGACCTGCAAACTCCTGATCATGGGCGCATCCTACGGATCGCTGCTCGCCTCCAAGCTCCTGTTCGGCGGCCACAGCATCCGGCTCGTCTGCCTGCCGGCCGAAGCCGACCTGATCAATGCAGAAGGCTTTCGCGTCCGCTTGCCGGTGCGCGGACGCAAGGAGCCGGTCGAACTCGATTCGCGCAAGCTGCCGGGCAAGGTCAGCGCCGGCGGCACCGCCGGCGTCGATCCCAGGGACTACGATCTTGTCGGTCTCGCCATGCAGGAGCCGCAATATCGCTCGCCGGGCGTGCGCGAACTGCTCGACGCTGTCGCGCGGGCCAACGTGCCGTGCATGTCAATCATGAACATGCCGCCGCTCGCCTATTTGCGGCGCATCCCGGGTCTCGACACCGACGCGCTCAAGGCCGCCTACACCGACGCCAGCGTCTGGAACAGCTTCGATCCCGCCTGCATCACGCTCTGCAGCCCCGACCCGCAGGCGATCAGGCCGCCGGACGAGAAAGTCAACGTTCTCCAGGTGACGCTGCCGACCAACTTCAAGGTGGCGCGCTTTCCTGCGGAGAAATCCACCGCGATGCTGCGGCAGCTACAGGATGAGATCGAGGCGATCCGCTTCGCGACGCCGGAGGGCGACGTTGAACTGCCGGTCAAGCTCAAGGTTTATGATTCGGTCTTCGTGCCGCTCGCCAAATGGGCGATGCTGCTCGCCGGGAATTACCGCTGCGTGACCAAGGACGGCATGCGCACAGCCCAGGAGGCGGTGCACACCGACCTCGAAACCTCGCGCTCGGTCTACAACTTCGTCATCGATCTTTGCGTGAAGCTCGGTGCAAAGCCCGAGGATCTGGTGCCGTTCGAGAAATATGCGGCCGCGGCGCAGTCGCTGACGCGGCCGGCTTCGGCCGCGCGCGCCCTGCAGAATGGCGCGCCCTACATCGAGCGTGCCGACAAGCTCGTTCAGCTCATCGCGGCGCAAAACGGCCTGCGCCATCCAGTGATCGACGCGACCGTCGCCCTGGTCGACGCCCGGCTCGAAGCCAACCGCAAGAAGGCGGCGTAGGCGACGCTGAAAGCGGTACGAAATTCGCGCGGGCCGTCGTGTGGTGCCGACCGCCGGCTGCTACTTCACCTCGACGTCTTCCCAGAAGCCGAAGCGACCCGCCACCTGTGCCATTTCCGGCCGCGGCGCCTCGTATGACCAGGCCGCGCGCTTGTGGCGCTTGCCCTCGACGACGACATCGTAGAATTGCACGCCGTGCGGACACTCGAGGTCGCGTTCGGTCTTTTCGGCCTTTTCCAGCCAATCGATGCGCACTGCCGCGGGGGGAAAATACTCATAGCCGCGGCACGCGACGATGTCCTCGCTCTCGGCGACCACGCGCCCGTCGACACTGGCCTTCATCGTGCACCTCCCTGAACGTAAATCACGCCGGCGCTCTCAAACTACATGGGACGTGGCTCACGCTCGAGCAAGCCTCGCCGCCACCCGCGGTCCCGTCACTCGGCCGCGGGGACGAGCGTCACCTCCCGCGCCTGGTGGAACTCGTCGGCAGCCATGAGCGCGATGCGGCGGCCATGGAAGGCTCCGAGCGTCGAGCGATGACCGATGGAGATGATCGTCGCGCCCTTGAGGCGCTCCTGCAGCAGGCGGTACAGCGCCGCCTCGGCGGCTTCATCAAGGGAAGCCGTCGCCTCGTCGAGGAGAAGATAGTCCGGCGGCTGCAGCAGCACGTGGGCGATGCCGAGCCGCTGCTGTTCGCCGAGCGAAAGCATGCGGTTCCAGTGAGCCTCCTCGCCGAGCCGTCCGACCAGGTCCGGGAGGCCGACGGCGACGAGGGCTTCGGCGATTCGCGCGTTGTCCAGTGCGCCGGCTTTCGCTGGAAAGCTCACCGCCGCCGCGAGCGTGCCCACCGGGAAATAGGGACGCTGGGGCAACAGCATCACTTTGGCATCCTTCGGCACCGTCACGCGCCCCGAACCGAACGGCCAGATGCCGCCGAGCGCGCGGAACAGCGTGGACTTGCCGGCCCCGGAAGGCCCAGTCACCAGAACGTGCTCTCCGGCGCGAAGGGCGAGGTTCTCGACGCCGACGATCAGCTTGCCCCTGGGCAGACGGACCTTGAGGTGGTCGATCGTCAGCGCGGCCTCTCCTTCACGCGGAACAACCTCGATCACCGGCGGCGTCAATGCCGCCGCGCGGCCGGCGGCGAGCGCTTCCTGGAAGCCGGTCAAGCGCTGCACCACGGCGCGCCATTCGGCGATCGACCGGTACGACGTGATGAAGTAGGAGAGGGCACTCTGCACGCTGTTGAACGCGGAAGCGGTCTGCATCAGGCCGCCGAGCTGCACCGCACCTGAGAAATAGGTCGGACTGACCACGATGTAGGGGAAGATCACCGAGGCCTGCGAGTAGCTCTGAGTAAAGAACGAGAGCAGCTTCTGCCGCTGCATCAGGGCAAACCAGTTACCGACCACCAGGCCGAAGCGGTTGAGGTGGCCTTCGCGCTCGGCCGGCTCACCGCCAAGCGCGGCGATCTGCTCGGAATTTTCACGCGTGCGCACAAGATTGAAACGAAAGTCAGCCTCGAGGCGCTGCTGCTGGAAGTTGAGCGGAATGAGCTTGCGGCCGATCAGGTGCGTGAGTGTCGTTCCGATCGCCGCATAGATCAGCGCCGCCCACACCAGATAGCCGGGAATGTTGACGCTCGAGCCGAAGAGATGCAGCGGCGCGCGCGCCGACAAGGTCCACAGGATGACGATGAACGAGCAGAGCGTCACGATCGAGTTGAGGATGCCGATGCTGATAGAGAGCGTGAATTGCACGAACAGCTGCATGTCTTCGGCGATGCGCTGGTCGGGGTTGTCGGCCGCATCGCCGAGAAGCTGCATGCGATAGTGATTGGCGGCGCTGAGCCAGTGGCGGAGATAGTTCTGCGTCATCCAGCGCCGCCAGCGGATCTGCAGCCACTGATTGAGATAGACCTGGTACACCACGAGCACGGTGTAGATGGCCACAAGCACGCAAAAGAACAGGATGGCGCTGACGAAAGCGTTCCAGTCGCGGTCCTGAAGGGTATTGTAGAAGCGGTTGTACCATTGGTTCAAAATGACGTGAATGGCGACGCCCGACAGTTCGAGCGCGACCACTGCGGCAAGCAGAATGCGCGCCGGCCAGCGGTCTTCCGAGCGGAAATACGGAAGTGACAGCCGCCAGATCGTAGCGATTGTCGAGAGGAAATTTTGCACGGACGACCTCCAGGACGGGACGATGGTTGGCAGCGAATGCGCGGCGATCGGTGCCGCTGGGCAAACCCATCAATGGTGCTGTCTGCGGCCGGATAAAAAAGCGTCACTATGCGGTTGCACCATGATGATGTCCTCTTTTGGCAAGCGCCCGACCGTTTCATAGCGGTTGGCGCGGCAATCGCCTAGTCGCGCCCGGCGTGGCAAAAAACGTGATCACGTCGGCCGAAGCATGGGGCGTTCTTCCTTTATGCCTCCTTTCCCGCTGTCCCACCGGAGCGTGGAACCTCGACCGGCGAGCTTGAGAATTATCGCTCACGAGAAGCGCCGCGCGCCGGAACCGGTGGCGCGACGCGCGACGAAATGCACTTGACGACGCCTGCCCCGGCGCGGATTAAATGCCCGCGCGGCCGTCCGGCCGTCTTTCGTTCCTCCGCAAATTTCCGTTCCTCCGCAAAGCACTTCCAGGACATGACCAATGGCTGACCTGCGCCAGCGTCTCGCCTGCCTCCTTTGCGCCGTGGTGGCAACGCTCGCTTGGCCCGCTTTCGCCAGTGAGCAGGCCTTCCCGTTTGCGCGTGAGCTCATGCTCGACGTAGCGCCGATGCGCGGCTCCAAGCGCGTGCCGATCATCGAGATCGCCGACAATGGCGCGGCCGTGATCCAGCTCTGGTGCGCGAGTACGAGCGGACAAGCCAGCATCGACAAGGATTCGATCACCATCACTGCCGGCCAGGTTCCGCCGGCGCAGTGCGAGCCGGAGCGGCAAACCCGCGACGATAATTTGCTCGCGGCGCTGGCCCAGGTCACGAGCTGGCGCCGTCGCGGCGATGTCATCGAGTTCATTGGCGCGACAACGCTGCGCTTCCGCCTGATGACCAATTGATCGGACCCTGCCCGGATCGCGCGCCGCGAGATTCAGGATCGCGTTCGCGCCGGCCGATCGTTCCCCGGCTTGTTCTGCACGTAACGCGCGCTACCGCGCCTTGACCGCGCGCGCCATGATGAAATGCAGGTGCAGCGCGTTGTCTTCGAAGACCTCGCCGATCATCTCCTCGTATTCGGTGCGCAGCCGCGCCAGCTTGCCCGGGTCGCTGTGCAACGCGGCGATGAGCTTGGCCAGCGGACCTATTGTTTTCTCCTGCGCGATGCGGGTGTGCTGCGGGCTGAGACTGGCGACGACCATGATGTCGCGCTCGAATAACAGACTGGTCACCGTGCTGCCGAGTCGCTCACGGATGATGTTGGGGTCGCCCCACGAAGCCGGCGATGCTGGTTGCTCGACGCCCGGCGCCGGCGGCGGCGCATAGCGCGCCAGGAGGCCGAATTGGCGCCCGCCGAAGTGCTCCGGGGGCCACGCCGAGAAGACCAGACGGCCGCCGAGCTTCAACACCCGGAGCATCTCCCGCACCGCGACCTCGGGACGCGGAGCGAAGATGTGTCCGAACTGGCTGAGCACGATGTTGAATGTGGCATCGGGATAGGGGAGGGCCTCGGCGTCGCCTTCGAGAAAGTCGATCTCGACGCCGGCGGTCACTGCGTTGTCGCGAGCGCGATGGAGGAGGTCCGGAGAGAGGTCGAGCCCCGACACCTTGGCGCCGCGGCGCGCCGCCGTGATGGCGACGACGCCGGTCCCGCAGCCGACATCGAGCACGCGCTGCCCCGGCGACACCTGCGCGAACTTCACGAGCTTGGCTGCCGGCACGGTGCTGAAAATGGCCGCCGGCGCGAACGACGCCCAGTGTTCGCGCTCGCTCGCCTTGAGCCTGGCGAAGGGATCGGCAAGCGCAATCGTCATCGCCGGCTCCGGCGCGACGCCTGGGGATAGCCGGCATGGGCGAAACACCGGAACGCACCGGTTCCCAATTCAAGGCGTTTCACGAGGGACTCCTGTCCATGGCTCGCGGGCGAGACGAGGGCGGCTCATGCCCACCACAAGAATTCGGCATTGGTTGGGACGGGCCGACGCAGAATGCACAGGTCATATTGTCGTGCCCGTGCATTTCACAATAACATGGCCCCGGGGGAAGGAAGGATTGTCGCGTCTACCGCGGCAGGCTGCACGGGGCGAGCGCAGGCGCAGGACTGCCTGCCGGCACAATCAACCATCCGGGTCGCCACGGTCCGAGTTTTCCCCGCGGTGCGCCGCCTACGACGGCCGCACGCGCCGATGCGCGAAGGCGAAACAGCCGAAAGGAGCCGCTCGACAATAGCGGCGACTTCAAGGGGAGGGAACCTCATGTGGAACCAGGTCTACGATCCGTTCGGCAACTCCGCCCTCTCGACCATTGCGGCCGCTCTGCCGGTCGTCTCGCTCCTCGTCCTCATCGCATCCGGCAAGGTGAAGGCACACCTCGCGGCGGTGATTGCGCTGGTGGTAGCGCTGCTGGTTGCGATCTTCCTGTTCACGATGCCCGCGGGAATGGCGTTGCGCGCGGCGGTGCTCGGCGCCGTCAGCGGCTTCTTCCCCATCGGCTGGATCGTGCTCAACGTCATCTTCCTCTACCGGCTGACCGTGGTGACCGGTGCTTTCGACACATTGTCCCAGGCGATCGGTGGCGTGACGCGTGACCGGCGGCTGCAGCTGCTACTCATTGCCTTTTCCTTCGGCGCCTTCTTTGAGGGCGCATCCGGTTTCGGGACGCCGGTCGCGGTGACGGGCGCAATTCTGATCGGGCTCGGGTTCTCGCCGCTTGCGGCTTCAGGGCTGTCGCTGATCGCCAACACCGCGCCGGTCGCCTACGGCGCGCTGGGCACGCCGATCGCAGGGTTAGCGAGCGTTACCGGCCTCGACCCGTATCTGCTCGGCGCCATGGTCGGGCGGCAATTGCCCTTCTTCTCGCTGATCGTACCGTTCTGGCTTATCTGGACCTTTGCCGGTTTCCGCGGCGTGCTGCAGATCTGGCCGGCGGTCCTGGTTTGCGGTGTTTCCTTTGCGGTGCCGCAATTCCTGATCTCCAACTACATCAATCCGTGGATCGTCGATATCGGCGCCTCGCTCATTTCGATGGCCTGCCTGATCGGGTTTCTCAGAATCTGGCAGCCGAGGGAGCTTTGGCTGTCGCCGGCTTTGCGCACCCGTGACGATTCCGCCGCGACCATGCCGGTGACGCCCGCGCCGAAAATTGCCGAGCCGACAAGCGCGGCGGTCTGGCGCTCGCTGCTGCCGTGGATCATCGTCTGCGTCCTTCTGCTGATTTGGGGTACCGGCTGGTTCAAGGGCCAGGTCAACCCGATCTTCAGCTGGAGCTACGAAGTTCCCGGGCTCGACCGCATGATCAACAAGGTCGCCCCAGTCGTTGCCAAGCCGACGCCTGAACGCGGCCAGTTCCTGTTCACCTACCTCTCCTATACCGGAACAGGCATGCTGATCGCGGCGATCATTTCCGGCTTCGTCATGGGCTTCTCGCCGGTGAAGCTCGTCGCCGAATACGGCCGCACTATCAAGATCTGCGCCTACCCGCTGATCACCATCTCGGCGATGCTGGCGATCGGCACGCTGACGCGGCTCTCTGGGATCGATGTGACGCTCGGCCTCGCCTTTGCCGCGACCGGCGTGCTCTATCCCTTCTTCGGCGCGCTGCTCGGCTGGCTCGGCGTGGCGCTCACCGGCTCCGATACCGCCTCGAACATACTGTTCGGCAACCTGCAGAAGATCACGTCCGAGCAGCTTAACCTCTCGCCTATCCTCATGAGTGCGGCGAACTCCTCCGGCGGCGTCATGGGCAAGATGATCGACGCGCAGTCGATCGTCGTCGCGTCGACGGCGACCAACTGGTTCGGTCACGAAGGTACAATTCTTCGCTTCGTGTTCTTCCATTCGATCGCGCTTGCCTGCCTCGTCGGTGTCTTGATCATGCTCCAGGCCTACGTGTTCACCGGCATGATCGTGCATTGACGGGCACGCGGCGCGATCGACGGTTAGCGCGCGATATCGAAGCCGACCGTGATCCGCGCGTGCAATGTGTCCTCGCCGGTGGAGATCGGCGTGGCTTTCGCGCGCGCTGCCGAAGCGTGCAGCGCTCCCATCGGAACAGGTGGCTCGTATCCCAGGTCCTCGGTGATCCAGGCCACCCGTCCCAGGGTCAGACCCGCGGCACGCGCGTAAAGCTCTGCCTTGCGCCGTGCATCGGCGACCGCGGCCTCGCGGGCTCGGTCGAGCGCCGCCGCGGGATCGGCCACTGAAAACACGATGCTGCCGACGTCGGTCGCTCCCGCCGTCACCAGACGATCAAGGATCTCGCCGGTCTTGGCTATCTCCCGGATGCTCACGTTGACCTGGTTCGAGACGCCGTAGCCCGTGAGCTTCGGCTCGGCGCGAGGCTCCGGCGCTGCGTAGACCGGCTGGATCGAAAACTGCGTTGTCTTGATGTCCTTTTGCGCAATTCCGGCGTCGAGAAGTGCCGCCATGACGGTTGCCATCAGCTTCGCGTTGGCGTCGGCCGCTTCCTTTGCCGTTTTCGCCCTGGTGGTCACGCCGCCGCCGATCGTGGCGTGGTCCGGCGGTACGCTGACGCTGCCCTCTCCGGTCACGACCACACGCGCCTCGGCTGGGGATTGCGGCTGTTGCGCGTGCGCGGGAACGATCGCGAGGACGACGGCCGCGGCGAGCGCCGCCGTGCCGGAGCGACAGCGTCGCCATGCCGGTGGAAAGGGAAGTGTCGCGGCGAGGATCGATGTGGCCATGAACGGGCTCCTTCGTTTCTGCTCGATCGATGCAACATCGGCGAACCCGCGGGAAGCGATCGCTGGAAATCGAGCGACGCGCTGTTGCGCCCGGGGTGCGAAGCACATCATCCGGCGACAGAGTACACACAAAAAGGGCGCGGCCTTGGCCGCGCCCTTGATCATTGCCGAATCGCGGGGAGGATCAGTAGTCCATCCCGCCCATCCCGCCGCCGGGCATCGGCGGCATCGCCGGCTTCTCCTTCGGCAGCTCGGCGACCATGGCTTCGGTGGTGACCAGCAGGCTCGCTACCGAGGCGGCGTCCTGGAGCGCCGCGCGCACCACCTTGGCCGGGTCGACGATGCCCTTCTCGACCATGTCGACATAGTCCTCGGTCTGCGCGTCGAAGCCGAAGGTCTCCGACTTGTTCTCGAGGATCTTATTGACCACGATCGAGGCCTCGACGCCGGAGTTCTCGGCGATCTGGCGCAGCGGAGTCTCGAGCGCCTTGAGCACGATGTTGATGCCGGCCTGCACGTCCTCATTGGCGTTGGTGAGCTTGCCGATCGCCTTGCGGGCGCGAACGAGCGCCACGCCGCCGCCGGGCACGATGCCTTCCTCGACCGCGGCGCGGGTGGCATTGAGCGCATCCTCGACGCGATCCTTCTTCTCCTTGACCTCGACCTCGGTGGCGCCGCCGACGCGGATCACCGCGACGCCGCCGGCGAGTTTGGCAAGGCGCTCCTGCAGCTTCTCGCGATCGTAGTCGGAGGTGGTCTCCTCGATCTGCTGCTTGATCTGATTGACGCGCGCCTCGATGTCCTTCTTCTTGCCGGCGCCGTCGACGATGGTGGTCTTCTCCTTCTCGATCACCACCTTCTTGGCGCGTCCGAGCATCGCCACGTTGACGTTCTCGAGCTTGATGCCGAGGTCCTCGGCGATGAGCTGGCCGCCGGTGAGCACGGCGATGTCCTCGAGCATGGCCTTGCGCCGGTCACCGAAGCCCGGCGCCTTCACCGCCGCGACCTTGAGCCCGCCGCGCAGCTTGTTGACGACGAGCGTCGCCAGCGCCTCGCCCTCGACATCCTCGGCGATGATGAGCAGCGGCTTGCCCGCTTGCACCACCGCCTCGAGCACCGGCAGCAGCGCCTGCAGGCCTGAGAGCTTCTTCTCATGCAGCAGCACGTAGACGTCCTCGAGCTCGGCGAGCATCTTCTCGGCGTTGGTGATGAAGTAGGGCGAGAGATAGCCGCGGTCGAATTGCATGCCCTCGACGATCTCGACGTCGGTCTCCAGCGCCTTCGCCTCCTCGACCGTGATCACGCCCTCGTTCCCGACCTTCTGCATCGCTTGGGCGATCATCTTGCCGATGGTCGCGTCGCCGTTCGAGGAGATGGTGCCGACCTGCGCCACTTCCGATGAGGAGCCGACCTTCTTCGCGCGCTTCTTGATGTCGGCGACCACGGCGGTGACGGCGAGGTCGATGCCGCGCTTGAGATCCATCGGGTTCATGCCGGCGGCGACCGCCTTGACGCCTTCCTTGACGATCGAATGGGCCAGCACGGTCGCGGTCGTCGTGCCGTCGCCGGCCTGATCATTGGTCTTCTGTGCGACCTCGCGCACCATCTGCGCGCCCATGTTCTCGAACTTGTCTTCGAGCTCGATCTCCTTGGCGACGGTGACGCCGTCCTTGGTGATGCGGGGGGCGCCGAAGCTCTTGTCGAGCACGACGTTGCGGCCTTTGGGGCCGAGCGTCACTTTCACGGCATTGGCGAGCGTCTCCACGCCGCGCAGCATGCGGTCGCGGGCGTCGCCGGAAAATCGTACCTCTTTCGCTGCCATTTCTGTTTGCTCCTAGCGTTTGTTCGGGCGGCGGACTTCTCTCGTTCGTCATTGCCGGGCCTGACCCGGCAATCCATGGGGCGTTGCCCCTGCATGGATGCCCGGGTCAAGCCGGGCATGACGGCGAAGGGGTTGCCCGCGGTGTTTTCCGATCTGTTCAGGCGATGACGCCCATGATGTCGGACTCCTTCATGATCAGGAGTTCGTCGCCGTCGATCTTGACCTCGGTGCCGGACCATTTGCCGAACAGGACGCGGTCGCCGGCCTTGACGCCCATGGTGATGAGCTTGCCGTTTTCGTCGCGGCCGCCGGGGCCGACGGCGACAATCTCACCCTCCTGCGGCTTCTCCTTGGCGGTGTCGGGGATGATGATGCCGCCCTTTGTCTTCTCCTCCGCCTCGATACGCTTCACCACCACCCGGTCATGCAGCGGGCGGAACTTGAGTTTTGCCATGATCACCCTCATCGCCGCTCTGCCAGCGGCCTTCGTGGTTGCGCAGAAAGTTATGTTATCAGAATAACTTAGCACTCATGAAAGCCGAGTGCCAAGACGCGAGCCGGGAAATAGGGTCTCAATACCTCCCTGTCAAGCGCCGGAGGTCGGGGAGGCGCGGTCGCACCCGACACCGCCAAGGGCTCTAGCGGAATGTTAAAATTTGCAAGAAAGTCGAAAGGACGAAAGGTTAAACCCGAGGCGAGCATGGCCGCCGGGCGCGGCGGCCAGGAATTCGGCCACTGTGCCGGCCAAATGTTTGGTCAAACAGGGTCGGGCGTCGGCGTCGCCCCTTGAGCGCGTAGCACGAGCGCAAGACGGGTGGTTAACGCCTGGCCGAAAATTGCGGTCAGGCTGGACGGTGAGGAGAGGTCCGATGGGCGTGTCGCTGCGTAATCTGCGATTGCTCGCGAGTGCCGCGGGTTTCGCCGCGCTCGCGCTTGCGGGCTGCTCCGCTAACCAGCAGCCCGTCGACGCCGCAGTCGCGCCGAGTCCGGCGCTTGCTCCCGAGATACCGGCGTCGATCCGGCCGGAGGAGGTCGTCGGTCGATGGGGCTATGGCGCTTACCACAATGAGACCGACCGGGCGCGGACGGAGGCAGCGGCGCGAGGCCAGTGCGGCCAGCCGGTGGTGATCAACCGCGGGCCGAATGGCGGCGTCATGATGTATCTCGCCGATAGCGCCCAATTGCAGGAACTGCGCCTCAAGGGCAGCCAGAGTGGCAAGAACTATGTCGGCCCGGCGGGGCCCGTCGGTGGCGCGCAGGATCGGGAAATCGTCCATTTCGACGGCCGCAGCTTGATCCTGCGCTGGATGGACCCGGAGATTTCCGGCCGCTACGGCACCGGCGTTTATGTGCGCTGCGGGCCGGAGGGCGTGGCGCGCTCCACCCGGCAGTCGGTGCGCTGATCAGTAACGTCAACACGGCCTCGAGAGCGGTCGCGAACTCGCCCGGACTCCCTCGCAGCAAGCGCGAAGGGAATACCCCGGCGCTTTGACGATATGCCCCGCCCGCGCGACTTCATCATTGGCCCCTGGCGCGCCGTCGCCGTGCTCGGGGTCACACAAATTCTTGCCTGGGGCGCGCTGTTCTACCCGCCGGTGCTGACTATCCCCTTGATTGCGGCCGATCGGGGCTGGTCGCAAGCCTTCGCCATGGCCGGCTTTTCCGTCGGCCTGTTTTGCGGCGGACTCGTTTCCCGCAACGTCGGTGCGCTGATCGATCGGTTCGGCGGCCACGTGGTGATGCCGTTTGGATCGCTGATCGGCGCCCTTGGGCTCGTCGGCCTCGTAGCCGCGCAGAAACCCTGGCTCTATTTCGGAGTCTGGGTGGTGCTCGGCGTCGCCATGGCCGCCTCGCTGTACGATCCGGCCTTCGCCAGTATCGCCCGGATCTTCGGCGCCGCGGCGCGTACCCCGATCACGGCGCTCACGCTTGTCGCCGGCTTTGCCTCGACCGTGAGCTGGCCGGCAACACAATTCCTGATCGGCTCGGTCGGCTGGCGCGGGACCTATCTCGTCTATGCCGCGCTCCTTGCGTTCCTGGCCGCGCCGCTGCACGCCTTCGCGCTGCCGCGTCGGCGCGCCGAGCGGGCGGCACCGGCGCAGGCTGTGGACAGCAGGCGGGCGGTCGTGCTGCCGCCGCGGGGCCTCCCTTTCGTCCTGGTCGCCACCGCCTTCGCGTCCTATGCGTTCGTGCCGTCGGCGTTGTCGGCGCAGCTGCTCGCGATTTTTGAGCGCTTCGGGCTTTCGCCGACGGTCGTCGTCGCCATCGGCATGTTGTTCGGGCCCGCGCAAGTTCTCGCCCGCCTTTGCGAGTTCTCCTTTGGGCGCCATCTCCATCCGTTGTGGTCCGCGCGTTTCGCCGCTGGCGTGCTGGTGACGGCATTCGTGCCTCTGGCGGTCCTTCCCTTCTCGACGCCGGTTGCCGCAACCTTTGCCGTGATGTTCGGCATGGCCAACGGCCTCATGACCATCGCGCGCGGCACGGTGCCGCTGGCGCTGTTCGGGGCGAGCGGCTATGGCCTGCTGGTAGGACGGATCGGCGGTTCGTTTCTGGTCGTGCAATCGCTGGCCCCGGTACTGGTGGCCTCGATCGCCGAACACACATCAGACGGGCTCGCATTGACGGTCGTCGCCGCGTTCGCGGCCGCGTCGCTGTTCTGTTTTGCGGCCATGCGCTCGCCGGCCTGATGAACTTGAAAACCCCGCAGTGCCACGGCTGAGCCGGAGGCGATTGCCACTGGGCGTGGTTGTAAGATATCAAGCGGCGAAAATTTGCAGCGACACCCATGGCGCGGCTCTGGTGCGATCAGGATAAAGCGGGACGCAGCTCCCGAGCTTCTCGCTCGGCTTTACGGCTGGTTCACCGAAGGCTTAGACGCGCTTGATCTGAAAGAGGCCAAGTCGTCGCTCAACGAGTTGCCGGCATGAGATCTCCTGGGACAGGTAAATATCAAAATATCTCCAAGTTGTCTTTCATCGACAACCGTGGTCGCGCCTTGCCCTGAGACAAAATTCCTGGGCTCCCAATGAACGTCATCCTAACCACAGCCGTTGTTCTCGTCCACTCGTGGTACCCTTGGGCTTGCTGTCATGATCAACACTGCCGTCCTGTTCCGTGCGAGTTCGATCAAAGCGCACACGCTTGGCCTCTCTTGGAACGGGATAGTTTTCACGGAAGAGATGATACGGGACTTGTTGGATGCAGATTGTCATGTCTGCGTCAGTAGTGCCGGAAAGTACATTTATCCGTACTGCATCTTTATCCACAAGCCAAAATCAACTTGACCTCACGTGGCCAAGGCGTTGCTCGATGAGCTGACGGCTTGAAAGTGTCGGTGACCTCTCCCGCACATCACCCCTACCGAGGAAACGTGTGCGCGCCTGACGACCGCCTGCCACCCAGGAGGAAACAGAGGCGACCGAAATGTTGAAACGGACCTAACTAGGCGCGGTCGAACAGGATGTCGATATCGCGCTGCGAGGCGTGACCGCGGTCGCTTTCGAGGCGCGGTCCCCCTACCGCCGGCGCGGCGCCACCCGGCACGATCTCGGCGAGCGCGCTGGCGATCTCCGCCTCGATCTCTTTGAGCGCCTTGATGACCTTAGTCACGCGCTGGCTGGTGAGGTCCTGGAAATTGCAGGCCTCGAAAATCTGCACGACGCGGTCCCGGATGTCCTGGGCGAGCCCGCGGTCGATCCCGTCCTTGAGCGCGGCAGCGAGGTTGTCCGCCGCCTGATCGATGTCTTCGGCGGCGGCCAGGATTTTCTGAGTCGCCACTTCGCTGTCCTTGCTCACTGCCTCCAGCTCGTGGCCGATGCGGCTCGTCGGCACCCGACCGCTGGAGTCAGGGCGTTCGTGCTGCGCTCCGCACAGGACGTTGTGGACCAGCGCAAGAGCCGATGTGAGCCGCTCAACGGCGACGCGCTGCGATCCGTTGGCGACGGACTGCAGCGAGGGCGCGATGAGCGCCCGCAGTGCGCGCAGCTCCTGCATGATCTCCGCGTAGCCGGGCGCAGATATGGTTTCGTCGGCCCGCGCCGTACGCTGCCACGCGGCGATCTCCTCGATGCGAAAGACTTTGCGCGGCTCGCCCATATGGCACCGACATAATTGGGCGTCATGCTAGCGGCCGGCGCTTAATTCCGCGTTCACGTGAAAATTCGACCGTTACGGCGTATTCGGGCGCCATACGCGCCGCACTGCGTTGCCTCGGCTTATCGCTCTCGATCGCGGCGGCAGCGGAACCGGCACGAAACGGGGTTGATTTCGATTAACCATAACGTCGAACTATTTACTCAAAATAAACTCTAACTTGATGAACAATGTCCAAATAAGGCGGTCGCCGAAAATCCGCGGCGCGAAATTTACCAAACAGTCGAGGTTGCGCCTGTACTCCGCACGCGAGCGGACGCGTTGTCCGTGCGGCGATGAGTTTGTGTGAGAGTACAGAGTTCAGCGATGCGGCGTATCCTCGTTTCTGCGCTTTTCCTCGGCGCGTCCGGCCTGCCGGCCTTGGCCGACCCGCTCCAGCTCCTTCCCAGCGCCTTCGCGACGCACGAGCGGGCCAATGGGGGAGCAGCAGTGCAAGCTCAACCGCAGTCCACCGCCGGACGGCCGCGCTACGCGGAGCCCAGTCAGCCTCAATTTGGCGGCGGCTTCATCGAGCTCCTGTTCGGCGGTGCGGCGCGCCAATTTGTAGCGCCGCGTGCCTACCAGCCGGCGCTCCCTGATGACCGGTCGCAAGCGGCGCCAACGCCGGTCACGCTCAGTATGCCGGTGTTGAACTATGCGCCCTCGGCATTTGGCAACATGGCGCATCCGCCGGTCGATCCGAAGTTCGACCGTCAGGTCGTCGCCTATCGTGGCGAAGAGAAGCCCGGCACCATCGTCATCGACACGCCGAATCGCTTTCTTTACCTGGTGGAGGGGGGCGGCAAGGCCATGCGCTACGGCATCGGCGTCGGCCGTCCGGGTTTCACCTGGGCCGGCGTGAAGACGGTCACGGCGATGCGCGAATGGCCGGACTGGCGACCGCCCGACGAGATGATCGAGCGCCGCCCGGACCTCCCGCGCTACATGGCTGGCGGTCCGGAAAATCCGCTCGGCGCCCGCGCGCTCTATCTCGGCTCGACGCTCTACCGCATCCACGGCTCGAACGAGCCGTGGAGCATCGGCTCGCAGGTTTCATCGGGCTGCATCCGCATGCGTAACGACGACGTCACCGATCTCTACGATCGCGTGAAAGTCGGCACCAAGGTCGTGGTGATGTAACGCTGTTCCGCCACCAGCGGGTGATGGGCTCGCTATTCAGCCGCGGTGCGGGCGTCGCTCTCGGGGCGGCCCGCTTCCTCGCGCAGTTTGACCGCATGCTCGGACACGAAGTAGACCGGCCGTCCTTTGATCTCGTAGAGAATCTTGCCGATATATTCGCCGACCACGCCGAGCATGATGAGTTGCACGCCGCCGAGCACCATGACGCCGACGAAGAGCGACGGATAGCCGGGAATCTTTGCGCCGTAGACCCAGGTCTCATAGAGGATTTCCGCGCCGTAGAGGAACGCGGTCAGCGCCAGCAGCAGGCCGAGCATGGTGGCGAAGCGCAGCGGCGCCACCGAAAAGCCGGTCAATCCGTCGATCGACAAGCCGATGAGTGACCGCAGATTCCAGGTACTGCGGCCGTCGGCGCGGGGCTCCGGCTGGTAGTCGATGCGGATCTGGCGAAAGCCGATCCAGCTCGACAGTCCCTTGAAGAAGCGGTTGCGCTCCGGCAGCGCGCGCAACGCAGTCGCCGCGCGCGGCGACAACAGGCGGAAATCGCCGGCGTCTTCCGGGATCTTCGTTCGCGCCCCCCAGTTGAGGAGCAGATAAAACGACTTCACTCCGAGGCGCCGCGTCAGCGGTTCGTTCGCCCGATCCTCCTTGGCGGTGTAGACCACGTCATAGCCGTCATCGAGCCAGTGGCGGACCATCGTCCCGATCAGCGCGGTCGGATGCTGACCGTCGCCGTCGATGAACAGGATGGCGCCGAGTTCGGGCGTGGTCGAGGCCGGCGAGCAACGCCGCCTCCTTGCCGAAATTGCGCGAGAGCGAAACGACCTGCACGTCGAGCGTCGTCGCCGGCAGGCCATGGGCGATCACGAGAGTGTCGTCGCGGCTGCCGTCGTCGACATAGACCACCTCGCAGCCGAGCGAACGCGTGGCGCGGAGTTCGCGCGCGACTTCAGCAAGCTGGACGTGCAGGCGCGCGAGCGACGCGTGCTCGTTATGAAGCGGCACCACGATCGAAAGCCCAGGCGCCGCGCCAGCCGGCGCGGTCCGCGCCGGCATCGCCGGCGACGCGCTTGTCGGCGCGTGCGGGTGAGGGGATGCCGCGCAGCGTACGCGGCTGCGCCGCCGGTCCGGTTGCTGTTGTATCGGCCACTTGCGCCGTCCTTTCGCGGCCGATCTATAGCGCAACCGGCCGCGACTGTCGCCCGCGGGGTCTCGCGTCACCAAGCCGCAATGCTGGCGGATGGTGGAGAACGTGATATGCGAGGCGGCGATGACCCGCGTCTCCCGCTATCGCTCGGCCCGCGCCAAGCTCGCCGCCGGCTGGCGCGACCGCGCGCTCAGCCTCAAGGCAGTCGCCTTCGGCCTGGTCGGCGTGGTCAATACGGTCGTCGACTACGGCGTGTTTTTGTTCGCACGAGCCGAGTTTGACCAATCGCCGGCCGCGTTGGCGACGTTCACGCAGCTGTCCAGCGCCTGCGGCTGCGGCGATGCCGCGGTCATTTCCCTGATCGCCGCCAACACGCTGTCGTGGCTCGTCGCCGTCACCGGCTCCTACATCATGAATTCGTCGATCACCTTCGCCGCGGAGTCCGGACGCGAGCTCAGATGGCGCGCCTATTTCGCCTTCGTCGCCTCCGGCGTGGCCGGATGGCTCGCCAACACGGCTGCCCTGCTGGTCGCCGCCGAAGTCCTGCTGCTGCCCGTGTGGCTGGCGAAGGCGCTGGCCATCCTCGCGAGCTTCATCGTGAATTTCTCGCTCTCGCATTTCGTCGTCTTTCGAGTGCGCCCGGGCGCCGAGAACAAAGCGCGGAACGATGCTTGAAATGGACACGGCGCGGCCGGAGGGCGCGAGCGGCAGCTGGCAACGGACGGCTGCGGTGGTGCCCGTGGCGCAGGCGCAGCACGTAGGCGAGCAATGATCTTGGCGGTGCGCTAACCGCCGCTCTTGCGCGCCTCTCGGGCGGCGAGAAATTTGCCCATGGCGGCGCCGGGCTCGTCGGTCTCGTAGGCCGCGGCGAACGCCTCGACGCCCGCCTGCACGGCAGCGGCGAGCGGCAGGTCCTCCCATCGCCGGATCAGCCGCTTTTGCAGCCGCACCGCGCGCGGCGCCGAGGTCAACAGCTTGGCGATCCAGGCCTCGACCGCCGCATCGAGGGCCGACGCCGGCACCACATGCTCCACCAGTCCCCATTGCAGAGCTTCGTCGGCGGTGAAGTTTTCGCCTAGATACATCATCTCGCGGGCGCGTCCCCAGCCGACCAGCGTCGGCAACAGTGCCGCTTCGATGACCGAGGGAATGCCGAGCTTGACTTCAGGCATGCCGAACACGGCCGCGTCGGCAGCAATCCGCACATCGCACGCCGCCGCGAGCTCGAGGCCGCCGCCGAACGCGTAGCCCTGGATGCGGGCGATCACCGGCACCGGCATGTCGCGGATCGCCGCGCAACACTGGTGCAGGCGGGTGATGAAAGCCGTGGCCTGTGCGCCGTTTTCGATGTGCGCCATCTCGTTGATGTCGACGCCCGCAATAAAGGCCTTGGGCCCGGCCCCGGTGAGAACGACGGCGCGCAAGCGATCGTCGGCGGCGAGCTCGCCCATGCCCTCGACAAGCTCGCCCATCAGCGCGCTGTTGATCGCGTTGAGCTTGCCGGTATTCTCGATGGTCGCGTAGGCGATGACGCCCTGCGGCCTTGCGTCGCGACGGATGTGCAGTTGTCGATAGCCAGAGGATTTCAACGCCTGCCCCTCAAGCCGCCCGCGGCGCCCGACCGATCACGGTGCCGGTCAGGCCCTTGCGCCGATCTAATGCCGCGCGCCGGAGCCGGCGGCGCCCAGCTCATCCTGCTGGCGATATTCGGCGTCATAGCTCATGATCTCACGCATCAGCTGTTCGATCATGTTTTGGCGTCCGGTGCCGTCCTGGCTATAGGTCAGCTCCGCCACCGTTTTTGCAACGGCGGTTATGACTTCCTCCGTGTCGATGGCGTCCGGCTCGTCGGTTGAGACAGGATACTCTGCAAAGAAGTCGTCGATCATCTCGACCATCAGACAATGCAGGCACGGCCGTTCCTCGTCCTCGTTTCGCTCTTCTGCCATGGCCGCCCTTCCGCTTCTTGCGCCCGGTGTGTCGTGTCCCGCCGATCGGATGGCGATGACGGTGCCTTTCTAACCCCAGCAGCCTCGCTGTCCAGGTCAATGAGACATAAGCAGGCAAAGCAAGCATTGCCATGCCCGTGGGCTTTAGGCGTTGCAAGGTCAGGACCGCCGGACCGCGAAGGAGATGGGGCGCGTCGTCGCGCGCCAGCCCGGCGACCGCCCGGCGATATCGACGGGATCGCTTGGACCTGCGCCCACTCTCACAACCGCGAAGGGGCGGACTTTAACGCCCGTCGGCCGGCGAGCGCGTGTGCCGCGTGGCGCAAGCTCTGCGGCAAGGAATGACCCGTAACTTGACGCCCTCTATACTTACGCTGGATTTTTGACCTGGATCGCCGGGTGTCCGGGCGCGACGTCATGGCAAGTTATTTGACCGAGCTGCGCAGATATCTGAAGCCGGGTCGCTTCGCCTTCATTGAGTACTCAAACCTCGGGGCCTACCCCACCGCTCCAATCCGGCAATGGGACAAATGGCCAAGAGTTTTGTCCTGCCATATGAGAGGTGCATCGGGGGAATGAGCAGATGACGGCAGCATCGCGGCCGTCGGCCGTTCATTGCCGCCCAGGCTTGCTCCGATCCAGCTCAGCCGCAAGCCGCGCATAGAGCGCGTTGTCGCGCACGTAAACGTAGTCGAGCGCAACGACCGAGACCGCCTCGGCGCCTTGCTCGCGCAGGAAGCTCGCGAGCGCATGCACGTTTTCGGGCGGGCAGTGGAGCGTAAGCATGCCGGAGGAGGTCGGGCCGCCGAACGGCGCGGCGACGCCGAATTTTTCGCGCGTAGCGTCGAGCAAGGTCTCGTTCAAGCCGGCAAAGCGCGTGCGCACCTCACGGTACGAGCGGGCGCGCTTTTGCGCGGCGACGCGGTCGAGCAGGAGGCGGGCGGTCTCACGCTGCGCCGCATCCCACGGGGCGGCCCGCGCGGCGACGAGGTTAGCCTGCGAGCGCAGGATGACGCCGTCCTCGATCACCTTGAGGCCGTTGGCGGCGAGCGTGGCGCCGGTCGTGGTAATATCGACGATGAACTCGGCGGTGCCGGCCGCCGGCGCCGCCTCGGTCGCGCCGGAGCTTTCCACGATGCGGTAGTCGACGACGCCGTGCTCGGCGAAGAAGCCGCGGGCGAGATTGGCGTATTTGGTGGCAAGCCGCATCTTGCGCTCGTGCTTGAGCCGGAAGGCAGTGGCGACGTCGTCGAGATCGGCCATGCTGCGAACGTCGATCCAGGCCTGCGGCACGGCGACGGCGACATTGGCGAAGCCGAAGCCGAGCCGGTCGATGAGCACCACCCGCCGGTCGGCATCGGGGATCAGCTCGCGTACCAGGTCTTCGCCGGTCACCCCGAGATGCAGCGCGCCTTGCCCAAGCTGCGCCGTGATTTCCGCCGCAGAAAGGTAGGCGATCTCAACGCCCGGGAAGCCGGCGATGGCGCCGCGATAGTCGCGGGCCCCGCGCGGCTTCACGAGTTCAAGCCCGGAGCGCGCGAAGAACGCCTCGGCATTCTGCTGCAGCCGGCCCTTGGCGGGAACGGCGAGGATGAGCGGCGCGCTCATGGCGCGTCCCCATCGCCGCCTGCGCACGCCGCAAGCTCTTCGATCGAGGCGGCAAAGCCGACGGCCGCGATCGGTTCGGGCGCGCCGAGCCGGGAGAGCAGGCCATCGTAGCGTCCACCGGCGACAAGCGGGCCCTTGGCCCGCGCATCGTGGAGTTCGAAGACGAAGCCGGTGTAGTAGTCGAAGCCGCGCCCGAACGCCGTCGCGAATTCGAGCGATTGCACGTCGACGCCGCGGGCGGCTAGAAAGCCGGTGCGGGTCTCGAACAAATCGAGCGCGGCGTCGAGGGCAATTGCGGCATCGGCGGCGAGCGCGTGCAGTTCGCTTGCTGCTTCGTCGGGATCGGCACGCACGGACAGGAAGCGCTCGATCAGCGCGCGGGTCTCGTGCGGCAGCCGCGTTCCCGCGCCGAGCGCCGATTGTTCGAGAAAGCGCTCGGCGATCTCGTCGACCGAACGGCCGCCGACCGCTTCGATGCCGGCGATCGAGAGGAGATCGGCGACGAGGTGACGGGCGGCGTTGGGATCGGAGCCGGCGAGCGCGGCCAGCACACCCTGGTATTCCGGCGGCCGGCTCGCGGCGGTGAGCGCCAGCCGGTCGAGATCGTGGGCGAGCGTGGATTTGCGGTTGAAGTCTTTGATCAGGCGACGCTTCCACGCCGGTGCGAGATCGAGCGCGGCGACGAAGGCGGAGAACAGCCCCACGTCGCCGATGCGAATTTGCGGCGTCGTCAAGCCGTAGAGAGCGGTCGCCTCGAGCCCAAGCGTCAGCATTTCGGCGTCGGCCGCCGCCTTGTCATGCCGGGCGAAGGACTCGATCCCGGCCTGCACGAACTCGGCGGCGGCGCCCTCGCGATGGCGAAACACCGATCCGAGATAGCAGAAGCCGGCCGCCTCGCCGGCCCGCGGCGATTGCAGATAGGCGCGCGAGACCGGAATGGTGAGATCGGGCCGCAGGCACAGTTCGCGGCCGTGGGGATCGCTGGTAAGAAACAGCCGCCGGCGGATGTCCTCGCCCGAGAGGTCGAGAAACGGCTCCGCCGGCTGCAGGATCGGCGGATCGATCTGCACGTAGCCGGCGCGCACATAGGAGGCGACGAGTTTTTGTGCGTGGGCGTTCGGTGCGTTGGTGGCAAGCTTCGACATCTTGGTGCCGGCGGTTCGGGCGGCCCTTTAACACGGCGAGAGTCGCTATTCGATGAAGATTTGCCGCGCGCCGTTAATGCTGACGCGGCGCTTCAGCGCGCCAGCCGGCGGGTCGTGCCCCGGTAACGTTAACAATCCACGCGATGGAGGTGGCGGAGCTTTCCAGGCCGGCTGTGTGTGTGGTCAGTGCGAGCCGGCTGCGTGCCGCGCGAGTACCTTGCGCACCGCTTCGACGAGCCGGTCTTCGGCGACAGCGAACTGCGCTTCGGCCTGTTTCTGCAGGTGTTGCTCGCGCCCCTTTTCCTGCTTCGCCAGCTCAGCGCCGAGGATGAGGTCCTTGATGGTGACTTCGCCCTTGGCCTTCTCGTCGGAGCCCTGGATGATGACGCAGGGCGCGCCGCGCTTGTCGGCGTATTTCATCTGCGCGTTGAAGCCTGAACTTCCCAGATAAAGCTCCGCCCTGATGCCGTCGTCGCGGAGCGTCTTCACCATGCGCTGATAGTCCGCGATGCGCTCGCGGTCGAACACGGTGACGACGACTGGGCCAGGCGCGGGCTTGCTGTCGAGCTTGCCGATATACTGCAGCGCGGCAGCAAGCCGCGACACGCCGATGGAGAATCCCGTCGCCGGCACCGGCTCGCCGCGGAAGCGCGACACCAGCCCATCGTAGCGCCCGCCGCCGCCGACCGAGCCGAAGCGGGGCGATCCGTCTTTGCTGTCGGTTGAGAAGGTGAGCTCCACCTCGAATACTGGACCGGTGTAATATTCGAGGCCGCGGACGACCGTCTTATCTATTTTGACCCGATCATCGTATGCTGAACTAAGCACAAGCTGGTGTATCTCTTTAAGTTCCGCCAATCCGATCTCCATGGAGTCCGGCAAGCCGTCCTTTTCAAGTTTGGAGCACCTGTCCTTGCGGTATTCATCGAAATCAAATGGTTTAGGTGGCTCCTTCTCTGCTTCTTTGAGAATATCAACAGGAATCAATTTATCCGAACTGTATCCAGTGCCTACAAAGACGATACTGCTTGTCACAAAATTATTCGCCAGGACTGACAAGCCCGCCCCTTTCGTAAAATCGCCGCTCTCGTCCTTTCTACCGCCAGCCAGCAGTTGCTGAACGCCTTCGATTCCTAGTCGGTCATATTTGTCGATAGCCCGCAGCGCAGTTAATCTTGCATGCGGTGGAACGTCGACGGCGTCGAGATTCCCGTCCAATAGCTTTCTGTTCCAAACCCTAACCACATAACTTCCACGCGGGATTCCCAATTCCTCGATCGTGTCCGCCGCCATCATGCACATCTCGGCGTCGGCCGCGGGCGACGCGCTTCCCACCGTGTCAGCGTCGAACTGCATGAACTGGCGAAAGCGCCCTGGTCCCGGCTTCTCGTTCCTGAAAACCCAGCCAACGCGATAGGAGCGATACGGCTTCGGCAGAGCGTCGAAATTCTCCGCCACATAGCGCGCGAGCGGTGCGGTCAGGTCGTAGCGCAGCGACAGCCACTGCTCATCGTCGTCCTGGAACGAGAACACCCCTTCGTTCGGCCGGTCCTGGTCCGGCAAAAACTTGCCGAGCGCGTCGGTATACTCGATGGCCGGGGTCTCGACCGCTTCGAACCCGTAGTGCTCGTACACCTGGCGGATCGTCTCGATCATCTGCCGCGTCGCCGCGACCTCCGCCGCTCCGCGGTCGGCGAACCCGCGCGGCAGGCGGGCGTTGAGCTTGTTGGTTTCTTTCTTCTTGTCGGCCATCCGCCGTGCTCGGCGCATCGATTTGAGAATGGCGCGGTTGGTAACGCACTGGCGCATCGAGCGCAATCGCTTCGGCCCGAGGTCGGCCGCGCGGGTCGCGTCCGGCCCCTGGCGAAACAAAGCGCGACCCGGTACATACTGCCAACGATTCCTTAGCGAGGTCTCTCATGATTTCCCGACGCCACGCAGTGTTGTTGACCGTCACGGGCCTCATCGCCGCCGCGAAGCCGGCCGCGGCACGCTCGAAGAGCTCGACGCTTGTCGGCCAGTTCGACGCCGACAATGACGGCACCGTGGACCTTGCCGAAGCCAAGAAGGCGGCCGCCGATCTGTTCGACAAGCTCGACACCGACAGCGACGGCACGCTGACCCTGAAGGAGCTACACGGCCGCGTCAGCCGCATGGATCTCGTCGGCGCCGATCCCGATCACGACCAGACTTTGACGAAGGATGAGTATCTGGCTGTCGTCGAGCGCCGGTTCAAAGCTGCCGACAAGGATAATGACGGCACGCTGAGTTCGTGGGAACTGCACTCGCCTGCCGGCCGGGCACTCGCCGGGCTGCTGCGCTAGCGTTCCCTGCGCGCGCTCGGTACCGACGGCATCGATCGCGGTCCTGACGCGCAGCCTAGGCGAAGCGTTTTTGCCCGAGAGCTCGGCGGCGCCGCCGCGTCGTCTCCATGCACGCTCTCGCGCGCCGGCGCAGCAGGCGCGCCTTGGTCTTCTCGGCGCCGTCCGCCGATCCGACGGCCGCCACCTGCAGAAGCGCGCGTGAACTTTTCAGGATCTGCCAGGCGCGATCGATCTCGCTGCTTATCGCAGCAATCTGCAGCCGGTGGATTTCAAGCAGATCCTGGAACGCTGCAAGCGTGTCGGTCAATTGTCGGCTTCGATCGCTGATGTTGGCGCCGCGGGCCCATCCGGCAACGACCTCTCGCATCTGCCCGTCCGCTTGCGACCTTGGCATCACCGGGCTGCGCCAAGTGAAGCTCGGGACGTAGGCGCCGCGCGGCATCGCGATCATGATCCGATCGTTGCAACCGGTGGTCGCATAATAGCGCGCCAGCGCCTGCCGCAGTCGCCCGGCTTCGACCCGCACGATCGGATCAGCCTGGGGATCGAAGGCCGGTCCGCGTCCGAGCGCCTCGACGGCAATGGTGTAGGATTTGATCCTGTCGCTCTTGCCGTCGAGCGCCGCCTCGACGACGAATTTGAGAAAGCTCGTCAGGCGGAGCGAATCGCGAAAAATGGGGCTTCCGAGCACCCGGCCGAGCGCGCGGCGTACCTCATCGGCCGTCGGAGTTTCCCGCGGCGCCTTGAAGCTTGCTTTCCACGTTGCCGAGTTCGCCTTCATTCCCAAGTTGCCTTGCTCAAACGCTTGGCAGCCGATGCACCGTGAGCGATCCCGACTTCGGCCTTCCCTTCATGAATGTGACACACAATCTTGCGTTGCCCTGTTCAAATTTGCACAGGCAAGATTTTCTGTGGAAAACTATCGTTCCAACCAGCCGCCGAGCGCGGGTTTGCGCACGCTCATGTGGCCGTGCCGGTCGTAGGTGATGAGACCCTGGCGCTTGAATTTGCTGAGGAAAACGCTGACCCGCGATCGCGTCGTGCCGATCATGTTGGCCAGCAGGGCCTGATTGACGCGCCGCGCAGGAATGAAGGGGGCGTCGTCGACGCCAACCTCACTGGCGAGTTGCAGGAGAGTTCGCGCCAGACGCTTTTCTGCGGAACTGGTCAGGTGATCGATCAGGCTTTCCTGGTCGAAGATGCTCCTGCGCACCAGATAGGCGGCGAATGTCACCGCGAAGTCCGGCTGCTCACGAAGCAAGCGATTGAGAGCCGATCTGGTCACGCGTACGAGCGAGCAATCGGTCAACGCCGTGGCCGTCGCCTGGCGGCGTGCCGCGACCATACTGCGGACGCCGAAGAATTCGTCTCCGCGGCGGAGAGCGATTACCGGTTCCTTGCCGCTGGGGACGACGGCGGACATCTTCACCCAGCCGGATTCCACATAGAACAAGGCGTCGGCGGCATCGCCCTGTGCGTAGATGACGTGCTCGGGCGCGAGTTTCAGGCGCGACTGACCGGGACCACGCCCGGTCAGAACCTTGCGCAGGTCGAATTCGTCCTTCGTCCGCCGGTCTTTTGTCATCTTCTTCCAGCGCGGCGTCGGTATCACTGCACTGTTCTAGCCCGGCGCGGGCGGCGGGCCGCATTGGCATTTGTGACGGTGGCCTTTTCAGCGCATTCAGGGGTTGGCGGGCGGTGCTTCCGCTGCGGTCGCTCGTGTATTTGGCGCCACGCGCGCACAATTCCCGACAGGCGGAATTATTGCGCTCGCGGCCGACCCATCGGCTTGGCGGACGGCGAGGGGACCAGACCGGCGACCGTTCAAACGCTGATGAACCGCTCGCGGAGCGCCGCAACGACGGCCTGCGTCCGGTTGACGGCATTGAGCTTTCGGCTCGCGGTCTGCACGTGCTCATCGACGGTGCGTTTGGCGATGCCGAGAATCTCGCCGGTCTCCCAGGCCGACTTGCCCTGCGCTGCCCACGAGAGCACTTCCCGCTCGCGCGGCGTTAACGGGATCGGCACGCCCGGCGGCCGGCGCAGCCGGCGCAGCAACTCGAACGCGGAGAGTGCAATGAGGTGGAGGAGCGGCAGGTCGCGTTCGACAACTGCCGCTTTGGGGCCGCCCATCCAGACCCCGCCGACCGTGCCGTGTCGCCCGGGAATGGGAAACCAGAACCCGTTGGTCAGCGCAAAGTCGGCCGAGCCCTTGAGGAAGGGAAGGACTTCCGGCTCGCGCTCGGGATCATAAGGGGCGTCGCTCCACCTGAATGGGCGCACCATCTGCCGGCAGTAGCGAATGCTCGGATCGATGCGAACGTATTCCCTTTCGTTGTAGATGCGGACCCATTCCGGGGGCACGTGGATCGCAATGGTCACGTCCTCGAATCGCTGTCCTCGGTTCGGAAATGTGTTGAAGCAAAAAAAGTCGAAGCCAAAACGCGTAAGCGCGCGCCGGGTGACGTCGATCACGCCGTCGACCGTAGTCTGACGATCAAGATCTTCGAGGACTTCGTACGCTTCCCGTACGAAGCCGCTGTCGGCCTCAGACATGCGCATCGCCCCGGTTCGTAGATTGAACCTGCGCAGTAGCGCCATTGCAACCCCCTGTCGGGGTTGCGTCAAGAGAAAGGCTCACCGGGTGCCGATGCCAAACCCGTTCCGTGAAGCGCCGGAATGCGTTAGCCTCTATCGATCGACAATGAACGCCGGGAGAATCCCGTGGAAAGCTCGCTGCAGCGGAAATCCGCAAATCCTCGTGCGACCAGCGTACCGAACGATCTCAGCGCATTCTGGCTGCCATTTACGCCGAACCGCGCCTTCAAGCGCGCGCCGCGTTTCATCACGCGCGCCAAGGATATGCACTATTTCACGCCCGACGGGCGCGCCGTGCTCGACGGTCTTGCCGGGCTCTGGTGCACCAACGCCGGCCACAACCGCGACCCCATTGTCGCCGCCATCAAGCGCGAGGCCGAGCAACTCGACTACGCCCCGGCCTTCCAGTTCGCCCACCCCAAATCCTTCGAACTGGCGAGCCGGGTCGCCGCGTTGGCCCCGGCCGACCTCAATCGCGTGTTCTTCTGCAATTCAGGCTCGGAGGCGGTCGATACCGCGCTCAAGATCGCGCTCGCCTACCACAATGTGCGCGGCGAGGGCGCGCGCACGCGCCTGATCGGCCGTGAGCGCGGCTATCACGGCGTCGGCTTCGGCGGCATTTCCGTCGGCGGCATCGTCAACAACCGCAAATTCTTCGGCACGCTCCTGGCCGGGATCGATCATCTGCCAGCGACGTATAGCCGTGAGCATCAGGCCTTCACCAAAGGCGAGCCGGAATGGGGCGCCCACCTCGCCGACGAGCTCGAGCGCCTAGTCGCGCTGCACGACGCCTCGACTATCGCCGCGGTGATCGTCGAGCCGATGGCCGGCTCGACCGGCGTGCTGCCGCCGCCCAAGGGCTATCTTCAGCGCCTGCGTGCGATCTGCGACAAGCACGGCATCCTTCTGATCTTCGACGAGGTGATCACCGGCTTCGGCCGTCTCGGCCACGCCTTTGCCGCGGAGCGCTATGGGGTGACGCCCGACCTCCTCTGCTTTGCCAAGGGGGTGACCTCCGGCGCCGTGCCGATGGGCGGTGTGATCGCGCGCGAGAGCCTCTACGAGGCTTTCATGCAGGGGCCGGAGCACGTCATCGAGCTGTTCCACGGCTATACCTATTCGGCGCATCCGCTCGCCTGCGCCGCCGGGCTTGCGGCGCTCGACCTTTATCGCGACGAGGGTCTGTTCGAGCGGGCCAAGAAGCTCGAGCCGGTCGTTGCCGAGGCGGCGATGACGCTCAAGGGGGTGCCGAACGTGCTCGACGTGCGCGCCGTCGGCGTCGCCGTCGGCATCGACCTCGCCTCGCGGCCCGGCGCCGTGGGCAAGCGCGGCTACGAGGCGATGGAACGCGCCTTCCATGAAGAAAACCTCCTGATCCGCGTCTCCGGCGACACGCTCGCCATCGCCCCGCCGCTGATCGTCACCGAGGCGCAGATTGCGGAGATCTTCGAGAAGACGGCACGGGTGATCAGGGCGGTGGCATAGGTTCCTCCTGCCGCACACTCCGTTCGCCGCGGCCTTGCCGGCGACGAGAGCGGACGGGAACCAACGGGAACCAGCGAATTGCGCCGGCTTGCGGCATCGCGGCGCTTGTGGCCACTGGTAGTGGCCCCGAGGCGAATCGTTTTTGCCGGGCATAGCGACCGCCCGTTCCTTGCCAGCGCCTTGGCGCTTCGGGCATGCTCCGGCGGGGTGTGATCAGGGGTTGTTCATGGTGCGCATTGGCGCGATCTTCATCGTCCTGTGCATGGCGTTGATCGCCGGCTCGCTCGCCTTTGTGCTTTATTTTCGCTTCGGTCTGGGTGTCGCCGAGTCGGGCCTGGTCGGGCTCGGTGCGCTTACCGCGCTTGCACTCTACAGCGGCGTCTCCGGCCGCAAACAGGACCGCACCGAGGTGAGCGACCAGGTCGCCAACCTCGCCCGCGGCGCCGACGATCTGGCGCGCCAGCTCGGGGAATTCGGCCGGCGGCTCAACATCATGGAGACGAAGCTCGGCACCGTCCTCGACAAGGCGTTGGCCACGGCGCAGCCGCTGGCTGCCGAGATCGAGGAACTCTCGCGCCTGGTCAAGGAACTCGCCGAGTCGGTCGCCGCCCACGACGCGACGCTGGCACGCACCGGCACGGCGCTGCCGACGATCAATCCCCTGGAGACGGCGCCGTCGCCCTCCGTCCTCGCCCCTGATGCGGCATCCCCGACGGCCATGCCGACAGCGCACCCTGTCGCGATCTTTGCCGGCCTTGAGCGGGGCGCAATCATCGCGCTCCTGCGCGGCGCCATCGAGGCCCACCGGATCAATCTCTACCTGCAGCCGATCGTGACGCTGCCGCAGCGCAAGGTGCGCTATTACGAGGCGATGTCGCGGCTCAAGGCGGACAGCGGCGAGGTGGTCGCGGCGGCCGATTTCCTCCCTTACGCCGAAGCGGGCTCGCTGATGCCGAAGCTCGACGCCCTTTCGGTGCTGCGCTGTGTGCAGGTGGTGCGCCGGCTGCTGCTCAAGAACCGCGACATCGGCTTGTTCTGCAATCTCTCCGGCGCGACCCTGACTGATGCCGAGTTCCCGCAATTGCTCGAGTTCCTCGACGCCAATCGCGCCATCGCCTCGGCGTTGGTGTTCGAGTTCACGCAGAGCGCCGTTCGCGCCATGGGGCCGCTCGAGCACGAGAGCCTCGCCGCGCTCGCCGAGCGCGGCTTTCGTTTCTCGATGGACAACCTCACCGACCTGCGCGTCGACCCGCGCGAATTGAACGAGCGCGGCTTCCGCTTCATCAAGGTGTCGGCGATGCTGCTGCTCAACCGCGTGGGCGCCGCTTCGACGGACATCCATCCCGCGGATTTCTCCGATCTCCTCGGGCGTTTCGGCATCGACCTCATCGCCGAGCGGATCGAGAGCGAATCGACCGTCGTCGACCTGCTCGATTACGACGTACGCTTCGGCCAGGGCTTCCTGTTCTCGCCGCCCCGCCCGGTACGCGCCGAAGCGCTGCAGGAGGCAGGGGGCGAGGCCACGAAAGCCGCCCCCGCCGCGCCGACCGTCGCTAAGCCCGAGGCCATCAACGGCGCTCCGGCGGCTCCCGCTCCTGCCGAGCAGGCCGCGTCAGCCCCGCCGCAACCGCCGCAGCCCGCGCCTGCGAGCGACGCGCCCTTCGCGGCGGTAAGCGGCGCGCTCGCCCAATTTGCCCGCGCCGGCAACGGCCGCGGCTGATGCTGCAATGATGGCGCGCGACCTTGCCTGGCGTCATCGAACGATTTGAGCCGCTCGCGAGCGCGTACGACGTTTTGCTCTGCGATGTCTGGGGCGTGGTGCACAACGGGGTTGCCGCCTTCGCCGAGGCCGGCGATGCCCTCGCCCGGTTTCGCGCCCGCGGCGGCACGGTCATTCTCATCACCAATGCGCCGCGGCCGGGCGCCGCCGTGCGGAAAATTCTCGACGGCCTCGGCGTTCGGCGCGACGCCTATGACGCAATCACCAGCTCCGGCGACGTGACCCGCGGCATCGTTGAAGCAAAACGTGCCGAGCGCGTGTTCCATCTCGGCCCGCTGCGCGACCGACCGATCTTTGCCGGCCTTGACGTCACCTTTGCGCCGCTTGAGACCGCCGATTACGTGGTGTGCTCCGGCCTGTTCGACGACACCGTCGAGACGCCCGAGAGCTACCGCGAGATGCTGGCGTTAATGCGCGAGCGTTCGCTGTTCATGGTCTGCGCCAATCCCGACGTCGTCGTCGAGCGCGGCGATACCCTGGTCTACTGCGCCGGGGCGCTGGCCGACGCTTATGTCGCGCTCGGCGGCGAGACGCTCTATTGCGGCAAGCCGCACGCGCCGATTTATGAGGCGGCGCTCGGCCAAGCGGCCGCGTTGCGCGGCGGCAAGGTGCCGCCGCTCGTGCGCGTGCTCGCGATCGGCGATTCGGTCCGCACCGACCTTGCCGGCGCGGCTTCCTTCGGCGTGGATTGCCTGTTCGTCATTTCCGGCCTTCACGCCGAGCAGCTCGGTTCGCGCGAAACCCCGGACCCTGCCGGCTTGGGCGCGATGTTCGCCGCCGCCGGCACTGTCCCCAAGGCGGTCATCCCGCGGCTGGTGTGGTGACCTGCGTGGTCAGCCTTCGCCGATCATGGCGCAGCGAGCAGCAACCGGCCAGACGCAAACGGCTCGAACGGAAAGTGCTTTCAGTTCGTGACTAGGCCTACGCCGCCGGCGCCGACTCCGCCGCCTCAGCGAACACCGCCTCGATCTTGGTTCTGAGCGTCTGCGCGTTGAACGGCTTGACGATGTAGTTGTTCACGCCCGCCTTCCTCGCGGCGATGACGTTGTCCGTTTTGGATTCGGCGGTCACCATGATGAACGGTGTTTCGCCAAGCGCGGGATCGGCGCGAACCTGGAGCAGCAGCTCGTAGCCGCTCATCGGCTCCATGTTCCAGTCCGAGATCACCAATCCGTAACGCTTGGCGCGCATCTTGGCGAGCGCCGCGGCGCCGTCATTGGCATCATCCACGTCGGAGAAGCCGACCTGCCGCAGCAGATTGCGGATGATGCGGACCATGGTGCTGTAGTCGTCGACCACGAGCACCGGCATTGACGGATCGAGAGCCATGGCTCTGCTCCCTGGCGCGGTCCGTTGCCCGAGGCCGGCCTTCCGACAATTCATCAGACCGCCGTCGACGCCCTCGGCGAGCCTCCTGGACGCTCGGCGACGCTAGCATTGCGTGATTGAATGGCCGGTTAATCGGCAGCAGGCGGTTCCCGGCCGAGTGCAAAAGCGCTTTCGGCGCGGATGCTTGAACTCGGCCCACCCAGGGCGGCACCTACGCGCAGCGGTTCCTTAACCATTGAAACCCGATGCCGCCGAAACGCTTTCGCGTCGTGCGCGATGCCGCGTCCGATGATGCGCTCCGTGGCGCGGTCCTCGCGCTGGGCAATTTCGACGGGGTGCATCGCGGCCATCGGGCGGTCATCGCTGCGGCGCGCGCCCGCGCGGCAAAGCTCGGAACACCGGCCGGCGTCCTCACCTTCGAACCGCATCCGCGCACCTTCTTCCATCCGCAGGAGTCATTGTTCCGCCTTACCGACGAGCGTGCCAAGCTCCGTCTTCTCGCCACGACCGGGCTCGACGGCGCCATCGTGCTCACCTTCGATGCAGCGCTGGCGGGCTTCACCGCCGAGGAGTTTGTTTCCCGCATATTGCTCGAGCGGTTTGCAATGCGCGGGGCGGTGATCGGCTTTAACTTTCATTTCGGCAAGGGGCGCGCCGGCACGCCGGCGTTTCTCACCGCGGAGGGCGAGCGGCACGGATTCAGCGTCGATATCGTGCCGCCGCTCGCCGACGGCGGCCGCATCATTTCCTCGGGGCCGATCCGTGAGGCGCTGATGGCGGGGCGCGTCGCTGAGGCCGCCGAGCTGCTCGGTTACGCGTGGTTCGTCTCCGGCAGCGTCGCCCATGGCGACAAGCGCGGACGCGAACTCGGCTTCCCGACCGCCAACATCAAGCTCGACCCCGCCTGCGCGCTGCGGCACGGCGTCTATGCGGTGCGCGCCCAGGTCGAAGGACGCCGCTACGACGGCGTGGCGAACTTCGGACGCCGCCCGATGTTCGACGATGGCAGCGTGCTGCTCGAAGTCTTTTTATTTGATTTTTCCGGCGATCTTTACGGGCGTTCGATCGACGTGGCCTTGATGGGCTGGATCCGCGAGGAAAAGGTGTTCGCTTCAGTCGCCGCTCTGGTCAGCAGAATGAATGAGGATGCGGGCGAGGCGCGGAGCATGCTGGCGCGGGCCGCGGAGACGGTGTTCCCCGAGCCGTGATCCGGCGGACCTGCGGAAACGCCGTTCATTCCGGAAGCTTGACGTCCTCGCTCGGCACCAGGTGGTTGACGACGACGAGGCCGATGATCGACAGCGGGGCCGCAAGGAACGCGCCGATCGGTCCCCACATCCAGGTCCAGAACGCGAGCGCCAGGAAGATGAGCAGCGGGTTGAGCGTGACGCGCCGGCCGACGACAGTCGGCGTAATGAAATGACCTTCCATCGTGGTGAGGAGGACAAAGGCAAGCGGCGCGATGAACGCCTGGCCGAGCGATGGAAAGCTGACCAGTCCGACGACGAACAGGATCACCACCATCACCGCCGGCCCGACGTAGGGCACATAGTTCAACAGCGCGGCGAGCACGCCGAAGATCGCCGGATTTGGGAAACCAAGCGCGAAGGCCCCGAGCGCGACGACGACGCCGAGCGAGGCGTTGATGGCCGTCACGATCGCGAGATAGCTGGCCAGATTTCTTTCGACGTCGGTCACGATCTTGAGGAAGCGCAGCTTGGCGTCGCGGGTGGCGAAGAAGGAGACGAGCTGCGCGCGCAACTCGATCTGGCCGACAAGAAAGAACATCAGCGTGCCGAAGAACAGCAGCAGCTCGCCGGCTGCGGGCGTGACGAATGCGACCACCGGCAGCACCACGCTCGGGGCGGATGGCGCCGCCGCTGGCGCGCCCGGGCCGAACAGCATTTCTTCCAATTGGAGCAGTGACGCCAGCGGCCCCTCGAGCACGGAAAGCTTCTGCCTGATGGTGGCACCGATCTCCGGTGCGCGTCCGATCCACTCGCTCACCGGTCCGGCCAAGGCGGTAGCGGCGATGCTTAGCGCCCCCAGGCAGAGGAGGACAATGAGCAGGGCGGTGATCCACGGTGAAATACCGCGGCGGTTAGCGGCCTTGACCACCGGGCCGAGCGTCAGGGCCACGATGGCGGCGGCCAAGATCGGCAGCAGGATGGCGCGGCCGAAATAGAGGAACGCGACGAACAGCAGCAGGAAAATCCCGATCATCGCGGCTCGGCCTGCCGAGGACCATAGGTCGCCGACGCTGCTGACCGGCTGCGGGTCGTTTATGACGACGACGCGGCGCGCTTCAGGGTTCGTACGAATATATTCCACTTAAGGCTTCCTCACCGGCGCAAATATCCTTGATCGTCAACGCGAAATCCAGGCCGCGGGTTCCCGGCGGCCGCAGTGCGCCCGCGGCGACAGCCCTTTGCGCCGCGCCAGCGGCTTGTTAGAAGGCGCCCATGAACGACACGCCGGCAAAAACACGCGATTACAGCGAAACGCTGTTCCTGCCCAGAACCGATTTCCCGATGCGCGCCGGCCTGCCGCAGAAGGAGCCGGAGCTGTTGGCGCGCTGGCGCAGCCTCGACCTCTACGGCCGCCTGCGCACGGCGGCCAAGGGCCGCCCGCGCTTCATCCTTCACGACGGCCCGCCCTACGCCAACGGCAACGTCCATATCGGCACAGCGCTTAACAAGATTCTCAAGGACGTGGTGACCAAGAGCCAGCAGATGCTTGGTTTCAACTCGAACTACGTGCCCGGCTGGGACTGTCACGGCCTGCCGATCGAATGGAAGATCGAGGAGGAATATCGCGCCAAGGGCCGCGACAAGGACAAGGTGCCGATCGTCGAATTCCGCCGCGAGTGCCGGCAGTTCGCCGAGCACTGGATCGGCGTCCAGCGCGCCGAGTTCGAGCGCCTCGGCGTGGTCGGCGATTGGGAGCACTACTACAGCACCATGAGCTACGCGGCCGAGGCGCAGATCGCGCGCGAGCTGATGAAGTTTGCGGCGAACGGCAGCCTCTATCGCGGCTCGAAGCCGGTGATGTGGTCGGTGGTGGAAAAGACCGCGCTCGCCGAGGCGGAGGTCGAATACGAGGATTTCGTATCGGATCAGGTGTGGGTGAAGTTTCCCATCGTCGTCGCCGGTGGCAGAACCGACAAGCGACGGTCGCCGAGGTCGCGGGCGCTGTCGATACTGATCTGGACGACCACGCCCTGGACCATTCCTGGCAATCGCGCGATCAGCTTCTCACCGAAGGTCGACTACGGCCTCTACGAGGTCGTCGACGCCCCGAGCGACAATTGGGCGAAGCCGGGCGACCGCTTCGTGTTGGCGGACAAACTCGCGGTCGAGATATTCCGTCAAGCCCGGGTGACCGCTTTCAAGAAGCTCAAAAGCATTCCGGCGAGCGATCTGGCCGGACTGGTGGTGCGAGCATCCGCTTAAGAATTTCAACAAGGGCTACAATTTCAAGGTGCCGCTCCTTCCCGGCGAGCACGTCACCGAAGATACCGGCACGGGATTCGTCCACACTGCGCCCGGGCACGGACGCGAAGACTTCGACGTCTGGACCGCGAATGCTCGCGCGCTCGCCGGGCGCGGCATCAACACCGCCATCCCCTACACGGTCGACGCCGACGGCCGCTTCACCGAGCAGGCGCCCGGCTTCACCGGCAAGCGCGTGCTTACCGAAAAGGGCGAGAAGGGTGACGCCAACGACGCGGTGATCAAAGCGCTCATCGAGGCCGGCACGCTGATCGCGCGCGGGCGGCTCACGCATCAATATCCGCATTCGTGGCGCTCGAAGAAGCCCGTGATCTTCCGCAACACGCCGCAATGGTTCATTGCGATGGACGAGCCATTCGCATTGGCGCCGTTTCCTGAAAGGGGAGGGGGCAAAGAGGCGACCCTGCGCGGCCGCGCGCTTGCCGCGATCAAGGCGACGCGCTGGGTACCGGAGCAGGGCGAGAACCGCATCACCGGCATGATCGAATCGCGGCCCGACTGGGTGATCTCGCGCCAGCGCGCCTGGGGCGTGCCGATCACGCTGTTCATCAAGGAGGAGCCGGAAGGATCGGTCGAGGTGCTCAACGATCCGCACGTGAACGCTCGCATCCTCGACGCGTTCGAGGAGGAGGGTGCGGACGCCTGGTACCGACCGGGCGCGCGCGAACGCTTTCTCGGCCCGCTCGCCAAGGACGGCTGGCAGAAGGTCGACGATATTCTCGACGTGTGGTTCGATTCCGGCTCGACGCACGCCTTCGTGCTCGAAGACCCCAAGCACTTTCCCGCGCTCGCCGCCATCAAGCGCAGGGCCGACGGCGGCCCCGAGGTCGTGATGTACCTCGAAGGCTCCGACCAGCACCGCGGCTGGTTTCAATCCTCATTGCTCGAATCCTGCGGCACGCGCGGCCGCGCTCCCTTCGACATCGTCGTGACCCACGGCTTCACTCTCGACGAGCACGGCTACAAAATGTCGAAGTCGCTCGGCAACACCATCGCGCCGCAGGACGTGATCAAGCAATCGGGCGCCGATATTCTGCGGCTGTGGGTGTGCGCCACCGATTATTGGGACGACCAGCGTATCGGGCCGGAAATCCTCAAGACCAATATCGAGACCTACCGCAAGCTGCGTAACACGTTGCGCTGGATGCTCGGCAACCTCGCGCATTTCCATGCCACGGACCACGTCCGCTACGAGGCCATGCCGGAACTCGAGCGGCTGATGCTGCACCGCCTCGCCGAGCTCGATGCGCTCGTCCGCGGCGCCTACGCCGATTTCGACTTCAAGCGCATCTTCGCCGCGCTCAACGCCTTCATGATCAGCGACCTCTCGGCGTTCTATTTCGATATCCGCAAAGACGCTCTCTATTGCGATCCGTACTCGTCGGTGACCCGCAAGGCCTGCCTCACCGTGCTCGACCAGCTGTTCCGCTCGACCGTGATCTGGCTCGCGCCGATGCTCTCTTTCACCGCCGAGGAGGCTTGGCTGGCGCGCGACCCGTCGGCCGCTTCGGTCCATCTCGAACTTCTCCCCGCCGTGCCGGAGGCCTGGCGCGACGACGCGCTGGCGGAGAAGTGGCGCAAGGTTCGTCAGGTCCGGCGCGTGGTGACGGGCGCGCTTGAAATCGAGCGGGCGCAGAAGCGCATCGGCTCCTCGCTCGAGGCGCTGCCGATCGTGCATGTGTCCGATCCGGACCTGTTCGCAGCCGTGGTCGATGTCGATCTCGCCGAAGTGTGCATCACTTCGGGCGCCGTTCTGGCCGAAGGCGAGGGGCCGCCGACGGCGTTCCGCCTCCCCGACGTGCCCGGCGTCGCCGTCGTTCCCGAACGGGCGCAAGGGCGCAAATGCGCCCGCTCCTGGAAAATCCTGCCGTCCGTCGGCGACGATCGGCAGTTTCCCGACGTGACGCCGCGGGACGCGCAGGCATTGCGGGAATGGGAAGCGATGCGCACGGCAGCGGAATAGGCCGGGGGCCGGCGTGGCGGATGCGGTGCAGGAAAGCGCGGATCGGGCCTACGCTTGGGGACCGTTGACCGCGCTCGGGCTTGCGATTGCCGCGGCGACCGGCGTCGTCGATCAGGCGGTGAAGCTTTGGCTCGTGAATGTGTTCGAGCTCGGCAGCCGCGACCAGGTGGCGCTGATGCCGTGGGTCGATCTCGTTCTCACCTGGAACACGGGAATCAGCTACGGCCTGTTTCCGCAGGAGGGCGCGTTCGGCCAATGGGCGCTGCTCGCATTCAAGGCCGTGGTCGTGGCGTTCCTGTGGGTCTGGCTCGCACGGACGCGGTCGCGGCTCGCCGCCGCCGCCCTTGGGCTGATCATCGGTGGGGCGGTCGGCAACGCCATCGACCGGCTGCACTGGCCCGGCGTCATGGATTTCGTGCTTTTCCATGTCGAGACCGCAAGCTTTAGCTTCCGCTGGTACGTGTTCAACCTCGCCGATGTCGCGATTGTTGCGGGTGTCGTGGGCCTGTTGTACGATTCGCGCCGGGCCGGGAGCGCCGCAAAAGCGCCGTGATCGCGCGGAAAACAATTGATCAAGGCTAGCCGGTCCCGGGATGATTCCCGGATTGTTGCCGTATCGGCATCACGGGGGTGAGGGCATGCCGCAGGGTCAAAGATGCGACCGCAAGGTCGGCCGTGCAGCGCGCCTGCGCGCGACGTTCTTGCGCGCCGGCTTGGCTGTCGCTTTGGCGGTCGCCGTAGCCGGCCTTCACGGCAATGTCGCGCGTGCCGGCGACGACGATCCGGACGAATCCTTCTTCTCCAAGTTCATGCGGGGAATCGGCATCAAGCGGTCGGGCGTCGACACGTCCGGCATCGACTACGGCGAGCGCGCACCGCTCGTCGTGCCGCCGTCGCGCGATCTCCCGCCGCCCGGCTCCGCCCCCGCGCCCGTCGCCGACTGGCCGCAAAACCCGGTGGTCAAGCCGCACAAGCACGCCCGCGGCAAGGCGGCGCCAGCCACGCCCGTGCCGAACGCGGCTGCCTCGATCGCCGATCCCAATGTCAGCGCCGCCCAAGCCAGCCCGGAATCCGAACAGAAGAGCAGCTTCTCGCTGAACTGGTTCAACAAGGAAGAATACGCGAAGTTCGGCAGCGAGCCGCCGCGCGGGGACTTGACTGACCCGCCTACAGGCTACCGCACCCCGTCGCCGGAGCAGCCCTACGGAATTGGGCCGGACAAGAAGCAGGCGAAGGTGAAGAAGGCTGGCGACGGAACGGAAGTCGAGGTGCCCAACCGGCCCAAATAGGTCGTCCGCATACCAGCGCGGCAATTCCCTTGATCGTTCAGGAGCGCGGGCGGCGAGCCGCCGGGCGACGCCCGTTGCGGTGTTATGGCTGCCCGCGCACGAGGTTGATGATCGCCGAGAAGTCGGCCCCGCTTTGGCCTTTCTGCGCGAAGTCCTCGTAGATTTCTGCGGCCTGCGCACCAAGCGCGGTGTTGGCTTGCACCGATTGCGCGGCCTCCCTGGCAAGCTTGAGATCCTTGAGCATCAGCGCCGCCGCGAAGCCTGCCTTGTAGCCGTTGTTCGCCGGGCTCGCGGGCACCGGTCCCGGCACCGGACAGTAGCTCGTCAGCGACCAGCACTGCCCTGAAGAGGCGGAAGCAACGTCGAACAGGGCCTGATGCGACAACCCGAGCTTTTCGCCCAGTACGAACGCTTCGCTGACCGCGATCATGGAGACGCCGAGGATCATGTTGTTGCAGATCTTGGCGACTTGGCCGTTGCCGGCTTCGCCGCAATGCACCACCCGCTTGCCCATGCGCTCGAGAACCGGCTTGCCACGCGCGAACGCCTCGGCCGAGCCGCCGACCATGAAGGTCAGCGTCGCCGCCTTGGCGCCGCCGACGCCGCCGGAGACCGGGGCATCGAGCGCGGCGACGCCGCGCTCGGCGGCCATCGCGTGGACCGCCCGCGCGCTCGCCACGTCGATCGTCGAGCAGTCGATGAAAAGCGCGCCTTTGCGCGCCGCCGGCAGCACATCGGCCCATACCGAGCGCACGTGTTCGCCGGCGGGCAGCATGGTGACGACGATCTCGGAATCTTGCGTGGCCTGCCGGGCGGCGGCGACGATCTCCACGCCATCTCTGGCCGCCGCTTCGCGCAACGCAGGCATGAGGTCGAACCCCAGAACCCGCTCGCCGGCCTTCACGAGGTTGGCGGCCATCGGCGCACCCATGTTGCCGAGACCGATCAGTCCGATGGTCGCCATCTGCGTTCGCCTCTTATTCAATCTGGAAAGGCCAGTTCAAGCGCGCCGACGGAGCGGAAATGGCGGTCGACGATTTCCGGCGTCACGTCCGCGAGCTTGTCCGGTCGCCAGGCCGGATTGCGGTCCTTGTCGACGATCGCCGCGCGGATGCCCTCGATGAAATCATGCCCGGCGATGCACGCGAGCGAGATGCGGTAATCTTGCTGGAAGCTCTCCTCGACCCTCTGGAATGACGCCGCCGAGCGGAGGTTACGCAACGCGATCTTGAGCGAGGTCGGCGACACCTTTTCCAGGCTTGCCAACGCCGAGCGGGCGCCATCGGTGTCGCAGGCGCGCAATCGCGCAATGATCTCCTCGACGTCATTGGCGCTGTAGCAGTCGTCGATCCATGGCCGGGCTGCAGCCATCCGGCCGGGCGGCGGGATGGCGGACATTTCCTTGAGCCTTGTCTGCACATCGGCGGCGGTGCGGCAGTCGGCGAGCGCCGCGGGAAGCTCCGCAAGATGCGCTGCCGGAACGTGGATATCGGCAAGGCCGCAATAGATCGCGTCGGCCGCTCCCAAGCGGTCGCCGGTCAGTTCCAGGTGAGTGCCGACGTGTCCTGGCGCGCGCGCCAGCGGAAAGGAGATGCCGACGTCGGGAAAGTATCCGATCCCGACCTCCGGCATGGCGATCGCCGAGCGCTCGGTCACGATGCGGTGGGCGGCGTGCGCGGAGACGCCGACCCCACCCCCCATCACCACGCCGTCCATGACTGCAATCACCGGCTTGGGGTAGCGCGCGATCAATACGTCGAGATGATATTCGCTCGACCAGAATCGCGCGGGCAGGTCGCTATTGGCTTTCGCCGCGTCGTAGAGGGCGCGAATGTCGCCGCCGGCACACAGCCCGCGCTCCCCGGCGCCGTCGATGAGCACCGCGCCGACCTTGGGATCGCCGGCCCAGGCGCGCAGCAACGCCGTCATTGTGACCGCCATGTCGAGCGTGAGCGCGTTCAGCGCCTTGGGCCGGTTCAGCGTCAGCCGGCGCAGCGCGCGCTCCTCGCGAACGAGAACGTCGCCGTCCTGAAGCAGAGTTGCGCTCATCGCCCGACGAGACTTCTCGCCACGATGAGGCGCATGATCTCGTTCGTGCCCTCGAGGATCTGATGCACGCGCAGATCGCGCACGATCTTCTCGATGCCGAACTCCGCCAGATAGCCGTAGCCGCCATGCAGCTGCAGCGCCTGGTTGGCGATCTCGAAGCAGGTGTCGGTGACAAAGCGCTTGGCCATCGCGCAAAGCTCAGTGGCATTCGCCTCCTTGGCGTCGAGCGCCGCCGCCGCCCGCCACAAGAATGTGCGCGAGGCCTCGAGCCCCGTCGCCATGTCGGCGAGGCGGAACTGCAGGGCCTGGAATTCATCGAGGCGTTTGCCGAAGGCGCGCCGCTCCTTCATGTAGGCTAGCGCCTTCTCCAGCGCGGACTGCGCGCCGCCGAGCGAGCAGGCGGCGATATTGAGCCGTCCGCCGTCGAGTTCGGCCATCGCGATCTTGAAGCCGATGCCCTCCGCGCCAAGCCGGTTGGCGACGGGCACGCGCACGTCCTCGAACACCACGGCGCGGGTCGGCTGGGCGTTCCAGCCCATCTTGCGCTCGTTGGCGCCGAGCGAGATACCGGCGCTGTCGCCAGGGACGATGAAGGTCGAGATCCCGGCCGCCCCGGAGCCGCCGGTTCGCGCCATCACCACGTAAAGGTCACCGGCACCGGCGCCCGAGATGAACTGCTTCTGGCCGTTGAGCACGTAGTCGTCGCCCTCGCGCACCGCCCGCGTCGCCAGCGCCGCGGCGTCCGAACCGGCGCCCGGCTCGGTCAGGCAGTAGCTGGCCAGAAGCTCCATGGTGCAGAGCCGCGGCAGCCATTGGCGACGCTGCGCCTCCGATCCATAGGCGTCGATCATCCAGGCCGACATGTTGTGGATCGACATGTAGGCGGCGACGGTCGGGCAGCCGGTGGCGAGCGCCTCGAAGATCAGGGCGGCGTCCAGGCGCGAAAGTGCCGAGCCACCCACGTCCTCGGCAATGTACACCCCGCCCATCCCGAGCGCGGCGGCCTTGCGCATTTCGGCGACCGGAAAGTGCTTGGCCTCGTCCCACTCGATGGCATGCGGGGCAAACACCTCGGCCGCGAACGCGCGGGCCATGTCGCGTAGCGCGACCTGGTCTTGACCGAGCGAGAATTGCGGTATGACGCCCGTGGATGGGTCGAGCATGGGGCGTGGCCCGGCCTGGCGGCCCGTTTGGGTCATGGGCTTGGGAGTACTGAAGGATTCCCGAGCCAAAATGCGCTTGAGGCGTCGAATAGCATTGTCGTTTTCGCGCAGCAATGCGAGAATTCACGCGGTTCCGTGGGGTGACTTAACCGTACGACAATGATCGTCGCCTGGGTGGATTTGCCGTATTTCCGCAGGCATCCGGCCAAGGCATCTTGGTGGCGTTTTCACGGCTAGACAGGTGACGTGCCGGCGCTTTGCGGACGGCGCGCTTCCGGCGGAGGGACCTCGTGGCGTCAATCGATCCCGGCTTGGACACGCTGCCTAAGCTTCTCATTCACAATGCCGCCTCGATCGGCGCGCGGCCGGCGATGCGCCAGAAGGACCTCGGCGTCTGGCAGGCTTGGACGTGGCAGCAGGTTCTCGAGGAAGTTCGCGCCTTCTCTGTCGGGCTCGCCGAACTCGGTCTCAAGCGCGGCGACAAGTTCACCATCATCGGCAGCAATCGCCCGCGGCTCTATTGGGCGATCTGCGCCGGTCAGGCGCTCGGCGCCGTTCCGGTGCCGGTCTATGCCGACGCCGTGGCCGACGAGATGGCCTACGTACTGGCGCACGCCGAGGTGATGCTTGCCGTCGTCGAAGACCAGGAGCAGGTCGACAAGGTCATCGCGATCTCCGACCGGCTGTCGCAGCTTGGCCGGGTCATTTACGACGAGCCGCGCGGACTGAAGGACTACGACCACGGCCGGTTGATCGCGCTTACGGACGTGCAGGACATCGGCCGCAAGAAACTCGCCAGCGACCCCGAGTGCCTGCGCCGATGGGAAGCCGGAATTGCTGCGGGCAAGGGCAGCGATCTCAGCATCATCCTTTACACGTCGGGAACGACCGGCCGCTCCAAGGGCGTGATGCTCACCTACGAGAACACCATCATCTCCGCGCGCAATGCCAATGCCTTCGACCGCCTCGGGCACGAGGAGGAAGTGATCGCCTATCTGCCTTTGGCGTGGGTCGGCGACTACTTCTTTTCGTACGTCCAAGCCTATGCAGCCGGCTACTGCGTCAACTGTCCGGAAACGCCTGATACGGTCGTGCAGGATCGGCGCGAGATCGGCACGACCTACGCGTTCGCGCCGCCCCGCGTCTACGAGAACGTTCTGACGTTGACCACGGTGCGGATGGCGGATGCCGGTCCGCTCAAGCGCAGAATGTTCGACTTTTTCCTCGGGGTCGCCGGGCGCTGGGGCGAAAAGATTCTCGACGGCGAGAAGGTGCCGCTCGGCGCCCGCATGCTCTACGGCCTTGGCAATCTGCTCGTTTACGGCCCGCTGATGAACCAGTTCGGCCTCTCGCGCATCCGCGTTGCCTATACGGCGGGTGAGGCGATCGGCCCGGAAATGTTTCGCTTCTGGCGCGGGATGGGATTGAACCTGAAGCAGCTCTACGGGCAGACCGAGGCTTCGATCTACATCACCGCGCAGTCGGACGGCGAGATCTTCTCCGATACTGTCGGCAAGGCGTCGCCCGACGTCGAGGTCAAGATCTCCGACAGCGGAGAGGTACTGTTCCGCTCGCCCGGCGTGTTCGCCGGATACTACAAGGATCCCGTCAAGACCGCGGAGGTGCTCACGCCTGACGGATGGGTGCATACCGGCGACGCCGGCTTCTTCGACCCGAAGAGCGGGCAATTGAAAATCATCGACCGCGCCAAGGACGTCGGCCACCTCAAGGACGGCACCGTGTTCGCGCCGAAATACATCGAGAACAAGCTCAAGTTCTATCCCAACATCCGCGAGGCCGTGGCGCTGGGCGCCGGGCGCGATTTCGTCTGCGCCATGATCAATATCGACCTGACGGCGGTGGGGAGCTGGGCCGAGCGCAACAACGTCGTCTACGGCTCCTATCAGGAGCTCGCAGGCAATCCGCGCGTCTACGAGATCATCGCCCGGCACGTCGAAGAGGTGAACCGGTCGCTGTCGGAGGAAGAGGTGATGGCCGGCGCGCAGATCCGCCGCTTCCTCATCCTGCACAAGGAGCTCGATGCGGACGACGGCGAGCTGACGCGCACCCAGAAGCTCCGCCGCGGCCACATCACCGAACGATACGCGCCGCTGATCGAGGCCTTCTATGACGGATCGGCGGCGGCGGACATCTCGACCGAGGTGACGTTCGAGGACGGCCACAAAGGCATCATTGCCGCACGTGTGGCGATCCGCGACATGCGGACGTTTCCGGTACCCGCCGCCAGGATGGAGCGCGCGGCATGAGAGCGCCGTCCTCGCGCGATGCGGCGCTCGGCGAGGTGCTGCTCGCGGTCGAGGACGTTTCACTCTCGTTCGGCGGCGTGCGCGCCCTGACCGGCGTCTCGTTCGACATCCGCAAGGGCGAGATCCGCGCCATCATCGGCCCCAACGGCGCCGGCAAGACGTCGATGCTCAATGTGATCAACGGCTTCTACCAGCCGCAATCCGGGCGCATCACCTTCAAGGGCGAGGTGCGCACCAGCATGCGGCCATATGCCGCGGCGCACGGCGGCATCGCCCGCACCTTCCAGAACCTCGCGCTGTTTCGCGGCATGACCACCCTCGACAACATCATGGCTGGGCGCACCCTGAAGATGCACCGTGGCTTCTTCTGGCAGCTCCTGCGTTACGGCCCCGCGCTCAACGAGGAAGTCGAGCATCGCAAGCGGGTCGAAGAGATCATCGACTTTCTCGAGATCGCGGCCATCCGCAAGATTCCCGTGGGGCGTCTTCCGTATGGCCTGCAGAAGCGGGTGGAGCTCGGCCGGGCTCTCGCCATGGAGCCCGACCTGTTGCTGCTCGACGAGCCCATGGCCGGCATGAACCTCGAAGAAAAGGAGGACATGTCGCGCTTCATCATCGACGTGAACCAGCAATACGGCACGACCATCGCGCTGATCGAGCACGACATCGGCGTGGTCATGGACCTCTCCGACCGCGTGGTCGTGCTCGACTACGGGCAGAAGATCGCCGACGCGACGCCGGACGAGGTCAAGAGCGACAAGAACGTCATCCGCGCCTATCTGGGCGAGCCGCACGGGACAAGCGTATGAGGATCGCCCGGACATGGGCGGCGCGCGGCCGGATCGCTCGCGTGCGCGCGACGAGATAGGCCGCGCATGGATCTTCTCTACAAGATCTTCATCGATCCGTTCGTGCAGATGGGTACGGCGCCGGACTTGCTGGTGCAGACCTTGTGGGACGGCCTCGTTTCCGGCGTCCTCTATTCGCTGATCGCGCTCGGCTTCGTCCTGATCTTCAAGGCGTCCGGCGTGTTCAACTTCGCGCAGGGAATCATGGTGGTGTTCGCTGCGCTCACGCTGGTCGGCCTCCACCAGCACGGCGTGCCGGCCTTTCTCGCGCTCGGGCTCACCGTCGTGGTCATGTTCCTGCTGGCGCTCGGCGTCGAGCGGCTGATTCTGCGGCCGCTGGTCAACCAGTCGGACATCATATTGTTCATGGCAACGTTCGGGCTGACCTATCTGCTTATCGGGCTCGGGCAGTTGGTTTTCGGCGGCGATCCGAAGGTGATGATCGCGGAGGAGCTTTATCTTCCGCGCGGCGCCATCGAGTTCAAAGGCCTCGGCGGCTTTGTTTCGCTGCAGAAGATCGACATCGCCGCCGCCATCATCGCCTCGATCATGGTGGCGGTGCTCGCGGTCTTCTTCCAGCGGACCCGGATCGGCCGGGCGTTGCGCGCCGTCGCCGACAGCCACCAGGCGGCGCTGTCGGTCGGCATCTCGCTCGAGCAGATCTGGGTCATCGTCTGGTTCACCGCCGGCGTCGTGGCGCTGACGACCGGCATCATGTGGGGCGCGCGCTCGGAGGTGTCCTTCTCGCTGCAGATCATCGCGCTCAAGGCGCTGCCGGTGCTGATCCTCGGCGGCTTCACCTCGATCCCCGGCGCCATCATCGGCGGGCTGATCATCGGCATCGGTGAGAAGCTCGGCGAATTCTACTGGGGTCCGCTGCTCGGCGGCGGTATCGAGAGCTGGCTCGCCTACGTGATCGCGCTCGGCTTCCTGGTGGTCCGGCCGCAGGGGCTGTTCGGCGAAAAGATCATCGAGCGGATCTGACCATGCTCTATCGCGAGGTCGGCCAGTACAAGACCAACTACGCCGCCGACATGGCGGTGTTCCCGATCCTGCAGGACCGGATCGGCATAGCGGTCATCCTGCTCGTCGCCTTCGTCGTCATTCCCCTGATCGGCCACGACTTCCTGCTCAACACCGTCCTCATCCCGTTTCTCATCTTCTCGCTCGCCGCGATCGGGCTCAATCTGCTCACGGGCTATGCCGGTCTGCTTTCGCTCGGCACCGGTGCGTTCATGGGAGTCGGCGCCTACGCCTGCCTGAAGCTGACGACGATCTTCCCGCATGTGAACATCGTCATCTGGATTCTCGCCTCAGGGCTGTTCTCCGCGGCCGTCGGCGCGCTGTTCGGCCTGCCGTCGCTGCGCATCAAGGGCTTCTATCTCGCGGTGGCGACGCTCGCCGCGCAGTTCTTTCTGGAGTGGTGCTTCATCCGCGTCCCCTGGCTGTTCAACTACAGCGTCTCGGGTGCGATCGAGGTGCCGCTGCGCAAGCTCGCCGGCGTGCCGATTACCGGACCCACCGCCACGTCGCTGACGCGCTATCTGGTCGTGCTGAGCATCGTCGTCGTGATGACTTGGTTCGCGTCGAACCTCGTGCATGGCCGTATCGGCCGCATGTGGATGTCGGTTCGCGACATGGACCTCGCCGCCGAGCTGGTCGGCATCAGGTTGCTGCGCACCAAGCTCCTCGCCTTCGCCGTTTCCTCGTTCTATTGCGGCGTCGCCGGCGCCATGATGGTGTTCCTTTGGTACGGCGGTGCCGAAGCGGACGTGTTCGCCATCGACCAGAGTTTTCTGGTGCTGTTCATGGTGATCATCGGCGGGCTCGGGACCCTGATCGGCTCGTTCTTCGGTGCCGCTCTGATCTACATCCTGCCGATTGCGCTGCGGGCCATTCCCCAGGCGTTCGGGCTGCCGATCCGCCCGGCGGCCGCCGAGCAGCTCACCTTCGTGATCGTCGGCGTGTTGATCATCGTCTTCCTGATCCTTGAGCCCAATGGCCTCGCGCGGCTCTGGCAGATCGGTAAACAAAAGTTGAGGGTGTGGCCCTTTCCTTACTGATAGGGCACACTCCGCTCGGAATTCCCACGCCGGCCGACGGGCCGGACGTGTACCTCCGTTCTCGCCGGCGAGATCGAGAGGCGGTCTGCCGTCGGCGGCGAGCTGGCGCGAACAAGGGAGGAATGGCCATGGGTGTGAAGCATCTTGCTCTCGGCCTGGCAGTGATGGTGGCGGCGCCGGCCGCGATCACGACGGCGCAGGCGGCGGAGGGAAATTTCGTTCCGCTTTTCAGCTACCGCACCGGCCCCTATTCCGGGGCGGGGATCGCCATCTTCAACGGCTTGGGCGACTATCTCACAATGCTCAACGAGCGGGACGGCGGCATCGGCGGCGCGCCGATCATCGTCGAGGAATGCGAGACCGGCTACGACACCAAGAAGGGCGTCGAATGCTACGACTCGGTGAAGTCCCGCAATCCTCTCATCATCAACCCCTATTCCACGGGCATTACGCTGCAGCTCATTCCCAAGGCGGCGGTCGACAAGATTCCGGTCCTGTCGATGGCCTACGGCCTTTCCGCCTCCGCCGACGGCAACCTGTTTCCGTGGATCTTCAACCCACCGGCCACCTATTGGGACGGCGCGTCGGCGTTCGTGCGCTACGCCGCGAGCGTCGAGGGCGGCTTGGACAAGCTGAAGGGGAAGACGATCGGCCTCGTTCATCTCGACGCGCCGTACGGCAAGGAGCCGATCCCGTTGCTTCAGGCGCTCGCGGCCGACTACGGCTTCACGCTCAAGCTCTATCCCGTTCCCGGCTCGCAAATGCAGAACCAGACTTCGCTCTGGCTCGACGTGCGCCGCGACCGGCCGGACTGGATTTATCTGCAGGGCTGGGGCGCCATGAACCCGACGGCGCTCAAGGAAGCGGCCAAGGTCGGGTTTCCGATGAACCGGCTGATCGGCAATTGGTGGGCGGGCGGCGATGATGATGCGCGCGCCGCCGGCGAGGCCGCCAAAGGCTACGCGTCGCTTGCCATCAGCGGCGTCGGCCAGAACTATCCGGCGATACAGGACATCCTCAAATACGTGGTCGAAAAGGGTAAGAGCCAAGTGCCGTCGCGGGACAAGGTTGGCGAGAATCTTTACAACCGCGGCGTGATGAACGGCGTCATCGTCGCCGAAGCGATCCGCGCTGCCCAGCAATTGAGCGGCAAGAAGCTGGTCACCGGCGAAGACGTGCGCCGTGGCATGGAAACGCTCAACATCACCGATGCGCGCTGGAAGGAACTGGGCTTCCCAGACTTTGCCGGGGCGATCCATCTGAGCTGTGCCGACCACAACGGGCACACCGGCACCTATCTGGTGCAGTGGGACGGCACCAAGTGGACGAAGTTTTCCGATTGGATCCAGCCCATCAAAGAGAAGGTCCTGCCGCTGATCGACAGCGCGGCCGAAGACTACGTCAAGGCCAATGCCGGCTGGCCCAAGCGCACCGAGGCTTGCGACAAGTCGTCATGAGGTGAACCATCCCCTGATGGCGTACATCGCGCCTCAATTTCCCCCTGCCGGCCAAGCGGCCGGCGTGATTCGCTGACGCGATTGGAGGGGTTGTTACGGACGCGCCGGCCGAGAGCCGACGCACAGAAAAGGAGAAACGTTCATGCGTCTAAAATATCTTGCTCTCGGCTTGGCGGCGGTGATCGCCGCGCCGGGCGCGGTCGCGACCGCGCAGGCCGCGGACGGCATCTTCGTGCCGCTGTTCACCTATCGGACCGGTGCGTTTGCCGGGTCCGGGATACCGATCGCCAACGGCATGTCGGACTATCTCAACATGCTCAATGAGCGTGACGGCGGCATCGGCGGCGAGAAGCTGGTGATCGAGGAATGCGAGACCGGCTACGACACCAAGAAGGGCGTCGAATGCTACGACTCCGTCAAGGGCCGCAACCCTGCGGTCATCAACCCGTATTCGACCGGTATCACGCTGCAGCTCATTCCCAAGGCGGCGGTCGACAAGATTCCGATCCTGTCGATGGCCTACGGTCTCTCCGCCTCCGCCGACGGCAACCTGTTTCCGTGGATCTTCAACCCGCCGGCCACCTATTGGGACGGCGCCTCGGCATTCGTGCGCCACGTCGCCGATGTCGAGGGTGGATTCGACAAGCTCAAGGGCAAGACGATCGGTCTCGTCCATCTTGACGCGCCGTATGGCAAGGAGCCGATACCGCTGCTCCAGGCGCTCGCATCCGACTACGGCTTTACGCTCAAGCTCTATCCCGTTCCGGCGGCGCAGATGCAGAACCAGTCCTCGCTCTGGCTCGACGTCCGGCGCGACAAGCCCGACTGGATCTATCTGCAGGGCTGGGGCGCCATGAACCCGACGGCGGTGAAGGAAGCGGCCAAGATCGGCTTCCCGATGAACCGCCTCGTCGGTGTGTGGTGGTCGGGCAACGATGACGATGCGCGTCCGGCCGGCCCGGAGGCCAAGGGCTACTCGTCGCTCGACCTCAACGCGGTCGGCTCCGACTTCCCCGTGATCAAGGACATCGTCAAATACGTCGTAGACAAGGGCAAGAGCCAAGTCGCGTCCAGGGACAAGATCGGCGAGAATTTCTACAACCGCGCCGTCTGGAACTCCGTCCTCGTCGCCGAAGCAATCCGCAACGCTCAGCAACTGACCGGCAAGAAGCAGGTCAACGGCGAGGACGTGCGCCGCGGCTTCGAGAATCTCAACATCACGCCGGCGCGTTTGAAGGAGCTGGGCCTTGAAGGCTTCGCCTCACCGGTGAAGCTGAGCTGCGCCGACCACAACGGCCACGGCGGCATTTCGCTCGTCGAGTGGGATGGGACCAAGTGGAATACGGTGAACCCCTCGGTCCAGCCGATCAAGGAGAAGGTTCAGCCGCTGATCGAGAGCGCGGCGCAGGACTACGTGAAGGCCAACGCCGGCTGGCCGAAGCGGACGGAGCCGTGCGACAAGTCGTCATAGGCGGCCGTCCTCGGCAGTTTTCCTCCCCCGCCGAGCGCTGCGAAGCGGGGGAGGACAATTGTCCGCGAGCGAGGCGAGAGGGGCACGCAACGCCATGAACGCCGTCACGCCGATCGGGCCCGCGCCAGCGGCGGCGCCTGCTGCCGCCGCCATTCTCTCCCTCAACAATATCGAGGTGGTCTACGACCGCGTCATTCTCGTGCTCAAGGGCGTATCGCTCGCGGTGCCGAACGGCGGCATCGTGGCGCTCCTCGGCGCCAACGGCGCCGGCAAGACGACGACGCTCAAGGCGATCTCCAACCTGCTGCATTCCGAGCGTGGCGAGGTCACCAAGGGCGCGATCATTTTCAACGGCGCCGAGGTGCAGGCGCTTTCACCGAACGAGGTGGTGCGGCGCGGTTGCATCCAGGTGATGCAGGGCCGCTACTGCTTCGGCCACCTCACCATCGAGGAGAACCTGCTCACCGGCGCCTTCACCCGCCGCGACGGGGCGGCGGCGATCCGCGCCGATCTCGACAAGGTCTACCGCTACTTTCCGCGGCTGGCCGAGCGGCGCCAGGCAATGGCGGGTTACACGTCGGGCGGCGAGCAGCAGATGTGCGCGATCGGCCGCGCGCTGATGTCGCGGCCGAAGATGATCCTGCTCGATGAGCCGTCGATGGGACTGGCGCCGCAGATCGTTGAAGAGATCTTCTCGATCATGAAGAACCTCAACGAGAGCGAAGGCGTGTCGTTCCTGCTCGCCGAGCAGAACGTCAATCTGGCGCTCAAATACGCCGGCTACGGCTACATTCTCGAAAACGGGCGCGTCGTGCTCGACGGGACCGCGGCGGCGCTCGGCGAGAACGAGGACGTCAAGGAATTCTACCTCGGCGTCGCCGAGGGCAGGCGCAAGTCGTTCCGCGAAGGCAAGCACTACAAGCGGCGCAAGCGCTGGCTGGCGTGAGCCGCCGCCATGCGTCACCGCGCCAAGTGAGAAGATAGCCAGCTCGCTGCGCGAACCGGGTTGCTTGCTCCGTCGCTCAGCGGGCCGCCGCGCTCACGGCCTCGAAGCTCACGCCCTTCGGCGGCGCCATGCTCTCCGGCACGAAGAAATCCGGCGCGAGCTTCTGCGTCGGGTCGACCCGGTACTGGTCGAAGTCGGTGACGCCGGTCTCGGCCAGGAACGTATCGTCGATGAGGAAGCGCCCCGTAAGTTCGCGCGACGGCTTGGAGAACACGGCGTAGGCCGCGTCGGCGAGGATTTCCGGCTTGCGCGACTGCCGCATCATGGTGTCGCCGCCGAGCAGATTCTTGACCGCGGCGGTGGCGATGACCGTGCGCGGCCACAGCGCGTTGACGGCGATTCCCTTGGCGCGCAGCTCGCCGGCAAGCCCGAGCACGACGAGGCTCATGCCGAACTTCGCCATCGTATAGGCGGTGTGCCGCGCGAACCATTTCTCCTGCATGTCGAGCGGCGGCGACAGCATGAGAATGTGGGGGTTGGCGGCCTTTTCCAGATAGGGGATCGCCCATTTGGACACGACGAACGTGCCGCGCGTGTTGATCTGATGCATCAGATCGAACCGCTTCATGTCGGTGTGCGACGTGTCGGTGAGCTGAATGGCGCTCGCATTGTTGACGACGATGTCGATGCCGCCGAAGCGCGCGGCGGCCTTGTCGAGCGCTTCCTTGACCATCATCTCGTCGCGCACGTCGACCACCTGCGGCAGCGCCTTGCCGCCGGCGCGCTCGATGTCCTCGGCGGCGGTGTAGATGGTGCCGGCAAGCTTCGGGTGCGGTTCGGCGGTCTTTGCGGCGATCGCGACGTTGGCGCCGTCGCGGGCGGCGCGCAGGCCGATCGCGAGCCCGATGCCGCGCGAGGCGCCGGTGATGAACAGGGTCTTTCCCTTCAACGACATGGTCGGCCTCACTTCTTGCGGGCGAGGAACGCCGCAAATGCGGAGCGCGCCTCGTCGGATTGCAACAGGTCGCGGAAATGCGACGATTCCGCTTCGATCTGCTTCATCACCGCGTCGAGATGGCCGCGCATCAAGCCGCGCGTCACCGCGACCGTGGTCGGCGGCAGGGCGGCGATTTCCCGCGCCGCCTTGAGCGCGGTCGCTTCGACGGCATCGGGCTCAACCACCGTATTGACGATGCCCGCCTCCCTGGCCTCGGCCGCCGAAAGCGGACGGCCCATGACCAGCAGCGAGAATGCGCGGGAGTGGCCCATGCGCATTGGCGCGAGCAGCGTCGATGCCGCTTCGGGAATGAGCCCGAGCTTCAGGAACGGCGTCGATAGGGTGGCATCGGTGCCCGCGATTACGTGATCGCAATGGAACAGCATGGTCGTGCCGACGCCGATGGCGCCGCCACGGACGGCGCCGACCAGCGGCTTGCGGCAGCGCGCCAGCGCCAGGAGGAATTCGTGTGCGCGCGGATCGAGACCGCCGCCCGAGGCCGCCTTGAGAAAGTCGGTGATGTCGTTACCGGCGCAGAAGGTGCCGCCGGCGCCGGCGATGATCACGCAGCGGGTCGCGTCGGCCGCGTCCGCTTCCTTGAGCGCGCGGGTCATTTCCAGGTACATCGCCAGCGTGAGCGCGTTCTTCTTCTCCGGCCGGTTCATGCGGATGGTGCGCACGCCGGCGTCGTCGGTCACGGCAACAACATCGCTCATTGCAGCAACATCGTTCATTCTTTCCTCCCGCGCCTGCGGCTCCCGCAAACCGGTGGGTACGGCAGGTCAGCCGGCGTTCTTCTCGTGGCGGATGAGTTTTCCGATCGCGCGAAACTCGCCACCGGCCGCGGCCCGGGCCTGCGATTCGATGGTGCGGTAGAGCCCGACCACGCGTTCGCCGGTTGGCGTGACCATCGCGCCGCCGCCGCCGGGGCCGCCGGTTTCCGCCGTCACCGCCGGCTCCCGCAGCGCGCGGTTGAGCTCCTCGACCAGAAGCCACGCCCGCCGGTAGGACATGCCGATGGACCGCGCCGCCGCCGAGATCGAGCCGGTCGAGCGGATCGCTTCGAGAAGCGCGATCTTGCCGGGGCCGATGCGGCCCCCAGAGGCGAGGTCGATGCGAATGGACAGATGGGTGCCGGCCATATGCTTTTATTCCCGGGAAGCCCGGGTGAAGTCACGCCGATAACCTGGCCGAACGTCAAGTGCGAAATTCACCGCCCCACGGCGCCTACCCGATGCACCCGCGAAGCCGACGACCGCCGGCGGCCGTCCTTACGAATGCCGCTTCGACGAATGCTGCAGAGTCGAAAACAATGCGGCGGCTCTTGGCCGCCGCACCGCCGTCGGAGTTGGCAGCCGCCGCAGGGCTTTACTGGAATATCGCGACCGTGGCTTTCAGCGTTGTCCACACGCCCCAGGCGAGGGGAATGCCGACAAAAGCCCAGAACACGGCCGCTTGCCAATCGAGTCCGCCCTTGCCGATGCCGAAAGATCCGGACGGTGTGTCCGTCGCGCTTTTGGCGCTCGCGGCCTGCAGCTTGGCAACCTCCTCCTGGCTCATGAACCACTTGGGATTGACCGGCTTGATCAGGAAGTTGCAGATCAGGCCGATGACCAACATGCCGCACAGCACGTATGAGGTGAAGTCGTAGAGGTGGTCGCGGGGCACGCCGGCAGCGAGCTGCGCTTCGCGGATATAGTTCACGACAACCGGACCGATGACGCCGGCCGTGGACCAGGCCGTCAGCAGCCGGCCATGGATGGCGCCGACGAACTGCGTTCCGAACATGTCGGCCAGATAGGCCGGCACTGTGGCGAAGCCGCCGCCATACATCGACAGGATGATGCAGAACGCGCCGACGAAGAGCACCTTGCTGCCGATCTGAGCGAAGAACGGCGTCGACGCATAGAGGGCGATCCCGAGCAGAAAGAACGTGTAGTAGGTGTTCTTGCGGCCGATATAGTCGGACAGCGATGCCCAGAAGAACCGGCCGCCGATGTTGAACAGCGACAGCAGTCCGGCGAAGCCCGCGGCAATGGCGGCGATGGCGGTCTTCTGCTCGGCGCTCAAAGCGTTGAAGCCAAGCTCCGGATGTCCGATCAGCTTGCCGCCGAAGATTTCCTGCAGCATCGGCGACGCCATGCCGATGATGCCGATTCCGGCGGAAACGTTCAGGCACAGCACCCACCAGATCAGCCAGAACTGCGGCGTCTTGTGCGCGTCTTTGAGATGCACGTTGTGCTGGGTGATCATCGATTTGGCTTCGCTGGGTGGCGTCCAGCCCTCCGGCCGCCACCCGGGCGGCGGCAGGCGATAACGGAAGGCGCCCACGATCATGAAGAAGAAATAGATCGCAGCCATCGCCAGGAATGTCTGCCACACGCCGACGTCGGTCGGTGTCTTGAAATAGTTCATCAGGATGTTGGCCAGCGGCGCGCCGATCATGGCACCGCCGCCAAAGCCCATGATCGCCATACCGGTCGCCATGCCGCGCCGGTCAGGAAACCATTTCACCAGGGTGGAGACCGGGGAGATGTAGCCGAGGCCAAGGCCGATGCCGCCGAAAACGCCAGCGCCGAGCCACATGAGCCAGAGCTGGTGGCTATAGACGCCGATTGCTCCGAGGACGAGACCACCCGCCCAGCAGCATGCAGCGACCACGCCCGCCTTGCGCGGGCCGGCACGTTCAAGCCAGCCGCCCCAAAGCGCCGCCGATACGCCGAGTACCAGGAAGAACAGCGTGTACATCCAGCCCATGCTGGCGACGTGCCAGTCGCATGTGGTGGTGAAAAGCTCATTCAGCAGCGAGGCGTCAGCGCATGCTTTGGATTGCGTAATGCCGATTGACCGTGACAACGGCAGCCAGAACACGCTGAACCCGTAGGCCATGCCAATGCAGAGGTGGATGCAGAGCGCGGCCGGGGGAACCAGCCAGCGGTTGAAGCCGGGCTTGGCGATGATCCGCTCTCGATCAAGCAGTCCAGTCCCTGAAACAGGAAACCCCTGTGCAACGTCGACCGTTGTCATGGCCTAGCCCCCCACTGCTGGCGCGTCATTGCGCTATTCGACTCCTGGCTTTTCAGGTTTCTTCTTTTGTGCGTCCTTCAATCGTTCGACGGCGAGACGCGCAACCGGATCCAGTCCGGCGCCCCCTGTCTCCAGATGCGCCGCGATGCTCGCGCGCATATGCGGGTCCCAGAACTTCCGGATGTGATCGGTCGTCCCGGCCACGGCTTGCTCCTGGCCCTGGCTATTGAAAAACCTGCCGATCTGATTAGCCATGTAGACGAGCTTTTCAAGCGACATGGCTTACAGTTTCTGCTGCGGATTCTTTGATGCGGCGGCGGTGGGTGAATGTCTCGAAGCCGTCGCCGCGCGCCACCGCGACTAGCGTGATCCCGGCGCTCTCGGCGGTGCGCACCGCGAGCGCCGTTGGCGCGGAAACGGCGACGATGAGAGGAGCGCCGATTGCAGCGGTTTTCTGCACCATTTCCACCGATACGCGGCTGGTGAGCAGCACCATGCCGTCGTCCACTTGCGTGCCGGCGCGGACGAGGGATCCGGCGAGCTTGTCGAGCGCATTATGCCGGCCGACGTCTTCGCGCACGGCGACCAATCCGGCCTCGGGGCGCCAAAATGCCGCAGCATGAACGGCGCGCGTTTGCCGGTTCAGCTCCTGCCGGGGCGCCAGCGTATCGAGTGCCCGCATGATCTCGGCGGGCGCAAAGACGCCCCCGTCGCCCACGCGCCGCAGCGGCCGCACCGCCTCGTCGAGGCTTTCGATGCCGCAGAGCCCGCAGCCGGTGGGGCCGGCGAGATGCCGCCGCCGCTCGCTCAAGGCCGCCGCGCGCGGCTCGGCGAGCCACATGCGCAGTTCGGTGCCGGTGTCGTGCTCGATGACCTCGAGATGGCGGATATCCACCGGCGAAGCGACAAGGCCTTCTGTGAAGCTGAAGCCGAGCGCAAAATCCTCGAGGTTTTGCGGCGTCGCCATCATCACCGCATAGGAGCCGCCGTCATAGGTGAAGGCGACGGCGGTCTCCTCGGGGATGATGCGCTTGCCGTCGGTCGCGCCCTGGCGGCGCCAGATCGAGCACTCGACGGCAATCGTCGGTTCGCGCATGCGGCTACTCCGCGGCCTCGACCGTCGCCGCGATGCGCCGGCTCTTGCGCGCGAGTTCGTCGTATTGCTCCTGCCATTCCGTCGGGCCGTTCGACGGTGACACTTGGACCGCGGTCACCTTGTATTCGGGGCAGTTGGTCGCCCAATCGGAGTACTCGGTGGTGACGACGTTGGCCTGCGTGTTCGGGTGATGGAAGGTCGTGTAGACCACCCCCGGCGCCACGCGCTCGGTAATGAGCGCGCGCAACGTGGTCTCGCCGGCGCGGCTCGCGAGTTTCACCCAATCCCCGTCGCCGATGCCGCGCTGTTCGGCATCGTGCGGGTGGATCTCCAGCCGATCCTCCTCGTGCCAAACGACGTTGGCGGTGCGCCGGGTTTGCGCGCCGACATTGTACTGGCTGAGAATGCGGCCGGTGGTGAGAAGGAGCGGATAGCGCGGGCCGGTCTTCTCGTCGGTCGCGATGTATTCGGTGACGACGAACTTGCCCTTGCCGCGGACGAAGCCGTTGATGTGCATGACCGGCGTCCCTTCCGGCGCCTTGTCGTTGCACGGCCACTGGATCGAGCCGAGCTCGGCGATGCGCTCAAACGATACGCCCGCGAACGTCGGCGTCAGCCGCGCGATCTCGTCCATGATCTCGGAAGGATGATTGTATCGCATCGGGTAGCCCATGGCCTCGCTGATCAGGCAGGTGATCTCCCAGTCGGCATAGCCGGCCTTGGGCTCCATGACCTTGTTCACGAGCTGGATGCGGCGCTCGGCATTGATGAAGGTCCCGTCCTTTTCCAGGAAGGTCGAGCCCGGCAGGAAAACGTGCGCGTAGTTCGCCGTCTCGTTCAGGAACAGGTCCTGCACCACGACGCATTCCATCGCCGCGAGACCGGCGGCGACATGGTGCGTGTTGGGGTCGGACTGCAGGATGTCCTCGCCCTGGATGTAGACCGCCTTGAACCGCCCGTCGCAGGCGGCGTCGAGCATGTTGTTGATGCGCAGGCCGGGCTCGGCGTCGAGCGGCCTCTGCCACAGCGCCTCGAACATGGCGCGCGTGGCGTCGTCGGCGATGTGCCGGTAGCCCGACAGTTCGTGCGGGAATGAGCCCATGTCGCACGAGCCCTGGACGTTGTTCTGCCCGCGCAGCGGGTTCACGCCGACGCCGGGCCGGCCGATGTTTCCGGTCGCCATGGCGAGGTTGGCGATGGCCATAACCGCGGTCGAACCCTGGCTGTGCTCGGTGATGCCAAGGCCGTAATAGATCGCGCCGTTGCCGCCGGTGGCGTAGAGCCGCGCCGCAGCGCGGATCGTCGCGGCCGGAACCCCGGTGATCTTGGCGACCGCCTCGGGACTGTTGCGTTCCTCGGCGACGAACGCCGCCCAGTCCTGGAAAGCGTCCCATTCGCAACGCTCGCGGACGAACTTCTCGTCGACCAGGCCTTCGGTCACCACGACGTGGGCGAGGGCGGTCAGCATGGCGACGTTGGTGCCGGGCAGGAGCGGCAAGTGATACGCCGCTTCCACGTGCGGCATGCGCACGAGATCGATCCGCCGCGGATCGATGATGATGAGCTTGGCGCCCTGGCGCACGCGCTTCTTCAGGCGTGAGGCGAAGACCGGATGGGCGTCGGTCGGATTGGCGCCGATGATGACCGCAACGTCGGTGTCTTCGACGGAATCGAAATCCTGCGTTCCAGCCGAGGTTCCGAAGGTGGTCTTGAGGCCATAGCCGGTCGGCGAATGGCACACGCGCGCGCAGGTATCGACATTGTTGTTGCCGAAGGCGGCGCGCACGAGCTTCTGCACCAGGAAGGTTTCTTCGTCCGTGCAACGCGAGGAGGTGATGCCGCCGATCGAGCCGCGTCCGTATTTTGTCTGGATGCGCTTGAACTCGGAGGCGACGCGGCCGATCGCGTCCTCCCAGGATACTTCGCGCCACGGCTCGCTGATCTGGTCGCGGACCATCGGCTTGAGGATGCGTTCGCGGTGATTGGCGTAGCCCCAGGCGAAGCGGCCCTTCACGCAGGAATGGCCGCGGTTCGCCTTGCCGTCCTTGTACGGCACCATGCGCACGACCTCATCGCCGCGCATTTCCACCTTGAAGGCGCAGCCGACCCCGCAATAGGCGCAGGTGGTGAGCGCCGACCATTCCGGCTTGCCCTGATCGATCACCGTCTTCTCGCGCAGTGAGCCGGTTGGGCAGGCTTGCACGCAGGCCCCGCAGGAGACGCACTCGGATTCGATGAACTTCTCATCCATGCCGGCGGCGACGATCGAATCGAAGCCGCGGCCCGAGATCGTGAGCGCGAAGGTGCCTTGCACCTCCTCGCAGGCGCGTACGCAGCGCGAGCACACGATGCACTTGGCCGGATCGAACGTGAAATAGGGATTGGAATCGTCGATGCCGGGATTGCGGTGGCGGGCGCCGGCAAAGCCGTAGCGGACCTCCTCGAGGCCGACTTCGGCCGCGGTGTCGAGCAGGTCGACGTCGGCATATTTGCTGCGGTCGAGCGAATCCACCGAGTGGTCGGAGACGTAAAGCTCCATGACGCCCTTGCGGATGCGGTCGAGGCGTTCGCTCTTGGTATGCACCACCATGCCCTCGGCGACCGGCGTGGTGCAGGACGCGGGCGTTCCGCCACGGCCGTCGATCTCGATCAGGCAGAGCCGACAGGAGCCGAAGGCGTCGAGCATGTCGGTCGCGCAAAGCTTCGGGATTTCGATGCCGGTCTCCATTGCCGCGCGCATGATCGAGGTGCCTTCGGGCACCGACACCTGCCTGCCGTCGATCGAAAGCGTGACCGACTTCTCCGTCTTCGCGGGCGGGGTTCCGTAGTCGATCTCGCGGACGAGCGAGTGTTGAACGGGCGATTGTTCCACGGACGACATGACGCGTCTCCTATTCGGCGGCTTGCAGGCGCGGCGGCGCCGCAAAATCTTCGGGGAAATGGGTCAGCGCGCTCATCACCGGATACGGCGTAAAACCGCCGAGCGCGCACAGCGACCCGAACTTCAGCGTATGACAAAGGTCTTCGAGCAACGCGATGTTGGCGGCACGATTCTCGCCGCCGATGATGCGGTCGATGACCTCCATGCCGCGTGTCGAGCCGACGCGGCACGGCGTACATTTGCCGCACGACTCGATGGCGCAGAACTCCATGGCGAACCGGGCCTGTTTGGCCATGTCGACGGTATCGTCGAACACCACGATGCCGCCATGGCCGATCAGGCCGTCGCGCGCGGCAAAGGCCTCGTAGTCGAAGGGCGTGTCGAACAGCGCGCGCGGGAAATAGGCGCCGAGCGGACCGCCGACCTGCACCGCCCGCACCGGGCGGCCGCTGCGCGTTCCGCCGCCGATGTCATCGACCAGTTCGCCGAGCGTGACGCCGAAGGCGGTTTCGAACAGGCCGCCGTGCTTGATGTTGCCGGCGAGCTGGATCGGCATGGTGCCGCGCGACTTGCCCATGCCGAAATCGCGGTAGAGGGCGGCGCCCTTGTCCATGATGATCGGCACCGACGCGAACGACAGCACGTTGTTGATCACCGTCGGGCGGCCGAACAAGCCCTTGTGCGCCGGCAGCGGCGGCTTGGCGCGCACGAGGCCGCGCTTTCCTTCGAGGCTGTCGAGCAGCGAGGTTTCCTCGCCGCAGACATAGGCGCCGGCGCCGACGCGGACCTCCATGTCGAACGCATAGGCTGAGTCCGCTACGCGCTTGCCGAGCACCCCGTCGCGCCGCGCGGCGGCGATGGCCGCCTCCATCGTGGCGACCGAATGCGGGTATTCGGAGCGGATGTAGACGTAGCCCTTGGTCGCTCCGACCGCGATCGCGGCGATCGTCATCCCCTCGATCAGTACGAAGGGATCGCCCTCCATGATCATGCGGTCGGCAAAGGTCCCGCTATCGCCCTCGTCGGCGTTGCAGACCACGTATTTCTGCGGCGCCTGGGTCTGGGCCACGGTGCGCCATTTGATGCCGGTGGGGAATCCGGCGCCGCCGCGGCCGCGCAGGCCCGACTGCACGACCTCCTCGACGACCGCTTCAGCACCGGCCGCAAGGGCGCGTTCGAGTCCCTTGTAGCCGCCGTGCGCGCGATAATCGGCCAGCGAGCGCGGATCGACCACGCCGCAGCGGGCGAAGGTCAGGCGCGTCTGCCGCTTGAGCCAGGGAATGTCCTCGGTCGGGCCGAGCCGCAGCTTGTGCGCGCCGTCGGCGAGGATGGCGCCGAGCAGAGCGTCGGCATCGCTCGCCGCAACCGGTCCATAGGCGACCCGGCCTGCCGGCGTCTCCAGCTCCACCATGGGCTCGAGCCAATAAAGTCCGCGCGAACCGGTGCGCACGATTTCCACCGCGACCTTGCGCCGCGCCGCCGCAGCGCCGATCGCGGCCGCAACCTCTTCGGCCCCGACCGCCAGCGCCCCGGCGTCGGCCGGTATGAACAGCCGCAGCGTCATTGCTGCGCCTCCGCCAGCAGCGCATCGAGCCGCGTCTCATCGAGCCGCGCAACCACCCGGCCGTCCAGCATGGCCGACGGCGCCAGCGCGCACAGGCCGAGGCAATAGACCGGCTCGAGCGTGACGCTGCCGTCGGCGGCGGTTTCGCCCATCGGCACGCCCAGGCGCGCCTCGGCGCGAAGCGCCAGCGGATCGCCGCCGGCAGCTTGGCAGGCTTCGGCGCGGCAGAGCTTGAGCACATGCCGGCCCGCAGGCTCGCGCCGGAAGTCGTGATAGAAAGTGACGACGCCGTGCACCTCGGCGCGCGTGATGTTCAAAGCCTCGGCGATGAGGGGCTCCGCAGCCTCCTCGATGTAGCCGAATTCGTCCTGCAAAGCGTGGAGAACAGGCAGAAGCGGCCCTTCGCGATCGAGCTGCTCGCGAATGCGCTCAAGCGCGATTTCCTTGTCCCAGGGAACCCGGCGCAGATTGCGGCTGTCCTGATGCATTGGCTCGGCCCGGAGCGGCGTCCTTTCGTTTGCTGTGGTTCTAACGTTCTACCCATATACATGTTTATCTTACAGTAACTCCGAAAGCCGGGTCGATAAACAGTAAGGACGCCGCATCCTTGCCAAGCGGCCTACCCAAGCCGCCTTTCCGCATTGCAGCAGCGGATGTCAGCGTGGGCCGTGAGCGGGCAACCGCCCAATCGATCTGGACTTGCCCGGTAAAAACGAAGATTGATGAGCGCGAGGCCGCCGCTCGTCTCCTTGCCGCGGTGCGGCGCTATCAGGGAGGTCTCCATGCAGAAGCTCGTAAGCCGCCCGGCTCAAGCCGAACCGGCCTTCGGCCCGTCGCTGGCGAGCGACGCCGACGCTGCCGGCGCCTACCTCGCTGAAATGGAAGCGGCGCTGCAAGGGCTCGGACCAAGCGCTGAGCGCGAAGGCGAGCGCCGGGCCGAAGCGCAGGCCATCAAGGAGAGCGCGCGCACCGTCAAGGAGCGGTTCTTCCGACATCATGCCATCGCGATCTACGACGAGATAACGGGCCGCGGCGCGCGCGCCTTGCGCGTGTCCGAACTGCTTGCCGCGGCTTCAAGCCGCTATCCGGCGCTCCTGCCGACGCCCGAGGTGATCAAGCAGGAACGCGCGCTGATGAAGCAGATCGCCAAGGAAGGCCACGAGGTCGATCAGGGCCTGTTCCTCGCCCAAATCCTCGCCGACGAGCGCTGCGGGATGCATCTCATCCATGCGATGCTCAAGCCGAAACGCGAGGCGCTGGAGAAACTCGCCGAATTTCGCCGCAGCGGCTTTGCCGATCTCGGCCTGGCCAAGGTCGAACGCAAGGGCAAGGTCGGCCATGTGACTCTGAGCAACCTCAAATTCCTCAACGCCGAGGATGATCGAACGACTGTGGCGCTGGAAATCGCCGCCGATCTCGTCTTGCTCGACGAGGCAATCGAGGTCGGGGTGCTGCGCGGCGCGACTGTTGAGCATCCGAAATATGCCGGACGTCGCATCTTCAATGCCGGCCTCAATCTCACGCATCTGTATTACGGCCAGATCTCGTTCGAGTTCTTCATGGAGCGGGAGCTGGGGCTGCTGCACAAGATGTTCCGCGGTCACTGGCGTTCCGAATCATACGACGAGCAATATGAGGACTACGTCGAAAAGCCGTGGGTCGCCGCTGTCGAGGCCTTCGCCATCGGCGGCGGCTGCCAGCTTCTCTGCATCATGGACCGCGTCATTGCCGAGCGCGGCTCGTACTTCAACCTGCCGGCCAGCAAGGAGGGGTTCATCCCCGGCGCCGCCAATCTGCGGCTGCCGCGCCTCGTCGGCATCAAGCTCGCGCGCGACGCCATCTTCTTCGAGCGCGTGTTCCACGCCGACACACCGGAAGGGCGAATGATCTGCGACGAGGTGGTCGCCGCCGAGGAAATGGATGCCGCGATCGAAAGGAACGCGCTGCAACTCGTCAGCGCCGGCATGACGAGCACGGTGGCGCAGCGCAAGGCGTTGCGCGTCGCAGAGGAGCCGCTCGCGATCTTCCGCCGCTACATGGCCACCTATGCCCGGCAGCAGAGCCGGTGCATCTACGATCCCAAGCTCATCGACAATCTCGAGCACAGCTGGGAGCCGGGCCGCCGACGCATGTGACGGCGTTCGCACCATCGATCGATCAGATTTTGTCTTTCCTGCCCGGCGAAACGGGGAGGATGAATGGATGGAGCATCTTATAACATGGGTTGATATTATTGGATTTTAAGCCGCCATGCTGCATCCTTGCAGCACTCAGCCGAGGATGGCCGCCGTTGAGGCCGCCAGCTCCGACTTGTCCACTTCCTTGAACAGGTGTCCATAGGTGTCGAACGTCATGGCGATCGTGCTGTGGCCGAGCCACTCCTGCACGACCTTTGCCGATAGACCGCGCCCGCCGCGCTCCTTGGGGCTGATGCACCAACTAGCGAAGTAATGGCGGAAGGCGTGCAGCGCGTAGCGCGGCTTGCCCTGCTCGCTGACTATGCCCGCGTCGCGCATCATGGGCCGCAGGCTTCGGAGCATGTTCTGGTGAGGTTCGACGCCGCCCTTGCGCGTACCGAAGGTCAGCTCGCCGCCGCCCTGCGCGAGCTTCCACTCCTTCAGAGCGCGCACCACGTCGGGCGACATCGGGACCGTGCGCCGGCTCGACTTCGACTTCGGCGAGCCGATCTTGCCGTAAAGGTCGGCGCGCTGCGTGACTTGAAGCTCGCCCGCGTCCAGGTTCACATCGAGCCAACGCAGTCCGCGCAGCTCGCTCGCGCGAAGCCCGCAGAAGGCGGCGACAAGGAGCAACGCGCGCTTGCGCTTGTCGCGCGGCTGGTCGCCAGCCGTCGCCACGAAAAGCCGCTTGATCTCGTCGTTTGTCGGCACGTCCACGCCGATCTCCAGCTTGCGCTTGGCGCGATGGTCGGGCGTGATGCCCTTGATGCCCTGAGCGACATGGGCCACGCGCGCGTGCTTCAGCAGCGACTTGAATGTCACCCACGCCTTGACGGCCGTGTCGCGCGACCGCGCCGGCGCGCCCTTCTCGTCCTTGGACAACAGCCATGCGCGGAAGCTCTCGATCGTCTCGGTGTTAAGCTTTCCAATCTTCACCCGGCCCATCACTGGCAGGATGTGCACGCGCAGGTGATGTTCGTAATGCACCAGGGTCGACCGCTCGCGGCCGTCTGCTTCGAGATGTGCGAGCCATCGCTTCGCCGCTTCGGCGATCGTCTCCTTGCCATCGTGCGAGACGTGCGTGCCCTTCCTTACGTCTAGTACGACCTGTGCGTGATGGGCGACGGCCTGTCCTTTCGTGGCAAAGGTCTCATTCCTGCGTTTGCCGTTTTGGTCGAAGTAATCGCACACCCAGGCGGTTCTGGTTTCGCCGTTCGCCGCCCGCCATTGTCGCTTGCGCACGCTCATGAAAATCGGCCTCGTTGCCACTCGGTTCGGGACCATGTCGCACGCACATCCGTTCGTCAATGAAGAGGGGAAAGCTATCCCCACTTGCGGCATGATCGTCCTGCGTGGGTTCATTCCTGGTGGTCCGGTAGCGGCCGCTGGCAGGTCTTCCCGCACACGCCCCCAGCCTTCGACGCGGAAACGGCACGGACGGGGCTTCTTGGGCCGTGGGGCGGAAAGCCCGGGCGCATCGAGTCCTTACTGACCGAGGTTCTCGCCCTCGCGGCGAAGCGCCGGATGCGGCGCGGGAGGGGTGCGGGTCGCCGTCACCCGACTGCGAGGCGATCTCCGGGCGCGGGAGAACGCCGCGTTTTTGGCTTCACCGAGGGCGACTTGGCGCTGCACCCGCGCCGTGATCCCGACGGCGCCTCGATATTTTGTAACGCCATATTGATGCCAAAGTAGCGTTACAATACCCTCCCATGGCGAAACCAAAGACATTCGAAATGCTCGTTCGCGCGGGGGGGCCTGACGAACTTGTGCGGGAAGCAGTCAGGCGAGCCGCCCGCCTTGAGCGCCAGCATTTGCTTGAGGCTCTTGAGCAAGAACCCGTACCAACCGACCAAAAGATGGCCTCGTTGCAGGCGGCATACATCCGAGACCTACGGCGAAAGCTGGGCCTCGGCCAAGCGCGCACGATCGTCCGCGAGCAGACGCGAGGACGAGTGGAGAGACTGCGCGCGCTTGGTAACTGGGGTGAGAAAAAGGCGATTGATCTTCTGAAAAGGGCAGGTTTCAGCGCCGTCACGGAACTGAACGCGGATTTTTCCAACCATCCGTTCGGCGACATCTGCGCGGAGCGCAATGGCGCGCGTTATCTGATCGGGGTAAAAACCCGCAACAAATATCAGGCGAGCGGCCTTATCAATCCGACCTACAATGTGCGCAAACGCGGAGTTGATGTTGGCGCTATCGCAGAGCAGCGCAAGGCCATTCCGGCTTGGATCGCCATTCCTGTAATTCCTGAGGAGCAAACGTTCAGCGCGTATTTCGGAACGATATTGCAGATCAATGAGGCCGGAGAGCGCTTCTCGATCCCGATGGGGCCGGAGCAAACCGCGCGATACGAACGCCTCTCGCGTCCAATCCAAGAATTTGATCGATCAATCCGGCCGGAATGGTCCAACGGAGGGTACGCCGCCTATCAGCAGCGACATCTGCCTTGAAAAAAACATGTCAAAATCACTTTGAACGGGGAAGGACAAAGCAATGAACAGATTACCAGCCGAAGGCACAAAAGACCGCAAGAAGATGGAGGCCATGCTACGCCTTGGGCCCGCACCGCTCCCACCCCTAGCGGCCACATCACGGGGTTGATCCTGAGGCCATCTGCGAGTCATGGAGAGCCTATCGCCCAGGAAGGGATGCACCGCCAGCGGCCAAAGGCGACTGAAGCCGGAGCGTCCGCCCCGGCTTCAACGCGGCCAGGATGTTCCGTAGCGCGGCGCTGGCCACCCCACTAAACGTAGACCGCTCGTTGCGGAGCCTTAGACCCCACTGCGGCTGCGGGTAGCTGAAGGACCGTAGCCTGTTGCCCTTCCATCAGGTAAGTCAGCAGCACGATCCAGCGGAAGTAGTGCCGCGAGCTGCCATAGCGTCCCTCCGAGAGGCCAGGGATAAGTGGTTTGTGCCAGTACGTCCCCTTTCGCTGCAGACGGTTTGAGGACCGCCGTCCGGCAATCACGCCGGTATTCTGCCTCGCCGCCGGAATTCGGTCGAGCGCATCTTGCTGTCCGCGCGCGGGCCGCCCTGGGCCGCAAGTTTCCGATTGCCCACTATTTACCCTTATCGAACGTTCGTCGATGCGGGCGGGCTCATGGCCTATGGGACTGATACCATTTCGGTTGCTTCCGAAGCGAAGCGGACCTTGTGGAGGTCTGCCATCCTAAATGACGAGGCGAGCAGAGCTGCTCGGACCGCAAAGTTACTTTCGCGGGTAACTCGGGGTCTGATAGCCTTGTGGTGACGGCGTCGAGGACGCGCACTCACCTATGCACCATCGCACCATTGGACGACTACCCTCCGCGGGATGATCAGGTCCAGCGCCCCTAATGGCCGCTCTGTTATTTGAGCACCGAGGTAAAACCGAGCGTTTGGACCCAAAGGTGGGCCGCCGTAGACACTCAAAAGGCGTGACCGTACACTCGCCGCGCGCGAGACAGTCCCATGGCAGAACAAAACGTCGAACGCCGTCTTGCCGCGTCCTTGCGGCCGACGTCGTCGGTTATAGCCGGTTGATGGCTGCCGACGAGGAAAGAACCCTCGCACGCCTGAATTCCTACCGCCGCGAGGTTTGGGAGCCGACGATTGCGGAACATCGCGGCCGGGTCGTCAAACGCACCGGCGATGGAATGCTAGTTGAGTTCGGCAGCGCCGTCGATGCCGCCCGTTGCGCGATCCTGACCCAGCAAGGGACAGTGAAGCGCAATGAAGGCGTGCCCTACGAGAAGCGAATCGATCTACGCATCGGTATCCACGTCGGGGACGTCATCATCGAAGAAGGAGACATCTTCGGAGACGGCGTCAACATAGCCGCACGCCTCGAAGGTATCGCGCAGCCCGGGGGCATTTCGATTTCCGAGGATGCCTGGCGGCAGGTGCAGGGCAAGGTGACGGCCGACTTCGTCGATACTGGCGAGCAGAACCTGAAGAATATTCCAAGACCGGTGCGCGTCTATCACCTAAAGCTCGAGGAGTCGCGCGCCGCGCAGCCGGCCGCTTCGCCGGCGCTATCGCCAGAGCAACCCTCACTCGCGGTGCTGCCGTTCCAAAACATGAGCGGCGATCCCGAACAGGAACATTTCTGCGACGGCCTGGTCGAAGACATCATCACCACATTGTCAAAGCTGTCAGGATTGCGGGTAATCGCGCGCAATTCGAGCTTCGTTTACAAGGGTCGTTCGATTGACGTGCGTGAAGCGGCCAAGCAGCTGGGGCGTGCGTTACCTTCTTGAAGGCAGCGTTCGCAAGAGCGGCAATCGCATTCGCATCACCACTCAGCTGATCGACGCAAAGGACGGCACGCACGTCTGGGCGGAGCGTTACGACCGCTCGATCGAGGATATTTTCGCCATCCAGGACGAAATCACCCTCATTTTGGCTACGGAAATGCAGGTCCGGCTTACTGACGGCGAGCAGGCGCGGCTGCGCTACACGACAACCAACAATGTCGAGGCCTGGACCTGCTGGGCACAAGGCCTGTCCTACTACCGCCAGGCGATCACCAAAGAGAACATGGCCGCTGCGCAGCTGTGGTGGGAAAAGGCGCTTGCGCTCGATCCGGGGTCAGCGGTGCTCAACGCCATGCTCAGCTTCATTCACTTCGTGAACGCCCGCTTTGGCTGGTTGGATGATCGCGAAGCGGCATTCATTAAGACCCGAGCATACGCCGACCGTGCGCTTGAGCTCGATCCGAACAACGCCGACGCTCACCTTGTCCTCGGCTACCTGTGTTGGCCACAGGAGCTCTTCGACGCGGCCGTTTCCCACGCCAGAAAAGCCGTCCAACTGGCGCCAGGCGCAGCCGATATATTGAATCAAGCCGGCTTCATTCTCGCGCCATCAGGATTTCCCGAGGAGGCTTTGATCCTGGCGCAAAAATCGATCGCGCTGAACCCGAACCATCCGGCCGTTTACCTTGGCATTCTAGGAAATGCGTGCCGTCTTTCGGGACATTTTGACGAAGCGATTGCCGCCTTCGAGGCCTACAACGCCCGCAATCCAGGCTTTGGCCTTGTCGATCTGGTGATTGCCTATCGGGAGAAAGGTCAAGCTGAAAAAGCCGAAGACGCGGCCAAGCGGCTGATGTCGGCCCGGCGCGACTTCACCATCGCGGCGTGGCTGAAAACCCAATTTCGGCGGGATGCGGCCCGGCTGGAAGCGGATGTTGCGGCGCTTCGCACGGCGGGACTTCCCGCGGGCTGAGCGCTCGACGTGGTTGTCACCCCAGCGTTCGCTATAACGATAGTGGCGAAAATACCGTCACGGCACGCACATCCGTCATCTGTGGTATTGCTCGAACTGGGAGACCTCGTTCGAGTCACTCGAGTCTATTCCAGTCCAGGCCATGACGGCGGACGATATCTTTCCATCGACGGTCTTCGCGTAGATGAGAGCGGCCTGTGCTGGATAGCATGCGTCATCTGTGTTGCGTTTCACGCTCATAGTCGCATATTCGGTGCCGAATGTGCCGTTGGGGCGCCCAGCACCACTCAGCGGGTTCGGTTACCAGGGCGGGCAAGGCCGCAGCTGGCAGGCGTGACAAATTGAAGCCTGACGCCACAGCCGATAACCCGACTAGAATCGCGCTCAGATGGTTTTATGGCTCTCAAGATATGCTGCGGGGGACGCAGACTGGATATCCGAGCGCCAGGGCAAGACCGACGCGTTGATTTCGGGAGACGTCACGGCGGTGACGAAAAGCATCCGCGGCAGCTTTTTGGCTAGGTAGAGATCTGGTAATCTTGTTTAGAACGTACCTCCAAGGCAGCTCGTTCGACGAGCAACCGCTAGGCTTTCGGGTCAGCAGGAGAGAGCAATGGCAGACCAAGTGCAGTGGCAGCTTTCTGGTGACTATTTCGAGAACTGCAATTGCAGCGTCGTATGTCCTTGTCTCGTGTCCAAGGCCGCCCCCCTTTCCTCACGACCAACCGAGGGTGTCTGCGATGTGCCCCTGATCTTTCACATCGAAAGCGGCAGGTATGGCGGCATCGCGCTCGATGGCCTTAGCGTGGCGCTCGCCATCCATACGCCTGGGCCGATGGCAGAAGGAAACTGGTCGGTGGCCGCCTACATTGATCAACGCGCTGACGACAAGCAGACCGAAGCCCTTGGGGCGATCTTTACTGGTGCCGCCGGTGGGCCAATGGCGGCGCTCGCGCCGCTGATTGGTAAAAATCTTGGGGTGAAAAAAGTTCCGATCACATACCGAATCGAAGGCAAGAAGCGTTCTGCGGAAATCCCCGGCATCCTGCACATGTCCGTCGATCCGCTGCCGACCGCTCATCCGAGCGGGGAAATGTGGGCTAATACGGGCCATCCGGTCAGTCCAGAAAAGTTGGCGTTTGCCGTCGGAGCAGCCGGAAATACGTTTAGCGATCATGGCATGCGGTGGGACAATTCCGGCAAGAACGGCCACTATGCGCCGATCCGCTGGTCAAATCAGTCGTGACGGCAAAGCGGTCCTTCGGCAAGGCCCGCGCCATTCCTAACAAATGACCGACAGCACCCTGGAAGCGGTGCTGCGGCGCGATCGCTTGGTTGTTGCCGGCGCGCTCGCGACTATCATCGCGCTGGCCTGGGGCTATGTGCTCTGGCTCGCCAACGATATGGACATGGGCGGCATGGACATGACCGGGTTTCGCATGATCCCAGCCGGCATGGGAATCATGTTGCCGGCAAGCACGCCATGGACAGCAATCGAGTCCGCATACGTATTCGCCATGTGGGCGGTGATGATGGTTGGAATGATGACGCCCTCGGCGGCACCAATGATCCTCATGTATGCGCGCGTGGGTCGACAGGGGAAGGCTGAGGGCAAACCGTTCGCCGCAACGGGCTGGTTCGCCGCCGGCTATTTCCTGGCCTGGACGGGCTTTTCACTCGCAGCAACCTTTGTCCAATGGGTCTTCGAACGGGCGGCTTTGCTTGATTCTCGAATGGCGAGCGCCAGCAACGTGCTCGGAGGGATCGTTCTCATTGCAGCTGGCGTCTACCAATGGACACCGCTCAAGGACGTCTGTCTCGTACAATGTCAGACGCCGTTACAGTTTCTGATGCGTCACGGCGGCTTTCGCCGCGATCTGCAGGGCTGCCTTTTGTTGGGGCTTCAGCACGGAGGCTATTGCGTCGGTTGCTGCTGGGTTCTGATGGCACTCTTGTTCGTGGGCGGAGTGATGAATGTCCTTTGGATTGCGATCCTCGCGCTGCTTATTCTTTTGGAGAAACTTACTCCCATCGGGCGGTGGATCGCGCGCGCCGTCGGAGTTGCTTGTGTCGCCGCAGGTGCCTGGATGTTGTTATCTTCGATGCAGTGATGAGCCGTCTGCTTAAGCCTGTCTGGATCCCCGTTGCTTGCCGCTGTCAGCGGTACGCAGGACTGAAGAACGCTTCCAAGGTGTGTGGAGTTTCTCATGACCGAGATCCCAAATTGGCAGATCACCGGTGACTGGTTTGATAATTGCAGCTGCGCCGTCGCCTGCCCCTGTACCTTCGCCCAAGCCCCAGACAATGGCGTTTGCGAGTCGGTCCTGTTCTGGCACATCCGACGTGGTCATTACGGGGATATTAGACTCGACGATCTGAGCTTCGTCCGAGTGGGAAGATGGGAAGGTGATCTGTGGGCGGGAAAGGCAAAGGGGACTGCCGGCATCTTTATCGACGAACGTGCCGATGAGCGCCAAGCGGAAGTACTGCCCCGCATCTTCGGCGGACATGTCGGAGGATTTCCCGCTCTTGTCGGTGCGCTGTTCGCTGAAGGTCGGCAGGTCCGAGGCGTGGAACGCGCACGGATTACCTTTGAGATCGCGCCAGATTGTTCCCGTTGGGGGACCGAGATCGCCGGCAAAGTCAAAGCCTGGGCCAAGGCCCTGACCGGCCCGACGAGCCAGCCGGATAAATATCCTCAACTGGTGAATCCGCCAGGCTCCGAGACCGGGCCGGGACAGATCGTCACGTGGGGCAAATCGATAAACTGTTCCGTTGATGCGTTCGGCTTCAAGTTTCAATGGATGACGAATTCGAGCAAACATATTCCGTTCGACTGGACTGGTCCGTGATCGCTCGCGCGAACGATCAAGTTCGCCCATACCTACGCGCTAGTCACCCACGTTAATTTTTGCCGACGATCGTGCGCTGAATGCCGATTGAAGACGCGGCCACGATGCAGAGCGAGAGTAGGATCGATCAGATCGCTGCGCAACGCTCGCAGCCGAGCCAGGGTCCGTTTCTCGTCGGAGCCAGTAAGCCGGCTGAAGCCGACCACGTCAGCGGCCAGAATTGCGGCGAGTTTTCGGGTTTCTGCCACCGCTGCCTCTTAGCCACACGCAAGACTAACACGATCGTTCCTTGCCCTAGACAGGTTGTTCCGCCTGGACGATCATTGCGCGCCAGCAAGTAAATTAGGGCGTCAACATGGACCTCGGGGGTTGGCTGCGGAGTCTCGGCCTCGAACAATACGAGGCGGCATTCCGCGAAAACCATGTCGACGAGAATGTCCTGCCGAATTTGCCACCGGCGCGCTGACTATGCCGGCTGACGGCATAGGATCATTCAGGCCCGAACCATACCTGATACGAAAAACGCCGCTCGGGTCCCATTGGGGTTTCCCAATCTGCTCAAAAGTCGGGTTCTCATTGCTCGACTGCATGCGGTGCTTTCCTCGTTTGCCGTCAACAAAGGAGCCGCAGAGATTCGGGGACACTGGGAAACGTCACCGTAAGCGGTGGGCGGCTTCAAGGGTCTCGGTGGCGGTTTCCCAATCTTTCCACGCCGGAGTGGTGGAATGCGGGGTAGCAGGGAAGGGCTGGATACGTCCGCTGAGCCGAGCCCCGCCGTGCCCTGGGCCGAATTGGACTTCTCGGGCGCCACCTGCCCGGCGCGCGGCCGTCCCTGCGCTAGAACCGTTCCGCGTCGAAAACCGCGCCAGCGACCTCCACAGGCGCGATACGGGGCAGCCGGCGACCGGACGCGCCAGCCGCCATGGCGCGGGCGCGGGGGGAGAAGCCCCAAAGGCCCTTGATCTTTCAAGGGCGAGGCATGACAGAGCGTAATGCTCAACAAGCGCAGGAAGCACGCGAAGAACTTCGACGCGTGGTTGGCTTTAGTGCCGCAGATGAAATCGACAAACTTGATCGGCTGAAAAAAGCAGGATCGATCAGTGAGGCGGAATTTGCTCGCCTGCGAGCCAAGCTAGTGTAGTAGCCGCGACTGTGTCGGTGAGGGCCGCCTAAGCTAACGGCCTCGGGATCAGCGCTGAGCGCGGTCGCGAGCCTCTTTACGGGCCGGCCCGGATGGGGACGTCGCTTAGGGAAGCGGGCCGCCCCACGGCATGCGCCTCCGCAGGACGGCCCTAACCGCACGCAATGAGGGCAAACTCGACGGGCGGCTGCCGGCGAGCATGCTGTTTTGATGTGGCGGAAGTTGAGCTATTCTATGCGCACCGGCGCGGCCGCGACTGCGATTCCTGCCTCGGGCAGCTTCAATTTTCAAGAAAAGACCCACTTAAAAAACAGGACTGCCAGCGCCACAACCAACAGCGTTGCACCGGCAGCGGCGATGATCCGTAAGAGTTCGTCCATCGCGGGTAGTTTCATGGGCGCCGTCCAGGGAGGACAGAATGCTTCGGACGATATTTGGAGTTGCGATCTCGGGCCTGATGCTTGCAGTCATTTCAGGCGCTTCGCAGGCAACCCCGATCGCCCCGCTTCGGGCCGGAGTTGTGAGCGATGTCGCTGCCGGGAACGTCACGCAGGTGCATGCGTGCGGCTGGCGCTGCCGTCAATTGCATCGCTCGCATCGCTGGTATTACCAGCATCATCCGCATTAAAATCAATGTCCGAGCATCGGACGTGCTCCCGCGCGGCGCCACCAAAGGTTTCAGCGCGACTGTTCGCCCGGCGTTGACGGAATCAGGTTGGCAAGGCGACATGCGGCCGCTCGATCGGCACCGCCGGTCTCGCCCGCGGCTACGCCGGGCACGCGAGGTTCGCGGCAATTGCGCAGTCCGGCGGCGCTATGACCACCAGCCCGTCGGTTGGCGACCGACTTACAAGCTGATGCCGAGCGGCGCTGGATGGATTAGAGAGCAGAGGCAAGTCCTCCGGCACTTGACATTCACGGCATAGCGACTGCCTGCTCACAATCGCGCTTCCAGCAATCATATTTGCCGTTGGCCGGTTGCCGGCGCGAGTGCAGCTCTTGCGAGGGATCTAATGGCCAAAGGCGCAATTAAAGCAGGCATCACTCACGATCCCATCCTTGTCGATCTTGCGCTGCAGGGCGGTGGCTCGCATGGGGCATTTACTTGGGGCGTGCTCGATCGTCTGCTCGAGGAGCCGTGGCTTGGAAATCGATGGCATTTCCGGCACGTCGGCGGGGGCGATGAATGCTGCGGTGCTTGTCGATGGTCATGCCAAGGGCGGGGCCGCGGGGGCCCGGGCAGCTCTGGAAAACTTCTGGCGCCGCGTCTCCGAGGCGGCTCGCTTCAGTCCTTTGCGGCGCGGCCCCCTCGATGTGATTCTCGGCCGCTGGACGCTGGACTCTTCGCCTATTTATGTCGCCATGGATATCATGTCTCGCTTGGTGTCGCCCTATGACTTGAACCCGATGGGCAAAAATCCGTTGCGTGCAATTCTGGCCGAAACAATTGATTTCGAGCGGCTGGCGCGAGCGCCTACGAAGCTCTTCATCACCGCAACCAATGTTCGGACCGGCCGCGGTCACGTGTTTAAGAACGACGCTGTTACGCCGGACGTTCTGCTCGCCTCCGCCTGTCTGCCCACCATGTTTCAGGCCATAGAGATTGACGGCGAGCGCTACTGGGACGGAGGCTATTCCGGCAATCCCACGATCACGCCTCTCATTCGAGAGTGCAAGTCACAGGATACCATTCTCGTTCAGATCAATCCGGTTGAACGCGAAAGATCGCCGCGCTCCGCCTCAGAGATTCTCAACCGACTGAATGAGGTGTCCTTCAACGCAGTTCTGCTAAAAGAGCTGCGCATGATCGCCTTGCTTCGGCAAGTCTCCGATCCGGGCAACAGCGAGGGCGCGCAATGGGCCGGCATGCGTATCCACCGCATTGCGAGCGAGATGCTGACAGAGCTCGGCGCTTCCTCCAAGCTCAACGCGGAATGGGAATTCTTCTACTTACTGCGCGATGAAGGGCGAAGGTCGGCGCAAGTCTTTTTGGATACGCATGCTTCGGACCTCGGGCGCCGGTCAACTTTGGATCTCGATGTCTTGTTAGAACAGATCTGACGGAAGGGAATTCTTGGTATTCTTGTTGCTCGCGTAGGTTCGGTGTGACCTGCTTCCGGTTTCTTGGACCGATGATTGCTTGGAAAATTCCAGTTTAGCGGCATGTGTGTTTCGGGCCGTTCAGCTGGCGACGCAAGCCGACTGTGGGGGCGATTGGTTCCCATTCCCAGATCTCCATTCCCGGCATGCTCAACTGCTTGGCATGTTCGGCGCAGAGGTGGAAGCATTCCAAAGTCGGCCGCGTTCGCTCAACTGCTTAGTATGTTCGGCACAGATGTTGAAACATTCCAAAGTAGGCTGACCCGACTGGGCACCGTCGAGTGCCTCGGATAGTGTGAGGATAGCTTCAGCCACTTTGGTTCACGCCACTGCCGGTGCCGGACTCGTTTTGCTTCGGATAAGCGTTATTCTCGGAAGTAAAATTCCGTCTTCAGCGGCCGGACGTCGCCGAGCGTAGCGGCCGCTCGGTATATCTTTGTGCACGCGCCGGATGTCATTCGAGAAGATGATTGGCGCACCGGCTCCAATCGTTGGCTGAAAGCCGCATTGCGGACGCGCTCGAGGAGTGCGCGAGGCGCCAATGATGGGGCAAGCTGCAAATCCCGGCCATGTCCGAAGTGCGCCATTAGCGACGATCGTCCCAAAAAAAGGCGGTCCGTCGATGGGCCAAAACGGCATCGTCCTGTCATTCCGTGACATCGTCCGGGGCCGTGGGTGCCGATCCGCCCGCCAAATGCTATACGGTCCGACATGGTCGTCGCCGATCATCCATTGGTTGCGCTTCTTCAAGTCATCCTGATCGATATAACTCTGGCGGGGGATAACGCGATCGTTGTCGGAATGGCGGCATCCCGAGTCGCCCCCGATAAAAGGTCAAGGGTTACGTTCTGGGGCATTGCCGGAGCGGTTGTGCTGCACGGAGGAGCACGTAAGCCACAGTCTAAGCGATGCTCTCTGGCTCTCCGCCGATGCCTATTACAACGTCGGGGGCGAAACCAGCATCGACGGACTCAGCCAGGACAACATGGCAAACACGCTCAGGGTCGGCGCCGGCATGGGGTTACGCATTTGGCGCGGTGCCGACCTCGTGCTCAATTATGAGCGCGTGGTCGCCAAGCCTTCCGGAGAGCCGGATGCGTAGGCCGTACGCTTCACCATTAGGCAGTTGTGGTGAGGCATTTCCTATTGAGCGCGAGCCGAAAGTAGCGGCAAATGTACGGAAACCAACGTCAGGAGAATGAAAAGTGGAACAGAAAATCATGGAACGCCGGACAGTTCTTAAGGGGGGCGTAGCTGCCGTTGGCATGTTGGGCGGCTGCGCATCGTCCGCAACGGTGGCGGGTGCCGAGCAGGCGTCTGCCGATACGCCGCAGTCATCACTTCCGGATCAAATTCTAACTGCGGTTAGACGCTTTCGTCAAAGCATTCCAGCCAACTTCGATCGCGAGTACGTCGAGAAGGTCGTCATACCATTTTTCCTGACGAGCTTTTACGAAGGGGAGCGTCCGATGCTGCCGGTGATCGACGTCAACTTCAGTAAGGAAAACGCACTGCCTTACGACCTTTGGGGTCTCATTACCCGCGACTGGCGACCGACCCCTGAAGAGGGCGTGACGGTATTTTTGCAGGGCCTTGAGAAACGCGGCCCCGATAATCTTCGTAAGAGGATTTACTTCTCAGCGGTGACGCCGGACCTCTACAAGCCAATGTATAGTGCGAAGGTCGTCGCTTTCTTTGACAAACTCATGGATCAGCAATTCGCTAACAAGCCGTTCATGCGGCATTACCTCGATTATTATTTCGACCTCTATTGGGACCTTCACCTTGGAGTGACCGGAGACGCCATTCCTTTTCAAGTGCGACAGATTGGTGAGGCATTCAACACGGTTCTTGCATACAGGAATCCGCTGCTGCCAATCACGTATGATAACTACATGATAGTTCGTGAACGCCTCGACTTTCTGAAATCATGGATCGATGACCGACTCGCCGACATTGAGAGTGGCAAAACCAGAGAATCCTGAAAGGACGATAGCGTGGTATTGGATGAAGAACTCCGGAGACGGCAGTCACTTTGCGAAGAAGGACGTCGTGTTCGAGTGTTTCCACAATTTTGTGGCGCTCAGCCAATGGGGCAACTCGATCTTCGGGATTATGTCGCGCTTATCCGAAGACGGCGGCGACCCGGCTGTGCGGGCATCCTTTCAGAAGACGATGGGGGGAAATTTCGATAACGCCAACGGCGCCCCTTTCTCGCCACTGGAATTGTTCGTCATGGAATTATTCCGCGTTATATCGCCAAATGGCGGAAGCATCTCGGCAATCCAGGATGCTAGGACAAGCGCCAATGGCGCATCTCCGCAGCAAAGGTTTGGCTTTCCCATGGAACGCCATAGCTACATCAGCACACCCCACACGACTACTAGCCTGGATCCCGTCCATTGGAAGGACCCGAATGCTTTCGATCCACAACGGTATCTTAGCGTTCCTACCAGCGCTCAGATTACTGAAGACAAATGCCAACAGATTGGCCTCGCGCGATGCCCATTTGAGATCACGAATTTCCAGGTCAAAGATGGACGCAAGGCAAACATCACGAACAGCGGCTTTGGGACGGTTTTCGGTGTTGTCGATGGGAAGAGCCTTCCGGTTTGTGACTACGCTGGCTTCGCCGCATTCGGCTTTGGATACCGACGGTGTCCAGGCGAGCAGCTAACGATTCAGGTCTTCGAGGATTTCCTCCGCAAGGTCTGGCGCGACAAGATCATGTTTCGCAAGCTTGGTCTGGCAAATCCAGGCCAAGTGCCGATCGGGCCGAACGCTGTGATCGAGGATGATCTGGGGTTCAGCAGATCGGGGTAGCGCTTCCGACGCCAATCTGGTTAGCGTTGCTCACCGCATCGGCGTTCGCTGACGCAGGCGCGGTAGGTCTGGTATCAGCACCTAGCGATGTTCCGCCGAATGCGCCGTCGTGGCAGCTATTAGAATGAACCGGAAGCTTCTGCCGGGACCGCCTATCGTCGTGCCTTTCACGGGATGCCTCAACCGGTTATTAGGCCCGTAGTGACTCTCGCGCGTCCACTTGCGTTTTGCCACGTCGCGGCAACCCACCCTGGCGGCTAGGGGCTGGAATCGAACCCAAGAGTTTCCTCGGCATTCGTGACCATGAGCGTCCGGCGCTTCTGAAAATATCTCAGCAGCGCGCCGCAGGCGGCTGCAGCAGCGAAGTGCTTGAGCGTATGCCCGCTCAGAATGGTGCCCGCTGAATAGATCGTGCTATCATAAAATTCTAACAGCTTTGCAAGTGCATAGAGCGCAGCGGCGATGAGCCAGTAAATTGTGCCGCTGAATCTTGGCGCGAACAAAATGAAGATTAGTGGCAGCGCGAGGCACGGAAAGAACTGCACCCAGGCGTAGAGCCGTAAATCACCAGTCCAGTGCCACAACAGCAGACTAAACACACCGATTGCGGTCATCGGCCAAAGCAAAATGGCTCCCGCTCTCCTATCCACGCGCTCCTCGATCGCAATGGTAAGGATCGCCATGAAGCTGATCGCCATGGGCAGCCGGTCCCAGAACAGGGTCTGATCATTTGGTTCGAGGTGATAGTAGGCCGAGCCGAAACCAGTCAGAAAAATGCCGAGGAAGAGCAGCATGGTTGCCGGAGAACGACCAAATTGCCACAGCCCTACGGCACCGATGCCGATGAAGGGAATGTTCGAGACCACGTTCCAGAAATTGGGTATGCCGAAGAGCGTGCGCTGATCGGCGAAATCGTGATAACTCTGATTCTGAACAATCGGCGGCAGCAAAAGCAGTCCAAGGAGCGACGCAAGCATAAAAACGAGAAGACCAAGTACGCGGCGACTCATTTGGGCAGAATAGCACAAGCCGCTGACCAAGTCCGCAAGCATGCACCACAGGCATTTTCCGCTCACTCAACGAGTAATCGTTGGCAGTGAGGCGCGAATACGTGCTGAAAAATCAGGGGCGTCATCGGCCGCCAGCGCGGCCTCGTTGATCCGTGAGCGACGCCTCAATTCATCAAATGGCAGTGTCGTGTCCACCCGACCCGAATGGTAGAGGTAGCTATCGATCATGCCGTTGAGCAGATGGCGAATGTCGAACTGGCCGGCGCGGCCGGCGGCATTCATGTAGCGTATGATGTTGATCGTACAGCTGTTGCTCAGCAGGTGGTAGAACTCTGGCTGATCGGCTAGTTCGTTGATCCGTTTTAGGTACACCATCAGCAGCCGGCGCACATCGTCGGGCGGTGAGTTGAGGCGATACAGATACACGATCTCTTTGCGGTAGTTGGTGCGCACGCGCACGAGGTCACGTTCGTCGCCTACCACGTAAATCAACTCGAATTGCTTGAAGAGGGAGGCAACAGGATTAAAACCTTCACCCACCTCTGGCCGCGTCTCTATGGAGATACTCAAGGGTGGGGCGTTGTCGAAGATGAAGCTCAGAAATGTGTGTCCAACCAGCCCCTCGCTCCAGTAGGACACGAAAAAATCTAGGTCGGTCAGGTGTGACAGCTGCACCTCCCGCTCCTCATAGCGCACCGTGAAATCATTCAAGCTGCGATATTCGAAGTTTCGGACACCGGCGATATGCACGCGGTCGCCATCAATGGTCACGCGGGGCATCACGGCGACTTCCGGACGCCATGGCCGATCGTGAGAGGGAGAAATGGACAGCCACCAGGCGGCCACGCCGAGAAACAGCATGATGAAGACCGCGGACGCGCGCCGATCGCGCGACAGCCAAAGCAGCCATATCGCTATTGCCGCAAAGGAGATCGCCGACGCGATACGCAATCGAGAAGACGGCAGATTCGAATAGTAGATGGCTAAGGTGGCCCATGCGATGAGCAAGACCCGGAACAGAACCCATGCTCCCCTGATCAGCCAGTTGAGAACTTTGGATAGGAAGCGGCCGTTCAAACTCAGTGTACCTTCCCTCGAATCAGTGCTTGCAGATGAGTTCATCTTAACCTTTTGCCAGCCGCCGCCGTTAAAGTCACCGATATTTCAGATCCAGGTTCTTAAAGCGGGGTCGCTCGGCCGCGTCCCATCGATCCGGATGTCTCGCAATTGCAGCTTGGGTCTTTGAAAACTGCCTACCAGCAGCTATAGTGAACTCCTTGATTTAGGGTACTGGAGCAAAAAAGTACAGGAGGCGGAAATGCTCTTCCTTCATGAAGTTCACCTTTAGAAATTTCCTGGTGGATGCGCTCACGATATTCGTCTTGCCCTCACAGGAGCACCTATACCCTTGACGTCTTGTCCGCCTAGGTCTTGGAGATCGAAGAGATTGCCTTAGCCATCACTTCGCATGCGGCTGGGCGAGCCAGGATCCTGACGAGGCGCATCAGCGCCTCTTCAAGGCTTCTCTGAAGCTCTCGATCGCCGGAGACTTCCTGTTCGCGCCGCATCACGCGGCGAACATGGGCGCTTCGTCTCGGTTCCGCTAAACTGGCGTTTGTCAGATATGAAAAGCTGTGCGCTCCTTAGGCCTCGCTTTTTCTTATGGGAAAGCCTTGGCCGGAGAATATTACACGCCATTTACACGGCAGAATTTTCTAAATCGCTAAGTGCCCGAAATCATTGGCGCTCCCTAGGGGACGACACTCTATGGCGTGCATATTGGCCGTGGCGGTCATTGCCTCCTAGGTCGATTGCCTCAATTGGCATCCTGTAGGCAGTGCGTCCGCTCATGATACGATAACTTTGTCACCTGTTGACGGCGGCGGCTGCACTTCAGGCTGCTGTGGCGGAGGCGGCTGCACCTCAAGATGCAGTGACGGCGGCGGCTGCACTTCAGGCTGCCGTGGCGGAGGCGGCTGCACCTCGCGATGCCGTGACGGCGGCGGCTGCACTTCAGGCTGCTGTGGCGGAGGCGGCTGCACCTCACGATGCTGCGGCGGAGGCGTTGGCGGCTGCACCTCAAGATGCAGTGACGGCGGGGGCTGCACTTCAGGCTGCCGTGGCGGAGGCGGCTGCACCTCACGATGCCGTGACGGCGGCGGCTGCACTTCAGGCTGGTGTGGCGGAGGTGGCTGCACCTCACGATACCGTGACGGCGGCGGCTGCACTTCAGGCTGCTGTGGAGGAGACGGCTGCACCTCACGATGCCGCGACGGCGGTGTCTGCACTTCACGCTGCTGTGGCGGAGGTGGGGGCGGTTGTACCTGCTGCTGCGGGGTTGGCGGTTGGCCTGGCGGCTGTGGCGGCTTCTTCTCCTTTTCGTGACCGCTCCGCGGCGCCTGGGCCACCACGAGCGTCTCGTCTGGCGGCGCGGCGTGCACTGATACAATCGCCACAGCCGACAAGATCGTCCCGGCCAGAAAGCGCTCTTTTGTGTTCGACATCAGTTCCGATTTCGGTTGTTGCCGCTGATGACACGTTGGCATGCGAAAGCGGCGCCATAGGAAAATTTCGCCTGAAAGTCGTTGCTCGAGTAACGAGATGCGCTTGTCACCCTGTCGGGAGCGAAATGACTCAAGGATACTGGCGGTCAGCCTTGCTAATGGCCGCATTGACAGTACCACGGACAGACAACCTGTCATTGTCGACACGGCACTCGGACACCCTACGAAATCGCCTGCCTAAAGCGGCGCGCCGCCTACAATTACTTCTAGCGGACAGTGCGGCCGGTGTAATTCCACGATCACGTAGACGGTCGCGCGAATCTCCCATGCTTCGCGAACCACCCGCTCCATGCGCACCTCGCGGCTCTCGAAGCGCCGTACATCGCAGTCTGCCGTTTCCAGCAGGAAACCCAGGAAGTCGCCGAAATGATCATAGATCAAGCCCGCGATTTTGCCTGCGAACTCCTCACGGTGCGGCCGGATGCCTTTGCCGGGAATTTGGCCGGTGCCGGACGGCGGAATTTGTGTGGGATCGCCGCCCAATCCCTTCACGCGACCCGCGATCTGCTGCAGGTACCGGATGAAGACCTGGAACCAGCGACTTTCCGCCGGAATCGACTGTTGAATATATTGCAGGATCGCAAACAGGCGTTCCTCCGTTTCGCGCAGGCTGGCCTTGGTGCCCACAGGAATGGTGAGTTGGAACGTGCCCATGGTGCGCCTCCACGTGAAGCTTCCATCCGGCCGTTTCTGGGGCGTGCCGCCAGTGCGCGCCTCGATGATAATGGGGTCGAACTCTTCGCTGGTGATTTGCCGTACCGTGACGTCGTACTTATCGCCCTTGTGTACAGTCGGCGGGAATGAAAGTGACAGCAGCCCCGCGAAATTGACTGCCGTTCCCTGCGGCACCGGTAGAAAAGTGATGCCGCCCGTGGGCACCTGCACGGTGTGCGCATCCACCCGCTTGATGTTGTGCACTGTGTAAAGTTTCCCGGCCCAATTGAGGATCTCCGCGGCCGTGGTACCCGGAAAATAGAAGCTCGCCCGGCTTCCGGCGGGCGTGGCGCCCCACAGGATCATAAGTTCGTCCGGTCGCCCATCTTTTTTCAGGATCTGCGGGGACGGCCTGATCTCCAACGTTTGAGGCACGATGCGCGAGGGATCCACACCGGGATTGGGCACCGGCACAAAAGTCAGGTTGCGCTGCGCTAGTTTGTCCGATGTGGACGGGTCCGCATTTGCCGGAATCGGATCGGGGTCGAACGCGATCTCCGCCAGCAGGCACTGATGCTGACTGCGCACCAGTTGTTGAATGGACACGAGGGGGTTGAACGTATTGAAGGGCCCGTCCGGGATATCGGCGGGATTTCCGCCCACCATCCTCGGCGGAAACCGGAGATCGTTTGGTTGATTAATATCCAGCCAGCAGCCGAAATAGGCGTCCGTCTCGCCTCCGAACTGATCGGCTTTGATGGACTGTACGTTCGGCGTATCTAACTGTTGGGTTAGGGGTGCGGTGATGCTCACGCGCGGGCTAGCGAAGAAGGGTATCGTGACGATCTCGTCCCCCTGAATGCCGAGCAGCGGCACCTTAGTCGTTCCGCTCTGATGCGAGCGGTAATAGGTCGTTGTGTCGTAGGTCGCGTTGGTCTGTTGCGCAGGCCACAGCCGGAAGAACACCCGCACCCTGTGCACATCCTGGACGTCCCGGTAGCGCACTCGCGCGATGCCGAAGTTGTAAACCGGATTGTTGTTCGCGTCCGCTGGAGCCAGCATCAGCGCGGATGCGTTTTCATCTTGCGGGATAGCGTCGAACGCCGGCCCCAGCGCCGGGTCGGAATTCAAATTTGAAATCACAGTCGAGATGTAGTTTGTGGCGACAGTCTTCGCGTTGCCTGTTGTGGCGATCTTCGTGCCGAATTTCGTTTGGCCAGCGCCAATCTGGAATACTCGGAGATCGATGCTCAGATACCACGGTCCGCCCGCCGAAACGTCGCCGTGCAGGATGTAAGGGTTGGGCGTGTCTAGCAGGACGATTTGAGCGCTCGCGGTTACGTTAGAGTTGTCCGCGCTGAACTGGGAAGTGAGCGTCAGCGTTTGCGAAGTCGTGCCGAAGACGGATGCGTCCTGAAACACGATATTGAACGGGAAGCTGAAGCGCTGAACGGCCGATGAAGGCAGCATGGGATCCTGTGGAATCGCCGGGCCCGCTGGCTGCAGCGAAATCTGGGGCAGCGGATTCGGGATCGACGGCGCGTTGCCGCCAATCTGATCCTTGCTAAAACCCTCCACCACCACAAACACCGCGTCGCTGATGGTTGCCGGTGCGCCGTTCAGATTGATGAGCGCCAGAATCTCGCCCTGCGAGAAAGTGCTGCGATCGACCAGAAAGAAGCTGTCGCGGGTGGTCACCGTGACCGAAACCGGATCGGATGCGATGCCGTTGGCAATCACGGTCATGATGGCCGGACCTGCCGGCACATTGGTCGGCACAAAAATATTAGTGCTCACCGTCGCGTTGCCGGTGGCCACGCCCATGGTCGAGTGATTGGACGAACGCAGGAAATAAATCTTGCTGCCGCTCTTCAATTGCACAATGGGATAGTTGGTTGCCATCTGCGCGTCGTCGCCGTAGCTACAGGCTTGCGACAAGCCGTTGAACTGCGTGCCGGAGATGGTATGGGCCTTGCCAACGATCAGTGTGTCCGGAAAGTTAGTTAATACCGGTTTCCAGGAGGGATCGCCGCCTGCATCAGGCGTGTAGATTTCGATGTCCTTTCGGCTGGCCGAGTACAAGACCTGCCCGGTGGGAAGCAGCAGCATTCTGCCGCCGAAGGGCGATCCGTCTCCGTTGGAAGAACTGATTTCAACCGACGCAGTATTGGTCGAGGGATCGTACAGGAAGAACGTTGTGGGCGAAGGGTAATCGCACGGCGGCCCCGGCGCGCTGGCGAATAACACCTTGCCGTTGGGCAGCAGCGCGGCCGGCGTGTCCATGGGAAAGCTGGGGTTGTTGTGGGAGTCCACCAGGGACGGGCCACTTGCCCATGTTCCGGCTTTTGTGGCGTCGGGATCGGGGGTGTAGAGGGCCGTCGCGCCGGTAGCACCGATCGCGAAAACCCGTCCATCAGGTAATAGGATTGCCGGGCCGATTTCGGCGACGAAGCCGGGGCACGCTTGCGGCAGCGTGGCGGGCGTGCTGTTCGCGCTAACCCACCTGTTGCTGCTGGGGATGTACTGCTCGGCGTTAGGAACATTGCTGCACTCCACCGTGAGCACGTTCCCATTGGGCATTAGTGTGAAAGTCTCTTCGCTGCAGCTATCGGCTTTGGTGCCTCCGGCCTGCCAGATCTGCGTCTTCGGATCGAACAGCGCGTTGGCGCTGGAGTCGAAGCTACCGATTAGCAGGCGCCCGTCGGGCAGCACGCAGGTTGGTGCGTCGCCAACGCCGGTCCAGCCTGGAGGAGTTGCAATCGCCGTCCAGACATCCGAAAGCGGATCATAAATCTGCGCCGTGAGAATGTCGGCATCCGCTTTCCCTGTATTGTTCTCGCCGCCGGCCACGAAGACCGTCCCATCACCCAACACCGCAGATGCGAAGTATAGCGGTGCATTTGTGGGACCGCCCTTCGAAGTGGGGATCCCATTGTTGTCGGGCAGTGACGCCAAAGTCGACCACGAGCCATTGACGTAACTACCGGAAGAATCCGGAGTGAGCCGGTGCCAGTGCGATGTATTCAGCTCATGGACCATCACGGTTCCGTCCGTAAGGAGGAGCATCGTGTCGGCGGCGAAGGAAGGTTGCGTGTTCAGGGGTGCCCAGGATGCCATTTTTTCGTTTCCCCTTTCTGAGCGGTGCGTCGACCAGCGGACTGCGGCCGGCAAGCCTAAATACGGAAAAGAGAGATTCCCATTGAAAGATACCTATAGCGCGAGCCGCGAGCTATTTCGTATTCCACAAGGGGATCGCTGCGCGACCAATCAGGTCCCTTATAGCAACAGGGACCGCGCCATTGAACGTGTCTTACTGCCATGGTGTGAGCAGCATGGTATGCCGGTGATGGCCCATTCACCGCTCGGCGGTCCCGGCGCCGGCGGCGGCCGACAGGAACTCAAGTCGCTCCGCAAACTCGTAGCTGCGGCCCAGACTGAGCCAGCGTTGTTGCATTTCGAGGAAACATTGACGAAGCTGCGGGTCAGGTTGGAGCCGGGCCTTATCCGCGCAATGTTCAGCGTACAGACGGCACTCGCTCGCTTCCTCACTCACGCTTACAGACATGGCACCCCTCCCAAGGCGCCCCGACATCCCATTTGCTTGTGATTTTGCGCTTGCGTTAAGGTTGAGTTAATCTCACAATGAGGGAGGAGAAAAATACGACATGGCATTGCAGCGCGAGAGCATCAGCAGCTATCCCTGAGCGGCCTCGTGGAAAAAACATCTTCAATCCGTTTTGGCTGTTGCTGAATTGCCACGCCCGCTAGCTTTCATGTTGCGCCGTCAACGACCCTGCTGACAACCTCTAGGCTCGTGGGATCGGCCCAATGTGCATCCTCAAAAAGCATCAGCACCGGATTGGAGTGCGACAAAGCCTCCATTTGCGACCCGAGTGCTTCCAAAGTCTTCTGTCGGCGCTGCTCGGGCCGAGCTTGCGCAGGCCGTTTTCAAAGGCGGCAATCCAAGAACTCCAAGACTGCTTGTCTGGCCCCAAAAATCCGATAGTAGGTAGCCCATTTGTCTGTTGCGAGAGCGCAGTAAGCGGCCAAAGGCTGCCGCCTGACTTAGCAAAACAACTACTGCGCGCCGTCTCATCTCATTCCCCATGGTCCAAGGACAGGGCCACTTCCGAGCCTTATATAGCACACTGCAACTGCTTGGCTGAGTGCCGGGCGATGTCGTAGTTGGGTCTTGTGTCACGAGTAACGCCGGTCCACACGGCGAAGCGCAACTGTACGAGAGATGGAGGAGGGCCCTTCGGGTTCGGCAATCAGGTGCTGATCTCAAGCCACCGCAAGCTGCTGTCGTCAAAAGCGATGGTGGTGAACGTTGCGGAAACGTCGGGATATGATCTCGGCAGGTACGGTCGAGAGAGGCGAGCGCAAGCGAACCGCTGCGGAAGCGTCGAAATGCGATTAGACGATGTCAAAACCGAGGGCTGACCGATCCCTCGGGATCAGCTCGGGGGATGTCCTGATACTGCCCGAGCGACATCCGGCGTGTAGGCGGCGCGAAGCTCGACCAGGCTCTTGTATGGAACGTGAGAACCTGGCCGGCAATGTTAAGGGAAAAGGTACAAGTGGTTCCAACCACGAGGCCGAAAGTACCGATGCGCCGGAGAGGGGCGGACTGCCTCGTAGTAGCGATGAAGCGGGTGTAATGCTCGTGGAGTGAAGGGGGCGGGTCATCGCCATTGGATCGGGTCAACTGCGGTCGGGTGACCGGCCGCAGGAGGAGCCCGATGAACAATGGAAGGCGGCAGCTTTCGCGCGGTGGCACGAGCCGGATGAGTTGAGAGGTTCACGTCCGGAATCTGTGAGAGGCTCGGGGTGAAATTCCCCGGGCCTACTCGGCAACAGCGCCAGATCGACGATGTCCGCGCAATGTCGGCTTAGCCCCCGACTCCGGACCTATTGCTGCGTTGCGGCGAACCGACGTTGAGGGCCTAGGCCGTTGTGAAAACGAAATCTAATTTGGTTGTAGCGCTGAGCGGAGGAAGAATTTTTGCATTTTTTTGCTCTGAGCGTGACCACAAGCCTCAAAATTCCGGGTGCGGCTATACCGCGTAGAGTTTTCACACGGCCTGGGCCAAAAGCAGAAATCAGCGGAAAAAGCAGAATGAGTCTTCATTGCGGCCGCGCCAAGCCGCGTGGACAAGTGTCTCAGTAAAGAACGGACGGCATGTATGCGCCGGTGGGCTCATTGTAGAGACCAACACTCATAAGGGTCATTTGGAAGACGAGTTTCAGCCCTGCTTCCAGGCACCATTTGAGGACTTCGTGGTTTCGCGTTGGCAGCAGGAAGCCAGGGCCGCTGAATTCGGGCGCCGCACCGATCAGCGCCATGAGATCGAGATTGGTCTCCGCGACGCTGTGGCCGAAAAAGGCGATCCCGGTCGTGTAACCAGTAATGCGCCCAAGATGTTCAACAACCGACGCTGTTTTCTGCTCGATCGCGGCATGCAATTCGTTCGCGCGATCGAATCCGTGGACCTTGAGGCAGACTCGGTTGCAGGCGGCGGCGTCAGAGGCCACCGCAGGGCGAACCTCGTAACCTGGTAACTTCCGGCCAAGCGGCTTGCCTTGCAAGACCGACACCGGCTCGCGGGTGCAGAATCCAAGCTTGGTGTAAAGACAGAGCGAGCGGTTGTGGAAGCCGGACTGCAGCAGGCGTACTCCAGCCGCCTGCCGCCGGGCTGCACGATCAAGGACTTCCTGCATCAGGCGTCCCCCAACACCGCGGTTCTGAATTGTCGGATCGACGGAGAGCGGCCCCACTCCGGCAATGCAAGATCGCTCGTCAAGGAAATTACTACCGACGATCCGCCCTTCATTTTCTGCGACAACCGAATAAAAGCTGGGATGGGCCAGCAGCATCGACAGGAGCCCGCTCGCTACCTGGGGCGAAGGAAAATCCGGCGGGAAGTTGTGGGACGTGCCGATCGCCTTGAAGGCTTCGTAGCAGATGGTGCCGCAGGCCGCAGCGTCAGCGGTCTTGCCCGGACGAAGAACAATCCTCATCACCTATGTCCCCTGCTCGCTCCGTTATGTACGAAGCTCGCTGTTGCAATTCAACGACCGCTAGGAAGGCGCACCCAGGTGAGGCGGCAATTGATCAATGGAGTGCGCCTAGGCTCGGCCGCGTTATTGCTGAGGAAGGCCAGCCTCGGCTAGGCCATCGACTTGATACGCGAGAGCTTCGGGGACGAAGAATTCGGACAGGAACTGCTTGATGCTGCTGACTGTCAGCTGAGGGGCGATCTCATGAATTCGGCGGACCCATTCGCGCGCTTCCTCCCGCCGATTAAGATGGCCGCAAGCCGCGGTTCGGACAATCATCGCATTTGTGAAGCCCGGCTTCTGGATCAATGCACGGTCGGCCCATTCAATGGCCTCTTCGTAGCGCCCTGACTGCAGGTGCGCGAGGGCGAAGGCGAACTTGACCAAGTGACCGAGCGGATCGAGCGGGCTCAGGCGCATCGCACGCTCTAGGGCCTTGAGTGCCGCGTCGTTGCGGCATGCGAAACAGTTCACGTACGCGCTGGCAAGCCACGCCTGTGCGGAGTTTGGATTCAAAGCCAAGCCGCGCTCGATGAGGCTCGCGCCTGCAACCGTCTCGCCGGCCAAATAGGCGAGGCACCATCCGACCATCCACAAAACATCCGGGTCATCCGTCGGGTTAGCCATCATTTGCCTTGCCAGCCGCACCGCCTCATCCGTTTGCGGCCGCTGACCGCGCGCCTCGGAGTGCCACCAGCCGAAACAGAAGAGTGACAACGCGGCCGCAGGCGCATAGGACGGATCGATTTCCGTCGCCTTGTGCAGCAGCGCAACGGCTTCGCCCAGGCTCTCAGGGGTAAACTGATGCGAGAGCGCCAGGGCGCGGAGATAGAGATCGTAGCTGTCGAGGCTTCCGGCCGGTTTGCGCCGAGCACGCTCAATTTCAGCCTGTGTGATCTTGGGCGCAATTGCGGCGACGACGCTGGTCGTCACCTGGTCCTGCAACTCGAAAACGTCTTCGAGCGAACCGTCGAAGCGATCCGCCCATAAGTGGGCTCCGGTATCGCTGTCGATCAACTGGCCGGTGATACGCACCTTGTTACCTGCCTTGCGTACACTGCCTTCAAGCACGTAGCGGACGCCGAGCTCGCGGCCGACCTGCTTGATATCGACGGCGCGGCCCCTGTAGGTGAACGACGAGTTGCGGGCGATCACGAACAAAGATCTGAATCGAGACAGCGCGGTGATGATGTCCTCGACTATCCCGTCAGCGAAGTATTCCTGTTCGGGGTCGCCGCTCATGTTCTGAAACGGCAGTACCGCGATCGATGGCCTGTCGGGCTGTTCCAGAGTTTCGGGCGCCCGATCCGGAACGCCGGCCTTGCGGTGCAACGTCGGATTTGCAACGGGCGGAACGCCGACCTCGAGCGAGTAGACCCGGATCGGTTCGGCGATGTTCTTGAGCATCGTCGCACCCAGATCGCTAACCGAAAGATCGAATCGTGCTTTCACCTGCCGATATGCATCTTCCGACAGACAGATCGCCCCGGGCTTCGCGATGCCCTCAAGCCGTGCGGCAATGTTGACTCCATCACCCATGAGATCGCCATCGCTCTCCTCAACGATATCGCCAAGATGAATGCCGATGCGAAAATCGATGCGTCGATCGGGCGGCAGGCCTGCATTGCGCTCGACCATGCTGCTCTGCACCTCGATTGCGCAACGTACAGCTTCAACGACGCTGCGGAATTCGACCAAAGCGCCATCGCCGGTTCGCTTGACGATACGCCCGTGATGTACGGCAATGGTTGGATCGATCAGATCGCTGCGTAGCGCCCGAAGCCGCGCCAGCGTACGTTCCTCGTCCGCACCGGCGAGTCTACTGTAGCCGGCAACATCGGCCGCCAGGATCGCCGCAATTTTTCGTGTCTCGCTCATTCCATCCGCCAACCGTGGCTTTCAATAGCACAAGGGCTCTGAACGGGCTAAGGCGCCGGATACAGATGCAAGACGACTTGGCCGGACGTCCGAAACGGGTCAATCGCGACTGGGCGGGGCAAGCTGCAGGTCCAGCCATGTCCGCAATGCCCGTGCGCCGTGGAAAGGCGGCGCTTTCCAGTGGGTGCAAATCCCACCCGGCAACCGCTCCAGCCGGAAGCAACCGGAGCAGTCATGGAGGTGACGAAATGGCTGAAGCCTTCGGATAGCGTGTCACGATATACGGTGACAGCGCGAGTGTGCAGGCCGTAACGCAAGTGAACGCCGAGCAAACCTCGAAAAGGACGACGCGCAGGCCGACCCGACAGCGTTTTCGGGGAAGGCTGATACGGCTGGGTGACTGAGTGAACCGATACGCCCAGACGCTGCGCCGGGGTAGTGGCGACAGCATGTACACAAGGAAAGCGCACGCAACACGGGAAGCCCCAAGGCGTGGTCAGGGATGATCAACCGGACGCCCGCGAGGGACAGGCCGGGCGCTCTGGGGTGGCGGAGAGGTTCGCAGTACCGCTGAAGCCGGGTAACGCCGGTGGAGGGAAGGGACCTCAGTTCAAGACGAACGCAAGACGTGGTGAGGGACCTGGAGATTGGGCAACCTATCAACTCCGAAGAGTGTTCAGAAACTGCAGACGGCGTTGCACGCGAAAGCGAAGGCAGAAGCCGGCTATCGCTTCTATGCGCTGTACGACAAGATCAGCCGCGACGACATCCTGGCTCATGCCTATGTCCAGTGCCGCTCCAACAAAGGTGCACCTGGTGTGGACGGTCAGGAATTCGCGGACATCGAGGCATACGGAGTGCAGCGGTGGCTGGGCGAACTGGCGCTTGCGCTCAGGCAGGAGACTTACCGACCGGATCCCATCAGACGAGTGTTCATACCAAAGGCCAACGGCAAACTCAGGCCGCTGGGCATCTCGACCTTGCGCGATCGGGTCTGCATGACAGCCGCGATGCTGGTGCTGGAACCGATCTTCGTTGCGTCAGGAAAAGTCCAGGAAAGGAGGATGAGAACGAAATCTGAAACCTTTCTTCGCGATCCAGAGGGTTCGACACCCTCCCGGTAAAGGCCAGCCAGCCAGCCGGAAGCGAGCTTTGCATGGATGGTGGCAACACCATTCGTGAAGCGTAAGCAGCAGGTGCTAAAGCCGCGCGGTAGCCCCGATATGGTTCTCACGCTGAAGCCTTCGCTGTCGAAGAAGCGGGGGCAGTATCGACGAAACCGCCAATGGCGAGGGATCGTCGGTTCGGCCGGGGTCTTAGATCGAGGCAAAGGCACAGGATGGATCGCCTGGGAACCTGAGAGATCCCGCTCACGCCCACGCGAGAGCAAGCCGACACTTGGGGTCGTCGGTTGAAACAATTGACCTGGCCCGGAAGGCGCCCTCCGACCTTCCGGGAGCGCGAACGGAAGTCTGCGAGACACGAACCGAGAAGGACAGCGTGGACCCTGGAAGCGAAACAAATAAGTGACCGGGGATGCGTGTCGGGAAGTCGTAGCACCTCAATATGACCGCTGACGTCGGGGAACCGGACTCACCGGGACCCGATCGAGGAAAGAGGGGTGCCATGAGAAGAGAACCGTTGACGAGAAACACGGGAGAGGACTCTGAGACTCACAAACCTGTCCACGAAACGACAACGGATAGCTGAACTGGCAAGGACGAATCGAGGAGTGGCGCTGTCATCGCTGCACCAAGTCATCGACTTGGAATGGCTGAAAGAGGCCTACCGGCTAACCCGGAAGGATGGTGCTCCTGGCATCGACGGTGTGATGGCGAACGAGTATGCGGCAAACCTGGAGGCCAATCTCCTGGACCTCCTGGATCGCATCAAGTCGGGTCGCTACAAAGCGCCGCCGGTCCGCAGGACATATATTCCAAAAACGGACGGCTCGCGTAGACCGCTCGGCATACCGACCTTCGAAGACAAGGTGGCGCAAAGAGCAATCGTCATGGTGCTGGAGGCGGTGTATGAGCAGGACTTCCTTCCCTGCTCATACGGTTTCCGGCCCGGCCGCGCGGCTCATCAAGCATTACAGGCTCTGCGTACTGCCATCATGAGCCAGAGACTGCGCTGGGTGTTAGATATCGACATCGTGAAATATTTCGATTCGATCTCGCACTCCCACCTTCGAGACTTTCTTGACCGGCGAGTCACGGATGGTGTTATCCGACGGATGATTGATAAGTGGCTGAAAGCAGGAGTCCTGGAAGATGGCCTCCTGCGCCACGCGACCGAAGGCTCCCCCCAGGGCGGCGTGATCTCACCTTGCCTCTCGAACATTTTTCTGCACCACGTGCTGGATGAATGGTTCGAGCTCGAAGTGCGGCCACGTCTCAAGGGGAGATGTACGCTTGTCAGATTCGCTGACGATGCCGTAATGGCGTTCGAGGATTCCCTCGATGCCAAGCGGGTCCTCGGCGTTCTGGGTAAGCGACTTGCACGATATGGACTCACACTCCATCTCGACAAGACGCGCTTCGTTGACTTCCGCGACAGCAGGTCAAATGGGACTAACCATCCGGAGACGGATAGTACCTCGTTCACCTTCCTCGGCTTTACCCACGCGTGGGGCAAGTCGCGGGCAGGCAAGAATGTGGTGCGGCAAGTAACGGCCAAGAGCCGTTACGCCCGCGCGCTGGCGGCGGTTACAGATTGGTGTCGGTCCAACCGGCATCAAACCATCCGCGACCAGCACGCCCATCTGACGATGATGATGCGGGGCCACTATGCCTACTACGGCATCTCGGGCAACATCAAACGATTGCGCTGGTACGCCTATCAGGTCGTCAGGATCTGGAAGAAATGGCTGTCGCGTCGGGATCGTCGGCGTCGGCTCCACTGGGATCGACTGAATGATCTCCTCACGCGTCACCCACTGCCAGCAGCCCGGATCGTCCATCGGTACACAGCCGCGAGCGAAGCTCTTCCGTGAAGAACCGGAAGCGGGAAATCTGCACATCCGGGTCTGCGAGGGGTGAGGGTGGCAACATCCTCACCTACTCGGCAAGCCGACCTACCACCAGAGCAGTACGCCTACCGCTGTGGGCGAAACGCCCAACAAGCGGTGGTCGAGGTTAGAGAGCTGGTGTTCCGAGGTCACTCGGAAGTCGTGGACGCCGACCTCGCGGACTACTTCGGGAGCATTCCGCACGCCGAACTTCTAAAATCGGTGGCGCGCCGAATTGTTGATCGGCGCGTGCTGCATCTGATCAAGATGTGGCTGGAGTGTTCCGTGGAAGAAACCGACGATCGAGGAAGGAAGATACGTACGACCGAAGCCCGCGATAAGCGGCGAGGCATTCCGCAAGGCTCACCGATCTCACCGCTGCTGGCGAATCTGTACATGCGTCGGTTTGTGCTGGGATGGAAGATGCTCGGGCTGGAGCGAAGCCTTGGCTCTCGTATCGTGGCCTACGCTGACGACCTCGTGATCCTGTGCCGGAAGGGCAAGGCCGCAGAAGCCTTGCAGCGACTGCGCGAGATCATGGGAAAGCTGAAGCTCGCGGTCAACGAGGAGAAGACACGCATCTGCAAGGTACCGGAAGGAGAATTCGACTTCTTGGGCTACACGTTCGGACGAATGTATTCGGCGAGAACCGGCCAGGCGCGCCTGGGGTACCGGCCATCGAAGAAGAGCATTAAGCACGCGGTGGACAGCATCCACGCGCTGACCGTCCGAACGGGCACCTGGCAAGAGACCACAGAGCTGGTGGACAAGTTGAACCGCACGCTGCGCGGATGGGCGAACTACTTCAAGGTAGGAACCGTCACCAAGGCGTACCGGGCGCTCGACAACTACACCGCTGTGCGGTTGCGCCGGTGGTTGCGCATCAAGCATAAAGTCAGGCGACGCAAGGGCGGGACTTATCCACTCTCGCATCTTTACGGGCACTTCGGGCTCGTACGCCTGACCGCGCTTGGGCGTGACGTGCCGTGGGCGAAGGCGTGAGGTCTTGTCCGAGAGCCGGATGCGGGAAATCTGCCAGTCCGGTTCGATGAGCGAGATGTGGAAACGGAGTCATGGTTGGACCACTAAGGCACCGTCAGACGAAAGAGGCGGAAACAGATATGTTCGACCTACAACCACCGCGCCACATCTCGACTTATATGAGGACGCCGCTGTCAAGGGGATATTTCGGTGGTGCTTAGCGATCTTGATAGCTCCCGGTTACGGATTTGGGCGCACGGTCAAGCCCCGCAGCCGCGAAGCGGTGCGCCGAAGGCGCAGGGCTTGAGGGTGCGCCTAAATCCGTAACATCATCGTGGAGATCGCAAATATTTTCCTACTCGTCGCTCCTGCGTTTGTTTGAGCTATGGTTTCGGTCCGATCCAAGGCGAGCCCTTTGCGTGGCGTGCGGCGCTCGCCGCACCAACTTATATCCGGCCGGATGTAATCCGTTCCAAGGTCCCTCATGCGCGTTGCGAGGGCGCGGGCTCCAAGGGGGATGGGACCATTCTCTACCGCGGCGTCTTTCAGCCATGTCGAGATCCGGTCACACATCCACCTTGGATCTCATGAGCGTCTGTTATCGGTTCATTCGTTACCCCTTGAGGACGGCGCCTCGCGGCACCAGGCCCGTTTCAAGATAGCGCCATAATGCCACCAGCAGCTTGCGCGCCAACGCCACGATGGCGATACGACGGATGCGACCTTTCACGGTACCGACACGCGCCCGAAACCACACGCTCAAATCGCTGTCGGGTTGATAGCGCAGCCACAGCCAGGCGAGTTCGATCCCAGTGGTTCGCCCCTTGCGGTTGCCGGCCTTGCTGATCCCTTGGTCATGGGCCACGTTTCCGCTTTGGAACGGGCTCGGCGCGTAGCCGACATAACTCGCCAGTTGGCGGCGGTTGTTGAAGTCACGATGGAATATCTCGCCAACCAGCACAGCGGCAAACTCCGGGCCGATCGCCTTGAGCTTATGGAGGGCCTGGATCTTCTCGGCGTTGACATGCGTCGATGCTTCATCCTCAACAATGGCGTCGCGCTCCGCCTCAAGAGTGGTGATCATCTCAACAACCACCTCAAGGCGATGCAATTCTCGCTTGATCTCAGATTTTAGCCGCGGCGGTAACGCGCCGCCCTGGGCCGTGCGCAATTGCTCCAGGCGCGCCACCGCCTGCGGGCGCAACGGATGGTAATCGTAGATGCCTTGGAGAGCGCAAAGCCCTTTGATGCGGTTGACGTGTTGAACGCGTTCGCAGATCAAGCGATCACGCTCACGGTGCAGCCGCCGCGCGTCCTCTTCGGCAACGCTGGGTACCCGCACCACGCTCCACACTTTTGGCTCACCGCGTAGATACGCCATCAGCGAACGTAGCAACCGCTCGGTGTCGATCCGATCCGTCTTTACGCGTCGCACTCGCCGATCCACCTGCAGGCTCGCCGGATCAATAACGTAATTGCGCACCCCATGCGCTTCGAGCTGTCGATGTAGCCAAAAGCCGTCATAGCCGGCCTCGTAGCATGACATCACTTCGACCGTCCGGCCCATCTCCCGGCTGACACGTGCCCGCACCTCCTCGATCAATTCAAGTAGCCCTTTCCAATCGCCACCACTCAAGATGCGGCGGCTGATCCTCGAGGAAAGCGGCGTAATGAATCCAATAACCCAGCTCTGCTTGCTCAATTCGATTGCAAATAAACACCGCACCGTTTCACCATGCGTTGCGGCTCTGCTTACTGTCCGGACCGTCATCAGGCGCTCCTATGCTTTGGTGGTGGGGTTACACCGAACCGGTATCACCCCGCCCGCCGCGCCTGCATAGGATCTCTACCCTGAACGTCACTTGCGGCAATGCAACGATACCGTCGCTATCGGGGGATAAGCGGACTCATCGAGACCACCGTCAATCGGTCGCTCGTGACCCGAAGCGGTCCTCACAGCCCCCTTTTCGACCGTTGCGGCGGATCGCGGGGATGGTCGGCTACGTCACTTTAGGCGTCGCCATCGCCTACCGTCCCAGTCCTCCTATCGCCGGGCGCCAGGCTTTTGATCTTGAGCCACTGGTCGATCCGGCCCGACCGGTACGGTGAGCCGAGCCGCTTGGAGACAATTCCCTCGCAGCCGACGCGTGATCCTCGCTTGGATTTGGCCGCAAGCTCTTTTCCAAAGATACGGATCAACCGCCCGGGGCTGGAGCTGGACTCTACAAAGCGAGAAGGGAAACCCGGAGCAGCCGTTCCGGGCCTCCCGTCATCGAGAGCCAGTCTGATCCTCCGGCCTCCTACCTTGACGCGCTCATCTCCGCTGGGCTCATGTCGACGACGCCGAGCGTGAAGGCGTTCCCCTTGACATATACGGCGTCCATCAGTCGCTTCGGCTGCAGCATTCTGGCCGCATCGTTGTTACTGAAGTGAAACTGCACCGAGACCGGAGTCGCGGGCGTAATCTCGCCAGAGAAGGGAATCCGATTCACAACGACGGCTGATGGAACAGGCTGCGCCAAGTTTCGGCTCAGTGTAGGATAGTTGAAAAGCCCGGCTGCCGCTGCGGGTTTTTCCTCCTTGAGTGTGATGACAGCGTCGATCAGATCGACCCCGCCGGAGGTGAGCACGGCGTGCACGCGATTTCCGTCGCGTTCGAGCTTTGTAGTCCCAAGCTGCACCGGGAAACCCGCTTGGCTCCTGAATGTGGACGAGACGGGGTCGGGTCCGTACCAGCCCTGCGCCATCCAGCGCCCCTTCGTCGTACCGTCGGGACTGTCAAAGCCGTCGACGTTGATCCACAGATAGCTCGCAGTGTACGGCACAAGACCCACCACCTGCTGCGTGCGGTACATGTTGAGGCCAACGACATTGCCAGCCGCCGGCTTGACGCCAGGGGGGAGCAACGACTTGAGTGCACTCTCGTCAGCCTCGAAAACCACGATCAGGTGTTCGCTTCCGACCACCAGATAAGGCGGCCGCGGAGCCGCCGCATCCTTTTGTTGTGCCGCTGCCGTTGCGGCGAGCCCCAATGCCAGGATCGAAGCAAGCAACATAGAACGAACAACATTCACACTCGGTGCGAGTGCGTATTTCAGCAGTTCCTGTGATTGCCGAGACATGGATTCTTTCCTCCCTTTGCTCGAAGGCTGTTTCGAACAAACCCAAATGCGGCGCAAAAGGTCGGAGAACATTGATCTGGATCAACAAAACGGCGCTTCCGCGCCCGCTGGGCCGCCCATCGAACGGAAAAATCGCTTCCCCACCGGCAGGGATGCGTTTCGGTGGAGCGAGCAGCGGAGCACGCGGCCCCGGCAGGACTATGACGCCGGTCGCGCCAGGATGGCCCCCGCCGCCCCCGCCGACAACGTGATTGAATGAAGGCGATGTCGGTTCTTGGCCCATGACGACGGATATTGCGTTGCGGCGATACTTCCGGACTTGGGGTCTAAGCCGACATTGTGCGGACTGTCGTGAATGTGCGGCTGCAACCTCGTCACGCCTCGCTTGTCGGCGGCGGCCCGCGCAGCAAGCCGGCAGCTTGGCTATGTTCGCCACGATGTGCCGGGCCGGCACCGCTCGCACGGCGCTCTGACTTGCGCTAAGCTAGGGGCGCTTTGTGCATGGAAAGGCTAGGTCTCCTGTTGCACAGAGCGTCTGATGGCCGACTGGCCCCGCACTTCGGCGCGGGGCCTTTTTCTTGGCCGCTGCTAGAAAACCCGCAATCCTGTGATCAGGGTCACACTACCGCACGTCGGCGCGCGGTAACTGGCGGGCCTCGGCGAGCTTTCCCCCCACGCGCCGAGGCCCTGTGTGGCCGGTGCTTGGGGCGTGCCCCCGTTCACACTTCACTTTAGCCCCGATTTCTTTAGTTGCGTTGCAGTTTTTGCGGGGGGCTGATCGGTTGGCTACCGCCGCCAGCAGCTCCGGCGGCGATCCGCCGCGCCTCGTCGCCGGTGAGCAGCTTGGCCGCCGCGTCTGACGCCAAATCGGCTCATATCCTCACTCGATCACCTCGTCCGCAAGCTGTTGGAGCTGCGTTGGCATATCAACGCCGAGTGCCGTGGCGGTCTTGAGGTTGATCACCAGATCGAACCTCTCCGGGCGCTGTATCGGCAAGTCGCTTGGCTTGGCACCGTGCAGGATTTTCGCGACGTAATCCCCGCATCTTCTGAATATCTCGCTTACGTTTGGCCCGTAGGCGATGAGACCACCAGATTTTGGAAACTCAGCGAACAAGGAAATGAGGGGAAGCCGTTTGGCCAACGCCACCTCGCCGATTTGCTTCGAACGGGCGAATACGAGTGGGGATGACAACAGGATACCGGCTTCAACATGCCTCGTCCGGGCGGCCTCCAAGGCTTGCTCGAAGTCATCGGCGACCCGCACTTCCATTACTTCAGCTTCAATTGCGAGCGCCCGCACCGCCGCCTCGGTTGCTGTGAATTGCGCCGCGTTAAGGTCTGGGATGCCGACGATTGCTATGCGCGAGAGCCGGGGAACGATTTCTTTGAGCAGCCCCACCTGTTTCCCGCTCAACTCCGGGAGATCAAGAAACATTCCCGTCATATTGGCGCCCGGGCGCGCAAGACTCTTGACGTACCCTTTCGCAAGAGGATCGCTTTCCAAATCTAGCGCCACGACGGGAATGCTGGTTCTGACCTTGCTGACCACGGCAACTCCCGCAGGCTCGGCTGCAAAAATGACGCTCACGTTGCGCCGAACAAGATCGGCCACTGCCTCAGGCATTAACTCTGGTCTGAAGTTGGTGAAGTGGTATTCGATCGTGACGTTTTTGCCCTCCACGTAACCCGCTTCAGCCAGACCCTGCTGGAACGCGGCAACATTATGCGCGTTCGCCTCGGCCGTCGCGGCGTGGAGAAATCCGACTATCGGCAGCGCCGGTTGCTCAGCACGCGCTCTTAGCGGCCACGCTGTCGCACCGGCAATCAGCAAGATGAACTAACGCCTTCTCATTGCAGCCTCCCAAGCCTCAAGGACAAGAGCACTATATCTGCACAATCCCGGGCTCGTCCTCGAAATAGACGCAGGCCAGCGTGCCCGTTGGCGTCGCGGACGATGGAGCAGGCTTCGCTTTCCTCGGCGGACCACGGCGGCGTTTAGCGCTGAAAGCTCCACATCAATAACACCAAAACGCCAAACGCCAGCATCAGCCCACCGGCGATCAGGTCCGCGATCATGTCATCCGTCGTCGTCCAGTGGCCGGTGAGGATGATCGCTGCCCCGGTAATCGCCAGTAAAGCCCCCAAAGACTTTCTCTCCAGGGGCGATGATCACCGGTTCACTCCCTTTGCGCGGAGGGCAATTAGCAAGTTATCGCGCTCCCTCAATGCACCTGCCGGTCGATGATGGTGAGCACCAGCTTCAAGTGCTCTGCAATCCGGGTTCCCCTGCGTTGATGCATCTCGGCGACGACGCGGGAACGGCACAGCGCGCGGCAGGCGTGAGCGGCCCTGTCCCTCATGCGCTTGTTCGGTTCCTGCGCCCGGAAGGTCGCCTCGCAGTCGGCGAGGGCGACGCGCACACCCTCGCGGATCGCGTCCAGGTCTTCCCCGGCGAGCGCGAGAACGTCGGCCAGGAAGGCTTCGATGCGCTGGTCCATCGGGTTTCCCCGCCGTACCGCCTGTCAGCTTAGCGGATAGCCCTTCGCCGCCGAAGGCCCCGCGCCGGGCCAGAGAAGGCCGCTGGTAGTTTCTAGTGCCATCTCACCGCAGCAGCTCCGGGAGCTTGGCGATGTTGGCGGCGATGCGCCGGGCCTCGTCGCGGGTGAGCATCAATGACTGCCATCAATGCCTAGACGACCGATTCCATGAAACCACTCAATTGCATCTTGGGCTTTCCATCCACGGAATGCGGCCGTTTCGGACACCCCATATGATTCGAACTTTGGAAACGCTCGACTAGTAAGGCTTTCCGGTCAAAAGCGACTCGATGTATTTGTACGCGCCCATCATGCGATCGACAGATGAGCGTCTCCCGGCTTGGCCGAAGAATATGTCGAGACCGAACTCTGAATTCCAGGCGGTATAGCGGCCGTCGGGATCGCCCCCGCCCAAGGGATTGCACGTCGAGTTTTCATCATTGATGGGGCCATCGTAATTCGCGTTCTTGTCCCAGCTCTTACAGATGCAAAGAGTGTCTTTGCGTCCGAGCCAAACGATAGTCCATCCTCCGGGACGTGAACTCCGTTGGTAGCCGGTGAACTTGCAGAAATCCATTTGGTAGACCCAAGAGGGCGCGGTTCGTATGCGTACCGCGCAATTGCCAGCGAGATAGGCGACGATTGGATACCGATGCAGCCTGATCTCGTCCTCGCTGACCGTGTCCTCGCTGGTCGCGTCCACTCCCGTGATGAAAAACATCGCGGCTTCGAGGAAGGTCGTTTCTGCTTTTGCTGGTGAGATTGTTGCGGTCACGGCCAGCGCGGCCGCGGTGAGAGTTCTTGTAAGATCAACCATTGGAGTGTCTCGGCTGTGCGTGGCATCCTGCGCTGGCGACCCAAACCGACAAAACGATCTAGATCAACTGAGCAGCTCCGGCAGCTTGGTGATGTTGGCGGCGATGCCGCTGGAGACCAGCGATTATCGGCTTGGTTCGGGGTCAATCGCGTCTGCCCGAGCGACGGCGGACGGGACGATGGTCAATTCAGGGGACGAAAAATGGATGCTTACGAGTTTTTCCATCAGATCGTCACACCCAATTGCAATGAAGCGATGCGACCTCCCTTTGATCTGAGATTGGCCTGGAACGCTATTTTATCGCTGAATACTATGCCCGAGTTTCTTGCGCTCCATCGCTTAGGTTACCCCGAGAATGTAGACCGTAAGGTGCTTGATCGTGAGGCAAAAGAAATACGGAAAAGACATGTGCCTCTTGAAAAACTTAATAACGAGTCCATCAAGTTAAAACACGTGCGCCGCTTGTCGGGCCAAAAACAAAATGAACCTTTTTCGAGTATCAACTCGTCCACCAGCTACTCGATATTGGAACCGGCACCTGCTGATATGCTTAAAGTCATTCACGATGCTTTCGAGACAATGAAAGCATTTCCCGAATTTTCTCCGACATCTCGCTGTATCTAACTATTTTCACACGCGCGCATCGGAGCAGGCGGTCCTTGGCCGAGCCTCGCATCGCAGGTTAAGGTCTCGGCCGTCTGCCCTCCGTCTGGGGCTGATTAGCCTCAAGGAGATGAGGACCGGGATGACTAAGCGCTGGATGGCTGAGATCACCTACCGCAACGGCGACGCTCCCACGGTCGTGCAGTTCGAAGAGCTGGCCGAGTTGCATGATATCGTTGAAATGTGGGCCGACTGGAACGAGATTGAGCAGATCGTTATCACGCTCAACGTCTCATCCGCCACGCCACGACGCGAGGAAATAGACAGCGGCCCTACTCTCTGAGGCCCCTAACGCTTCAGCAGCTTGGCGATGTTGGCGGCGATGCGCCGGGCGTCGTCGCGGGTTAGTAGCTTGGCTGCTGCGCGTCGTCTGACGCCAAATCGGCTCATGTCCTCACTCGATCACCTCGTCGGCAACCGAGGCCAAGCGCCTTTGCGGTCTTGAGATTGATCACCAGCTCGTAGTCGGTGGGCTGTTCGATGGGAAGCTCACCTGGGTGGGCTCCCTTGAGTATTTTATCCACAAAAGCGGCTGAACGGCGCGTCATCTCGGCAATGCTTGGTCCGTAAGAGATCAGCCCGCCATCTTGCACAAATTCCCGATCCTCATAGATCGCTGGCAGACGGTGGCTCGCCGCGAGCGCGATGATGCTCTTCCTCGCGGCATTGAGCATAGGATCGGCCAAGACGAGCAGGCCGTTGGCATTGTCCTGCGCGATGGCTCGTGGAGAGTTCTGCGGGAGCCCGAACCGTAAATAGACGCGCCTCCAACCTCAGCGACTGAACTGCATTCTGCGTCTCTGGCCACAGCACTCGGGTCACGGGGCTCTCCCCGGCACCAAGCACGGCGATGCGCGCGATCTCCGGCACCGCTTGCTTGAACACGTCCACGCGCTTACCGGCAAGCTCCGAACCATAGAGCATGGTGCCGGTGATATTGCCGCCAGGATGCGCGAGGTTCGTGACAATACCCGCGCGCAGTGGATCGGCAACGGGTGTCATTACGATAGGTATCGTCGCGGTTGCATGTTTTGCGGCGATCGTCGCTGACGTGCCCACAGCGACGATGATATCGGAGCCAAGCTCCACCAGCTCGGCAGCAAGCGTATCAACCGACGCCGCTCCGGCTGGAACGATCCGGTACTCGACCTTGAGATTCTGACCTTCGATGTAACCAAGTTTCCTCAGGCCGTCTTTTAAGGCTTTGATGCCATATGGAATTTCGGCAATAGCCAAATAGCCAATCAGGTAGGTCTTCGACGGTTGCTGGGCGTGAGATCGCGTCGAAGACAACGTCGCTGCCGTACCGAGCAGGCTGATGAAGTCGCGCCGTCTCATTTTCCCCAAAGCTCCCGGAAACCGAAACGGCGTAAGCTAGCACACTTGAACGGGGCGGGAGGCGAGTTCAGCCTGAGATAGCCCACGAACTGATCTGACACGGTTTCCCAAGAAGCGCGGCGGTTGCAGGAAAACCTGGCAGCTTGGCGATGTCGGCGGCGATGCGCCGGGCCTCGTCGCGGGTGAGCAGCTTGGCCGCCGCGCGCCGTCCGGGCTCGTCCTCGAAATAGACGTAGGCGAGCGCCTGACCGTTGGCGTCCACGACCATGAAGCATGCCGGGTGCTACGGTCACGATTGCAAGTCAGAAGCCGTTAAGGATCAAGTGCTATGCGGCACCTTGAAGGCGTGGCAGCACTTCCCGCGCCTACAGCGTCGCTCGGCTCGCCGCGAAGGTTCGCGCTGGTGTTCTGCTAGCCCGAGTCACGCACAAAGGGGGCAGCATGATCTCGGTATCTGACCGTCAGCTTCGTATCGTCGCGGCCGCCGCCGACCTGTTGCCAGTTGAAGGGCGCCGTACGTTTCTGCAGCGCGTCACGGCCGAGTTGCGCGGGCGCACGGACTTCAGCGATTGCGACGTCGAACAGGTGGTGCGCGCGGCGCTGCTCGATCAGTCAGCGGCACGAGCTGCTTGAGGACAAGGCTGCGGGGCGCCCGTCGAACGTGGCAGCAATCCGTAGGCATCCGTACATGCCCCGCGCCGGGTCAGGGAGGGCTGTTGCGAAAAAAGAATCGCATTGCCTGTCCCAGGACCGCTTCAGCAGATCGGCAGCTTGGCGAAGTTGACCGGCATCCGCCGCGCCTCGTCCTTGGTGAGCAGCTTGGCCGCCGAGCGTGGCAGGGCGTGCTTGAGGATGATTGCCGATTTAGCTAACCACCGAGAGCGCTACTGCTGAATCATCGTCATGATGTGAGCAGCCAGATAACGCGTTCGATGACTTCAACATTTGCTGCTTGGTGTCATCGCGGTCTGCTGCAGCGGCCGCAATCCATAGGCCGCTGATCAAAAGCAACCTTCCAAGTGCATCTCGGACTGGATCATCGGCAGCAATCTGTTCGGCGGCCAAACGGAGCCTTCCCCGATAGCGCTCGGCGGCCGACTGATCATTGCGGCGAACGGCTTCGCCCAAACCTTTGACCAAGGCGCGAAGCAGAAGCCGGTTGCCGCTGCCGTGGGCCATTGGGTCTTCCCTGAAAGGTATGCCAGAGCGAAGCGGGGGGCCTCCTGCTCCTCGATCGTCCAAGGCGGCAGGAAGCGGCGCGGAGACGGCATAGGTGAATCACGAACCGCCGTGAAGGCCGCCTCTGAAATCGGCGTGATAATGATGGGAAGGTCTGTCCAGAACAAGCCATCGACATTTCGGTGATCGCGGTCACATTTCGCGGGGCCGCCTGGGGTAATGGTTGGCGGCGGTTGCGCCTTTGGCTCCCCCCAGTTCTTAGGCGCGACAGCAAACTCGCGGCGGTCGGCTGATCTCCCGACCTTCCCGGCAAGGGGTCGGGTTGTTCTCTCCCCCGACCGCCGCCCGCGTGTTTTTGCAAAGCCGTTCGGAGCAAATAAGGCGTCGGCCAGCAGGGCGCTCTATCCTGTAGCTGACGCGCCGGTCAGCGCAGTGCGGCGAGCATGGGCCAAGAAGCGGGATCGCGGCGGCTTACCGAGAGCCGTCGGCTCTTGACGGAAGGCGGAGCGCGCATTGAAAGGCAGCGCACAATCATCGCGCGACTAGAACAGCTTGGCATCGATAGCGCTAAACAGCGAGCGCTTCTAACCCGCATGCTCAAAGCACAGGACGAAGAAGCGCAACGGGCAGCCGAGCTTTTGGACAAGCTTCAAACTAACCCAGGCTCTGATACTCAGCCCTTAATAGCTCCCCCCATTCAGGAATGAGGGGCTTCGAGGAAGTCCGAATATAAAAACGGAGACAACCCATGCGTCGTGCCCTGCTCACCTTCCTCCTGCAGAATGCAGGAGACCGAGCCCAACTGGGCTGACGCCCAAATGCAGTCAATCCGAGCGCCAGTGCTGATGGCGGACGGTGACCACGACGAGGCGATCAACGCGCGCACACCGAATATCGCTGCCATGATCGCGGGCGCCGGACTGCTGATCCTGCCCAACACCAGTTACCTCGCCTTCCTGCAGGACGCCACGCTGTTCAACGTGGCGCTGCTGCATTTCCTCGGCGACCGCTAGCAATGGTATCAACAAGGATTGAGGGTCGCTTCCGCGGTTTCCGCGCTGAGGGCGCTCCGAAATTCGGTGTTAGGCGCGCAGCTCGTCGAGGAGAGCCTTAGCCTCTTTCAGATCGAGCGTGTCGAACCCTTCGCTGAACCAGCCGTAGACCGGAGCAAGAAGCTCGCGAGCCTCTGCTCATCGCCGCGCGCCCAGGATTTCGCCCGCTATGCAATCGCTAAACGCGGTCAGATATTTCAGAAGAATGCCATCATGCGGATCTCAATGCTCTCCCGTGTTGGCGCATCGGGCGGAGTATTGGGGTCGTCGAAGGCACTGTGCCCTAGAAAACGTGCACGACCATCCGTCTCTAACTCGTATGTTTTAAGCAGCAGTACGTTTTCAGGCAACATTTTAGGAAAGTACCACCAGCGATGCGAGGCGGAATGGCGCATCACGAAGATCTCACCCGCACGCTCTCGGTAGCGCAGAGCCATCTTGATCATATCATCCGGCGCTGCGGAAGTGACGTCGCACATGGCCAATGGTTTTTCTTCCACGCGCCTCTTCAGCGGTTTCCATAAATTGTAAAAGGCGACACGGCGCTTGAGCAGCTCATCTGCTTCCTCAGGTATTAGCTGCCGGACACGCACTGGACCAGATGCCGGGGTGTAATCGCAATGTACGACCATCACCGGAGCACGCCGGGTCGTACTATGCTCGGCAGTCTGCTGCTCCGTATTCACTTTCGAGCGGATCGTGTGATCGAATACGAGCACCCGCTGCGCTCCGACTAAGCCGCGGACGAATTCGGCGACTGGTGCATAGTATTCGGAACGTAGCGCCTCAGCGTCATCAAATCGGTCGAAGCCGTTCTCGAATTCCGCCAGCACGAAGCCTTCCCGGTCGACCGAAAAAGTGTTTGCGCGGGACCAGCCGTCAAGGATCTGCATCTCGCGCGGATCGTCGCCAGGGGGTCTCACCAAGGTGCCTGGGGGCGGTTCGTAGAAATAAACCTCCGGTTCTGTTCCGTTATCAGCCGTGTAATTCAGCATTGCGAGCACGAAACCGTTGTGTTCCATAGCTAATCACTCTTTTCCCTCTAAGACTGCTTGAGACCCAATGCTGTCGCGACATCCGTTTCCTTCCAGCATGGGAGTTGCTCGACCTCTTCGGTCATCCAACGTCGCAGGTTTGGATAGTTGTCTAAGGGCAAGTTGTTGGTATGGATGGAGATGAATTGGCGCAGCAACCGCAATGTCGGCCAACGTCACGTTTTCTCCGCATAGCCAGCGCTGATTAGTGAGGCGCTGCTCAAGAATCCCTGCGAGCTTATGCCAGTTGGGGGCCTCCCTTTCGATTGCTGTACGATCAGTTTCAATTTTCATGAAAGGTTTGACAAAATTCTCCATGAGATAAACGTAACAGCTAGGGTACCAGTGGGCAGACTCCCAAAGCTGCCAACGGTGAATATCGGCGCGCACTTTCGGTTCCCGCGGATAGTAGGTAAGTGCCTCATACTTATCCGCAGCGTATTGGAGGATAGCATTCGACTCCCAGAGCTTGAAGTCGCCATCTACTAGGGCCGGAAGGGAGGCATTGGGGTTGATGTCGAGGTACTCCGGCGCCTTATGCCCCCCTGCAAGATAATCTACACGCGCTTCTTCGAAGGGCACGTTCATCAAAATAAAACCTGCAGCGACCTTGCGGCAGTTGACTGTAATCGGGTCGTAGTAAAGCCTCATTTTGCCCTCCGTTTCCAGATCTACCGAAGTTGCAATATCCTATCCTGCCTCACACGTTCAGAGCAATCTGCCAGCTCTGCTCACGGTCGCAAAGTGTTTAGCAGGACGTTAGCCTCTCGCAGATCAAGGGTTTCAAACCCTTCTGAAAACCAGCCGTAGACGGCCTCCAGTAGATCGCGAGCTTCATCCCGCTTACCCTGATCACGCCAGAGCCGCGCCATGCTCATCGCCGCGCGCAACTCCCAGGATTTAGCCTTTTGATCGCGTGCGACCGAAAGAGCATGCTGGAAATGCACCGCCGCTTCAGCCGCGCCTAGCCTCGGGGATTTAAGGGCGATTTCACCGGCTATGCGATGGACCTCGGCCTCGAACCACCTTTCCTTAGTTCTTTCCGTGCTTGTTATAGCCTCGCGCATGGTGCGTTGCGCGTCCTCAAATTGGCCAAGCTGCGCGTAAGCCATCGCCAAAGATGATGAGTAAAACGGCACGCACATCGTTGCATCGGTAGCTCGCCACGCTGCTATTCCAGAACTCATCACCTGGACTGCGTCCGATGCCTTGCCGGTTAAGCCGACCAGCCACCCTTTGTTCATCATGCCCCACGCCCTCCAGAACGAGGTGTCTTTTTCGTTCGCCAGTGCGACGAGTTCTTCGACCAGCGCACTTGCTGTTGCATAGTGTCCGCACAGGACCCGGACAAAGATTGTCCAACTGAGCGTATGCATCAACGTGCCAACTGGCGTGATCTCGCGTGCCCGGCTGAGTGCCTGGTCTGTGTCCGCATGCGCGGCGTTCGGATAGCCAAGCAGCCATAGGGCCACGGACCGAAAGCCCAACATCACCACCTTAGCGTCTGCGCCAATGGTTGCGAGCGGCGGATTTTGCTCCATCGGATCGCGGAGCCCAATTCCGCGATCCAACCGCGCTCTCCCCCCTTCGATGTCTCCCGTCATCAATAAGGAAGTGCCAACGAGGCGATAGCCGTCGGCGACGGGGCCCGCCACGTTTTGACTCTCAGCGCGCGTCAGAAACTCTGTCGCGAGACCACACGCCGCATCACCGTTGAAACTTACGATATTCGCGGTCCATAGGCTGTTGAGGAGGGAAAACAGTAGCAGTGGGTCTTCGGCAGACTCTCCTAGTCGTTCAGCTTGTTCGACCAACAGACGTGCCCGCTCGAGGGCTGCCTTGCTTTCTGGCGCCGCATAACCTTTGAGGTGCACCAGCACGTTCCGGAGCGCGGCGTGAAGCCTGATATCCTCGCGGCGCGAAGTCGGCGTGTGGGATAAGGTGGCGGTTTGCGAAATTGCGCGCGTAAGCTGCTCTGCAGCCTCCTTAAACGCTGAGCGTGCCAATGATCGGTTCCCTGCTTTGCCCCATAGGCGCGCCGCTTTTTCACTTACTCCTGCCTCGGTGTAATGACGAGCCAGCAGCTCCGGCTGGCTCTCGGCGATCTCAGCGAATTGGCTTTCAAGAACATCGGCGATGCGCGCATGCAGTGCACGTCGCGGCTCCCGCAGAAGCGTGCCATAGGCGACGTCTTGCACCAGGGCGTGTTTGAACAAATACGTTGCATGTGGCGGCACGCCCTGCCGGAAAAGCAAACCGGCGGCAAGAAGTCGGTCGAGCGCTGGTGCAAACTCCGCCTCCGGCTTGCTCACAACGGCAGATAGGAGGGCGTGCGAGAACTCTCGCCCAATCGCTGCCCCGATCTGCGCCACCTCCTTGGCGGGACCGAGCCGGTCGAGGCGCGCCATCAACGACGCCTGCAAGCTCGCAGGAACCGCCAAAACTGATGGCGGAATGGCAGCGGCAGTTTGTATTGCTGCGCCCTCGATCTCGGCTTCCAACACCGCCTTCGTCATTTCCTCGACGAACAGCGGAATGCCGTCGGTGCGCTCCACAATCTCCGCTGTCACATCCGCTGGAAGGTCTTGGTTCCCAACAATGCGCGCGATGATGGCAGCCGCTTCACGCTCCCCAAGCCGGTTAAGCGCCAAGCTCGTCACATGGGATCGTCCAGCCCAAGGCGCATCGAACTCGGGGCGGAAAGTTACGATGAGCAGCACAGGAAGCGTTTTAATCAGGTCCACCGTCCGACCGAACACTTCCAGGCTCGTCGGATCGACCCAATGCGCATCTTCGACGATCATTAGCGCCGGTCGCTGTCTAGTTAGTCTCGCGAGTTGTGCCGCTAAAGCTTCCTGCGTTTTTTGCCTGCGCTCTTGTGGCGCCAAGTCGAGCGGAAGGTATCGCCCATCGTTCGGGAGCGAAAGCATCTCGGCAAAGAGGGCCGCGTCCTGGAAAGGGGTTGAAGTCTCCGCGAGCACGGCATCGAGCTTGTCGAGCTTCGTTTGCGTGGTGTCGTCATGCGCCAACCTAGCCGCACGCTCCATTTGGCTGATGACCGGATAAAGGGCACTATCGGTGTGTTGAGGTGAGCAGAAATAGCGTAAGCGTGTGTGCGGCTCGCTGGCGATGGCTTCCAGCAGCGCCGCCGTGAGCCGCGACTTGCCAATGCCTGCCTCTCCCGACAAGAGCACTACTTGGCCTTCGCCGGTCTTCGCCTTCGTCCAGCGTCGCAGCAGAAGATTGAGTTCCTCTTCCCGGCCGACAAGCTCGGTCAATCCACTCGCGTGTAAGGCCTCGAATCGGCTTTCGACTGAAGCCGGTCGCAAGACAGCCCAAGCTCTCACAGCACCGCCTATGCCCTTGAGGTCCTGTGGGCCGAGGTCTTCCACATCAAAGAGATTGCCAAGAAGCTTTCGCGTGCTCTCGGCGATGACTACCGTGTTCGGCTCTGCAATCCCTTGCAGACGCGCAGCGACGTTCGGTGTATCGCCAACGATGCCGCGCTCCTGCGACTCCCCCGAGCCGATCAGGTCGCCGACGACAACAAGCCCGGTGGCGATGCCAACGCGAGTTTGCAATGAGACAGCAGCCTTCAGCGCGCTGACCGCCTCGACCAGCTCCAAAGCCGCCCGCACCGCACGCTCAGGGTCGTCCTCGTGGGCCTGGGGATAACCGAAATACACGAGGACGCCGTCGCCCATGTACTTCGCCACGAAGCCGCCGAAGCGCTGCACGGTTTCGGCGACGCACTTCTGATAGGCCGAAATGACCTCGCGGAGGTCCTCAGGGTCCATACGGCCGGAAAGAGCGGTCGATCCGACGAGATCACAGAACATCACCGTCACCTGACGGCGCTCGGCGGTGTCTTGCGAGGACCTAGGGACTGAAGGAGTTTTAGGCGGCGGCGCTTTCGCTTCCGCATCATCGCGTAGCAGCGCGATGGCGTCGAGCAGCTTACGACGGTGCCCAATCGATCCGACGCCGAGGTCCCTCAGGTCCTCGGCAGTTAGGTTCGGTAAGACCACTTCGTCGATGTGGTTCTTGTGGAATGCGGCCTCATACTCTTCGAGATCGAGGCTCCGCAGCCAGCCGCCGAGGTCCATGACAGCGCCCTAGGACTACCTGGAGAGCGCAACACGATCCAGGCATACACTCTTGTACCACCTTTCCAGCCATGGGCGCTCTCGCGCCATCCACAAGGATTTCCCCGTACTTCCTCGATGCCTCCCTCAGAGGGACCTGTGGGGGCGTATGATACCCCTTAGGAGAACGTCGGGGTATACCTACCTAGGCTGGATGACCTGGGTTCGTGTGTCGCCTCGGAGAACCCCGAAGCCTCAGCGGGAAGCGAACTGAGTCAAACCACGCCGCACCGAGTGGTAATCGCCGTGCGAAGCCCGCTGGTGAGTCTTTGCCCGCCTGCTACCACCCCCCTCACCCTGAGCCATTTTTGAGTCACCCCGAGGCCCATCCGCTGCTGATCGAGGCAAACAGAGCCCCGAAAGCCGCCAAAGCCCCTGGATTGGCTCAAATCACGTCAGCGGTGGCACTCAGACTTTGGAACAGGAAGGTCGGGCGCGTCGATTGATGTTGCTATAAAAAAGCGAGCCCCGCAGTCCGCGCAAGATGAAGCGCGATCACCGGAGGCTCGCTGAGGAACGCAACTAACAAAGTTTCTCTAGGTCTTTTTCCCGACACTCCCATTCCCCATGTGAATTGTGCCCGAATACGGCACCAACAAGGCTCGGCTGGGGAAATGCTGCGGCTTGAATTTCGCGCTATCGTCACTGATCGCGGCGCCCGTCGCCTACGCGGCGGGCTTGTTCGATGGCTACCCCGTCGGGGGCGATCCGGTCACATCCGGGGGGATGCGGGGAGCAACGGGGGATGCAATCCGGATCGGGCGTCTAGTTAGGCCAGCGTAACCGTGCGGCAGGGGTGTCGGGGGGACGGGTGCCGCACGGCGTACCTAACGTCGCAAAGCTAGCGTGTGATCAGCGGCTTAGCACTTTCAGATCGCGCGCATGAACCAAGGTGTAACTTGTATCCGCAGTGGAAGCCGTAGCTGCTAGCCTTTCAGATCGCCCGCATAAACCAAGGTGCAACTTGTGTCCGAAGGAAAGCCGGACCCTACTATTTTTCAGTAGGCCGGGCAGAGCGGCAAGCCCCGTCCCCCCCCCCGACACCCCCTGTCGCTCTGCGCAGAAGCCTAAGCGTGAGAACTCAGCGGACCCCGGGTGCGTAGACTGCCCGGGGTCCTCTTCTATGGCATCCGTGCATTTCGGCTAGTCTATTTGGCGGACCAGCCGGGATTTTAGAGCGGCGGCCAAGCCGCTCAACCGCAATGAGGCCCGGCGCATCGCCGCCAACAGCGCCAAGCTGCCGGAGATGCTGCGGCAAGCTTCGAAGGGCGCATTTGTTACATTGCTGTTACAGCCCTGGCCGCCCAATCCCTGGTATCCTCAGTAGGGAGCAACCTGCCTGAGATCGTCCGGTTGTTTCCGAAGAGCACAAGCCCACTCCGGCTGGCGGTTGGCGATTGATACTTCCCATTGCAGCCTCCCTTTTGTTGGTCACCCTCGGCAACCTCACATTGGCCCTTTAGTCTCAGGACCGACGCTATTTGCTTGCTCTCGCAGTGTTCGGGGTTTCTTTGCCGTTCGGAGCTGCCTCGGCTCAAAGTCCTACTACGAGCGTCGAAACCGAATATCTAATGACGCTCGAAGGAATTTGCGAACCGGAGCAACCGATGGGGCAGCGGCTCGTCGTCAATTGCACGGGTGGGTCGGTTCATGGACCAAAGATCAATGGAACGGTAATTCCACCTACTGGAGACTGGCTCGTTCCTCTGGGTGAAGGCCACCTTCGGCTTGATGTACGTGGCACAATAAAAACCGACGACGGGGAACTCATTCTATTCGAATATTACGGGGTGCTCTCGTTCCCTAAGGAGGCATTCGACCGAGCCCTCAAGGGCGAAGTCGTCACTGCGAAGGACGGATACTTCATTACGGCACCCATTTTCACCACCGCCTCCAAAAAATATGCTTGGCTCACCCAAATTCAAGCGGTGGGCAAAATGACGAGCGTCAAGGTCGGCAAATTTGTCAAGTACGACATCTTGAAGCAAGCGTCGGCGGTTTCGGAGAGTGATCACGAGTTCGAGCTTCGTCGCCTGCTCCACCGGAGGTCAGCCGGAACCTTCCGAAGCTTGCGATAAATCCAAATTGTTCCATAAAAGGAAGCGCGGAACCACGCAGTGGCCATCTCCGAAAGCTTGCCATGAACAGCCAGGCGGGTTCATATTGAAAGGTGTCGGCGAGGACACGGATCAAAGTGAGTGCTGTTAATGGCCGCCCTCGCCAATGCCACCATAAACACTCAACATTTTCGGGAGGAGAAGACACATGTCTCGAATGCATCAGACCCGCCGTGACCTCTTGAAGTCCGCCGCCGCGCTATCGGCGGCCGTCTCGTTTGCGAAGATCGGCACAACGCCTTCGGCCGCGGCGGAATTTGGAAGGAAGGATGCGCTGGCTGGGATTGATCTGGCTTTTCGCAAGGCAGCGGACGCCAAGGAAATCCCCGGCGTCGTCGCCATGGCAGCGACTAGCGATGGCATCCTGTACGAGGGTGCGTTCGGCAAGCGCAACCTCGTCAAGGGTCCGGACATGACCCCGGATTCAGTGTTCTGGATAGCGTCGATGACCAAGGCGCTGACTGCGACCGCCGCGATGCAGCTCGTGGAGCAGGGCAAACTCAAACTGGACGAGCCGATGGGCAAGCTCCTTCCCCAACTTGAGGCTCCGCAGGTCCTGGAAGGATTCAACGACAAGGGCGAACCGAAGCTGCGTCCGGCCAAGCGGCCGATCACGCTGCGCCAGCTGCTGACCCACACTGCTGGTTTCACTTACGACTTCTGGGATGCCGATACCGCCCGATACGTGAAAGTCGCCGATCTTCCGGGCATCATCACCTGCAAGAACGCGGCACTCACGACGCCGCTGGCGTTCGATCCGGGCGATCGGTGGGAGTACGGCATCAACATCGACTTCGCCGGCAAGGCGGTCGAGGCGGTAAGCGGTCAGAACCTTGCTGTCTATTTGCGCGAGCACCTGTTCCAGCCGCTGGGCATGAAAGACACCGGCTTCGTCATCGGACCGGATCAGCAAGCGCGGCTGGTCACCGTGCACGCGCGAAAGCCGGACGGCGGGCTCGATCCGATCGAGTTCGGAATTCCGCAAGAGCCAGAGTTCTTCATGGGCGGCGGCGGCCTCTATGGCACGGCGCGCGACTACCTCGCCTTCCTGCAGATGCTGATGCATGGCGGCGAGTTCAACGGTGCTAGAATCCTACGCCCCGAAACAGTGGCGCAGATGTCTATCAACAACATCGGCGACGTCAACATCTCACAAGTCGTCTTGAAGACTACTGCACCAACTGCAACGCCCGACGTTGATATGGGGCAGCTGTTCCCTGGGCAGGATATCAAATGGGGCTTAAGCTTCTTGATCAATCCGCAGCAGGGTCCCGCTGGCCGCAGCGGCGGCAGCCTGTCCTGGGCCGGGCTCGCCAACACCTACTTCTGGGTCGACCCATCGAAGCGTGTCGCCGGCGTTATCCTGACACAGATCCTGCCGTTCGTGGATCCTTCTGTCATGAAGCTCTACGCCCAGTTTGAGAGTGGCGTATATAAGGCGATATCCTCGGCCTGATCGTTTCGACGCCACTGCCGCGTCCGCGTTCTCGAACAGCGGACGTGGCAGGCGGCCTGTCCGGTCCGGGTCAATCGCGACTGGGCGGGGGCAAGCTGCAGGTCCAGCAATGTCCGCAATGCCCCGTTAGCGACGGTCAGCCCGAAAAAGGCGGCCCGTCGTGATGGGTAGAGATCCTATGCAGGCGCGGCGGGCGGGGTGATACCGGTTCGGTGTAACCCCACCACCAAAGCATAGGAGCGCCTGATGACGGTCTGGACAGTAAGCAGAGCCGCAACGCATGGTGAAACGGTGCGGTGTTTATTTGCAATCGAATTGAGCAAGCAGAGCTGGGTTATTGGATTCATTACGCCGCTTTCCTCGAGGATCAGCCGCCGCATCTTGAGTGGTGGCGATTGGAAAGGGCTACTTGAATTGATCGAGGAGGTGCGGGCACGTGTCAGCCGGGAGATGGGCCGGACGGTCGAAGTGATGTCATGCTACGAGGCCGGCTATGACGGCTTTTGGCTACATCGACAGCTCGAAGCGCATGGGGTGCGCAATTACGTTATTGATCCGGCGAGCCTGCAGGTGGATCGGCGAGTGCGACGCGTAAAGACGGATCGGATCGACACCGAGCGGTTGCTACGTTCGCTGATGGCGTATCTACGCGGTGAGCCAAAAGTGTGGAGCGTGGTGCGGGTACCCAGCGTTGCCGAAGAGGACGCGCGGCGGCTGCACCGTGAGCGTGATCGCTTGATCTGCGAACGCGTTCAACACGTCAACCGCATCAAAGGGCTTTGCGCGCTCCAAGGCATCTACGATTACCATCCGTTGCGCCCGCAGGCGGTGGCGCGCCTGGAGCAATTGCGCACGGCCCAGGGCGGCGCGTTACCGCCGCGGCTAAAATCTGAGATCAAGCGAGAATTGCATCGCCTTGAGGTGGTTGTTGAGATGATCACCACTCTTGAGGCGGAGCGCGACGCCATTGTTGAGGATGAAGCATCGACGCATGTCAACGCCGAGAAGATCCAGGCCCTCCATAAGCTCAAGGCGATCGGCCCGGAGTTTGCCGCTGTGCTGGTTGGCGAGATATTCCATCGTGACTTCAACAACCGCCGCCAACTGGCGAGTTATGTCGGCTACGCGCCGAGCCCGTTCCAAAGCGGAAACGTGGCCCATGACCAAGGGATCAGCAAGGCCGGCAACCGCAAGGGGCGAACCACTGGGATCGAACTCGCCTGGCTGTGGCTGCGCTATCAACCCGACAGCGATTTGAGCGTGTGGTTTCGGGCGCGTGTCGGTACCGTGAAAGGTCGCATCCGTCGTATCGCCATCGTGGCGTTGGCGCGCAAGCTGCTGGTGGCATTATGGCGCTATCTTGAAACGGGCCTGGTGCCGCGAGGCGCCGTCCTCAAGGGGTAACGAATGAACCGATAACAGACGCTCATGAGATCCAAGGTGGATGTGTGACCGGATCTCGACATGGCTGAAAGACGCCGCGGTAGAGAATGGTCCCATCCCCCTTGGAGCCCGCGCCCTCGCAACGCGCATGAGGGACCTTGGAACGGATTACATCCGGCCGGATATAAGTTGGTGCGGCGAGCGCCGCACGCCACGCAAAGGGCTCGCCTTGGATCGGACCGAAACCATAGCTCAAACAAACGCAGGAGCGACGAGTAGGAAAATATTTGCGATCTCCACGATGATGTTACGGATTTAGGCGCACCCTCAAGCCCTGCGCCTTCGGCGCACCGCTTCGCGGCTGCGGGGCTTGACCGTGCGCCCAAATCCGTAACCGGGAGCTATCAAGATCGCTAAGCACCACCGAAATATCCCCTTGACAGCGGCGTCCTCATATAAGTCGAGATGTGGCGCGGTGGCTGTAGGTCAAACATATCTGTTGCCGCCTCTTTCGTCTGGCGGTGCCTTAGTGGTTCGACCATGACTCCGTTTCCACACCCCGCTCATCGATCCGGACATGCAGATTTCCCGCATCCGGCTCTCGGACAAGACATCACGCCTTCACCCACGGCACGTCGTGCCCAAGCCGGCACAGGCGTACGAGACCCTGTGCCCCAAAACACAAGCCGGATCAGGCGCCAGGAACCCGTTATTCACATCTTGCGGCATCTTTGGCCGCGTTGGGGCGAGCGCCTCGGAGACCCGAGCGGAATTGGTCGACGTCGCCTCCGGGTAGCCCGAGCGGGCTATCTCCGCGATCGCGCTCTCGATGCTTGCGCACACGCTCAGTCCCATTCGTCGCCGCGGTTTTCCCTCAGTGGCGCGAAGATGGTGCCCGGAACCGTTCGGCAGAGGTGAAGGGCGCAGTTCGGCCCCTACACCGCCGTCGGATCAAGCTCCCCCGCCAGCACTAGCAGGCATTCGAGCAGATAGTAGTCGGCGACGATGAATTCGCACCTGTTCGCCGCGTCGTGCGGCCGTGCGTCGGGGCGCTTGTTGAAGCAGCTTTCGGTGAGGATGCCCGGAACGCGCTTGTCGGCGGGCGACGTCGGGGTCAGGTAACGGGTGACAGCGCCGTGATTGTGGCCTCGGCCGCTGCTCGGTATTTCGCCCGCGCCGCCTTGTCCTTCGCCGCCTTGGCAAGCTTGAGCAAGCCGCTTGAGGCAACCGCCGTGGCGGCGGTGTCGCGCTCGGTGTCGGGGATGGCCGGATCATCGAAATCCCAGAATGCCACGCGGTCCTCGGGGACGTGCGCGATCCACCAGTCGGCGCCGCGCTCGGCGGCCTCGAGCCACGAGGCTTCGTCCGGAGCGGAAAGATAGCTCATGACAGAAAACAGGATGCCCCAGGCCTGCGCGCGGCCCCAGGTGCTGGTCGCGCTGTAGCCCTTGTGCGTGTAGTGCTTGACCAGTCTGCCGGTCGCATCGAGCGTCGAGGACTGGATGAACGAATCGTCGGCGACCAAACCGGATTGAATGCCGCAGCCGGAATAGTCGCACGCGGTCCGACGAACCCCATCACACTTGGTCAACGAGTTGCTCAGGCCATTGGGCCAAAGTCGGCATTCTTCCCGAGCGCCCGCTATTGCGCGATATCAATCCGCCATGCGTTAAAGGCATAGGCAAGTAGTATCGCGGGTTGCGGACCAGATACCTCGCAACCGGCGTTTCCGCTAAAGTAGGAAAAGGACACAAAGAGAGCCATGCGCAATGAGCAACCCTAACCCACCAAACAAGTTCAAAAAGCGTGAGCCGCGTCCCGCAGGCGCAGGCCGTAGGCCGGTGCAGTCAACCACCTCACAACCGCCAGGGTCAAGACCGAACGCAAAGTGAGGGTGGTCTATCAAACGGTCGACGAAGCCCGCGCGGCGCTGCGGGCCAAGGGAATTGATCCTACGGTGATCGAGTGCGCGATGATGCCAAAGTTTCTGCTGCCGAAGCCGTTGCTAACTGGCATGCTCTGCTCCGCTATGTGAGGCTCCGCGACGCCGGTCTTGCCTCCCTCAGAAGGGGTCGCTTTTGCAAGCGAAAAGGGGTCGGATTTGGATGCGATTTGGCACCTGGTGCGCGTCAGCCAACGTAGCTACATGGTGGCAATTGCTCGAATCCTCCTTCGTGAGATGACCGAAAGCGACATCGGCACCACTCCTGAGTAAGAGCTGTTTCCTGAAAAGGCCGCCGACACTTGGGAGCCTTGCGGAACCCGCAGTACCGCGACGAAGCAGGGAGAACGCGCCATGGCCAAATTCACCTGGGACCACATTCATCTGCGCACGACCGACCCCGAGGCGATGGCGCAGTGGTTCGAGAAAACGCTGGGCGCCGAGGTCCTGCGCACCATGCAGCAGGGCAAGCCGCGCATCGACCTGAAGATCGGGGGCGCCAATATCTTTATCGCTCCGGTGGCGCCGGGCGACCGCGTCAACGCCGCCCCGACCACGCCCTACCGTGGCCTCGATCATTTCGGGCTCGCGGTGACCGGCATCGACGCGATTGCCGCCGACCTCAAAGCCAAGGGCGTCGAGTTCACCCGGGAACCGACGACCATTCGGCCCGGTGTGCGCGTGTGCTTCATCCGCGGACCCGAGGGAGTATCGATCGAGCTACTCGACCGCAATGTCAATTAGCGGCGACTCAGCTCGGCGACTCAGCTCATCACGTTTCCGCCGACGACGAACTGATGGGCGCCCGGCCGATGGTGCGGGTGATCAGGGAGCACATCAAGAAGCCGCTCGCCGACGAAGTGCTGTTCGGACGCTGAAGTCGGGCGGCCATGTCCGTGTCGTCGTAATCACCGACGAGAGCGGCAAGAGCAAACTCAGCTTCGAGTACCCGGACGGCTCTTGGCTGCCCACGTGGACAGCGGCCGCGAAGCCTCACCATGTTGGTCGAAGTCGCGGTTTCGTCGAGAAACACCAGTCGGGCTGGGTCAAACATGCCTTGCTCTCGCATCCAGCGCCGCCGCGCCACGTCCGCCCGCTCTTGCTCCGCCGCCCGCAGACTTTTTTTTGACGCTGATCTTGTGGCGCTGAAGGAAGCGCCACACCGCGCTGCGACTACCGGCGATCCTTCGCTTGTGCATCGCGGCGACGATTTCATCGAGCGTCAGATCCGGTTGCCGAGCAATCAGCGTAAACAAAAACGCCGCGTGCGCTTCCAGCGGCGAGATGCTGCCCCCGCTCGGCTTGGGAGCGATGCTTCCGGTCGCCTGCCAGCGCTGCATCCATTTGATTGCTGAACTGGGGCTCACCTCGAACCAATCGGCCGCCTCGCGCCGCGACGCACCCGATTCAACTGCGTCCACAACTCGCTCGCGTAACTCCAAGGAGCATGGCTTCGGCATCGATCCGCCCTCCAAAACCCGAATCAATGCCCGCCAGATTCAACTATCCAAGCCTGCCGGGGAATCCCAATTCAACCCAGTCGAAATCCGCTCTAAGTACGTCCAAATGGTAGCGGAGCGCTTGCGGGAGCCGGTGCAACGTGTCGCGGACAAGATGAACGAGCTCTGCGGTGTGGAAGGTCCCACTAGGAGAGAACGTCACCAAGATGCGATAGTTTCGACCGCATCTCGGCCACAAGTAGCGGCCCCGTTCCAACCGCTTCGTGAACAGGCAGGCTCCTTGACCGTCATGCCAGATCACCTTCAACAGGTCGCCTCTGCGACCACGAAAGCAAAACAGCTGTCCGCTCAGCGGATCGCGCCGCAGTACCTCCTGCACCTGCAGCGACAGGCTCGCAAAGCCCTTCCTCATGTCGGTGTGGCCGGTTGCCAGCCATACCCGCACGCCGCTCGGAACCGGAATCATGACAGCGTCTCAAGCCCACGCATGACCCGCAGCAGGCTCTCCACGTCTACGTCGCAATCGACAATAACGCGCCGGCCGTTCACGCTCACAATCTCGATTCGGCGACAGCCCAGTCCAGTGACCTTTTCAGGCTGCTCCGGCACGATCACCGCGGGCACGAATCCGGCAATGTCGCCACGCCGACATTCGCGATACGCCTTGCGCCAGGCGAACAGCAGCTGGTTGGAAATCCCATGCCGACGCGCCGTCGCCGATACCAGCCGCGGAGCCGAAAAACTCTCCTCGACTATCCGCAGCTTTTCTGCGGCCGACCATCGACGGCGGCGACCCGTGTCAACAATTTCAAGCCGACTGATATGGCGAGTGTCAGTAAGGTCATCCATACCGACAATCAGCTACATGCCGGACAATTCGGCAAGACGGCCTAAACCGAGTGGATACGGCCGGGCGCGCCTACCTGCAGATCGTCGAGAGCCGCTTCGTTTAGCTGCTGAGCCGGCGATCCAACACGCGGCTGCCACTCGTCACGCGCGCGGCGTCCAGCGATCATAGCACTGACCGCCCACGCGCTGTCGGCGGAACGGCGCTACATCGTCTGCCGCAACCGCCAGGCAGCTCCACGTAGAAGGTACCCGACGCGATCGGTGGTCCCGATGGCTGCGCGTCCGCGGTGCATCCAACTGCGTTGAACGGCACCCTCGTCGTGTCCGCAACGTGCCAGGAACTTGCGCAGCGCGTAGATTAAGGTCGCGTTCCGCTGCCAATAATTGCCGGCATTGGCAAAGCCAACTCGCCGGTTCGTGTCCGGAAGCGACTGAGATAGTCGGCGATGTAGGAGCGGACCTCGGCAACAGCGGCACCGGATTGGGAGGCCAGCGCAGCTCGCGTTCGAACAGTGCCGGAAAGGATGGACTCGATGTAGTGGTCCGCATTCCCGAGTCGCCAGTCTTGGCAAAAGGAACAGGCTGCGGGATCGGTAAAGCCCACCTCGGTGAGCGCTGCCACCATGCGTTCCGGCGTCCCAAACTGGAAGAAATCAGGTCCATGAGGCAATGCCAGATCCATTTTGCCTCGAGCACGAATCGCTTCATAGACCAAGGTGAGCCCTACGCCAGTTGCATCCCAGACGCTAAGCGTTACTCGACCGCCAGAGCGTAGGACCCGCAGCATCTCGCGTAATGCCGCCCCAGGGTCGGGCAGATGCATTACGCCATAGCCGCACAGCACCGAGTCAAAATGCGCATCGGGGAATGGTAGGGACTGGGCGTTACCTTGCTTAAAGTGAGCCTTGGGCACGAGACGCCTCGCCAGTTCGACTGCCTGTGCCGAAAAATCAAGCCCGGTGGCATCAGCGCCTCGTTTCGACGCTCCGCCGGCCAGCATGCCCGGACCAGAACAAACATCCAACACGCGGCTGCCACTCGTCACGCGCGCGGCGTCCAGCATTGCCTCCACAGTTTGTGCGGCCACCACGCCGAGCGCCGCGTTGTAACCCGCAACGTTGTTCTCCCAACCCGCCAATTCGAAATCAGCAAATTGCTTCGGCTCGCGAGATTGTTCAATTGGCATTGCCGCCCCCGCAAGTCCAATAGAGATAAGCTATCATACCGAGCGCCCTTGCAGCCGATGAGTTACAGTCGCTGGTCCCGCCGTATCCGCTGGGAGCCGGCTACTAGATGCGTGATGACATCCGGTTAGGTCTGGACGTCGTGATTGGTAGATGTTCGCGTGGCGCAGCCGGTCCCTCCGAGTTAGGTTTGGGTAGTCTTCGCCTTTTGCAATGCGAAGGCGAGTCGGCTTAGCCGATCAGCCCGACTTTGCAGCCGCCATTCAAGTCGTTGTCGTCACGAAGTGCACCGTTTTGTTCGTCTATCGCCATCCGCCCTGAAAGCTGGTCGCTTAACTGATACACGCATGACGAACTATATACTGCCCGGCAGCTCCACGTAGAAGACGGATCCATGGGGTACCCGACGCGACGCCCAGAGGCGTCCGCCGTGCCCTTCTACAATTGAACGACAAATAGACAATCCCATTCCCATGCCGGCCTCTTTAGTGGTGAAAAACGTATCGAAAATTCGTTCGATTTCGCTTTCGTCGAAACCTACGCCGGAGTCTTCCACACTCACAACGATGCGTTGCTGGCCACCAAATTGCGACTTTATTGTGAGCAAGCGCTCGCGATCCGTTATAGGATCCATTGCCTCGATAGCGTTGAGTATCAAGTTGATGAACACCTGCTGCAATTGTGTTGAATCCGCAACGACCTGCAAAGGATCCTGAGATAGATCGTCCTTAAATGACACTTGATGCGTGTGGAGCGTTCCCTGCACAAGCTTCAGCGCTTCCTTGATGACCGTGTTGAGAGCAAGCGAACTCTTCTTGCCATCACCTCTCTTAAACATAGACCGCAACCCGCTCAGAATCTGGCCAGCCCGATTGGCGTCATCACCAATCCGCTTGAGCGCCGCACGCGCCTCATCAAGGTTTGGCTCTGCAGAAAATAGCCACCTCGCGGCGGCACCGCTGTTCGCAAGAATGCCGGCAAGCGGCTGATTGATCTCGTGAGCAATCGATGCGGTGAAAGCGCCCATCGTCGTTATCCGGCTAACTCGCGCCAGCTCCGCCTGCCTCGCTTGTTCGCGCTCAAGTGCAGCAGCGACCCGTTCCTCCAGCACCTTGTTCGTTTCGCTTAGCTGCTGAGCCGAAGCATGCGCGCTTCGCAGCGCGGCTTCGAGCGCCAGGTGCGTCGTCACACGCGCCAAAACGATGGGTGGAGAGAATGGTTTGTGAATATAGTCGACCGCTCCAAGACCGAAGCCCCTCGTCTCGTCCTCGACCTCGGTCTTTGCTGTTAAAAAGATTACCGGGATGCCACGAGTTCGTGACCCGGCCTTGAGGCGTCGACAAACCTCATATCCGTCGATCCCGGACATCACTACGTCCAACAGGATCAAGTCAGGCTTTGAGTCCCCACCGGCAATGGCAAGTGCACGCTCACCGTCGGTCGCAACCACGGTATTGAATTGATTTTTTAATGCACCGACGATGATTGCGGCATCTATTGGCGTATCGTCAACTATCAGGATGGTGTCCCGCTCTCTATCCATTCTTCGACCGTTCAATGCACCTGCATGCCCATTTTTTTGGACGCCACTCAAGAGCTACGGCGTATCTCGACTAAAGGAATAAGCCCCTTGCCAGGAACCTCGAGGTCACCGAGCCCTTCGCCATTGAACCGGTCAGAAATGAGATGCCAGACGTCGCGGGTCAGCGTCACGCACCCAGCGCGTCCAATGCCAGCCATGCGAGCCGCCACGTTGACAGTATCTCCCCAAATATCAAATTGGTAACGTTCCTGACCGACGATGCCAGCCACGACCGGGCCAAAGTGAATGCCTACTCGCGTATCCCATTCCAGCTGCCGAGATACGGTCGCCAATTCCAGGCCGCACCGAACTAGGGTCGCCAGCGAATCGTTGGTGTCTTTAAGCAGCCCCGCCGCAGCCATGAAGGCGTCACCGACGGTCTTAATCTTCTCCAAGCCATGCGCTTCTGTCACCTGTTCGAATAGGACGAACAGAGCATCCAGCCGCGAGACGACGTCCTCAGGCTCATGTTTATCGCAATAGGATGTGAAATCGACGACATCTGCAAAAAGCACCGCTACATTCTCGTAGCGACGCGGGATAACTGTTCCGACATTGCGGATTTCCGCAGCGGCGGCTTCCGGCAGCAGACAGTGAAGCAGCTTATCAGCTTCTCTCCGTGCCTCGTGCGCCTCTTTAAGGGCTGACTGAAGGGTGAGGTGTGCTGTCACGCGAGCCAACACCACCGACGCCGAAAATGGCTTGTGTATATAGTCGACGGCTCCGAGTTCAAAACCTGTCTTCTCGTCTTCGACTTCGGTTTTGGCAGTAAGAAAGATGATGGGGATGTCACAGGTAGCTGGATTGGACTTCAATCGTCGACACACCTCATACCCATCCACTCCTGGCATCACGACGTCCAAAAGGACTAGGTCGGGCCGATCATCAGTATTCATGATGGCGAGAGCCTTCTCGCCATTTGTCGCGATTTTCGTTCTGAAATGGTCCTTTAACGCCGCTGAAATGACACTGATATTGGCGGGTGTATCATCAACAATCAAAACAGTGTTGCGACCTTGCTTCATAAGACCTCACTCCAACACAAAGTTGTATCGCTTCGCGATACCGCCAAGGCAGTCGAGCGCAGCGACAAAGTCATATTGCGCAACTAAATTCTGTAAAGTGTCGAGGTCATTCGCTGAAATAGCGCTGCCGACCTTTTCACGAATTTCCAGGAGGAAATCAAGCGATTGGCCATCGTCTGCGGCCAACATCTCTTTGAGGCTAAGCAACAGGGGAGCTAAATCAACCGATACAGAAGGTGAGATATCTTTGAAAACAACGCCGCGAATAGACGCGGCAATGCGTGACCATTCGGCGGCAACTCCGTCAGCCTTAGATGCAGCGGCCTGCGCATCTTGCGTTCTGACTGTCTTCTCCAGGTCGTCGGCCAATGCGCTAAGTACTGTTGCGCCTAGGTTGCCTGCTGACCCCTTGATAGAGTGTGCAAGACGTTCGGCTTCACCATATTCAAGCTGAGCTAGGAGAGTTTTTATTTGCGCGGCAAAATTTACCTGGTCATCCGCGAACTGCCTTAACAGAGCGCGATAAAGCCTAGCATTTCCCGAAATTCGCCTTAGTCCATCGACGGTGTCGATGCCTGGAATACTGAGGCCCAGCTCAGCCTCATTTGACTTTCTTTTACCGAACGAATTTGGAATTCCGCTAGATGGGCGAAATTCCAACAGTGTGCGATACAAGATATCCGGATCAATTGGCTTGCTGATGTGGCCGCGCATACCTGCCGCGAGACAACGATCGCGTTCGTCCGACAGCGCGTGGGCGGTCAGTGCTATGATCGGAAGCTCTGCAAGGCGTGGGATTGAGCGGATCTTTGCCGTGGCTTGATATCCGTCCACCTCGGGCATTTGCAAATCCATTAACACTACGTCGACTGGCGCGTCGTCCGTACTTGCTACCAGCGTTTCCACAGCCTCTCGACCGTTGTGAGCAACCTTTACGCAGGCGCCAGCTTGTTCCAAAAGCTCAACGGCAATCTGCTGATTGATCTTGTTGTCCTCGGCTAACAGAACCCTGAGGCCGCTTAGATCGTATGAGACCCGGGGCATATCGAGAACGCGCTCACCCTCCGCAGGGCCGGAGATGGCGACCAACGTGTCCAGCAGGGTAGAGGAGGTTACGGGCTTTACAAGGATCTGTTGCAAGCCGGCCTGTTCTGCTTCGACGCGCACTTCTTCGCGCCCAAAGGCCGTGACAAGCACGATTGCAGGCTGACTCTTGAGCTCCGAACCAACTTTAAGACGGCGGGCAACCTCAATCCCGTCCATCTCCGGCATCCGCCAGTCGAGTAGAATCAAATCGTACTGTCGCCTAGTGTCTGCACGCCTGACGGCAGTTATTGCCTCGGAACCGGATGCCGCCAAGTCAACCGTCGCACCTAAGGTTTTGAGTAGCCCCCCCAGTGTTTCGCGGGCATTCGCGTTGTCGTCGACTACCAGGACCTTCATGGAGTTCAAGCGTTCGGGAACAACCTTTCGAGCGACTTGATCTGAAGCCTTTAGCGATACGGTAAAACTGAACATACTGCCTTGGCCGAGGTTACTTTCGACTTGAATAGAGCCATCCATCATCTCCACGACTGTTTTGGCAATCGCCAATCCCAAACCCGTGCCGCCATATTTGCGTGAGGTAGAGCTGTCCGCCTGGGAAAATGGCTGGAATAGCCGCTTTGCCTGCTCCTCGGTCATGCCAATTCCTGTATCCGCAACCGAGAACCGCAATATAACAAGATCGCCGATCTGCTCTATCTTTTCAGCTCTGAGGCGGATCTCGCCTCGTTCCGTGAATTTAATGGCGTTGCTGACCAGGTTTGTTAGAACCTGCCCAAGCCGCAGTGGATCGCCGCGCAGCGCGGGCGGAATGCTGGGTGAGATATCAAAGACTAATTCGAGACCCTTGTCGTGAGCCCTTTGCGCGACGAGCGTCAGAAGATTGTCGAGCAACAAGTCGACACTAAAGGTTGATACCTCAAGCTCGAGTTTCCCAGCCTCGATCTTGGAAAAATCAAGGATGCTGTTGATAAGTTCCAGCAGCGACATGCCGGAACTGTGTATCTTGCTTACGTAGTCGCGCTGCCGCTCTGAAAGATCCGTCCGCAGGCAAAGATGCGACAGCCCGATAATGGCGTTCATTGGCGTTCGGATCTCGTGACTCATATTGGCGAGGAACTCGGATTTCGACCTGGTTGCCTGCTCGGCCAATGCTTTAGCCTCACGCAGGGCATATTCACTCTTTCGAAGATCGGTGATGTTCGCAGAGATGCCGCAAAGCCCCTCGATTTCTCCTATGCTCGAAGTAAGCGGAACTTTCCTTGAAAGAAATAGTTGTTCGCCAACCGGCGTGTTAACGCGTTCTTCTGACTCTGTCAGCTGCCCTGCCGCCATGACGGCAAGATCATTTAAACGAAACTGTTCGGCAATCTCCTGGGGGAAAAGCTCGAAGTCCGTTCTGCCGATGACCTGCTCTCGAGATAAGTTGCAAACTACCTCCCACTCATGGTTGATGTAGGTGTAGCGGCCATCCTTCTTCTTGGCGTAAATGACCGCAGCGCTGTTCTCCAGAACGCTTTCCAAAAGCTGGCGACTTGTTCGCAAAGCCTCTTCGATTTTCCTGCGTTCAGCATTGTCGTCCGCCAGCTCACGCGTACGCTTTTCCAGACTTTCGAACAAGCGGGCGTTCTGGATAGCCAACACGGATTTCGCAGCAAATGTTTTCATCAGATCGATCGTATGCCCAGCGAACGCGCCGGGGCTGCGGCGCCGGACAACAAGCATGCCGACGACTTCGTCCCGATGGATGAGAGGTACAGCCAGGCGCGCACGAAACCCGGCGCGCAGCAATATCTCGTTTATCGGCGAGTATGCCTCGTCCCTGAGGTCGGCTGCTTGGCTCGGGTCACCTTTGGCCAGTGAAGGCCCAAGGTTCGGCTCATTGAGACTAACACGCAGGCCAGCCAGCGCTGTGATCAACTCCTGATCCATTCCGAAAGTCGCGCGGAGGTGAAACACGTTTTCAAGCGTGTCGTAAGTATAGATCACGCCCGCTTCCGTGCTCGATAACTGCACCGCCTTGGCAACGATCGTCGCAAGAACGGTTTCCAGGTCGAGCGTTGAGTTGACCGCCCGGGAAATTTCGCCCAATGCGCGCAATTCCCCATTCGAGCGGTCGAGTTCGTCCGTGCGCTGGCGGAGTTCACTGAGCAGACGCGTGTTCTCAATGGCAATGACCGCCTGGTTGGCAAACGTTGCGACCAATTCAATTTGCTTACCGGTGAATGGGCGTACGGTCGACCGGGTGGTGGCGATTACGCCAATCGGGATACCCTCGCGCAACAACGGGACACCGAGCATCGTCCGAAAGTTTCCTCGCCTTATCGATTCCGACCAGCGATATTCCGGATCGGTGCTCGCATCGGGAATGTGCACCGGTCGACCTTCTAAAGCGGTTCGTCCGACGAGCGTCTGCCGTCCGGGAGCGATCGGCTGGCTCTTCATCCACGCGTGGTATTCCTGCTGGAAGCCATGGCTGGCGACGACATGATACGAGTCGCCCTGGTATTGGAAAATGAACGCCGAATTGGCCTGGCACAGCCGCGCCGCCGATTCCACCAGAGCGTCCAGCACCGTCTGTAGGTCGAATGTGGAACTGCTGATGACCTTGAGAACATCGGCGATAGCAGTCTGCTGCTGCAAAGATTCATAAATCTCACCGACCAAGTTGGAATTTTCAATCGCGATAGCCGCCTGCGTAGCAAAGTTTGTGACTAGCTGCACCTGCTTTGTCGAATACGGCCTCACTTCCGATCGCGTCAGCGCAAACGCCCCAATTGCCTTACCTTTTCGCAAAATGGGGACACCGAGGTGCGTACGGTAGTTGCCGCGCTTTTGATAGCCGATGCCGGCAAAGTCCGGATCCGCCAAGACATCCGCTACGTGAATAGTCTTGCCTTCGAGAAATACTCTTCCAGTAATCGTTTCACGACCTGGTAAAATCGGATTTTGCTTGGCAAATTCTTTGAATTCGGCCGAATGGCCGCAGCTCGCTGCGAGGTTCAAAACCCCTCCGTCCGCTATCCATATATTCGCCGAATCCGCATCACAGAGTTTCATCGCGTAATCGACGAGCCTGTCAAGGACCGCCTGTAATTCAAAATTCGAACTGCTAATGACCTCCAGAACCTCCGAAGTCGCATCTTGTTGTTGCAGAGTCTCCTTCAGATTACGCGCGAGTATCTTTTCTTTTCGAGCGGATGAAGGCTTGCGGCCGGCCGCTCGCTTGGGCGCACCACGTTGCGCCGACGCTGCCTGCTTACGTCTACCGTCCTGTCGCATTTGATGGTTTTCCTGGATAGCTCATTTTGCCGTTTAAGACTACCACGTTGTTTTGCGGGCTTGTGGTCCGATTATCTTCGCTCGAGCAAATGTCAGCGTGGAGCCGACGATCGTTTCTCGCTATTGGTTCTATCTCATCCGGCGGGAAACTCCATTGGGCCGCTTGGTAGCATGAATTTTACGCGTCGTGAGAACGGTTTACTTGTTGCACTTTTTTGGCTACCAGCGCGAAGCTTGTGTACTGCGCTAGGCCTGCTGTGACAACAGCGCCTTTCGGTGCGTTCTATTGGCAAGGTTGTAAAGCTGCTCGCGGCGCCTTTGGACCATTACCGCCGTTTGGACGATGTCCCGGAATGTCGGCTCTCTTTCGGTCGCCCACATGAGGGGCCCATCGCAAGCGGCCGCAAGGCGCCACAAGCAACGTGCTCACTCCGATTTCACTCTACTGACCGCCTAAAACCGGAACGCCGTGCATCCGCGCGACAGGCGGCGCAGTCCATTTTCCAGTTAAGGCGTCGAAATTTGGTGCATAAAGGCGAAGTGCCAGGTTGAATGCCCCGGTGGGTGCGGGAAGCCAGTTCGCTTGCCTATCCGCGCCGGGACTTTCGTGCTGGAAGTAAAGGTCCAGCGATCCGTCGGCGTTGTTTTTCAGCGGCATCCAGCTGCTGACCGCAAACCGATTGAGCGGGTTGGCGCCTGAAAGCCGTCGCTGTCGTATAGCGTGACCGACCAGAACGCTGCGACGGGCGGCATGGCGCCCTTGTCGAAGATCGAGCGGCTTGCCGGATTCGTCGCCGAGGTTGAGCGGATACATGGCGTCCTCCGGCAAATTGGAAGAGCCCTGGAAGGCCCATCTTGTGGTCGCCACGACCTGAACTGATGCAAGACTGGCGATGGAGAGGGCTTAAGGGGGGGGAAGCCTAAACACCCTTGACGAGGAACAAGGCGTTTGCCTCCGCTCGTCGTCTGGAAATCGCCCCACATGTAATTCCGTGGTACGGGGAGCGCTGATCGCATCCTGAAGGGTGCGAACCCGGGCGATCTTCCGGTTCAACAACCGACCAAGTTCGAACTTGCGATCAACGTCAAGACTGCGAAGGCGCTCGGACTGAGCGTCCCCCAGTCCATGTTGCTACTCGCTGATGAGGTGATCGAGTGAAGCTGACGACTTCTCATTTTGGCCCTGAACGTCAGTTCGCCGCAGCTCAGCGATACTTCCGGTGTTAGGGGCTAAGCCGACATTACGCGAACATCGACGGCTACCGGCTGAAAGTCGTCGGGGAGCGATGACGCCGTCGGCGCGGTCGACATGGACGTCTAGCGGCTCACAGTTGCGGCGCGCGAATAGCGCAGTGCTGCGGGGGCGTTGTTCCAATTGTCCTTTGGATTGACAGTTAGAACGCGCGAAAACCTCAATCACCGTCGAGGTTTCGTCTCAAAGGAGAAAGGTGTGCCAGGCGTCACAGATTCTATCGCCGATTTTACCTATACACCATGATCTCGGCTGTTTGCGGGTTCCACTAGGGCAACAAGGGACCCAAACAAAGGACAGCAAAAAGGAGGCTGAACCATGTTTGCTCTGAACATACGGTCAATCTTTGGAGATACCATCGACTGTAGGATCAACGGTAAACCGAAGCGTGTCACCTGGCGCGACGAGCATACCTTGGTGATCGAGCCCGATCCTTATGCGACCGCTCCAGTAGACACGGACAAGTTCGGCGCCAGTTGGACGGGCTTAGAAGTGCTCGCCAGCCAACTGCGGGGTGACTGCACGCAAGAGGAATTTGCGCGGTCGACCCCTAGGGGGCTCGAACCCTCCGGTCTACGGCTGGTTCACCGAGGGGTTTGACACGCGCGATCAGAATACCCAGCCAGAGCGATCTCCCGCAAGTCGGTTTCGCTGACCTCAATCGTCAGCTGGACCTCGCGCCGGCGCCGGCGGGCGCGGGCCGCGCGCATCCGCTGAGCCGGGGTCGTCGTCATCCCGGTTCCTCCTATGCCCATTCATCGAGGTCATTGAGGCGCCCACGATCTGCTCTATCCGTTTAAGATCGTTGAAAGGTGCGGCGCGTCACCCCACGAGTTTCAGGATCGAGTTTCGCGCGCCGCTTCAATTTCTTCAAAAGAATGCCACGCGTTTTCTTTTGCTCAAACTCCGTTTGCTCCATTAGCTTTAGATCAGGGTGCCCGAGAATGGTTTCAACGGCAAACGCTAGGACATCCTCAGTTTGCTGAATAGCTAGTAGGCAAAAACCGATCCTGGAAAGCGCCCGCATTGGCGCGACCTTGCAGCATCCCGGATGGGCGGGCACGCATATTGGGTTTCAGCCATTCCCCGTGCCAGTCGCGTCCTCATCGGATTCCTGAGGCGTTGGCCCGCAAAAATGCGGTCTGCTATGTCACCTCGACCCGTTCGATTAGGTTTGGATCATCGGCGGGCGCTCGCGAGCTATTCACGCGCCTCGATACTGGCCAGCGCTGCAACACGTTCTGAGCGGCGTCCAAAAGGCACCCCTTTGATCGACGTGTTTGCCGGTCTCGACGATATCGCAGTAATAAACGTCCCACGACGGGAGTTTAGCCAAGCCACAGGAGAGACGGCACGTCGTGCTGCGAACAAGAGGCAGTGACTTCCGCATTCAGCGATGTTTGAATGGTACGAGAATCATCGAGGTCGCCCCGTGAAACCGCAGCCATTGGCCGAAGCAGAGTTGGATCGCGTGAGCGCGCTCCTCGAACGTTTTGATAATAAGCGTTCGATGAACCTGGAACAGTTGGATGGTTTCTTCGCTGCATTGATTAGCGGTCCTCAAATCGTTCCGCCAAGCGACTATCTTCCCGTGATTTGCGGGGATGAAATGGTCCTTCGGGATACCGTCAACGCGCAGCCAATGTTGCAGGAATTTCTATCTTTGATCATGTGTCATTGGAACGCTATTGCCGATACTTTGCATTCCGGCGAGGTGTTTCTGCCGTTGCTTCTGCAAGATGAGAACGGGATTACTCATGCCAACGATTGGGCAACTGGTTTCCTTCGGGGGATGGAGTTTCACAAAGGGGAATGGGCTTCTCTCTTGGCAGATGAGGAGCATGGCGGGTGGCTAATGCCGATATTTGCGCTCGCAAACGAACACAGCCCAGATCCTGAAATGCGTCCATACAAGGAGCCAGTTAGCACGGAGTTGCGCGAGAAACTGATCGTGGGCGCAGCCGCAGGGGTAACCGGAATTTACCGCCACTTCAAAACACAGCGGTCGCTTGAAAAGGAACTGTATGGCAACGCGACCACCTTCCGCCGCTCAATGCCAAAGGTTGGGCGCAACGATCCCTGTCCATGCGGATCAGGAAAGAAATTCAAGCAGTGCTGTGGCAAGCCAACACTGCACTAAGGCGTAAAGCAGAGGAAATCGCAATGACCGAAAGAGCCCAACGGATTATTCTCGCCTCGCGGCCCGTCGGAGAACCGACGTTAGATAATTTTCGCTTGGAAGAACTTCCGATTCCACAACCCGGACCAGGCCAGATGCTGCTGCGCACGCGGTGGCTTTCACTCGACCCTTACATGCGCGGCCGAATGAGCGATGCGCCGTCCTACGCCAAGCCAGTCGGCATCGGCGAGGTCATGGAGGGCGGCACTGTCGGCGAAGTGGTCACCTCGAACGTGTCCGGCTTTACCAAGGGCGACATCGTGGTCGGCCGTACCGGATGGCAGACCCACGCGCTGTCCGATGGCTCCGGCCTGCAAAAGGTCGATCCCACGCGCGCGCCGATTTCGACCGCGGTCGGCGTCCTCGGTATGCCGGGCATGACCGCCTACATGGGGCTGCTTGAGATCGGCAAACCCGCCGCTGGCGAGACCGTGGTGGTCGCGGCAGCTTCGGGTGCGGTTGGCGCAGTCGTCGGCCAGATCGCGCGGATCAAGGGTGCCCGCGCAGTTGGCATCGCGGGCGGGCCAGACAAATGCCGCTACGTGACCGGGGAGCTCGGCTTTGATGACTCCATTGACCACCGGGCGCCCGATCTCGCCGCCCGGCTGGCCGCAGCCTGCCCGAAGGGCATCGACGTCTACTTCGAGAATGTCGGCGGCGTTGTGTTCGAGGCCGTGTTCCCGATGCTCAATCCGTTCGCCCGCATTCCGGTGTGCGGGCTGATCTCGATGTACAATGCCACCACGCTGTCGCCCGGCCCGATCCTCTTGCCGCACATGATGCGGGCGATTCTAACCAAGCGGCTGACGTTTCGCGGGTTCATCGTCTCCGACTTTGCCGCCCGCTATGGGGATTTCGTGCGCGATGTCTCCGCCTGGGTCGGCGAGGGACGGATCAAGTATCGCGAAGACGTGGTCGAGGGGCTGGAGAACGCGCCGCTTGCCCTTATCGGCCTCTTGCGCGGGGAGAATTTTGGCAAACTTTTGGTGCGAGTTGCGCCTGCCTCTTCATGACCCGAAAGGGCGCGCAGCTTGGATTTCTCAGTGGTTGCTCTCTTAATTCTTTCGCCCCCTTGTCCTTCCGCGAGCAAGCGGCTTGTCGCGTCTCAGAGCAACTTGCACTTTTTCGCTCCAAAACAATGACATCGCTAACGCCGGAATGAGCTTCTATGATGCTGGCATGTGCGGGCGCTTTACCAAAACTACACGTGGCAGCGTCGGCCGGATCTCTCAGACCAAATCGATGAAAGTTAGCGCGGTCTTGTCGAATGATCGCTGCAGCAGTTGTCAGCCGGTGTCCGTTAGAATTTAAATGATCCTGTTCGCTGAGCGAAAGATTGCTAGAGCGTGTCATTTTCAAAGCGGCGGGGTTCTGTTTCAAGACATCCCGCGCCATCAGTGCATTGGGCAACGCGGGTTGGCGTACGACAACGAATACAATGTTCTTTTGTCGCAGAAGGACCGTAATTTGGTCGAAGCTATCCAGCGGGAAGAACGGTATCGACGATGTCCGTGATAGCTCGCCGTCGCTAAAAAACGCCAGAGGAGTTCACCATGGCAAACGCTGCATTCAAGTGGCTGATAATTGCCAACGTAATTATTGGCGTTAATGCATCCGGCATGGCTCAAGACGCCAATCAAGGGAAGACGGAGTTGCCAAAATCGAACACGCCCTTCGCTGCAAGATGGTCTCAAAACATCGATTTAGGGGAAATGGAATATCTATCCAGTTGTGCGGCCTGTCACGGCTTGGATGGAAACGGAAAGGGACCGCTCAGCGCGGAGCTAAAGTCGCAGCCTGCCGACCTCACGATACTCGCCAAGAGAAACGACGGCGTGTTTCCTGTTAACGCGATTTACGAAGTAATTGATGGGAGAAAAGCGATCAAAGCCCATGGCACTCGTGAAATGCCAATTTGGGGTTTTCGATACACACCATCCCCAAATCAAGCTCTTGGTTCAACTGCATCCGACCAATATCTCAATTTATCTTTCGATCCAGAACTCGTGGCTCGAAGTCGCGTTTTGGCGGTTGTGGATTACCTAAATCGCATACAGGCGAAATGATTGCGGTCGCCGTGGTATTGCCGTCGGACATTGATCGGGACATGATCAAGTTATGGGATGCCAGGCTGAACACCCGATGCCCACCTGTTCTCGACCGACACGGTCCGAGATGCTTCAGTGTCGCGACCGGCGTGTCGCATTGTGCTGCCGCTCCTCTTGAACTGCCCTATGCGACCAGCAGCGTCGGGAAACCATCGTCCCTTGTCGTGAAATTTTTCATCTAATTGGTGTCGGCAGGAAACAAGACGAGCGAACTCGAAACAGCAGCTGCATTTCCGGCAGTACCAAATATGACAGGTGCGCTTATCGCTCCAGTACTCAGACCTTTCGGGGGCAATCAGCTCATTACTGCATTGAACGCATTTGATCCCGAAGCTGGAACGACGATTCGATCCTCTCGTCCTCATCATAGCCTCCGCGCTTGCGCATTCGCGTAGCGCGGAGGCGTAACACCAATATGGCAGCGGGCCTCGCAACGTCTCACTTTAACTTGATCTAGTAGAAGCATCGCGTTCTCCCGCCCTGCGGTAAACAGCTCAAAACCCTGATATGCAAAGGCGCATGACACGCCCCACGTTCTCGCATGGGATATCGAAACGGTGCCCGATCTCCGTGGGTATTGCTGTGCAAGTGGTCTCGAAGGCAAAAGCGACGACGAAATGCCGACGCGATGGTCGGCACAACCGCTCAAAAAACATTCGACCAGTCTGGTGCCCCCGGAGTGCCTGAAAGTGGTCAAAATTGCTCAGACCGTCTTGTTCAACTCAACTCACATAGTCTGTAGCCGAGGGGTGCGATGAATAGACGCAAAGATGGAGCGGTTCACTCCAATGCCAGAACGTTCAGCGGTGCCGTCGTCTTCTTGAGCGCGTGACCGAGGAGCGAGACTGACAGACAATCCGCAACCTGCTTTGCCGAAGAGCAGTAAAAGCAAAGGGATGCAGGCGATCCAATTCAATTCGCATGGTAGGGAACCAATTCGCTCGTAGAACATTATTCCGGCGGTCACGGGATGAGTTGTTGTCTCGAAGATCAAAAGCCCCAGCCCCCCGAGCCCCCCAGCCCCCCGCTGGGGCTTTTCTTTTTGGGCATTTCAGGTCGCGATCTAGTCTAGGTGAGCAATTTTGCACAGACGGCTACTGCCAGGGAGTGCAAGCGAGGATGACGGGGGACGAGAGTGCGCTCATGTCGGAAACAGATCAGTTCTGGGAATACGCTAAAGAGGCGATGCTTTTAGCCTGCGACGCCAAAATCGCCAAGGACAAGCAGGACTTGCTTGAGCTATCCGGGACCTGGACGCAAGCAGCACTACAGAGTCGATCTCGACAGCCTGGCGAGGTCAGTGCCGCGTAATCGACTCAAGCGGCGGTCGCTAGGCGAAGCTATCTTTTTTGGCAACGCAAAGTCGCGGTTGGGGAGGCTATGCGTCGGGTGGCGATGACCGTTAAAATTCCAGTCAATAAGCACCCAGTCAAAGGATCAGTCCCATGAACGAGCACGATCAGAGCAGGAAGTTTGCCGACAAAAGCGCGGCAATCGCCAACGAGACCCTTCAGAAAGGCAAAGCAGCCGCAGAGCAATCTCTGAAGGCGATTGAACAAGGCTATTCGGCAATGATCGAACAAATGCGAGACTATAATCTAAAAATGATCGACATAGCTTAGGCGAACACCGCAGGGGTTTTCGAGTTTGCTCGCCAACTCTCGGCTGCAAAGTCATCGTCCGATCTTTTCGAACTGTGGACGGCACACGCCCAAAAGCAAACGGCGATGCTCAACGAACAGATCAAGGAGCTTACGGCGCTCGGAAAGAAATTCGCTGGCGAAAGCGCCGCGCCGTTCACGCGAAGCGTCAGCCAGGCTTTCAAGAAAGCCTCTTGATCACTCCATCGGTCCGAGGCGGACGCATTGCGGTTTTCCTTGCGCGTGAAAAAGTAGGCCGCCCGATAGGCGGCCTAAGGGGTGGCTTGAACCGTCAGCCTACGTAGGTGACGCGCTTCTGGGCATCTGCCTCGGCCGCGGTCTTTGGCGGCGCAGGCAGCTGAAGCACCGTTGCCGCCTGACCCTCGCACAGCAGCGTCAGCAACACGGTCCGCCCGTCTGGAAATTCGAGCGCATCGTGATGCGCGGCCGATTTTTCCTTGTTGACCTGTCGAAAGATCGCCGTTTGGTGGTTGATCGTCTGCGCTTTCCACCAGAGGCCGGTCGGTAGGCAGGCAACCTCGCCAGCGAAAGCCAGCTCCGTACCGGGCATTACACACACCGCCAGTCCGGGATCATCCGCAGCGGCGAAGCCCCGTGTCCCGGTGCCGAAGTCACGGGTCACGAGCTTATCGCCGACCTTCGCGGGCCGCGAACGTACGCTTTGGAGACTAAAGTCGCACATCTCGGGAACTCCCTCGTTGGAAGGCCCCTCAGCCCATGAGAGATTAGCGCGTTTGCGGTCCTCCCGCATTACACAAAATCTTACGAGTCCAAGCCAGCGCATGGTGGGTGAAGTCTTCCATCCTGTTGAACCGAAACTGCGGAAGGTCCAGGCCCCTGAGTTATGTTGTGTCGAAGAGCGTCCTTCCTTAACCACGATGTGAAAACCGATGAAGAACCTGAGCCACGGTCGTGGCGCCGTTTTTTGCTGTGGGAGATCGATTAGCGAGAAAGCGCAAATGAGCGACGTTACATCAACCGAAGTCGTATCTTTCTGGCGTGAAGCGGGCCATGAGCGATGGTTCGTGAAGAACGAAGAATCGCCCTCCAGCGCTGATTCGATAACTCAGAGCACTCGCGAGCCGTTCCCCACGAGCTAAATTCTAAACTGTCGTGTCGCCTCAGGGCGCCGTTTACCACATGCGGCGAATCATAACCGGAGCGAGCTTATCGAGCGGGTGAGGGTGAGAGCGAGCGTAGGGCTGCTTGTTGGGGTGCTTTGGCGGCCGCCGCGAACCTGAATGCTTAGCCACGCTTTTCTCGGTTGTCTGTATCTTTCTTTGTCCCTGTATACGCCTCACCCAAGTTTGTTGCTTGCTTGCCCAACAAATTCAGCTGCGAGGGTATAAAAGCGGTTTGTATTCGAAGAGCTTCTTGAAAGTTCTCTGCTTGGCTCAATCTTTTGACCACCTCCTGGAGAGCGTTGATGTGTTCGACACCTTGGTCCATCAACTTGTCACCGAGTTCTGTGCCCCCTGACGGAAATGAGGAGACTGACTTCTTCAAAAACTCAAAATATGCATCAAGCGCCAAATGCGCCTGCTCCAAGGTTTGCTTCACCCCCGCTCTCAACTTCAGGTGATCAGGGTCTTTTGCCACTCGCATTCCCTCTCGGGTCCGAAGCATCTTTAAGGGCTATGCCAACAGCGATAGTGGACCCAGATCAACGCAACTTCGTTCTCTCACGCTGAATCCGTCAGTGACGCAAGTTTGAAGTATCGATTTGGAAGGCGACGCCTCATGCGCTCGATCTGAGCATCATGATCAAGAATAATATGGATAAGAACGGAAGCGCCGCATGAGATTTGTCCGTCGTTGATTTCACCTTTGAATAGGACATCGTCGGGGTGCGCTCCAGCTTCCAACATTCCAGGACGCGGCTTCTGATAATGTAACTCTCTCGAAGAGCCGATTGCGATCAAATACATTATTGAGCCGTTATGGTCCCAAAGCGTACGTTCTGCCGGGGGCGATGCGTCTTTCGGTTGAGCATATAGGCTCGTACTAAAGAAAAGTGGGATCGTCCGAAGAAATATGAATTGCTTCGGCATTAGATTGACCGTCATGCACGTTTTCGTATCACTCGTGGCGTATCTTGTGAACGTACTTTGAATTTCCGGGGTCTTCGTGGAATTGAGTGGGTTAGTTTAGGGTCTGAAGGCCCGAGAAAGCTGTGCATTTCCTAGCGATTTTGGATTACAGCCTGGCCCTGCGATTTGGCATCCGAGGTGGATTGCGAGAACGGCGAGACAATGTCGGCGACTTTGGGATTCATATTGCTTCCCAGGTTTTCGGCCGGAACCGACGGTGCGTGGCATTTTCGGTGATCCGAAAGCACGCGTGATTGGGCTCAATCGGCGGTCAAAAAAACGGCATGCGGCTGTTGCGGTCGCATGCAGGTGGGCGATTGAGGAGCGAGTAAGGCTGTAGTCGCACATCGTGGCGTACTCCTTATCGCCCCAGCCCGCTGGATCGATTCTATCGCCTTCACTTATACGGACGCAACGCGCAGTCTGACCAGAAGGCACCCGACAGGGACGCAGAAGCGATGCCGAAGACCTTCGTTGTGGCGGTGCTCGCAATTGCCATGTCCGTTGGAGTTGCCGAGGCAAGAGGGATGAGGCATGTGCACCAAGCCAAGGCGAAGCACGTGCACAGGCACAAAGCGACGGTGACGAGGCATGTGCAGAAGAATGCGATCCCGCAGAAGAATGCGATCCCGATGTGCGCCGAAGGGCAGCAGGTAACTAACACATGCGCCTGCGGTACGGACGCTAGTGGCCGCCCGTTTATGTGCCAGGAGGGCCAATTGTGCAGCACCCACGCACACGCCTGCACTCAGTGAGCCGCAAGCGTCCCCAAACGATCAGTAAATACCGCGATTTTGCCCAAGGTGAATTTGGGGTGGAGTAGACCTCGCAACCCTCAGCGCCTAAGGCGCTCCCTATACAAACAAAGTTGCGCAGCCTGCGCTGATTTAGTCACGCTTTCGACGTTATCTGATAAAATAAGGTGGCCAGAGGAAGCGCGAAGGGAAAGGGACACGAATCCGCCGCGCTCCTTTAGCCGCCCCCGCGAGCTGGTCAACACGATGGACTACAAGTGGGTTTATACCGAGCAGCAGTGGAAGTATGGACATTTAACCGAAAAGTTCCATAGCAGCGAAAGCATGATGGAGTTCCCTTCACGACTTTTATTTGTTCCACCACCATTGCCGGGTTGTGGATGCTGCGGAGAGGCACCATGTGCTCGGGAGCCGACATTCTTCGGCTAGCAATGAGGAAATACCATGAAAGACGAACACAACAAGGCGGCGGAACATCACGAATCCGCAGCGAAGTCGCATCGCGCTGCCGCCGACTCCCACGGCAAGAATGACCATGCCAAGGGCAAGGAACATTCCAAGCAGGCTCAGCAGCATTTACAAAATGCTCGCGATAGCTCGAAGACCGCGCACGAGAAGAGCCAGCAACAGAAGTAAAGTGGCTCACGGGAAGCCGACGCGCTGCGCCCGGCTTCCCGCGCTAAAACGGTTCCAAACCTTTTCCCGCAGCCTCTAAAGCTTTGTATTCCTCTCCACATCCTCCCCTCCGCCTCGCACACTTTGAGCCTGTCATCCGCACGTTTGCCTCAAATCGCCCAGTGAGCAGCTCCGCCCTGCTGGTTTCAATGTAGTGCGCATTGGTCGGCGCACCTCGGGTATTCAGCGTCCGCAGGAAGGCTTCGCCGCGACCCAAATCCATCAAGCTTTGGGCAGTGGATTCCTTCGCGACAACGTCTTGGTCGAAGCCTCCGAGGCCGCGATCTACAACGTGCTTCCCGGCCAGAGGCTACAGTTCCACCCTCTCGGACAGGAGAGACGTCACCCGCGTCGATTGTCGCGTCGAAGACGTCGTCTACCTCGTACCGCTGATGGATGCCGAGCGGTGCGCTTTGACGTGTGTCTAGTCGATCATCTGCATGTCTGCCGATTCGCACGCACTCGCGACGATCTCTGCAAGACCGATGGTGACGATGACTTTCGTAGTTCAAACGGCAGCGGCGAGGCAGGCCGCCAACGCGAATGGTACGAACTCACGTCGCTTGACTATTCAAAGGTATCGCTTTCGGCTCCGATCACATGGTAAGGGCGTGCGCAGAGAAATTGGTCCAAGCTGCAAAGTGAACTGAATCGTGAGACCTCAACTCCTGCGCCCCGCAAGCAATTGAAGTGAGCTGTTTTGCTCAGATCCCCGGCGGACAAAGGCGTAACGCAATACCCAACCGATACGCCACCGCAAAGCGTTCGGGTCATTCAATTCAACTTGCTGAACCGGAACCCATCCGGGTAATCCAGCGGGTCCGAAGCGTGTCGGACGAAAGGAAGTACCATGCAAGTTCCTTCAATTCTTCAGGGCGAGTCGCGACTCGTCTCCTGCAAGGGATAGCTATCGGCGCAGTCGCGTCGATAGTCATCGGATTTTCTTGGGGCGGCTGGATGACTGGCAGCACAGCCAACAAACTTGCGGCCGAGCGGGCTGATACCGCCGTCGTGGCAGCCCTCACGCCGGTCTGTGTGGAGAAATTCCTGCAGAACAGCGATGCGCAAGCGAACCTGGCAGCCATAAAAAAGATCCCTTCGAACTGGGAACAGGGCGAATACGTGCAGAAGGGTGGCTGGGCGACACAGCCGGGAGCTACCTCCACCGACTATCACCTGGCTAGGGAGTGTGCAGAGAAGTTGACGCAGGAGAAAACGGCAGCCCAGTGAGCTGAAATTGTAGACCTTGACTGCCGCGCCTGGAGCATATCCCCGCTGGCATCGGTAGGTTTCTTAAACGGGCCGGAGGCTAGGAGACGCACCGGTGTGCTTGTCTAGCGTGCCTCCGCTTAACCTAGGCTGATAGTGGTGGTACAAAAATTATGTTCTCTCAAACTCTTTCACGAGTCCTGATTGCCTCGATTTTGTTGGGGACCAGCATCTCAACGTCGTTCGCTCAGAATAACGACTCTGATTTCATAAAGATTCGTAATTCCTCTCCGTTTTGGAATGGTTCCCAAAACGGGACATTCAGGGCTTTAAGCCGGGGATGACTGAGTCCGAAGCTAAACAACGGTTGTCGGATTGTGCGGTTAGCGGACACAAGGTTTTCTGCCCGGAGTCTTCGAAAGATGAGGGTTTTGAATTATCTCTTACCGAACACACGATGCCGCGTCTGGTGAAAGACGTTACATACTTTTCCCAGCACTCCCGCAACTGCCCAACCGGTGACGCAGATCAAGCTCCCAACCGGGGGTAGCGCCTCAAGTTGGGCGTTATCAGCAACGCATCGCTCCCTTGAGCGAGGCCCAACCGCATCGCCGCCCTTCGGCAACGCGCCTGTCGTTAAGCTTTTTGAGATTTTGCCACGGTAATGCAAGAGAGAACGGGGTCGCAAGCCGCAGTTGGGCAAAGTGCCTGCTCGAAAATCACCACTTACACGGATGAAACGCTTGGCGCGAAGGGCGGATCGATCCGTTCGGACCTTTCTTCGATTTGTAGCCGTGGTTGCCGCGCTTGTTGCCGTGGTTGTCTATTGGAATTTTGGCACATTTTCACCATGTGGCGTACTCCGTGAAGCAATCCGACAACGTGGCGATTTAGCCGCAATCTTCCCGGATGGCGTCATCGATTTCGCCTTTGAAGCACAGTTCGGCGAAATGTCGGCAAAGCGTTGTTTCGCCGTGTTGCTGGAAGCCGTTACTTCGCCGGTGCCGACCACCGGGCAAGCGTCCCAACTGTCGATGCAACCGTTCGCGCCCCGACAAGGAAAGCAAAGGTCGTCGCCGAGCGTTCCTGGGTCTGCTCCATTCGCCCTTCGAGCACAGCCGCCACCATGGCACCAACGAGCCGTGGACTATCGGTCAGAACGTTTCATCCGGCTGCATTCGTTTGACCAATGATGACATAATCGATCTTTATAACCGCACCCCAATCGGCACGAAAGTTCTCGTTCTCGCTACTGCGTATAACGCTTCCGCCGCCTCGGGAATTGCTTCGCAGCAGCGCTAGATCGTGCTGCACTCGAATGCGTGCCGAGCAAAGGCACTCCGTCCTCACTTCCAGGGGGCAGCTACAAAATGAAAACCAAAATACTCTCGACGATAGCCGTTTTTGCGATGATCTGGGGCTTGGGAGCGGTTCGGTACTCTCCGGCCCAGACGCGGTCCGAAATGCCCGCGGAGCACGCGAGGCCGGGCCATCAGATGAACGCCGCATCCGATGGCGGCTTCCATCATCGATTCGAAGATGCGGAGAAATGGGCCAAAGAGTTCGATAATCCGGAACGCGACGCCTGGCAGAAGCCTGATGAGATTTTGGACGCCCTGCATCTGCAGCACAATTCACTTGTCGCCGATATCGGTGCGGGCACCGGGTATTTCAGCGTGCGGATTGCAAAGCGCATCCCGGAAGGCAAAATATTTGCCGCCGATATCGAGCCGGATATGGTGCGCTACCTCGGCGAACGAGCGCGACGTGAGCATTTGATCAACCTCGTGCCGGTGCAGGCAAGCGCCGACGCGGTCAATCTCCCCGAGCCGGTCGATGTTGCGCTCGTCGTGGACACTTATCACCACATCGGCAACCGAACCCAATATTTTGCCAAACTGAAATCATCGCTGCGGCCTGCTGGACGGCTAGTGATCGTAGATTTTAACGCGGATTCCCCTAACGGCCCGCCCGTCCGGCATCGGATCTCCCCGGAAAGGGTCACGCAAGAGCTCAAGGCCGCTGGCTACGCACTCGTGGACACGCTTCAGTTCCTGCCCCGGCAATACTGCCTAATCTTCGACAAGGGCAATTCGTGAGCGGCCTTTTGTATTGCGCATCCTAATGGCGGGCCGACGCGCTGCCAGGTCCACAATCTAATAAGGAAGGGCGCTGACGCCCCCGAGCGGCGTTGATCAGTAGCTCCAATAGTGATCGTGCCACCAGTGATGGCAGTAGGGTTCGCCGCATCCTCTTGCCACCCTTCGCTGCAGCCCAGGTACTCTAACACTCAAAGTCAGGTGCGTACCAGAACACCCGAAACTCAGGCGCCGGTCTCATTCTTGGTTTCGAAATTGAGTTCGATCTCCACATTATTGGGGTCGCGCAGAAAAATCTGCCAACGAGTGCTATCGGGCACCTGGTTCATGTGGAAGGGCACGCCTTTGCCGGTGAGGTGCTGCTTCATTGCCTCGAAGCCGCGGCTGCTAAACGCGACATGATCGATGACGCCTGAATCGGGGCACTGCTGCCGGTCAGTCTGCGAAATATCATTGAGGTGCAGCACGGCATGACCCGCACTATACAGCCAGGCCCCAGGGAAATTGAACTGCGGGCGCGGGCCGCTTACGAAACCCAGAATCTCCTCGTAAAACTGCACGGTCTCTTTGAGTTTGCGGGTCGACACATTGTAGTGGTCAAGCGCACCAACGCTCATTTCCATCGCGCTTCTCCTCAGGCATTCGCTTTGAGTATACTGGAAACCTGCTATATGGGAGTAGGAGCGCGCCATGCGATGCGCTCATTCCCAGGCTTGTTTTGAACGAAGGGGATTTGCATGCCAAATGCGGGGCAGCCAACCATCTCACTAGGCGCAACCGGTGGTGCCGTCCGCTGGCTCCAGCGGGCGCTGCGCCGCACTGCTAATCTCGGGCTTGTTGTCGACGGCAATTTCGGACCGGTAACTGAAACCGCCGTCAAAGAGTTCCAGCAAGGTGCTGGTTTAGCTGTCGACGGCGTCGTCGGGCCGCTAACCTGGGCCGCGCTTCCTAATGGCGCTCCCATGCCGACGCTAAGTGAGGGCTCGACTGGCGCCGTGGTCCGCAGTCTCCAGCAGGTTCTCTCCAATGGAGCATCCGGCCAGTGGAACACGTCGCCAGGTGCAATCGACGGCAGTTTCGGCCCAAACACCAAAGCGTCGGTTCAGGCGTTTCAAACATGGGGCGGGGTTGCCGCGGATGGCATCGTTGGTGATCAAACGTGGGCCGTCTCGTTGCATGCGGCGAGCGCAACGTTAGAGACTGCCGTCGGTCTTCAATACGCGACCTAACGAACGTTCGATATCACATCTCCAGTATCACATCTCCAGCGAGCCGCCATTCCCTGCCGGGCCTGCCAACAAGTTGCCCCCGACGTCCGCGCCGGAAGGGGGAGGCCCCGGGGGGAGCCTAGCGAATTCGACGACGCGACGCCTGTCTACGTGTGTTCATCCTTCTGCAGCAACTCCGGCAGCTTGGCGATGTTGGCGGCGATGCGCCGGGCCTCGTCGCGGGTGAGCATCTTGTGGACGACCGCGCGGCCCGAGCACTGAGCAGCCGCTTCGACACTATGAACTACCGTCGCGAGACCGTTTCAGCTGGTGGCTTGCTCAGTTTCACCGGTACATGAGACACTCCCTCTTGCGAGGCCGTGTGCAGGAACCGGAACTGAACCTTGTAGCGCCTTTCAACGCTTGCCCGTTACCACCTCGGATGCAGGGGAACCATCCCTGCACACGGTATTCATCGCCTCATACCCAGCAGCTCAATCGCCATGGAGGCTCGCCCCGTTCGCTTCCTGACGCTGCAACAGCCCCTGGCAGCTTGGCAATGTTAGCGGCGATGCGCCGGGCCTCATCGCGGGTGAGCAGCTTCGCCGCCGCGAAGTCGTGGCCGAAACGCCACCATCTGCAACAACTCCAGGGGCGAGCGAAATTAAACGGTCCGTGCATTACCTGAGTGCCTCGTCCCGCCGCCTCGGTCGATCAATACCGAGCGCCGAGTGCCCGCCTCAAAGGCTTCCGCAAGGGCATTAACGTTAATCAGCGGTTAACGTTTCGACAGCAATAAAATTCGCATAGAAGCGCGCTCCCCATTGCAGGGAAACTGGTCATGCTCGTAAAGCGCTTTCCCTATGACCCTATTCAGATTGCAGCGACGGGATTAGGCGTCCTGATTGTTGTTGCTTTGGCATTCGTATTCTAACGGCTCCACATCCCGCTCTCCGGCGACCTGCTGCCGCGTGTGCGCAAGTTTTCGTGCTCACGACGACAACTGGTCGAGCAGCGCCTTAGCCTCTTTCAGATCGAGAGTGTCGAACCCTTCAGTGAGCCAGCCGTAGACCGGAGCGAGAAGCTCTCGAGCCTCCTCCCGCTTGCCCTGATCGCGCCAGAGCCGCGCCATGCTCATCGCCGCGCGCAGTTCCCAGGACTTTGCCTCCTGTCTCTGAGCGATGGCAATTCCGGTCCCTCATATTCATGGCGTGCACGCTCGGGTGCGTCTCTTTGCGGAATATATCGCCCCGGCCAGAGGACCGGAGACGTTGTCGAGCCAAGAAGCGCGATGAATCACGCCGCCTCATTCCATGCGCCGCCTTCCCTTTCCGATTCAAAGGTCTACGTCTAGCCCGAACTCCCGTTTCACTCTAGCTTTGTAATCCGGGTCACTCTCTGCGGCCTGATTGACAACTTCTTCATCCGACTTACTTGCTCGCCATTTGAGAAACGGCACCGCGTCCGGACCGATTGGATAGCGTAGTTGCCAACTATCGCCCTCGACGATCTGTCGGATTTGTTCGCCAACGACGTACGGCGATGTCGGTTTCGCTAGCGATGCGTTGAACAGAGCCCTCAGTCGCCGGAGATGTGGATAAGGACTGTCCTGAGGTACTGGTCTCCCCTTGCTGAATATTGGTGTGGCGATGACGCCGGGCTCGATAATGACCACGCGGACGTTGAATGCCTTCATTTCCTGCGCTAGGCATTCGCTCAACGCTTCAAAAGCCCATTTGGAAGCGGCGTAGGCCGCCTGCGGAGTCATAGCGACTCGACCGGCGACCGAAGTCACATTCACAATGCAACCATGACGGCGCGCGCGCATGGTCGGTATCACGGCTTTAATGCAGCGCAAGCCACCGAAAAAGTTCGTTTCCATGACTTGGCGGAAGAGCCCTATTGGCACCTCTTCCACCGATCCTCCACCACTACTTACGCCCGCGTTATTCACGAGAATGTCAATGCAACCGTTCTCTGCAAGCACCTTATCGACTGCATCGGTTACGGAACCGTCGTCATCCACATCGAGCGCGGCTACCGTCACCGGAAGCCCTTCTGCCGAGACGATCTTCCGAAGTTCACTGGCACCATCCAAATTTCGCATCGTCGCAATTACTTTGTGGCCGCCACGTGCGAGCGTCACGGCGGTTGCCAATCCGATGCCGCTACTGGTGCCGGTAACTAATGCGATGGCCACGTTTGCCTCCCTAGGCCGTGTGGACGGATTTGATCAAGATGAAGCCGAGAGCAAGCGCGACGAACGAGCCGTAATTCTGCGCCGTCTTCTCGCATCGAAGTGCGATACGCTTGAAGCGTTTGAGCTTGCCGACCGCTTGTTCGATGCGTGCCCGTGCCTTGTAGAGTGTTTTCGGAAAGAAGGCGGGCATATCCTTGGTGTTGGATCGATACGGGATTGCCGGACATATTCCGCGTTGGCGCGCGGCGTCGCGATTTGATTTGGAATCGTAGCCTTTGTCACCGAGTGCGGCGCGCGGATTGAGATCAGGACCGATGTCGAGAAGCGTCTCAAAGTTGCGGCTATCACTGGCTTCACCGCCGGTGAGATGGAAGGCAATTGGCAAGCCACCGAAGTCGGTCTTCAAGTGAATCTTGGTAGAGAAACCGCCACGCGAGCGGCCAAGCGCCTGATCATGCTGCCCCCTTTTGCGCCCGCTGCCGAGACATGGGCGCGCACCACGGTGGAATCGAACATCTGCACCAAATGCGCCGTCTCGCTCATCGCCGCCAGGGCATCGAAGAACGCTTCGAAAGTTCCAGATCGGCTCAGCCGCCAGAACCGCTTCCACACGCTGTTCCAGTGCCCGAATTTCTCCGGAAGAGCCCGCCAAGTGATATTATGAACCACAAAATAGTGCAGGGCTTCGAGAAACTTTCGGTCGTTCCGGCCCTTGTCGCCGCGCCGCGACCGCGATGCCGCGAACACCCGCAATACAATCGTCCAATCCTCTTCCGTCATGGCCGTGAGCATGGTCGGTCCTCCAAAAACCGACTGCCCATGAGTCAGAGAAAAAGTGATTTGGGAATCCCTCTACCCTATACTTGGCTAAATCCGTCCACACGGCCTAGGACTTTACGTTGATGTCAAGAATTCTTCGAAATGAACCGCGAATTGACGTTGACGTGAAGGATAGCACGCCTGGGGCCTCGGCCGCCAGCAGGCAGGCCGATGCCTTGGGATTGCCGACCGGGGCGTCGGCGAACGGGTCAATTCGCAGGGTAGGACCCTGCAATCCAAAATCTGTGAACAGCACAATAATATTGTCAGCTCTGTCCGTAGGCAGGACTGCAATGAGCTTCGTGTATTTCGAGAAGGAGCCTCGTCGCCGGTTTCGGCGCGAGCTGCTCACGCGCGACGAGCCGCAGCGGATAGCCGCTATTTTTGCTAAGCTGCCGGAGCTTTTGGCGGGCCGGAGGAGCAGAGGAACCTTTCATTCGGTCTCGGCTTCACTTATACGCGAAGGGCTATGCGTGGGTCTCTAGTCGGTCCAATATCGCTGAAGCCAACGTAACACCTTGCCCAAGTATGTTCCTGCTTGACGCCTTCCCATTTTGACGTTCCCCAATTTCAAAGCCGTATCGTTTCGTGGTTATAGGGATGGAGCAGATGCGATTTGCTGCACACCCGCGAAATGCCTGAGAATGCGAGAATGAAGCGATCAGAGTAATTTGATTGCCAAATGGCCGAGAAGGGTCATCCAGCAGACGATGGCTACCAACGTCAGAGCTAGGCCGACCAGCGGCCAAACGCGATCAAACGCTGTAAACACGACACACCTCATCCCTGTTTCTGTCGCTCCCCTTCGGGGGATGCTTGTAATTACGCCGCTTGTCCGATGGGCTGCGGGTTTAGTCCCTAACGCGCTTTAATCTGACCCGGACGGCTTTCCTCGACCTGAGCGGGCGACGAAATTTTTAATCCTGCGGTTACCTTGAACACGGAGTAAGGGGTCACATCACGGTAGGTTGCTCCGTTTGACGCCTCACCATTTTTTGCTTTCCCCATCACGTGGCCCCGCATCGGTTTTGAGCCATAGGCCTGAAACGAATGCGAAGAGGGAAGGCAAAGAATTTGTGAAGTTCGTTGATGGTTTAGCAAATGTTGCCAGTAACAGGCCCCGGAGGCCAAAGTGGGCGGGGCGTCCTCGTCGTTTCGCTCCAACTCAGCTATTCGCGCGCAGCAACAGACGCCGATCTTGAGCTAGTACCCACTATCGCTGATGAATGAGTTATGATTCAAGGATGCATGCGAGGCATCCCTGAAGCGACGGTTATCATTCTGATGGCGGAGGAGCGTGCGGAGCTTGAGGGCTTGGCGCGTTCGACGAAGGCGGAGCACCGGCTGCGGCAGCGGGCGCGGATTGTGTTGCTGGCGGCGGACGGCGTGGCGAGCCGAGCGATCGGACGGGCGGTTGGATGTACAACCGGCACGGCGTCGAAGTGGCGGGTGCGTTACGCCGAGAAGCGGCTAGCGGGTCTCGACGAAACGGGCGAGCGGGGCGCTGAGCCGAAGTACACGACCGCGACGAACAAGCGCATCCTGGCGCTGCTGGATCAAACGCCGCCGGAGGGTTATGCACGCTGGACAGGGCCCTTGCTGGCGGCCGCGCTCGACGATGTCGATGTCCAATATGTCTGGCGTTTCCTGCGCGCGCAGAAGATCGACCTCGCCGGGCGCAAATCCTGGTGCGAGAGCAACGATCCCGCGTTCGTCGCCAAAGCCGCCGACGTGGTCGGGCTCTACATGGCACCGCCCGAGAACGCCATCGTCATCTGCGTTGATGAGAAGCCCTCGATCCAGGCGCTGGAGCGGGCACAGGGCTATCTCAAGCTCCCGAACGGCCGGGCATTGACCGGCCACAGCCATGATTACAAGCGCAATGGCACCAGCACCTTGTTCGCTGCCTTCGAGGTGGCAACCGGCAAGGTCACCGCCGCGCACAAGACGCGTCGGCGGCGAACCTCTATCCATACAACTCAAAACGCGAGAAATTAGCAAAATAGCAAATGCCCCGAGGATCGAGACCGGGCGAACGCCGCGGCGGTCGTCAACGTGGCACCCTTAACAAGAAGACCGTGTTGAGAAATGCCGCTATCAAGGCGGCCGCCCTTCATTCGAATTTGTCACCCCTCGACTTTTTACTAGGTCTGATGAGAGACTCCAATTTACCCCAGGACCTTCGTGTCAAAGCGGCCCAGTCGGCACTGCCGTTGGTGCACTCGAAAACCAAGGATGGCTGCGCCAGCCCGCCCGCCCCGAGGAGATATTGGGCTGAGCCGGCCAATGTCAACAACGCGGACAAGGATACCAATTCTGACGCGCACAACGCCGCGACCCTGGGCAGACCTACCAAAGTCTTAACGGATGTGGGCAGCGCAAACTTGTCGCCTTTGGATTTCTTGTTGGGGGCGATGAGGGATGTTAGCGCGCCAGCTCAGCTTAGGCTTAAGGTGGCTCACGTCGTAGCGCCGTTCGTTCACCCGAAATTGTCTGACGGTCGTCTGGCCGAAAGTGAGGTACCAATCGATGATCCGTACGGTTTCGAGGTCGATCGAGCGTTCGCAAGGGAACTACGGGATGACTATCTGCACAGGAAGAATCTGGTACTAGAGCGGTATCAGCGCAACTGGGACGTCCAAGTGGAACGGGAGGCTGAAGCTCGGTTCCGTGAAAAGTCCAAGAGGCTAAATTACCCATCATCGGGATAAGTGGCGCTCCCTAGGGGACTCGAACCCCTGTTTTTGCCGTGAGAGGGCGAGATACCAGCCACGCGCGGAGCATAGTTCGGGACCTGTCCGGCAATTTGGCGCCACCCTAGACATGCTTGCGCAGTACTGAAGCGGTACGTGCTTGAACAAATCTCACCCCCGCAACCACCGATAATCGCGCCGGATTTCCATGAGATCTCCGTTCCCCCTCCTGGGCGAAGCGTGCGAGCACGGCGAAGCACAATGCGACAGGAAGCGTTCGGCACCGGGCAGACCTACCGGCCCCGGCTGCGCGTATCGGAGATGCCGTGCATACGTCGCTCAAGCATTTGGGGGTGCGGCGGCGAGAACACCGTACGCCACCAGAGGACGCCCATGACCGCCATTAAAAGAGCAGCACCCCTTGGACCGGGTCTGCTCGCGGGCGCATTTACTTGACCGCGTTCTTCAGGACAGTTTCCTCGATGACGTTGCCGTTCGCGTCCTCAATCCAACCTTGTAGCCGATCGTTCGCAAGTATTGGACAAGCCCCAGTGCATGCTTCGGATCGTCAGAATGTATCTTCGCGGGTCCGCTCGGACCCTTCGCTTTCACAATCATACTCACAGGTCGTCCTTTACCATGCCCAATACTGACGCTCCCACGCATTCTCAAGCCCTCCATCGCGACGGCAAGCAACGCCACAGCCTCGCAGCGCTTTTAAATCAAGCTGCCCAGTGACTGCCGATGCGCGGGGGGTGACGGTCGCCTAGATTCGTTTTCATGAGGGACGCGGATTGCTAAAAATTAAGCTTGCAGCCACGTGGCGGTAATGCCCGCGCCTCATATCAGCGGCGGTCTCGTTTTTGAGTTAGCGAGCATCGTGTCATGTGTGACGAATGCGCTAGTAGGTCCGCACCCAAGCCGCCGCGTCCGCTACGCTGCTTTGGCCGCGCCCGGCCGATGAAATTCATTCGAAGAACGCTACGATTTGGCGGAGTGCCCGATCTGATTACCTTCGAGTGCCGAGAATGTGGCGAGTGGCACACCGAGGAAGGCCAGTCCAAGTAGGGTGGCCACACGGAAGATCGTGTCGCGCGTAATTACCGCCCCCTCGTGAATGTGCCGGCTGCCAAAAACCCCTTCATAGACACACCGGTTTCGGTTGCGGCCATGGCGACCACGCCCGGCACATCCTGGCGCGCTGACGGCGGCTCGCAGGACGGCATCGACTTACGGCAGCGTTCCAGCTGCTGCGTCCGCTGCCCCCTCTGCCCACGCTGGGGCGCCGCGGCTCAAGGCAAGTGCGCTCGTTGCAGCGAGTGTTGCGGTCTTCTTCAAAACATCGCGGCGGGTCGCGGACGCTAGGCGGTCGAGCCGCGCCAGGAGTGAGCCCTTCGAGCGTCATTTGCCGAAGGAGGTACTTGGCCCTATGAATTGTTCCGTTGAAGGGCCCCCCGGCTGAGTTGGTCGGCTTCTCAAGGAGAGGGACCGTGCGCGCGCCTGGTTTGGCCTACGGCATAGCGAGTGCGACGACTCGCATCTCGTCAGGACTTTGAAATGAGCAAGATCGGCGGCAGCAATTCCAAGAACCCGCTC
>CAWHZA010000034.1:0-149033 GCA_963833665.1 uncultured Alphaproteobacteria bacterium | reverse complement strand
CCGGGGCGGACATTGATCGGCCACGCAATAAGGATAGGGTCCATTACGATCGATGCTCAATGGACTTTCCCGCGTGTTGAGTGGAAAATTGAAGCAGGCTTTATCGGGGTGCTTATTGTTCTCCAATCGCCGTGCTTGTTCTTGATCATTCGAATTCTGAACTAGATTGTATTCGGGATTTAACTTCCCGTCGGCCCTTATCTCCTCCCTGCCCGTGGTGGCGATGAGATATACGGAGCCGTCGCGCTCGGCGATTGTGTACGTGCGCGAATAGGTGCCTCGATCTTGATATCGTTCGATGATTCTAAAACCTTTATTCTCTAAGCACTCACGCGCAAGCTGGATCACCAAACGATTTTGCTTAATTCTGCTCGCCATGTCCGTTTACCTACATAATGGACGCACGCTCAACGCATAGGCTAAGTCGGGCAGGCCGCAAGGCACAAGAGCCTTAGGATGAGGGTGGCGAGAGAGAGCGAGTGCTTGAGCGTCATGCGGATGTTACGCTGGTTTCGAGACCCCAGCGGCTGCACCGCCGTTTCAATGTCCTCATGCCAGCCGAGAGCGTCGAAAAAATTTATCCGCGAGATTGCGCAGACTGATTGTCGTTTGCTTATCGTCAAGAAGGACTTGCCAATTGATGGAGCCCGCAGCGACCGGGCGGCGTCGTGGCCCAAGCTGCGGAGTTGGGTGGCTTCCCTGAGAATTTGCGACGAGCATCCTGTCGGGTCGCGACCTCTGCGCTAGGCGGAAGCGACAGCCAAAGTCGGGACGCCCCTGGTCGCCGGCTCGCTTCAATGTCCCGCCATAAGTAAGCCATGGCCGTGGGCTCGCGTTGGGCATCCGGTGCCTGGGCATCGGAACGCACCAGCGACTCTTAGAACGCGATTGCGCCCTGCACCCAGCCGGGCAGTTGGTCTGCCTGTCGCATGGCGTACACACCGCACCGAGCTCCGCTATCGATGCTGTTGGTTGCCATCGCGCGCGTCAGGGATTCTCAAGCTGTACACTACCCAAATTTCCGCAACGCGGCAGTCTATGGTAATGGTCCGCCGATGGAGCGTTCCGCTTGCCACGGACCGGGCGGACAATTTACGGAAGCGTGGGCGTTGGCCCGACTTGAGCTCAACTGGATCGTGCAAGGAATAGATCGTGGAGAAGACTTTACTTAGCCGGCAATCACCGATGCTGCTCGGCACCCTTGCGGAATTGCGGGATTTCCTGCCGCTGCTGCGCTGGCTCATCATCGTCTCGCTGACCGGTTTCGGCGCGATTGTGCTGTGGCGGCTCGGCCTTGTCAGCATCATGCTGGAGACCGACCGGACCCATATTTCGTCGCTCATTCTTGCCCTGTTCGTCCTCACCAGCCTGCATTGCCTGGTGCAGACATGGTTCGTCTCGTCGGAGATAACGCAGGTCCGCTCCTTCCGCGAAATGCTGCGTCGCGAGCATTCGTTTCTCGCCACCTTTCCGAGCGATCCGAACAGCGTACCGCAAGACAGTATCGTCGCCCGGCATGTCGCCAACCTTGTGGCGAAGGCGCGCGCACAAAAGGGGCGGCGCGTTGACCAGACGCTGCTTCTGCGAACCCTCGCGGATCAGCTGCGCAGCCGGGAAAAGATCGGGATATTCGTCTCCGAATCGCTGCTGCGCCTCGCGCTGCTCGGAACGGCCGTCGGCTTTATCCTGATGCTCATCCCGATCGCCAAGCTCACAGCCTTCGATGCCGAGTTGCTGCGCAAGGCGCTCGCCGGAATGAGCAGCGGCATGGCCATCGCGCTCAATATCACGGTCACCGGTATAGCCACCGCGCTCCTCTTGAAGCTGCAGTATTTCTATCTCGACAAGGCGATCGGCGAACTGTTTTCAGGCATTACCGAACTCACTGAAGTTCATATCGTATCGGCGCTCGAGCGCGACAGCGATGGATGAAACAGACACCTGGTCGGGAAGCGACGACGGCACTTTCGTGCCGTTCACAGACATTCTGTTCAACGTCCTGCTCGGCCTTGTCTTCATGGTGTTCACCGCGTTTTCGCTGATCAATCCCACAGCGAAGACCGGCATCGTTGACCTCAAGGCGGAACTGCTCATCACCGTGACTTGGCCCGACAACGATCCAAACGATATGGACCTCTATGTCGAGGATTCGGCCGGCAACATCGTGTGGTACCATTCGAAGGAAGCCGGCCTCATGCATCTCGACCGCGACGATCGCGGCAATTATCGCGACACGATCACCGTCAACGGCAAGCAGATCCAGAATCCGCTCAATCAGGAAACCGTGACCATTCGCGGCATCGTGCCGGGCGAATACGTGGTCAACGTCAACGAGTTTGTTGCTTCGACGCCGGACAAGGTCCCCGTTTCCGTCAAGGTCGAAAAACTAAATCCGGTCGCGACGGTGATTTACTATGGGACCATTGAGTTCGACCACAAAGGACAGGAAGAGACCTTCGTCCGCTTCACGCTCGACGCGGACGGGCAGGTCAGCGACGTCAATACCAAGTCGAAATCACTCGTTCGCGCCGTGCGCAGGCCAGGCGCGGGCAATGCGCCGGTGAAGTAACGGGATCGGCAGGCGGGAGAAGCTTCGTGACCACAGCTGTTGCCGCGCTTACTGCAGGCTATATCGCCCTCGCCGTCCTCCTGCTCAGCCTCAACCTGACATCGCTCTGGCGATGGTGGATCAAGGCGGGGGCGATCATCGCGACCACCGTATTTTTCGGCGTGACGTTCCAGGCCCTTGGCGGTCTCACAGGGTGGCCGACGACGCAGCGTCTGCCGGACCGGTTCGCGATGGTCTGGAGCACCGTCGTCGAGCCGGACAAAAAGACCAACAATCCAGGCGGGGTCTATGTCTGGGCGCAGGAGCTCGACGCCAACAACGTACCTTCGACCAAGCCGCGCAGCTATCAGTTGCCCTATTCAGACGCGCTCGCGCGCAAGATTGCGCGCGCTCAGGAGAAACGCGAGCACGGCATCGAGGTAATGGGTAAATTGGGCGAAGAGGGTAATGGTCCACAACGCCAAGTCGAGCCCAAAAACGACGTAAAAATGGGCGCGATCACGACCAACAACGAAGATACGCCGGCCACCGACACCGTCCCCTTCATGGACGACAGCGCGCGCCTCAACTTCGAGGACCTGCCACCGGTGGTGTTACCCGACAAGGGACTGCTTTAGGCCTTCACCATCCGCGTTTCCTGTCGACCCTGCTTGGAAGACGGGTTCGCCCCGCTCCGGGCACTTTTGGCAACAAATTTGCCGGAGGGAAGGTCGCGGGTGGCAATTCCCCGCCGGCCGCCTTGCGCGGACAGGCAAGGCAAAGTACCTGTTGAACGCTTTGCCACTCTGATGCTATCCTTTAACGAGGGAGAAAAAAGGGCGAGGTCGAAAGCGACCGATCGAGAGATCGCTGCGGCCATCTGGCAACGAACAATCTCAATCATATTCGACCCCGCCGACGAATCTCCCGGGTGATCAAAGTGCGCACGTAACTCTTGAATGAGGTCGTATGCTCTTTGGTGGGTGCCGGCTTACAAGCTCCAGTCATTGGAGAGGGAGGAAGAAGATGAAGTATCGCTCGAGCGGGCGTATGGCGGTTCTGGCGTCGGCGTTGCTTGCTTCCACGTGCTTGTCGGCTGCGGCCGGCGAGGTGACTACGCAGCGCCTAATGAAGCCGACAAAGAGCCGCAGAACTGGTTGATGGTCAACAAGGACTACTCCTCGCATCGCTATTCCGAGCTTGACCAGATCAACAAGAGCAACGTCAAGAATCTTGCACGTCGCTTTCACGGTGGCGCTCGGCGGCGCACAGGGCGTCGGTACGGCCCCGCTAGGCGGCCATCAAAGTACGCCTCTCGTCGACGACGGCTGGATGTATGTCGTCGACGGCTTCGGGGCAGTCTACAAGATCGATGTGAGGGATCCCGCCACGGCCAAAATCGCCTGGATCATGGATCCGGGTGTCGACAAGGCCGACGTCTGGTTGGCCTCGAACCGAGGCGTGACGCTGTACAAGAACTTCGTCATTTCTGTCACGGCGACCGCCAAAGTCAATTGGACCAAAGCGGACACTGGCGAACTCGTCAAGACGGTCCAGTTCGACGACCCCACGACCAGCCATGCGACGCTAACCTCGGCACCGCTTGTCGTCGGGGACAAGCTGATCGTGGGCGGAAGTGGCGGAGACCGCGGCGCACGCGCCCATATCGACGCGTTCAACGCCGATACCGGTGCCCTGCTGTGGCAGACCTACACCGTGCCAGCGCCCGGCGAGCCGGGGAGCGAGACCTGGAAGGGCACGAACAATGCCTGGCAAGCATGGCGGCGGATCTTACTGGGAGACCGGCTCCTACGACCCGGACACCAAGCTCACGATCTGGGGCACCGGGCAGCCGGTCCCGATGTTCGATCCGGAATACCGCCCGGGTGACAACCTGTTCACCAACTCGACGATCGGCTTCGACATCAACACCGGCAAGATGAAGTGGTACTTCCAGTACACGCCGGGCGACTTCCTCGACTATGACGAGGTGGGCATCCAACAGCTGGTAGACACCAAGGTGAACGGCGAAGACCGCAAGATCGTCGCTCATTTTGGTCGCAACGGATTCTTCTACACGCTGGATCGAACCAACGGTCAGTTCATATCGGCCGCAACAATATGCCCAGAAGATCAACTGGACCGACGGCATCGACCCGAAGACCGGCAAGCCGGTCGAGTACGACCCGAAGAAGGACCTACAGATCTACAAGATCGGCAAGGCGTCTCGGCGAGAGCAAGGCAATCTGGTGGGATGCCCGAACATCCAGGGTGGCGTGAACTACTTCCCGACGTCGTATAGTCACCGGACCCATCTGTCGTACGGCGGCGGCATCGAGGCCTGCTCCCTCATCACCGTTGATCCGTCGCAATGACGACAGCGGCAACTTCTGGCTTGGCGGCACCTTCGCGCAATACCGAAGAGGTCAAGGGCAGCGTGACGGCCATGGATCCGTCACCGGCAAGAAGGTCGCGCAGTAATCCTTGACGCACCCATTTACTCTGGCGTCACCGCGACGGCCGGCGGCCTGGTGTTCACGACGACGACCGACGGAACGATCTATGCGCTCGATGACGAGACCCTGAAAGCCCTCTGGAGCTTCAACACCGGATCGTTCAGCTCCGCGCCTCCGATGACCTACTCGGTTAACGGCAAGCAGTATGTCGCCGTCCTGATCGGCGGGAACGTCGTCGACGCAGGGCATCTCCTGGACAAGACCCCGTCCGACAAGGACTGCAGAACACCTCCATGCTGTTCGTGTTCGGCCTCTAACGCAGCCCGCAGGCCGACAGCTCGGCGGCCGCCCCTTCGGGCGGCCGCTTATTCCGCGCCGAGTTACGCGGCCGACGGAACGGATGGCGCTCATTGGCGCTTCGGAGCGTAATCCTCGCACCGTCACCGCCCGGGCCGTAATAATTAGGCATTGCGCGTGGGTAACCTTGCCCAAGACCTTGATCTTTGTCGCCACGTAATCGGCGAGCGCGTCGATTTCGTCGCGCTTGGAGATCGTGACCTGCACGGTTCGGCTTCTGGTCGCCGAGATCGGCTGCGGTCATGTCGTAGCAACGCTTGTCGGTGTAGGCGAAGCGGTCGAAGTGCGGCATGGAGGTTCCGGGCCTGCCGCACTGGATGGTCTCTCGGATTTGGTCGCGTGTGAGTTCCGTGGCGCGGAGCGACGGCGCGTGGCCCGGATGGTGAAAGCCGCCTACTCCGTCTCCGGCCCAGCCGTGGCAGTAATTGCAGCCTGCCTTGTCTTGCCAGATCTTCTGCCCCCAGGCCACCCTGTCTTCGGCCAAGGCGCCCGTCGGTGTCAAAGCGACAGGCAGCCAGCACTCCGGCTGCGGCGGCGGACAGCGCCATTCGGGCGCCGGGTTTCGGCGCGGCCTGCCCTCGCTTGTCACGGATCATGCTTTCCCTCCCATCGGTCTCTCCGACCTACTTTGACCCGAATTATGCCGGCAACCCCACCCAAACCCAAAGAGATTGCGGCCCAGCGCGCCGGCCGTGGAGTCAAGGGCGTTCGACGAAAATGCCGGCCTTCATCCGAAACTCGGATGGCGCCATAAACTGTCCCTGCCACAGACCGATCTTCTTTCCTTTTGCCTCGGCCTCGGCGGCGACATAGTCCGTCGTCTCGCTCCGTCTTGCGAGCGCGTATCCGTCGCGGACGTATTGCTCGTTCAGGCTCGTGCCGTTGATCTTGCACCGACCCAGCACGCGGCCGTAAGGGTCGGGCTCGCCTACGACCTCGCACGTTGCGGCTCCCTGGCTGACAAGCGTCTGCAGGTCGCGGACGGCCGCTTCCCAACAGGGCCAAACCTTGCCGTTGGCCATGCAGCTCTGCTTGCGCATGATCGAATCAATGCCAAACAGCATGATACGCTGACCGTCGATTTCGATTGTGGTCGAATCGAAAACCGTCGCCTTTCCCGCGATCTCGCTTGCCATGCCGCCGGTGCTCGTTAGAGCGAGCGCAAGCGCTAGAGCGGCCCTCATCATGTTTCCGTCCCTCGGCCTTGATCTGATCGAACATGCCGCGACGTGCGGCGTGTGATCGCTGTTTTGTCTGCCGGCCGACTATCCTATAAACTAAGCGGAGTTTGCTGCGCAATCGGTTCCGAGGATCGTAAATGCCGCGTCAAAGAACCACAACGGCCCTCCTTCTTTCGTGCGTCGTGGGTCTGCTCGTTACCCTCCCGTTCCCTTTTGCGGTTGCTCCCGCCAGCGCCGAAGACCAGCAAGCCGAGCCGGCTCCGGCCGCAGCCGTCAAGGGCGACCGCGATGCGTTTCTCGCCGGCACCACCAAGGATTGCCCAGGCTGCGACCTGCGACAGGCCAAGCTCAAACGTCGCGATCTGAGCAACGCCAACCTCGCCGGCGCCAATCTCGCGGGCGCGGTGCTGCATCGCGCCAAACTCACCCGCGCGAAGCTCGATCATGCGATCCTGACCGAAACCAATCTCAACAAGACTGATCTCAAGCACGCATCATTGTCAGGTGCAGATCTGACGGGCGCGCTCCTTTACGGGGCGGATCTTAGCGGCGCTCAGCTCGAAGGCGCGATCATGACCGAGGCGCATATGCAGCACGCGCGGTTTACTGGGGCCGTACTGCGTGGAGCGGTGATTACGCATGCCAGGATGGCCAATGCAGAGATGGCAAGCGTCAATCTCTCCCTGGCCACAATCGAGGAATCAGATCTCACCGGTGTTGTTCTCAACCGCAGCGATCTCTCCGCAGCCACGCTTGACCGCTCCGGCTTCGTCAGTGCGAAAATGGCCGAGGTGAAACTCCGAGACGCTTCCGCCAAACAGGCCGATTTTTATCGCGCCAACCTTGCCGGAGCGGACCTGACCAACAGCGATTTTCGCGGCTCGCGTCTGGAGCAGGCTGATCTTAATGGCGCATTGACCGACGGCATGAGGACGCAGGGAGCGCTGCTGGTCGACGGCACGGTCGGGAAGTAGAAAGGCCGTCAGTTCGAGCCGGTCTTCACCGGCAATTCCGCATCATAGACCTCACAGCGGGTTGCGCTCTTATAGGCGTCGCGCTCGGCTTTCCCGGTGTGGGGATCGACGAAGGCCTGGCCCTCCTTTTGCAGATAGTGCTGCTCAAGGATCATTCGCAGGCCGTCCGCTGTCTTCTCGCAATGGTTCTTGATGAACTCCGAGCCGACTGGGTGCTCCCCATCCTCCGGAGGCAGGTCGGTACACTTCCAGCCCTCCTCGCCATAGCGTTGGCGCAGGAAGTTCGCCAGCGTCCAGAACTCGCCACGCCGGCGTTGCCCATGCTGACGCGGATCGGTGACCACGCGCGTACCGCGAACCCTTCCCGTTTCGTCGAACAGCAATGACGCGACGACGGGGTATTCGTAGAGCGTCGTGCCGCTATACATCCTGATCTCATTCTTGAGATCGAGCGCGAGCGCCCGGTATTCCAGTTCGTCGTCATATTCGAAGTAGACTTCGCGCAGGCCGTTCACATCCGGCTTGCACTTGTTGAACTGAGTGAAGTTCGCGAGCGGGATCGAAGGCGGTCCACCATCGGTGCCGCAAGCGTAATTGATGAACTCGTCGGGGATTTCGGACGCGGCCGTCCCGATCTGGATATCCAAAATGCTGGCCCGTTTGGGCAACTCGCCGGCTCTCTGGGCCGCGACGGGAACGATCCCGAGGGCGAGCAGCATGACCGAGAGCACGCCGCGCGCTCCCCTCTTGACGCGTACCTCGCTCTTCATATCACGTCTCCCTTGAGGGTCTGCATTGGGCCGCAGTCGGCGACGCGCAGCCGGGCACGCGCGGCGGGACTAATCATCGACAACGACCGTGTGCGGCACCCGACCGACCGGTATGGTCCTGACCGCCTTTAGCTTTGCCGTATCAACGATGGTGAGGTCGTCGCTGAGCCCGTTGGCGACATAGAGCGTGGACTCGTCAGGACTGAGCGCAACGCCCCAGGCCCGCTTGCCGACGAGCACGTAGCTCTTGACCTTCCTTGTCGCCGTATCGACGAAAGCGACGTGATTGGCATGGCCAAGCGCGATGATCGCCACCTTTCCGTCCTTCGTCTCAGTCATGCCGACAGGCGTGACATCGTTCAAACGAAGCCCCGGCGGCACGAATTTGAGCGTCGTCGACACCTTGTTCGTGGCCCGGTCTATCACCGACACGCCGCCCGACAGCTCGTTCGAGATCCAAAGCTCGTTGTTGGGCAGCAGGAGAAAGCGTCGGGGGCGGGTCCCGACCACGATATCGTCGGTGACAGCCCCGGCCGCCGTGTCGATGACGTGGACCAGGTCGCTAGCTTCGGACGTGACGTAGACCGTCTTGCCGTCCGGCGTCACGGCGATGCCCTCCGGCTCCGCGCCGGTCGGGAATTCACGCGATATGATCTTGTCCGCGAGGTTGATCTCCTGGACCGAGGACCCCTCCTCATTGGAGACGTAGAGCTTGCTGTCGTCCGCGCTCAACTGGAACATTTCCGGGCTGGCGCCGGTGGGGATATGATCGACCACCGACAGCGTCGCCACATCGATCACATCGATCACATCGTCATCGCCGCAAGCCACAAAAAGCTGTTTGTGGTTGTCGTGGAATTTCATGTCCCGCGGCCGGTGCGACGTCTGGATCCATTTGACGATCTTGTAATCCTGCTTGGGATCGACGACCACGACGTTGTTCGCCTTCTCATGGCTCACGAACACATACCCCGTGCCCCTCGCAAGCGCCTGCCCAGGCAGCAGCGTGCATATGAGAAGAACGAAAGCGGCTAAAACTCGCCAATGGTGCCAATTGGGACGGCAGGCCGAGGCCTTTGTCGGATGAGCGCCGGCCGGTCCATTCGCAAGCCCCCGCGATTGCGCGGCAGAGGGCGTTCCAAAGTGCGCCAAGTCGGCATCCTCCCTTGTCGGAACCAATCTTGGCAACCCCAGGACGCCGGCGTCAATAGAAAGCCGAGCGGGCTTAAAAAGGGGTGGTTGGTCCGGAGCATCGGTCGAGCTTCTATTGAGGCGCGGAACTCGATCGCGATGCGAGACAACGTGGTCAGACGACAGTTCTCGCAGCAACTGCCAGTCCGCCGAAGAGAACGGGCATCAAAGGCCGATGACCGAACACGGCCAACGTGAGTGACCGCTCCAAAACCCTACATTGAAAAAGCCCCGGCCGCCAAAGGCGACCGAGGCTAGTTTACCGTTCTCGGCGCAGCCGATCCCATGAACAATCGGCCGCAACCGAACCATAGCACACATCAGCTGGCCGAAACAGAAGAGCTGAAGGACCAACTCAAGAAACGACTGAAGGTCGCCGGCTGATACTGCCGCTGCCTGATGAGAACGACAATTCGTTTCTCGGGTCAGGCGTCGCGCACCTTTTCAACCCATCGCTTTGCAGCCGCGCTCCGAATTCCGCGCGCTGCGTTCCCTGTTTGAAGCCCTGGCCCGCCAGGGGCCAGCTTGGGCGGACGCCATCACTCGATGCTGTCGAGAAGGTTCTTTAGCCAAGTCGCCTGTACCTTGCCCACTTTAGCGAGGTGGTCGCGGTTTGTGTATAAACTCATGTGATGGACACCCGAGACCGACACGAAGGTCTTGTTAGGATTGGTGATGGCGTTGAACGCTTCCGCCTCCAGATCCGCCGAAGTGATATTGTCTCCCTGAGCAAGCGTCATCATCACCGGCGTTTCGACGATGCGCTGGCAAAACGGGGCCACTTTGTACTGCAGCAGAAGTTCGACCGACTCGATCGTGTTCCAGTGCTCGTGACGCGGCGCCTCTTTCTCTTTGATCGCCTTGAACCCTGCATAAACGTGCGGGAACGGCCAGGAAGTGAGCTCCGCATTGCCGGTGACGTCCTTCTCGGGCGACATTGGCATTCGACTGCTTGGCTTTCCGCGAAACCGCTCGCGTCTGTCCTCCGCCAGCAGACTGTTCAATTGTGCAAATCGCGCTTCCCCATGCACTCGTCGCATGGTCTGGAAACCATCAACCACCGGTATCGTTGAAATCGCAAATGCCGGTCGGGAATCAAGGGCGGCAGCTACCAGAACGTGTCCGCCGCTATAAGAGATACCCCAGACGCCGGTTCGTTTCCTGTCGATACCAGGAAGAGTTTCGGCAAAGGTAAGCGCGTTCCGGTAGTCTTCAATCTGATCCCATGGATTGATATGTTGCCTGGGCTCGCCGCTGCTTTCTCCAAACCGACGATAATCAAAACGCAGGGTAGCGCAACCCAGGTCCTCGAAAAACTTGCCGTACCAGGGCATTACGATTTCCTTCGTATAGCACCAACCACCAGCCATGATGACGAGCGGGATGTTGTCAGATTTTCCATCAGGCCTTGTTAGCACGCCATTGCAGACATCGCCGCAGCTATTAAACTTTACGCTCTCCATCATCGAGCATCCTCCAAAAATTGACTGGATAACGGAAACCGCTTTCAGGGGGGCGTCGCCGGCTCCCAGTCACGCCACCTATACCATCCCAGCTGAGGGCCCCCTCGCTTTTGAGACGGGCAAAGCCCAGTGTTTCGCGATATATTGGCGCGATCGGTATGTAGAAGCAACCGGCGAGGCGCATGCCAGCTACACAAGAATGGCCTGACAGCCGAAAGCTCGCTTCGTCCCCACTGATAATCCACCACGTAGTCCATCTCGGCAAGTGCCTGCGGAGCCGCGGGCCCCTGTCGAATAGTGCTCGTGGGACATTGCGCGCGCCATCGATGGCCAGCTTTTGCTTAGGTCGTCTTCCCGCAAAAAGAGATCGGCCGCCGTCGCCCGTTCGCTCAATCTGAGCGTAAATCGGAAGCTCGGGTCGTGGCGCATCAAATGCTCCTAAAGCTGGCAGGGAAGGAGCCCCTCAACTGACGCTCCGAGCGAAATGACTCCGGCCCCCAACTTCCAATGGCCCGCCACCGGTCCGCGTGTTAAGAGAACTCCCCAAATGGTATTTCTGACCAATAGAGCTTTCCGATCCGAAGGAGGACTTCGATGACCCGAGCTTTTATCGGTTGCGCGTGCGTGACTGCGATCGCAACGCTCCTGGCGGGTCCTCCGAGCGTCCAGGCGCAACAAGGCGAGCCGATCAAAATCGGGGCGGTGGTAGCATTGACAGGTCCCGGCGCTGGGCTTGGTCAGCCGGAACGAAACGGGATGCTATTGGCTGAGAAGGTCATCAACGAGAAAGGCGGGATCAAAGGTCGGCCCATCAAGATTTTGATTGAAGATGACGGCTCGAAGCCAGACAACGCGAAGAGCAAGGCCGAGCGTTTGATTTTCGATGAGAAGGTCCTGGTATTGTTAGGCCCATCGCTGACGGCCAGCACCGGCGCCGTCTCAGCCATAACGAATGCCGAAGGTATGGCGGAGCTTGCCTGCACTGGGCTCGGCCCGAAGATCGAGCTTACCTACAAGACCCTTTATCACTTGCTTCCACCCCAGGTGTTGAATGCTCGCGCCATGCTTGAATATACGACCAAAGTTCTCAAAGCGAAGAAACTCGGGGTCTTGCACGACACCGGTTATGGCCAAGTCGTCATGAATTCGTTGAACGGTCTCACGGGCGAATATGGAGTGGAGTTCGTGTCGGTCGAGAAGTTCGAGGTCGGTGCGACCGACACTTCCGCCCAAGCCGCCAAGGTCCGCGCGGCCGATCCCGAGGTTCTCTTCATTATTGCGACCTCGCCCGTTCCGTTCCGCAATGCCCGGGAAGTAAGAATCACCCAGCCGATCGTTTCGGCGATTGGTTCCAGTTCATATGACTATGTCCGCGGGATGGGGGAATATGCGGACGATATCGTGTTCCCAGAATTCGTCGTTGGTGAGGATCCAGCGCCCCATCAGACGGATTTCGTTAAGCGCTATCAGCAGGAATACAACGCATTGCCGAAGAACTATGAGGCCGCGGGTTGGGATGCCGTCCATATCGCGGCAAAAGCAATCGAGACTGCAGGCCCGAACGCAACGCGGGCGGAAATCGCAAAGGCGATGCGCGGTTCGTATTCCGGAACGCTGGCCAGCTACAACTTCGCTGCCGATGATATGACGGGCATTGAGCTGTCGAGCTACGTTTACTCGAAGCTGGTCAAAGGTCGCTTCACCCGTCTGCCTTTTGCGGCCAAATAGGTCAGCGATGGACCAGTAGGTCCCCTGACAGCTGAGGGCACGCGTGGGCCATAGACCGTGACGATTACTCTGTTGCTCCAATCGATCCTGGCAGGACTGACCAACGGGTTCGTCTATGGTTTGATCGGCCTCGGTATCGCGATCGTCTTTCGGGGGGCGCGTATCATCAACGCCATGCAGGGGGACTTTGCCCTGTTGGGTAGCGTTGTGGCCTATGTTTCCCTGACTCGCTTTCACCTGCCAATGTTGCCGGCGTTTCTTGTCGGGGTCATCGCGGGTGGCGTATTGGGGTTTCTGGTCGAGCGGTTTCTGATACGTCCCACTGAGGAGCGCGCTGGAACAGAAGACAGCTACCTTCTAGTCACGCTTGGTGGAGCTTTTGCAGCCTCTGCAGCGGTGCTGCTCTATTTCGGCCGCGACTCGTACGTATTGAGCGGAGTTGGCGGCGACTCCTCGATCAATGTTTTTGATGCTGCCATACGTGTCCATGCCGTCTGGTTGATTATCATAAGCTCGCTCGTCGTTACTGGGTTAAAGCTTTTCTACAGCTACACTCGGCTGGGCCAGGCAATGCTGGCAGCCTCGATCGACGTTAACGGCTCGCTGACGATTGGCATCAACGTGCCTCTGATGCGCACCCTGACTTTCGTCGCCGGCGGTCTGATGGGGGGGCTTGCAGGGGTGCTGGTGGCCCCATTGATCAACATCCATTACGAGATGGGACTCCTGCTTACGTTGAAAGGCTTTGCTGCCGCGATTCTCGGCGGCCTCACTAGTCCGCTCGGCGCAGTGTTTGGCGGCGTGACACTGGGCCTTGTCGAATCTCTTGCAGTCGTCGCAGTTTCGTCAGGCTACAAGGACGTGATCGCAATGGCGATTCTAATCCTGATCATGATCGTGATGCCGCAGGGGCTGCTGGGTCGGCGCGGTCGCCGGGGCGGGTAAGGTTATGCCCGCAAAACTGACCGGGCCGCAGCGCCGGCTACTTGGGTGGCTTTGCTCGGTCCTCTTGATCGCAGCGTGGGCGGCAATTCCGTTACTAGCCGGAAGAAGCACCGTCGACTTATTTGTCTTCGCGGCACTCTACGCCATTGCCGGACTAGGAGTAGCCTTTTTGCTGGGTCAGTGCGGCATCGTCTCGCTGGCCCAAAACGTCTTTTTCGGAATTGGCGCTTACAGCACAGCTTATGGGGCCACTGCGCTCGGATGGCCTGCTCCAGCGTCGATGATCACCGGCATGGCAATCAGCGGCTGCATCGCGGCAGTAGTGGGCACTCCGGTCCTTAAATTATCCGGCTACTTTCTTGCTCTAGCTACTCTCGCCCTCGCTATCATCGGCCATGTGCTTTTTTTGGAGTGGGAGTGGCTAACTGGCGGAACGCTGGGCATTGGCGGCGTTCCGCCGCTATCGCTGTTCGGCTACCCCTTCAATACACCCCTTCGCTTCTATTACTTGGTGTGGCCGATTGTCCTGATCGTAATTCTGATTCACCGCAATGTGCTGGATTCGCGAACGGGAATAGCGATGCGGGCCATGCGCGACGCTCCATCGGCGGCAGCGGTGCTCGGCGTGAATATCGCTCGACTTAAAGAAAAGGTGTTCATCTCCAGCGCCATTCTTGGTTCTTTCGCAGGAAGTCTCTTTGCTCATTACGTGTCGTTCGTAAGCGTCGACAGTTTTGGGGTGGATAGGTCGATCAACTTCCTGTTGATCGCTGTCCTCGGAGGCGCGCGGACCATCGCGGGACCGATCCTGGGCGCTCTGTTTGTAACGGCATTGCCAAATCTGTTGAGCCGGCTGGGAGACATACACGCCATGCTGTTCGCGGCCTTCCTTATCGCAGCCGTCATCTTTCTCCCAGGAGGCCTCGGCGGCGCCATCGGGCGGTTCTGGGAAACTTTCGCTGGGCCGTCCCGTTCTGCCCAGAGCCTCACCGCACGGAGGGGTTCATGACGGCACTCCTGCAAGTCAAAGATATTGCTCACCACTTCGAAGGACTGCACGTTCTAAAGGGCGTCAGCTTCGCTGTAGCTGAGCGCTCCGTCACCGGACTGATTGGTCCCAACGGCGCCGGAAAAAGCACACTGTTCAATATCATCTCCGGATTTCTGCGACCGACAAGCGGCCAGGTTCTTTACCTCGGCAAAACAATCACAAATCTTTCCATCCAGCGGCGCAGCTACGCTGGATTGGTGCGGACGTTTCAGACGCCGCAGGTCTTTAGCGAACTTACGGTCCGGGAAAATCTGATCGCAGGCTGCTATAAGCAGGGTCATACCGGCTTCGTTAAGAGTCTACTCAGCCTGCCTGAGGTGCGAACAGAGTTTGCGGAAGCCGCGCGGCTTGCGGACCAGACCTGCATTGAGTTTGGGCTTGATGCGGTTCGTGATCAGATAGCGGGGCGACTGCCCACCGGCCAGCAACGGCTCGTTGAACTCGCCCGCGCCGCGATCGGCAAACCCAGATTGCTGTGTCTCGACGAGCCCTCATCCGGGCTGGGCTCTGAGGAGGTGGCTCACTTGATGGACATCCTCCGCCAGCTGAACAATGCGGGAATCACCATCTTGCTGGTTTCGCACGACATGGAGCTGATGGCCGTCAGCACGATCATCCACGTACTCTGTTTTGGTGAGATCATCGCAACCGGCGGGATGTTCGAGGTTCGGGCCGAGCCGCGCGTCCGTGAAGCCTACCTTGGCGTATAGGGGAAGCCCCAATGCTCGTTGTCGAAGGGTTGTCTGCCGGTTATGGCGAGGTGAACGCTCTGTCGGAAGTCAGCATTGAGGTACGCCGCAATGAAAGCGTTGCCATTGTCGGCGCGAACGGGGCTGGGAAGAGCACGCTGGTAAGTGCCATCTGCGGACTTATTCCGACGCGGCAAGGCCGCATCGTGAAGGATGGCCGGGATATTCACACCTTGCCGGCGTATCGCCGGGCGGAGATTGGGATCGCTGTGGTCCTGGAGAATCGCCATCTATTTGGTGAACTCAGCGTTCGTCAGAATTTGGAACTAGCCTTGAATAGGGGGCGAATCCGTGGGTCTGCCAATATCCAGTTTGGCATCCAAGAGGTGCTCCGACTATTTCCGTTCATGGAGGAGCGTCTCGACTCTGCGGTGGATCTTCTTAGCGGGGGCGAGCAACAAATGATCGCAATCAGCCGCGCTTTATTGCTGAAGCCTGATCTGCTGATTATGGATGAACCCTCTACCGGTTTGGCTCCGAAAGTGGTGAAGGAGATTGTATCGGTGGTTGCCAGCTTGCGGGGGCGAGGTATGAGCTTGATCCTGGTAGAGCAGAACGTAGCCGTTGCTGAGCAAAATTCGGATCGAGCATACGTGATGTCGCTCGGGCGGGTGGTTAAGCACGTCGACCGCGGAGGTTGGTCCGAATTTGCCCGCTCGGAATTGGTGACTGCGTATCTCGGCAGGCAATGAAGGTGCGTTCGGCGGTTTAGTTCGACAGCGGCGGCGCCAGGTGCAACGTTAAAGAATTTGAAGGGGATTAGCTCGGAACTCGCCGGTGTCCTGTGGTCGGGGGGTTGTTCCGCAGCTTTTCCAACCGACGGCAGGTTGCCGCATATGCCGGATTGGCGCCGACGCCCTGGCGGGAGCGGATCCGTCGCGCACGAACGAGGCATCTCCAAAGCCGGAAACCCGCAGCTGCGAACAACCATGATCCAACTCGCCTGGTTGTGGGTAAGGCATCAGCCCGGTTCGATACTGACCCTATGGTTTCATAGTGCACACAGCTCAATGGTGGCGGAGTTCGGAAAGTGCTGGTCGTTGCCTTGGCGCGAAAGTTGCTGATCGCCTTCTGGAAACATGTGACCGCCGGGGTTGTGTCGGAAGGAGCCGATACAACGAGCACCTGAAAGCAAACGCTTCCCCTTTTTAATCTTCCGGGGCCCAATTAGCTCCGGCGGATCCAGCTGAGCGGACCGAAATACCGCGCCATGCTGATCGACGCCATCGGCCCGACCCGGCCACGATGGGTGCGGCCGCGGCGGTGCTTGGCGGCATCATCGTGTGGGGCTCAAACAACAACATCACGCAGGAAGCAAGGAAGGAAATGGTCGCGGCCGAGGCAAAGCAGGCCGCACTGATCGAGACAATCGGTCTGCGTGCGGTGCCGTGACAGGGCGCTCCCCTCGTGTCGGGAATATCGAGGCCGATGGCCGCTGGGCGCGTCGCTTGAGTGGCGCAGAAGGGATGTGCGCTCCAAGCGGAAACGCCGTATAAATTGTCGCCGAACTCAAGGGCCGATCGCTGCTTATTTCGGGAACAGCGCGATGACTTCTGAAGACGATTGGGTGGACGATCTTACGCCGATCAAGCCGGCGGACTGGAATCGCGCACGTGCGCGGCATCTGCTCAATCGCGCCGGATTCGGCGGCACGCCGGAGGTCATCGACCATCTGGCCGCGATGATGCCGGCCGCAGCCGTAGAGCGGCTGGTGGACTACGAAGACGAACGGACTGGCGCTCTCCCGGCGTTCGAGCATTCCGGCGTCTACGACGCGACCCTGCAGGTGTTTCCGGCGAGCCGGCCGGCGGCGACCAGCAAGGCCGAGACCACAGGCGAAGCCATCGGGGTGCGGGTGAAGCCCGGCGGGACGCGCCGCGTGCAGCCGGTTGTCGACCGGTTCTTCTTCTGGCTGCGCGCCACCGCGCTCGAGACCCGCCGGGTGGCGGCATGGTGGGCGGACCGCATGGTCGCCACCGATCGCCCGCTGCAGGAGAAGATGGCGCTGTTCTGGCACGGACACTTCGCCACGGGCGCCGACAAGGTCCGCGACTATCGCAAGATGCTGGTCCAGCTCGAGCTGTTTCACCAGAAGGGCACGGGAAACTTCCGCGAGCTTTTGGTGAGCGTGGCCAAGGACCCTGCCATGCTCGTTTTTCTCGACGCCGGGCAGAACGTGAAGGGCGCCCCCAACGAGAACTTCGGCCGCGAAGTCATGGAACTCTTCACCATGGGTGTCGGCAACTACAGTGAGACCGACATCCGCGAGGCCGCGCGCGCCTTCACCGGCTGGTCCAATGACGATCTGCGCTTCAAGGTCGAAGAAGCCAAACACGATGCCTCCGAGAAGGTATTCCTCGGTAAACGCGGCAACTTCGACGGCGTGGAGATTCTCAACGTGATCCTCGCTCAGGAGGTCACCGCGAACTTTATCGCCGGGAAGATTTATCGCTACTTCGTGCGCGACGATCTCTCCCCGCATTTGCAGAAGCGCCTCGGAGCAATCCTCCGCGAGAACGACTACGAACTCAAACCGCTGCTCCGCACCATCTTCCTGTCCAAGGATTTCTACAGCGAACCGTCGGTCGGCACCCGCATCAAAGGGCCGGTCGATCTGATCGTTTCAATGTGCCGCGAACTGGGTGTGAAGCGGCTGCCGGGCGTGCCGGATTTCAACAGTTCATGCGGGGAGCTCGGTCAGGTGCTGCTCAATCCGCCCACCGTCGCCGGCTGGGCGCAGGGACGGAGTTGGATTACGCCGGGCATGTTGTTGGCACGAGGGAATCTGGCGCGCCAGATGCTGCTGCCGGACATGATCAATTTCGTCGATCCCAACCTCGATCCGGGGCCGCAGATTCGCGAGGTCAACAAACGCATCTTGCGGGGGATGTCGGTGACGGCAGCGACCTCCGAAGAAAATCCGGGAACCGGCATGGCCGAGGACAGGGCCATGGCCAACGTCCTTGCCGACAAAGAGGACTTCAATACGCGTTATGGTAGCCTCAACGGCTGGCGCGAGGCTGTTCGCAGGGTGAAGCCCACATTGCGCGTGCCCGCTCAGTTCAGCCTCTCGGCTCTCGTCCTCTCGGCGCAACCGAAAACGACGACCGAGGTCGTCAACATCATGCTCGGCCGCTTTCTCAGCGTGCCGCTTGCCGAAAAGTCGCGGCTCGCCTTGGTTGACTTCCTCAACAACGAACTCGGCACCTCCGACGTCCAGCAAGCGATGACGTACATGGAAGACCCGCTGCGCCTTCTGGTTCACCTCATCATGAGCACGCCGGAGTATCAGCTGGCTTGAACGCCTTGGGATTCGGCCCAAACAGAGACTTTTGCAATGACCTCACATTACAGCTGCGATGTCGCCCGTCGCGAAGTGTTGCGCCTCGGCCTCTATGCCGGCGGCCTCGCGGCACTTGGCGTGCCCATGTCGCTTAGCGGAATCGCGCGCGCCGCCGAGGCTGCCGCGTCGGGGCGCATCCTCGTCGTCGTCGAGCTTTCCGGCGCCAATGACGGACTGAATACGGTCGTGCCGTATGGCGACGATGCCTACTATCGCGCCCGGCCGCGGCTCGGCATCCGCGCCGACAAGCTGCGCAAGATCGATGACACCTTCGGCTTCCAATCGGGGATGGCCGGCTTCGAGCGGCTCTACAAGGACGGCTGGCTGGCGATCGTGCACGGCGTTGGCTACGACCAACCCTCGTTCTCCCATTTTTCCTCCATGGCGTACTGGCACACGGGGGCGCCCAACAGCGGCGCCGCTTATGGCTGGCTCGGCCGCCTCGCCGACGGCATGGATCCGGCCGGCACCGCCGACTATCTAGTCAACATCGACTCGCACCAGTCGCTTGCGGTGCGGGCTCGCAGCCACGTCCCGCTCGTCTTCGACGATCCGGACAAATTTCTGCGCACCGCCGCCTTCGAGGAGGAGAGCGCGCTACGCGCCGTCGTCACATCGAGGGAAGTCGGCAATCCGACCCAGCGCTTCCTGCTCGAGGTCGCCAACAGCGCGGAGAATGCCGAGCCGCGCTTGCGGCAGGCATGCGCCGAGTATCGCACGCCGGTCGACTATGGGCTGGTACACTTCGGGCTCGACAAGGTGGCGGCGCTGATCGCCGCCGGCTTCCCTACGCGCATCTACTATGTGGCTTTTCGCAACAACGCCTTCGACACCCACGTGCAGCAGTCCGACGTTCATGCCCGTCTGCTGACCTACACGTCGGACCACATCGCCGCGTTCCTGCACGACATGGACCGCATCGGTCGTGCCGATGACGTGTGCGTCATGGCCTTCAGCGAATTCGGCCGGCGGGTTGCCGAGAACGCCAACCTCGGCACCGATCATGGGACCGCCAGTACGCTGTTCATCGCCGGCAAGCGGGTCAGAGGCGGGCACTATGGCAAAATGCCGAGCCTCGTCGACCTCGACGACGGCAATATGCGTTACACGACCGATTTCCGCCGGGTCTACGCCACGCTCATCCGTGAATGGATGAACCATTCCGATGTCGGTGCCGTGCTCGGCCGCGACTTCGAGCCGCTCGGAGTGTTCGGCTGACGCGCCTCACGTTTGGCGGCCGGCTGGCGCAACGCGCAGAGAGGAGCACATGCGCAGCCTTCCTCCGTCACGGCGCCAAGTCCTCGGCAACGTACTCGCGTCGAGCGGTCTGTTGTCCCTGATCGACCCGCCGTTTGGCTTTTGCGGAAGGCGCCGCTCCTATTCTGGACTCCCGACGCGTTTCTTTCCGCTCTGCCGCGCGATCTGGAAAACGGGGAGGGTAGGCTGCTGTTCGCTACCAACGCCGGCATGTTCGACTCGAACCACAAGCCCGTGGAACTCGTGCACGCGAACCAGAAATGCCCTAGCGCTGTTTCATGACGGGGGCAGTGTTTCGAGCCTATTCGCGCCGACGCTCAAACGCACGGGAAGTATCTAGCCGCTCGGCCCCATGCTGGCTGTGTTCGACACACACCCAAGTGGCTTCGCGCTTCGGAGTGGTGCTGACGCAAAAGTTCGCGGCGCAAGCTCTGGGCGGTGCTTCAGTGATATCACGCATTTTCAGGAGACAGCACAGGGGCATTTCAACCGTACGCAGGCTGGAAATATCATATGGAAAGGACATTGTACGGGCGGAATATGAGCGTCTTACTCAGGAGCACTGAGCGAGTCTTCCAGGCGTTTCAGGGCTGTTCAGAAACAGGTCCGGCCGATTGCCATTTCTTGCCCCAACTAGTGGAGATAAAGATGAACGAACGACAGCTTAGCCGGCGTCACTTTACACTTTGCGCCGCGGTTGGTTTGTCGTTGCCTATTGTTCCCGCTGCCTCTGTTGTTGCCGCGGACGCTCCGCCGCGCACAGTGAAGTTGCGGAATGCCGCCATTGTGCCGGCGATCGGCCAGGGTTCTGCACGTCTGGGCCAAGGACGACATCCCGAAACGGCTGAGCAAGAAGCACTACGTACAGGCATATCGCTCGGGATGAGCTTGATTGACACCTCAGGGAACTACGGCAACGGACGATCCGAGAAACTGATTGGTCGCGCGATTGCGGGCCAACGTGACAGCGTATTCCTGGTCTCCAAAGTGGAAGCCGATGAAGTATCTGGAGATCGCATGACGCGCGCGTGCGAAGCCAGCCTCTCGCGCCTCGGAGCAAACTTTCTCGATCTCTATTTGTTGCACTGGCCAGTGCCAAATTCCCTATTCTCCGACGTGGTAGCGGGTTTCGAACAACTACGCGCGGCGGGGAAAATCAAAGCGTGGGGCGTCTCCAACTTCAATATCGATCAAATGGAAGCTCTCTTCCGCATTCCAGAGGGCAGTCGCTGTGCGACCAATCAGGTCCCTTACAGCCTCAACAGCCGAGGTATTGAGCGTGACCTTTTTCCTTGGTGCTCGCATCACGATCTCCCGCTCATGGCGTATTCTCCACTCGGCGGCGAGAATAGCCCATTGATAACCGACCGCACGCTGGCGCAGATCGGTGCGGCTCACGGTTGCTCGGCGGCCGCGGTCGCGCTGGCCTGGGCTGTCCGCAGGGGCAACGTTATCGCAATTCCCGAAGCCGGCTCTCCAGCACACGTCAAGGAGAACGCCGTGGCGCTTTCACTCACGCTCACCACGCAAGAACTTCAGACACTCGACACGGCCTTTCCGGGATCATCCGGGCCCGACTAGCCAGCTAAGGACCATTTTGCGCGGGGTTGGATTGCTTCGTCGCGGAGCCTGTCATCGGGCCGGCCATTTCGGGCCGGACCCGTTGGCTCCTCGCAATGCCGGGCGCCGATGCGCCGCGAGAGGGCGTCTTCACCCGCTCGCGGCGGCGTTCAGCCGTCATCGCGCGTCGATGTCGAGCGATCTCCGGTGGCCGGACATTTCAGCGTTGGAGCGGGCGATGGGATTCGAACCCACGACCCCAACCTTGGCAAGGTTGTGCTCTACCCCTGAGCTACACCCGCATCCGCAAGAGGGTAAGGCGGCCGCGGCCGCAGCCAAGCTATGCCAAAGAGCGGCAGGCTTGGCAACCGCCGGCCGGGCCGCGGCAGGAACTTGCAGGCGGCCGGATCAGGTCGATGGGGACGCGATCGCGCCGATCTGCGCCAGCAGGCCGACCATGTCGGCGCGCACGCGATCGCGCACGATGCGGCCTTCGCACAGGCTAATGATGCTGATGCCGGGAACCTGGACCTTGCGTCCGCTCGCCGGAACTGGACCGAGCTTGCCCTTATGCGTCCCGGTCATGGTCCATCGCCAGGCTGCGCGTTCGCCTTCGTCGAAAAGATCGTCGATCGCGAAACGGAGATCGGGGAATGCGGCGCGGAATTCCGTGGTGGCGCTGCGTATCCCTTGCTTGCCGGCGCCGGCCGGTCCGCCTGGAAAGTCGAGGACGTAGTTCTGGTCGTACTCCGCGTCGATCTCGTCGAGTCTCCCCTCGTTGAATTTCGCGATGAAACGCCGCACCACGTCGGCGGAACCACGAGCCGATGGACTTGAGGTCGCGCTTCGAGTGTCGCTCGCCGCGTAGGCCGGCACGGGTCCGGGAATTGCGCCGAGCTGGGCCATAAGGCCGACGGCGTCGAACTGGCCCCAGATCGCGCGGATGCGATCGTCCGCGATATGCATGACGTTGTTGCCGGTGATCGTGACCGCCTTGTCGGTCGCGGGAATCCCCTGGAAAGCGCCGCGGTGCGTGCCCTGCGCGACCCAATGATTGCCGACGCGGTCGGCGGCGGCGACCTGCTCGGTGACGCGGATTTGCAGATCGGGGAACGCGGTCCGGAAGGCGCCGATCAATTGCTCGTGCCCGGCGCAATCCATCGTCGGCATGCCACCGAAAGCGAGCTTGTAGTCGGCCGCAAAGAGCTCGCGCGCGAGCGAAACGTTTCCCTTGCCTTCGAAATCTTCGATCTCGCGGCGCGCGATCGCCTTGTTCTCGTCGATGCGGTCCATGCTCGCCTCCCGGTTCACTCCAGCGCCGCCAACCCGCCGCGGCCGATGAACTCACGCACCCGCGACACGAGCGATTGCGGCGTCGCGTCGATCTCGTCGCGAAACAGGCACGCAGCGCGCTCGATCTCCGCCATCTCCTGCAGACGCTCCGGGGTGACCGTGCTTTTCGACGAATGCGCGCGCCGGTGCGCCAACAGCTCGTCCGGGCGGATGAAGTCGTAGGCGAGGTGCACTGGTATCTGGCGCGCACAGCGGCAGGCGTTGTTCGCGTTGACGAGGCCGCACGACCGTTTCATGTAGGCCTCGAGCGCGTCGCGGCCGCGCTGCAGGCGCTTGCGGAACGTCGCCTCGTCGATATCGAGTATGTCGGCGCATTCCGGACCGGAGAATCCGAACACCTCGGTGAGCGAATAGGCGATGCGTTCGTCGCGGCTGAGCGCCAGCAGTATGGCGCTGACGCAGTTGCTCATCACCTGCTCGGCCAAGATCTTGGTCTCCGCCTCGTTGAACGAGGCGGGCGGAACGGCGGCGTGCGCAGCCATCACCTGATCGATGGAGTCGAAGCCTTCGACCATGCTTTCGTAGTGTCCGACGCGAAAGCGCATGTAGTGGCGGCTTGCGATGCGAAACGCCCAGGTGCGCACCGAGCTCTCGCCGCGGAACGAGGAGAGGCTGGTCACGATCTGAATCAGCGCCTCCTGCGCCGCATCCTCGGCGTCGGCGGGATGGCCAAGCATGCGCTTGGCGAGGCGATAGACATCGTCGCGCAGGAGCTCGACAAGCTTAAGGAGCGCGGCCTGATCGCCGCCGATCGCGGCGCGGGCGAGACCATTCGCGTCGGGCCGCTGAGCTTCCTTCTCGTTCTGCGCCATTCGCATCTCCTGTTTCTTTAGTGCAGGCTCGCCTGCGCACTGTGACAAGAAATTTTGCGGGCTCGCCAGCCCGACGTAATACCCTGACCTGGCTGGGTTTTCTGCCGGCCAGGGCCGCCGGGGCGCGTCCGGGCAAGAAAAGCGCCGTGCGTTTAGGAGGGCGGAGCTTGGCAAGCCGGGCCAGCGGGACCTATGAAGCCCCCGATGCCTGCCTCACCGGACGACCTTTTCGCCTATCTGGACAGTCTCGGCATCGCGCACCAGACCGTCACCCATCCGGCGGTCTTCACGGTCGAGGAAGCGCGCGCCGCGCGCGGGAAGGCCAGCGGCGGACACACCAAGAACCTGTTCCTGCGCGACAAGAAGGGCACGGCATTCCTCGTGGTGGCGCAGGAGGACACGGCGATCGAGCTCAAATCGCTGCACCGGCGCCTCGGCGCGTCGGGGCGGTTCTCCTTCGGCGCGGCGGAACTCATGCGCGAACTCCTCGGCGTCGAGCCCGGTTCGGTCACCCCGTTCGCCGTCATCAACGACCAGGACCGCCGGGTGACGGTTATTCTCGATGCGGCGCTGACCGCGCACGACCTGCTCCATTTTCACCCGCTGGTGAACACCGGGACGACCACGATCTCGCGCGACGGGCTGATCGCGTTTCTCGAAGCGACCGGGCACAAGCCGCGAATCGTGCCGCTCGCCGGCGGGCCAGACTGAAACCGCGATTGCATTCCGCCGGCTTCTTCCCATCTAATCAGGCGGATAGCCTATCCATTGAAGGCGATCAGGGCAGATTGCGGCCGGCTCCCGGCCGAAAGGTAAGGCGCAGCAAAGAGATGTTGCAGCAGGCTCCGACCGCGGCCGCAGCCGCAGACAGTTTCGTCAAGGACACGACGACCCAGGCCTTCGTGCGGGACGTGATCGAGGAATCGAAGCACCAGCCGGTGCTGGTCGATTTCTGGGCGCCCTGGTGCGGCCCGTGCCGGCAGCTCACCCCGGTGCTCGAGAAGGTGGTGCGCGCCGCCAAGGGCAAGGTGAAGCTCGTCAAGATGAACATCGACGACCATCCGGCGATCCCCGGCCAGATGGGCATCCAATCGATCCCCGCCGTGATCGCCTTCGTCAACGGCCAGCCGGCCGACGGTTTCATGGGAGCGCTGCCGGAGAGCCAGGTGGTCGCCTTCCTGGAGCGCATCACCAAGGGCGCCGTCGGCGACGAAGCCAAGGATTTGATCATGGCCGCGGACGCGGCGCTGGCCGAGGGCGATGCCGCCGGGGCGGCGGCGCTCTATGCGCAGCTCCTCGCCGAGGACAACAGCAACGTCCAGGCGCTGGCGGGCCTCGCGCGCTCCTACGTCAAGACCGGTGCGCTCGACCAGGCGCGGCAGACTCTCGCCATGGTGCCGGCCTCCAAGGCCAACGACGCGGCGGTCGTTGCCGCGCGCGCGGCGCTGGACCTGGCCGAGCAGGCAAAGACGGTCGGCCCGCTTGCGGAGCTGGAACAGAGGGTCGCCGCCGATCCGCTCGATCATCAGGCGCGCTTCGATCTCGCGCTCGCGCTCAATGCCAAGAGCCGCCGCGGCGAGGCGCTGGAGCATCTGATCCACATCGTCAAGCGCGACCGCAAATGGAACGACGACGGCGCCCGCAAGCAGCTCGTCCAGTTCTTCGATGCGTGGGGTCCGACCGACGAAGCCACGATCGAGGGCCGCAAGCGGCTGTCCTCGATCCTGTTCGCGTAGCCGCCTGTCCCTTCCGCAACGGAGGTGGAACGCGTTCGGTCGCGTGCGGAGTGCGACATGCCGATCAATGCGATCTACAAGGGGCCTGACGACCTCCCCGGGGTGATCGCGATATTCCCGCTGCCGGGAGCGCTGCTGCTGCCGCGCGGGCAGATGCCGCTCAACATTTTCGAGCCGCGCTATCTGGCGATGGTCGACGACGCGCTGCGCTCCGGGTCGCGCCTGATCGGCATGATCCAGCCCGATCCCGTCCATGCCGGACCGGACAGGAATAAGCCGCATCTGTTCCGCGTCGGCTGCGTCGGGCGGATTACCCAGTTCGCCGAGAGCGGCGACGGCCGCTATCTCATCCAGCTCACCGGCATCGCCCGTTTCCGCGTCGAGGAAGAGCTCGCCGTCGGCACGCCCTACCGGCAGTGCCGCGTCACCTATCAGCCCTTCGTCGACGACTTCACGGCCCGCAAGGGCGAGGAAGAGGTCGACCGCAAGGCGCTGCTGCGCGCCCTCGCCGACTTCCTCAAGGCCAACAACCTCAAGGCCGACTGGGAAGGGATCGAGAATGCTCCCAACGAGGCGCTGGTCAATGCGCTGGCGATGATGTCGCCTTACGGCGCTCCGGAAAAGCAGGCCATGCTGGAGGCGGCCGACCTGAAGACCCGCGCCGAGATTCTGGTCGCCGTCACCGAGATCGAACTCGCCAAGAGCAAGACGCCGGGCGAGACGTTGCTGCAATAGCGCACGACGGAGAACGAAAGTCGGATGACGGACCTATCTGCCGTTTGCTAGAGCCGATGCATATTCTGGAGCCAGCCATGTCATCCGACCACCCCGAAAGCGTCGATCCGAAACTCCTGGAAATCCTCGTCTGCCCGCTGACCAAGTGTCCGCTGGAATACGACGCCGAGAAGCAGGAGCTGATCTCGCGCGCCGCCAAGCTCGCCTACCCGATCCGCGACGGCATACCGATCATGCTGCCCGAGGAAGCGCGCCACCTGGATTGACAGCCGGCGCGGCGCCCTGGCGTCATGCCCGGCCGTGCGCGCCTTGCGCCGGGCTTTCATGCCTTGCGGCACGCGCGCACAGGGCGTGGACGCCGCGACGAGGCCGGCGACGACGCAGACAAGGAAGGCGGGAGGAAAAATCGTGATCAAGATCTGGGGCCGCAAAACCTCGGCAAACGTTCAGAAGGTGATGTGGGCGATCGGCGAGATCGGACTGCCGCACGAGCGCATCGATATCGGCGGGCCGTTCGGCCAGAATCGGGAGCCGGCCTATCTGGCGATGAACCCCAACGGGCTCGTGCCGACGCTCGAGGAGGAGGACGGCTTCCTGCTGTGGGAGTCGAACGCGATCGTGCGCCATCTCGCCACCAAGCACCGCGCCGGCGCGCTCGAGCCGGCCGACCTGCGCGCGCGGGCCCTGGCCAACCAGTGGATGGATTGGCAGCTTTCCGTCGCTGCGCCGGCCATCACGCCAGCCTTCCTCGGCTTGGTCCGCACGCTGCCGGAAAAGCGCGACCACGCGGCGATCGAGGTGTCGAAGACGCAGACGACCGCGGCGATGACCATCCTCGATGCCCAGTTGGCGAAGACCCGCTATGTCGCAGGTGATGGTTTCTCGTACGGCGACATTCCCGTCGCCATCATGGTCTACCGCTATCGCCAGCTGGTGCCCGAACGGCCGCAGCTGAGCGAACTGGCGCGCTGGTACGCGGAAGTCTCCGCCCGGCAGGCGTTCAAGGATTACGTCGGCGCCGTGCCGCTGACGTAGACGCCGTCGTTTCGGGGATCGAAGAAAACTGGAGTGACGGCGCCGTTGCATCGCCCTCTCCCCCTGCGGGAGAGGGCAGCGTGCGTCAGTGCTGCCGAATAGTGATGGTCAGTATCACTCCGCGGCGGCGCGGGCCGGGCGCGATTGAGTCGACACGATGTAGTCCATTGCCGCCTGCACGCCGCCTTTCTTGTGAGGGATTCCGGCCAGCGCGAGCGACATTTCGGTCGCCCCCAGCGCGCCGATGAGCGTGGCGTCGTTGATGTCGCCGAGATGGCCGATGCGGAAGTATTTCTTAACGTAGGGACCGAAGCTCGCGCCGTAGGCGATGTTGAAGGTATTGAGCGCGAGATCGCGGAATTGATCGGCGTCGTGGCCGTCGGGCAGCAGCACCGCGGTGATCGTCGGCGAATAGTACTTCGCCTCGCGGCAGAGGATTTCGAGCCCCCACGCGCGCACCGCCCGGCGCGTTGCCTCGGCAAGCCGGTGATGGCGGGCGAAGACGTTGTCGAGGCCTTCCTCGTGCAGCATCTCGATCGCCGTATCGAGGCCGTAGAGCATCTGCGTCGCCGGCGTGTAGGGAAAGAAGCCCTGCTTGTACATCGTCAGCATGTCGTCCCACTGAAAGAACGACCGCGGCAGCTTCGCGTTCTTCGACGCCCGCACCGCCTTCTCGCTCACCGCGTTGAACGACATGCCGGGCGGCAGCATCAGGCCCTTCTGCGCTCCGCCGATGGTGACGTCGACGCCCCATTCGTCGTGCCGGTAGTCGGTCGAGGCGAGCGAGGAGATCGTATCGACCAGCAACAGCGCCGGATGGCCGGCTGCATCGATCGCCTTGCGAATTTGATCGATCGGCGACAGGCAGCCGGTCGCGGTCTCGTTGTGCAGGACGCAGACCGCTTTGATCGCATGCGCCTTGTCCTGGCGCAGATGCTCCTCGATGATCTTCGGATCGGCGCCGACGCGCCAGTCGGTGCTGATGAATTCGGGCTTCAATCCCAGTCGCTCCGCCATGATCTTCCACAGCGTGGCGAACTGGCCCGTTTCGACCATCAGCACGCGGTCGCCGGGCGAGAGCGTGTTGGTGAGCGCGGCCTCCCACGCGCCGGTGCCGGTCGCGGTGTAGATGATGACCGGCTGGGCGGTCTTGAAAATGGTCTTGATGCCTTCGAGTACCCGTTTGCCGAGCTTCGCGAATTCCGGGCCGCGCTGGTCGACGAGCGGCATGTCCATCGCCCGCATGATGCGGTCGGGCATGGGCGTCGGCCCGGGAATCTGCAGGAAATGGCGCCCGGTCAGGCGCGAAGCATTCTGCGGCATTGTCGGCACTCCTTCGGACGCCTTCGTCCTATCCCTGCCGCGCCTGTCCGAAGGTGCTGCGGCCGGCGGCCTTGATCCCCGAATGCACCAGGCGGGTCAAGCCTCTTCGCGGTCGCGGCCCAGCCGTCGCGGCGCAAGCGGCCGTTTACCACGTTGCGGCCGAGGCGCCCGACGCCGCCCGCGCTGCGCCCGCCGCGTCATCGCTCGCCCTGCAGCGCGCTCTCGTGCCAGCGGCGCAGCGCCAGGTGGTTGATCAGCGAGAGCAGATAGAAAATGACGATGCCGGCGAACGAGAGCAGCAGCAGGGCCGCGAACATGCGCGGAATGTTGAGCCGGTAGCCTGATTCGGCGATGCGGTAGGCGAGGCCCGAGCCGGCGCCGGCCGAGCCGGCGGCAATCTCGGCGACCACAGCGCCGATCAGCGACAGCCCGCCGGCGATGCGCAGCCCGCCGAGGATGTAAGGGAGCGCGGACGGCAGCTTGAGGCGCCACAGCACTTGCGCCCGCGAGGCGTGATAGAGCGCAAACAGGTCGGCGAGGTTGCGGTCGACCGAGTTCAGCCCGAGCGTGGTGTTCGCGAGGACGGGAAAGAAGGCCACGATCCAGGCGCAGGCGAGCACCGCCGCCCGCTGCGGGAGGTAGATCAACAACAGCGGCGCCACCGCAACGATCGGCGTCACCTGGAGGATGACGGCGTAGGGGTAGAGCGAATATTCGACGAGCCGCGACTGGTTGAACAGGACTGCGAGCCCGACCCCGCCGGCCGCCGCGAGCAGGAAGCCCTCGAACGTGGTGATGAGCGTGACCAGGAGCGACCGCGACAGCAGCGCCCAGTCGGCGGCCAAGGTTTGCAGCACGAGACTGGGCGACGGCAGCACGTAGGGCGGAATATTTTTTATCCGCACCACCAGCTCCCATATGGCAAGCCCGAGCGCCAGCACGATGATCGGCAGCGCGATGCGCAGCACGCCGTCGCGGTCTCCCGCGCGAGCCCGCGGCAGCGCCGGAGGCACGGCCTTTTGCTCGCCGGCGCCGGTGGCAGCGGAAAAGCGCGTCGCGTTCTTCACGGCTAAGCTCCCGCCGCCATGGCTTGTGCGAGCGCCGCCGACGCTTCGCGGCAGAAAGCGGCGTACTCGGACGAGGTGCGGAAATTCCGGTCGCGCGGATAGGGCGCGTCGATCGCGAGCTCGCTGAAGACGCGGCCCGGCCGCGCCGCCATCACCACGACGCGGCTCGCGAGATAGACCGACTCGAACACCGAATGGGTGACGAACACCACCGTGGTCTGCAACGCCTGCCACATCTGCAGCAGATCGTCGTTGAGCTTGAAGCGGGTGATCTCGTCGAGCGCGGCGAACGGCTCGTCCATCAGGAGGAGCTCCGGCTCGGTGACAAGGGCGCGCGCGATCGAGACGCGCATGCGCATGCCGCCGGACAATTCGCGCGGATAGGCGCGGCCGAACGGCAGCAGCCCGACGCGGCCGAGCACCGCCTCGACGCGCTCCGCCGCCTGTCGCGCGGGCGCGTTATGGAGATTGAGCGGCAGCAGCACGTTGTTGAAGACGTTGGCCCACGGCATCAGCGTCGGCTCCTGGAACACGAAGCCGATCCGGCTCCCGTTCCCGGCCGGAGGCGCAGCGTCTGCCGCCGGCCATTCAACCGCGCCCTCGGTCGGCTCGCTCAATCCGGCGATGATGCGCAGCGCCGTCGACTTGCCGCAGCCCGACGGACCGAGCAGCGCCAGAAACTCGCCGGCGCGAACCTCGAGCTCGAGCCTTGCGAGCGCGCGCGTGCCGGTGGGAAATGTCTTGCCGACACCGCGCAGCGCTACGAGAGGCGCGGCACGCGGATTACCCGTCGGCGGCATCGGCGGCGCTATTGCTTCGGCCGCAAATCGAGCCCGACCTTCTTGTCGACGAATTTCAGCGTGTAGGATTTGCGGTAATCGAGACCCGCTTTGACGACGCCGGCGCGAACCATCTTGTCGAAGAAATCCTGCATGCGCGCGTCGGTCATGGCGCCGACTCCGAGCGAGAGCGAATCGCCCGAATCGACGATGCCGTACTCCTTCATCTTGGCGACGGAATAGGCGAGGAGATCGTCGGACATCTCCGGGTTCTCGCGCTTGATGATCGCGTTGGCCGCCTTGTTGTCGCCGTAGATGTAGTTGTACCAGCCGATGATCGAGGCATCGACGAAGCGCTGCACCAGGTCGGGCTTCTTTTCCACGAGTTCGCGGCGGGTCTCGATCAGCGTCGAATAGGAGCTGAACCCTTCATTGGCGAGCAGGAAGATTTTCGGCTTGAAGTTTCCCCGCTTCTCGATGGCGAACGGCTCCGACGTCACGTAGCCCTGCATCGCGCTCTTCTTGTCGGCGAGGAAGGGTTGCGGGTTGAAGGTGTAGGGCTTGACCTGCTCTTCCTTGAAGCCGAAGTCGGCCTTGAGCCACTGGAAGTAGGTTGCCACCCCTTCCTTGGAGATGAACAGCGTCAGCCGTTTCAGGTCGATCAACTTTTTGATGTTCTGGTCGGCGTGGGCGATGAGGACCTGCGGGTCCTTCTGGAACATGGAGGCGACCTCGATCGTCGGCACGTTCTGCTCGACCGCGTCGAAGGCCTGCAGCGTGTTGGCGCTCATGTAGAAGTCGATCTTGCCGACCGGGAGCAGGATGCGGTTGTTGGCGTTGGGGCCGCCCGGCACGATGGTCACGTCGAGGCCATACTTCTTGTAGGTGCCGTCGGCGAGCGCCTGGTAGAAGCCGCCGTGCTCGGCCTCCGCCACCCAGTTGGTGCCGAACGAGACCTTGTCCAACGCCTGAGCGGACGCTGGGGTCATCGGGGCGGCCACAAGGGCGGTCCATCCGGCGAGCACTATCCACGACATGCTTGCGCGCGACATCGGTTGCTCCTTCGCATTGGGACCGCGACAATAGGAGAGCCCGGCACGCTTGGCGAGAGACCTAAGAGAGCCTCATGACGCTGCCCAAACGCGACTGGATGGAGATGACCTGGGCCGACATCGCCGCGGCGGGCGAAGCGGTCCGGCGCTGGATCGCGGTGCTGCCGCTCGCCGCGGTGGAGCAGCACGGACCGCACCTGCCGCTCGGCGTCGATGCGTACATTGCCGAGGCCTATCTGGCGCGCGTGCGCAAAATCCTTCCCGAGACGCTTCCGGTCACGTTTTTGCCGGTACAGCGTGTCGGCGTCTCAGCCGAGCACCTGGGCTATCCCGGCACACTGACGCTGTCGGCCGCGACTGCGATCAAGGCCTGGACCGAGATCGGCGAGAGCCTTGCGCGGGCCGGGCTGCGCAAGCTCCTCCTCGTCACCAGCCATGGCGGCAACGTCGCGGCCATGGAATTGGCGGCGCGCGATCTGCGCACCCGGCTCGGCATGCTCGCCGTCACCGTCGGCTGGCACCGCTTCGGCTATCCGGAGGGCACGTTCTCGGGCGAAGAACGAAGACACGGCATTCACGGCGGCGACATCGAGACCTCGCTCATGCTCGCCGCGATGCCGGACACGGTACGCACGGAGAAGGCGGCGCAGGCGACGCCCGCTACCATCGCGATGGCGCGCGAGTTCAAATGGCTCGGCGCCTATCGTCCGGCGGGCTTTGCCTGGATGACGCAAGATCTCAACGCTACCGGCGCGGTCGGCGACGCGACGCAGGCCAGCGCCGCGAAGGGCGACGCAGCACTCGCCCACGGAGCGCAGGCTTTCGTCGAGCTAGTGCGCGAGATGGACCGCTTCGACCTCGCCCGTCTGCGCGAAGGGCCGCTCAGTGACTCGGCCTACGACCTATCACCGCGGATCAATCGCTAATCGATCAATTGAATTCGTCGGGCAGGATCGGCAGCGGGTGGAATTCGATGCCTTCCTCGTGCAGCGCCTTGGCCTCGTCCGGCGAGGCTTCACCATAGATCGAGCGGTGCTCGATCTCGCCGTAGTGGATCTTGCGCGCCTGCTCCGGGAAACCGGGGCCCACATAATCTGCGTTCCTGGTGATGTGCTCGCGCAACTCCTTGAGCTTCTTGCGCAGCTCGCGTTCCTGCGGGGACATGATCGCGACCGGCGTCTTGCCGGGTGCGGACGGCGGCAGCGGTAGCGTCGGCGCCGGCAAGTTCGCCGGCATCGGGAGCGGCGGCACCGGGCGCGCCTCGACCGGCTCCCCGGGTTCGGTGCGGGCAAGCCGCGGCGCCATGATCGCCTTCTCGACCTTGGCGGAGCCGCAGACCGGGCAAGTCACCAGCGCGCGCTTGGCCTGCTTGTCGTAGGCGGCTGAGTTCTGGAACCAGCTCTCGAAGGCGTGGCCGTGCTCGCAATTGAGCGCGTAGCGGATCATGCCGGCCCCCGCACAGCGCGCAGATGGGTCGGCTCGGCCATCGGCTCGATCACCTCGAAGCGCCGGCCGTTGTGGAGCGAAGGAATCTGGGAGCGCGCAGCGGCGACCTGCGCCGGATCGACCTCGGCAAGAATAATCCCGGGCTCGGTTCCGCCCTCGGCGAGGATGCGACCCCAGGGGTCGACAATGAGCGAATGGCCGAACGTCTCGCGCCCGCTCTCGTGCTTGCCGCCCTGCGCGGCGGCGAACACGAAGCAGCCGTTCTCGATGGCGCGGGCGCGCATCAGCACATGCCAATGCGCCTGGCCGGTCGGCCGGGTGAAGGCGGAGGGAATCGAGAAGAACGACGCGCCCGCCTCGGCAAGCGCGCGATAGAGCGCCGGAAAGCGCAGATCATAGCAGATGGTCACGCCGAGCCGGCCCCAGGGCAAGTCGGCGACGATGGCGAGCTCCCCCGGCCGGTAGGTGCGCGATTCGCGGCGGCTGTCGCCATCGGCGAGATCGACGTCGAACATGTGGATCTTGTCGTAGCGGGCCACGACGTCGCCGGCGCGGTCGATCAGGAATGAGCGGTTGGCCGCCTTGTCGGGCGACGCCCTGACCGACAGCGATCCGATGTGGACGTAGATGCCAAGCCTGCGCGCCGCGTCGCGCAGGGCGGCGAGCACCGGGTCGTGCTCCTCATCCGCGATCGCGGCAAAGAGCCGCTCGCGGTTGCTCTCCATGATGTTGGTCACTTCCGGTGTAAGGACGTAGTCGGCGCCGGCCCGCTTGGCCTCTTCGATCGCCGCCAGGGCCGCGGCGAGATTGGCATGCGGATCGACCCCCGAGCGCATCTGCACGAGACCGACCTTGAAGGCCGCAGGAGTTGCCGCGCTCATTCCGGCTGGCCCTCGCCCGCCCCCAGCAGCGGATCGAGCTGGCCCGCCTCCTCGAGCGCATAGAGTTCGTCGCAGCCCCCGACATGGGTTGAGCCGATGAAGATTTGGGGAACCGTGCCCTGTCCGTTGGCGCGCTCGATCATGTGCTGCCGCATCTGCCGGTCTGCCGTGACGTCGATCTCATGGAAGCTTACGCCTTTGCGCGTCAGCAGTTCCTTCGCCCAGTGGCAGTAGGAACAATATCGCTGGGTATAGATTTCGACCGAAATCATAACGATCCATTAGCTGTATCAAGCGGTTATATGGATATCCGCACCGGGTCGGCAACCCTGGCGAAGACCAGCACATCGACGTTGCTGGCCCCCGCGCGCAACAGCGCCCGGGCGCAGCCCTCGACAGTAACGCCGGACGTGAGCACGTCGTCGAGGACGATGAGCCGGCGGCCGACGACCGCCGCCTTGCCCTGTTCCGGCACGCGGAAGGCGCCCTGGACGTTGGCGGCGCGCTCGGATCGTGACAGCCCGACCTGCTGCACGGTCGCCTTCACGCGCTTGAGCGCATCCGTCACCATCGGAACGCCGCTTGCCGCGGACACGGCAGCCGCCAGCATGGCGGACTGGTTGAAGCGCCGCGTCCACAGCCGCCGCCAGTGCAGCGGAACCGGAACGAGCGCGTCGGCTTCGGCGAGGACTTCACGCCCGGCGCGGCTGATCCAGCGGCCCATCATCGGCGCGAGGTCGAGCCGGTCCCCATATTTGAGGGCATGCACCAGGACGCGCGATATCTCGTCGAAGCGCACCGCGGCGCGGGCGCGGTTGTAGGCCGGCGGATCAGCGATGGCTTCCATGGACAGGATGCCGGGGCCGGGGTCATAGACGAAGGGAATGCCAAGCCGCTCGCAATAGGGTCGGGTGATGAAGGAAAGCTTCGACCAGCAGGACGCACAGAGCCCCTCGCCTTCCACCGGCTCGCGGCAGACCGCGCACAGGCGCGGCAAAGCGATATCGAGGGCTGCGCGCAGCAGCGCGCGGACCTTGTCCGCGGCGCTTGCCAGCCGGGCCGTGGAAACAGGCGCCGGAATTTCCCCCGCCGCATCCCCCATAACGCCACGCTACCTCTGCGCGCGGGAATTGTCATCGGCTTCGCGTTGATCCGCCGCTCGCCGCGGCACTTGCCAGTCTGGAAGTCATGGCCGCACCGCCCACACCGCCGAGCCCGCTGATCTTCGATCGCGGGCTGTTGCGCGCGCGGCACCGGCGCGCGGCGTCCTTGGGGCCGGCGACATTCCTGCTCGATCGCGTCGCCGACGACATCACCGACCGGCTGGCCACGGTGAAGCGGCGGTTCGATCTCGCGCTCGACCTCGGCACGCCCGGCGAAGTGGTACGGGCGGCGCTCGCTCGCGTCGGGTCGGTCGGAACGATCGTGGCGGCGGCGGCATTTCCCGCGGGCGGCGCGGGCCGCGTCACCCCATTCGTCATCGCCGACGAGGAAGCCCTGCCCTTCGGCGACGCCACGCTCGACCTCGTCGTTTCCACGCTGGCGCTGCAGTTCGTCAACGACCTGCCGGGTACGCTCGTGCAAATCCGCCGCGCGCTGAAGCCCGACGGACTGCTCCTCGCCGCCCTCCTGGGCGGCGAGACACTGGCGGAGTTGCGCGAATCCTTCGCCGCGGCGGAGAGCGAAACGACGGGCGGGGTCTCGCCCCGCGTGGCGCCCTTCGCCGATCTGCGCGATCTCGGCGCCTTGTTGCAGCGCGCCGGATTTGCCCTGCCGGTGACCGACACCGACCGGCTCACCGTGCGCTACGACTCAGCGTTCGCACTGATGCACGACCTGCGGCGCATGGGCGCAACCAACATTCTCGTCGACCGCCGGCGGCGGCCGCTCCGCCGCGCGACGCTGATGCGCATGGCGGAAATCTATGCCGAACGCTTCGCCGATCCTGACGGGCGGCTGCGCGCCACCTTCGAGATCGTGTGGCTGTCCGGCTGGTCGCCGCATCCGAGCCAGCGGCAGCCGCTCAAGCCGGGCTCCGCGGCCGCGCGCCTCGCGGATGCGCTCGGCACGCAGGAAGTATCGACCGGCGTGAAAGCAGAGCGCTGAGTGCGTTCTTGCGGGGCGCGCGATGCCGACCCGCGAGGCGGTACGGCAAAGGTGGGACTATTTCAGCGCGGTCGCGACGTCGGAGTAGAAGCCCTTGACGCTCGTACCCAGGGTCGCGACCGTTCCGACGATGACGATGGAGATGCCAGAGGCGATCAAGGCGTACTCGATCGCGGTGGCGCCGCTGCTGTCACCCGCGAAACGACGGAGCGACGTGGAGATCGCGCTTGTCGCAGACTTGAACATGGCCTCCCGCCTCCTGGCGTTCTCATAAGAGCGTCGTGAGGTGTGGAATCAGCGGTTCGTCGGCAGGCGGCATCGGGTAGTCGCGCAAATTGTTGGGCCGCACCCATTTGAGCCTCTGTGCCTCCCGCGCTGCAACGATCCCTTCCCACCGTCGGCAGACGTAGAGCGGCATGAGCAGATGGAAGTCGGGATAGCGGTGGCTCGCGAATGTCAACGGCGCGAGGCACTCCTGCTTCACGTCGATTCCCAGCTCCTCCTTCAGTTCCCGGATCAGGGTCTCTTCCGGCTGCTCGCCGGATTCCACTTTGCCGCCGGGAAATTCCCAGAGGCCGGCCATCGGCTTGCCCGGCGGGCGCTCTGCGATCAGCACGCGGCCATCGGCGTCGATGAGGGCACAGGCGGCAACGAGGATAAGTTTGACGCTCACAGCCCGGGTTCAATCTAAAGAATGGATCGTAAAGGCACACTCAATGTCATCGATCACTTCGTCGGATTCGCCACAACGGCTAATGAAACGTTGATGTTGGTGGCCGGCTACCGCTCAACTGCGATAGTCGCCGTTGATTGCCACATATTCCTTGGTGAGGTCGCAGGTGAGCACGCGGTCGCGGCCCTTGCCGAGGCCGAGCGCAACCTTCACGGTGATTTCAGGCTTTTTCATCGCGGCCGCGACCGCGGCCTCATCGTAGGCCGGATCGCGCTCCCCCTTGTGCGCGACGCGGATGCCGCCGAACCAGATCGCCAGCCGGTCACGGTTGGCAGGCTCGCCCGCCTTGCCGACGGCCATGACCACCCGGCCCCAGTTGGCGTCCTCGCCGGCGATTGCGGTCTTGACCAGCGGCGAATTGGCGATCGACATGGCGATGCAGCGCGCCGAGCGTTTGGATACCGCGCCTTCGACGATGATCTCCACAAGCTTGCGCGCACCCTCGCCATCGCGCGCCACCTGTTCCGCGAGATCGGCAAGCACGGCGTCAAAGCCCTTGCGGAAGGGGGCGAGCCGCGGATCGGAAATACGGGCGATGGGGGCAACGCCGCGCATCCCAGCCGCGCCAGTCGCGAAGGCGAGCAACGTGTCGGACGTCGACGTATCGCCGTCGATCGTCACCGCGTTGAAGGTGTCCTCGACGCCGCGCTTGAGCAGGCTCTGCAACACCGCGGGAGCGACCGGCGCGTCGGTAAACACGAAGGACAGCATCGTCGCCATGTCGGGCGCGATCATGCCGGCGCCTTTGGCAATGCCGCAGATGGTCACGACGCTCGACCCCAGCCGCACCATGGCGGCCGCACCCTTTGGAAAGGTATCCGTGGTCGTGATCGCCTTGGCCGCCTCATGCCAGCCGCCGGGCGCCGCGTCGGCGACGAGGCGCTCCATGACCGTGGCGAACTTCGCCGCTTCGAGCGGCTCGCCGATCACCCCCGTCGAAGCAAGAAAAACGTCCGCCGGCTTGTAACCCGCGGCCTTGGCGGTCACCTCGGCCGTCAGCTTGGTCGCGGCGCGGCCCGATTTCCCGGTAAAGGCATTGGCGTTGCCCGAATTGACGAGGAGGGCGCGGGCGGTGCTGCCATTCCTGAGGCGGTCGCGGCACCAATCGACCGGCGCCGAGGGACATTTCGAGCGCGTGAATACGCCGGCGACCGCCGTGCCGGGATCGAGCAGCGCCAGCAGCACGTCGGTGCGGTCGGCGTAGCGGATGCCCGCCGCCGCAGTCGCAAACCGCACGCCGGCGACCTGCGGCATTTCGGGAAAGGACGCGGGCGCCAGCGGCGAAACGGCGACGGCCATATGCGAAGCCCCTACGCCGCCGTCCGCGGGTTCAACCCGCGATTCCATGGCGGCGATGGAGCGTTCGGTTAGGTGCGATGGATTGCCCGGTCAAGCCCGCCGGCGGCAGTCCGGGACCAATTCCGCGTTTATTTCTTCGCCGGGGCTGCGGGATTGAGCGACGAGCTCGGCGCCGCCGGCTGGTCGAGACGCTCGATATTGGCGCCGCTGCGCAACTTCTCGACGAGTGCGGCCTGCGCCCGGTGAACGATATAATTGTCGATCTGGGCCTTGACCTGATCGAACGACGGCGTCGGCTTGGTGCGCTTGTCCTCGACTTTGATGATGTGCCAGCCGAACTGGGTCTTCACCGGTTCGGAAAGCTCTCCCTTGCCGAGCTTGAAGGCGACCGCGGAGAACTCCGGCACCATCTGGTCCTTGGTGAAATAGCCGAGATCGCCGCCCTCCGACCCGCCCGGATCCTTCGACTTCTCCTTGGCCAGCGCGGCGAAATCCGCGCCCTTCTTCAGTTCCGCGAGCACGGCCTTGGCTTCGTCCTCGGTCGGAAGGAGGATGTGGCGCGCATGCACCTCCTCCTCGCTGGCCATCTGCTTGATCGCTTCTTCGTAGACCTTGTGCTCCGCCTCATCCGACAGCGAGGCCTTGCCCGCGTCCTGCAGCAGCGCTTCCATGAGCAGCCGGTTGCGGTCGAACGCCAGCCGGCGCTTGACCTCCGGACGCTCGCCGAGCTTTTGCTGCTCGGCCGACTGCGATAGCACGACCACATCGGCGAGATAGGTGATGAGATAATCGCGCTTCTGCTGCGGCGGCATGTTCGGCATGTTGGTGCCGATTTCCTCCTCGGCATAAGCGAGGTCGCTCTGGCGGATATCGACGCCGTTGGCGCGGGCGACGACCTGATCGGAATCTTCCGCTCGCGGCGCGGCGATCGGCGGCATCAGCAATGCGGCAATCACCAGCGCGCCGAGCGCGCAGCAGACGAACAAGCGGGTACCAGCCATGAATGCGTTCCTTGGAAGACAGAGGTGGCGCCTTGCGAAGGCGAATTCTGCCGCGGACACTCGCCGAATCATCTGCGCTTGGCAATGGCGGATTCGCGGCACCGTCTTAACGAGCGCGTGAAGAGCCGCCTTGCATTGACAAGAAAACGACCCCCTCCTATGTCTCGGCCGATATCCAGGCGTCCCATGTCGTCCTGCAGAAGCCCCAATAGTGCCGCATTTTCCGGCGGTCGGACTTGCGCTGACCGCGGGAAACCGCGCGGGCACGGAAGCCTGTGGCGCAGCGCCCCATTTGGAAGGATGACGCAATGATCGGCGGTGTGGCCCGCAAGCTGTTCGGTTCCGCCAACGACCGGCGCATCCGCTCCTATCGGCCGCGCGTGGAGGAAATCAACGCGCTGGAGAAGGAACTGGAGCAGCTCTCCGACGAGGCGCTGCGCGCGCGCACCGACATGTTCAAGAAGCAGATCGCCGAGGGCCAGACGCTTGACAACATCCTCGTGCCGGCATTCGCCACCGTGCGCGAAGCCGGCAAGCGCACGCTCGGCCAGCGCCATTTCGATGTCCAGCTGATCGGCGGCATGGTGCTCCACGAAGGCAAGATCTCCGAGATGAAGACCGGCGAAGGCAAGACGCTGGTCGCCACCCTTCCGGTCTATCTCAATGCGCTCGGCGGACGCGGCGTCCACGTCGTCACCGTCAACGACTATCTGGCCAAGCGCGACGCCGAATGGATGGGGCAGATCTACAAGTTCCTCGGGCTCACGGTCGGCGTCATCGTCCACGGGCTCGACGACGAGGAGCGCAAGAAGCAATACGACTGCGACGTCACCTACGGCACCAACAACGAGCTCGGCTTCGACTACCTGCGCGACAACATGAAGTACCGGCTCGAGGACATGGTGCAACGCGGCCATGTCTACGCCATTGTCGATGAGGTCGACTCGATCCTGATCGACGAGGCGCGCACGCCGCTGATCATCTCCGGTCCGCTCGACGACCGCTCCGAGTTCTACAACACCATTGATGCCTACATCCCGAGGCTCGAAAAGACCGACTACGAGGTCGACGAGAAGCAGCGCACCGTCACGCTCACCGAAGCCGGCATGGAGCGGCTGGAGCAATGGCTGCGCGACAACGGCCTGCTCAAGTCCGACTCGCTCTACGACGTCGAGAACGTGTCCGTCGTCCATCACGTCAACCAGGCGATGCGGGCGCATAAGCTGTTTGCCCGCGACAAGGACTACATCGTCAGGAACGGCGAGGTCGTCATCATCGACGAGTTCACCGGCCGCATGATGCCGGGCCGGCGCTATTCCGAAGGGCTGCACCAGGCGCTCGAGGCCAAGGAGCATCAGCCGATCCAGCCCGAGAACCAGACGCTCGCTTCGATCACGTTCCAGAACTATTTCCGCATGTACGAGAAGCTCGCCGGCATGACCGGCACGGCCGTGACCGAGGCCGACGAGTTCATGGACATCTACAACCTTGAAGTCCTGGAAATTCCGACCAACATGCCGATGATCCGCCTCGACGACGATGACGAGGTCTACCGCACCGCGGCGGAAAAATTCCGGGCGATCCTGGCGCTCATCGAAGACTGCAAGACGCGCGGCCAGCCGGTATTGGTCGGCACCACGTCGATCGAGAAGTCGGAGCAGCTTGCGGAGATGCTGCGCAAGCAGGGCTGGGAGCAGCACGACTTCTCCGATCCCAACGCCTTCGCTGCGCTCTATTCCGGCGACGAGGGCGCCTCCAAGGCCAAGGTGTTCGCCATCCTCAACGCCCGCTATCACGAGCAGGAGGCCTATATCGTCGCCCAGGCCGGCGTGCCCGGCGCCATCACCATCGCCACCAACATGGCGGGCCGCGGCACCGACATTCAGCTCGGCGGCAACGCCGACATGCGCATCCGGCAGGAGCTGGCCGACATCGAGGACTTCAAAGAGCGCGAGAGAAGTCCGGGCGCCAACGAGATCCGAGCCCAGGTGGCGCGCTTGAAGGAAAAGGCGATCGGCGCCGGCGGCCTCTACGTGCTCGGCACCGAGCGGCACGAGAGCCGCCGCATCGACAACCAGTTGCGCGGCCGTTCCGGACGCCAGGGCGACCCCGGCCACTCCAAATTCTTCCTCTCCCTCGAAGATGACCTGATGCGCATCTTCGGCACCGACAAGCTCGACGGCATGCTGCAGAAGCTTGGCCTCAAGGAGAACGAGGCGATCATCCATCCCTGGATCAACAAGGCGCTGGAGAAGGCGCAGCAGAAGGTCGAGGCGCGCAACTTCGATATCCGCAAGAACATCCTCAAGTTCGACAACGTGATGAACGACCAGCGCAAGGTCGTCTTCGACCAGCGCGTCGAATGGATGAGCGACGAGGCGACCGCAGAGATCGTCGCCGACATGCGCCACAACGTGATCGACGATCTGGTCGCCAAGCACGTTCCGGAGAACGCCTATCCGGAGCAGTGGGATACGGCGGGTCTCAAGGAGGAGCTCAAGCGCGTGCTGAGCCTCGACCTGCCGGTCGACGAATGGGGCAGAGAAGAGGGCATCGCCGACGAGGAGATTTTCACGCGCGTCGAGCGCCGCGCCGACGAGCACATGGCGGCAAAGGTCGCGCAATGGGGCCCCGACGTCGTCCGCTACATCGAGAAGTCGATCCTGCTGCAGACGCTCGACCATCTGTGGCGCGAGCACCTGGTGATGCTCGACCATCTGCGCCAGGTGATCGGGCTGCGCGGCTACGGGCAGCGCGACCCGCTCAACGAGTACAAGGCCGAGGCCTTCAGCCTGTTCGAAGCGATGAGTCAGAGCCTGCGCGAGGCGGTGACCGCGCAGCTCATGCGCATCGAGATCGTGGCTGCGCCGCCGCCGGATCAGCAGCCGGCGCCGCTGCCGGTCATGGAAGCGCACAAGATGGATCCGACGACCGGCGAAGACGAGATGGCCTTGGCGATGGCCGGCGCGGAAACGCTGGCGCGCCACGGCATTGGCCCTGCCGCGGGCGGCGCTGCGCCTGCCGCTGCGCGCAACGCCGAGGCGCCGGCGCGAAATCCGAAGGACCCGACGAGCTGGGGGAAGGTCGGCCGCAACGAGCCCTGCCCTTGCGGCTCAGGCAAGAAATTCAAGCATTGCCACGGGCGGTACGTTTAGCGGACGACACAGGCCAGATGTCGGAAGACCGATAAGGCACCCGTCCTCTGCCGTGAGTGCTCCGGCTATTGCATCCCGGTCCAGCGGCTCTCGAAGCTGCCGGCGGGCACGGCGCGTTGGGCGCCGCTGAGCATGGCGCCGCTGCTTCCCGGTGCAGCCGCGTTGGCCTCCTGCTGAGCAGCAGGTTTAGGCTTTGACGCCACGGTTTCCTGCGGCTCCATCTTTTGCGGCTGCGGCTCGGCCCTTTGCGGCGCCGACGCCTCGGCTTCGATCCTCGGTTTGGCGCGCACGCCGGCCGGCGCGGCAGCAACCTCGGTATGGGTGTCGCTATGGGTGGCGGGTTTCGATTTCTGTGATGCCGCCGCCGCGCCCGCCGGCGACTCCGGCGCACGGGCTGCCCCCGCCGGGTTTGCCTGCTGCGAGCTACTGCCGCTGCTGCGGGATGAGAACAAATTGCGGAAGAAGCCGCCGCTACGCTCCTGTGTCCCTGCGCTCGCGTCAGCCGAAGCGACGCGGGTGGAATCGCCCGAGTTCTTGGAACCGAATATCCCGCCGAATAGCCGGCTGGCGAGCGAAGGCTGCGGGGCACTGTTGTCCGCCACCGCGCCGGTCGTCTCCGGCACGGAGCCTGCCGGCGGCAGAACCACGTGCACGTGCCCTTCGCTGTCGACCGTCCGGCTGGAATTCTCGATCTGGGCAATGAAGACCCTGTTTGAGCCGCCGTCCGTACCCGTTTTGATCGGCGCCACCGGAGCGTTGAACGTGGCCAATTGCGTGAACTGCGCCTCGTCGTGCTGCTCCTTGTCCCGGGCCAGCGCGGCGAGCTGCGGGGAAACTTCGAACGCCGGGCAATGACCGGTGGGATTGAAGGCAAGCGGTTTGGCAGAATTGGCCGGGGGCTGGGCGTCAAACACGTAGCGGCGGTCGCACACGTCGACCTTGGGCTCCATATGCGTCACTTCGAAATGATCGTTGCCCTCCTTGATCATTCTCCAGAACGGCATGTTCGGGTTAGTGCGGTGCCGTGCGAGGTTAGCCGCGGTCATGCGGAACGGATAAGCCTGGATCTGGAACGACTGCTGCCCGCCGAGGAAGGACTCGCGCGCGAGCGAATAGATCTCGCCGATCTGCTCGTCGGTCATTGCGTAACAGCCGCGCGAGGAGCAGTCGCCATGGATCATCAGGAATGCGCCGCTGCGTCCGTTCGCCCTGTCGTACGCGTTCGGGAAGCCCGTATTGATTGCGAGGTAATAGCTGGAGTTGGGATTCATCAGCGCCGGCGTGATCGTATAGAAGCCCTCGGGCGCCTGGCGGTCGCCTTCCCTTACCTTCGGCCCGAGCTCACCCGACCAGCGGCAGATCGGGTACACCTTGAGCATTTCGAAGCGGCCGGTAGTGTCCTGCTTCCAAACCTCGAGCTCCGATTCCTCCTTGAAGATGCGGACGAGGATCGGCGACTCTCTGGGCATGCCCTTTTGCCCGAGCAGGGCCAGCATCTCCGGCGACAATTCCTTCATCGCGCGGGTCGGAAGCTGATAGATGTCGGTGTTGCAGCCGGCGAGCCCCAGCGAACCGGCGAGTAACGCCGATGCTAAAAGGGCACGGCAAAGTCGCGCGCGAACTGGGCTGGCGCGGATCAATGCGATACTCCCCGACTGATGGACCATCCCCGTGCCATCACTCTGGCCTATCGTTATCCTTAAGAAGTGGCTTTCGCAAGGCAGCCCAGGCCCCTGCAGACCGGTTGACCACGCCGGTACTGAACGAATGGTTAAATTTTCCGAGAATTTGACCGGCAGGGACAACGACTATCGACTTTGACCGGCAGCGGACAGCGTCCTGGCGCCTAGGATTGGCGCCGCGGAAGCCCGGCGGCTCAAGGGCCCGTGAGGGTGCTCCAGCCTGAAGGTCAGCCGAGGGCGCGCCCGATCGCCATGAATTTCTCCCGCCGGAGCCGAACGATCGTCGCCCGGTCGAGACCCTGCAGGTCGGCCAGAGCGGCGGCGATCGCCTCGGCAGTCGCGGTGACGGCTGCCGCCGGGTCACGATGCGCGCCGCCGGTCGGCTCCGGGATGATGGTATCGATCACGCCAAATCGCAGCAGATCCTGGGCGGTGATCTTCATGCTCGAGGCCGCCTCCTGCGCCTTTGCGGTGTCGCGCCAGAGAATCGAGGCTGCGCCCTCAGGCGATATCACGCTGTAGATCGCGTGCTCGAGCATCATCACGCGGTTGGCGGTCGCCACGGCGATGGCGCCGCCCGAGCCGCCCTCGCCGATGATGGCGGCGACGTTGGGCACGCCGACGCGCAGGCAAGCCTCCGTCGAGCGCGCAATGGCCTCGGCTTGGCCGCGCTCTTCCGCTCCGATGCCGGGATAGGCGCCGGCGGTGTCGATCAGGGCGATGACCGGAATTTCGAAGTGGTCGGCCATGTCCATGAGGCGGGCCGCCTTGCGGTAGCCTTCCGGCCGCGCCATGCCGAAATTGTGCCTGAGGCGGCTGTCGGTGTCCGAACCCTTCTCGTGGCCGATGATGCAGACGCTCTCGCCGCGGAAGCGCCCGAAGCCGCCGACGATCGCCGCGTCCTCGCCGTATTTGCGATCGCCGGCCAGCGGGACGAAATCGGCGATGAGCCTGGTGATGTAGTCGAGGCAATGCGGCCGCTGCGGATGGCGGGCGACCTGGGTCTTCTGCCAGGGTGTCAGCTCGGCGTAGAGTTCCTTGAGCGCCTGCGCCGCCTTGCCTTCGATGCGGGTGATCTCCTCGTCGATGGCAACAAAGTCGCCCTCGGCCTCGAGCGCGCGCAGCTCCTCGATTTTGGCCTCGAGCTCGGCCACCGGTTTCTCAAAGTCGAGATAAGAGCGCATTGGCCAAATAATTGCGTCGCAGATCAACCGCGTTGCGTGGGGGCGGCAAACTCACCCGCGCGGCGCATTCAAGTCAAGGAACGCCGAACTGCCAACAGGCCCTTCTTGGCCGACTTCCGAGCGTCGAAATATATGTGGCGTCCTCAATTTTCACCCGCCAATGGGTGCAGATCGCGCACTAGGCTTTTCAGGCGCTCGTCGAGGACGTGAGTGTAGATCTGGGTCGTGGAAATGTCGGCGTGCCCAAGCAGCGTCTGCACCACGCGCAGGTCGGCGCCGTTGTGGAGGAGGTGGCTGGCGAAGGCGTGGCGCAGCACGTGCGGGCTCACCTGCGCCGCTCGCAGTCCGGCGGCCGCCGCCAGCGCCTTGAGCTCGCGGGCAAAGTGCTGGCGAGTGAGATGGCCGCTGCCGCCGAATGAGGGGAACAGCCATTTCGATCGTGCCGCCACGACGGCGCCGCCGCCGCCCTCGGCCTCGGCGCGCAGTGCGAGGTATTCCACCATCGAGCGCTTGGCCGCATCGTTGAGCGGCACCAGGCGTTCCTTGTTCCCCTTGCCGCGCACGACGACGACGCGGGCGTCCCGGCGCGCCGCCGCAATCGGCAGGGCGACGAGTTCGGAGACACGCAGACCGGTGGCATAAAGGAGTTCGACCAGGCAGGCGAGCCGGGCGGCGCGCACCCGCTCGCTCAGCGCCGCCGCCAGGTCGCACCGTGCGGCGAAACCCAGCAGCCGATCGACCTCGGCGAGGCTGAGAGTCTTCGGCAGCGGGCGGGTACGCTTCGGGCCTTCGAGCACGGCGGCGGGGTCGTCCTTGCGCTGCCGCTCGGCGTAGAGGAAGCGGTAGAGCTGGCGGATCGCCGAGAGGCGGCGGGCCACCGACGCCGGCCGCAATCCGCGTCGCGCGAGCGCGCCGAGATAGCGGCGCACATCCTCGGTCGTCGCCGACTTGACGGTAGCGCCGGCGCCCGCGAGGTAGGAGGCAAAGTCCGCAAGGTCGCGGCGATACGCCGCCAGCGTGTTGGGCGCGGCCCCGCGTTCCGCCGCCAGCATGTCGAGAAAAAGCGCAATCAGCCTGCCGTCCGACGGCTGCGCCCCGCCGTCGGCCGCACGCGACGCTGCACGAGGTGCCGAACGAGTCATCGCCGGCGCCTCAGCGGTTCTTGAAGAATTTGTCGGGTGAAATCGAGACGGTGATCTCGCGCGGTTTTGGCTGCACGAAATGCGCGAGCGCATAGAGGCCGACATAGACGACCACACCGAGAATTGCGACGACGGCAAGGAACCGAAACAGGCTCGGCATCGTGCGGCGCTCGCGCTCGTCCTATTGGTGACGGCGAACGGGCCGAGTACGATCATGTTCGGCCCGGCCTGGCAAGCCGTCCGGGCGGTCCGGCGCACTGGAGACGCCCGAGGCACGTTTGCCGGCACGAAGGGACCATGACTGATATTGCTTTACAAAATGACGCCAGCGCCTCGGCGGCGGCGGCCGTTGTCCTCGCCGGGCTGGGACGCCGCTCGATCGTGCTCGTCGGCATGATGGGGGTCGGAAAATCCTCGGTCGGCCGGCGGCTCGCGGCGCGGCTGTCCATCCCCTTCGTCGATGCCGACACGGAGATCGAGAAGGCTGCCGGAATGAGCATCGCCGACATTTTCGCCCGTCATGGCGAGGCGGACTTCCGCAATGGCGAGGCGCGCGTGATCGCTCGGCTGCTCGAGAGCGGCCCGCAGGTGCTGGCGACCGGCGGCGGCGCCTTCATGAACGCCGACACGCGCGCCGCCATGCAGGCGAAGGCGGTTTCCATCTGGCTCAGCGCCGATTTCGACGTACTGATGCGGCGGGTCAGCAAGCGTAAGAGCGAGCGGCCGCTGCTGCAGACCGCGGATCCGGCCGAGACGCTTCGCCGCCTGCTCGCCGAGCGCGAGCCGATCTATGCTTTGGCCGACCTGAGCGTAAGGTCGCGCGACGTGTCGCACGATGCGATCGTGGCGGAGATCATGACCGCGCTTGCGGCGTTTCTGAAGCCCGCTCCGCCGCCGCACGGGAAAGCCTGACCATGACCGTGCGCAGCCGCGCGAAACCCCTGGTCGTCGACGTCGCGCTCGGCGACCGCAGCTACGACATCGTCATCGGCCGCCGGCTGATGGGCACGCTCGGCGCCCGCATCGCCGCGCTGCGGCCGGGAGCGAAGGCGGTCATCGTCACCGACGAGAACGTCGCGCGATACTATCTGCGCGCCACGGAGACCGCACTTGGCGCTGCCGGCATGGCGACGAGCGGCGTCATCGTGCCGCCAGGGGAAGCCTCGAAGAGCTTTCAGGTGTTCGAGGAAGTCTGCGAGGCCATCATCGCCGCGCGCGCCGAACGCGGCGATCTTGTCATTGCGCTCGGCGGCGGCGTCGTCGGCGACCTTGCCGGCTTCGCCGCCTCCGCGGTACGCCGCGGCCTCGACTACGTGCAGGTCCCGACCACGCTCCTGGCGCAGGTCAATTCCTCGGTCGGCGGCAAGACCGCGATCAATTCTACCGAGGGCAAGAACCTGATCGGCGCTTTCCATCAGCCGATCCTGGTGCTCGCCGACACGACGACGCTCGACACCTTGCCGGCGCGCGAATTCCGCGCCGGCTACGCCGAAGTGGTCAAGTACGGCCTGCTCGGGGACAAGTCGTTTTTCCTCTGGCTGGAATCGTCCTGGCGCAACATCTTCGAAGGCGGTCCGGCGCGTGAATTTGCGATCGAGACCAGCTGTCGCGCCAAGGCCAAGATCGTCGCGCGCGACGAGCGCGAGACCGGAGAGCGCGCGCTGCTCAATCTCGGCCACACCTTCGGCCACGCGCTCGAGGCGGCCTGCGGCTTCTCCAACCGGCTGCTGCATGGCGAGGCGGTCGCCGCCGGCATGGCGCTCGCCTTCGCGTTTTCGGCGCGGCGCGGGCTCCTGCCCGAAGCCGAAGCGGAACGCGTGATCCGTCATCTCGCCGAAGTCGGCTTGCCGACCGAGACGAGACACATTCCCGGCGGACTGCCCCCCGCCGATGAACTGATGGAGCTGATCGCCCAGGACAAGAAAGTAAGGCGCGGAATGCTTACATTCATCCTTGTCCGCGGGATCGGCGCCGCATTCGTCGAGCCCAACGTCGATCGGCGCGACGTGCACGCATTCCTCACCGAGAAGCTTGCGGGGCTATGACTATCATCGATTGGCTGACCGTGGTGGCGGTCGTAGCTTGCCTGCTGATATCCGCATTCTATTCCGCCAGCGAGACGGCGCTGACCGCTTCCTCGCGCGCCGCCATGATGCGGCTCGAGAAACACGGCAACCGCGACGCGAGCATCGTCAACCGGCTATTGGCCAAGCGCGAGCGGCTGCTCGGCGCCGTCTTGTTCTCCAACAACCTGACCAACATCGCCGCTTCCACATTGGCGACCGGCTTGCTGCTCGCGGCTTTCGGCCATGCCGGCGTGATCTACGCCACGATCGTGATGACTGTGATCATCTTCGTCGTCTGCGAGATCCTGCCGAAGACCGCCGCCTTCAACATGCCCGACCGCATGGCGCTCTGGGTCGCCCGTCCGGTCGAGCGAACCGTGCTCTGGTTTTCGCCGATCCTGAGCGCGGTCGAATGGCTGGTGCGGGTCATTCTCCACGGCATCGGCATGCCGGTCGGCAAAATCCAATCCATCCTCTCGCCGCGCGAGGAGCTGCGCGGGGCCGTCGATCTCCTGCACCGGGCCGGCGTCGTCGAGAAGCTCGACCGCGACATGATGGGCGGCGTGCTCGATCTGCGCGAGCTGACCGTCTCGGATGTGATGGTCCATCGCACCAAGATCGTGATGCTCAACGCCGACGATCCGCCGCGCGAGATCGTCGACGCCGTGCTGGCCGCCGCGGTGAGCCGGCTGCCGCTCTGGCGCGACTCGCCCGACAACATCGTCGGCGTCCTGCATGCCAAGGACCTGCTGCGCGCCCTGCACGCCGTCAGCGGCGATGCCGGCAAGATCGACCCCGCCGCGCTGGCGACGCCGCCGTGGTTCGTGCCCGACACCACCCCGCTCTACGAGCAGCTGCAGGCGTTTCGCCACCGCAAGACGCCGTTCGCGCTGGTCGTCGATGAGTATGGCGAGCTGGAAGGCCTGGTGACGATCAAGGATATCGTCGAGGAGATCGTCGGCGACATCACCACCGAGCATGAAATCGCCGTTCCGGGCGTGCGCGTACTCCTGGACGGCTCCGTCAATGTCGACGGCGCGGTACCGGTGCGCGATCTCAACCGGGCCTTGGACTGGAACATCCCCGACGACGAGGCGACGACGATCGCCGGCGTGGTGATTCACGAGGCACGATCCATTCCGGAGCCGGGCCAGAGCTTCACCTTTCACGGCTTCCGCTTTCAGGTGCTGCGCCGGACCCGCAACCGCATCACCGCGCTGCGCATCACGCCGCTCGCGCGCAAGGTGGCGGCGCGGGCAAGCTAGCCGGTGGCGGCCACCGCGATCGCCGTGGAAAAACGCAACCGCCGTTCCTACCTGACAGTCAAAGCGGAGCACGGACGATGGTCACGCAGACGAAAACCGCTGCCGCGGAGCAAGCAGCCTCAGCGCCGATCGATCCCGGGTACGCATCGGCCACGTGCATCTCAAGGTCGCCGATCTCGATCGCGCGCTGGCGTTCTACTGCGGCGTGCTCGGTTTTCAGTTGATGCAGAGGATCGGTGCACAAGCCGCTTTCATCTCCGCCGGCGGCTATCATCACCACATCGAACTCAACACCTGGGAAAGCCGCGGCGGCTCGCCGCCGCCTCCGGGCACGACCGGCCTTTACCATCTCGCCGTCCTCTATCCGACGCGGGCGGCGCTCGCCGACGCTTTGCGCCGCCTCATTGAGGCGGCCATTCCGCTCGACGGGGCCTCCGACCACGGTGTGAGCGAGGCGCTTTACCTGCGCGACCCCGACGAGAACGGCGTCGAGCTGTATTGGGACCGGCCGCGCGAGGAATGGCCGCGCGCGGCCGACGGCAACCTTTCGATGTTCACCCACCGGCTCGATCTGATGGGATTGCTGGCGGAGAAAAGACCGCAGGGGCGAGCCGGATGAATGGAGCGAAAACGGCCGGCTTCGCTTCGGTCGAACGCGCGGGTCACGTCGTCTCGCCCGGCGCCGTCGCATGGATGGCGAGCGCATGCACCCCGCCGGCAAGCTCGCTCGCCAGCGCCACGTTGATCATGCGGTGGCGTTCGAGCCGGTTCTTCCCGCGAAAGGCCTGGGCCACGATATACACGCGGAAGTGCGTCTCGCCGCCCGGCCGATGGCCAGCGTGACCTTCGTGCCGGTGGGATTCGTCTTCAACGCGCAGGTCCTCGGGCGCGAAAGCCTTGCGCAACTTTTCAGTGATGAGATCCTGGGTTCGCATCGAGCAGCCTTAGCCAGACCGAAGCAGCGCGGTCAACGACGGCGACGCGCTGTTTTGCCGCCTGTCAAGTCTTGAACGTTCGCACACCGCGCCCGCATAATACCAATGATGACTACAAACTCGCCGCTTTTTGATCGCATCCGGGTCAAGCCCGACCAGGACCGGCGGCTGCGCGCCGAGCTCCCGGCGTGTCAGTGGCCGAGATGCAGCGCGCCGGCCACCCATCGCGCGCCCAAGGGCCGTCTGCGCGCGAGCGAGTATTGGCGGTTCTGTCTCGAACACGTCCGCGAATACAACAACTCATACAATTTCTTCGCCGGCATGAGCGAGGACGCGATCGCGAAATATCAGAAAGAGGCGGTCACGGGTCACCGTCCCACCTGGAAAATAGGCTCGGTCGGTGGAACGACGCGGCGCGATTCGCGGCGTTCGGCGGATTTTCGCGCCTCCGGCTGGGCGGCCGAGGACCCTTCCGCCCTGTTCGGCGACGGCGCGGCCCGCTGGTCCGGCCAGGCCCGGCGCGCGCCCGAGGGCCGCACCATCCTCAATGCGCAACGCCGCGCGCTCGGCGTGCTCGGCCTTGAAGCCGACGCCAAACGTGCCGATATCAAGGCGAGGTTCAAGGTATTGGTAAAGCGGCATCATCCCGACGCCAACGGCGGCGACCGCACCTCCGAGGAACGGCTGCGCGAGATCATCCAAGCCTACAACTACCTGAAATCGGCAGGCTATTGCTGATCTTTGCGAGTAGCTTTCGCCGCCTTGTGCGTTTCTGCTAACTTTGCCGCGCCGGCCGACCCGTCGGCCCGTCCCGACAAGCTCGGGAGAGATGGGTCGCGCCGCGGACTTTCCGGGGCCACGGAGGAGCAATGACGCTCGCAACAGAACCGCAATCCGGCTTGCCGGACATGAAGGTGTCGATCCGCCAGCTCTTCGGCTTCGACAGCGACCTGGAAGTTCCCGCCTATTCGGAACCCGACGAGCACGTCCCCGACATCGATACCGACTACCGGTTCGACCGGGCGACGACGCTTGCCATTCTTGCCGGCTTTGCCAAGAACCGCCGGGTCATCGTCACCGGTTACCACGGCACCGGCAAGTCGACGCACATCGAGCAGGTGGCGGCGCGCCTCAACTGGCCGTGCGTGCGGGTCAATCTCGACAGCCACATCAGCCGCGTCGATCTCATCGGCAAGGATGCGATCGTGATCCGGGAAGGCATGCAGGTGACCGAGTTCCGCGACGGCATCCTGCCGTGGGCGCTGCAAAACAACGTCGCGCTCTGCTTCGACGAGTACGACGCTGGCCGCCCGGATGTGATGTTCGTGATCCAGCGGGTGCTCGAATCGTCGGGCCGCCTGACGCTGCTCGACCAGAACAAGGTGATCAAGCCGCACCCGGCGTTCCGCCTGTTCGCGACCGCCAACACCGTCGGCCTCGGCGATACTTCCGGCCTCTATCACGGTACGCAGCAGATCAACCAAGGCCAGATGGACCGCTGGTCGATCGTCACGACCTTGAACTACCTGCCGCACGACAACGAAGTCGAGATCGTGCTCGCCAAGGCGAAACATTACCGTACCGCCGAGGGCCGCGACATTGTCAGCAAGATGGTGCGCGTAGCGGACCTCACCCGCAACGCGTTCATGAACGGCGACATCTCGACGGTGATGAGCCCGCGCACGGTGATCACCTGGGCGGAGAACGCCGACATCTTCAACGATGTCGGCTTCGCCTTCCGGCTGACCTTCGTCAACAAGTGCGATGAACTCGAGCGCCCCCTGGTGGCCGAATTCTATCAGCGCTGCTTCGGGCAGGAATTGCCGGAATCAACGGTCAACGTGGCGCTCAGCTGAGGAGCGTTGCGGTCGGCTTGCAGCATCCGCGCGGCACATGGCCTCGAACATCAAGCCCAAGAATCCTGCCAAGGAAGCGCCGACGGAGCCGTTCAAGCGCGCCGTCGGCGTCTGCCTGCGGGCGATCGCGGGCAAGGGCGACGTCGAGGTCGCGTTCGCCGCCGAGCGCCCGGGCCTCGCGGGCGGCAAGGCGCGGCTGCCGGAGCCGCCGCGCCGTCTCAACGAGCGCGAGGCCGCGATCGTGCGCGGCCACGCCGACTCGATCGCGCTGCGGCTCGCCTGTCACGATCCGGCGGTGCATCGCAAGCTCGTGCCCGGCGGCCCGCAGGCGCGCGCGGTGTTCGAGGCGGTCGAGCAGGCCCGCGTCGAGGCGATCGGCTCCCGCCGCATGGGCGGAGTCGCGCGGAACCTCGCCGCGATGCTCGACGACCGCTTCCATCGCGGCAAGTACGATGAGATCACCGATCGCGCCGACGCGCCGATCGAGGACGCGCTTGCCATGATCGTCCGCGAACGGCTGACCGGCGAATTGCCGCCGCCGACCGCGCGCAAGATCGTGGAGCTGTGGCGTCCGCTGATCGAAGATCGCGCCGGCCGCAATCTCGACCGGCTCGAGCGCGTGCTCAACGACCAGCGCCGCTTCGGCGACGTCGTGCACGATCTGCTCGATAATCTCGACATGGGCGAGGATCGAAGCAGCGATTCCGACGACGAGGAAGGCGAAGACGGCGATGAGCAGAACCGCTCGGATGAGGCCGGTCAGGATGGCGATGCCTCTGATTCAGCCGACAGCGAGCGCATGAGCCTCGAAGAGGCCGAGACCTCGACCGATGAATTGCCGGAGAGCGCGTCGGAGGCGATCGACGCGCCGTCCGCCGAGATGGCCGACGACGCGGAGATGGGTGATTCGGAAACCGCCGCCGAGCCGTGGCGGCCGCGCCACCTGCGCAACGAGCCGCTCGGTCCTGACTATCGGCCGTTCGTTGCCAAGTTCGACGAGATCGTCGGCGCCGAGGATCTCTGCGAGCCGGAAGAGCTCGAGCGCCTGCGCGGCTATCTCGACAAGCAGCTGTCGCACCTCCAGGGCGTGGTCGCACGGCTTGCCAACCGCCTGCAGCGCCTGTTGCTGGCGCAACAGAACCGCGCCTGGGAGTTCGATCTGGAAGAGGGCCTGTTGGACGCGGCGCGGCTGTCGCGCGTCATCGTGGACCCGCTGCATCCGCTCTCGTTCAAGCGCGAGAAGGACACGCACTTCCGCGACACGGTGGTGACGCTGCTCCTCGACAATTCCGGCTCGATGCGCGGTCGGCCAATCACGGTGGCGGCGACCTGCGCCGACATTCTCGCCCGCACCCTGGAACGCTGCGGCGTGAAGGTCGAGATTCTCGGCTTCACCACGCGAGCGTGGAAGGGCGGGCAGTCGCGCGAGGCCTGGCTGGCGCAGGGCAAGCCGCCCAATCCCGGCCGCCTCAACGATCTGCGCCACATCGTCTACAAGTCGGCGGACGCTCCCTGGCGCCGGTCGCGCAAGAACCTCGGGCTGATGATGCGCGAGGGCCTGCTCAAGGAAAATATCGACGGCGAGGCGCTGGACTGGGCGCACAAGCGCCTGCTGGCGCGCACGGAGACCCGCAAGATCCTGATGATGATCTCCGACGGCGCGCCGGTCGACGATTCGACGCTATCGGTCAACCCGGGCAACTACCTCGAGCGCCACCTGCGCTGGGTGATCGAGGACATCGAGACCCGCTCTCCCGTCGAGTTGATCGCCGTCGGCATCGGCCACGACGTCACGCGCTACTACCGGCGGGCGGTGACCATCGTCGACGCCGAAGAACTCGGCGGCGTCATGACCGAGAAGCTGGCGGAATTGTTCGCGGAACATGCAGGCGAAGGCGCACCGCGCCCGGCTCGGCCGCGCCGGCTGCACGCCTGACCGGTCCCGAGTCTGCCGCGCCTGTCAGATATCTGTTCTGTGTTGCGGGACGTGCGGCTTGCTCGCGAGCATAGCCGGTCGACGGCGACTATGCCGCCGCCCGTTTCTTCGCGACTTGACGCTTGATCTCGAGCGCCCGGGGCGAAAGTTCGCCGTCTTTGGCTGCCAGAAGGAAAGCGTCGAGCCCGCCGCGGTGGTCGACGGTCTTGAGCGCGTTGGCGGAAATTCGCAGGCGCACCGAGCGGCCGAGTGAATCGGACATCAGCGTGACGTTGAGCAGGTTGGGCAGAAACCGCCGCTTGGTCTTGCGGTTCGAATGGCTCACGCGGTGCCCGATCTGGCGCGTTTTTCCGGTCAGCTCGCAACGCCATGACATGGCTGCAATTCCTCGCATTCTCCGCGGGTCCAGCGCCGAGCGACGGACGATGTGGGCGGGAGGTTGCGCGGACCTATAGTCAGCGACCTTGAGAGCGTCAAGCAATGTCGCCGGAATCGCCGCCGACCCGGGTTTTCCCCGTGCGCAAAACCCGCGTAAATCACAGAAACGACGCATTTTTCGACAACACGGATGCGGAGACCTGCTGGTTACGCGCGCATGGCGAACCGGCCATCGCGATTTGCGCCGGCCGTCACTTCCGGGCTGAGGGAACCATCTCCATTGTTGTCCTTGCTGTCGAAGCCGATCGCACGCGGTGCCGGCGCCACCGCCTTCGCGGCCACGGTTTGCGTCACTGCGACCGTCCTTGCCGCCGATGCGGCTCGTGTCGCAGCAGCGCAGGGCCGGCTCGAAGCTGAGTACACCGCCAGCGTTGCCGGCATCCCGATCGGCCGCGGCAACTGGGTCATCGACATTTCCGAGGACCAGTTCACGGCCGCGGCAAGCGGCGCAACAACGGGCATCCTGAAGTTCTTCACTGGCGCCCACGGCGTCGGCGCCTCGCGCGGCGTCGTCAACGCCGGGCAGCCGGTGCCGACTAACTACAGCGCGACCATCGACTACGACAAGAAGATCGACGACGTCCGCATTGCGCTGTCGAGCGGAAATGTGAAGGATTATACGGTCGAGCCGCCGCTGCCGCCGCATCCCGATCGCATCCCGGTGAGCGACGCCGACCGCCACGGTGTGGTCGACCCGATGACATCGACGCTCAATTCCGCGGCCGGCAGCGGAGATCCCGTTTCGCCCGAGGCCTGCAACCGTAAGATCGCGGTTTTCGACGGCCGCTTGCGCTACGACCTGCGCAGCGAATTCAAGCGCATCGAGTCCGTCAGGGCGGAGCGCGGGTATCAGGGACCCGCGGTCGTTTGCGCCGTCTATTTCACGCCGATTTCGGGTTACGTGCCTGATCGGCCCGCCATCAAATATCTCATGGGGCTGCGTGACGCCGAGGTCTGGCTGGCGCCGATCTCAGGCACGCGTGTACTGGTGCCGTTCCGCTTCTCGCTGCCGACGCCGATCGGCCTCGGCCTGCTGCAGGCGAAGCAGTTCGTGTCGGTCGCGCAGCCGCCGCGCTCGAATGCGGCCGCGCGGACACAATAGCCCACGCGGCTGCGCAGTGCGGCAGGGGCCTCATGCTCGGCACTCGCGCCGCTGTCCCCGCAATCCACAGGAGCATGGCTCTTGACTCGCCGTGGAATCCTGCTCGTCGACACTGTTAACACTTTCGGCACGAAAACGACACGCTGGCCGGGCGCAAAACCCTCGATGTGGTATTACGTCTCACGCTTACTTCCATATGTCGCGGTGAACGAATTCGAACAGGCCGCGAGTCGCCGATTCGGCCGCGATTCGTTCGAGACTCGTTCCACACGTTAAGCACAGGCCTTTCCAGCGTCATGTTGTGATACAGGAGAGGCCGCCGCCTGCGCGGTAACCGGGTCTTCGATGCCGATTTCCTTCTCTCCAGCGACCAACCGGGACGGACGCGCCCGCGGCGCCGGCGTCACTGCCGTGCTGGGGCCGACCAATACCGGCAAGACGCATCTCGCCATCGAACGGATGCTGGCGCATTCCTCGGGGCTGATCGGACTGCCGCTGCGGCTCCTGGCGCGCGAGGTCTACACCCGTGCGGTCGAACGGGTGGGGGCCGATGCGGTGGCGCTGGTCACCGGCGAAGAAAAGATCAAGCCGCCAAACCCGCGCTTCTGGGTCGCCACGGTCGAAGCGATGCCGCGCGATCTCGACGTGGCGTTTCTCGCGGTCGATGAAATCCAGGTCGCCTCCGATTTCGAGCGCGGCCACGTCTTCACCGACCGCATGCTGCACCGGCGCGGCCGCGAGGAGACGCTCGTGCTCGGCGCGGCCACGATGCGGCCGATCGTGGAGCGGCTCCTCCCCGGCGCCAGCCTTGTAAGCCGACCGCGGCTCTCCCAGCTCACCTTCGCCGGCGAGAAGAAGCTGACGCGCCTGCCGCGGCGATCGGCGGTCGTCGCGTTCTCAGCCGAAGAAGTATACGCGATCGCCGAACTGATCCGCCGCCAGCGCGGCGGCGCGGCGGTGGTGCTCGGCGCGCTCTCGCCGCGCACCCGCAACTCCCAGGTCGCGCTCTACCAGTCCGGCGAGGTCGACTACCTGGTCGCGACTGACGCCATCGGCATGGGGCTCAACCTCGATGTCGATCACGTCGCCTTCGCCTCGGATCGCAAGTTCGACGGCTACCAGTTTCGCAAGCTCAGCCCTTCCGAGCTTGCCCAGATCGCCGGGCGTGCCGGGCGCGCCACCCGCGACGGCACGTTCGGCACCACCGGCCGCTGTCCGCCTTTCGAGACCGAGCTTGCCCAGGCGCTGGAGTCGCACACCTTCGAGCCGGTGAAGATCGTGCAGTGGCGCAATACCGATCTCGACTTCTCCTCCGTTGGTGCGCTGCAGGCGGCGCTTGCGGCCACGCCGACCGACACTGCGCTCACCCGCGCACCGGTTGCCGAAGACATCCTCGTCCTCGACCATGCCGCGCGCGATGACGACGTGCGCGCCATGATCGGAACGCCCGCCGACGTCGAGCGCCTGTGGGATGTTTGCCAGATTCCCGACTACCGCAAGATTGCGCCGGCGACGCATGCCGAACTCGTCGTCACCATCTATGGCTTTCTCATGCGCGAGGGCCGGATTCCGACCGACTGGTTCGCCCGCCAGATCGCGCAGGCGGACCGAGCCGACGGCGACATCGATACGCTGTCGACGCGCATCGCCCACATCAGAACCTGGACATTTGCGGCCAACCGCCCCGATTGGCTCGCCGACCCCGAACATTGGCAGGAGGTCACGCGCGGGGTCGAGGACAAGCTCTCCGACGCCTTGCACGAGCGCTTGACCGAACGCTTCGTCGACCGCCGCACCAGCAGGCTGATGCGGCGCCTGCGCGAAAACGCGATGCTCGAGCCGGAGATCAACAAGACCGGCGAGGTCGTCGTCGAAGGGCATGGCATCGGCCGGCTCGACGGCTTCGTCTTCGTGCCCGAAGCCTCGTCGGGTGGATCGGAAGCCAAGGCGTTGCAGAACGCCGCGCAGAAGGCGCTGGCGGGAGAAATCAGCGCGCGCGCCGCGCGTCTTGCCGAAGCGCCGGCTGAGCAGTTCGTGCTCGCGACCGACGGTACGGTCCGCTGGACCGGCGCCCCCGTCGGCAAGCTGGTCGCCGGCGAGGAAGTCTTGCGCCCGCGCATCCGCCTCATCGCCGACGAGCATCTGACCGGCGCGCCGCGGGACGCGGTGGAAGCGCGGCTCGATCGCTGGGTGAAGTCGTACGTCGAAAAGCTGCTCGGTCCACTGTTCACACTGGGCACGGCGGCCGACGTGAGCGGCATTGCCCGCGGTGTCGCCTTCCAGCTGATCGAGGCGCTCGGCGTTCTCGACCGCCAGCGGGTTGCCGACGAAGTGAAGGGGCTGGAACAGCCGGAACGGGCGACATTGCGCAAATACGGCATGCGCTTCGGCGCCTATCACATCTACCTTCCGCTCCTGCTCAAGCCGGCGCCGCGAGCGCTCGCAGTCCAGCTCTGGGCGCTGGTCCATTCCGGACCGGAGAGCAAGGGCGTCGAGGAGTTGCTCCAGCTCGCCGCCAGCGGGCGCACGTCCATTCCGGCCAATCGCGAGGTCGACGCAGTGCTCTACCGGATCGCCGGTTATCGGCTCTGCGGCGACCGTGCCGTTCGCGTGGATATTCTTGAACGCCTTGCTGATTTGATCCGCCCGGCTCTGGCGTGGCGCGAAGGCGCAGCCGCGCCGAGGCCGTCAGGCGCCATCGCCGGGGGCGGTTTCACGATCACCAACACCATGACCTCGCTGACCGGCGCCTCGGGCGAGGACTTCGCCTCGATCCTGCGCTCCCTCGGCTACCGCATGGATCGCCGCCCGAAACCGCCCGAGCCCGCTCCCCCTTTGGCGGAGCAACAGGCCTTAGCCGCCGCGTCCGCGGACGATGCGACAGGCCAGCATGAGGGCGCCACGCCTGACGCGGCGGCGATCGGCGATCCCCTATCGTCCGACACGTCGGCCGTCGCCGCCGAACCGCCAGATTCGCCTGTCGAGAACCCGGCTCCCCCCACCGAGCCCACAGACGCGGCGCCGGCTTCAACGGCAATCCCGGAAGTCCCCCCGGAGGCGGCCCCGACGTTCGCTGATGAGGCGCTTCCCGAACCCGGTGTCGAACCCACCACCGCGGAAGCGGCAAGCAAGGCGGAGGCGCTCGCGGCGCCGGTCGGCGGGACCACCGCTGTTGATGGCAGCCGCGTTGCCGCTGAGGAACCGGCGCTCATCGAAGTCTGGCGACCGGGCCGAGCCGAGGGGCGGCGGCCGCGCTTCAAGCCTCGTCGCGGCCGCGCGGAGACGGCCGACGCCACGCCTCTGGCCTCGGACTCGAAGGCGCGTCCGGCAAGCGCTGAAGCGGGATCCGCCCCAGCGTCCGCCGCGCACGCGGCAACGGACGCCAATTCACCAGAGGAGCGGCATGGCCGCCACCGGCGCAAGGGCGGCCAGGACCGCCGGTTCGAGCACCCGCGGCGGGACCGGGAGCGTGCGCCGCCGCATGCTGCGCGGCGCGAGCGGCGCGAGCCCGCACCCGACCCCAATTCTCCCTTTGCCAAGCTTGCGGCGCTGAAGGCGCGGCTCGAAGCCGAAGCAAAGGAGCGCCGCTGAGTGTCGGCGGAACGTGATCGCCAGCGCATCGACAAGTGGCTCTGGCATGCCCGCCTGGTGCGAACGCGCGGCGCCGCTGCCGCGCTCGCCGGCTCAGGTCACGTGCGCGTCAATGGGGCGCGCATCGGTGCCCCGAGCCGCTTTGTGCGGATCGGGGACGTGATCACGGTCGCGCTCGATCGAACCGTGCGTGTGCTGAAGGTGAAAGGATTTATCGAGCGCCGGGGTCCCGCCAAGGCGTGCGACGGCCTATATGAGAAGATGGTCTGAGCGTTGACTTCGCACGCGCAATCAGACGCGGCGAACTTGCGCGCCTATCAGCCATGCGGTAGGAGCAATGCTCGCGTAAAACCGGGGGTTCGGTGAGCCGATGACCTACATCGTCAACGACAATTGCATCAAATGCAAATACATGGATTGCGTGGAAGTCTGCCCCGTGGATTGCTTCTATGAGGGCGAGAACATGCTCGTGATCCACCCCGACGAGTGCATCGATTGCGGCGTCTGCGAACCTGAATGCCCGGTGGATGCGATCAAGCCCGATACCGAGCCCGGCGCCGAGAAGTGGCTGAGTGTAAACGCGGAATTCGCGAAGGCCTGGCCGAATATCACGGCGAAGAAGGAACCGCCGACCGACGCCACGGAATGGGAGGGGGTACCTAACAAATTTGACGGGTATTTTTCACCTAACCCGGGAACGGGCGACTGAGGCGCGCCTGCCATTTACGCTTCTTAACCTTTGTTAAGGTTTTTCAGCCGGTGCGACGCTTGGCAGCGCCATAACGCTTTGATTTTGGCGCAAAATGTGCTATTCTTATAGAAATAAAGAAGAACACCCCAATTAACCGCCCCGCCCGTAACCGGAGCACGACTTTTCGGGGCGTTTTTCGAGGAACCCTTAGGAGAGGCGTGATTTCCACGCGAGAGCAGTGGCTGAAAAAACGCGTTACCGTTCGAAGAAAAGCACTACGGGCATGAGCCGCAAGACGAGAAAGACCTCCTCCCGCGCGAGCCGGAGGACATCACGGACCACGCGGGCGATCCCCCGCAGCAGGGTCAGCGCGACCAAACGCCCTCATCGGCGCAAGCCGGAGGCGGAAGGAGCAACTTTGGGAATGACCGCGAAGAAGACGACGCAAAGGCAAGGCTTCAAGACCAACGAGTTCATCGTCTACCCCGCCCATGGCGTGGGGCAGATCATCTCGATCGAAGAGCAGGAGGTTGCCGGAGCACGACTTGAGCTGTTCGTCATCAACTTCGTCAAGGACAAGATGACCTTGCGCGTGCCTACGTCGAAGGTGGCCTCTGTCGGCATGCGTAAGCTCGCCGAGGGTGCGATGGTCCGCCGGGCGCTCGAGACGCTCAAGGGCCGCGCGCGGATCAAGCGCACAATGTGGTCGCGGCGCGCCCAGGAGTACGAGGCCAAGATAAATTCGGGCGACATTGTCGCGATCGCGGAGGTCGTGCGCGACCTCTTCCGGTCGGACACGCAGCCCGAGCAGTCCTACTCCGAGCGCCAGCTTTATGAGGCTGCCCTCGACCGACTGTCGCGCGAGGTCGCGGCCGTGCAACGGCTGACCGAGACCGAGGCGATCAAGGAGATCGAGGCGGCTCTCGCCAAGGGGCCGCGCCGTGGCCCCAAGCCGGAGGTGGAAGAGGACGCCGTGGTCGAGGAACAGGCGGCGTAGCGCGAACCCTTTTCAGGCGGCGTAAGTTGTGGAGGCCCGGCGGAAACGCCGGGCCTTTGCTTGTGTCGTCCCCCCGGCATGGTTACCCTTGTGTCGATAAAATCCCGCTGGTTAGCCATAAATTAAGCTTCATTTGAAAGGACAGAGGCGTTGTGGCGTGCGGGTAAGGGGTTGGGGGCGTCGGAATGCGGCGTAAGAGAGCGTTCAATCGCGGCCGGCTGGTATTGATCGCGTTGGCTGGCGGCATCGGCTACCTCCTCGGCGGATGGCACGCCGCGACACCACGCAACACCGACCTTTCGCCGGCCCAGAGCGTCGCGCTGCGATTTCCCGAACGCGCCGACGGTCCCGTAACCATGAGCGCGGTGCGCGACACCGTCCCGAGCGCCATGAACAGCAACGGCAACATGGTGCTCGGCGATCCGCAGCTCCTGCTGCTCAATCCAGATCCGATGGTGCCGCGGCCGAGCAAGGCGCCGCAGCCCCTGGCGGCAACGGCTGCTCCCGAGGCGGCGCCGCCGTTGCCGGGGATGCCATCGCCGCGGCCTGCCCCAGCGGCAGCACGGCGCACGAGCCAGGCCGTTCCGCCCGCCGCGCTCGCCTATCGCCAGACCGCCCGGCCCGGCTTCGTCCTCAACGACGCGCAGATCGCCAGCATCAAGGAGCGGCTGCACCTGACGCCCGGCCAGCAGGCGATGTGGCCGGCGGTCGAAGCCGCATTGCACAATATCGCCTATACGCGGACGGGCGCCGCACACCGGCACGGTGCCGGCGGGACGCAAGTCGCTTCCCTCGATCCTGACAGCCTCGAGGTGCAAGGGCTCAAGGCCGCCGCCATTCCCCTGCTCATGAGCTTCAGCGACGAGCAGAAAACCGAAGTGCGCGGCCTCGCCCACGTGATGGGACTGGACAACCTCGCCTCCGAGTTCTGATCCAGACGGCGGTTGCGCCGGGGGGACGTGCCGCGGAGGGACGTGCTGCGCGGGAGGGACGTGCTGCGCGCCTGGCGCGCTTGCGCGGCGATGCCCCGTGTGGCAAGGAATCGCCGCGATTTCATTGCATTTTTCGCCTCGGCCCGGCGGCGTGCGCGCCGCACTCGGCCGAAAAGGCCGCTGCCGTAGCTCAGTGGTAGAGCACCCCCTTGGTAAGGGGGAGGTCGTCAGTTCAATCCTGACCGGCAGCACCATCCCGTTGTACGGCGGATCTGCGTGCACCTATGTAAACCAGAGCGTCAGCAACGCGATCGGGCACGGCATGGGCACGGTTCGCCTAAAGCGGGTCTATGACGAGGCGTTGCCGGAGGACGGGACGCGCGTGCTCGTGGACCGCTTGTGGCCGCGCGGCCGCAGCCGCGAGGCCGCGAAGGTCGATCTGTGGCTCAAGGACGTGGCGCCAAGCGACAAGCTCCGCCACTGGTTCAACCACGACCCGGAGCGCTGGCCCGAGTTTCGCAAGCGCTACCGCGCGGAGCTCGCGGAAGAGTCGGAAGACACAAAGTCGGAAGACACGAAATCAGAAGACTCGAAATCGGAAGACTTGGAGACGCTGCGCCGGCTGGCGGCCGGCAACAAGCCGGTGACGCTGCTGTTCGCGGCAAAAGACAGCGAGCACAACAATGCCGTGGTGCTGAGGGAATGGCTGTCGGCTCGCGGGCACGGGAGCCCCGGCGTCAAGAAAAAGATCGCCACCAGGCGTCGTTCCGGAGCGCAGCTTCAGCGCGCTCGGACGATCAAACATTCCTAACGGCTGTTCGACGGCATCATGCCGGCGGGCGCAATCGCCTGTACCGGCCTACGCGCGTGCCGCCGATTCGCTACGAGGACACTGTTTCGAGCCGCGACAGGCCGGCAACAAGCCGCAATGAGAGCGGAGCGGCGGCGATGCGCTTGCCAATATTCGGGTAGCGGCGCTGAAACCAGCCGACGCCGCGTTCGCGCAGCCAGACGACGCCCACGAGCAGGGTGAGGAACCAGGCGAGGAAATGATAGCGCGGCGTGGCGACGTAAAACAGCGCGACGGCGTGCTGAGCGAGCGCGGCGGCCGCTATGAGCCGCAGCCAAGGATCAAATCCGCGGCCGCGGATGAGGACGTAGAGCAGAGCGGCGACGCCGCCGGCGTTCAACGACACCGTCGCATAGGATTCCGCGGGGCCGGACAGCCAGCGCGGAATTTGCAGCAGGGCGCGCAGGAGATATCCGCCGCTGAAATTCAGAGCGAATAGCTCGCGCGACGCCTGGGCATAGGCAGAGGGCGGCATCACCAGCACGTCGGGGTGGGCGGCATTGGCGCTGAGCGGCACAAAGACATGGCCGTAGATCCAGTTGTGCAGGGCCATGGACAGGACCGGCACGAAGCCGATGCACAGGCCGGCCGCCCGCCGCCATTGCCGGGACACAAGCGCCGCGGCGCCGGCGCCGCCAAGAATAACCGCCGCGGCGGGCAGCACGATCGGCTTCATGACGATCGCGAGCGCGAGCAGCAGCGCACCGAAGAACGCCGGAGCAAAATTCCGGCTCGGACCTGCGCGCGTGGCTCCAAGAAGCGGCGGCAGCCCGGCAATGAAGAGAATGTACGCCGCCGGATCGGCGAAGCCGCGCGCCGCCCATTTGGCGTAGTCAAGGAATGTCGTGCCGAACAGTTCGCCCACCGGGATCGCCACGAAGATGAAGGCAAGCGCAAGCGCCCAGCGTGACGGCAGGAACCGGCGCGCCAGCCCCAAGGTCAGAAGCGGCAGCAGCAGCACCAGAGACAAATAGCCGAGATAGCTCTCACCGAAGACGACGTGCTCGAGGGCACGGAAATAGCGCAGACCGGGGCCGCCGTAGTAAAAGACCTTCTCGCCGCCTTCGAGAGCGCCGTAGACATCGCCGGCCAAAAAATTCTGCAGGATGGCGCGGCCGACGCCGTCGTAGAACAAGCCGTCGTCGCCGCCGTCGAAAGGCCGCACGCCGCCGACGAAGCTCGCATCGTCGACCGCAATCACCAGCAACGCCAGAGCGAGCAAGATGAGCGGCACGATGGCGCGGCGCATCTGGACGCGCACCAGCACCACGATCAGCGCCAGTACCGCCACGAGCACAATCGCTGACCCGGCGTGTTGCCATAGGCGCACCGGCCACGGCACCGTCAGATGCATCGCCAGCGTGCCGGGCTTGACGGCAATGCCGAAGATGCGCCGGCCGGCATCGCTTGCTTCGATCACGCGGCAGCCGTCCGCGGGCAGCACGGCGAACTGTCCGTCCGCCCCTTCCCACATCACGTCGCCGCGCCAGCACAATTCGCCGCCGGCGAACGCTGCCGGCAAGCGGATCGCCTCGAACCACGGCATGGCGAGATGCCAGCGATAGAGCCCCATCCAGAAGCGACGGTCGCGGTCGCCGCGATGCACGTCGGGCGGCAGGGTGTACCAGTTGTAGCGCAGCTCATTGATGAACCCGAGGCGAAGCGCCACCGGATCGGAGAAGTCGACGCCGGTCACCGCGCGCGACAGCTCGGATCGATGAAAGACGCTGTCGGCGGAAAACGCGAAGGCGCGCTCGGGCGCGCTGCCCTGCCAGCAGCCTTCCGCTCCGGGACGGCAGCGCACCGCCGGCGGATATTGCCGGTCGAATTCATCGGTCATGTGCCGATACACGGCCGCCGGCAGCGACCGCTGCAGCACACCCTCGGGCGCCCCGGGCAGGAACACATTGTGGCCCTCGGCAATGCGCGGCGGCGACAGCAGCCATTGGCCGCCGAGCGCAGCGACCACGATGATGGCCGCGGCCACCCAGGCGCTCGCGCGCCCGCTGACCTCGCCGGTGAAAACGATCACCGCCACGATGAGCGGCAGCAGATACGCGGCAATGTGGTTCACCGGCAGGCCGATGGCCGCAACGGCGAAAGCGAGAGCGGCAGCCCTGCGCCAGGCGGCCCCGGCGGCCCCGGCAGGCGGAGCACCTTCGCGCGGCGACATCATCAAGGTCCCGATGCAGTGTCCCGAGCCTGCCCAAATCGGCCCTTGCGTAGCATGCCGATTTGGCTCAAATCCACGCCGCGCACTGAAAATCGGCTATTTTCCGGGCTTTGCACGGTGATCCGCGTAGGCATTGTCGGCTGCAATTATGGACGCACCGTGCAGCTGCCGGCATTTCGCGCCGACCGGCGCTGCGAGGTGACGGCGCTCGCCGGCAGCAACGCCGCGCGCGCGGCCGAGCTTGCCCGCGCCGCCGATGTGCCGAACGCGTACGGGGACTGGCGCGCGCTGGTCGAGGACCCCGCGGTCGAGGCCGTTGCCATCGCCACCATGCCGGCCTTGCAGGCGCCGATCGCGCTCAGGGCGCTCGAACTCGGCAAGCCGGTGTTCGCCGAGAAGCCCATGGCCAGCACGCTCGATGACGCGCGCGCCATGCTGCGCCAGGCGGAGCTCGGCCGCCTCCCCACCGTGATCGACTTCAATTTTCACCAGGTCGCGAGCTGGCAACACGCCAAGTCCATGCTCGACGACGGCGCGATCGGCGAGCTGCGTCACGTCGCGCTCCACTGGCACGTCGAGAACCGCGCCATCCAGATGCGCATGCGCAACTGGAAAACGCTCAGCGACGACGGCGGCGGCGTGCTCGGCAATTTCATCAGCCACTGTTTCCATTATCTCGAATGGTTCTGCGGCCCGATCGCCAGCCTCACGGCGCGGCTTTCCGGCCTTCCCGGCGACAACGATCTGCAAATCGGCGCCATGATGGTGATCGAGTTTGCCGCCGGGCAGCTGGCGAGCCTGTCCATGAGCTGCGCGTCGTATCTGGGCAGCGGGCATCGCATCGAATTCTACGGCGAGGACGGCACGCTGGTGCTGGACAATTCGGGCGGCGACTACATGCGCGGCTTCCGATTGTTCTATGGCAAGCGCCCGGCAGCGGCGCTCACCCCCATTCCGGTCGATGACCCGATCGACGCGCAATATCCGGACGGCCGCATCGCGCCGGTTTCGCGGCTCGCCCGGCGCTTCTTCGACGCTATCGAAGGCGGCGCCCCCGTTCGGCCGGATTTCGCCGCCGGCTACCGGGTGCAGCAGTTGATCGACGCGGCGCAGCGGTCACACCGGCAAGGCGTTGCGATAAAAGTCGCCCCGGCGGCGGCCGGCGAGGAGCGGCGCCGGTGAGCGGTCGCCGCATCCTCGTGACCGGCGGCAGCGGCTTCATCGGCTCCAGTCTGGTCAAGGCGCTCCTTCTTGCCGGACACCGGTTGCGGGTGCTTGACGACAATTCTCGCGGCAACGCGCGCCGCCTGAAGGAGGTCGCCGCGGATATCGATTTCATCACCGGCGATATCCGCGACGCCGAAGCCGTCGCGGCCGCGGCGGAAGGCATGGAGGAAGTACACCACCTCGCCTTCGTCAACGGCACCGAATTCTTCTACACGGCGCCGGAACTCGTGCTCGACGTCGGCGTGCGCGGGATGATCAACGTGATCGACGCCTGCCGCCGCCACGGCATCGGCATCTTGCTGCTGGCCTCGAGCTCGGAGGTTTATCAGACCCCGCCGAAAGTCCCGACCGACGAGGCCGCCCCGCTCGCCGTGCCCGATCCGCTCAACCCGCGCTATTCCTATGGCGCCGGCAAGCTCATCAGCGAGATCATGGCGATCAATTTCGGCCGCAAATTCTTCGATCGCGTACTGATCTTCCGCCCGCACAACGTCTATGGTCCCGACATGGGGTTCGAGCACGTGATCCCGCAGTTCGCGCTGCGCCTGCATGCGCTGGCGGCGCGGCAGCCCGCCGGTCGGCTCCCTTTCGCCATCCAGGGCACCGGCGCGGAAACCCGCAGCTTCTGCTTCATCGACGATCTCGTCGCCGGCATCCTGGTGATGCGCGAAAGAGGCGAGCATCTCGGCATCTATCACGTCGGCACGATGGAAGAGGTGACGATCGCGGACCTTGCGCGCCGCGTCGCGCGCGCGGCCGGACGCGAGATCGAGTTGGTTCCCGGCGAGGCTGCCGCGGGCGGAACACCGCGGCGCTGTCCCGACATTTCGAAGCTCGCCCGGCTGAGTTATAAGCCGCGCGTGCCGCTCGACGAAGGCCTCAAGCCGACGCTCGACTGGTACTGGCGCAACGCCGACCTGGCGCCCAAAACCTGAGCGCGGCGACGACACGGAGACCACGTTTTGCGTCCTAGCAAAGTCGCGCGCGCCTCCGGCACCGGCGCCAGCGTCCCGGTCGAGTGCTGTCAGGTATGCGGCCACGCCCCGCTCGATGACGTGCTCTCGCTCGGCTACATGCCGCCGGTCAACCAGATGGTGCGGATCGGCGCCGTGCCGCGGCAGCAACCGTGGTTCCCGACCAACCTGCTCCACTGCCGCAACTGCGAGCTGGTGCAGCTCGGCCTCGCGGTCGATCCGGTCATCATCTTTCCGCCGGACTATCCCTACACCAGCGGCACGACGAAGCTGCTGCGCGACAACTTCGCCGATCTCGCCCGCGAAGCCGCGGCGATGCTGGGACTGGGGAAGGACGATCTCGTGGTCGATATCGGCTCCAATGACGGCACGCTGCTGTCGAACTTCAAGGACGCCGGCCACCGCGCGCTCGGCATCGAGCCGACCGACGTCGGCGCCATCGCCAACCAGCGCGGCATTCCCACCCTCAAGCGCTATTTCGGGCCCGAGGTGGCGCGCGAGGTCAAGCGCGAGCACGGTCCGGCCGCCTTGGTCACCGCCGCCAACTGCTTTGCCCATATCGAGGACGTGCATGCGATTGTCGACGCCATCGAGGAAATGCTGCGACCCGACGGCGTGTTCATTTCCGAATCGCACTATCTCATGGGCCTCCTCGATACGCTGCAATACGACACGATCTATCACGAGCATCTGCGCTACTATTCGCTGGCGAGCCTCAAGCACCTACTGGAAATGCACGGCCTCGAAGTGTTCCATGCGCGGCCGATCCCGAGCCATGGCGGATCGATCCGCGTTTATGCGGCGCGGCACGGCACACACGCGGTGCAGCACAGCGTGGGCGACATGCTTGCCGCCGAGCCGCGCGGCGCGGCGATGGCCGAACGCCTGGCATCGTTCAGGCACGACGTGGTGCTCTCGAAGCTCCGTCTCCTCGCGATGCTGCGCGACCTCAAGGAAAAAGGCGCCCGCATTGCCGGCATCAGCGCGCCGTCGCGGGCGAGCACGCTCGTCAATTACGTCGGGCTCGACGAGGCCATCATCGACTATGTCTGCGAAATCCCCGGCTCGCTGAAGATCGGCCGGTACATGCCCGGGACCCGGATTCCGGTCGTGGACGAAGCGCGCCTCTATTCGGACCAGCCTGACTACGCCGTGATCTTCTCCTGGCACATCGCCGATGAGCTCGCGCCCAAGGTCAAGGCCAAGGGCTTCCGCGGCCAAATAATCACGCCGCTGCCGGTGCCGCGGGTCGTGCAGGCTGCGCCATGAGCATCGACGGCGTCCAGGACAAGCAGAAGGAGATCGCCTTCTTCGACGCCCATGCGGTGAGCGACGAATACGACGTGTTCACGCCGGAGGCGAGCGCGCGGCTCATTTCCGCCTTCGTGCGGCTGAGCGGCCTGCCGCGCGGCGCGCGCGTCGCCGACCTCGGCTGCGGATCGGGAGTATTCACCGATCTGCTGCGGCGCGCGGGCTATTCCAGCATCGGCCTCGACATCAGCCCCAAACTGGTGGCGCTCGGCCGCAGCAAACATCCCGGCCTGGAACTGATCGAAGGCGATGCCGAGAACCTGCCGTTCGGCAATGCGAGCTTCGATGGCGTGCTGCTCAGCGGCCTGGTGCACCATTTTCCCGATCCGCGGCGGCTCGCCGCCGAGGTCTGCCGCGTGCTCAAAACAGGCGGCCGTTTCGTCGCCTTCGATCCTAATCGCATGAACCCGTTCATGTGGCTCTATCGCGATCGCGCGTCGCCATTCTACAGTCCGGTGGGCGTCACCGAGAACGAGCGGCCGATCCTGGCGTCGCGGGTCGCCGCAGTCTTCCGCAACGAGGGTTTCCGGGTGCAGACCGACTATCTCGCGGGGCTCGCCTATCGCTACGTCGCCTCGCCGGCGACACGGACGCTGCTGCCGATCTATAATTTCATCGATGCCACCCTCTTCGGGCTTGCGATCATGCGGCCGTTCCGCCCCTTCGTGCTGACCAGCGGCGAAAAGCTCACATGACCGTACGGCCGAAGATCAGCGCTGCGGACGCGCCAACGACCGTCGAAAATGCCGAGGTGACCGTTGTCGGCGGCGCCGGCCATGTCGGCGTTCCGCTGGTGCTGGCGCTGGCGGAAGCCGGCCTGCGGGTCAACGTCAACGATCTCAACAAGGAAAGCCTCGAAGCGCTGCAGAGCCGGCCGGCTGCCGTTTATCGAGCACGGCGCCGCGAACGTGCTGAGCCAGGCGCTGACCAGCCGGCGTCTCGTCTTCACCCACTCGTCCGACCGCATCTCCGGCGACGGTCCGGTCATCATCACCATCGGCACGCCGATCGACGAGTTCCTCAATCCGGTCCGCAAGGTGGTCCAGGACTGCGTCGACGCGCTGCTGCCGTCGCTCGCCGACGGCCAGCTCGTCGTGCTGCGCTCGACCGTGTTCCCCGGCACCACCGACTGGCTCGCGTCCTATCTGCACGCCAAGGGCCGCAGCCTGAAGGTGGCGTTCTGCCCGGAACGCGTAGTTCAGGGCAACGGGCTCAAGGAACTGCGCGACATGCCGCAGATCGTCAGCGGCACCACGCCTGACGCCGAGCGCGAAGCGGCGGCGCTGTTCGAGCGCATCGCGCCGGAAGTGGTGGTGGTTTCGCCCATAGAGGCGGAATTCGCCAAGCTGTTCAGCAACGCCTACCGCTACATCGAATTCGCCGCCACCAACGAGTTCTATCTGGTCGCCAAGTCGGCCGGCGTCGATTACCAGCGCGTGCTCAAGGCGATGACGCACAATTATCCGCGCCTGAAGGGGATGCCGCGGCCGGGTTTCGCCGCCGGCCCGTGCCTGGTCAAGGATACGATGCAGCTCAGCGCCTTCGCCCGCAACCAGTTCGGCCTCGGCCATGCCGCCCTGCTGATCAACGAGGGGCTGGTGCTGCACGTGGTCGACGACATCAAGCGCCGCTACGACCTCGCCAACACCAGCGTCGGCCTGCTCGGCATGGCCTTCAAGGCGGAAAGCGACGATATCCGCGCTTCGCTCAGCTACAAGTTCAAGAAGGTGTTGAACGGGCAGGCGCGCGCCGTGCTCACAACCGACCCGTTCGTGACCACGGACCCCGACCTACGGCCGCTCGACGAAGTGATTGCCGCGAGCGATCTCCTGATCCTGTGCGCGCCGCACGCCGCCTACCGGGACGCCGACTTCAAGGGCCGACCGGTGTTCGACGTCTGGGGCCATCTGCAAGGCGCCAACATCATCCGATGAATTCGGACGCGCCGCCGCGCCTCGACATCATCATCCCGGTCTACAACGAGGGCGCCAACATTTTGCCGACGCTGCAGTCGATTCTGCGCACCGTAAAGACACCGCCGCGCGTGCTCATCTGCTACGACCGTGAAGACGACGACACGCTGCCGGCGATCAACGACAATCGCACGGCGCTGGGCCCGCTGGCGATTTCATTGGTGCGCAACCGCGGGCGCGGCGCCCATGGCGCCGTGCTCTCCGGCTTTGCCGCGAGCACGGCGCCGTTTGCGATCGTGCTGCCGGCGGACGACGACTACAATGCTGGCATTCTTGACGCCATGGTCGCGCGCGCCGAGGCCGGCTGCGACATCGTCTGCGCCAGCCGCTTCATCCCGGGCGGCAGCATGACCGGCTGCCCCTGGCTCAAGGCGGCACTGGTGCGGGCCGGCAATTTCTCGCTCTTTCACCTCGCACGCCTGCCGACGCGGGACGCCAGCAACGGTTTCCGTCTGTTCTCGCGGCGTGTGATGGACGACATCGTGGTCGAATCGGACCGCGGCTTCTGTTACAGCATCGAGTTGCTGGTGAAATGCCATCGGCTCGGCTGGCGTATTGGCGAAGTCCCGGCGCGGTGGTTCGAACGCGCCCACGGCACCAGCCGCTTCCAGGTCATCAGGTGGCTGCCGGCCTATCTGCGCTGGTACCTCTACGCGTTCGCCACCACCTACCTCAGGCGGCCGGCCCGCACCGTGCGTGTGAAGGCGCCGTCGCCACCTGCTTGAGCGGGCGGCCGAAAACCGTGCATTTACCACGGCTGCCCGCCGTCATCCGCACCATACGGCGCGACGATTTTACGCCAAAGACCGCCTCGACAACCCGCTTGGAACCCCTCTAAAAAGGCGTCCCCGGGCGCTGCGATCTCCGGGAGGCGGGGAACCGATGGACTACAATAGTTATTTCACCGCCGCTCTGGCCCGCCTGCGGGACGAGCGGCGCTACCGCGTGTTTGCCGACCTCGAGCGCATCGCTGGACGCTTCCCGCACGCCGTATGGCATTCGCCACACGGCCCGCGCAACGTCGTGATCTGGTGCTCGAATGACTACCTCGGCATGGGCCAGCACCCCAAAGTGGTCGGCGCCATGGTCGAGACCGCGACGCGGATGGGAACCGGCGCCGGCGGCACCCGCAATATTGCCGGTACCAATCACCCGCTCGTCGAACTCGAGCGCGAACTCGCCGACCTGCACCGCAAGGAAGCGGCCCTGGTCTTCACTTCGGGCTACATCTCCAACGAGACCGGAATCTCCACGCTCGCGCGGCAGATGCCGGACTGCCTCATCCTGTCGGATGCCTGGAATCACAATTCGATGATCGAGGGCGTGCGCCAGGCACACTGCGAGAAGCAGATTTTCCGCCACAACGATATGGCCCACCTCGAACAGCTGCTCGCTTCTGCCGATCCCGGCCGGCCCAAGCTGATCGTGTTCGAGAGCCTTTACTCCATGGACGGCGATACCGCACCGATCAACCGCATCTGCGATCTCGCCGAACGCTACGGCGCGATGACCTATGTCGACGAAGTGCACGCCGTCGGCATGTACGGACCGCGCGGCGGCGGCATCAGCGAGCGCGACGGCGCCATGGGCCGCATCGACGTGATCGAAGGGACGCTCGCCAAGGCGTTCGGCTGCCTCGGCGGCTATATCGCCGGCTCGCACGTGCTGATCGACACGGTGCGCTCTTACGCGCCCGGCTTCATCTTCACGACCGCGCTGCCGCCGGCGGTGTGTGCCGCGGCCACCGCGGCGATCCGCCACCTCAAGACCTCGCAGTGGGAGCGGGAGCGGCACCAGGACCGCGCCGCGCGGACCAAGGCCGTGCTCGCGGCCGCCTCGCTGCCGGTGATGACAAGCCCCACGCACATCGTCCCCCTCTTCGTCGGCGACCCCGAGCGCTGCAAAGGGGCGAGCGATCTCCTTCTTGCCGAGCACGGCGTCTACATTCAGCCGATCAACTATCCGACGGTGCCGAGGGGGACCGAACGGCTGCGCATCACACCGAGCCCGTATCACGACGACGTGCTGATTGACGCGCTCGCCGAGGCGCTTGTCGATGTATGGCAGCGGTTGGGGCTGCCGCTGAAGGAGCGCGCGCTCGCGGCCGAGTGACGCCGGAACGACGGTAACCGGCGGCCACGGATCAGAGATTGTTCTTTTGCAACAGCGCGGGCAGCGGTATTTGGTTGCTGGCACCGCCCACCCGGCGTCCGATGGACAGCCCCGGCAAACTGTGGTGACTTGCGCGAAAACCCGCGCAAACAGCCGGCAAAGGCGCCGCGGATCGATCAGGAAACGCCATGCTGCTGCAGGGCTGGATCGTTGTCGTCATCGCGCTCGCCTACATCGGCTTTTTGTTCCTGGTGGCGAGCTACGGCGATCGCAGGCGCGAGCTCGCGCGCGGCAGCCGGTCGCGGCTGCTGATCTATCCATTGACCCTCGCCATCTATTGCACCTCGTGGACCTTCTTCGGCTCGGTCGGTCTCGCTTCGCGCACCGGGTTCGACTTCCTCGCCATCTATATCGGGCCGATGCTCATGGTCGGCCTCGGCTACCCGCTCATCATCCGCATCGTGCGGCTCGCCAAAGGCCAGAACATCACCTCGATCGCCGACTTCATCGCCGCGCGCTACGGCAAGAGCCAGGCCGTGGCGGCGACCGTGGCGCTCATCGCGATCGTCGGCATGGTCCCCTACATCGCCCTCCAGCTCAAAGCCGTGTCGTCATCGGTCGGCACCATCCTCGCCCAGGCTTCGGCGGCAAGCGGCACCGCGCAACCGCTGATCGGCGACATCGCGCTGTTCGTTGCGCTGCTGATGGCGGCCTTCGCGGTCCTGTTCGGGACCCGGCACGTCGACGCCACCGAGCACCAGGATGGATTGATGGTAGCGATCGCCACCGAGTCGGTCGTCAAGCTCGTCGCTTTTCTCGCCGTCGGCGTCTTCGTGACCTTCGTCATGTTCCCCGGGCCGCTGGCGCTGTTTGCGCGCGCGCTGCAACTGCCGCAGACCGCGGCGATGCTGACGCATCCGCCGCCGCTCAGCACGTTCTGCGCGATGACGGCGCTGTCGCTGTTCGCCATCGTGCTGTTGCCGCGGCAGTTCCACGTTGCCGTGGTCGAGAACCACAGCGAGGCTGAGATCCGCCGCGCCGCGTGGCTGTTCCCGCTGTACCTCGTCCTTATCAATTTGTTCGTGGTGCCGATCGCGACCGCGGGCCTGCTGGCGTTTCCCGCCGGCGGCATGGACGGCGACATGTTCGTGCTCGGGCTGCCGCTCAAGGCGCACTCCGAACTGTTCGCCCTCGTCGCCTTCATCGGCGGCCTCTCCGCTGCGACCGCCATGGTGATCGTCGAATCCGTCGCGCTCGCGATCATGGTGTCGAACGACATCGTGATGCCGCTCGCGCTCAAGCGCCGGGCGACGCAAGCCGGCGCGCCCAGCGGCGCCGGGGCGCAGCTTCTCACCGTGCGCCGCATCGCGATCTTTGCCATCCTTCTCCTCGCCTATGTGTACTACCGCTCGGCGGGCGCGGCGCAGCTCGCCTCCATTGGCCTGCTTTCGTTCGCCGCCATCGCCCAGTTCGCGCCGGCGTTCTTCGGCGGATTGATCTGGCGGCGCGGCACCGCCGTGGGCGCCATCGCCGGCATGAGCGCCGGCATTCTGGTGTGGGGCTATACCCTGCTGCTGCCGAGCATCTCCGACGCCGGCATCCTCGGCGCGCGCATTCTCGCCGAAGGTCCGTTCGGCCTCGCCCTGCTGCGTCCCCAGGCCTTGTTCGGGCTCGACCTGCCGCCCCTCGTTCACGGCGTCGTTCTCAGTCTCGCCGTCAACATCGCCCTCTATGTCGCCTGCTCGCTCGCCGGGCGGCCCACCGCGATCGAGCGCGTGCAGGCCGACGTGTTCGTGCCCTCAACGCTTGCGCCCATCGCGCCGAGCTTCCGGCTGCGGCGCGCGTCGGTCACGATCGAGGAGCTCACGGCGACCATCGCCCGCTACCTCGGCGAGGAACGCACGCGCAAATCCTTCGCAAGCTTCGCCGCCTCGCGCCGCCTCACGATCGAGCCGCAGGCCGAGGCCGACTTCCAGCTGCTGCAATACGGCGAATATCTGTTGGCGTCGGCGATCGGCGCCGCGTCCTCGCGCCTCGTCCTCTCGCTGCTGCTGCGCCAGCGCACGGTCTCGACCAAGGCCGCGCTCAAGCTGCTCGACGATGCCAACGCCGCGATCCACTACAATCGGGAAATCCTGCAGACCGCGCTCGACCACGTGCGGCAGGGCATCGCCGTGTTCGACAAGGAGCTCGCGCTGGTCTGCTGGAACCGGCAGTTCGGCGAGATCTTCGATCTGCCGCACGGGCTCACCCGCATCGGCATCGCGCTCGACGAGATTCTCCGCCATATCGCCGAGCAAAGCGCGCGCGACCCCAGGGATCTTGACCGGCAGGTCGCCGACCGCATCGCCAGATACACGTCGGAAGCCGAGCCGTTCCTCGAACGGTTCCCCGAGCGCGAACTGGTGATCGAAGTACGGGCGAACCGCATGCCCGACGGCGGCCTAGTCATGACCTTCACCGACATCACCCCGAGCGTGCAGGCGGCGGAGGCCCTGGAGCGCGCCAACGCGACGTTGGAGCGTCGCGTGCGCGAACGTACCGGCGAGCTGACGCGGCTCAACACCGCGCTTGAGCGCGCCAAGGCCGAAGCCGACGATGCCAACGTCTCCAAGACGCGCTTCATCGCCGCCGCGAGCCACGACATCCTGCAGCCGCTCAATGCCGCACGGCTCTACGTCACCAGCCTGATCGAGCGCCAGCGCGCCGGCGAGGATGCTGAACTCGTCCGCAACGTCGACGCCTCGCTCGAGGCGGTCGAGGAGATATTCGCCGCGCTGCTGGACATTTCGCGGCTCGATACCGGCGCGATGAAGCCGGAAATGGCCGATTTCCGCATCGACGAATTGATGCAGCGGCTGGAAGTGGAATACGCGCCGCTGGCGCGCGAGAAACGTCTCGACCTCGTCTTCGTGCCCTGCTCGGCCACGGTGCGCTCCGACCGCGCCTTGCTGCGGCGCCTGCTCCAGAACCTGGTTTCGAACGCGATCAAATATACGCCAGCGGGTCGCGTGCTGGTCGGTTGCCGGCGCCGTGGCTCGTGCCTGCGCATCGATGTCTGCGACACCGGCATCGGCATCCCACAGGCGAAGCGGCGCGCCGTGTTCAAGGAGTTCCACCGCCTCGACCAGGGCGCCCGCGTCGCGCGCGGCGTTGGCCTCGGACTGTCGATCGTCGAGCGTATCGCTCGCGTGCTTGGCTGTGAGGTCGCCCTGAAATCGAATATGGGCCGCGGCTCGCGCTTCTCGGTCGAAGTGCCCCGCGCGACGGCCGCTTTGCGCGCGACCGCGCCCGCAGCGCCGAAAGTTGCCGCCGGCCGTCTCGCTGGAACCATCATCCTCTGCATCGACAACGAGCCGGCCATCCTCGACGGCATGGAGACGCTGCTTGGCGGTTGGAGCTGCCGGGTGCTCAAGGCGGCGGACCTCCCCGGCGCGCTGGCGGTGCTCGACGCGAGCGACACCGAGCCCGACGGGCTTCTCGTCGACTACCACCTCGACGGCGGCAACGGCGTCGGCGCCATCGCCGCCCTCCGCCACCGCCTGCAGCGCGACCTGCCGGCGATCCTGATTACCGCCGACCGCTCGGCTCGCGTGCGCGAGGAGGCCCGCGCCGCCGGCGTGCACGTCCTCAACAAGCCGATTAAGCCCGCTTCCTTGCGGGCGCTGATGACGCAATGGCGCGTGCAGCGCGTAGCCGCGGAGTAATGCCGATCCTCCTCGCTACCGCGCGGGAGGAAACGTCTGCGGCCATTGGCCGGCCTCGATCTTGCCGGCGGCGATCACCGCCTGGGTGCGGCTCTCGACGCCGAGTTTCTGCAGGATGGCGGAGACGTGGGCCTTCACCGTCGCCTCGGAGACGCCAAGCTCGTAGGCGATCTGCTTGTTGAGGAGTCCCCCGACAGCATCATCAGCACGCGGACCTGCTGCGGCGTGAGCGTCGCCAGCCGGGCAATCATGGCTGCGGTCTCGGCGTCGGACTGACGCGTGAGATCGACGTCCGGCGGCGTCCACACCTCGCCCTGCAGCACGCGGATCACGGCTTGGCGCAGCGAGTCGATGCCGAGCGTCTTCGGGATGAATCCCGAGGCGCCGAATTCCATGCAGCGGCGGATCACGGCGGGATCGTCGTTGGCCGAGACCACCACGACCGGCAGGCTCGGATATTGCGCGCGCAGGTACATCAGCCCGGAAAAACCGCGCACGCCTGGCATGCTCAGGTCGAGCAGGATGAGATCGACGTCGCCGCCGCGCTCGGCAAGGTCGGTGACCTCCTCGAAGGTGCCGGCTTCCGCGATATCGACCTGGCTGAACAAGCCGGTGACGGCTTCACGCAACGCGCCGCGGAACAACGGATGATCGTCCGCGATCAGGAGGCGGTAGGATTGAGCCTCGCTCAGGGTATCACCCCGTCGATCGAGGGCGCTTGCCGCGCCCCGGCTAATTCAAGCTCAGCACATCCGCCTCGTTCAGGAAATTCATGACTTCGCGGAAGAACTGCATCCGGTTCTTCTCCATGATGATGGAGTGGGTGCCCTCGCCGATTTCGACGAAGCGCTTGTAGGGCGCATTGGTCAATTTGGCGAAATAGGCCTGCGCCTGATCGCTCGGCAGGTCGGCGTCCCACTCGGCGTGGACGATCAGGGTCGGAACGCGGATATCTCCCGGGTCGTAATGTGCCTTGCCGGCCGTCCAGTAGGTGCGAAGGTCCTGCAGCACCCCGTTCGGCGCCCGCACCACCGGAGGGGTCTGTTTTGAACCGACGGGATCGGTCTGCCAGGTCGCGTCGGCCCACTGCTCGAACCAACCGGATGGGATCAGCTCCGCCTTCTTGCTCTCGGGAACGCCGTTCAGCCAGCGCTGCTTCGCCGCTTCCTTCGTGACCGTCCGGTAGGCGCCCAGCGGACCGGTGCCGCCGATGAGCGGCCGCGTCGTGAAGATCCACAGCGGCGCATAGAGCACCAGCCGATTCACGCGATCGTTATGGTCGGTAGTGTACATGCCCATGATCGCGGTGCCCCAGGACCAGCCCATGAGGTTGATCTTGGTGACACCGCGCTTCTGCAGAAGGTGGCTGACCGCGGCGCCGACGTCCTTCACCGCGACGGTGGTGTCGACGATGGGACCGTTCTCGGCCGCCGGCTTTTCCATTTCCGGCGGCCGCGTCGAGCCGCCATAGCCACGCACATCGACGAGATAGACGTCGAAGCCCTGTTGCGCGACGTAGTCCATCATCGAGCGGCCGTTCAACGGCAGATCGAATGCCGTTTCGGCGGGATACGTTGCGCCGTGCACGTAAAGAAGAATTTTGTCCGCAGAGTAGCTGGTAACGCCGGCGGGGTGTTTGTTGCGGATGTAGAGCTGAATGCCCGGATCGGCGGACGGAATGAGATAGCTTTCGACCTCGAGCTTCGGCTCTTCAGCGAGCGCCGCAGAGACCAACAGGACGAGGCCGAGCCCGGACAGCAGGACCAATCGTTGCGCCAGGGAGCGCGCGATCTCTTTTCGCACCATTGCATGCTCCTGTGAGAAAGACCTGCCGATTGCTGGAATGCTGGCCCGTCTCACGCCTTTGCGCAAGAGCCGAGAAATTGCAGGACCACCTCGCGCCGGTGCGGCCGCGCCCGATGTTCCGCGACATAGATACCCTGCCAGGTGCCGAGCGCCATCGTGCCGCCCGCGACCGGCACATGCAGCGAAAGTCCATTGAGCATCGATTTGATGTGCGCCGGCATGTCGTCCGGCCCCTCCACCTCGTGAACCCAGCCGGCGTTGGCCGGGGCAACGCGCTTGAGCGCGGTCACGAGGTCGGTGCGCACATCGGGGTCGGCATTCTCCTGAATGACGAGCGAAGCCGACGTGTGCCGCAGATAGAGGAGCAGCGCACCGTCGCGTGCATCGATCTTCTCCAGGAAGCGGGCGACGTCGCGCGTGATCTCGAAGAAGCCCTCGCCGGCAGTCTCGACCGATAGGACGGCGGTCGCAATCTGCTCTACGGGTGCGCTGTGGATGGGGGACAAGCCGGTCACGACACGCCCGGCGCTAGCTTTTGTTCAGCACTTGTTTTTGCGCCTGGGTGATCGCCTCGACCAGCCGCTGCCAGACCCGGCCCATGAAGGCGATCATGCGGTCGAAATCAGAGCCTCCTCGGTGCAGCCCGCGGCCATCCTCGCGCACGACGGGCGGCTCGGGCATCGTCCCGGCCGGCAGGGGTAGCCCGCGCGAGATGAGATCCCGCTTGAGCAGGGCGTTCTCGGCGCGCAGACGCCCGATCTCTTTCTCGAGCACCGCGCGGTCCTCTGGCACTGCCTGACAGGCCCAACCGACGGTCCGCTGGCTGCAGGTCGACACCTCGCCGGTCTGCATGTCGAGCCGAATGAAGCCGTCCGCGATCTTGCTGAACGTGTAACGGCCCTCTTCGCCTTCAGGTGTGCCCTCGTCAGCCCAAACGGGCAGCACCGGCACCACCAGGCAGAGGCAGGCAATGAGAGTGGCAAGGACCTTGTCGATCATGGGCGTCTCCTCGCCGGACATATAAGAAGCTGCAGTGTAAGAAGCCGGAGTGCCGCACAGGGCCATGGACGACCATCTATGGACAACGGCTTCGCGGTGCACAATCGTGCCTCGACAAGCCTGCGCGGCAGGTCCATATCTATCGTTGTTTCAATGCATTAGGAACGGTGACCGTTTCTTGACTTGGGGGAACCCAATCAGTATGGTCCGCGCGGCTTCAGCGGGCGGCCCCGCCGCGTTTGCGGCCATGCCGCGGGTGTCGAGGCGATGAGCGACGGCACGCGCAAGGATGGCGAGCGCGGGAAGGCAGCAACCGATGAGGCCGCTCTCTCCGCGAGACTCCAGCGTCTCGGCGAAGGTCTTGCACGCGAGGGTGCAACGGAGCCTGCCGATGACGAGGGTGTGGATCGGGCGACGACTGCATCTGGCTACGCCAGGGGCTTCCGGCTCTCCAGCGAACTCGTTGGCGGCGTGCTGGTCGGGGCCGGTCTTGGCTGGCTCATCGATCGTTTGCTCGGCATCTCGCCTTGGGGGTTCATTGTATTCCTCTTGCTCGGCTTTGCCGCGGGCGTTTTCAACGTGATGCGCTCCGCGGGGGTGATGCCCGGCGGAACCCAAGGAAACGATACGTCGGCAAGTCGGCAACAGTGAGCTTTGGCGTGACCTTGAGGCGCGGCGCCGTGCGGCGATGATCCCATGACAGTCGATCCCATCCACCAGTTTCAGATCAACAATATCGTGCCGATCATCACGATCGGCAAATATCAGATCTATTTCACCAATTCCGCGCTGTTCATGCTGATCATTGTCGTCCTGGTTTCGGCGCTGCTGATCGGCGCGACGGCGCCGCGTGCCGTCGTCCCGGGCCGGCTGCAGTCGGTCGCCGAGATGTCATACGAATTCGTGGCCAATACGGTGCGCAGCTCTGCCGGCACCGAGGGGATGAAATTCTTTCCGTTCGTGTTCACGCTGTTCATGTTCGTGCTGTTCGCCAACATGATCGGCCTGATTCCATATTCCTTCACGGTGACGAGCCAGTTGATAATCACCGCAACGCTCGCGCTGCTGGTGTTCTTCATCGTCGTCATCTACGGCTTCTGGAGGAACGGATTGCGATTCCTCAAGCTCTTCGTGCCGAGCGGCGTGCCGGTCTATATCCTGCCGGCCATCGTGGTTATCGAGGTGCTGTCGTTTGTTTCGCGTCCGGTCTCCCACAGCGTGCGGTTGTTCGCCAATATGTTGGCCGGCCACATCACCCTTCAGGTTTTCGCCGGCTTCATCATCATGCTCGCCGGGTTCGGCGTCGTTGGCTGGCTCGGAGCCGCCTTACCGCTCATACTCGTCATCATGCTCACGGCGCTCGAGTTCCTGGTCGCTTTCCTGCAAGCCTACGTCTTCGCCATTCTCACCTGCATCTATCTCAACGATGCGATACACCCGGGCCACTGACGGCCCCCTCCCGGCGCTCCCCCGCTCGCGGGGAAGGGCGGGAGGGCCTTGAAAGGAGCGTTCCCATGGACCCGACCGCGGCGAAATACATCGGAGCCGGCATTGCCTGTATCGGCATGGGCGGCGCCGGCGTCGGCGTCGGCATCATCTTCGGCAATTACCTGGCGGCTGCTCTGCGCAATCCGTCCGCCGCGCAGGGCCAATTCGGCAATCTGATTTTCGGCTTCGCCATCACCGAGGCGCTCGGCATTTTCTCGCTGTTGATCGCTCTCCTGCTTCTGTTCGGGCTCTGACGCGCCGTCATGGCCGAGCCGACCGCCCATAGCGGAGCGCCCGAAGGCGGACACGGCGCCTTTCCGCCGTTCCAGTCGGAGCATTTCCCGTCGCAGCTCCTTTGGCTGGCGCTGACCTTCGTCCTGCTCTACGTGCTGATGTCGAGGGTGGCGTTGCCGCGCATCGGCTCGATCCTCGCCGAGCGAAGCCGCCGCATTGCCGACGACCTCAAGGCGGCGCAAGGCCTCAAGGAGCAGTCGGAGGCTGCCAGTGCCGCCTACGAGAAGGCGCTCGCCGACGCCCGCGCCCGCGCCCAATCGATCGCGAACGCGACGCGTGAGCGGCAAGCCGCAGAGGCGCAGGAATTGCAGAAGCGCATCGAGGCCCAGCTCCACGAGCGGCTCGCGGCGGCGGAGCGATCGATCGCCGCGACCCGCAGTGCCGCCATGGGCAATGTGCGCACGATCGCAGCGGATACCACGGCGGCCATCGTCGAGCGCCTGATCGGCAAGGCACCGGCCAAGCAGGAGGTCGCCGCCGCCTTGGGCCAGGTGATCAAGCAATAAGGTTTGCTCCATGATCGAAGCTGAAGCCTGGGTTGCCGTCGCTTTCGTGCTCTTTCTCGGCATTCTCGTTTACGTGGGCGCGCATCGCCGGGTGATCGACGGGATCGATCAGCGCCAGGCGCGCATCAAGGCCGAGCTCGAGGAAGCCCGCCGCCTGCGGGAAGAGGCGCAGGCGCTGCTCGTCGAATACCAGCGCAAGCGGCACGACGCCGACCGTGAGGCCGAGGCCATCATCGCCACCGCCAATGCCGAAGCCGAGCGCCTTGCCGCCGAGGGCAAGACGAGGCTGGAGGATTTTGTCGCGCGGCGCACCAAGATGGCGGAAACCAAGATTGCTCAGGCCGAGGCGCAGGCGCTGGCGGACGTACGCTCCTCGGCGGCCGATGCCGCGGTCGCCGCGGCCGAGAAAATCCTTTCCACGACGGCGAAAGGCAAGATCGCTGACGATCTGCTCGCCCGCGGCATCGCCGACCTCAGGAAAGGATTCAACTAAGGCGGCTCTACCGATGCGCGGCGCGGCCGGACAGGCCGGTCGCAGCCCGGCAGGTCCCGATCCGTTCCTGTGCATAATTTGCTGTCATCGCGAGCCGCGGTCTTTGCTTACCGCCGCCGAGCGATATTCTCGCCGCGTGATTCGTTAACAGACAACCGCCCGCCTCACGTTGGCCGGAGCATCGGAGGGACCCTTGGTCATCTTCGATTGCAATGGCGTACTAGTCGATAGTGAGCCGATTGCCAGCGTGGTGCTCGCCGCGGCTTTCAGCCGGGTCGGCGTGACGTTGACGCCGGAAACGGTGGCCCGTGAATTTCACGGACGGCGGACGGCTGACATTTTTGTCGCTGTAGAGAAGACGACGAAGCGAAGCCTGCCGCCGAACTTCGCAGCCACGGTTGCGGCGGAGACACTGCGGCGTTTCCGCGACGAGCTGCAACCAATTCCCCACGCCGCCCATGCGCTGACCTGGATCAGGGGGCCGAAGGCCGTCGCCTCCTCCTCGGCCCCGGACCGCGTCCGCACCAGCCTCGAAGTCACTGGCCTCATGCGTTTCTTCGAATCGCGGCTGTTCTCGGCAACCCACGTCGCCGACGGCAAGCCGGCCCCCGATCTGTTTCTTGCCGCAGCCATTCAGCTCGAGGTCGCTCCCGCCGACTGCATCGTGGTCGAGGATTCGGTTCCCGGAATTGCCGCGGCCAAGGCCGCAGGCATGACTGCGATCGGCTTCATCGGCTCGCCGCATGCCGGCGGCCGTATGGGGCCGGAACTCATGGCCGCCGGCGCCCGGACGGTGATCGCGGACATGCGGGCTCTGGCCAGCACCATCATCGAACTGCGCGGCTGGTAGCGCTTCCCCGTACGGCGTCTGTGCCGCCGCGTCGCGGCAGCTACGCTCACTGGCTCGGATTGGCCTTGGGCGGCGCCGGTTTGCCTTTCGGCTTCGGCTTCGCCGGTTCCTTCGGTTCGGCCGCGAGCGGATCGAAGCCGACATAGACGATATAGTCGTCGAGCTGGGACGATGGCGTCGGCAACGGGAAACTCATCCCCTGCTCGATATGGCTGAACACCACGTTGCCCTGGCCGGGCGCGACCGTCACCGGAATGCGGACAAGCTTGGTCACGATCGGCTTGAAGCCCCCCGGCGCTTCCTCGACCACGGCGATCCGCAGCGGGACCTGGACCTCCCCGGGACCGCCGGCAGGTCCGACGACGATGCGCCCCTGCACGCCGACCTTGATCACCATGTCGCTGCCGGCAACCGAACAGTCGCGCGCGACGCGCACAAAGCTGCCCTGATATTTCAGGGACATCGTCGTGTTTTCGCCTGAAGGACCGATCGCCAGCGTGGAGGCGCCCTGGCGGACTTCGATGGGCGGGCAAATGACGTCCGATTGCGCGCCGACCATCGGCTGCGGCGACTTCACCGCGGACTCGGGGAAGAAGCCGAGCGCCCTGGAAGGGGCTTCGTCCGAGCCGGCCGTGTCCGGCGCGATGCCGCCGGCCGAACATCCGCCGGCGAGGACCGCAAGCAACAGCACAGCCGCGACCGAGATACGGTCGCGCCAACTCATCAGGTGGCGGGTTCCCAGCATTCCCCCGAATTCATCGCCAGATTTCGCGTGATACCGAAAAAACTATAGCAAACGAACCGTGGCCATCCCAAGGCCCGCTTTTCCCCCTGCGACTCCGTGACCGCGGTAGGCTCGGTCACGGCCTTGCATCTTTCAACCGGCCGTAGAGCAGATGGTCCTGCCAGATGCCGTTGATGCACAGATATTCGCGCGCATAACCCTCGCGAACGAAGCCCGTGTTTTCGAGAAGGCGGATCGAGCCGGCATTGCTGGGAATGCAGGCGGCTTCGAGGCGGTGCAGCCGCAGCGTGCTGAAGGCGAATGGAATGACGGCGCGCACCGCCGCGGTCATGTAGCCGTGGCGGGCAAATGGCAGGCCCATCCAGTAGCCGAGGCTGCCCGCCTGAGCGACCCCGCGCCGAATGTTGGCGAGCGTCAACCCGCCGACGATCGCGTCGTCCGAGTTGCGAATGATCAGGAAGGCATAGCCCTGGTCGCTGCGCAGGTCTTCGGCATAGCGCCTGATCCGGCGTCGGAACGCGCTGCGGCTGAGATCGTCGGCCGGCCAAGTCGGCTCCCAGGGCGTGAGAAATTCGCGGCTTCGTTCGCGCAGCGCCGCCCAATCGTTGTAGTCGGTCATCTGCGGCGTGCGCAGCACGACGCCTTCCCCGACGATCGACGGCAGCGGCTCGGAGAAGTTGATGGTGCGAAAGAACGCCATGGACGGCCGTGGTTTTATCCGCTGTCCGCGCCTTCCGCCGCGAGCAGGAATCGAGCGGCTGCCGCGCAATGGACCGGGCGGCGGCCGAACAGCTGACGAGCAGGGTCCGTCATCCAGATCTCCGCATCATCATGCCGCCGGGCGGGTGAGAGTCTCGGCGATGGCTGCCGCGCTTTCCAGGCCCGAGCCGAGCCCGAGCACCGCGGTCGCCAGCTTGCCGCGTTCCATGAGCGCGCGCCCCGCTGCGCGCGCACTGTCGACCGTCACCGCCTCGACCTTCGCCACCAGCTCTTCGAGCGGAATCGGCCTGCCCCACGCAATCATCTGGCGCGCGAGCTGCTCGACTCGGGCGCCCGAACTCTCCAAAGCCATGAGCAGTCCGGCTTTCATCTGCGCCTTGGCGCGCGCGATCTCCCGCTCGGAAATGGTCTCGGCGCAGTCGGCGACCTCGTCAACGATGAGACGCATCAGCTCCGAAGTATCGGCGGCGTCGGTGCCGGCATAGAGGCCGAACATGCCCACGTCGCTGTAGGGGACATGGAACGAATAGATCGAGTAGCACAGGCCGCGCTTCTCCCGCGCCTCCTGGAACAGCCGCGAGGACATTCCACCGCCGAGGATGTTGTTGAAGACCTGCAGGCTGTAGAGCGCGGGGTCGTTCTGCGATACCCCGGCCAGAGCGAGTGCGATGTGCACCTGCTCGAGTTCGCGCTTCTCCACATGCGTGCCGCCACCGAAGTGCGCCGGCTCCGGCGCCGGCCCCTCAGGACCGTTGAAGCTCGCGAAGCGCTTCTCCGCCTCGGCGACCACCGCCCGGTGATCGATTGCGCCGGCCGCCGCCACCACGATGTCCGGCGCCCGGTAGTGCCGCGCCAGGTGGTCGCACAATTTCCCACGGTCGAACGAGCGCACGGTCTTGGGCGTGCCCAGAATCGAGCGGCCGAGCGGCTGATCGGGAAACGCGGTGCCCTGGAGATGCTCGAAAATAAGATCATCCGGGGTGTCGGCCACGGCGCCGATTTCCTGGATGATGACGTTCTGCTCGCGCAGCAGCTCGTCGCGGTCGAAGGCGGGCTCGGAGAGAATGTCGGCAAGGACATCGAGGGCGAGCGGCACGTCGGCCTTGAGCACACGCGCGTAGTAGGCCGTGCTCTCGGCTCCGGTCGCCGCGTTGAGGTCGCCCCCAACGGCCTCGATCTCTTCCGCGATCTGGCGCGCGGTGCGCCGCCGCGTGCCTTTGAAGGCCATGTGCTCGAGGAAGTGCGAGATACCGTTTTCGTCGCCGCTTTCGTCGCGATTGCCGGAATTGACCCACACGCCGAGCGAGGCCGATTCCAGATGCGGCATCGCTTCGGTGATCACGTTGATGCCGGACGGCAGCTTTGTCAGCTCGACGCTCATGCCGCCGCTCCTTCTTGCGCCGCCCGGCTCGTCGCCAGGACAAAGCGCTCGACCGCCTCCTGATCCGCCGGCAAAAACGTGACCCGCTCCGGGCGCCGATCGAGATCGGAAAGCCATTCCGGGAGCGAAGGCCGCTGTCCACAGGCCGCCTCCACCGCATCGGGGAACTTGGCCGGATGCGCGGTCGACAGCACCACCATCGGCACGGCCGGGTCGCGCGGCTCCTTCTCGGCGACGGCAATGCCGACCGCCGTGTGCGGATCGACGAAACGGCCTGTCTCGCGCAGCACGGTGCGGATGGTCGCGGCGACCTCCTCCTCGTTGGCGCGGCCGGCGGCGAACAGCGCGCGAATGTCGGACAAGGCGGACGCCGAGAGCGTAAACCGCCCCGATTGCGCGAGCTGCGCCATCAAGGTCCGTATGGCGCCGCCGTCACGGCGATAGGCGTCGAACAGCAGCCGTTCGAAATTCGACGAAACCTGGATGTCCATCGACGGCGAGGTGGTCGGGACCACATCGCGCGGTTCGTACGTGCCGGTGGCGAGCGTTCGGGCGAGAATGTCGTTGACATTGGTCGCGATGACCAGCCGGTCGACCGGCAGCCCCATGCGCGAAGCGACGTAGCCGGCGTACACGTCGCCGAAATTCCCGGTCGGAACAGTGAAGGCGATTTTCCGCTGCGGCGCGCCAAGCGACACGGCGGCGGTGAAGTAGTAGACGGCCTGCGCCACGATGCGCGCCCAGTTGATCGAATTGACGCCGGACAGCGCCACCCGTTCGCGAAAAGCGTGGTGGTTGAACATGCCCTTCACGATCGCCTGGCAGTCGTCGAAGGTGCCGTCGACGGCGACCGCGTGGACGTTGACCGCCGCGACCGTCGTGATCATGCGCCGCTGCACGTCGGAGATGCGGCCGTCGGGGAACAGAACGATCAGGTCGACATGGGCGCGGTCGCGAAACCCTTCGACGGCCGCACCGCCGGTATCGCCGGAGGTCGCGACTACCAGCGTCCGGCGTTCGCGGCGCGCGGCGAGCACGTGGTCCATCAGCCGCGCCAGAAGCTGCATCGCCAAATCCTTGAAGGCGAGCGTAGGCCCATGGAAGAGATCGAGCGCAAAGGTATTCACGCCGAGTTGCGTGATCGGCGCGACGGCGGGATGGCGAAAGGTGCCGTACGCCTCGCGCGCCATGCGGGCGAGATCGCCAGCACCGATCCCATCGCCGATAAAACGCCCAATCACCTCGACGGCGATTTCGGCATAAGGCATGCCGCTGAAGCCCAGGATCGTCGGCGGCTCAAGCCGCGGCCAGCATTCCGGCACGTAGAGGCCGCCATCGCGGGCGAGGCCTGCGAGCATCGCCTCGGCGAAGCCGAGCGACGGTGCTTCCCCCCTGGTCGAAATATGGCGCACGTCTTCTTCCTGTGGCCGGCGGCGTCCGCGTGGTCGGCGATGTGACGCCCGGCTAAGGTACTGAATTTACGACTTATTTCTTGCGGACAGCCACCCGGCCACCGCACCCTCACGCGGGCACACTAATAGAAAAGCCCGCACTTTCACAAGAAACGTAGATAGCTCTCAGGGCGGCTGCGGGGCGTTCCGGCGGGGGCGCTCGCCGCTCGAATTGAACGCCCAAACGCCGAACGCGACCAGGAGGACGACGGCGAGGCCGAACCACGTGAATGCATATTGCAGGTGTTCGTTCCGCATGTTCGCCACGATCTTGCCGGGCCGCGGCAATCCGCCGGGCGGCGCCGGCCCTTCCTGCTCCACATAGAAGGGCGCCACGGAGCCAAGTCCCTTGGCGGCGGCGATCGCACGCGGGTCCCGGGTGAACCACAAATTGCCGTTCGGATCGTCACTTGGCGAAAACCAGGTACGCCTCTCCGGCCAGCGCAGGGCGCCGACGATCTCGAGGCGCCCCGCCACTTGGCCGGGGGCGCGCGCAACGCCTTCGCGGTCGGCCTGCGGTACGAAGCCCCGATTGACGATCACGACCCCGCCGCCGGCGAGGCGCGCCGGGGTGAAGATCCAATAGCCCGGCCCGGAGGCGTCCGGTCGCAACGCCGACGGTGCCGCGTAGACCAAGGCCTCCCGGCCGTGATCGAGTTCGGCGCTGAATGTCACGCGCCGGTATTCATCGCTTGCCTGATCGAGGCTCGGCCATGCGCTCGGCGCCGGCAACGCCAACGGCGGCGCCGCGAGCCGCTCGTTCAGCGCGGCGATCACGCCTTCCTTCCAGGTCTTGCGCTGAATTTGCCAGCTTCCCAGCGCGATCAGGACCGCGAAGAGTAGTGCCGCCGGGATGAGCAGGCCGCGCCACCCCCGCGGCTTCGCCGTCTGCGGGCTCAAGACCGCTCGCCGCCGAAGCGCCCTTCCGCGGCCTTGTGATGATACTGCAACGCGATCATCAGCCCTTTCATCGGCCGCAGGGGCCCAAGCGTCACAACGAGGATCAACGGCAGCCACAGCACGGCATGCACCCAGAAGGGCGGCTTGTAGACCACCTCGGTCACCAACGCGGCGCCGACGACGATGAAGCCGGCGAGGAACATGACGAAGACCGCGGGACCGTCGCCGGAATCGGCAAAGCCATAGTCGAGGCCACAGACCTCGCATCGCGGCCGCAGAGTCGAAAATCCCTGGAACATTTTGCCTTTGCCGCACCGCGGGCACACGCACGCCAAGCCGGCAAGGATCGATCCCGAAAGTGAGTCGATCGGTTTTTCCGTCATGACTGCGCTTTGCCCGGCCTGACCAGGGTGATCGAGTTCGGGCGCCCGAATTTGATCACGCGTTCGCGTGAGCGAGCGGGAGAACCCGCGGAAGGCCAAGCGAACCGGATCAGCGTCCGATCCGCTCAAGCTTCAGCGCGTGGCGCTATTCGACGTGAGCGCCGGCGCCCCAGACATATATGCAGGCAAAGAGGAACAGCCACACCACGTCGACGAAATGCCAGTACCAGGCGGCAAACTCGAAGCCGAGGTGCTGGGTCGGCTTGAATTGACCGGCAAGCGCCCGGAACAGGCACACGATCAGGAAGATCGAACCGATGATGACGTGGGCGCCGTGAAATCCGGTCGCCATGAAGAACGTGGCGCCATAGATGTTGCCCGAATAGTGAAAGGCGGCATGCGCATATTCGTAGGCCTGCACGCAGGTGAAGGTGAGGCCGAGCGCGATGGTGCAGACGAGCCCCCAGATCAATCCCTTGCGGTTGTTTTCAAGCAGCGCATGGTGTGCCCAGGTGACCGTCGTGCCCGAGGTGAGCAGGATCAGCGTATTGAGCAGCGGCAGATGCCAGGGGTCGAACGTTCCGATGCCCTTGGGCGGCCACACCCCGCCGGTCGCCGCGATGCGGGCGATGTCTCTCACCTCATCGGGGAACAGCGCGGTGTTGAAGTAGGCCCAGAACCAGGCGACGAAGAACATCACCTCCGACGCGATGAACAGGATCATCCCGTAGCGGTGCGAGATTTGCACCACGCGGGTGTGGTCGTGTTCGACTTCGGCCTCGAAGATCACGTCCCGCCACCAGCCGATCATGGTGTAGGCGATGCCGATGACGCCGATGCCAAGGATGAGCGGAGCGTAGGCGACGATGTGGTGCATCCACAGGATCAGCCCGACGGCGGCGATGAACCCCGAAGTCGCGCCGACCGCGGGCCACGGGCTCGGATTGACCAAGTGATAGTCGTGGTGCGGCTTGGCATGCGCAGCATTGGCCATCGTTATCGTCTCCAGCTTGGCGCGGGGCGTCGCTTGCCGCGCCGCCTTCGTTGCCTAACTCAAATGCGGCCGGATTTCTCCGCCGCCGTGCTCCCCGCCACCGCCTGATCCTTTCCCGCGTCCACATGCGCGGGCGCGAGCGCGGGACGCACCGGATAGAAGGTGTAGGAGAGGGTAATGAGGTTGAGACCGTCCTGCTCCGAATCGGTGGCGAGCTTGGGGTCGACATAGAAGACGACCGCCATGTCCCGTTTCTCGCCCGGCTTCATGGTCTGTTCGGTGAAACAGAAGCAGTTGATCTTCTCGAAGTAGATGCCGGCCGTCGGCGGGCTGACATTGTAGCCGGCCTGGCCGATGGTCGCGCGTGCGGCTTCATTGGTGACCGCGTAATAGACGGTGACCACCTGGCCGAGCTTGACGTCGATGCTCCGGCGCTCCGGCTCGAACCGCCACGGCAGCCCGGCGGCAACGTTCGAATCGAAGCGCACCGTGATCGTGCGGTCGGAAATCTGCGCGGGAGCCGCCTTCGAAACCTGCGTGGTGCCGCCGTAGCCGGTGGTGCGGCAGAACCAGCTGTAGAACGGCACCGCGGCAAACGACGCGCCGATCATGGCGGCGACCATGCCGCCGCAGAGGAATCCGACGAGCAGGTCGCGGTGGCTCGCGCCGGTCTGTTCGCCTCGGTTGGCCGGTCCACGCATCGGGTGTGTCCTACAGCGGCCGCACCAGCACGCCCGGGCCTTTGACCAGGGTCATGACGTAGAACAGAACCACGAGCACGCCGAGCGACACGGCAATGGCGATCGAGCGGGCGCGGCGCGCACGCTGCTGCTGCTCGGTCAGCTTGATGCCAGGCTCCGGCTTCGGCTCGTCCATCGCGACGCTCACCATTCCGTCCATTGTCGTCATGCCGCACCGTGGCTGAGCAGCCCTGCCGACGCGTGGTCGACCAGCAGCATGGCGAACAGCAGGAAGAGATAAAGGATCGAGAATCCGAACAGCTGCTTGCTTGCGGTGTGGGCGCGGTCTTCCTCAACACGCACGCGCAGCGCCAGCGCGATCATGATCGCGCCGGTCGCGAGCGCAACGACGCCATAGCTCAAGCCGGCGTAGCCCAGGAGCCAGGGCGCGACGCCGAGCGGCGCGAGCAACAGCGTATAGAGCAGGATCTGCCGCCGCGTCTCGCGAGCGCCGGCGACAACCGGGAGCATGGGGATTCCGGCGCGGACATAATCCTCGGTGCGATAGAGCGACAGCGCCCAGAAATGCGGCGGCGTCCAGAAAAAGATGATGGCAAAGAGCAGGACCGGTTCGACCGCGATGCTTCCGGTCGCCGCCACCCAGCCGATCACCGGCGGCAACGCGCCGGCTGCGCCGCCGATGACAATGTTCTGCGGGGTGCGGCGCTTGAGCCACATCGTGTAGACGACGACGTAGAAGGCGATGGTCACCGCCAGCAGCGCGGCGGCGATGATGTTGATCAGAAGGCCGAGCACGACCACCGAGCCGACCGCAAGCATCAGGCCGAAGGCGAGCGCTTCGCCGGGCGCCACCCGCCCGGCCGGAATCGGACGCGCCGCGGTACGCGTCATCCGCGCATCGATGTCGGCGTCGTACCACATGTTCAGGGCGCCCGCGGCGCCGGCGCCGACGGCGATGCAAAGGAGTGCGGTGAAGGCCGCCATCGGATGCACATGGCCCGGTGCGATCAGAAGGCCGACGAGCGCGGTGAACACCACGAGCGACATGACCCGCGGCTTCATCAGCTCGATGTAGTCGCCGACGCCCGCAATGCTGGGCTCGACGCGGGTAAGGGTGACGCTCATCGGATCAGCGGCAGCGTGTCATACTGATGGAACGGCGGCGGCGACGGCAGGGTCCATTCCAGCGTCGTCGCGCCGGCACCCCACGGATTGGCGCCCGCGTGCTGCTTGCGGATGAAGGCCTGCGCCACGCCGAAGAAGAAGACGAGAACACCGAACCCGGAAATGTACGAGCCGATCGAGGAAATGTAGTTCCAGCCGGCGAACGCATCCGGGTAGTCGGCAATGCGGCGCGGCATCCCGGCAAGGCCGAGGAAGTGCTGCGGGAAGAACACGAGATTGACGCCGATGAAGGTCAGCCAGAAGTGCAGCTTGCCGACCGGCTCGCTGTACATATAGCCGGTCATCTTCGGGAACCAGTAGTACCAGCCGCCGAAGATGGCGAACACGGCGCCGAGCGAAAGCACGTAGTGGAAGTGCGCCACGACGTAGTAGGTGTCCTGCAGGGAGCGGTCCACGCCGGCATTGGCGAGGACGACGCCGGTGACGCCGCCGAGCGTGAACAGGAAGATGAACCCGACCGCCCACAGCATGGGCGTCTTGAACTCGATCGAGCCGCCCCACATCGTGGCGATCCAGGAGAAGATCTTCACCCCGGTCGGCACCGCGATCACCATCGTGGCGGCGATGAAATAGGCTTGCACGCTCGCCGACATGCCGACCGTGTACATGTGGTGCGCCCAGACGACGAAGCCGATTCCGCCGATCGCCACCATGGCATAGGCCATGCCGAGATAGCCGAATACCGGCTTGCGCGAGAACGTCGCCACGATCTGGCTCACCATGCCGAAGCCGGGCAGGATGAGGATGTAGACCTCGGGATGGCCGAAGAACCAGAACAGGTGCTGGAACAGCAGCGGATCGCCGCCGCCATCCGGCGAAAAGAAAGTGGTGCCGAAATTGCGGTCGGTGAGCAGCATGGTGATGGCGCCGGCAAGCACTGGCAGCGCCAGCAGCAGGAGGAACACGGTCACGAGTTCTGACCATACGAACAACGGCATCTTGTGGAGCGTCATGCCGGGCGCGCGCATGTTGAAGATCGTGGTGATGAAATTGATCGCGCCCAAGATCGAGGAGGCGCCGGCGAGATGAATCGAGAGGATGACGAAGTCCATCGCCGGGCCGGGATGGCCGTAGGTGGAAAGGGGCGCGTAGAGCGTCCATCCGGTTCCGGCGCCGGTGGCGCCGGGCTCGCCCTCGAAGAACATCGACGCCACCAGCAAAGCGAAGGACGCGGGCAGCAGCCAGAACGAAATGTTGTTCATGCGCGGGAACGCCATGTCCGGCGCCCCGATCATCAGCGGGATCATCCAGTTGCCGAAGCCGCCGATCATCGCCGGCATGACCATGAAGAAGATCATGATCAGCCCGTGCGCGGTCACGGCCACGTCGAAATAGTGGGTCTCGTGGAAGATCTGCAGGCCGGGGAACATCAGCTCGGCGCGGATCAGGATCGAGAACACGCCGCCGATCACGCCGGCAACGAGCGCGAACACGAGGTACATCGTGCCGATGTCCTTGTGGTTCGTCGAATAGACGTAACGGCGCCAGCCGTGCGGGATGGCGTGCCCGTTATCGTCGCCGTGCGCTACGTGCGTCATCGTATCCATTGTCAGTCCCTACGTCCGTCCCTGCCTGTAGCAGTCCTCCCGACCCTCCCCGCACCTGCGGCAGCGGGGAATGCGGGAGGAAGATCGTCACCGCGCCGAAGCCCCGGCCGCCGCAATTGCGGTCGGCGGAGCGCTCTGGTCAACGGCATATTTCTTCTTCGCCGCCTCGACCCACGTCTTGAACTCGTTGTCGTTCACGACCCGTATTGTGATGGGCATGAAGGCGTGATCCTTGCCGCACAACTCCGAGCATTGGCCGTGAAACGTGCCCTCGATTGTCGCCTTGAACCAGGTGTCGTTGAGCCGGCCGGGGACGGCGTCGATCTTGATGCCGAACGAGGGCATCGCGAAAGAATGGATCACGTCGGCGCCGGTCACCAGCACATGCACGACCTTGTTGACCGGCACGACCAGTTCGTTGTCCACGGTCAGAAGGCGCGGCTGATCGGGTTTCAGGTCCTTCTCCGCGACGATGAGAGAATCGAATTCGAAGTTGCCGTTGTCGGGATAGGTGTAGCTCCAATACCACTGCTTGCCGGTCGCCTTTATCGTGAGGTCCGGCTTCGGCACTTCGAGCTGCACAAAGAGCAGCCGGAACGAGGGGACGGCGATGAACAGCAGGATGACGACCGGAACGATCGTCCACAGGACCTCGAGCAGCGTGTTGTGCGTGGTGCGCGTCGGCGTCGGATTGGCGCTGGCATTGAAGCGCACCACGATGATGCCGAGCAGAATAAGCACGAAGGCGGTGATGGCGGCGATGATCCAAAGCAGATAATCGTGAAACCAGGCGATGTCCGCCATGACCGGCGTTGCCGCATCCTGCAGGCCGAGCTGCCAAGGCGTCGGGTGGCCCAGAGCCGCCCATGCCCCTCCCGCGCTCGCGACCAACGCCCCGACGGTCAGCGCCCATGCGCTCAAGCGTGCGAACACCGGCATCTCCTTCTCGGCTCTCCTCGGTCTTCCTTCAGTCCGGTCGCGGCCCTTCATCGGTCGCGCCCGCCAGGCGGCAAACACGTATGCCAAACACATGTTTGCGCAAAACGGTAACGGCCGACGCTGCCAGTTGCCGGCCGGGTTTTGCCACGGGTCTGGTCATTGACGGGCATCGGCGGGACGGGGGAATCCCAGCCCCTCAAACCACAAATCGCGCCCTGCCGCAATGCACTCGTCACTGTGGCGCAGGCACGCAGTCGCGGCGGCCCGGCGGCGCGCGACGGCGCTGTTTCCCGCGTCCTTCGCGCGGCCACAATGGCTTGATCTTGATGCGATCTTGACACCGTGGGCTCACCATGTAGGCAGGCTCGCGTCGGCGACCTGCCCTTTCGGTGATTCGCGCCGGAAAGCCTGTCGGGGCGGCCTTGGGGCGGCTGGTCGGGGGAACAAATCATGGGGATCTTCGACGTCGCGCGGCGAATGCGACCAATCGCCCCGGCGCTCGCCGGCGCCGCCATCTCGCTCGCGGCAACCTCGTTATTCGCCACTCACGCCGCGGCTCAAGGTGCGGTCCGCTCGGTTCATGGCGACTGGCAAATCCGCTGCGACACGCCGCCCGGCGCTCAAGGCGAGCAATGCGCGCTGATGCAGAGCGTGACGGCAGAGGACCGGCCCAATGTCGGCTTGACCGTCATCGTGCTGAAGACGACCGATCAGAAGAGCCGGCTTATGCGGGTCGTCGCTCCGCTCGGCGTCCTGCTGCCGTCGGGCCTCGGCCTCAAGATCGACAGCAACGACGTCGGCCGGGCCGGCTTCGTGCGCTGCCTGCCCAACGGCTGCGTCGCCGAGGTGGTCATGGACGACAACCTGATCAACCAGCTGCGCAACGGCCAGACGTCCACCTTCATCATTTTCCAGACGCCCGAAGAAGGCATCGGCTTCCCGATGAGCCTCAAGGGGTTCGGCGAAGGCTTCGACAAGCTGCCGTAAACGGCCGCCAACGCCGGCTCCCCGCTGCAAATGCCGCCGGCATCGCCTATCTCTAGGGCGGACCCGATCCGAAAGCCGGAGCCTCGCATGACGTCTGCCCCCACCTCGCTGGTCGATCGCGCCGGCCTCGAACGGCCGCGCCTCGCCAAGATCATCTCCCGCGGCCTCGAAGGCGCCGACGACGGCGAACTCTTTCTCGAATACCGCCAGGCGGAGATGCTCGTGTTCGACAACGGGCGGCTGAAGCAGGCGACCTACGACACCTCTCAGGGGTTCGGCCTGCGCGCGGTCAAGGACGAAGCGGTCGGCTATGCGCACGCTTCGGATGTGTCGGAAGCGGCCATCGCCCGCGCCGCGGATGCCGTCCGCGCGGTCAAGGGCGGCTATTCCGGTCACTATGCCGGACCGCCGGCGCGCACCAACGTGAAGCTCTACAGTGAAGAGAGCCCGCTCGGCAGCCCGGCTTTCGAGGCCAAGGCGCGATTGCTGGAAACCATCGACGCCTACGCGCGGGCGAAGGACCCGCGTGTGCGCCAGGTCTCGGTCAGCCTTGGCGCCACCTGGCAGGCGGTCGAGATCGTGCGCAGCGACGGCGAGACCTACCGCGACGTCCGTCCGCTCGTCCGCGTGAATGTCTCGGTCGTGGTCGGCGACGGCGACCGGCAGGAGGCCGGCAGCGCCGGCTACGGCGGCCGTGAAGGCTACGAGCGCTTCGTCGTCGCCCATACTTGGCAGAACGCGGTCGATACCGCCGTGCGGCAGGCTCTCACCAACCTCGAAGCGGTGCCGGCGCCGGCCGGCGAAATGGACGTGGTGCTCGGCTCGGGCTGGCCCGGGGTCATGCTGCACGAGGCCATCGGCCACGGGCTCGAAGGCGACTTCAACCGCAAGAAGACCTCGGCCTTTGCCGGGCTGATGGGGCAGCGCGTCGCGGCGAAAGGCATCACGGTCGTCGACGACGGCACCATAGCGGCGCGCCGCGGCTCGCTCTCGATCGACGATGAGGGCACGCCGACCAACCGCACCGTCTTGATCGACGACGGCGTGCTCGTCGGCTACATGCAGGATCGGCAGAACGCACGGCTGATGGGAATGAAGCCCACCGGCAACGGCCGGCGCGAGAGCTTCGCCCACGTGCCGATGCCGCGCATGACCAACACCTACATGCTCGCCGGCACCCACGAGCCCGACGAGATCATCGCCTCGGTGAAGAACGGCATCTATGCCGTCCATTTCGGCGGCGGCCAGGTCGACATCACTTCCGGCAAGTATGTGTTCGAATGCACCGAGGCCTACCGCATCGAGAACGGCAAGCGCGGTGCGCCGATCAAGGGGGCCATGCTGATCGGCAATGGGCCGACCGATCTCAACCGCATCTCCATGGTTGGCAATGATCTCGCGCTCGACGACGGCATCGGCACCTGCGGCAAGAACGGCCAGGGCGTGCCCGTCGGCGTCGGCCAGCCCACCCTGCGCATCGACCGCATCACCGTCGGCGGCACAGGCTGACGCGCACCGGATCTTCAAGGAGCTGATTTTTCGGTTTTTGGCTTCACCGGCGTGTGGTGCGACTGCACTATCTCACCACTCCGGAAATGCAGCACGGCCGGGAACGCGGCGGCTTGACCATGTCCTTGAGATAACACCGCGCGGTTGCCGTGCCATAGCCCTGGCGCCGATAGGTCCAGGCGCGGCAGCGCGTGTCACCCTGGCAAGCCTCGGCGCAGGCCTTGCCGTGCGCGTCGGGAGTGGTCTCGAAATTCTTGTAGTCGCCGCCGATGCGGTCGATCGAGTACTCGAGTTCGCCAAGCCGCGGCTCGATGACGCCGGCGCCGCGCACGCCCGACACGCAGCAGCTCGCCTTCACGGCCGGCGCGATCTCGTGCTTGAGCCAGCACATTGCCGGTCCGTCCGAAGAAGTCGGATACGAAAAGCTCCAGGCGCGGCAACGCCTGTCGTGCTCGCAGCGGGCGGCGCATATGGCTGGATCGCCGCCCGTGACCGCGGCGCTTGCGTAATCGCCGCCCGGCCGGTCGTAGCCGGATTGCGCCGCGGCCGGCACGATCGAGGCGGCGATCAAAGCCGCGGCGGTGATGACGACGGCGAAGCAGAGAACAAGTGCCCGCATTGGCCCGCCCAATCCTATCCGGCGACGCCCCGTAGGAACAAAGCGCCGTTTACGCCGATGCGCCACAAGATTTTCGCGCTCATCCGCTGAATTCGACGGCCGCAAGCGTCCGGTCGCTCAACTGCGGAAGTGCTTGGACAGCTTCAATCCCTGCGCCTGATAGTTCGACCCGATGCCGCTGCCGTAAAGCTGGTCCGGACGCGCCAGCATCTTTTCGTAGACCAGCCGGCCGACGATCTGCCCGTGCTCGAGAATGAACGGCACCTCGCGGGAGCGCACCTCAAGGACGGCTCGCGACCCGAACCCGCCGGCCCCGGCATAGCCGAAACCGGGATCGAAGAAGCCGGCGTAGTGAACGCGGAATTCGCCGACCAGCGGATCGAACGGCACCATCTCCGCGGCATAGTCAGGCGGGTTTCACCTGTGCGTATTATATTCTAGCCGACCGCAATCTTTACTGGTAGACACGACTATGTTCAACCTTCCACCCCGCGGGATCAAAATGCTATGATGCCGGCAATTCTCGGCGTCGTTGCCGCCATCGCTGCCGCTCTGATTGCTAGATCGGTGACGATTAGCAATCATCGTCAAGCCTGGATCAATGGACTTAGAGACGACTTGGCCGCGTTTTTACCGCCATCGACGTAATACATTTTAGGATGGCGATGATCGCGCACGGCGGCGACGTCAGTAGTCTGGAAGAGCAACAAAAAGCGCGGAACGACGTGTTGCTCGCGCACCGGAAGATTCTCATGCGGCTCAATATGAGCGAGACGCTCCACAACGAGTTGGCAAAATCGCTAGAGCCGCTCCTGATGGTTCGAGGAGAGGCTGTTGATCAAGAACAACTTGCGACGTCAGTTGCGTTGGCTCGCACTATCCTGAAACGTGAGTGGGAAGTAACGAAATATGGCGCTTTCACCACGCCGATAGTCCAGTTCAAAGACTGGTGGCGGAGAAGACAAACTCCACGCAAATAGTTCCCTTCAGGCCGGGCCCGCTAAGAGTTCAAAAAGTGTTTGGATAACTTCAAACGTTGACCTTGGTAGTTGGACGCGATCGCATCACCGTATTCTGCGCTTGGCCTTTCACTCAACTTCTCGAATGCTAGTCTGCCAATGGTCTGCCCATCCTCTAAGTAAAAAGGAATATCATACGTACGCACCTCCAGAACCGCCTTGCTTCCGGGTCCTTGCTGGGCGGTTTGACCGAACCCAGGATCGAAAAAACCCGCATAATGCACCCGAAATTCGCCCATAACCGGATCGATCGCTACCATTTCTGCCGCATGGTCAGCGGGGATGTGCAACTTTTCTTTCGACGCGAGAATATAAAATTCGCCGGGACTTAGAAGCAGGTTACCCTCGCTGGTTGGTTCAATTGCGTCCCAGAAATCTTCTGCACGATAAACAGCAACTTTGTCCATATCGATGAAGCTAGTGTACTTCTTTGCTCGATAGGCAACAATATTTTTACCGTTGTCCCTGGTTAGATTGACCCGTAGATTGAGCCCCTGGCGGATAATAGGGGTTTCGTCAGTCAACCGCGAACGATCATGGAGAGCCTCAAGTTCAGTATCGTTGAGGCGAAAAGTTGCATGGGGGTGCTGACTGGATGTCCGCCTTCGAAATCTTAACTGGCTTAAGCGTGTTCCCCTGCGCACCATCACGTCAAAGGTTCGCGGGGAGACCTCCGCCCAAAGTTTTCCCTTGTAGTTGGCGGGGACAACATCAAAGACGTCGCTCTTGTTCGCGATTATACGCGTGAAGACATCCAACCGACCAGTCGAGCTCTTCGGATTTGCGATCCCAGAGATCGAACTTCCTAAATTCAAAGTCTCCTCGATCTCGATTAGATACACAGACCCCTTCGTCAGAACTTGCGGCGTGGACAAGTCGATTTCGTACGACGTCAGTCGCTCAACACGTTGCTGAACCGAAGAGCTGAGGCCTGGCAGAAAGCTTGCATGAATCTTGTACGCAACTTTGCCAAGGCGCAGGTCTAGGCTTGCAGGCTGTATCTGATTCCGGTCGAGTTGCCTCGATGTAATTTGGCCTCTTTCGAAGAGGCGTTTAATCCATTGCGCGGGTAGAATCCCAGAATTGAGTGAGAGATTATCCTCGGGAGTCTCCAGAGGCAGGAGCTCCTCTTGGACTTCCATAGGGACTGACATTCCGACACCCATTTCCCGTGGCTTACCCTACGCGTTCGGTCGGGGCGCTAAAACGTCGGTCGGGGGCTTGTCAACAGCGATTAACAGCTTTATGGGATTGCTTATCCCGTGGTCATTTGAGCCGGCCGGCTTGCAGCCACGTAAAACAACTTGCTAAAAGGCCGGGGACGCGTGAGCCCGGCCCGAGGATTAAACCCTCCCGGCCGGGTTTTGTTTTGCTTGGCCGCTGCTTGGCCAGGAGGAGGCAACATGTCAGCGTCCGCCCATGATCGCCACGGCGATCGCTACCGCCCCGAAACCCGTCTGGTCCATTCCGGCATACTGCGCTCGCAATTCGGCGAGACTTCCGAGGCGTTGTTCCTGACCCAGGGCTACGTTTACGACAACTCGCTCCAGGCCGAGCGCCGGTTCAAGAACGAGGACCCGGGCTTTCAATACTCGCGCTTTGCCAATCCGACCGTCGCCATGTTCGAGGCGCGCATGGCGGCGTTCGAGGGTGCCGAAGCCGCGCGCGCAACAGCAACCGGCATGGCCGCGGTCACGCTGGCGCTCACCGGCCAGCTCAAGGCCGGCGATCACGTGGTCGCGGCCAAGGCGCTGTTCGGCTCCTGCCGCTACATCGTCGAGGACTACCTGCCCCGCTACGGCGTGCCTTCGACACTGGTCGACGGCACCGACCTCGATCAGTGGCGCGCCGCCGTGCGGCCGAACACCAAGACCTTCTTCCTGGAAACGCCGACCAATCCGACGCTCGACGTGATCGACATAGCAGCGGTCGCGGAGATCGCGCACCAGGCCGGCGCGACCCTGGTGGTCGACAACGTCTTCGCCACGCCGATCTTCCAGTCGCCGCTCGCGCTCGGCGCCGACTGCGTGGTCTATTCGGCGACCAAGCACATCGACGGCCAGGGCCGCTGTCTCGGCGGCATCATCCTGGCGTCTGAAGAGTTCATCCAGAAGCACGTTCATGTGCTGCTGCGCCAGACCGGCCCGTCGCTGTCGCCGTTCAACGCCTGGGTGCTGCTCAAGGGATTGGAGACGCTGCCGGTGCGCGTGCGCCGGCAGACCGACAGCGCGGCGACGCTCGCGGTAGCGCTGGTCGAGCATCCCAAGATCGCGCGCCTGATCTATCCCGGCCGGCCCGACCATCCGCAGGCGAAGATCGCGCAGAAGCAGATGCGCGGCGGGTCGACGCTCGTCGCCTTCGATATTACGGGCGGCAAGAAGGCGGCGTTCCGCTTCCAGGACGCGCTCAAGCTCATCCGCATCAGCAACAATCTCGGCGACGCCAAGAGCCTCATCACCCATCCGGCGACGACCACGCACCAGCGGCTCACGCCGGCGCAGCGCGCCGAGCTCGGCATCAGCGACGGCCTGGTGCGCGTTTCCGTCGGCCTCGAACATCCCGACGACATCGTCGAGGACGTGCTCGCAGCGCTGGAAGAGGCATGAGCGCCAAGCTCCTCAGCAGGTCGGCACTCTCCCACTCGATCCCGCGTACCCGGGAATGAGCAAACAGTGCGCCACTCAATCTGATTGTGTTCTAAAACTACTAGCGCCCGAAACGGGCGTTAGCGGATGCGATCGGGCGCGTCGCCGCCTCGGCGATCGCCGCGGCGAGGAGCTTGGCCACGCAGGCATAGCTCCAGTCGTTCATGTGCAATTCGTCCGGCGAGACGAAGGTCTCGAAGGGGATATGCTGAACCTCGTGCCAATTGCGCATGAGCGCGAAGCGGCGAAACAGATCGACGCTCTGCTCCTTGGCGGAGAGCGCGATCTGATCCTCCATGCCCGGCGTCTCCGGCTTGGCGATCACCCGCGGCACGAACTGCATGTCGATCAGCACCACGTCCGTGCCCGCTTCCTTGAGCTGCGCGATGCCGTCACGCAGCAGGACGGAATGCGGCCGCAGCGGATGATCGCGCAGCACGGAGTTGGTGCCGACCTGCCAGAGGACGAGATCGGGGTGCGCGGCGATGACGTCCGTGGCGAACCGCGCCACCATCTCGTGCGTCTCCTGGCCGTTGACGCCGCGATTGAGGACCGCGATCTCGCGTCCCGGGAACCGCTGTTTCAGCTCGACGGCAAGGCGGCTCGGATAGCTCATCGCCGGCGAGCTTGCGCCCACGCCGGTCGTCGAGGACGAGCCGATGGCGACGATGGTCAGCGGCTCGCCGTTGGCGAGACGCCGCGCGCTATGCCGGAGCGGATAGTTGAGCTGGGAGAATTCCGCCGGGGCGCTGCAGGCAAACGCCGACGGCCCGGCAACCGCCAGCGCCGCGGCTGCACCCGGCGCTGCGGTATTCGCCGGACTGTTCGGTACCTGAGCGCGCGCCGGAGCAAACAACAGCAATGCGGCTGCGCCCATTGCTGCGCAGGTGTGGTATTTGAGTAGCACGCGAGAGAGAACCGACATCAACGATTTGTTTGCATATTCTCGGCGTCGAGATGCGCCCCATTGATGATCTGCGACGCCAGGGCCCGGCCAATGCATTCGTGAACGCGGCGAGCCATAGCATAATCCTTGGTCGCCGCATAGAGGTCGAAAGTCCCCTCCTCGCTCCAGTAGCGCATGATCGCCAAACGGTCGAACAACAAGACGCTGCGCTGCTCCGCGACCCAGCGCATGACGTCCGCGTATGCAGTGACGCCGAGCATGGATTCGGTGCGCGGGCTATACTGCATGTTCATCATGATCACATCGGCATCGGCGGCCGCGATCGCATCGAGACCCTGGTCGAGACTGGTGTGGAAATCCTCGGGTTCGACGCCGTGCAAAGCGTCGATCGTGCCGGCCTGCCAGATCACCAGCGCCGGCTTGTCCTCGGCCAGGATCTTGTGCAAGCCCGCGGCCATTTCGGCAGTCGTCTCCCGCGGCTGAATATGCGTGGTTACGGCGATCTCGTGGCCGGGCAGGCGCGCTCGGAGCGCCTCCTCGACGCGTGCCGGATAGGCAAGACGCGCACCGTCCGGACCGGAGAGCGCCGAGGACCCCGATCCCACGACGGTAATCTGCAAGCGGCGATGATCTTTTATCGCGTTGGCGACGCGCGTGAGTTCGTAGTCGGCGGGTATGAGCGATTCCGGTACCTCGCACGACGGCACCAACTCCGCCGCGGCGGCGCCATAGCCGAGCATGATCGTTGCCAGCACAGCGACGATCCGGATCATGCCTCGCCTCCCGCGAGGTCGGCGTCACGGGCTTTGACGCGCGCGGTGGGACTTCGTCCTTCTATCCCTTTGTACCATGAAAGCAGGCTTGCGGCAGCAATCATGAGCAAAATGCCTAACAGGCTGACCGACGTCTGCAGCAGCGGGCCCCCCGAGAACTGGGTGATGATGAATTGGCCGGCAAAGGCGAGAAACACGCCGAGGCAGAAGATTTCCAGCGAATGCTGGCCGCAGCGGACCGCCGGCAGCAAAAATGGCGATTTCAAGCCCGGCCAATCCCGCGGGACGAAACGGACGGTTACTGCCGCCAGCGCGAGAAAATGGGCAAAGCGCAGGACGTCGAGATTGGTCTTGTCGATGGGATACAGCAGATCGCTCAGCCAGGTCGGCACGAGCCGCTCGAGCGGCTCGAAACGCCACGTCAAGGTGATGGCGAAGGCAAACAAAAGATAGGCGACGGCGATCGCGAGTACCACGCGGGAGCGCAGCACGCCGGCAAGCCGCTGCGCGCCGCCGAGCGCGCACCAGGCGCCGAACACGAACAGCAACTGCCAGGCGAAGGGATTGAAGAACCATACGCCGTTCGGATAGGCGGGCAGGTTGAAGTCGAACTTCCAGGTCAGGGCGTAGAGCACGGCCGAGCCGGCCAGCGCGAAATTCGGCGAGCGCAGCAGCAACTGGAGCATGGGCGGAAACAGCAGCAGCAGGACGATGTAGAGCGGCAGCACGTCCATGTTGACCGGCTTGAACTTCAGCAGCAGCGCCTGGAAGATGGTGACGTCCGGTTGCTTGAGAAAATCGAGGATTTTCATTTCCTCGGCGTAGAGCGGATTGTCGAAGGTCGCTGCGACATAGGCGATCTCGGCCATGAAGATCGTGAACAGAAAAATGTGCGCCACGTAGATCTGCCACGCGCGCTTGAGAATGCGCGCACTCGACAGCAGGAACCCGCGTTCGCGCATCGCCCGGCCGTAGACGAACGCCGCGGTGTAGCCGGAAATAAAGATGAAGATCTCGGTGGCGTCGCTAAACCCGTAGTTGCGGATGGTGAACCAGTTCGCCACGTTTTCGGGAATATGATCGAGGAAGATCAGCCACAGGGCCACGCCGCGGAACAGGTCGAGCCGCAGATCGCGTTCGCTGGTGACCGATGGAGCTGGAGAAGCCGTCGCCATTGGCCTTGCAACCATTGCACCCGACCCGGCGGCCTGGACGTTTCCCGGCGTGCGTGCGGATTGTGGGTGCACCAGCAATCTAGTCGCTCGAATGTGGCTTGAGGAAGCGTCCGCGCATCGTTATTGCAACGCCGCGCTTGAGGCTGTTCACTGGTGCCGTCGGCGCGGCCCGGCGCCGAGGCCGGCCGCGAAGACCGCGCCAACACCTCGCCTGGCGGCACGGAGCGGAGCGAGCATAGGATTTGCACCGATGTATCGTGCCGTCACCCGCAGCATCGAGGTCGTGGTGACCCCGCGCTTCATCGCCGACCGCTCCTCGCCGGAGGACAACTATTTCTTTTGGGCCTACACCATCGCCATCACAAATCACGGCGCGGAGACGGTGCAGCTCAAGACCCGGCACTGGCGCATCACCGACGCCAACGGCCGCCGCCAGGAGGTGCGCGGCGCCGGCGTAGTAGGTGAAGAGCCGGTGCTCAAGGCCGGCGAGTCGTTCGAATATACCAGCGGGGTGCCACTGCAGACCCCGTCCGGCTTCATGGCCGGGGTCTACGGCATGGTGAGCGCGAGCGGCGAAAATTTCGAGATCGAAATTCCCGCCTTCTCGCTCGACAGCGGCAACAGCAAGCGGACCATCAATTGAGGCCGCCCTTTGCGCTTCGTTCCCTGAGCGCTGTCGCGCTGGGCCGAGGATTGCGCCCGGATTCCTCAGGGGCGCATGATTTCGCAGGCCCGGTAGCGGACCGTCCCGACGATGCCGATCAATCGTCCCGCCCCCAGATCTCGTAGCCGATTTCCTTGGCGATCATGCCGTTGCGGATATGAAAGTTGTGCAGGAGCCGCATCTTGACCTTGGTGCCGATCGGGAACGGACAGTTTTCGAAGCCGTCGCCGGTGATGCGGAAGGTGACCAGCATGTCGTCAAACACGCGGTCGGGCGTGGAAAAGCGCTCGATCGGGTGGAAGGTGATGTTTTCCATGGAATTGAAGATGCGAAGGTACATCTTCTTGATGTTCTCGCGCCCCTTGTAGGTCACGTTGCGCGCGGGCGTCTCCCAGACCGCATCCTCGGTATAGAGCTTGATGCATTCGTCGATGCGCTCGGGATTCTCCTCGTGCAAGTGCATATCGACTATGTCGGAAGCGTATTGGGCCTTTTCCTCGTAGGTCCTGGCCAATCCGCGGCGAGCCATGATCTGCTCAACCGTCTCGCGGGATTTTTCGATCAGGCTGGCCTTGTCGATGACGCTCATGTTTCGTGCTCTCCTGCTCTGGTCCTGCGCGTCCGCGCGATGGCACTGCGCGTATTGATCGTGTCGCCGCCGATCCGGAAACGAGCGTGCCGCGCCGAATTCGCAGACTTCTATCGCCCGCCGAAGTTTATGCGCATTTGAAAAGGCCGTCCACCGCTGGGCGGCGATCCGGTACGCTCGGCGCGATCGAAGACGGTCCATCCAAGAAGACGGCGCCGAACCATCGATCCGCCGCGGCAGCGCAGCCTCAATGGCCGGCACCGGCGGACGAGCCTGCGCGCCCAGCCGCCAATTCATCAGGCGCGAACACGTAGGTGGAACTGCAGAACTCGCAGGTCACCGTGATCCTGCCGCTCTCCACCATGTCGTCGCGGTCCTGCGCGGAGAAGCTCTTGAGCATGTTTTCGACGTTCTGCCGGGAGCACGAGCACTGCGCCTGTACCGGCGCGGCGCGGAAGACGCGCACGCCGTGCTCGTGAAACAGACTGTAGGCCAGGCGTTCGCTCGACAATGCCGGATCGATCAGCTCGACGTCGTTGACGGTGGCGACCAGCGAACGGCCCTCCACCCAGGCTTCGTCCTCGGCGATCGTGTGCGGCTCGGTGCCGGGCGGAGCGTCGCCGGGATCGAGATCGGCCTGGCGCGCCCGGTCGACCGACTTGGGCAGGAACTGGAGCAAAATGCCGCCGGCGCGCCAGCGTCGCTGGGCCCCGTTGTCGCCGGCGCGGAACTCCTCCGCGACCGCGAGCCGCACCCGGGTGGGGATCTGTTCGGAGCGCGAAAAGTATTCGCGCGCGGCATGTTCGAGATCGTTGCCGTCGAGCGGCACCACCCCCTGGTAGCGGCTCATCTCCGGACCCTGGTCGATGGTCATGGCGAGATGGCCGTGGCCGAGCAGCTTGCCCGGCGCGGCCGCATTGGCGGCAATCGCCGCCGCGACACGCTCGGCATCGAAGCGCGCGCAGGCCCGCACCGTGCCGGGCGTGGTGAAGTCGGCGACCAGCATGCGCACCGGGCCGTCGCTCTGGGTCTGCAGGATGAAGCGGCCGTCGAACTTAAGCGCGGAGCCCAGCATGACGGTGAGCACGATCGCCTCGCCGAGGAGCTTGGCGACGGGCAAGGGATAGTCATGGCTGGCCAGGATGGAGTCGACCGCCGGCCCCAGCCGCACGATGCGGCCCCGCAGGTCGAGCGTCTCGACTTCGAACGGCAGGATCGTGTCGTCGAGGCCGGTTTGCGCCGGCTCGCGAACCGGGATGGCGACGCTGGGTTGGTTCATTGCCGTGAATATAGGACGCCGCCGCCTACTTGTGAGCCCTCACGCGCACGGCGCCGGCTCAACGGCCATTCGCCGCCAGGCACCAGGTCAGAATCCCCTTCTGCGCGTGCAGGCGGTTCTCGGCCTCGTCGAACACCACCGAATGCGGGCCGTCCATCACCTCGTCGGTAACCTCCTCGCCGCGATGCGCGGGCAGGCAATGCATGAAGATGGCGTCTGGCTTCGCGCGCGCCATGAGCCGCGCATTGACCTGATAGCGCCGCAGCAGATTGTGACGGCGGGCGCCATTGCGGTCGCCCATCGACACCCAGGTGTCGGTGACGATGCAGTCGGCGCCCTTCACGGCCTCTTCGGGGTCGGTACCGAAGGTAATCGCGGCCCTTGAGGATTTGACCCACTCGACGAGCGGTTTCTTCGGCGCCAGCTCCGGCGGCGTGGCGACGCGCAGGTGAAACGCGAAGCGCTCGGCGGCGTGCATCCACGACGTGAGCACGTTGTTGGCGTCGCCGGTCCAGGCCACGGTGCGCCCGCGGATCGGGCCGCGATGCTCCTCGAAGGTCATGACATCCGCCAGCACCTGGCACGGATGCGAGCGCCGCGTGAGGCCATTGATGACCGGCACCGTGGCATGGCGCGCCAGTTCCACCACGCCGTCGGCATCGAGTGCCCGGATCATGATGACGTCGACGTAGCGCGACAACACGCGGGCCGTATCGCCGATCGTCTCGCCGCGGCCGAGTTGCATCTCCTCGGCCGTGAGCATGATGACGTCGCCGCCGAGCTGGCGCATGCCGACCTCGAATGAAACGCGAGTGCGCGTGGAAGGCCGCTCGAAAATCATCGCCAGCGTCTTGCCGGCAAGCGGACGGCCGCCGTTGAGGCGCTTGGCCTTCATGGCGCGGGCGTCGTCGATCATGCGGCGCAGATCACGGGCCGGAACGTCGACGAGATCGACGAAGTGCCGGATCGCGCTCATCCGCGCGCCTCCCCCTGACCCGTTCCCCTCCCGTCACTGCCGGCGGCGGAGGCTGCACGGTCAAGCCGCGTGCAGGCGCGGTCGAGGCGCGCAATCGCCTCGGCGATTTCCTCCTCGCTGACGATGAGCGGGGGCAGCAGGCGCACGACGTTGTCGCCGGCGGCGACGGTTATCATCTTCTCGGCGCGCAGCGCGTCGACCAGGGAGCCGGCCGGCACCACGGCGCGCAGGCCGATCAGCAATCCCTCGCCGCGCACCTCGGCGATCACCGCCGGATGACGATCCTTGATTTCCGCGAGCCGCTGCTTGAGCAGCAGCGCGATCCGCTGCACGCGTTCGAGAAAACCGGGCTCGAGCATCACGTCGAGCACGGCGTCGGCGACGCTCATCGCCAGCGGATTGAAGCCAAAGGTCGAGCCGTGCGTGCCGGGAGTCATTCCCTTGGCCGCCTCGGCCGTCGCCAGGCACGCCCCGACGGGGAAACCGCCGCCGAGCGCCTTGGCCAGCGCCATAATGTCGGGGCTGACGCCGGTGCGCTGGTAGGCGAACAATTCGCCGGTGCGGCCCATTCCGGTCTGCACCTCGTCGAAGATCAGCAGCAAGCCGTGCTGGTCGCAAAGTTCGCGTAGCGCCCGCAGAAACGCCGGCTCGACCACGCGCACGCCGCCCTCGCCCATGATCGGCTCGATCGCGATCGCCGCGGTCTCGCCGCCGATCGCACCCTTCACCGCGTCGAGATCGGCGAACGGCACCTGATCGAATCCCTCGACCGCCGGGCCGAAACCTTCGAGATATTTCTTCTGCCCGGTGGCGGCGAGCGTTGCCAGCGTGCGGCCGTGGAAGGCACCCTCGAAAGTGACGATCCGGTAGCGTTCCGGAACGCCGTTGGCGAAGTGGTATTTGCGCGCCATCTTGATCGCGCATTCCATCGCCTCGGCGCCGGAATTGCCGAAGAAGACGAAGTCGGCGAAGCTTGCTTCGCACAGCCGCCGTGCCACGCGTTCGGCTTCCGGAATCTCATAGAGGTTGGAGACGTGCCAGACCTTGTGCGCCTGCTCGGCGAGCGCGGCGACAAGGCGCGGATGTGCGTGTCCGAGCGCATTGACCGCGACGCCGGAGGTGAAATCGAGATAGCGGTCGCCGTTGGTCGCGAAAAGCCAGGCGCCCTCGCCCCGCTCGAAGGCAAGGTTCACGCGCGCATAGGTCGGCAACAAATGCGATGTCACGGCAAGACCCGTGGATGCTGCGCACAAAGGCGGCGCAGCAAACAAAATTGCCGCCCTCCGGGCGGCACCATTTGCTATCTTATTTCCATACGCCCGTCTGTCAACTGAGGATGACGCCCGCCGCACCTGGAGTTTTCACCCGTATCATCCACATAGGGGACAGGAATATGTGGACGCATTCCGCCCGACTCTTGCGCCCGACTCCCGCCATATTGTACCCTTTTGATCGTCCGGTACGACATCTCGTGCGGCGGACTGTCTTCTAAAGCGTTGGTGACAGTGCGTGTTGGGCGGCGCGGCGCTGCCCGGCCGAATGGGGGATTCCATCAAGCTTTAGCCCGCCTCTTTGAGGAGGATTGAGCATGTCGTGGACAGACGAGCGGGTCGAGCTCTTGAAAAAGCTCTGGTCCGACGGTCTTTCGGCGAGCCAAATCGCGGCCGAGCTCGGCGGTATCACGCGCAACGCGGTCATCGGCAAGGTGCATCGGCTCGGCCTGTCGGGCCGCGCCAAGAGTGCATCGGCGGCTGCGCCGCGCCAGCGCAAGGCGCGCTCGTCGCCGCACATGCTGCGCATGTCCCGCGGCTCGATCCGCGGCAACACCGCGCTGGCCCTCGCCTACGACTACGAAGCGGAGGCGACGCCGGAGCTGATCGACAACATCATCCCGATCGGCCAGCGGCGGAGTCTCTTGGAGCTGACCGAGCAGACCTGCCGCTGGCCGATCGGCGATCCCGGCAGCAGCGAATTCTTCTTCTGCGGCGGCAATGCGCTTACCGGCCTTCCCTATTGCGCGTACCACTCGCGGGTCGCCCATCAGCCGGCGTCCGAGCGCCGCCGCGAGAGACGCGCGCTGCGGTGAGGCCTCATCCCGCATCGCGTCGCCGGGGTGCCGGCGCACAGCTGGGCCTCGAGTCTCCCGTCGAGACGGCTGCGATGGTCTTTCAGCTCGCCTTGCCGAAACGGTCGTCGAGCGCGTAGCCGGCGCCGCGCACGGTGCGGATCGGGTCGGCGCCCGGGCCGCGGTTGAGCGCCTTGCGCAGGCGACCGACGTGCACGTCGACCGTGCGCTCGTCGATATACACTTCGCTGCCCCAGACGCCGTCGAGCAGCTGCTCGCGTGAGAACACCCGTCCCGGGCGCTCCATCAGATATTCGAGCAGGCGGAATTCGGTGGGGCCGAGATCGATCGGACGGCTGGCGCGCGATACGCGCTTCTTCTCGCGATCGAGTTCGAGATCGCCGATGGTGAGCACCATGGCGACACGTTCGGGGCTGGCCCGGCGCAGCAGCGCACGGATGCGGGCGAGCAGTTCCGGGACCGAGAACGGCTTGACGATATAGTCGTCGGCCCCCGTGGCGAGCCCACGGATCCGTTCGCTCTCCTCGCCGCGTGCGGTGAGCATGATGATCGGCAGCGTTTGCGTCTGCGGCCGCGCCCGCAACCGGCGGCACAGTTCGATTCCGGACAGGCCGGGGAGCATCCAGTCGAGCACCACGAGAGCCGGCGTCGTCTCGCGCAAGCGGGTATCAGCCTCGTCGCCGCGGGCGACGGCGTCCACCTCGTATCCTTCGGCCTCGAGGTTGTAGCGCAACAGCGTGGTCAGCGGCTCCTCGTCCTCTACGATCAGGATGTTGGCTCCCATCCAGCTCTCTCCTTCATTTCTGCAACAGCGTTGTTCCAAGACTCGTGGTGTCACCCTTGGGCCGCTGGTCGGTGATCGGACGGCCCTCGATCATGTAGTAGACGGTTTCGGCGATGTTCGTGGCATGGTCGCCCATGCGTTCGATGTCCTTGGCGCAGAACATCAGATGAATGCACAGCGTGATGTTGCGCGGATCTTCCATCATGTAGGTCAGGAGCTCGCGGAACAGAGCAGTGCAGAGCGCGTCGACCTCTTCATCGCCGTTCCACACCACCAGCGCCGCGGCAAGATCGCGGCCCGCATAGGCGTCGAGCACCTGCTTGAGCAGCGCGGCAACCAGCTCGGCCATATGCTCCACGCCGCGGATCAGCTTTTGGGCGTGGAAATCGGCGCCGAGCACCACCACGCGCTTGCCGATGTGCTTGGCATGGTCGCCGATCCGCTCCAGATCGTTGCACACCCGCATGGCGCCGACGATCTCGCGCAGATCGACGGCCATCGGCTGCCGGCGGGCAATGGTGAGGACCGCCTTTTCCTCGATCTCATGCTGCATCGCGTCGATGGTCGGATCGGTGGTGATCACCTGTTCCGCGAGGTCGACGTCGCGTTCGACCAGGGCGCGGGTGGCATCGGCGATCTGCCGCTCGGCGAGGCCGCCCATCTCGGCGACCCTGCGCTTGATGTCCTGCAGGTCGGTGTCGAAGGCCTTGGCGGTGTGGTCGAGTCTGCTGGTGGTGTGTTCAGTCATGGCTGTCAACCGAAGCGACCGGTGATGTAGTCCTGGGTACGCTGGTCGTGCGGCGCCGTGAAGATGTTGCTGGTCGAGTTCGAACTCGATCAGTTCGCCCAGATACATGAAAGCGGTGAACTCGGATACGCGCGCCGCCTGCTGCATATTGTGAGTAACAATCACGATCGTATAATCGTCGGTCAATTCGTCGATCAATTCCTCGATCTTGGCGGTCGAGATCGGATCGAGCGCCGAGCATGGCTCGTCGAACAGGATCACCTCGGGGCGCACGGCGACGGTGCGCGCGATGCACAGGCGCTGCTGCTGGCCGCCCGAGAGGCTCTGGCCGTTGGCGTTGAGCTTGTCCTTGACCTCCTCCCACAGCGCGGCGCGCCGCAGCGAAGTCTCCACCCGGCCGTCGAGCTCGGATTTGGGCAGCCGGTCGTAGAGCCTGATGCCGAAGGCGATGTTCTCGTAGATCGACATCGGGAATGGCGTCGGCTTCTGGAACACCATGCCGATGCGCGCCCGCAGCATGTTGAGGTCCTGCTTCGGCGAGAGAATGTTCTCGCCGTCGAACATGACCTCGCCGGTCGCCCGCTGGTTGGGATAAAGGTCGTACATCCGGTTGAGGACGCGCAGCAGCGTGGACTTGCCACAACCCGACGGCCCGATGATCGCGGTGACTTTGTTCTCATAGAGGGCGACGTTGATCGACTTCAGCGATCTGGCGTTGCCGTAAAAGAAATCGAGGTGACGGACATTGACCTTCTCGGCCAGCCCGGAACGGTCGGAGGCGGTGGCAGCGACGGTGGGTACGGCAACGGAGGCGACGCTCATGACTGTTTTCTCGTTGCGATGAGGGCGCGCGCGGAAATGCTCAAAGCGAGCACGGCGAAGGTGATGATGAGAGCGCCGGTCCAGGCCAAGGACTGCCAGTCCTTGTAGGGGCTGAGCGCGAACTGGAAGATCACGACCGGGAGGCTCGCAATCGGCGCGTTGAGGTTCGTGCTCCAGAACTGGTTGTTGAGCGAAGTGAACAGCAGCGGCGCGGTCTCGCCGCTGATCCGCGCGACCGCGAGCAACACGCCGGTCACCATTCCGGCCCGCGCGGCGCGGTAGCCGATGTGCATGATGGTCAGCGAGCGTGGCAGGCCGATCGAGGTTGCTGCCTCACGTAGCGCGTTCGGCACCATGGTCAGCATGTCCTCGGTGGTGCGCACGACGACCGGGATGACGATGACGGCGAGCGCAACGCCTCCGGCCCAGCCGGAGAAGTGGCCCATCGGCGCGACCATGATTTCGTAGATGAACAGCCCGATGACGATGGACGGCGCGCTGAGCAGGATGTCGTTGATGAAGCGCACGACGGTGGTCAAGCGATCGTAGCGGCCGTATTCAGCCATGTAGGTGCCGGCAAGGATCCCGATCGGCGTGCCGATCGCTACCGCAAGCACGGTGAGCATGAGGCTCCCGAGGATGGGATTGAGGAGCCCGCCGCTGGCGCCGGGCGGCGGCGTCATCTGCGTGAACACCGCAGGCGACAGGCCGCTGAGGCCGTGCCAGAGCAGCGACCCCAGAATCAGCGCCAGCCAGCCGAGCCCAAACAGCGTGGCGCCGACCGCCAGCGTTGTCGTGATCGCGTCGGTGCGGCGGCGGGCGGTGTAGCGGGCGGTCCGTCTCTGCTCGGCCATGGCCTCACCCGATCCGCCGCTCGATGCGCATCAGCATGTAGCGCGCCGCCGCCAGCACGATGAAGGTGATGACGAACAGGATCAATCCGAGTGCGATCAGCGATGATGTATAGAGGTCGCCGACCGCCTCGGTGAACTCGTTGGCAATGGTGGCCGAGATGGTAGTGCCGGGCGCGAGCAGCGAGGCCGAGACCCGATGCGCGTTGCCGATGATGAAGGTCACGGCCATCGTCTCGCCCAAGGCGCGTCCGAGGCCGAGCATCACTCCGCCGATGACACCGATCCGCGCATAGGGCAGCACGACGTAGCGCACCACCTCCCAGGTCGTGCAACCGACGCCGTAGGCCGCCTCCTTGAGTACGGGCGGAACCGCCTCGAACACGTCACGTGAGATCGAGGTGACGAACGGCAGCACCATGATGGCGAGGATCAGGCCGGCCGTGAGGACGCCGATGCCGTAGGGCGGCCCGGAGAAAAGCGGGGCAATGCCGGGCACATTGCCGAGCGTCTTGATCAGGAACGGCTGCAAGGTCCCCTGCAGGAAGGGGGCAAAGACGAAAAGTCCCCAGATGCCGTAGATGATGCTCGGTATGCCGGCGAGCAGTTCGATGGCGATGCCGATCGGCCGCCGCAGCCATGGCGGGCACAGTTCGGTGAGAAAGAACGCGATCATCAGCCCCACCGGGACCGCGATCAGCATGGCGATGAATGAGGTGATCAGCGTCCCGTAGATCGGGGCGAGCGCGCCGAACTGCTCGGTGACCGGATTCCAGCGCTCGGTCACCAGGAATCCGAGACCGAAAGCCCTGAGTGCGGGCAGCGAGCCGTCGATCAGCGCCACGATGACGCCGCTGAGCAGCACGAGGACGCCGACCGCCGCGGCGCGGGTCAGATGGCGGAAGGCGGCGTCGCCCAGCCGCAGACGATCGAGGGTCCTGGCCCGCGTCGCCGCCTCGACGGACACGACCGCTCCTTCCTGCAGCGCGAGGTCAACCACGGATCGCCTCCGGACCGGGTTTATCACGGCGCTCCTCCACCGCCCTGCCTGCTCCGCAAACGCCGAAGCAGGGAGGGGGCAGCGCCCACTCAAACGATGAACCGGCCGCCGCACAAGATGGTGTGCGGCAAGCCGGTGAACAAAGGGCAACAACCCTGAAGCAGCGGCAGCGGACCTTACCGAAGGTACGCCGCACCTATTGGGACATCGCGGTGTAAAGCGGCTTGCCGCTCGCGTCCTTGATCTCGCTCGCCCAGACCTTCTCGATCGCGCTGACGACCTTGTCGGGCATCGGCACGTAGTCGAGTTCCTCGGCCATCTTGTCGCCCTTGGCATAAGCCCAGGAGAAGAACTTGAGCGCCTCCGCCGTGGCCGCGGGATCTTGCGGCTGCTTGTACAACAGGATGAACGTAGCGCCAGCAATCGGCCACGTGGCGGCCCCCGTCTGGTCGGTGAGGATAAGATAGAAATCCTCCGCCTTCAGCCAATCGGCGTTTGCGGCTGCAGCCTGAAACGAGGCCGCATTGGGGACAACCTCTTGGCCTCCCTTGTTCATCATGTTGACGGTGGTGAGCTTGTTCTGCTTGGCGTAGGCATATTCGACGTAGCCAATCGCGCCCTTGGCCTGCATGACGTTGTTGGCAACGCCCTCGTTGCCCTTGGCGCCGATGCCGGCAGGCCATTCCACCGAGGTGTTGGCGCCGACATTGCTCTTCCACTCCGGGCTGACCTTTGAAAGATAGTCGGTCCAGATGAAGGTCGTGCCGGACCCATCCGAGCGATGGACGACGACAATCGGCTGCGTCGGCAGATTAGCTTTGGGATTGAGCTTCTTGATCGCTGCATCGTCCCAACTCTTGATGGTGCCGAGGAAGATTGCTGCGAGCGTCGGGCCGTCGAGCTTCAAGTCGCCAGATTTTACGCCTTCCAGGTTCACGACTGGCACGTCGCCGCCGATCACGGTCGGGAACTGGACCAGCCCGTGTTTCTTCACTTCCTCGGGTTTCAGCGGCATGTCCGAGGCGCCGAAAGTAACGGTCTTCGCCTGAATCTGCTTGATACCGCCGCCGGAGCCGATCGATTGATAGTTGAGCCCGACGCCGGTCTCTTTCTTGTAGGTGTCCGCCCATTTGGCGTAGATCGGATAGGGAAAAGTCGCGCCGGCGCCGGAAATATCCACGGCGGCGGCGGGTACGACCATCGCGCCGAGAACGGCTGCGGCGGCGAACATTCTCAACTGTTTCACGGTTTTCTCCTCTGCGGAATTGCAGGCGTTGCGCGTCGCCCTGCCAACGCTCACTGCGTCTCCCGCTGGGAATTTTTGGGCTCTGTTTAACGTCTTGGGCAACGCGCTGGGGTCAAAGTTGCTCGATCAGAGGAGACCCGCAGCAGCGGAATGCTAGATGAGGCACGTCACCGTTCTATGTGCCCTATGTGACAGTTCGATGACAACGCAACCCATTGGGATTTAACAATCTTTGCCCGAAGAGCGGGCCGCCGGGCACGATTGAGCGCATCGCCCGCCGCGGGCATCCGCTCGCCGGCGTTTACGCCAGTGGCGCTCTCGCCATGGTCTGTTGGGCGTCAGCGGCGGCTGGTTGCCCGGCTGGAGCGACGACTTGCGAAAATGCCTCACGAATGAGTGGCGCCGGCAGTGGGGAGGTGAACAGTAAACTTGGCACCCGCCCCCGGCACGCTTTCGATCAGCAACCGGCCGCGGTGGCGGTTGAGGATATGTTTGACAAGCGCAAGCCCGAGCCCGGTGCCGCCTTGGGCGCGGCTCTCGGTCACATCCACCCGATAGAAGCGTTCGGTCAACCGGGGCAGATGTTCCGGTGCGATGCCGGGCCCGTAATCGCGTATCCCGACCAGCGCCTCGGGCTCGCCTTCGGATGACTTGCCATCGCTCAGCGAGATGTCGACGCGCCTGCCGGCGGCGCCGTATTTGAGCGCATTCTCCACCAGGTTCTCGAACACGCGGACCAGCTCATCGCGGTCGCCGGGGACGGTCAGCGCCGCCGACCCGTCGATCTGCACGCTCACGCCCCGGTCGCGGGCCAATGTTTGCAGGCCGTCCACCACCTGCCGGACGATCGGCGCAAGATCGACCGAAGAGTCGGGCCGGCGGTGGGCATTGAGCTCGATGCGCGACAGCGACAGCAGGTCGTCGATGAGCCGCGCCATGCGCCGCGCCTGCTCCTGCATGATGACGAGGAAGCGTTCCCGCGCCTTGGCGTCCTCGCGCGCCGGGCCCTGCAGGGTCTCGATGAAGCCGGAGAGCGCCGCAAGCGGGGTGCGCAGCTCGTGGCTGGCATTGGCGACGAAATCGGCGCGCATCTCCTCGACGCGGCGCAGCGGCGTGAGATCGTGAAAGGTCATCAGCACCAGATCGGTCCGGCTCGAGCCGGGCTCGCGCTTCACCGGCATGACGACGGTCTCGAACCAGCGGTCGAGCGGCACGCGCTCGGAATATTGCACCCGCTGCTCCTCGCCACCGGTGCAGGCGCGGCTGATGGCCTCGATCAGCTCGGGCATCCGCAAGGCCAGCGACACCGGCTCGCCCCGCCGCAGCGCTGGCGCCAGGAGGCGCGCGCGGTCGTTGAACGCCAGCACGCGGGCGTTGCCGTCGAGTGCGATCACCGGATCGGGCAACCCGGCGACGAGCGCCCTGAGCGTGTCGTCCGTTCGCTCGGAAACCGCAACCGGCCGGACCAGGCGGCTGACCTCGTCGCCCGCACGCATGACGAGAACAGCCGCCGCGGCCACCACGGCGAAGCCGGCGACAGCGTAGCCGAGGCCCAGCGCGCCGATGGCGGCCAATCCGGCGAACACGAGCGCGGCGGTCGCGACCACGAACCGTTTGCCGCGCCATCCGCTTCTCAAGAACGCGACGCCGTCGTCATGCAAAGTCATTCGTATGCTTTTGCCTATGTCCCGGCGCGGGCGCCGATCGACCTCCGCATCAAGGCATGTCGGTTTTTTCCCGGACCAGCTCGGGCGCAGCCATCGGTATTGGCGCCGGCCGCGTAAGGCGCCGCGCCGCCCGCCCCAGCAGGGCTTCGCGCGTTCCCAGGATGAGCAGCGAAAGCGTGAACGGAACGATGTAGTATAGAAGACGGAAAAGCAGCAGGCCGGCCAGCAGGTCTTCCTTGTCGAACTGCCACAGCGCCACCATCATGGCGGCGTCGAATACGCCTAGGCCACCCGGGGCGTGGCTGGCAAAGCCGAGCAGCGTCGCGGCAACGAAGATCACCGCCACGGTAATGAAGCCGAGATTTGGCTCGTCGGGCACCAGCATGTACATGGCGAGCGCGCAGCAGAACAGATCGAGGATGCCGATGCCGATCTGCAGCAGCGTCAACGGACCGCCGGGCAAAGTCACCTGCCAGCCCTCGCGGCCGATGACGCGCGGCTTGACCCAGACCCAAGCCACGTAGGCGCTCAGCACGGTCAGAATCACAAGCGCGATGAGCCGATTGAGCCAGATCGGCAATTGATCGACGGCTCGCGCGGCCTGCGGCGCTTCGAGCACGCCGATCCCGAGCAGGGTGGCGTTGCCGAGCCAGAAGGTGAGCCCGGCAATAAAGCAGATCTTGGTGACTTCGATGACGCCCAGGCCCCAGGCGGAGTAGATGCGGTAGCGCACGGCGCCACCGGAGAAGACGCTCGCGCCAACATTGTGTCCGACCGCATAGCTGGTGAAGCCCGCGAGCGCCGCGATGCGATACGGCACGTCGGAGCGGCCGATGGTGCGCAGCGCGAACAGATCGTAGAAGGTGAGCGTCAGATAGCCGGCGGCGACGAAGAAGCCCGCAATAGCGAGGGTCCGCCAGTCGGTCGCCTCGAGCGCGTCGAGCAGCGCCTCGACGTCGAGGTCGCTCAGGATGTGATAGAGCACAACCACCGCCACTATAATGATGGTGAGGCTCAGCGCGAAGCCAATGCGGCTGAAGCCGATGTTTCGCTCGAGGAAATGCACCGCCGCGCGCAGCCGCTCCGCCATCCCGTGCTTCAGGCCAGCTGGCTCCTTCATTGACTGATCGCTTTTCCGCTGACCGGCGTGAACCGGCCCCCACTAGCAGATGTGGCTTGCGCGCGCGAGGGCAGGACCGAATGGCTGCGGCACGCGTTTAGTCACACCCGGCAAGCGTAGTTCCGCGACGGTCTGCGATTTTCCCGCACACCAAGCGGCGAGCGCAACACGGCGCAAGAGTACGCGGCCGTCCACCATCCCGCGCGGGGTCGGCAAGAACGGCTTAGCCGCGCGCGGCACCAAAGTCCGTGCTATCGCGGATGTCATTGTTCAGTAACTCCGGGTCCGAGCCCATGGGATCAGGCCCATCCGGCTCCGCCGAGAAGGCCGATTTGCAGTTGACGAAACAACCGGCTGCCGCTTCGTTCCGGCGAGCCAGCAGGAGGAAGCGTGCCGATGACCAGAAGCAAGCCGCCGTTCCGCGCCGACGTTGTCGGCAGCCTTTTGCGCACCGCACCGTTGAAGGAAGCGCGCGCGAGGCGCGAGCGCGGCGAGATCAGCGGGCCCCAGCTCAAGGAGGTCGAGGACCGCGAGATCGAGAAGATCATCAAAAAGCAGGAGGAGGCCGGGCTCAGGCTCGCGACCGACGGGGAGTTCCGCCGCTCATGGTGGCATTTCGATTTCCTCGGCATGCTCAATGGGGTCGAGATGTACACACTCGACCACGGCATCCAGTTCCACGGGGTGCAGACCAAGGCGCAGAGCATCCGCATCAAGGGTAAGCTCGGATTTTCCAACCACCCCATGCTCGATCATTTCAAGTTCCTCAAGGCGCATGCGCGCGCCGTGCCGAAGATGACGATTCCGAGCCCGGCGGTGCTGCATTTCCGCCTCGAGCCGAACGCCGTCGACACCAAGGTGTATGCCGACCGCGACGCCATCTTCGAAGACTTGGCTAGAACCTACCAACAAGCGATCCGCGCCTTCTACGACGCCGGCTGCCGCTATCTGCAATTCGACGATACCGTCTGGGCCTATCTCTGCTCGCCGGCGGAGATCAAGAAGGCGCGCGACCGCGGGCTCAAGGCCGAGCGGCTGGCGCAGGATTATGCCGGCGTCATCAATCGCGCGCTTGAAGGAAAGCCGGCCGACATGGTGATCACGACCCATGTGTGCCGCGGCAATTTCCGCTCGACCTGGATTTCCGAGGGCGGCTACGAAGCGGTCGCCGAGGTCATGCTCGGAACCTTGGGCTACGACGCCTACTTCCTCGAATACGACACCGCGCGCGCCGGCGGTTTCGAGCCGCTGCGCTTTCTACCCAAGGGCGACAAGATCGTCGTGCTCGGTCTCGTCACCACCAAGACCGGCGCGCTGGAAAAGAAGGCCGACGTCAAGCGGCGCATCGAGGAAGCGACCAAATATGTCGCGCTCGATCAGCTTTGCCTCTCCCCGCAATGCGGCTTCGCCTCGACCGAGGAAGGCAACATCCTCGCCGAGGACGAGCAATGGGCGAAGCTGAGGATGATTGTGGAACTCGCCGCCGAGGTCTGGGGCTAGTCCATGCGCATGCTATCGGGCGATCGCCTTCACGCGAGCGAGCCGCTTGTGCACGTGAACCATCAACGGCATGGCGAAGAGCGGCGTCGCCAGGTTGATGATGGGAATCGAGACGAACGCCGCGATCAGCAATCCGGCGCCATAGACGGTCGCCGCATGGCGCTTGCGCAGGGCTTTGGCCTCGATGGGGGGCCGAAAGCGCATGGCGGCGAGTTCAAAATATTCGCGCCCGAGCAGCCAGGCAGTGGCAAGAAAGAAGAGGATCGCGCCGAACCCGGCGAAAAGCAGGAACGGGGTGGCGCAGATGTAGATTGCAACCGCGAGCAGAGCCGTCTTGCCGCCTTCCAGCACCGCAAGCCACAGCGGCAGAGCAACGCCGGGAGGATCATGCGGGTAGTGCACGCGCTCGACCTCCTCGGCGATCTGGTCGGCGAAGAAGCTGGCGACGACGGCGGTCACCGCCGGCATGAGCATGACGCTGCCGACGACAATGCCGAGCCCCGCCGCGATGGAGATGAGCCACCCGAGCGCCGTCGCCGGCAGATGCGCCTGCGGCCCCAGCGTCGTCTCGACCGATCTGCCGCCGGCGCCGACCAGCCAGACGATGAGGCGGTCGAGAGCGATTCCGGCGGCGATGATGAGCGCCAGCGCAAGGCCGATCGACTTCCACAACACTGCGCGCAACCGCGGCGACAGCATCTGGTTCAGTGCTTTGACGGCATCGTCGAGCATGGCTGGTGCGCAGACGTAAAGACGCCGGCGAACCGGCACAAGTGCTCACAAGCACGCCGCCACGTTTGCGCCTCGCCAGCCGTTCGGGCAATCTGCGCGAGAGCAGGCATCCCCAAGCCATGCCGCGATTGAGCCGCCGCTCGTTCCTTGCCGCCTCGGCTGCGCTTGCGGCGCGACCCGCCGCCGGCGCCGCACCGCTTCGCAGCGAGGCCGATGTCGTCATCGTCGGCGCGGGCGCCGCCGGGATTGCCGCGGCGCGGCGGATTGCGGCGGCCAAGCGGAAGGTCGTGGTGATCGAGGCGGCCGATCACGCCGGCGGCCGCTGCATCACCGATATGACCACTTTCGGCGTGCCCTATGACCGCGGCGCCCACTGGATCCATGTGCCCGACCTCAACCCGGTGACCAAGGCGGCGCCGCGCCGGGGGCTCGACATTTATCCGGCGCCGGCGAGCCAGAAGGTGCGCATCGGCCGACGCTACGCCCGGCAGGGCGAGCTCGAGGATTTCCTGGCCGTGCGCGTGCGCGCCAATCGCGCGATCATCGAGGCTGCGCGCAAGGGTGACGTCGCCTGCGGGCAGGCGCTACCGCGCGACCTCGGCGACTGGCGGGCGGCAGTCGAGTTCGTGCTCGGCCCGTTCGGCTGCGGCAAGGAGCTTGCGGAAGTCTCGGCCGTGGATTTCGCGAAATCCGCCGAACGCGACGTCGATGCCTTCTGCCGGCAGGGTTTCGGCACGCTGCTCGCCAGCCTCGCCCAGGGTGTCCCGGTCGAATTGTCGACGCCGGCGACCGCGATCGATCTACGGCGCAGCGTCGAGGTCGAAACGCCGAAGGGCACGATCGTCGCCCGCGCCGCCATCGTCACCGCCTCGACCAACGTGATCGCGTCCGGCGCCATCAAGTTCACGCCTGGGCTGCCCGCGCGGCAGCTCGAGGCCATGGCCAAGCTCGCGCTCGGCAGCTACGACCACATCGCGCTCGAACTGGCGAACAATCCGCTCGGGCTCGAGAGCGACGATCTGGTGTTCGAGAAATCGGTCAACACGAGCACCGCCGCGATCCTCGCAAACGTTTCCGGCACGTCGCTTTGCTTCGTCGACGTCGCCGGCAAATTCGGCCGCGATCTTGCCGGCCAGGGCGAGGCGGCGATGGTTGATTTCGCGGCCGAATGGCTGGCCGGCCTCTACGGCGCGGACGTGAAGAAAACGATCAAGCGCTCGCATGCCACGCGCTGGATCCAGGAGCCGTTGGCGCTCGGCGCCTTTTCCGCCGCGGCGCCCGGCGGGCAGAGCGCGCGCCGTACCCTCATGGAGCCGGTGCACGACGCTATCTGGTTCGCGGGCGAGGCCGTCCACGAGACGTTATGGGGCACGGTCGGCGGTGCCTGGGAATCCGGCGAGCGCGCGGCCGATGCGGTGCTGCACCGGCTCGGCGGTCAGAAGGAGCCAGTTCCGGTCGACGCTGAGACGGCAGCTTCCAAATCCAAGCGGGAGCCCAAGCGTCCGGCGCCGGTGCAGCGGCAGAGATTTGAGGCTCAGCCGCGCATCATGCGCGACGGGTATTGACGCCGGCCGACGCTCATCCGCGCAGCACGCCGCCGGTGCGCTTGCCGACCTCGGCGACGATCTTCGCGGCCAGCGCCTCGATCTCGGCATCGGTCATGGTCTTGTCGCGCGGTTGCAGCGTGACCGCGATCGCGATCGATTTCTTGCCCGGCTCGATACCCGGACCCTCGTAAACATCGAACACGGTGACGCCGGCGATCAGCTTGCGGTCGACCGAGGCCGCGGCGCGCACCACGTCGGCGGCTTTCACCTTGCGGTCGACGACGAAAGCAAAATCGCGTTCGACCGGCTGGAACGATGAAAGCTCGAGCACCGGCTTCGCGCGCGTCGCTTTCGCCTTCGGCTCGGGAATGCGCTCCAGGATCACCTCGAAGGCGACGAGCGGACCTTGGGCGTCGAGCGCCTCGAGCGCGCTCGGATGCAATTCGCCGAAATGCCCGAGGACGTTTTGCGGGCCGATCTGTATCGTCCCTGAGCGGCCGGGATGGAACCAGGGCGGACCGCCCGGCACGACCTGCAGCGCCTGTGCCGGGGCACCGGCTGCGGCCAGCACGGCGAACGCATCGGCTTTAGCGTCGAACGCGTCGACCTCGCCATCGCGCTTCGTCCAGTGGCGACCGATGCCCGACGGCTTGCCCAGCGCGCGGCGAACGCCGGCGGCGGCGGTAAGCTGGTCCTGCGGCGCATCACCGCGAAACACCTGGCCGACTTCAAACAGGGCCATGTCGGGGAAGCCGCGGTCGGCGTTCTTCTGCGCGGCACTGACGAGTCCGGGAATGAGACTCGGCCGCATATCGGAAAGATCGGCCGCGATCGGATTGGCGAGCGCAAGTTGCGGCTCGCCGCCGCCGAACAATTCCGCGTGCTTTTTGCCGAGGAACGACCAGGTCACGGCCTCGATCAGATTGCGCGCGGCGAGCGCGCGCTTGGCCTTGCGCGTGCGCTGCTGGATCGGCGTGAGCACCGGTCGGCGCGGCGCCTCGCCGCGATCGAACGGCGTGAACGGCACCCGGTCGACGCCGAGGATGCGCACCACCTCCTCGACGAGGTCGGCTTTGTTGTGGATGTCGGGACGCCACGACGGTACCGCGACCTTGACCCGCTCGCCCTGGCCGGCCGCGAAGAAGCCGAGCCGCTCGAGAACGCGGCGCACCTCCGGCAGCGGCACGGCGATGCCAGCAAGCCGCTTGATCTCGGAGATCGGAAAATCGATGACGCGCTCGGGCGCCTGCGGATCGCCGGCAACGGTGATTTCCGAGGGCGTGCCGCCGCAGAGATCGAGCACCATGCGCGCCGCCAGCTCGAGCCCGGGCAGCATGAACGCCGCATCGACGCCGCGCTCGAAGCGGTAACGCGCGTCGGAATTGATGCCGAGCTTGCGGCCGGTCTGCGCGATGTTCGGCGGGTCCCACAACGCCGATTCGATGAGCACGTCGGTCGTCGCCGCCGAACAGCCGGTTTTTTCGCCGCCCATGATGCCGGCGAGCGACTCGACGCCGTCCTCGTCGGCGATGACGCAAATCGATTCGTCGAGCGCATAGCTCTTGCCGTCGAGGGCGAGGAGAGTCTCGCCGGCGCGCGCCCGCCGCACCACGAGATCACCGCGCACCTTCGCGGCATCGAACACATGCAGCGGCCGGCCGCCGTCGTAGGTGATGAAATTGGTGATATCGACGAGGGCATTGATGGGGCGTAGTCCGATCGTGGTGAGCCGCCGCTGCAGCCAGTCGGGCGATGGACCGTTCTTGACGCCGCGCACGAGCCGCAGCGCGAAGGCGGGACAGAGCGAAGGCGTGGCGCCGAAATCGAGCGTCACGCGTACGGGACAGGGAAACGCGCCCTTCACCGGCTTGATGCTCGCGTCCTTGAGCTTCCCCATATCAGCGGCGGCGAGATCGCGGGCGATGCCGTGCACGCCGGTGCAGTCGGCGCGGTTCGGCGTCAGGTTGATCTCGATCATGGGATCGCCGAGGCCGGCCCATTGCGCGTAGTTCGCCCCGATCGGCGCATCATCCGGCAGGTCGATGATGCCTTCGTGGTCGTCGGAAAGCTGCAACTCGAATTCGGAGACGAGCATGCCGCGGCTCTCGACGCCGCGGATGCTGCCGACGGCGAGCGTCATGTTCTTGCCGGGGATAAACGCGCCCGGCGGCACGAACACGCCCTTCATGCCGGTGCGCGCATTGGGCGCGCCGCACACCACCTGGATCGGATCGCCGCCGCCGGTATCCACCATGCAGACGCGCAACCGGTCGGCATTGGGATGCTGTTTGGCCTCGACCACGCGCGCAATGACGAACGGCGCCAAGAGCTTCGCCTTGTCCTCGACGCGCTCGACCTCGAGCCCGATCATGGTGAGCTTGTCCACGATCTCGCCGAGCGAGCGGTCGGTGTCGAGATGCTCCTTGAGCCAGCCGAGGGTGAATTTCATCATGGGAGAAGGCCCCTGCCGTCTCCGCACAATTGACCGTCATGCCCGGGCGCGACCCGGGCATCCATGCGGCATCGAAGCTTGCCGCAAGTCAGCATAGATCGCCGGGTCAAGCCCGGCGATGACGATGCCAGTTGCGGGGGGGTGCTCACGAACTCAATCCGCCCGCCAGCGTCGGGACGTCGAGCGGGCGAAAGCCGTAATGGGAGAGCCAACGGACATCGGCCTCGAAGAAGGCGCGCAGGTCCGGCATGCCGTATTTGAGCATGGCGATGCGGTCGATACCCATGCCCCAGGCAAAGCCCTGGAATTCGTCGGGATCGATGCCGCAATTCCTCAGCACGTTGGGATGCACCATGCCGCAGCCGAGAATCTCCATCCAGTCGTCGCCTTCGCCGAAGCGGACTTCGCCCTTGTCGCGCCGGCACTGGATGTCGACCTCGAGCGACGGCTCGGTGAACGGAAAAAAGGAAGGACGAAAGCGCATCTTGACCTGATCGACCTCGAAGAACGCCTTGCAGAACTCCTGCAGGATCCATTTCAGGTGGCCGAGATGCGAGCCGCGGTCGACGACCAGGCCCTCGACCTGGTGGAACATCGGCGTGTGCGTCTGGTCACTGTCGCTGCGATAGGTGCGGCCCGGACAGATGATGCGGATCGGCGGCTTCTGGCTCAGCATGGTGCGCACCTGCACCGGCGAGGTGTGCGTGCGCAAGAGGAGCCGCGAGCCGTCCGGCTTCGGATGAAAGAAGAACGTGTCCTGCATGTCGCGGGCCGGATGATCCGCGGGGAAATTGAGCTTGGTGAAGTTGTTGTCGTCGGTCTCGATGTCCGGTCCCTCGGCGACGGCAAAGCCCATGTCGGCGAAGATGGCGGTCACTTCGTCGAATACCTGGGTGAGCGGGTGCACGCGGCCGATCTCGGCTGCCGCCTCGCGCACCGGCAGCGTCACATCGACGCTTTCCGTGTTGAGCCGCGCTGCGAGCGCCTCGCCCTTGAGCGCCTCACGCCGCGCCAGCAGCGCGGCGTTGACCCGATCTTTCAATCCGTTGATCAGCGGCCCCTGCGTCTTGCGTTCTTCGGGCGTCAACGTGCCGAGCGTCTTCAAGAGCGCCGTGACCGAGCCGGCCTTGCCAAGCGCGGCGACGCGCACCGCTTCGAGCGCCGGCTCGTCAGGCGCAGCGGCGGCATCGGCGAGAATTTGTTGTTCGAGTTGTGCGGCGTCAGGCATTTCGACCGTCACTCCGGCATGAACGGCAGATCGGTGTCGGACGGCTGGCCGCCGGCCTGCGTCAGCAGGCAATGGACCTGGCCGCGATGATGGGTCTGGTGATTGAACATATGGGTGACCAGCACCCAGCAGGGCTTGGTCAACTCGCGTTTCGTCGCGCCCGAATAGTAGGTGTGATCCCCGGCGAGCCACGACGGGTCGACGGCATCGGCCCAGCCGATGATCGCGCCATCGAAGCGCGCGCGCTCCTCCTTCAAGGCGTCCCAGTCAGGAAAGAGCGAGACCGATTCCGGAATGCCGGCCTCCGGCCTCGGCATATTGGCGAACCGGCTCATCTGGATGTGGTCGGCCCACAGCAGATGGCTGAGCGTCTTGTGGATCGAGCCGAAGAAGGCGCCGCGCTCGCGCCGCCGCTCCTCGTCGCTCAGCCGGTCGGCGACGCCGTAGACGCTCTCGTTCTGCCAGCGGTTATAGCGCGCCATGCGCTGGACGTAGGCGCGATCAATCATTGCACGAGCACTTTTGCGCGCGACGGATCATGACGCTGCCACTTGACGCTGCCAATTGGCGCCGGCGCTTCACACCGCCAGCGCCGATTTTGCCTTGCCAACGATCGCCTCGAACGCCGCGGGCTCGCTAATCGCGAGGTCCGAAAGCACCTTGCGGTCGATCACGATGCCGGCCTTGCCGAGGCCGGCGACGAACCGGCTGTAATTGAGGCCGAACGGGCGAACCGCCGCATTGAGCCGCTGGATCCAGAGCGCGCGGAAGGTGCGCTTCCTGCGCTTGCGGTCGCGGTAGGCGTACTGGTTCGCCTTTTCCACCGCCTGCTTGGCGACACGGATCGTGTTCTTGCGCCTTCCGTAGTAGCCCTTGGCGGCCTTGAGCACCTTCTTGTGCTTGGCATGAGCGGTGACTCCGCGCTTGACGCGTGCCATGACTGATCTCCTCTCGAATCGCGAAACGGTGATTGGATAGCGGCCCGCGCGCAGCGGGCCGGCCGAGCGGTCAGCCGTTCGGCAGAAAGAACTTCTTGATCTTGTCGCCGTCGGTCTTGAACAGCACGTTGGTGCCGCGGAGCTGGCGGATCTGCTTTTTCGTGCGCTTGATCATGCCGTGGCGCTTGCGCGACTGCTGGTAGAGGACCTTGCCGCCACCCGTCACCTTGAAGCGCTTCTTGGCGCCGGACTTGGTCTTGATCTTGGGCATTTGGCTCTCCTTGGCCGTCGGGCTGGTGAGCCCGGTCCGGCCGGTATGCTCGTCATGAGCTGGTTGTGCTTGGAGCACTTCGCCGCTGCCACGGCAGCCCTTGTCGGCCGGGCGGCGGAACGGCGGCGTTATGGCAGAGGCTCCAGATAATGGCAAATGCCTGTCGCTGCCGCCACGCGCCCAAGCGGCGGCCAGCTCCGGTCGCGTCCAGTCGGGCGAAGGCTGTGGCGCCTAGAGGTCGGAAATCAATTTGACCATTTCAGCCTCGGGCCAGGCCTGCACGGTGCGCGTGCGCACGCTCCCGAGCGCGCCATTGGTCATGGCCAATTTGGCGATGTGCTCGGCACTCGGCGCCTCGTATATCACCAGAATGTCGAATTCGCCCGAGGTAAGAAAAATCTGCTTGATCTCGACTCCGAACTTCTTCGCCGATTCGCGCGCGGCCTGGATGCGTTTCGGCGTATCCTTGACCGCGCGGATGCCCTGATCCGTCCAGCTCAGCATGCCAATGAAGGTAGGCATGGTCGTCTCCTCTTCCTGATTGCCCCGATTTCGCGGGCAAGCGTCATTCCGGAAGCGAGCGCTGCATCGATCGCGCGGAGGCCGTCACCGCGGCGCGAGCACCATCACCACCTGCCGGCCTTCGAAGCGCGGCTCCTGCTCGATCTTGGCGATCTTCGCCGTGTCACCCTTGACGCGGTCGAGCAGCTTGTAGCCGAGCTCCTGATGCGCCATTTCGCGGCCGCGGAAGCGCAACGTCACCTTGACCTTGTCGCCTTCCTCGAAAAAGCGCTGAAATCGAGCGCATCTTCACGTCGTAGTCGTGATCGTCGATCATCGGCCGCAGCTTGATCTCTTTGATCTCGACGACCTTCTGCTTTTTGCGCGCCTCGGCCGCCTTCTTCTGCGACTGATATTTGTATTTGCCGAAGTCGAGAATTTTGCAGACCGGGGGGACCGAATTCGGCGCGATCTCCACGAGATCGAGCCCGGCCTCCTGTGCCATCGCTATTGCGGCGCTGATTTCGGTGACGCCCTTGTTGGCGCCGTCCTTGTCAATGAGCTGGACCTCGCGGACGCGGATCTCCTCGTTGATGCGCGGACCCTCCTTGGCGGCGGGCTGCGCGGTTCTGATCGGGCGACGAATGGTTCTTCTCTCCTTTGTCGTTGCGACGGACCGTTGCCATCGCGATGCGCGCGCCAAGTCGGCCGCGCATTCACGATGCTCATCGGCGATTGGAGAAGATCGGGAGTTTTTCGCTCCAAGTCAACGACAATGCGGCAACGGCGCGGTCTCTTGCGCGCGGGCACCTTTGCGGCGAAACACGGCGTGGCAAGCGGTTCACTCCGGCTCCCTGGCTCCCGCCGAGAAGCGTCAGATGGATGATAACAGCCTGAAATTCCTGGAAATTGGAACGGGAGCCGAGCGGCGCGCGCTGGCGATACGCGCGCGGGAAGGCGCCCTGCCCGGACTGTTCTGGCTCTCGGGCTACAAGTCGGACATGAAGGGCACCAAGGCCGCGGCGCTGGCGCATTGGGCGGAGCAAGCCGGCCGCGCCTGCGTCCGCTTCGATTATTCCGGCCACGGCGAATCCAGCGGCGCATTCACCGACGGTACGATCGGGCGCTGGCTCGCCGACAGTCTCGCGGTGTTCGACGCCTGCTGCCGCGGGCCGCAGATTGTGGTCGGCTCGTCGATGGGAGGCTGGCTGGCGCTGCTCATGGTCCGCGCCCTGCGCGCGCGGGGGCAAAACGGGCCCGGAACGGTCGCCGGCATGGTGCTGATCGCGCCGGCCGTCGATTTTACCGAGGAATTGATGTGGAAACGTTTCAGCCCGGCGATCAGGCAAGAGCTGGAAGCGACAGGCGTGTGGGCGCGGCCGTCCGCGTATGCACCCGAGCCTTATCTCGTCACCCACCAATTGATCGAGGAGGGACGCAACCACCTCATCCTCGGCAACATGATCGAGACCGGCTGCCCGGTGCGCATTCTTCAGGGTGTCGAAGACCCCGACGTGCCGTGGCGGCACGCGGTCGAACTCGTCTCGCGGCTCGCCAGCGACGACGTGGTGCTCACCCTCGTCAAGGACGGTGACCATCGCCTATCACGGCCCGAGGACATCGAGCGGCTGATCGCCGCCGTGACAGAGTTTTAGAGCATCATCCGGAGAGGATGAAAAAGCCGGCTCGGGATGAGATCACCTCCCGGTCGAGCCTTTCGCGGGCGGGGCTTGCGGCTCGAAAGTGACGCCGAGCTTCGTGTCGGTGCGCCAGACCACACGGCACGCGCGGCGCGTGCGGCCGTGCTCGAAGGTCAGATCGAACGTCTGCGGCACGCCGTAGGTATTCGCGAGCTTGAGGCAGGCGCCTCCGCCGGTGATGTTCTGGACCGTACAGTGAATGACCGGCGAGCGGCGCGGCACAATGATCTTGGCGCAGCGCAACACGCGGGTACGCTTCACGGCTCTGCGGTCATCCGCCATGGCCCAGCCTGTCGCAGGTCCGGGCGCCCCGATCGAGCGCCCGCACCTGCGTCGTACCGCCCTGAATCTTACGGATCGTCGAACGGCAGTGCCCATAGGAGGTTAACCGCTCGGAAGGATTGCGCCTGTGCGCTCGCCATCCAGCGCGCAAGCGGCCCATTCGCGCGCAACGCCGCTAGGCTTTTTCCATGCCGGTGGCGTGATCGACGCTGATGCCGCCCGGGCCGCAGGCCGCCACGTAGAGGAAGCCGCCCGCCATCACCAGGTTCTTGTAGAAGTTGATCATGTTGGGCAGGTCCCCCGCGGGCAGGTGCACGCCGAAGCCGGTGGCAAGGCAGAAGATGGCAAGCACAAGCGCAACCCATCTGGTTTGGAAGCCAACCAGGATCAGCAAGCCGCCGATCAGCTCGATGATCACCGCAATCCAAACGGATACGTCGGGTATTGGCACGTGCGCATTGGCGAAATACTGCGCCGTCCCGCCCGGATTGATCAGCTTGTGATAGCCGGCCCAAATGAAGAGACTCGACATCAACAAGCGGCCCAACGGAGCCAGATAGCCCTTCAGATTGTCCATGATCCTTCCCCCGAACGCTTTGTCGGCGCCCCCGCGACGCCGTGCGCAAAGACTAACAGCCGACCAAAACGCCGACAACCAAAAGCGAGTGCGCGAGTTCGCGATCTCCACCGTTGCCTGACTTGTTTGTTAGGATCGCATGTTCGCTATGCGTACAGCGCTCAGGATGACCTCAGATCAGCGTGCCACTTTCTCGCGTTCCAATTCAACGGAGGATGCAGTGCACAAATTGGCGTTGAGTCTGGCGAGTTCCACGCTGTTTGCCGGTTACCGGGGCGATGAAGCGCGATAGGCGCTCGGACTGAGCCCCATGATGCGCTGAAAGCGACGATTGAACGTCGACAGATCGTTGAAGCCCGCTGCAAACGCGATCGCCGAAATGCTGTCGGCCGTCCGCCGCAGACGCACCGCGGCACGATTGAGCCGCGTGTGCAGGATGAACTGGTGCGGGGTCATGCCCACCAAGGCGCGAAAGCTGCGCAGGAAGTGGTACGGGCTCATCGCCGCCTCGTGGGCCAGATCGGCGAGCGACAGCGGCTCGCCGGCCTGCGCTTCGATCCGGCGCAGCGCGGCGGTAATCTGCCGCTCGTGACGGCGGCTCGGCGCCGGCGGCCGTCCCTTCGTTCCTGCCAGCACCGCTGCGACCGCGCCGGCGAGACGCAGCGCCACTTCCTCGAATGCCGCCGTGTCAGCGTCCTCGCGCGCGGCTTCGGCCGCGGCGATGATGGGCAGCAATCCAGACTGCGGCGGCAGCAGCGGCGCGGAGAAGACGGCTCGTCGCACGCCGGGGATTGCGGCTACGACGCCTTCGAGAAATTCGGGCGTGAGACGGAACGAGAGACAGCGGTCGCCGGTGCCGTGCTCATGGCGGCATTCGAACGCGTGGTGATCGTTACCGAGGAGCAACGCCCCCGGCGCCAGCACGGCCGAGCCCAGCGTCGAGCGGTATTGGAAGGTCCCTTCCGTTACCGCCGCGACACACACGCCGTGATGCCGCTCGGCGAAAGGGCGATCGTGCGGGCCGAAGGTGCAGACCACGTCCTGGACGCGCCAGCCAGAGCCCGATGCCAGAACATTCGCGGTCAATCCCATAAGCGAAGATTAGCAATTTTTCCCAAGCCGCGGCGAGCGGTCGCGGGCTACGAAACGGCAACTGTCTGGAACGGAAGATATGGAAAAATGACGAACTCGTTCATCGGCGCACTGCAAAGCGGCGGGCCCGCATCCGACCGCGCCGACAAGATGACGCTCTATGGCGGGCTGATCGGGCAATGGACGATGGATGCCGTCGTCCACCGCGACGACGGCAGCCAGCACAGAGGACCTGGCGAAATCCATTTCGGCTGGGTGCTCGAGGGCCGGGCCATCCAGGACGTCTGGATTTTGCCCGGAGTCTTCTATGGCACGACGCTGCGGGCCTACGACCCGGGTATCGACGCCTGGCATATCCTGTGGAGCGACCCGGTGCGGCAATTCTACAGCCGCCAGATCGGGCGCGCCCGCGACAGCGACATCGTCCAACTCGGCAAGAATGACGCCGGCGAAACTGTGCGCTGGAGCTTCACCGAGATCACGCCCAATTCGTTCCGCTGGACCGGCGAACGTTCCCGCGATGACGGCAAGACTTGGCAACTGCAGGCCGACTTCCGCGCGCGGCGCAAGTCATGACCCTTCCACCCCATTCCTGAGGAGCAAACAAGATGATCGACCATGTCTCGATCGGCGTCCGCGATGTCGCCAAGACCAAGCGCTTCTATGACGCCGCATTAAAACCGCTCGGCTATCAGTGCCTCAGCGAGGGCAATGACTCGCTGGGCTACGGGCGCGGAACGGTCGCGTTCTGGATCAGTACGGCGGCGCATCCGGTGCCGCCCGATATGCCATCCGGCCTGCACTTCTGCTTCACGGCTCCGACGGCAAAGAGCGTGGACGCATTCCACGCCGCCGCGCTCGCCACCGGAGGACAAGACAACGGCATGCCCGGCCTGCGCGCCGACTACGGTCCAGGCTATTACGCGGCCTTCGTCATCGATCCCGACGGCTACCGGATCGAGGCCCATTGCGATCAATCCGCCGCGTGAGCCGCGGCCGGAGTTGAAGTTCTGCCTTGGCGCCCAGGGTGATAAGCTCCCGGCTCCGAGGCAGAACGCGGCGCATGGATCAGCAGGCGCGGGCGACGCGACCTCGGCAGGGAGGACTCCATGCCAACACGACGCGCTATGTTGCTCGGCGGTATCGCGATGGGAGTCGCCATGCGCGGCGGATCGGCATTGGCGAACGCCTCGCAGCCGGCGACGGCGGTGAATTTCGACCTGCCTTCCGGCGCGTGCGATTGCCATACCCACATTTTCGGCGACCCGCAGAAATTCCCGTTCTTTGCCGGACGCGTGTATACGCCGGAGCCGGCGTCGCCCGAGGAGATGGCGGCGCTGCACAAGAGCCTTCACATCGAGCGCGTGGTGATCGTGACGCCGAGCGTCTACGGCACCGACAATTCGGCGACGCTCTACGGCATGAAGGCGCGCGGCGCCACCGCCCGCGGCGTCGCGGTCATCGATGACAAGACGCCGGAGAGCGAGCTCGATGCCATGAATGCGGCCGGCATCCGCGGCATCAGGATCAATCTGGCGACCGGCGGCATCACCGACCCCGCGGTCGCACGTCAGCGCCTGCAGGCCGCGATCGATCGGGCGAAGGGGCACAATTGGCACGTGCAGATCTATTCGAACCTCCCGGTGATCGCGGCGCTGAAGAGTGAACTCGCGCAATCGCCGGTGCCGCTGGTGCTCGATCATTTCGCCGGTGCTCAGGCCGCGCTCGGCGTCGACCAGCCGGGTTTTGCGGACGTTGTCGAGCTCGTCAGAAACGGCAAAACCTACGTCAAGATTTCCGGCGCCTATCGGGCGTCAAAGGCCGCGCCCGATTACGCCGATGTCCTTCCGTTCGCCAAGGCGCTGATCGCTGCCAATCCCGACCGGCTCGTGTGGGGCACCGACTGGCCGCATCCCGACGCGGTCACGCCGCCGGGAAAGAAGCCGACCGACGTCACGCCGCTCCTGCAGATCGACGACGGCCGACTGTTGAACCTGCTCGCGGTCTGGACGCCCGACGCGGCGATCCGCCAAAAGATCCTGGTGGCCAATCCGGCGCGGCTTTACGGCTTCGACGCTTAGTGACGGGACAACAAGTCCGGCCATGACGAAGTATCAATTTCGAACTGAATTCATCACACATTAGCGGCGATGGCGGAGCCATGCGAGTTCCGGTGCAACTGATCGCAGCGGGCACCCGAGGAGCCCCAATTCCGGGCAAATCAGCGGACCTAAACAGACGGCAGCCGCGGAACGCGAGCAGCGCTCCTCTCGCTGCCCGAGCCCGGAACCCACTGGGAATCCACCAGGGGCGGCGCTCGCGAGGGGTCAATCGGTGGTCGATGGCCGACTCTCGGACGCGGGAGGTTCCGTTCGCGGCGGCGAAGCTCCTCGTTTGACGGCCGGTGCTCTGGCCGCGCCCCAAGCCGGCGGGCAGGAAGGAGCCTCGGGCAGGCTGCCACAACTGGCGCCGAAGCTCACGTTGGAATTGCGGTCGGCGCTCGCGCGGCTGCCGCGCGTCGCGGCACCGGCGCGAATTCTCGCGATCTACATTGTGGGCCTGGCGTTTTTGCTAGGGCGTTTAATCACCGGAATCCTTCTGGGGCGAGCGGTTACGGCGCAGCTTGACGCGGGTGGACGATCCGCGTGCTCTGCAATGGGTGGAACGGGATGCGGCGGCTATAGGACTGAGGAGTGCCCCGCCGCTCGCGGAGTCACCGGCGGTTAGCGTACCCCTGACGGTCGGACGTTTCACCCCGTCATAGTCATCCCGAGCGGCTGGCGCGAGTGGCCGAGCGCGAAACTAGCCGCCGTGATCGCCCACGAGGTCTCACACGTCCGAAGGATGACTCGCGGACGAGGGCCGCGGCGCTAGTCTACCAGTGTTTTTTCTGGTTCAGCCCGCTCGGCTGGTGGCTGGAACGCCGTCTGGCGGACCTGGCTGAGCAAGCGAGCGACGAGGCGGCCATTCGCGCCGGCGCCGAACCCACTGAGTACGCGACGATACTCCTGAGCTTTTTTGACATGTCCGCCCGGCAAGGACGGGTGAGCTGGCACGGTGTTTCGATGGCTCGTGGCTTGCGTGCCAGAAAACGCATCGAAAAGGTCCTTGCTGCGGACGGGGCGCTTCCAGCGGCGATAAAAACCCGATTTTGGTACTGTTGGCGTTGTGCGCCTTACCGGTCGTGTGGCTTACCGCAGCCACGCGGCCAGTGCTGGTCGATTCCGTCGCGTCGAAACCGCTGGCTCAAAGTGTTGCGCAACAGTTCCTCCCCGTACCCGTTGGTCCCAAGATTTCGCCGTTAGCCCCGACCGTGGCGTCGAATATCCCACGACTCGCACCGACTGCCCCCCTCAATGCTGTGCTATTTGCCTTGTGCACGGTAGAGTGCTGCCAGGTTATTGAGGTCAGTGGCTACATCAGGATGATCCGGCCCATATGCTTTCTCATCAATCGCCAGGGCACGCTGGTAGAGGGGTTCGGCTTGCTCGTACTTGCCTTGGGTATCGAAGAGCAGAGCCAGATATCGAGGCTGGTCGCCGTGTCGGGGGTGCTCCGTGTCCTAATTGCTTCTCCCTGATCGCCAGGGCACGCTGGTAGAGAGGTTCAGTTGCTCGTACTGCCTTGGGTACGGTAGAGTTCTGCCAGGGTTCTTGAACTGGTCGCCGTGTCGGGGTGCTCAGGTCCTACCTGCTCTCGATCAATCGCTAGGGCACGCTTTAAGAGAGGTTCAACTTGCTCGTACTTGCCTTGGGTAAGGTAGAGCAGAGCCAGGTTATTGAGATACTGGTCGCCGTGTCGGGGTGCTCGATCCGAATTGCTTCTCCTGATCGCCAGGGCACGCTGGTAGAGAGGTTCGGCTTGAGGATATCGAGCGCGTTTGCTTGAGATAACGTGCCGTTTGATTGAGGAGTCTGGATGCTTCAGCAAATTCCAGGCTATAGTCTTCGATCAGTGTCGCACACGCCAATGCATGAGGAAGCAAGCGTTCACAGTGCGCCCACAACGTAACATCGTCCACATCTGGAAAAGCCAGATTGACGGCTCGTACGGTTCGTTCGGCCCATCCCCGTCGTGTCTGCTCATCCATGCTCGCTATGAGTACCGCTTGCACCAGGCGATGGATAGAGAGAGTACGCTCGTGCGGATCGCGTTTCACGAGTCTGAATAACGCAGCAGAACGCCAAGAGCGTCGTTGATGCGTGTGGCATCCGTGGTCAGAGGCTGAATGCGTGCACCAAGCTCAGATGCTCCTTCGAGTAGAAGATCTTCAGGAATAGCTTCAGGAGCGAGGAAGGCACAGACCTGTAGCAGGTCAGTTGCCATAGGATTGAGCCGTTCGACCTGCTCAAAGGAGAGTGACCAGGTGGTTGCAACAGGCTCCGGGTGCTCTTTGTCTGTCCGTCCCCGCCGCTTCAAGAGTTCTGCCTGGCGTTGCCGATAGCTGAGGAGGTAGGCTGAAACGCCACAGTGTGTTTCCTCGATATAGGCTCCGGCCTGGTCAAGGGCAAGGGGAAGCCCATCCAGTGCTTTGACAATGCTTTGGGCGGCAGCACGATCTACTTCAGATGCTTGGGCAAGTGGAGCCTCTTTCGCAAGGACTTTGGCACGGCGAAGCAGGAGGAGCATGCCCTCTTTAATGCCCATTTTCTCGACGGTGATCCCTTCGGCAAAGGTACCTGGAGCCTGAGCACGAGTCGTCAGTAAGATGTGTCCTGTGTCACCCGTTGGGAGGAACTCCTCTGCCAGGGCCAGATCATCAGCATTGTCAACAATCAACAGCCAGTGGTCATGGTACTCTGCCACCGCTTCACAGCCTGTACCGTGATAGTCTGGTCTCGCTCGTCCTTTTCAGGCAGATTGAGCAGGCGAGCCAGGTCGAGGAAGCTAGCGATGAGTGTGTCCTGCGTGGCAGCCGTGACCCACAGGACAGCCTGATAGTCATTGGAGTAGCGATAGGCATATTCAACTGCGCTCTGCGTCTTCCCAATGCCACCTAGACCACTAATGGCTTGCGGTTGGGTGAGGGCAGTTGTGTTGGTTGTTCTGAGCGCATCAGAGAGATGCTTCAGGATGTCCTCGCGCCCCGTAAAGTACGCATTGCGGCGATAGGGGACATTCCAAAGAGGTGGAAGGTTCCCAGGAAAGCGCTGTGGTTCGGAGAGTGTGTCCTTTTCTCCACCTGGAAACCCTGGTGCAGTCTTCGGCTTGCCACGCTCCCGTCGCACCCCTGCCAGCAAGGTCTCCTGTGCTCTCACTTCATCCAGGTCAACCAGGTCGATGTAAATGACTGACCCCAGCAGTCCCTTGACCTCACACGTGCGCACTCGTACAGGGAGCAACGCACCCTTTTCACTCTTGGGGTCGCGTCTGAAGGCCTCGGCCCATTCCGGTTGGGTATAGCGGGCGCTGAGGTAGTCAGGCGAAAGAACCACAAGGGTACAGCGGGCGACTGTGGCGGCCTGATCCATTTCCAAAACAAAGTTCATCCCTGGCTGGAAGTCCCACGCTTGCAGGATGGTCGAATACTTCGCCTCTTCCAGTTGCCAGGCAATCCACTCTGCCCACTTTGTGTCAACACGCGTATAGCTAATGAAAAAATCCTTGCCTACATCCGTATCCACTGGTCTGCTGGGCCTCCTCTCAATAGTAGAGTGAGGATATGACGGGGAGATGAGCCACCTTAAGTATACAACACTGCCTCATTATCACAACAAACCTGCATTCATCTGCTTAGCTTATTTCTTCTTCGCTCATGTTGAACCAAGCAGAATGAGGCACACATCTATCACTGCAATAATTCTGCCTCAAGAAACAACCGCGTGTTAGGATACGCAATTACTTGAAGAGGGCTGTGTATAACAGGCATTAATACGTATCTAAGCCGGACAATGCACAGTTTGCGACGTAGGGAGAGATAACTAAATCTAGTTATGATTACGAGCTTACTAGACTTGTATAATAGCTTTTATGCAAAGCAAGGGACTTAGCGTACACCTACGCAGAAATCGGGGCAGAACCCTTTAGAGCCGTATCTCAGCGCCAACATATATCATTGAAAATGCGATTGGATATGTATAATGCTGAATTATACAAAGCTAACAGATTGTTGTCATCTTCATGAATATACATGTGGTACAACAAAGCACAACTGGTCAGGTTGAAATACATTGATACATTTTACTCGTTCATTCGTTCTAAAAAGTAGCATGCCTGCAAGGTGTGACTTTCTTTAAGGAAAGGAGAACTAACCACATGGGATCATTCGGTACATTACTTGCTGCGCTTGTCGCAATGGCCTATCTTGCCTATGAACTGTACAGCGATTGGCAGATAGTCAAGTTCATTTTGGGTTTCTTTGGTTTTGAGCTGTAATTAACGTATAGTTAATAGCTCAAAGGTGAACTCACAATAAGGAATAATGCTCCAGAGGCGGTGCCCGTTTCTTATTGTGGGTTTATTGTTGGGACGAACAGCGGAATAAGTTGATTGCTTGATATTTAGAATTCTTAATTATCCCAACCCAGGGGAAAGAGATGGTGTCTCAATCGTTGCAAGGGTGGTTTTACTAATACGATGGCGGTTGCGTCTGCCTTGCCGTATCGTCTCGGCTTCCAGAGCTCCGGTTCTTATCCAGCGTCTAACAGTGCTCTCATCGACTCGCAGCCGCTTTGCTATTTCAGGTGGGGTAAAAAATTCCTGTTCCATATATGTACAAACGTTCTAAATGTAGCAATTGGTATAGAGGAGAAATGTGGTCGGTTATCAGTGGAGGTAAGAGTTTGAGATTTAAGAATTTAAGCAGCTTTGTGAAAGTGCTGAGTTTATGCAGTTATGTTTGAAAAATTTGTTGAAAGCTTTTCTTCTATTCTTTGTTGATTGTAGCCGTGAGACAAGTACGTTAGGATAGTTTCTGTAAAAACAGCAAAATCTATATTGTTTTCAATTGCAATATGGAGAGTATCATTAAGGATTTTCACTAGGTTGCTCGGCGTGCTTTTCCCTTTTATAACGTAATATTTAAGAGTTGTTAAATTTTTTAGTAATTCGTCTTCGTTAGGAGAAAGATGATTGATATTGTTGAGAAGTATCAATAATAGCTCAGTATCCACTTTAGTTACTGTATAGATGTGATTTAATGAGTCAATCAAGGCAATCATTTGGTTCTTTGGCACTTTTTGATAAGCAAAGAATAATACAGCTTCCCATATTGTAATGACCGATAAAAGTCCACCTTGTTTTCTTGTGACCTTAACGACTTCTTGGAGGGTTTTCTTGTTTGTTTCAAAGTCATTGATATAAGAAATTGCTGCGGTAGTTAGCTTTTCTTCGACCGTCGCCGCTGCTCGTATGCTTGCAATGAAAAAAATGCATATTACAAGAATGATGAAACTGAGAAAGAAAATTGAGAAAGTCGCTCCATTCCAAGTGACAGTAAATGCTGTAAATATACCAAGACTGAAGGTAAACATCGAATTCAGAGAGTTCTTATCTTTGATGTAGAGACTTATGGAAAGCAGAATAAAGAGAAAGGTAACAACCAGCGAATAAATGTAGCTGATGTTTATAGCTCGAAAGAGTACAAACAAGCAGATCAAAACAAAGAAGATGATAGAAATTACCAACTGCGCATTATTCTTATAAAGTGTATCCAGTGTAACGGCTAATGACTTCAGCACATCATTAAAATGTTGTGAAATATTATCGTCATTAACATTTGTTTTCGACTGAGGTTTCATTTTACCTTCCTAACGAGGGTTATCCAAGTCCTAGCTCTGCTTGCTCTGCATCAGTCTGTTGGACTCGATGCGCTTGCTTGAATGTGCCGAACTGTGGTGGCATTTTTAGCTCTACTCCGTGTAGTAATTCGTCAATAGTAAGTATCTGGATGCGTGGATAATCCTTATTCCATCCTGGCGAGTGGTAAAAACTTGCGCTGACTGCCTCTGTTGTCATATCTTTGCTTGGTGGTTCTAAGAGTGATAAAAACACCAATAGCCGCTTGCTCTCGTTGTAACGTGCCTTTGAGGTCGCGTATATGGCTTGAATTGACATGACCAGATTTCACCTGCACTAATACCCGCTTTGCCTTGCCTGTATTATCGTCGATAAAGGCAATTACTCCATCAATTCCCTTATCGCTTCCCTTTTTACCTTCCCTGCTTCCCTCTGCTCCCCCTAGGGGTCGGGCGCGAATAAGAGACAGTGACCACCATTGGAATTGATAACGGTCTTCTATCGCAAGTTGGCGGGCTGCACCTATATCCCTAGGCTCTCCAACAACCTTAAACTTGATACCTGGAAACATGGCTTCCATACGATATTTTTGTAAGGCAATACTGAGATGAGTTATATCAATACCTATCCATTTTCGCCCTAATTTCTGAGCAGAAGCGATAGCGGTGCCACAACCACAAAATGGGTCTAATATCACGTCACCAGGGTTACTACTAGCTTCGATGATGCGGTCTAACAAAGCAAGAGGTTTTTGGGTTGGATAGCCAAGGCGTTCGGCATCGGAACTATGGAGGGGATTAATGTCAATCCAGGCATTCGTTATGATTGAGCCTTCTCGTTCATTAAGATACCGCTTAACTGCTGGACGCTTTGTTATATCAAAGGTTCCATCTTTATGTCGTGGGTAGTAAATCCTTCCTTCATCGTGTAACTTTTGCATTGTCTCGCGCTGAAAACGCCAACCTTTTTGAGGCCAAGGAAATCCCAACCATTCATACATCATATTGGGTCGAGGATTAGGACTCGTAATGTTGTCCAAGCGATATTTACCTCGTCCATCATTGTCATCGAAACGATAAAAGTTTTGTATGTATTCAGGGTCATGGAGGCCATATTGAGGGTTAAATATTGCTTGTTTTGATTTCACGTAAAATAAGATCGTATCTGTCACATCTGCAAACTTCGTTTTCGCGTCACTGTGGGCTGATTGTCTTTTCCAGATGATCTCGTTACGAAAATTTTGCGGACTAAAGATAGTATCTAAGATGATCTTTAGATAATGGCTCGCAGTTGGGTCGCAGTGTAAATATAAGCTACCTGTGGGTTTGAGCACACGATGTAGCTCGATTAATCGAGCAGTCATCATCACAAGGTACGCCATCATTTGGTTAGCACCGATAAATTCATGCAGTGACTCAATCATCTTGGCTATGTGGTCAGAGGCTTCTGTCTGTAGTTCAACAAATGTATGCTCGGATTCTAAATTCCAATGCCAGGTATCCTCAAAAGCGGTAATCTGCGCTTCGCTCTCAGTTCCGGACTCATCCTTAAACAGCACGTTATAATTCCGGCTTGAATTGAAAGGAGGGTCAAGGTAAATTAGATCAACGCTTTCACTTGGGATGTGTTCTCGTAAAATAATGAGGTTATCGCCGTAGAATAGGGTATTCTCAGTAATTGGCTTTGCTGACATGCTCCCCTCCGTGTCCATAAAACTTCCTCAGCAGTATAGCATAATCGAGGAATTGCGCATATTATCTAGCTTATTGGAAAGTTACTGCGATACCGATTGTTCTTTCCTGTCTGTCAATCAGCGTGTCGAGGTCATTGACGCTTCTTGATTTCGTCAACTTCCACTTTCGTTTCAGCTATTTGATTACCAAGTGTTTTAAACGCCGTACGAGTATGTTCCGCTTCCCCAAGAAGTGTATCGAGTTTTTTCCCATGCTCTGATAATTGCTGACCTTGCTCTAATCGTTCCTGTCCCTCTCCAAGCCGTACTTGTCCATCCTGCAAGGGTTTAATCAATTGTTCAATTTATTTTAGTAATTGGTCATTGTCTGCCATAAGATACGCCGATTATATTAACATTACCTGCAAGTCTGCAATCGCTATTTTCCTATTCTCACATAAATTTAATTTACGAGTAATGTAGTGTATTATTTGTCCTCTTCCAGTTCCGTAAAGCCAAATTTGAAAAATACTCAGTCATAGCGTATATATACTGCAAAGATAGATTTCTCAAATTTCTTCTCGGAGGTCTATATCTTGCCAAAGCGAAAAACAAAACTACCAAAGAATGCAATCACAGTTAGTATTGTTCTTGGTTTGGCAGCAAGTATTCCGATCAATATTGCAACCAATTGGTTACAGGAGGACATTCTCTCAAAACCTTTTTATGTAATTCTTCTGGTAGCTTTCTTGGCGGTGGTAACCTATTTTGTTCTCAAGCTGAATTATCAATACCTCACGTATGCATTCGGATTTATGGCACTCTATATTTTTTTAAATCTACTCTCGACTGGAATACAACGATCAATCTTAAATGACTCATTTACGCCGATGAATGTTACCGTGATTATTTTGCTTATTATTATCATCCTTGCCTTAAGTGGCTTATTTGGTTCAAACTTCTATAGAGATTGGAAAAGACGTGCAAATAGCACGCATAAGAGCAACGATATAAGCGGGAATAACATTTATTTAGCACGAAGTGGTATCAAACGCAGTGATATTGAACTAAGAACTCCAAGAAGGAAAATGCCTCGACAAAAGAGAAAACGGAAATAGGCACGGATTAAGAAGAATAAAAAACCTGCAAACACCTTTTCAGGTATTATAGGCGATTTAAGTAATTGTATTGTAGCGAGTAAGGGGTAAAAGTCAATGACTCTTTACTCTCTCTTTTGTCAGTTTATATGCAAAGACTGCGCTGGCTTCGGATGTCAGTGAGGAGACTCTCTCGCTGTACCCCGACCAGTGTTCCGGCGCTTTGGGCGAGTGCCGTCCGGACTTTGCCTGCATCGTAGTCAGTCCAGATATTCTCTTTGGAAGTTGGTGTTTGAGTAAGAAGTGCACCAAGCGGCATGAGAGACTTACGGTCTTGTTTGAGGAGGTACGGCTGATTGCTGGCTCGCATTTCTACAACAAGACTGCGGAGTTCAGGAATGTTGGTAATATCAAGAGATGTTGTGTTTGTTATAGGAGAGGAGATAATATCAAATCATCGTTTGTTTGCATCCGGGGGTTGGGGTGATACATCTTTTACCCGTTTCACTCCACACATCTATTGCAACATAGTTTTCAACGATGTCATAACCTACTAAGAATTGCTTGCTTCCCGGTTTTGTTTACCAGCAGGATGTCCCTCCCAAATAGGTTCCCATACCGTAGACAAATCTGTTCCTTCCACTTCTTTCCAATCAAGTGGTTGTAACTCCGAAATCTCTCCATCTTGAAACATCTGCCATCGCTTGTGCAATAGATGTACAACCCGCTCACTTGGAGGCCAGTAAATGGGACCACAACTAATGCGAGGTAACAAAATACGACTACTTATAATTTGAAATGATCCTGGTCTATTCAATAGTGTTAATAATTGTTCCTCGCTTAAGACAGTTGTTATCGGTACGCTAGTTTCTGGCACCGAGAAAGAGAAGTCATAAAAAATCCTTTCAGGAGTATCGTTCACAATATTATTGAGTTGATATCCCTTCGTCTGCCCTTCTAATGTAACTACTACTCCAATAACTCGAACTTTCGTCTTGAGTCCAAATGTTTCAACAGTATTGCCCTTTACCATTTGTCGTAATTCTGAAGGGAGAGGGAGGTCTAACTCATGTTCTCCAAGGGTAAGGGGTATCTCATTTGTCATCCACTTTTGCCAGATAAAATCAGGAAACAATGCAGATAAATTCCCTTCTGCATCAAAAAAACTCATTGCTTCACCTGTATATGGAGGGGGAACTTCGTTAGAGACTTCCATTTGCATTACTTGTAAAAGTAAATAGATGGTTGACTGAAATGCTCCGGTGATTGAGTGTGACAAATCTGCATCTGTAAGATTTCGCAATGTGAGTAACCTGATACCTGCTTCTTTAGCCCTTTCAATTGCTCCGGTAGTATATCCTTGAGCAGAAACATAAATGCTTTGCCGAGAGGAGATTCCCAAATATTGTAATTTACCAACGAAAGCATCGATTTTAGGAGAGCCGATAGCCTGAGCCTCATCCTTGCATTCTATAGCGATCTGAATAGGATAACCGACAAGATCACCAGTAATTAAGATATCAATTTCTCGTTTTCTTCCTTTTCCATGTACAGGAGGTAAATATTTATTGCGTTCTACAGTAACTCCTGGTTGTTCGTGCATGAGAGCAACAATACGTTCAACGATCCTACCTTGCGCCGTTGTTGAATTCTCGCCTTTGCGCCCTTGAGACTGCTTTGCCATAGATACCTCTTATACCACTCCCACTTTAAGAAAACAGAAGACGGGTATTCTACAAGTTTTTTACTTATCTTGGACAATGTCATAATATGCTGTTTCATTCAATGGAATTAATATAGCACTCTCAAGAATAGATTGCCAAAGATAAGAACTTATTTCCTATCTCTCAAGATACATATCATTTCATATATGATCCTCTTTTCAAAGCATCTACCTCGATGTAGATTTGGTCAGCGGCGTACAATAGAGAATGGACGGCGTAGAGAGGAGTTGGGGGATTATATTTCGGTTTCTCCGGTAAGATCAGTAAACCTACCATAAAAAGTGTTTGGGCTGCTCTTTGTGAGTAGAGAGGTTAGCTTTGTATCTATTTGTTCATAGCGTAAGTTTGCAGGTATATTAATTACTCCGGTTTCAGTGCTATTGTCTACCATATTAATAAAATCATCTCCGTTAAAGGTAATTATCAAACGGTTAAGTTTACTTGCAAAGGCATAAACTGGTTGATCTTTCAGGCCGTTTTGGTTGAGATCATCACGAATATGCTTGACATCAAACCGGCTATTCAGTCGTGGGAAGCGTTGACGAGTGGGCATGTTTTCATCAAGCAAGAGCTTAAATTTATAAAACTTTCTTGGCATGGAGTTTTGTATTGGGGTCTTCTATCACTTCGTCGATCGCGGCAGAGAGTGTTTTTATATCAATATGGGGATAATCTTCATGGATTGCTTCAAGTGTGTAGCCGTCTTTGAGAAGAAATAAAATCCGTCCGACAGAGACACGGGTCCCTTTGATAACAGGGGTACCGCCTAAAATATCGGGGTCTGAAATAATGTAGTTTCCCATAGCTTACTCTGCATCCTAGCAAGCACCCAATAAAAAGTCAACTCGCATGTAAAGTTGCTTTGAGCCTGGCTCTGCAAAAAGTACCATTGTACAACACAGGAAATCTATCAGAGCGCTATTCGGTGTATATAATACTAAAAAGAATGTGTATACCGTGACAGCGGCTTTGTTTGCAATTTCTTTATAACGCAGTGAGGATTTTAGTAATGACAAACGATCTATCTCCAATGCCTGAGCAAGCATCAACGCTCGCGGCTCGTGTCTTTGCGCTCGTTCGTGCATGTCCTGAGGGACGGGTGACAACATATGGTTGGCTCGCCAAAACAGTCGGTTATCCGCGTGGGGCGCGTATGGTCGGCTGGATCATGAATGAATCTCCGCAGGGAGTCCCGGCACAACGCGTCATCAACAGTAAAGGCGAATTGTCAGGCAGTTGGGCTTTCGGCCAAAGCGACACCATGCGCCAACTACTCGAAGCAGAGGGCATCGTCTTCTCCGCTGACGATCGCGTAGACATGAAACGCTATGGCTGGGATCCCACGCGTGACCTCACCGAAGAAGCGCTCAAACAAATTCTGGACAATGCCTCCAACTCCTCTTTCAAACCAAGTGAGCGCCTCATCTATCTCATGCGCACCGACCCTGCCTCACCACTTCGTAATGCAGAGGATTCGAAATGACCACTCAGCTATAGAAGTGAGACGAAGTGATGATTGAGCTTGACTATCTCTGAGACATCATTGCAGTCGGAAAATTCCAATAGCTTCTATCCGAAGTACGTTGCGAAGAGAATATCACGACTCGTTGTTACTACACCCTGGATGCGTTGGCGTGCATCTCCAAACGGGGCAAATTCATTATCCATTGCCTGGCTCAACAACCAGTCACGATCTGTCAAATACAGCACATTGCGGATCGCCCGCGTGCGCTTCAACTTCCAGATCAACTGGAAGGCAATCTTCGTCTTGCCTGTACCTGTTGCCAGCGTTAACAGAATGCGCGCTGGTCGCAGTTCGCGTTTAGCCTGCAACACGGCAATGACAGCGCGATTGATAGCTGCCTCTTGATAGTAGCGCGGTTTGTGGTTCCTGAGATCATAGGGGTAATGTAACGCATCACGCGCTTGATTGTCTGTCAGACCAAGCGCTTCAGCCCAGCGGTTCCACAATGCATCACGCGACGGCAATGCTGTCAGTGTTGTATGTATCGCTTCCTCTGTAGCAGTCCAGTCGAACTCCTGAAAAGTGCCATCTTTCTCCAACAGGTAGGCAAACGGCACTGCCAGACGATTATGCGCATACTCTTTGAGACGCCGGATTACCTCTTCGCGTTCCTGGCCCGCATGGATAGTCTGAACGACGGCGATTGGCAACGAGGCCGCAGTTCGCAACAATGCATCGACCCGCAATTTACGTCCATGTTGTGTAGACGTCTCTCGAATGAATACCCGGCCATTCGTAAAAACATAAGGGGTTTCGACGAACAGTCCTCGCCATCCAAATTGTGCAAGTCTTTGGCGCAAGTCGCTTGTGACGAGATCAAGTACAGCAGGCGATTCCTCCAGCACTCCGAGCAGTTCTGTCAGCAGCGGATACGCTTCCAGAACCCTTCGATCCAACGGTTGCCGCACCGTTTCCAGCATGCGTAGTTCGCCCAGCATATCAATGTGGGCATACCCGTCGCGAGGGTCTAGCAGAGGCAAGCTACCCATCTTCTCCTGCTCGCGATTCAACAACAGCTGTCCAAGAGCATGAGCATACAGCGCTACCTGGTCTCGTAAGACCAACGTTTCTTCGATCGCCAGCAGCCAGCGGTCAGGTACATCACCTCCTGATCTTGTAGGTACAAGCACCGCATCAAACCGTCCGCCTGGCCTGACACGAAAACGAAGTGAAGTTACCTGTCCTTTGCCAGTTAGCTTGTTCAGTGCAATCTGTAGGTTAGTGGCATCCAGATTTTCTACGAGGATCACCTGCGCAGGCAACACGCGACGACCACCCGGTCCAACCGCGTTGACGCAGGCATTGTGCAGTGCTGTTAGAGGCTCTCCCCGTTCCGCTCCACGCCAACCATTCACCAGTTGTTGCAAGCGCATCGAGGTATCAGCAATTAATGAGGGATACGATACTGCTGGTTCGTCCGTTGGGATACTCCTTCCCATGACTCGACACTCCTAACCGTGTCTATTGTATAGCTATAAGGAGTATTTGTCGAGAGGGTTGGGAGATTCTGGCAAGCGCCCTCCGTGAATTATCCAAAAACCAGACATCCGAAAGGTGATTGTTTTCTACTATTTGAGACAATAACTTTTCAGGGAACAATTTACGAATCGGTACCCTAGTAGGGAAAATTCAAAAGGATACTTCTCTCATTAGATGCACCTATAAGTGTGTTCGTATATAGTAGGGGCGTGCCCTTGCGGCCGCCCTGGGGCTGGGTGGGGCATTGTCACGGCTGCAAAATTGTTGGTTATTTTGCGTGCTCTGGGGCTGGTTGGGTACCTCGTCACGTCTGTCAATTTGTCGTTTATTTTGCGTCTCACTTTGCTGAGGTCTCTAAGCAACATCGATTTATAACAGAGCTTCCCAACCAAATTTATTTAAGCATTGACTTAATTAAGCAAATACTTTATAATAATTATATGGATATGTTTGCTGCACTGGCAGATCCGACGAGAAGGGCCATTTTAGAACTCCTCGCCAACAGTGGCGAGTTACCTGCCACGGCCATCTACGAGCATTTTCCAGTCAGCCCGCAAGCCATCTCACAACATCTCAAAGTTTTGCGTGAGGCACACTTAGTGGAAATGGAAAAACGCGCGCAACAGCATGTGTACCGCCTCAATCCACAAACACTGTCTCAATTTGAAGCATGGGTGACTCTAACAAAGCAGAGATGGGAAGAGAGTTTTGCTGTATTCGATATCGTACTCGAACGTGAAAAAAGCAGCTTGTGAAAGAAAAACAAGAAAGCAGGTGACACTATGAACAAAAATGTACAGGATACCATGAGAAAAGTCTTTCTCTCCATGACGATGACCTTTGACGGCTTCTTTGCCGGGCCGCACGGTGAGCTGGACTGGATGTCACAGACACCAGATCAGGAACTCAACGATGACATCGTTGCTTTCTTTCAAGGCATTGATCGTGGTTTTATTGGCTACCCGACGGCTTCAGGGATGATCCCATACTGGTTAAACGTCGCGAAAAACCCTTCGGCCTCAAAGGCTGAACGTGCTATTGCACAGGCAGTGAACACATTACACCCTCTCATTATCTCGCGCCAGGAAGAAAAACTTGAGTGGGAGAATACAGAGCTACTCGTGGTGAAGAGTGATCATGATTTGGTCGAAGCAGTGAAAAAGATCAAGCAGCAACCCGGCAAAGACCTGGGAGTGCCTGGCGGCATTCGCACTGCACAAACATTTGTGCGACTGGGTTTAATTGATCAGTACGTGTTGATGGTCCATCCGGTTGCCATTAGTAATGGTAAACGCGTATTCACTAATAAGGTCAGCTTGGAGTTGGTAAGCGCAAAGACGTACAAATCTGGGGTTATGCGCGTTTGTTACCGACCGCGCTAAGCAAAGGAGAAATCAAGATGGCAGAGCATAAAGTCAATTCAAAAGCAACAAACAAGGACGCCAGGAGTAGCTACGCTTCTGTGAACGGCCTCAACTTGTACTACGAGATCTCCGGAACCGGAGAGCCGTCGTATCGCCTGATGATCAGCGATGGTTACCCGAATGTCACTCGCTCCTTAGAATAATCTACCTCCATTTGCAACAACCATTCACCAGTTGTTGCAAGCGCATCGAGGTATCAGCAATCAATGAGGGATACGATACTGCTGGTTCGTCCGTTGGGATACTCCTTCCCATAACTCGACACTCCTAACCACGACTATTGTATAGCTATGAGTAGTATTTGTCGAGAGGGGTGGGAGATTAGGTTCCACCACCTTTCGGGTGCTATGCGTTCACCTGTAGGGACAGGGGCTGGGTGAGGAATGGCGGGGGCGCTTGCGCTGTCCTGCTGCCCCTTCACGATGTATGGTGACAACGCTTGCTCTATCCTGGCCACTTCAACCAATCTCATTCGCTGGTTTCAGGCGCTTGCGCTGTCCTAAACATTTTCCCACTCAACGCCCAATAGGTGGTTCCAACACTAACCCTCTACTCCCACTCCACAGTTCGAACAAAAAGCAGCGCCAACCTGCAGCGGTTGATGACAAACACGACAGCTTCCCCTTGTAGGAGGGTGGTAACCCTTTTGAGCATCCAATTGAGCGATATGCCGATTCGATTCAAGCGGTTTGTGCCCCGCAATATGACGCTGATCCATCACCGTACGAAACAGGTAAATTGGCAGCATGATATAAGGGAAAACTACATATAATACAAAAAACCAGTATTTCGCACTAACAAGCTTACCTCTATACCAGAACTTTGTGTTTGCAGCGAAACGAAGTGTCATAGCGCCCCGCCAGTCACGAACCATCACGAATACCATCTCCACAACAAGAATGAGAACACCCAATCCTGCTATACTGGATAACAAACTATCCGCAAGAGAAGGGCTATTAGTCGTTGTACCATTGCTGCCGATTACAATCATAGTAGGAATGATAAAGAGAAGATCCCCCGTTACACAGCCAATAACCAATGCAGTGAGCGTGATCTTGCCGTAGTAGTGATATTGCCCAGGTGCAACCATGTCATTTCCTCTACTCCCACCTGCCAATCTTCACATACCCCTTCAGCAAATCCCTCGCAATAATGAAATGCTGGATCTCATCAGTCCCCTCGTAAATCCTCGTCACGCGCAGGTCGCGATACCAGCGCTCGATAGGCATCTCCCGCGTATAACCCATACCGCCGTGAATCTGCATCACACGATCAACCACGCGATTCGCCATATTTGAACCATAAAGCTTCGCCATACTGGCCTCGTGACGGTTATCCAACCCCTGGTCAACTTTCCAGGCAGCATGCATCGCCAGCCACTTCGTCGCCTGAATCTCAACAGCAGAATCAGCAATCATCCACTGAATCGCCTGCCGATCAGCAATAGGCTGCCCGAAAGTCACACGCTCCTTAGAATAATCTACCGCCATTTGCAACAGGCGTTCAGCAGTGCCCACGCAGCGCGAAGCAATCATCCATCGTCCCTGGCCAATCCACTGCATACCCAGCGAAAAGCCTTTTCCGACCTCTCCCAGGATGTGATCTTCCGGTACTCGCACATTCTCGAAGAACAGTTCCGCGGGAGACCACCCGCCCATCGTCGGCACCGGGCGCGAAGTCCAACCCATCTCGCGATCCACCAGGAAGCACGTCACCCCGCCATTCTGCGGTGGTTTTGTGCGATCGGTGACAGCAAAAACCATCGTAAAATCAGCTTCATTGCCACCCGTAATAAATACCTTCTGCCCATTGATAACCCAGTGGTTACCGTCCTTAACAGCCGTCGTGCGAATAGCGGACGGATCAGACCCTGCTCCCGGCTCAGTCAGCGCGAAACACGACTTGCGCTCCCCTTCTATAGTAGGAATCAGATACTCCTCTTTCTGCCGTTCATTGCCATAATAAAGGATATTATCTGCGCTACCGGCAAACATAAAAGGCACCAGCGTTTTCCCCAGCTCCATGAATATCAGCGCGCTCATCACAGCGCCCAGATTCGCGCCGCCATATTCCTCTGGAGTATTGATGCCCCAGAAGCCCATTTCTTTAGCTTTCCTCTGGAGCGAGTCATACACCCCTGGCTCAACACCATTAGGAAACTTACCTTCATTCTGCAATACATCGTTTTCCAATGGCATCAGTTCGCGTTCCACAAATTGCCGTACCGTTTGCTGAATCATTTTCTGTTCGTCAGTGAGCGAAAAATCCAAGGCGACCTCCTTCTGGTCCAATCATGAGACAGATTTTAGCTATATTGTAACATGTAACAATGGCCCTCGTGAGCAAACGCTCTCACCTGTCCCCAGAGGCCGAATGATCCGTAGGGACAGGGGCTGTGTGGATGCCGGGACGCAGTCTGGGGGACTGTGTGTAGGGCGCTTGCGCTGTCCTGCTGCCCTACACGACGATTGGCCGGA
>CAWHZA010000033.1:0-95395 GCA_963833665.1 uncultured Alphaproteobacteria bacterium | reverse complement strand
GCGCGATCGCCTTCGCCACGCTCGCCTACTGGATCCGGATCTATCTCGACGGGCTGCAGAACTGGGATGAGATCCTAACCCGCGCGATCGGCGGCTGGATCGCCCGCATCGTTCCTGAAGGGCGCGACATCAACGCCCGCGGCAAGAGCCTCGAGAACGTTTGCTGGGCTCCGATCGAGGATGAATTTTCCGCCAATCTGCTGATCGAATTCCTGACCAAGACCGGCGCATCCAAAGACCTCAAAGTCGTCTTTGATAACGCCGCGGCTGCACTCGAACGCAACCCGACGGCTCCAATCCCCGGCTGGGGCTCGATTGAGACGCTGTTTGGCGTTCAGGCCAAGGTCGGCATACGGCGCGCGTTCCGGGCCGGGCTCGACATCGACCTCCTCGAAAAAATGGCCGACCAATATGTCCTGGATGCCTCAGATCACATCTACCTCGATCGCGACGCCCTGCTCAAAGGGACACGTTACGAGCATAAGCACGACGACCTCGTTCGCCTATGGGAAAACGAGCCCGTGTTTATCCGAGGAAAGCCACGCAATCCATTTCGTCTATATGCTGCCTCACAGCTTCGCACCGACGTTCACCGGCGGGACTTCTTCCCTGGAGCTACCCCAGGAGGCGTCCTGCGCTTCTCGCCCGTCTACGGGCTCCTAGGGGGCGAGGATCGCTATCCTGACGAGTACCGACTGCTCAACACTTTCCCCGGATTCTCGATCAAGCCGATCGCGACCGTCGATCCAGCGATCCTGCAGCGAGCGGTCACCATGCTCGATCGGATGCTCGGGTTGCTCACCCGCGACAATGACGCCCAGATGCTGTGGCTGAAGAAGTTCATCGCCTTCATTGCCCAATTCCCGGAGATCAAGCCGCAAGTCTGTCCGATCCTTGTTGGCGGCCAGGGCATCGGCAAGAGCGCCTTCGGCGAACGGTTGATGCAAGCCTTATTCGGCAGAATGGCAGGGCTAGCCAGCGCCTCGAGTCTCACAGAAAACAAATTCCTGATCACCCCCTTCATCGGAAAGCTGATCACTTTCATTGACGAGGTGAAACTCGAGAGCGTAGGCGCGATCAACACTATTAAAAACCTGGCCAGATCCGATTACGTGACCGGGCAGGTGAAATTCGGTCATCAGCGTGAATATTACATTCCCTCTAGACTGATGATCGCTTCCAATCAACCCGATATCGGGCTCACGCCGGCCGATGCTGCAGACCGAGCATTTTTCTTCATCGTGAGCTGGACCGCCGAGAACAAGCGAATGAGCGAACGCGAATTCCTCGACTGGTCGCTCGAACTCAAGCCGTTCTACAGTCAGTTTTTCGACGCCTTGGAGGACGTCGCGTTCAAACGCCATTTGATGCGCTACTTCATGGAGATCGAAGTCGAGCGTGGAGAACTCGAGGATCTCAAGTTCTCGTCACGCGACGACGAAACCGTAGTGCGTGCGACGATGTCGAAGGCCCGCGACGTCGCCCGGCGGATCATCGCTGACGCCCGCGTGGTGCAAGGGCTCGACATCACCGCCTGGTTCAATCGCTCTCAAGTGCGTGACGCCATAAAGCGTCACGAAGGAGGATATGCCCGCCTCGGCGAGACTGAAGTGATCCTCGAATTCGAACGCGCCGGCTTGGTCGAGAAAATGTCCGGCGACATGATGAGGTTTAGATGGGGTTACGGAAAACTGCTGCGCAAGGTCAGCGAGGCGCACGGGCTTGAGCTCGCCGCCAATTGGCCGACGAAGCCAGGCGTCGATTGGGAAGACAATGACGTTCCATCATCGGGAGGAGGACCGGAATGGCGAGGCAACAAGCAGAAGCAGCCACGACGCAAAGACTATTCGGAGCGCGAATTCGATCCGGATTACCAGGAGCCATATTGATCCTACTCTTGGCGACGCCAGCCGAAGCCTGCCACAAGTTCAGCCGTTGGCATTATCCCTGGCCGCAGCGGTGTGAGGTGTTTCACGTGAAACAGGTAATCGTTACACCGCAGAAAAGAAACGTGCACCCTATTTCAAATCGGGAACAAGCGGGGAACATTCCGATTCCAACTCTTCAAAATGTTGACTGGGGCGAACCAGGCGACGATCGGTTGCGAGGGATTGCCATTTTGCGAGATCTGAACGATAGTCCCCGTCCTTGATGGAGGCTTTCATGGCCACAACTCCACACACTCCCCCGCCCAAGACGCCCGCGACCAAGGAAACTCCCGCAGAGCCGGATCACATGGAGGATATCGCGACCGAGCAGCGACGACGCTCGGATGCGCTTCAGGCCGAAGGAGCTGCGGAGGCGGCCAAGAAGCACCCGCCCGAACCTGAGCCGTCGCACAGCAAACGTTGATGGCCGACGCGCTTGGCGATTCTTTGACTGCGCGTACGCCTGGCGCGCTGGCGAGCCCCGACGATCCGAGCTTTGCGCCGGGAAGCCCAATCCCTGGCGGCGCAGCGCCAGCACCGGGGCTTCTGAGCTTCTTCCTCAGTCGCGGCCTGCCGCTCCCGCTTGCCACCCTTTATGCGAGCAGCTACGCCACGCCGGCCGAGACGGGTGAAGCTGCCGTTGTCGCTATCGGGCGCTCGCCCGCAGATCCGTCATCGACTGGCCGAATGCCGCCTAGACCCGCACCGATCGATCCTTATGGTCCATCCCCCGCACCGTCGCTGCGCCACCTACACCGGCGATTCCTGCGCCAATCGATCCTTATGGGCCGACTAGTTCGCGCCGGCTACCGCCCCGCGTCCAGCGATCGATCCCGCGCGCGTCGATCTCGGCTACTACCAGAACCCGCGCTTCACCACGATAGACCGTCCCAACGCGCCCGCAGCTGGGAACGCTCGCGGTGGCGGCGGTCCATTGACGATGGGCGCGCTCGATCTTTCCGGATTGTTCAAAAGAGGCCAGTCATGACCGCCGCGATCTACAGCCAAACTCCGCCTGGCTATACCATTACCTTCTTCACGAACATGATTCGGGCGGAGGCGATGATCCACCGCGGCAACCCCAACATCATTTCCGAGCTGACGACGATCGCGACTGCGCTCAGCACCGACACCGCGGTTAAGGATACGACACAGCAGACCGCGCCGCTCGGGCTGCGACCCGGCATTGGGATGAACCCCGGCGTCGCCGCGCGCTCGCGCTTCATCAACGACGTCCTGCTGCACGTCAACGCCGGCAAGGCGAGCGGTCTCACGCCGGCAGCGATGGGCACCGCGATCACCGCTGCGCTCACGAACATCCTAGCGCCTGTGAACACGGCAGCACCGGTGGTCAGCGGCACAGGCACGGTCGGCCAGAATTTGACCACGACCAACGGGACGTGGAGTAACGTTCCGGTCGCCTACACCTACCAATGGCTGCGCAACGGCGTCGCCATTCTCGGTGCGATCAACAGCGTCTACGCGCTGGTCGGGGCTGACAGCACGCGAAGCGTCAGCTGTCAGGTGCGGGCCGAGAATGCGGCTGGCGCAAACACGGCGAACTCAAACGCAATCGCGGTGGCATGACTGAATGAACGACGGCGACTTCCTGACCTTGTATAACGTCCAGCGAAGAGTCGAGGACGATAAAGGTCGCAGAATCGGTTGTTTCTTTCTCTTACCCAACGGTCGCTTCTCGACCTGGAGCAACGCCAAAAAGATCGGCGAATTTTCGTCCTCCACGGAAGCCCTTCAGAAGATTCGCGCTGAGAACCAGAAAAAGGTTAAATCACAATAATTCCCACTTGACAGTCATATGAGGTTTCACATATCACGGTCCTAGAGCCTCATCCATAGGCTCCATTCGAAAGGAACCGTGATGAAATTCGACACCCAAACCGCCGCCCGTTTCGCCGGCGAAAAGCTCGACCTCTTCCTAGCCCGCGCAATTCGCGATAGCGCCGAGGTCATCGAGAGAGCCAATATCCCAGAAACAATCATTTATTTCGCCGAGCTGCGCGAGGTCGTGCAGGACCTCGCCGCTAAAACCAGCATGCTGACGAAGCATGTCGAGGAGCTCAGTCAGGAATTCATCCCGACGATGTTCATGAACGCAAACGTCAAAAGCTTCACAGTCCCCAGCTTCGGTCGAGCGACAGTCAACGTCCGCTGGAACGCCTCGATGCTCGATAAGGAGACTGGCCTGGGCTGGCTGCGTCAAACCAGGAACGATGGCTTGATCATCGAGACCGTCAACGCTCAAACACTCGGCGCTTTCGCCAAGAGAGCAGACGCTTGCCGGCACAGCCGCTCCCAGTCGACATCTTCAAAGTTGGCACATCGAGCCTTTGTACAGCATCACCAAGGGCTGATCCATGCCATTCAAAGACAAAGAGAAAAAGGCTGAATATCAACGCGCCTATTTTCTCGCTAATCGTGAATATCTTATTGGCAGGATGCGAAAATACAATAAATCACCAGAACAGGTCGGTAAGCGTAAGGCTTATGCCAAGAGCGCGGCTCCCGCAATTGCCCGTGGTGTGAAAGCGTACCGTAAACGACATCCAGAGAAGTTAAAGGCTTGGTGGACTTTTAAAAATGCTCTTCGTGACGGCAAACTTACCCCACCAGATGCTTGTTCCAAGTGCGGAAAGATCGGTACCGTCGACGGTCACCATCACGACTATTCTAAACCACTCGAAGTTGTTTGGCTTTGTCGATCATGCCACATCGAGGAACACAAACGATGAACTTCATCAAACCACATATCAAAGGCACCACCGTCATGACCAATGACCTCGCCAAGACCGAAGCCGGCGGCGTCCCGGCGTGGGCGCGCAAGGCGTCGACCGGAGCCAGCTTCGGCAACATCGACGCTTCCGACCTCAAGCCGCCGCGGCTCAAACTGCTCGCCGGTCAGAGCCCGGAGGTGATGGACAGCACGCCGGGCGCGGTCCCCGGCAATTTCTGGATGACCATCCTCAACATGAATCTGGGACCGTCGGTCACCGGCACGCCGATCCTGCTGCGCAAGTCCTATCAGATGTGGGCTCCAAAGTCGTCCGGAAGCGACCAAAAGGGCCCGCTCGCGACGGCGAGCGACGGCATCCACTGGGATCAGCCGGATCAGACTTTTCAGGTCAAACATTTCGGCAATCCCAAGACCTACACTTGGAAGATTGGCAAGAGGGTCACCGATTACGGTATGACCAAGTGGGGCTCGTCGCAGGATGATGATCCCAGGTCGAAGCCCGCGGCGACGCTGACCTATGATGTCCTGTGGCTGATCGACCTGCCCGACGGTCGCAAGCAGCTCTGCGTCTTCACCAATGCGCGCACCGGCGTCGGGCCGACCCAGAACTTCATCTCGACCACGAAGACGATGGGTGTCGATCAGTTCTATCAGCGATATCGGATCGTCGTGCAGCGCAAAACCGGCCCGACGGGCGATTTCTATTTCACCTACGAGTATCAGTTCATCGGCGTGATTCAGGACGAGAAGGAGGGTGAGGAGACGCGCGCGCTCTACAACCAATATTCCAAGTCCGGGTTCATCGTCGACATGGGCGACGAGGCTGACGACATCCGGACCGAGCGTCACACCGTAGGAACGAAGCGCGACATTCCTGACACCAGCGCCGATGTTGATGAAATTCCGTTTTGAGATGTGAGCGGAAATGAGCAATGAGTTTCCAACCGACTTGGTGGAACGATGTATCTCCGCTCACCGTGCAGTCACCGATGGACATGGTTTGCCAAGTTATCATCTCGGAGCAGCCGACGTCCTCACAGTTCTTCGCTCATCCGGCTACGCCGAGCTGGTGGCGCCCGGACGGCGGGTGGAAATTGGTGCGACGAGACATTCGCCGCTCGTCCGCCACGCCCGACGCCGCAGGGCATGCGCAAGGGAGTGGGGAATGACATTCGGAGAATTTTGCTACGCGCATAACGTCACGCCAAAGGAGCGGCGTGAGTTGCTCGACTTCCTGATCGCCCATCGCATTCGCTGGATAATCCGAGTGATGGAGAGACTTCGATGAGCGCCGCAGAAGAACTGCACAACCGTGGCGTCAGGATCGAGGAACTGCGCGCCCAGAATGCGGAGCTTGTGGCGGCGCTGGAGGGAGTAGTTAATGATGTTCAAGCTTGGTGCGATGCTGTCGAAAGAGGAACAGGCTGGGACGATTGGGACCATTATTACAAGAATTTTGCCTATCGAGGGGGCTTAGTCCGCGCCCGCGCCGCCCTCGCCGCTGCAGGGCAACCGCAAGGGAGCGGGAAATGACCAATTATCGAACTTGGTACGATCCGCCCAGAAAGGAGACTGATGTGGAACCATTTCCCGGCTCGCCCGACGACATGATGAACACAACCGCCTCCCTCCGCGCCCGCGTGGCTGAGCTTGAGGCGGCGCTGAAGGGGGCATGGCATGCGCTGGAGAGTTATGCACACGGTAACGGATCGCCTGAGTTGGCTATCTCAATTGCTGCGCATTGCAAAGCCGTTCTCGGACAGGAGAGCGGAAAATGAGCACACGGTCGCCGTCCCTCCGCGCCCGTGTGGCCGAACTTGAGGCGGATCGGGACAAAGCGTATCGCTATGCGAAGAGGTTCTTGAGTTTCTTTGTTGAGCAGAACTTCCCGCCGAACCCAGATTGGAAGCCATTACCCGACCTGATGGGCGTCCTGACACAGATCGACAACGCCTCAACCATCGCGCGAGACCTCCGCGTCCGCGTGACTAAACTGGAGGCGGCGCTGGAAGAGGCGCGTAGCGGTATTGCGCAACGTTGCCCCTGGTTGGACGATACTTGCTCGCTCGCATCGACGCCGCCCTCGCGCAGGAGAGCGGGAAATGAGCACGTTTAATGAAGAGAGGGCCGAAGAACGGTTCGCCATCGCCATCATCGAAGCTAAAGCAGAAGAAGCCAAGGCGTGCGCGGATATGATCGACGCTAAAGCGGACAAGTTTGACGAGTATATAGCGAAAGTTCTGCACAATATCGCTTCCGACATCCGTATCCGCGCTATCATCGCGAAAGAGGCGAAATGATGGGCTTCTACGAAGACGAGATCGAAGCGCGGACAAAGGTTTTAGCATTGGAGCGTGAAGCCCTCCGCGCCCGCGTGGCCGAGCTTGTGGCGGCGCTGAAGGAAGCGAGAGGATGGGTCCAAGACGAAGTTAACGCCGACCCTCGACACCGCGGAGTCGATGTACTCGCGCGGATCGACGCTGCCCTCAAACAAGCAGGTGAGAAATGAGCGAGCCTAGCGTCGAGGAGATCGTATCACAGATCGAAGCGCATATCGCGCTCGGCGATGATGAATGGCGGATGGATAATGAAGAGTTCGGGGCCCTCATTGCCTCCTGGCGAGAACGGGGAGAGGCGCGGGAGCGGACGATTGATCGAGTGTGAGAAGATTGCGCGAAAATGGGGCTAGTCCGCCCTCAAGGCCGCAGGTGAAAAATGACGGACTATGAGGCGAAGGGCCACGGGCCAACGGTTGAAATGCCAAGCAAAGATGTGTCGCGAGCGATCCGAGCGCGTGAGCAGCTTACTGACGCCCTCCGCGCCCGCAACGCCAGAGCTGGCGGCGGCGCTGAAATTAGCGCGCATACCTTTTGCAGCAAGCATTACCCGCCGTTCCGACCACGAAGCCGAGCGAGAGCTTGCGCAATTGACGCCGCCCTCAAAGCCGCAGGTGAGAAATGACCTTCTCCCAAGACGACTACGCGCGCGCGACCGCGATCATCACTCACGCGGTGCTGACCAAGGGCATCGAGGCGTCTTATCCGAGCCTGTCGCCGCGCGATCAAGACGAGATGTTCATCGCGGTGATCGACCGGCTGGCGCGCATGCGCGGCTGGGTGATTAGGCGGGAGCTCGCCATGGCGGATGACGGTGAATGACTCCAGCTCGGCGCGCGAAGATCAAGGCGCTTGCCGAAGATGCGCGCGGCAACCAGGCGACTCGCGCCATCGCCCAGCGGGTGCTCGAACGCTATCCGGAGCCGCCGGAGCCGCCACGTCAGCAGCGAGTGTCTGGCATCGAGCGCTCGCCGGAATACCTGCAGTTCATCTTCATGGATCTCAATCGGTGGAAGCGCGCCGGCAAAAGCAATCTGTTTCACATCACTTCCTACAAAGGGAGGGTTTACAAATTTGTGATTTTCAAATCCACAACAGATCATTGGGGCTGGAAGCGGCGCATTGTCGATGACGACTCAATCGCCGCGTCCATGGCCATAGGATTCGAGACGTGCGCGGAGGCGCATAGAGACGCATGGAAGACCTTGCAAATGATCTAAGCGATTTCGCCTACCTCGACACACTGGACGAAGTGCTGCGGACCGTCGTGTATTTTTGTGAAGAGGCTCGCCATTCGCAATCCGATCTGGCGATCAGCGTGAATTTGAGAATGGCGTCGCGTGCAATGCGCAACGCCCTCAAACTGTACGGAGATCACTCCGAACAGAAATGGAAGGAGAAACAAAGTGAAAATGTATAAAGTCGCCGTGATTGTTTCGGCGGAGCAGTTCATGAGCCTGTTCCCGCGGATCGGGAAGGATTTCCAGCTCGAGATCAAGGAGATCGACAGCGGGCAGAAGGATCTGTTTCAGAACGCGCCCAAGCGAGGCGGCCGCCGAAAGGGATCGAAGGTCAACGACGCCGTGCTCCAGGCGCTCGCCAATGGCCCGCAGACGGTCAAGCAGCTCAAGAGCGCGCTCGAGAACGCCGGCCTGGCTGCTGGGTCGCTGTCGACCTCGCTTGCCAATCTGCAGAAATCCGGCGCGCTCTCCCGCACGGCGGAGGGGATCTACGACCTTCGCCAGGCCGCGCAGTGAAAGAGGCGGATTACAAAAGAAAGCTTGTCGCGGAGGTTAACGCCCTCCGCGGCGGCTACGCGCGCCGGATTGAAGATCGGTTTGCCGTCGGGATGCTCGATCTCATCATCAAGCTGCCCGACGTACCGCTCGTCTTCGCTGAAGCAAAACTGATCAACGGTAACTTTTTGGTCCAAGCCAACGACAATTCGTCGAAGGGAGCCGAATGTTGGCCGCTGGACTGAACGTGATCCTCATTGGTTGGAAAAGCGACTCTTGGCAATCTCGCCGTGGATCGCCCAGGCTGACTATCCGAACTGCTCCACTGGCGCTGATCGAGTCGCAACCCTGTTTAAAGGATACCTCAATGAACCTCGATGAATATCTGCGCGACAAAGAGACGACGCATGGGCCGTTCGAGGACACGGCAACCATCGCCCAGACGCTGAAAGCGGTCATGCGCCGCGGCCGCAACTGGGAGGGCTTGCCCAACACCAGCAAGGAAGCGCTCGAGAACGTCGTGACTCTCGTCGCGCGCATCCTCAACGGCGACACGACCGAGCCCAAGCATTGGAATGGCGCAGCTGGCTACCTCCGGCTGCGCGCCAACGGCCTGACACCCAGTCACAACGTCGAGGATCTCGAAAGCGGGATCTCGAAGATCGCCAAGCGGTTCCGGCCGGTCGTCACGCCGCGGGTGAATGACGAGGGTGGGGCGGCCTAGGCCGCCACTCGACGGCGGGCCTCGAGGGCTGTGACGCGTAGAAACACAGATAACCCCATGCCAGCTTGCATGGCCGCTTTACGCAGCTCATCCCGTTCCTTCGCTGTGACCATCACCTTAATGGCATCTGGGCGTTGGAGAGTGTAAATCTTTTTCTCAATGGGCATTGCATTCTCCATTTTTATGGTTTATATAGCCCATTAAAGGGCAGTTGGCAACCCTAGAAGGAGATCCAAAATGCCAAAAATGGGAGTTTTACCTACACAAGCTGAAGTGATCGAACTGCGCGAGCGCGCTCCCAATTCGCTGGAGAGCGCCGCGATCCAGATCAATCGGTATCTCGCCTTGGCTGAGCGAGCCGAGGGGAACGCAGTGTCGTACCGCATCTGCGCTGGTCACGAATTGATTCGTGTTCGTCCTAGAATCCCTCATGGCGAATGGGAAGCTTGGTGCGCCGAGAATATTCGACGCAGTCAAGGAGACATTCGGAAGCTCATGCAAATGGCGGGGTCTAACGATCCTGAGGATGCGCTTGAACAAGAGCGCGCCGCTGGGCGAGAGCGCAAGGCGCTCGCAAGGGCAAACCGCGCGGACGTCCGCGCGGTCCAGGATCTGTTTTTTGAATTCCTGAAACTCAACGACGACCAAAGAATGGAGTTTGTAAGGCTCGTAAAAGAGGAGATGGGAAAATGGTAAGGAAATTTAAAATGCCGCATGAGATACGTGTAGTTCCGACCAAAGAAGACGCTGCCTTGGGCGTTTGTAATTCTCCTACGAAGTGCATGTATGTGTTTCCTCTTAGAAGAATGTTCCCCAGAGCCACCTACATAGCAGTAAATCCAAACGGAGTCACGATCGCGATTGACAGTTGGTATAATCACTTCACAATACCAAAATTAGGCGTAGTCAAAATGGCGCAATTCGATAACGGTAAGCCGATCGACGTAGCAAAAGCGGCGATGACGATAACTTTCGCCAATAGTAGACCCGTCTCTTATGTCTCGACGCCGGAGTCGAGAACGTATCATCGTCTTAAATCAGCAAGACTTCGGGCAACTCCTGGTTACATCAGGCCGGATAGTCACAAAACTTTAAGGGCGATCGTTGCTAGGAGCGGAGTTACGACACATGCCGATAAGCAACCAACTGCGTGAATGGATCGTCGAGCGAAATGAAGACGCTCGCTCCGAGGCATGAAGACCCCATTAAGGCATGGCGCATTGCTGGAGGCCCGACCCACCCGGAGCCACACGCTCGCTCGTCGTTGTCTATGATGCAGATAAACGTATCGAAATCTTAATGAAGCGGGACGATATGAGCGAAGAAGAGGCTGAGGATTACTTTACTTTCAATACGCTTGGAGGTTTCATTGGCGAGAACCAACCTATCTATTTTTGGCGCTATGAGCCGAGCAAATGAGCCAGCTAGATCCCGTCCAGATCGCCGCCCTCGAGTTCGCCCGCGACAAGCCGGGGGTGGGCTTCTTCCTTGAGCAAGGGCTCGGCAAGAGCCTGGTTGCGCTCCAAGAATTTCAGCGCTTATCGTGGGATCAAGGGGCTGATCGAATGATCGTTGTTTGCCCAAATAGTTTCAAGATGGGCTGGCATGATGAAATTAAAAAACATGATTTCTCATTTGCTTTCGATATCCACATTTTTCAATCCGCAAAGAAAAAAGAAGCATCGATGTTCATCTCTCATGGACATTATAAACTTCCAGTATTCATCCTAAACTACGAAGCCCTTCGGATGCCGAACGTGCTCAAGGCGCTCTGCGTCTGGGCGAGCCGCGGCAAGACCTACTTCGCGATCGACGAGAGCATCCAGATCAAAGGGCACCGAACCGCCCAGACCAAGGCGGTCCACAAGCTGGCGCTCGAGTGCCGCTATGTCCGCCTACTGACCGGCCGCCCAACAACCAAGGTCCGCACGACCTCTGGGGGCAGCTGCGCGCGATCGGCCTGTTCAAGGAACGCAACTTCTACGCCTTCCGCGGCGCGTTCTGCGTCATGGGCGGCTGGCAAGACAAGGAGGTCGTCGCCGCGAAGAACGCCGAGGAGCTCGCCCGGATCATGGCCCCGATCGTGTTCCAGGCGAAGAAGAAGGACTGGCTGCCCGAACTGCCGCGCAAGGACTACACCATCCGCGACTATGCGATGTCGGCCGAGCAGCTGCGTCAGTACAGCCAGATGGAGCACCAGTTCCTGCTCGAGATCGAGAACGGCGTCATCACCGTCGACGTCGCGATCGCCAAATACGCCAAGCTGGCCCAGATCCAGACCGGATTCATCTACGACGACCAGGGCACCGTCGCACGAGCTGGTGCCGCCGAGCGAGAACCCGCGCATCAACCTCCTACTGCAGCTGCTCGAGGAGGAGGTCGCAGGCAAGGTCTGCGTCGTCTACCGGCACCGGCTATTCTCACTATCCTCGACAAGGCGCTCGCAGCTTGGAATCCGGTCCTGGATCAAAGGCGGGATGACGCCGGAAGAGATGACCGAGCAGAAGGCGCTCTTCAACGAGAACCGGCTCCATCGCGTCATTTTGCTGCAGTGCGACGCCTCCAAGTATGGCCACACCCTTCTCGGCGGACCCGGGCCCGACGACCTGTGCCGGACCATGATCTTCTTCGAGAACAGCTACTCGATGGACACACGATCGCAGATCGAGGACCGGATCCACCGCCGCGGCCAGACCGGCGAGAACGTCCTGTACATTGATCTCTCGGGTTCGCCGCTCGACCGCCGCGTCGTCAAGGCGCTGCAGCGCAAGGACGCGCTCTACCAAAGCGTGTTCAAGAACCTCAAAGTCGCGGAGCCGGTCGATGCCTGAACCCACGCTTGAATTCATCGGACGCAAACTGCAGGACATTCAGACCGAGCAGCGTCTTCAACGCATGCGTTTCGACACGCTTGAAGTTCGGTTCAGCAGCTTTGACAGCCGGTTTGGCGCGATTGAAGAGCGGTTGGCCAGCATCGAAGGTCACGTGGACTGGATCCATGGTCGCCTCGACGCCGTTGATCACAGACTCGATTCCATCGAAGGCAAGCTCGACGCCATCATCGGGAAGTCGGAAGGGTGAGATGGACATTTATCCTCCGACCGTTCAACGCTCTGCGCTGCTCAAATTTGCCGAAGCGCTCAATAGTGCAAGCAATGCCTTTCGCCGAGACGAGTGCGGAGATCCGCGCATCAACGGGTCGCGTGGTCACGCCTACGCTGCACTTGTTGGTGGCAAACCAGGATTTCAGCTCTACTGCATCTGCGAAAGCAAACAGGCCTGGACGTGGGCAAAGAAGCTAATGACGTTCGCCAAGGTGACTCAGGACGGCGACGAAGAGGGCATTCTATTCCTCGATCGCCTACCGACGGCGACTGAGGCCGAGATCATTCGCAGTTATCTCGGCATCCGTCCCAAGCCCGAGGTCAACGCTCAAGAAGCTGAACGACGTCGACAGCGCGGGGAGCATTTGGCGAAAAAACCGCCTCGGACGACCGGAGAGGCAGAATCGATACCCGGAAGAGCCCGCGGCCGTCCTGGTGACAGTCCTCGGGTTGTTGACCGCCGGTTTCGCCTTGCTGGTGAAACGGATAGCCATGCGACGGAGAGCCTCATGAACGGCGCACAAGTTGTTTATCTTTTGATGTTTGTCGTCACTATGATCATGGTCTATGTGATGTATCATTATTGATTGTTTGTTGGTGAACCGCTCGCTGCATGGCCAGCCAAAAGCTTCAGCAAAGCGTCACCAGCTGGCTGCTGCCAGTTGGAAATTGGCCGACCAGTGCCGATCGCATAGCGCGCCGCGTTTAGAGCTGACGTGGGACGGGGTACAGCAGCTGCATGCATTCCGCCGAAGAGCAGAGCGTCTTCAGCGCTGTGGATCCCCGCATTGACCCACGGACTTTGACCTTCAGCTGCGTTAAAATAGCCCTCTGCGGCCCCAGCTCCAGCTCCAGCGAGTGGAGCGGCGATACGTCTGCCAATCCACCAATTAAACCCAGGCTTCTGTGCCCTGGCCAAATCTTCGAGCGCTATGCTTTGCGGCGTCCCGGCTCCAGGCGCATTCTGCGGAAATCCTGTGTCTGCTTGACCGCCCAGGAAGGGATTGCTGATGGATCCTCTCCAAGACGCTCGAGATCCTTGATACGGCTATTCCAAACATCGCCGGCCTTTTTAGCCGCGCCAGCTTGACCGACTTGAGCGGGAGCACCGTTGAACGTACTGCCCTGCATGGGGCTACCATTCTGCAAAGTGCTATCGAGCGCATCGGCAAAACGGTTGGCCTCTGGACGACCGACAGTGCGCAAATCACTGCTTGCTTCTTGTAAATTCCTACCCGTTACAACGGATTGAGAACCAATTTTGTTGACAATTTTTTGAGCTTCTTCCGGGACGCCAAGATCAACACCTTTCTTTAGCGGATCGCGCTGAGCTATGAGATTATCCCAGGTATTTTGCAGCGGTTGATGGTGGGCCCTGTCAAAATATATGGTGTCAAGCGGCTGGTAAGAAGCTTCTTTCTGCGCATACATGCCTGTTGGCAGTCCGCCTTTTCCTGGCGCGCCGACGTCAGCCGCGCTCGGACCTTTTGGCGTCGGTCCTGATCCGCCGACCGCGCCGCCCGCCATACCGTAAAGGCCGCCAACGAGAGCACCCGTACCGACGTTGCTGGTGTCGGTCCAGCCTTGGTTATGGCCATAGGTTCCCAGCGCACCTGCGCCAACGCCTTCGAGACCGCCCGCGGCGACGGAGCCAGCAAGACGTGCGATAAAGGGGGCTGTAGCCCTGGTCACCGTCGGCGCAATTGCGTCCACAGCCTTAACCGCGCCTCGTCCGAGAATTTGGCCGGGCCCAGCGCCATAGCCGATTCCTTGCGCCGCTAAGTCCATTGGACCGAGGTTTTGGCGAGCCTGGGCAATCGCTCTCTTGGGCTCCGGGGCCCAAAGCTTTCCCCGCTAGGCCGGCAGTCGCGTAATCGCCAATCCCCAAGGCATAATCCTGTGCGGCCTGACCGGCTCCCTGAAACTGTCTGGCGGTAACCGCTTTCAGGTAATCGCCGACGCTTCGGCCGGCTGGCCGGTTCCAGATCGCTGGGATTGGTTGTTGCTGATCATTCGCGGCAGCCGTCGGGGTTTCAGGCGAGCCTCCTCTGAAAGCAGCCCATGGATCAGCGACAGGGGCGGCAGAAGCTGGCGTAGCAGAAGAAGCGACTGGAGCTGCTGGAGCTTCTTTCGGCCTATATTCAGCCCACGGATCGTCGGCCATCGATCATCTCCTATGGCGCGGTCGCAATCGTACCGGACCCATCCGGAATGATGAACTTCGCGCCATGCGGCAAACTCGCGATGTCAGTCGGACTCTGAACCGCATAAGCTGTCTGGCCGGCTCCTGGCATCCCTGTGGGAATGAGGTACTTCTTTCCTGGAGGCAGCTTAGCTATGTCGGCCGGCGATGCGATCTTGGCAGGAGCTCGTCCAGCGTCCTTTCCCTCTGCTCCAAGATCGCCGCCTGGTTTATAGACCTGGTCCATGTATTTATCGTATTCCGCATCAGATAATTTCTGGTCATTCATCTGCTGCGCCTTGCCGAACAAATTGGTGCGATGATTCATGATCTGATCGAGATACTGCTGACTAGCCTTGATGAAGCTACCGGTTCCCTGCTCGAGACCCATGCTGCTCTTCGATGGTGCATCTGCCACCAACTCCTTGGTCGAAATACGCGAACCAGGGAAGTCCTGCACCGCAGATCCAAACTGAGCCGCCATGGTCGTATCGTAAATTTTTCGCAATGCCTGCGCTTCCGGCGATAATTGCCCAATCGGTTTGAATTTCGATGCAACTAATGGGGGTGACTTCCGCGTTGCGAGCGATGCGTCAGCGGCTTAGTCGCGGGAACGGCGCCCGTCATCCGCGCTCGCGGCATCGAAGGCGTAGGCGCCACCCCTGTCCACCGCTCGGCGGTAAGCAGGCTAGGCCTGCATCCGGGCGAGTGGTCCTCAAGGTTATCCTGGCATCAGCCGCGGGCACCAATCCAGTGCCACAGGGCCTCGATTTCCTGCGCCGCCTTGCCGGCGCGTGCGTACTCCGTGACGCCGAGGCCAGCGGCGATGGCATCCGGAAAATCGTTGCGCGCCGCCAGCTTCGGCTCCGCGAGAACGCCAAGGCGCAATAGCTCCTTCGCCGCCTCGCCTACACGCGGGCTCCGGCGGGTCGCCGGGCACTGATTGAGCACGAAAGCAGCCTTGCGGTTAGCGAGAAAGGTGGCGCGAAAAGTAGCCGCGGCGGCATCCACATCCAAGCGGGTCGGGCGGGCCGGCAACAGGCAAAGGTCTACAGAGTTGATAATGAGGCGAACGGCGCCGGCGTCTGCATCAGCAGTGTCGAATACGGCGAGGGTAAAGCCGACGCCGGCAAATCCATCAAGAATTGCGGGTAGCTGCGGCAGCCGTTCAGTCTCAAGCGGTTCGATCACGACCGTGTTGGGGGCATTTGCAGCCTTTCGCCGCTCAGACCAGCGTACCAGCGATCCCTGAAGATCGAGATCAAGCGCGATCACCTTTTCGCCGGCCGCTGCTGCCGCTACAGCGAGCGCGGCCGTGAGAGTGGTTTTTCCTACTCCTCCTTTATGCGTAAGGAACGCAACCGAGCGCATTGCAAATCATTGGTTAGGACCGCAGCAAACACTCACAACGCCTCTTTGCGGCATTACTGAGTTGCTAGTGTGACGATCCACTGGTGCAGCAGCATTAACGTGTGCGATGCGAAGCGTGTGAAGCGAGAGTTTTGCAGGTTGCATGGCGCGCGAGGATGAGAAGAGCGGTGGACCAACAAGAGCAGGATTTATGGGGGGTCCTTGCCTTACCGATTGTTGATAAGTCGACGCGAGTGCCGACCAGACTGTGGCGAGTTCGAACGATCTGATCGTTGGCTCGTGTAGCAGAAGAGGCAGTCCAGAAAGGAACCAGGAAAAGCCAATAACCTGCCTCTAGTCAGCAAAGTTTCGTTAAGATCAGTGTGATGACCTGTCTGCGGGCCGCGCCATTTAACGGTCCCAGCCATAGTGGCTAGGCGGCTCGATCACGAGAGCACAGGGTGGGAGCCGCCCAGGCTGGAGACTGTCCCGAGCGCCTTTCGCCAGGAGATTCCAGATGAACGCTCCAACATCTGCGGCAGCCACCAGGAAGTCGTCGGCCGTGACGTCGGAACTGGAGGCAGAGATCGGCAATTTGTCGGAAGACGGGCAAAAGTTGCCTGCTCAAATCGAAGATGACGGCGAACGAATTAGGTCCCTTGTCGCGCGGCTGACTTCAAATTCGATCGACGAGCTCGAAGGGCTAGGCTCTGACCTGACCTCCGCAGTTCGAGAATTACAACAATTCCTAAAGGCCGAAGGCGAGCGCGTGCAGCGTGAAATTGTCAACTATGCGCACCTGACTGAGACCACCGTGGCTGCAATCAAGAATATAATCGAGACGACATTTCGTCCGGCGTCGCGATCGATAGGCCCGCGGGTCGACTCGAAGCGCACGCCTTAAGCAAGCCGTCCGCACGCTTGCGAGCGAAAGGCGCCCAGGTCGACGCCGAAATCCCGTTGCTGCCGCAAAGGCGCAACCATGGAAAGCCGGATTAGCGGTCATTGGCGAGCCGACTTGGGCGTCGAGAATTTCGTCGTCAGCGTCGGCTTCGTCCGCTCACACTCAAGGTTGATGCCCCGCAGTACACGCGCGATTTTCCGAGCGGCGACTTGAGGAAATAAGAGGTGGCGTGGACAGACGCATCGCCGATCGGCTCGACAAAGAGATCAATATATTGGGTGCGGAGGCGTTGAAGGCGGTGAACGCAAACCCGTGCCTATAACGAAGCGGTGGATCTCGCTTCCGGCGCGATTCTGGTGCTCAGTCTGAATCCACACCTCAAGCCGTTCTTTCTGGCGCAGGCGCGCCGGGCGATCGAGCTTCGCGGGGGCGGTGCTGGTTCTGGTCGCCATTACGTGCGCGCGATCGCGGCTGACGTGCTCACCGAGATTACCGAGCGCGGCACGCGCCGCCTTGCCACACACCTGAGCACTCCGCTTCAAGGCAGGGATACGGGACTACGTGATTGAAGAGTTGAAGCCCGCATCAGCGGCGGACTATGGCATGCGCTCGGTTTGGTCAATGTTCTCTTAGTGGAGGGCTCGCGGGGAGCCGGCGCGCAGCACCTGTTGAGAGCTACACCTAGCGGATTACGTCAGCAACTCGACGATCGTTCGGAGTGACAAGCACGATGGCGTTATCGCCGTCCTTGATAAAAAACATATGCGAGCGCACTTGCGGCACCTTCGCTCCCACTTCCGACGGTAGGGCGTGAAGCACAATGTCCGGCGGCACCGGATCGCCAATCGTCTCTGGCGCATCTTTCGATGCCTTGGATAACGTCAAATCCTTTACATTCTCTCTGATAACAAAGCGTTGTTCCTGGGTCAGATTTATAGTGCGCGGTTGGGGTGGGATTGCAGGCTTATCGACTTCCTGGGCAAGCAAGACTTCTTCCGACCAAGAGAGGCTTACCCCGATCATGAGCACGACGCAGGCCAGGATCATTCTAAGGTATTGTCCCATAGCCATCGCTTCCTCCAGATTGCTGTTGGCCCCTGTGGACGCTCTACTAACCCCGGTAAACTGGTTGTTCCTCTGCATCAAGCCGACCACGTTAGCGGCCCTGGCGATTTATTTGCCGTCCACGTCTAAAGTCAATTAAGTGGAGAGCGGTAATATTGCGTATCTGACGCAACTCGATTTTTTCGATAGGCCCAGCAGCATCGCGATGGTCGAAAGGATCACATTCCTGTGCAGCTTGCCGCTCGCTTTGATCTTTGGAACGATCGCTGAGTGTTCCGCGGTGAAGATCGCTGGCGACATCAACGCGAAGGCGGCGGTACGGTTACTTATCAGCCGCAGAAGGTGTCTTGCGAGGCTGAGGGGCTGATGCCTCATATCCTGCTCGTGCCTGCTCCGCTTGGTCTTTGCGCACAAGAGCGTAGCCTTTCTTCGCCATACAATCTCGCCCCCCTTGGTCGACCGCACCAGCATCAAGATTGGCGTTACAAACGGTTATATCTGTCTGGCCCTGCTTAACCAGATCTGGGTCATTTCCAATCCTTCTGCCGTCAGTCCTTACCCATGACATTTCTGGTTTGTTGGTAGCGCAACTAACTAGCACACCAAGCGCTACGGTTGTGAGGCAGACTAGGGTTTTCAGTCGCCGGCTGTTCATGCGCTACTCACGGATATAAGCGTCTCGTTTCCGTTACGGCGGCTAGTAAGCTATAATAGGCGTAGAGATAGCGGTCCAGCCCGAGGCGGGCGCCAACAGGCTGCCGAGCGGTTTTCCAAGATTCCGGCTGCACATGCGATCATTGACGCGCCGAACCGCCGGATTTTGGGCTGGCTGTACTCACCTCCCATTCTCTTCTGTTCCTTCTCTTTTCTGGTCCGCTTCTCCGCGCGCGGCGTTCTCCAACTCCGAAAGAAGTAATCGGGCGATCAACTCCGGCGGGGAAGAGCCAATCCGACTCTCTTTATGCCGGCCATATCGTCCACCGTCAGCACTCGTGGGACAAATTAGGCAGATTGAAGAAGGGAGTGGTTCTGGCTCATCGTAGCGTTCACAGGAGCGAAGATGAGACAGCATTCCAATTTGGGCGCCGCAAACTACGGAGTTTCACGATTGGGGTGAGTGAGGATGATCTCCGCGCGATTGCGAAGCACGGCGGCTACGAAGGCGCACTAAGCGCTGACCCCGATCAGCGGGCGCAAGCCGTCAGTCGCTTCATCACCAACGCGCTCGCCGCCCGATTGGACAGGTAACGGTGTTACGACGATTGCAACGCAGTTTCAGGAACGACGTCACCACCGATGCAACGCCGTTTCAGTCGCCCGGAAAATAGCATCGGAGCAGTTCGGCCGCCGGCCGCGGCCCGCCGACTGGTGGGATGAGCATTGCGTCGCTCGCTCGCGGATTAGGGATACACCCATGCCAAGTTTCATGCCGCTCGCGTACGTGATGGCTCCTGATGACGCGCTCGACCATCGCGCTCCGAGTAACGCCGCGCCGCTCCCATTGCCCTGCTCAAGCGATATGAAAGCCACACCCATGCGGAAAGAAAGTTATCCACAGGAGATCGCATTGTCTTAGCGCGGTTTGGGTGATGAATTTACAACCCTTGTGACAAGGCCAGGAACTCGATGTGCTGATCGCGGTGCACGAAAAGGGCCGGTCCGGGGTTCGCTTTCTTCACGGCGCCCGACTTACGGGCAAGCTCCCGTCCCTCGGACAAATTCGTCACGCGACGATAAAAACGAACGACTACTATCCGCTCATCGCCCACGCCGTGGAACGGCTTGACAGGAGCACCGGGGAAGCTCGCCGGGCGGTTTACGAGAGCGCGCGCAAAGCCGTCGCGGAATTGCGCTCCCACCAGCTCGCGCTCTTGGACGCGGAAATCACCGAGGAGCGCCTCGCCCTGGAAGAGGCGATCCGCAAGGTGGAGGCCGTAGCGGCGCGCAAGTCACCAACGGAAACACTGACGGAGCCCCAGGCGGCCCCGACGGAGGGCATGCGCGATGGCGACAATCAATCCCGCGACTACGGGCAGCCAGCTTCACCGGACCGAGATGATCGGCCGCCGGGTTTGCCGAGCCGACAAGCACCAATATCCTTGTCCACCGCGTCCGATGACCGCAACAACGCCGATATCCAGGCCGTCGCGATTGGCGGAGCTTACGGCGCCGATCACTATCACGATGATGTCCTGGGCTCGCACTGGCCGGGCAGTCCCTTTGTCCTGTTGGCGCTGCTGGCTTTGGCGGTGCTCGCGGTTACATTTGCCTACCGCACCATGTTCGGCGGTTCTGTGTTCCCTGCGCTCCTACCGATCATCAAAGCCAGCACCGGGCCCAACAACATCGTCCGGAATAATAGCGATACCCAAACGTCCGTAACGAGTGCCGGCCCCAGCGACAAACTGCAGCCCATGGACATTCGGGATGCGCCGAAAGCGCTGCCGCGCGTCATTTCAACGATCCCGCTCTCTTCCAACCCGAGCGCGGCGGCAGTAGTCCCGCTTGCGCCTGCTTCGGTTACACCTGCGCCCACTCTTGCCCCGCCGCTGCTCACGGAAGCATCTGTCCCGCCGCCCGCCTCGGCTCCGGTGCCAGTACCGGCTTCCTCGGAGTTGAAGGAGACTGCGGCGGTCGCGCCGGTTGCGCGCGAGCCGAGTGCGCCTGCGCCCACTCTTGCCCCGCCGCTGCTCACGGACGCATCCGTCCCGCCGCCCGCCTCGGCTCCGGTGCCAATACCGGCTTCCTCGGAGTCCAAGGAGACTGTCGCGCCGGTTGCGCGCGAGCCGAGTGCGCCTGCGCCCACTCTTGCCCCGCCGCTGCTCACGGACGCATCCGTCCCGCCGCCCGCCTCGGCTCCGGTGCCAGTACCGGCTTCCTCGGAGTCGAAGGAGACTGCGGCGGTCGCGCCGGTTGCGCGCGAGCCGAGTGCGCCTGCGCCTCTCTCACGGAAGCATCCGTCCCGCCGCCCGCCTCGGCTCCGGTGCCAGTACCGGCTTCCTCGGAGTTCGAAGGAGACTGCGGCGGTCGCGCCGGTTGCGCGCGAGCCGAGTGCGCCTGCGCCCACTCTTGCCCCGCCGCTGCTCACGGACGCATCCGTCCCGCCGCCCGCCTCGGCTCCGGTGCCAGTACCGGCTTCCTCGGAGTTCGAAGGAGACTGCGGCGGTCGCGCCGGTTGCGCGCGAGCCGAGTGCGCCTGCGCCCACTCTTGCCCCGCCGCTGCTCACCTCTCGTTCTCCTATGCAGGTGCGTAGCGGTACCGCTCTGGAAGTGTCCTTCGGCGGCGCCTACGCGGTTCAGGTAATCTCCCAACGGAGTGCGGCCGAGGCCCGCGCGTCCTTTCGGGCGCTCCGGGCCAAATTCCCGAACCAGCTTGGCGGCCGCGAGCCGATCGTGCGCCGCACTGATCTCGGTGCGAAGGGCATCTACTACCGCGCCATGGTCGGCCCCTTTTCGTCAATGGAAAAGGCGGCTGGAATGTGCCGCACACTGAAAGCTGCAGGGTGCAACTGCCTCGTCCAAAGAAATTGAGAGTCCCCGCGGGTAAGCGCGAAGCGCAGATCATCCTCAAGACCGACGAGCAGCAAGGTGGTGCTCGAACTCGGCCTCGAAGGAAAATTCGCCGCGAAATCAACTGGCTGGGACGAGAACCGGGTCTTCCTCGAAGGCGACAAGCTCGTCGTCGAGGTCAAGACCGGCCGCTGGGTGCTGACCCACAAGCCTTGGGGCCCGCGGCCGGCCATCGAGCCGGTCAAGCCCTACTTCGAGACGGAAGAGTGACGGTGTCACTCCGAAGTGACGGTGTCACTGCAACACTGCAACACCGGGGCGTGACGCTGTCACCCGTTGCGGTCGAGACTGGCAACGGTGTCGATGATGAATGGAGCGCCTCGAAGGCGCGAGCCGAATTGGTCGACGTCGCCACCGGGGAGCGGGCGATCTCCGCGATCGCGCTGTACGTTTATCGCATTTCCATCAGCCCCTTTCGTTTGATCTCGCCTTTCGTATCAGCCGCTGCAAAAGTTCGAAATCCTTCTCGTCCCGGTAAGGCGTGAGGTCCAGCGAAGAGGGAACGCGAATGAGTTTCTCTTCCTCGATATGTTTCTCGTATTTCTTCGTGAACCGCTGATAAGCCGACCACGAGACGCCTGCCGCCTTTACCGCGTCGCGCTCGGCACGGACCGCGATCTGATGCGCGTGCAGATAATGAAGACGAAGCTCGTCAAGTAGAGCTTTTTCCACAATCTCATGCGTAAGTAGGAAGGCCTCGATTCGGACGGTTTTGAACAACCACCGGAAGGTGCGCGGCAGATGACGATCTATAAAAACGGTCTGACCATCGACACTGTAGCCAGCGATGTAGGGGATATCGTAGGCTCGATTAATGACTGTGCAACGTCAACACCAGAAGCGTGTACTCGGTCGCCGACTTGACGCCTGTAAGCCACCGGGGGGAACGCCGTAACCCAGCAACTCGTCGCAAGCGGCTATTGGAGCCACTCCCACCCGGGAGGGGATACCAAGCAAGAGCCCGGCGCTTCCGCCGGGCCTGTACCCGCGCGGTGCCGGTTGTCATTGCTGACAACCCGCGTCCATCCGTCGCTCATTCTTCCGGGTTCACAGCTATTTTCGTACCGTCCGATTGCACCTTGATACTGCGGCCCGTATTGCGATTGTTCGCCGTCAACCACCAGCCAGTAGCGGATTTGTTGCCTCTATTCACCCTGAATCCTTTTTCTTCGAGCCGTTTTTGCGTTCCCCACATGTCGGACGCAAGAGGCGCCAACTCTGCTTCAAGGCCTTTGGTCGAGTCGTCGGGGTTCGTTGTTGTGACGCCTGCCAGATTTTTGTCAGGTCGAATGTCTAAGGCGCCAGCGGAGGCGGCAGCAAGGACGCTGATTACCGTTGCAATGGTTGTCAACCTTGCAGTTTGATAAAGACCGCCGATCGGGATTGACCGTGCAGTCACGCCACACACCACATGGTCGGCTGGAGACGGATCGTTTGGACGTTCCAACACGATACGGATTGTGCTCAGAAATGCGACTAGACTAGGAGATTGACCATCTGATTTCCGGGGTCTTCGTGGAAACGAGTGGGTAATTTTCGGGGTGAAGGCCTGACAAAGCTGTGCATTGCTTAGGTATTTTGCATTACGGCTGGGATGGGAATTTGGCATCAATGGTCGATGGCACGAAGATCGAAGCGCAGGCGGCGGCTGTGGGATACGTATTCGTTTCCTGGTTTTCGGCCGGAGCCGACAGTTCGCGGAATTTTTGGTGATCCGAAAGCGCGCGTGATCGCGCTTAAGCGGCGCTCAAAAAAACGGCTTGCGGCTTCTGCGGTCGCATCCAGATCGGTTGGTACGACCGCAAGCCGCGGCGCGTGCGCGATCTCTCCTGTGGCGACACTCGGGTGTACCTGGAGTTCGAGGTTCGACGCGTCTACTGCCGGTTGCGGCACCGTGAAGCGAGAACGGCTCGACTTGCTGGCCGACAACCCGTTCTACACCAAGCGCTTCGCCTTCTACGTGGGTCGGCGCTGCCGCGCCGCGACGATCCAGGATGTAGCTCGCGAACTCCGCCTGAACTGGAAGACGGTCAAGGCCCTGGAGATGGAATACATGCGAGAGCAACTCCGGCGCGCCGGCACGCCGGCACCGTCGGTCATCGGCATCGACGAGATCTCCATCGGCAAGGGTCACAGTTACCGGATCATCGTGAGCGACCTGGTCCGCGGTCGGCCGATCTGGTTCGGCGGCAAGGACCGCTCCGAAGCAAGCATGGACGAGTTCTTTGCCTGGCTCGGCCCGAAGAAATGCCGGAAGATCCGCCTGGCCGTCATGGACATGTGGAAGGCCTTCCGCAAATCCACCCTCAAGGAGGGCCACGCCCCGCAGGCTCGGATCATCTACGACAAGTTCCATGTCCTCAAACACCTGGGGGAGGCCATGGACGAGGTGCGCAAGCAGGAATACGCGCGGCTCTCGGGGAAGGACCGTCGCTTCATCAAGGGGCAGAAGTACAACCTGCTCTCCCGTTGGGAGAACCTCACCATCGAAGGGAAGCAGGCGTTGAAGCTGCTGTTCGGGGCCAACCGGCGGTTGAACAAGGCCTACCTCCTGAAGGAGTCGTTCGGCCAGCTCTGGGACTACAATCGCCCAGGTTGGGCTCGCCGGTTCTTCAACAACTGGAAAGATGCTTTGAAGTGGCAACGGTTGGAGCCCTTTCGAAAGTTCGCCGCGATGGTCGAGGCCCACTGGGATGGCATCGAGGCGTATTGCCACGAGGAGAACAAGGTTCCGCTGGGTTTCGTCGAGGGGATCAACAACAAGATCCGAGTCATCCAACGCCGGGCCTATGGACTGCGAGATGAGGAATACCTTCGTCTCAAGATTCTGACCTGCATGCTGCCAGCCCTATAGGCACGCCAACATTCCTTCTTTTGTCGTCCTGATCAATTGGGAGCACGGCACCGCCTTGTCTCCAGAGCGCAATCGCGCAGCATCGCTATGGACATGATGGACAACGCAGACGCGTTGCCCACATGCCCACAGCTACAACAAAAGCAACAGCAGACAGCTGATCGAAATTTGCTAAAACTCACCCACACGACTGCGCGAAGAAGGTATTTCCGCTTTGCTGAAGGCGCGACAATCCTTTCGGTCTCCGGTGCGCGTGCAGACGTCGAGTTCCGTGCGCGAAGACGATGTTGAGTGCAATGTCGGCGATAAACAGTGAGGCTCGTTGCGTGCTTCAGTATTTCCTTTGCATCGATTCTGACCTCCGACTGAGGCATCCGGAGGCGACTTAGCCACCAGCAGGAGCTTGATCGTCTTCGGCCGGTACAGATCCCTGAATGACAGATATTCCAAGCGCGTTGCCAAAATGATGTCCCTCTCTGTGTATTAGGGCGCAGAAGATGCATGGGCCGCCGCCGGTACTGCCAAAATCCAGACGGGGATCGTCGCCGTCCGATGGCGCTCGCATCGGCGGCCGGGGCGAAGGCCCTGCCAGCGATCGGCCGATGCCGTCCGGCTAACGGCTGGTCGGGCCGCCGGAAAATGCACCCATGGCCTCGCCAAGGGCAAGCCGGGCATCGGCTCAGAGGGACGTATCCCAGCCCATCGGCGTGAAAAGGATGGGAAACCACCAGCATGAGTTTTGAACCCGCTCATGTCTTACGGTGACGTTTTCCAGCGTCCACGAATTGCTGCGGCTTTCTGTCGATGGCAATAGGAAGGGCACTGCATGCAATCGAGCAATGAGAACCCGCCTTTTGAGCTGCCGCGCGAACCACAAGGCTTTCCAGCAGATGGCTAAGGCCTGGTCGCAGTTCGCATTCAGCTTGTTGTATTACAAAACCGACGATGGCGAAGCTGCGGCGAACGACCAGGACTTTCCCTTCGAGCCCGACTGATCGCGTCTGAAAGAGATCGCCGTGAAAAAGGCCCCGGCGAGCGACGCCGAGGCCAAGGATCATTGCCATTAGGCTGCCGACGCGAGGAACCCCATTCCCAACATCAGCACACAGAGAATGTCTGATTCGAGGGCCACGGAAAACGGCTATCCTGTCTGCAGCCGCCCGGGCGGACCTCTCTTAAGCGGGCGGTTAGGGCCGTTCTGCTCCGGGGGCGACAGCAGGACGGCCCACTCCAAATGTGCGGGGATTGCTCGCGTTCCTGAGTTTCAATCCCGACAATGATCAAATAAAAAGCAGTCTATCCTGCCGGCAGCCGCTCGGACTGGATTAGCCTCCTCCCCGGGCGGCTAGGGCCGTCCTGGCGGCGCTGTGGTGGCGCGCGGGACGTCCCGCGCCTCGCATAACCACTCACGTCCGGGTTAGTTCGAAAATCGGAGCCCGATTGCGCGGTGGGCGACTTCCCTTTCACGCCTAGACTTTCATTTGCCTTTTCTAGTTTTCGCTTTCTTTGCTGTTTTCGTCAATTTTCCCGCTCCCATTACCTTTTCGGCTGTCTCCCTAAGCAGGCTCTCGGACACATTCTTCAATTCGGGGTCTTCGTGGAATCGAGTGGGTGAGTTTAGGGTCTGAAGGCCCGAGAAAGTTGTGCATTTCCTAGCGATTTTGGATTACGGCCGGCCCTGCGATTTGGCATCCGAGGTGGATGGCGAGAACGGCGAGACGATGTCGGCGACTTTGGGATGCATATTGCTTCCCGGGTTTTCGGCCGGAACCGACGGTGCGCGGCATTTTCGGTGATCCGAAAGCGCGGGTGATCGGGCTCAATCGGCGGTCAAAAAAACGGCATGCGGCTGTTGCGGTCGCATGCAGATGGGCTGGTACGATCGCAAGATTTGCCGGGTGCGCGATCTGTCGTGCGGCGACACGCGGATTTTCCTGGAATTGGAGGTGCGCCGGCTCGACTGTCGCAACTGCGGCAGGGTGAAGCGCGAGCGGCTCGACTTTCTGGCGGACAATCCGCACTACACCAAGCGCTTTGCCTATTACGTCGGCCGGCGCTGTCGATCTGCGACGATCAAGGACGTTGCGGCGGATTTGCGGCTGGACTGGCATACGGTCAAGACCCTCGACCAGCAGTACATGCAAGCCCAGCTTGCGCGAGCGGGCAGGCCTGGTCCGCAGGTGATCGGCATTGACGAGATTGCGATCCGCAAGGGCCACACTTATCGGATCGTGGTGAGCGATCTCTCTGCGCGGCCGGCCGATCTGGTTTGGCGGCAAGGACCGCTCGGAGGCGAGCATGAGCGAGTTCTATGTCTGGCTCGGCGCAAAAAAGAGCGGGCGCATTCGCCTTGCGGTGATGGATATGTGGCGGCCGTTCCGTCTGGCGACGGCGGCGCATGCGCCGAACGCCGCGATTTTGTTCGACAAGTTCCATGTCATGCGCCATCTGGGCGAGGCCTTGGATGCGGTTCGCAAGAGCGAATACGGGCGGCTTGCGGGTCGCGACCGGCGCTACATCAAGGGCCAGAAATACACCTTGCTGTCGCGCAAGGAGAACCTCACGCTCGACGGCAGGAAGGCATTGAAGACGTTGCTTTCGGCCAACAAGCGGCTCAACACGGCTTATGTCCTCAAGGAGAGCTTTGGCCAGTTATGGAGCTACGAACGCGAGGGCTGGGCGCGGCGCTTCTTCGAGAACTGGCGGGCAAGCCTCAAGTGGCAGCGGCTCAAGCCCTATGAGAAGTTTGCCGAGATGATTGATCGTCATTGGGATGGCATCGCCGCCTACTGCCGGCTGGAGAACAAGGTCTCGCTCGGCTTTGTCGAAGGGCTCAACAACAAGATCCGGGTCATTCAGCGGCGCGCCTACGGCTTGCGCAACGAGGACTATCTACGGCTCAAAATCCTCACCTGCATGCTGCCGGAGCTATAGCCGGTCACATCTATCCATCGTCCGGACGGCGGTGAGCAAGCCGGCGCCTCCTCGACCAACCAGATCCACGCATGAGCGTGCATAGCCTCGCCGTGCACATGATGGACAACGCAAGCGCGTTGCCCACATGCGCACAGCAACAACAACAGCAAAAGCTGCTGCTGCTATCAAAATCGATTAGAAATTACCCACTCGATTGCGCGATGAGGCTCAATTTGATTGACACCTTTCCTCCTGGTCCCGACATCGTCAACTCCATTTCGGGTTTCGCGAGAATAAAAGGCGCCAACTTGGTGGCAATTTCTTTGGCAGATTTCCAGACTGCATGCAGCGCAATAAACAACGTTGCGGATTGACCGAGGCCCAATGCGCCGTCATCATCAGCTTCCGACACCACAGCACTAGGCGCCGCGGAAATGATCGTGTCGACGAGCTCGCTTGGAACGACGATCGCTATATCCATCGGCCTACCCCTTGCTGCACCGGCCTCTCCGTGGAGACGCTCAAACAGCCTTCCCACGGTTCTGTCAGCCGCCTTCGACACTAGCTAAAAGTATTTATGGCCACGACTTAGATTTGAGGGGCTGCCTGTGCTTGCACAATCAATTTATTCACTGTGGGATCGACTGTATGGATCCCTAGTCGCGACATTTCTCGGAGCCAACAACGAGGAAATGCCGGCGGTTGATACAACGGACCCCTCGCCGCTCCTGCACAATCAAAGGCTTGCCGCATACGAGTGGGGGGCCGACGAAATTCTCTTAAGTCCCACAGCCGCCTTTAAGAAGAATGATTTTTTTATGAAGAATGCGGTTGCCATCGGCGGAGGGTTTATCGCGGCCAGTTCGAAACTGATCTGTTGTGCCTTATTGCCGCCTTGCATGAATACAGGCACTACCAACAAGATTACCTGACAGGGCTAGGACATTGGGATTATATTGAACGAACCAAGCAGACGATAGGCACCATTTCGTTCGCTAAGTACCTTTCGCGCGATGGCACAGTATTCGAGCCGCTTGAGTCCGACGCTTGTGATATACGAGAATCGCAAGCATCATATCATTTCTACAAGAAGAGACGAGTGAGATAGACCAAATAGGCCAGTACATAGTGGAGGAATTGAAGCAACCTCGAGAAGCCGCAAATCTCTTGTCAACGAGGCGGTTGCTAGAAATGGACGCCGTTCTCTACACTTATTTGATTTTAACCCGCTCAAAAGCGAATGGCCGCGCAATAAGAAACTTGAAAACGGTGCGCAATTACTTCGTGTTTACCGAGATGGAAGACGTGTACGGTGAGACGATCAGATTTTGTTATCAGAACATCCGAAGGCTTGTCATCGATAACACTCCTACTGATCACCTAGATAACATCTTGCATGCCGTACGAATACTCCTGACCATCGCATTTGCTCATCCGGATCCTGAAAGCCTCGCTCGCTTGGGTCATGATCCTGTCCACTACATCCCTGGCGTTCGTTTTTTTCGAATGTTGTTGGCTTGTATCAAGCAAATGCAATCAGATGAGCATCATCCATCACCTTTTGAATTCGAAAAGGCGATGATTGCGAAGGCTGGGTTCAGTTATCCTGACCTTTGTGGAATGTGAAAGCGGGTGGGCAAACTATTTTAGCAATTGGAAGAAGGGCGATGTATATTCGGAAGTTACGGAAGCTCGTCGCGAAGCAATTCAGGAAAAATATAAGAACGTGTTCAGCGATGAGGAAAGGCTCGCTCGCGTTTACTCTGACGCTATAACTGGTGAATCTATACTGGCATTCAGTTCTTATGATCTGCCTCTACTGCTCCGACGAACCGACGGACAGAGTCATGACTCATACTTTACGAATCGAAGTTTTCGAGTTCGAGGATACGAGGTTGACCGCCTTCGGAGCGTCTATGGCTGGCGCTTGAGCGAATTTCTCTTACAGCGGAGGAAGGGGTTTTTATGCCCGTTTGCTCAGACCTCATACTGCACTGCAAAAGTCGAGCGATGTCAGCGCTCCTATTCTGACTTGAGGGATGTCCCAGCGTCGCAAAAGTGTCGCGTAAGGCAAACGTGTTTTGACAAAGAGCTTGGTTATGTTTCGTTGTAAAGTACAGCGCTCGGCGATGTCTGCTCGTGCTGACCCGTATACCAAGTCTATTGACGCTGCCGTCAAAGCCTTCGCGCGTCAGCGTTTCCGCCGGGAAATGCGCGTCATGGTCCCGGAACAGCAGGCGGGATGTTGCCTTCCGCGACCATGCGCTCCTCGACGCTTGGCCACTCGCGCGTCATGCCGCTCGAAAAAGTCTGCACACGCCGCGCCCTCTGCGTGGAGTGAAAATCCGAAATCATGGCCCGGCTACAATTTTCTTTCACGAAGCGAAAAGCCCCAACGGAAAAACGGGCGCCAAAAACCCAAACACAATCCGCCAGCATACTAACTAACATTACGATGGTTGGAACGCCTTTTGCGACGCCACCACCATTGCAACGCCGTTTCAGTCGTCGGGAAAATAGCATCGGAGCAGTTCGGCCGCCGGTCGCGGGCCCGCGGGCAAGTGGGTCGGCACTAGCGCCCGTTCTTGACCGCGACCTCGAGCTTGTCGCCTCCAAGGAAGACCAGGTTTTGGTCCCAGCCCATTGATTTCGCGACGAATTTGCCCTCAAGGCTCGAGTTTGAGCACCACTTTGCGCTCGTCCGTCTTGAGGATGATCTGCGGTTCACGCTTCACGAAAAGGCTAGGTCCATGGAGTCGCTGAATTGCGATTGATCCCCGGTAGTTACCCCCACCATCGAAATCCTTTCGGCGGTGACACATTCGCAGATCGTGGTAGCGCAGCCCTATCGTCGCCGTGTCGATCTTGCCGGCCGGTTTCGATTGTGCCGATGTTGCCGTGCTCGACTGGATTGCCGCGGAGGGTCGCCGGCTGGGTCGCGGCCTTCTGCCGATTTAGGTCGGGTGACTGCGGCTCGCGCTTGCCCATAGCGTCCAACCGCGCCCAGTTAGACGTCACGAAAGGTTCGAAGCGGCTCGCTTCAGTTTCAAGGACCTTAGCGATGAAAATCGCGATACACAGACACGCCGCTCAGAATGATTTCTACGACGATTAGCACAACGATTGCGACTTCCAACAGCCGTCTCTCGCCTCTCATCCTCGTCCGGCAACAGGTGATCGAGGTCCTCGCGGAGCTGCTCGTAATCGCGGGAGATCACTTCGTCTCGCCGCTTGCGTCGTAGGTGTTGACCAGCTCGCAGGTTGCGTCCACGAGCAGCCAGCCGCTCGCCCGAAATGCCAGCAGACCCTCGTCCTTGGTGGCCGGCGAGGCTCCGATCTCCCTGATCAGTGCGGCAAAGAGCGGCTCAGTGTGAGCGCCAGCGGGGTCGTAGAAGTAGCGCCCCGAGGCCGGAGGCGACTAAGCCACCAGCAGGAGCTTGATCGTCTTCGGCCGGTACAGATCCCTGAATGACAGATATTCCAAGTGCGTTGCCAAAGTGATGTTCCTCTCTGGTGCAATCAAGGGGCGCAGCATAGGCCGCCGCCGGTGCTGCCAATCCAGACGGGATCGTCTGATTTCGTTCGCGGCCGCCGTCAAGCCATGCCGATGGCGCTCGCATCGGCGGCGGGCGAAGGCCTCCCTGCGCCCGGTCGATGCCCTACGCGCCCGGCCGTCGAGCCGTTTGGGAGGCCCCGCGCCCACGCCGTCGTGACGCCGGAACGTAGAATTTTTCTGTCCAAGACTTGGCGCATGCACCCAGACCTCTGCGCGTTCGTCTCCGCTGCAGTGTATGAGGGCAAGCTCCACTCCGAGGCGGGTTGCGCGACGCTACTTCGGAACCTGCAAAGGCGTGCCGCCCGGTTGCGTGACGCCCGGTGGCGCCCCTATGCCACCGGCTGGTGGTGATCCGGCGATTTGAACACGCATGACCGAAACGGGCGGGGTCAGTCCAGCAAACACATTGGCCGCATTGTTGCTGCCGATGACCGTCACATCGAGGATGCAGGCCTCGAGCAGCGTCGGGTCCTTCACGCCGGCGGCCGTGCAAACGCCAAGCGCAGAATTGTACTGGCTTTGCGTGAGATTACTGGCGTAGATCGGCGCACCCGGTTTGCCGGTCTCGATTTTCTGCCCCTTGCAGAGCAACGACGCGTTCGGCTTGACCCGCCAGCTGTCGGCGTAGCGGTCATAAAGATCCGTGAATGACACCGGCTGCGTCAGCACGCTGCCGCCCTGGATCGCAATATCGTCGCTCGTTGGTCCATTAGCATTGCCGAGAAGACCGCCCACCATGGCGCCCGGAGCGTGGCCCACATACACGTCGATATATTCGTTGCCGTTGACGTCGGCACGCACGCCGTCGCCGCCCGGACGCCAGATAAAGTAAGTATCGCCTCGGCGCAGGAGACTGACGCCTCCGGGCAGCGACAGCGACTTGCCTTTGTCCAGACGCGCCGCCTTGCCATCGATTTCCAGCCGATACGGGTCAAGGCAGATTGCGACCTGGGTCTGGCCCATCTTTACGCCGACGGCCTTGTTGATCGCTGCATTCGGCCAGTTTGGTGCGCCGGACACCTGCTGCGTATGAACGACAAAGTCCGGAGCGGGTTGCGCCAGCAGAAATTCGCCCGTGGTCTGAAAGTCGTAAAACAACCCGTCGAACGTCATCAGGTGGGTGTCGCCGACGGAGGCCGCACAGTCAGGGGTCGTCGTGGCATTCGTATTGGTTTCCTGGAACGTAATCGATGGAAACTGTACCGCGGTAATCGTCGGCTGCCCAAATAGATGCAGGTTGTTCGACTCGCGCGTAAATCCCAAGAAGTGAATACAGACCGGCGGATGCTGTGTGCCGGCATTATCCGCGATTTCAGTCCTGACGACCAAAGTCGTTGGGGTATTGAATACTGCCTCGGAGGCAGCATCCTGGCCGAAGACGTTGAACTCCGCCTCCTGCCAGCCGAAGTTCCCGATCAAATCCAGGAAATCGCCATCCGCAATCCGACCCATCGCCGGACCTGCCCCGAATGTTACGGTGACGGTGGGGCCGGAGGTGGAGTTGGTCTGCAGGCTTCCTGTAAGGATCATGTCTTTAAGTGACGTGATCGGCTGCTGCGCAACCGTGTCACCTGAACTTCTATGGCGACAATGATTCCGATTTCCATCAACGACCGTGTCCCATCCGCCCGGGCATTGCGATTGACCCATATCCCTGAGCCAATATTCCAAGAACACGCAATCCTGCCCCCCGCATGCTCCTGACGCAAACACGAATTGCTGCCAACCGCAGGCGCTGAAACCGGAGGGATCGGTGGGATCGGCAGGGCACAACGTGACGGGAAAAAAATTGGTGTTGAGCTGGAGGGAGAATTTGTCAGCTCCGCTCATTGAATCTGACACGCTCGTTGCACCAGTGACCGAATCAAAAGTCCCGATTGCCTGGGATATGCCACCGGTGCTGATGGCGATGAAAGAGTTGTTATTTCCCGATGCGGTCCCTTGCGCCGGGTAGTGGGGGCCGCCCGACACCGGGACGCACTGCACTTCCGTCCAATCCATTTTCGGATAGGCGGCCGTGAAACAGCCCTTCTTCGGTGGAGGTGTCCGCGACATCGCCTTGCGCCATTCCTCTTCGGTCTGCGGCGTCGAACCTATTTTCTGCTCCTGGGCAGCGGGATTTGGCTTGAAAGCCGGTGTTGCAGTTTGGGCAGACGCGCTGACTGACAAGGCGTGGCTGGCGATCAGGACGCCAGCAACCAAGAGGCCAAAATATCTGCCGGCGCGTCGGCCGGTCGATTCGACGGGATCCGTCGCTCGCACGCGAGAGAAGTGCTTCTGCATGATGTCGCCCTCCGAACTCACACTCGAGACAGCGGCTCACGGCCGGGTCGGTGGGACGATCAGCCGGCCGCGAAGAACGCGATCGTCTTTCGTGACCTCATAGGCGTCGACCGATACGACGGCATAGGAGCGATCCGGCCCCAACATCGCCAGCCGCTCGGCTGGAAATACGATGTCGACATTCGCCGCGCCGGCGAGCTTCACGCTCTGCGCCTCGCTCACGCTGGCTGTGTTCGTCTTGGCGCCGCGAAGCCGACGACGACGTCGTAGTCGCCGGGCTCGCCCTTGAGCTCGACCGGCACGATCAGCGGCGTCAGCCGATCCGAAGGTGTCGGCGTCACCGGCTTCAAAGTGATCTGCACTTTGGGTTCGCTCACGACGACCGCGAGGCCGGTGTCGCGCTCGAAATCCGCGCCCGCGGCCGATCGGCCCCGCGCGCGCACGGCGATCTGCAGCATTCCCGCGCTCCGGGGCGTTATGACGCCGCTGAAGACGCCGTCGCCCGCTCTGGCGTCGACACCCTGCCGGCCGTCGTCGACGAGCGCCTGTTCGGCGACCCGCTCCGCGGTCGCATTTTCGTCTGCCGGCGAGCGCATGACGACCGCCTGAATCTCGGCGTTGCCGGCCGGCTTCTCGCCGTCGAGCAGGATCGCGTTCAGGGCGAACGGCTCGCCGAGCAGGACCCGCGTCGAATGCACCCAGAGGCCGAGGCGCAGATCGGAATCCATGATGACGGTGGCGACAAAAGGAATCACCGCGCCGTTGTCGCTCTTCCGCGTCAGATTCAGCGCGTAGGATCCGCTTTGCGGGCTTGCGACCGTGATGAGCGTGTTGAAGCCCGAGCCAAACCCTGGCAATTCCAAAGGGGGTGGTCCGTCGCGGCCCTTGAAACTCTGCCAGGAGATGCCATCGCGTGGCGCCTTTTCAGCGCCGATGATCGAGCCGTCGGGCAGTCCAAGGGTGATGGATACGTCCTCGGTCGTCGCCACCACGATCGTTGCCACCCGGGCCTTGTCGATCCTCAGCGGGCGCGTCGCTGCGCGCTGCGACGCCTCGATCATGCCGCCGGCGAAATTGAAGGCGTTGAGCGACACGGTCGGCGGCGCGGCGGCCTCCTGCGCGAACGCGCTCGGCGCCAGGCAGAGCGCCGCGGCCGCACAGAGAAATACAATGCTGCGCGTCATCGCAGGCCGCCCTTCGTCGTGTCGCTCGTCACCAGCAGCGGGATGATCGCCGCGCCAACCCTGGGGCCGGCGACAGACGCGTGGTCGACGCCGCTCGCGCCCACAAACGCGGGGAGTGGAGAAAAGGACGGGGAAAAGAGCGCACTTGACGTTGTGACAAGGAGATCATTGAGCGAGGGGATGCCCGGCACCGGCGTCGGAACGGTTATTTCAATAAAAAACGGCGGCACCGGAATGGGGATGAATACTGGCGTCACCACGACGGTGCGGGTGGTGAACATGAACTGGTAAACGGAAGTCACCGCAACGTCCGTTGCCGGCGGATTGATGGCGAACATCCCGGCAAGAGTTGGCTGCTCGATGCGCTCGGCGATGTATTCGTCCGGGAAGCGGCCGGCTCTGAATCAAGCCGTTGAAGTTGCGGTCGGGGTCGCCGCCGACGCTGCGATAGTCGACTCCGGTCGGCAACGGCGACATAGCAGCGAGCCCTGGGGCCGCGAACGTCGTGAGGTCGAGAACGGCGGGATTGACGACGCTGAAACCGAGCGCGCCCAGCGCCGCGACCGGCAGGACTTCGAGCACAGACGCCGCCAGCGCCACTTGCAAGTCGGCGGCGGCCGTACCCTGGTGCGGCGTCGACAGCGTCGTGAACGAGATCACGCTGAATGGCGCGACCGCGCGCGCCTTGTCGATCGCGGCGTTCACCGAGAGCCAGGCGCGCGCGTCCAGACCGCCTTTGTCGTGCGCGACGATGTGCACATTGCTGGCGCCGAAGCTGCGAACAATGCCGGGAATGAGCGTGCTCAGGATCGCCGCGTTTGCGGCAACGCTCGCCGTTCCCGGCAGATTGATGCTGGTATCGGTCGGAATGCCCGCAGCCAGGAACGATCCAGGCGTCGGTCCAAGAGTGAACGCCGCCGGCGGTCCGATCAGAGTGACGCCGCCGGCGATGGCCTGCCGGGAAAAGAAGGCGCCGTTGCTGTTCATGCCGTGGATCATTATGACGGGCGACATCGCCTTGATGCGCAAGCGGGCCCAGGCCACGGCGATGCAGGCGCCGGAATTCCCGGCATCGGGTGTAATCGCGAGGATGTTGGTCAATGGGGTTGGCGCCGATCCGATCGGTGCGACCCCAGGGAAGAATATCGCGGTTGGTATGAGTGCCGGCGGGATCGCGATCGTCGCCAGCCCCCACTGCGAGTTGCCCAGCGTGCTGCCCGGCACGGTGATCGTACCGATGGTCTTGCTGTTGAGGATCACGCTGTGCGTGCCCGGCGGTCCGAGGCCCAGCGCCATGATCTCCAGCACGGCCGGGCCCAGGGTGCCGGACAAAACCGCGGTCGCGACTGTGGGCTGGGGAATGAACGGCACTCCCGGATTGTTCGAGCCGAAGGCGCGGGTGACGGGAATTGTTTGCAGCAGGAGCTCGCCGGCTCCGGCGCATGATTGCGGCGCCGCCGTCGCGCAGACGGGCGCGGCGCCGGCCGCTGGCGGAACGGCGGAGCAGAACAGCACGTCGGTCGCGGCCCCGATCGGCGGCGGCGTGGGCAAGGGCAAAGCCAAATCGCCGATGCCGTGCAGGATTATGTTGAGGTTCCACAACGGGCTGGTCAAGAACTTGAGCTCGGCCGATCTGTCGCCGGTGCCATGGGGTATGAACCGGATTTTGAAGGTGCATCCTGGCCCGGAGTTAGCTTTGACGGTGCACGGCAGAGCCGAAGACCCACCTGGCACGAACGAGAAATCACTCAGGTTCGGGATTCCGTTGGCGATCGCCTTAGACGTAATCACGAGATCCGCCGACCCGATGTTCGTGATCTCGACCGATCCGTCGACGCCCAAACTTGGATCGCCGATGAAAGCGTGGCCGAACTCGATTGACGACGGGTTCACCGTGATAAGCGGTTGCGCAATCTCGCCGCGCAGCTTCACCTGCTTCGGACCGTCCGGGTCCGTGCTGTCGATAGTCAGGGTCGCCGTCCGCTCGACGGGGCCGGGGCCATTGGGCGTGAATTCGACCGACACGGTGCAAGACGCCGGATTGAGACCGGTGAGCGGCGTCGCCAACGGCGAGACACTGCAATCGCTTGCGGGCGCCAAAATGAACTGACCCGCCGGCGCTATGCTCAGGGCAGTGATGTCGAGATTTTGCGCACCGACACTGAAGAGCTGCACCGTCAGCGGCGCGCTTGTACTGTTGTCGGCCTGGGGGTTGAAATCGAGCTCATCCGTCGACACCCACAATTTCGGCGCCGGCGCGAGCACCATGCCTGTCAATTGCACGGAGGACTGCGGCCCAAGCTCGGCGCTGTCGATCCAGAGCGCGGCCGATCGGGCGCCGACGGCGGTCGGACGGAAGCGAACGAACTTCGTGCATGGTTGCTGCGGCTGGAGCGTCGTACATGGGCCCGGGGTCATCGTGAAGTCGTGCGGAGCAGCGCCCTCAATCTTGAATGTGATATGGGTCAGGGGGACGGTGCCGGTATTGGTGATCGTGACCAGGACAAGCGGCGAAACAAATCCGAGCATCAGCGGACTGAAATTGACCGCAGTCGGGTTTGCGTTAAGGGACGCCTGCGCCTGCGCTTGCGGGACCGGCATAAACAGCGCCAGCGCCGCCGCGACGGCGGCCACTGCGCGCGAAACTAATCCGCGCGAGAGCGGGCACGCATCCTTGCGTGACGGCCCGTAGGCGGCCGCAAACGGGACTCTGCCGGTCGACATTGAACGCCCCCGGCCTGCGTCATGTGTCCTGTGTCAACGGACGCAGGCGTTATTTTGCTTCCATCTATCCTGCCAATGTGAAGAGTACAGCAGTCTGGTTTTATTCTACAAGCCTGTCATGAAGCTTTCTTGAACTGGCTAATACCAACTCGCGCAGAGACTGACTCTTCGACGATCTCCCAAACGTCACGTCGATCGTGACTGTGCCGGAAACCGTGGCGTCTTGAATGCTTCGGCTCAGTCTCTCCTTCACCCTTCTTAAAAACGCAGGCCTGTCATTCGCAGAAATGGAGGCCAAGAAATTCAAGGCAAATGTATTTAGCCATCCTACGATGTCATCCGATAGCGTTGTTGGACGTGGAAACAAAGTTAGATCCCTTATCAAAAAGCCACCTTCTTTTAGGAGCCTTCCGTATTCGTCGGCTGAGGGAAAATACCAAGGATTTCACGGTTCAGGATCAACTGTCGTATTCCAGCAGTGTCTGGCTCAGGGCTTCGACGATACAAGCTACGTTTCCACGGCCACCAAATTCTCCCACAAATCTTCCTGACGGTTTCAGTGCCCTATGGACCCCGCCAATGACAGCTTCCGGATCCGTCATCCAATGCAAACCCGCATTGGAAAATACGGCATCAAACTCACGATTGAAGAAAAGTTTTTGTCCATCCACACATTGAGCATTGACACCTTTTTCCCGAGCAGCGGCGACAAACTCCGAACTTGAATCGACGCCGACGACGTCACAGCCGATTTCCATGAGTTTCAAAGCGAGCGTTCCGTGCAGCAGTCACTGCTGACCCATCCGCCTCACGGGTGACGGGTCAGCTCCCGCGCGTGGGCAAGCCCTCCGGGAAGTAGTGCTGCACCGGCTTCGGCTCCGGCGGCTTCGCCGGCAGAGCAGTTAGCACCCAGCGGCCGTTATTGACAGCAACCTCGAGCTTGTCGCCTTCGAGGACGACGCGGTTCTCATCCCATGCCGTTGATCCGGCGGTGAATTTGCTGCCGAGACCGAGTTCGAGCACCAGTTTGCGCTCGTCCGTTTTGAGGATGATCTGCGGCTCGCGCTTGCTCATAAAGGCCCCTGGGGTGGTCTCATAATTCATCGACCCGGCGAAACCCCGAAACTGGCGGATCGGCGCAACGTCGTTGCATTGGGTTGCAGGCGCTGCGGGTCTCGCGGTTTGATCTAGCCTTGGCCGCACTCGCCGTCGTGCCTGTGAGCCCGCGCCAGGGGTCAAGCGACGTCGAAGCGCGGCCGGCGACCCGGCTCCGCGCAACGTCGTTCCGAACAGGCCGGGGGGACGTTCACCCAGGGACAGGACGCCGACCTGCTCAAGGGCGCGGATCGCCTCGTACACCGTGCTCCTGGCGCAGTCGGCGGCCTCGGCGATCGCCTCGTATGACGGGGAAGCAACTTGCCCGTCCTCGACGGCCGCCAGGGTTTCGGCTGCGGCATGGGCCGCGTCGTTTGCGTGTGCATCATGGTGCCCCTTTCTGACGCGAGCCGCCCCAGCGGCCAAGCGACGTCGAAGCGCCGCAACGTTTGCGAAACCAGGTCGGGCTCATGGTGCCTCGTATTGATCTCAAAGCTTCAGGGCCACTACCGATGGCGAAGACGGCAACTGAGCGTTCCCGCGTGCTGCGCGAGCGACGCACGCGCGGCAAAGTCCTGCTATGGAAGCCTACCGCCCTCGTCCTTACTGCAGTTGACGTAGGTCAAAGAGGATAGTCACTGCGTCGTGCAAATTGGACCAAGATTCTTTAGACGGTTCGTGCGGTTCTGCACATTCTGATGCGTCATGCGGTGGGAAAGAAGCGATTGTCCGGGCCATCAACGATACGACCACCATCGCGTCGTCGCGCTGCACGGTGACTCCATAATCTGACTGAAAATCGCCGCAGCCGAGCGTAACCTCAACCCATGACCGATTATTATCCGCTAATCGCCCGCGCCGTCGAGGGGCTGGATAGGAGCACGGGGGAGGCGCGCCGGGCGCTATACGAACGGGCGCGCAACGCGCTCGTCGTGCAACTGCGCTCAAACCAGCCGGCGCTCTTAGAGGCGCAGATCACAAAGGAGCGCCTTGCGCTTGAGGAGGCGATCCGCAAGGTCGAGGCGGAGGCGGCGCGCAAGTCGCGCAACGAATTGCAAGCAGAGCAGCAAGCAAACTCACGAGCCACCCCGCCGGCACCCACGCCTGAGGCAGTTCCGCAAGTTCGGCGCGCTTCCGAGGCGCCGCGGCGGGACCGTAACAATCCACCCCCGACCGATCTGCCGCGCGCCGGATGGACCGTACCGAGTGCGCGCGAGCGGTTGTTAAGCAGCCGATCGTCACTGAAGAAACGAGGCGTCAAGGATTTTGGCGACGTGGTCGGCGAGGTTGGCGCGGCAAGCGCCAAGGCGACGCAAACCGCGCGCCAGACTCGCGAAGCCTATGAGCCGGAGGCGCCGCCAAACGCCTCGGAAGACTCTCCCTCACTTTCGCATCTGTTCGAGCCGCCTGAGGACCTGAACTCGGTTGACTACCATACGCGGGAGCACGATCTCGAACCGGGCTACGTGCCCGACGACGAGCAGCCGGTTCCGTCCTCACCACCGGTACGGTATTCACGGCCCACCACCGCGGCATCAGTGCCGGCGGAAGCGGAATACGAAGGCAGGCGTCGGCCGCTCTCCTATGGCGGCATGGCGCGATTTCTTGCGGTTCTGAGCATCCTCGCCGGCGTGGTGGCGACGATAAGCTGGCAGTGGTCCACGATCACCGGACTTTACCAATACCTCAGCCACGTGGGATCGAAGCCGCAGACCCAGGCCAGCCACGAAACGCCGTCAGCCCAGTCAAAATTCTCGGGGCTCGTTCCGCAGGAGCAAAACACCGGACAGGCGCCAGGCGCGGCGCCAAGTGGGCAGACGGCGCCGGCGGTGGCGCAGCGCGTCGTTTTCTACGAGGAGGACCCCAACGATCAGCAGGGCCGACGCTATGTCGGCTCGGCCTTCTGGCGCACGGAGACAGTGTCGCCGGCCTCTGGGCTCGAGCCCGAGCTTGCGGTGCGTGCGGACGTGGAAATCCCGGAACGCAGAATGACCGTGACATGGTCCCTACGCCGCAATACCGACAAGGCGCTGGCGGCCAGCCACACGATCGAGATCACGTTCAACCTTCCGGCGGACTTTCCCGGCGGGGGCATCGCCAACGTACCCGGCATCCTGATGAAGCAGGCCGAGCAGGCGCGCGGCACCCCGCTCTCGGGACTCGCCGTCAAGGTGACCAATGGATACTTCCTCATCGGGCTGTCCGCGGTGGACACCGACGTGCAGCACAACGTGCAACTCCTCAAAGAGAGTTCCTGGTTCGACATCCCGATCGTCTACGCCAATGGCGGCCGCGCCATCCTGGCGATGGAAAAAGGCGCACCAGGGGACCACGCCTTCACCGAGGATTTTGCCGCCTGGGAAAAGAAATGAACTAACCGACCTTACCTCGGAACCGGGGACTGCGGACGGGTAAGTTGGGAAGAAGTCGCGTAACATCGTTACATCCCGCGCGGGTGCCCGCGGTTCTCGCGGCCTGCTCTGCCCGTTGCCGCCTCAGCTTTCCGGCGAGCGGCGCCAGGGGCCAACCGACGTGGAAGCGTGGCCGGTCAACGATTGCGAAAGCAAGTCGGGCGCATATTCCCGTCGATGTTCATGGGGGACCACCAATGGCGATGACGGCAACCGAGCGTTCCCGCGTGCTGCGTGAGCGACGTGCGCGCGGCAAAGTCCTGCTGACTGTCGTGGTGGTTGAGGACGAGCTCCTGGAGATCGCTCGGGCCGGCTACGACGATGCAGCCTCGACGGATCGCAAGGCGCGAGAAGCGGCCGTCGGCTTGTTCCTGTCCGACACGGTCTGGGGGCTCATGCAATGACTTCGGAGAGACCTGCTACGACGCTACCGCTGTTGCCTAGCCTCCGACGATCTAGTCTAGTGCCTCCGAGCGGCCCCTACCCTCTGCCGATGAAGTTCGGGAGCCGCCGTGTCGACGTCGAGCCACGAATGGTTCCGGCGCACCGTCGGTCCTACCGACCGGGCGTCGGGTTCGCTAGGCCGCGAACCCAAGATCGCGGATGCCCTCTAATACCCTCCGAAAGGCGGGCTCCGGGGCACAGCACATGGTTCGATACGTATCCAGGAAGGGGAGCCAAATAAAAACAAGAGCTTAGCGGAAAGCAGTAAGCGCCCGAAAATCCTCAAGATCGCGCTTTGGCAACAGCAGTGGCAACAATCGGCAAAATTCATCCCTTAGGCATCGCCCAGTGGCAATGAAGCCCGAACCCCCTCTAACGCCAAAGCCGCAGCCCCCTGGGCGTCTTCCCTTCGATCAGGTCGGTCGAGGTGGAAGGCGCAATCGCCGGCACGCGCGATACGCTATTGCCGTTGAAGCTGTCATCGGGACCGCAGCCCGGCGGACGCCTTTTTCTTCAGGGGTTCGGCACGGGCGAAACGCCACTCGTTTGGGAACAGCAGGTGACATTGCGCATGAACTGAAACTCGGTCTGCTAGAAGCAGTCAAAAAAAACGCGTTCGGGTTTGGGAGATCGGCGCCGCCGTCGGCGCCGGATGTTTTCTCTATTCGCTGAGTGGGGAAAAACTGACTGACATATTGAGGATTCTGTTCAAATAGAAATGTCAAAGGTATCGGCCGGGCGGTTTGCTGGAATCAAGGTCAAGAACCCGGCTGCGCCGGCAATCACGCGCGCGGCTGAGGAGGACTGGAACTAGGCCCACGTCAGGAACGGCAGGAAGGATATGAGCGCACGCGAATGGACAAAAGGCATTGGACAGCGCCGGTAGCTAAACGCGAGGCGGCATGGAGGCTGTATGTCGAACACGAGCTAAAGCCGCGGGTGCAGTTTTACGAGACCAAACGACATCTGAACAAGGCAAGCGCCTTGAAGCGAGCCCTTGCAATTCATCGGCATCAGGGTTGGCGCCTGCGTGTGCTCTTTGCTGAGGGGACGAGCGGCGAGCGCATCGAGGCTGCAGAGATCAACGACTGGTGCGAGCGCGCGCCCTCGGACGAGTAAGGCCAACCGAACCGATGGAACCCTGCCGCTTTCCGCCGCCGTGGACCGTCGATGATGCAGCGTATGTCATGGACCAGCAGTGGGTGAGGATCGGCGACAGCGGCAACTCACCGCTCGCCAGCAATGTCCGCCGCACCGGGTTGGTCGTCGACCGCGGCGTTGAAAGGCAATACGGCGCCGAGGTCCACGGCCCCGTGGGCTGGACCGAGATCAGCCGCCACGCCCCCCAGGACAAGGCCACCGCGGCGGCTGGCGGCTGGCGGCCCTCGCGGTGACCCGCTCCATCCTGGCCCTGGTGGTGGTGCTGGCGATGGCTGCCGCCGTCGGCGTGGTCTTCGCGATGTTTGCCTCGCCGCGTGGCTGCGGAGTGTACACGGTCGAGGCCGGCTCCGGTGCCATCAGGTGCGTGGAGGTGAAGCGAAAAGCAGGAGCAACACAATGCTGCTGACTATGATGGGCGCTGTGCCGCAACCGATTGACGCCCGGTGAGACAGCTACATAGCTACTGTGCTCTTCTTGGCTGTTAACCGGTTGGTCGCCCGTCCGGCCCGGGGAGCCACTCGCTTGCAAGGAATCCAATAAGCGCCGCGAAGAGCTCGGGGCATCCGCGTCGTGCCCCATGCCGGCGCGCGGCCTCAGCCTGAGGCTCATCACCCATAGCCGCCGACGATCGGCAAAATCTCGCCCAACGCCATCAAGTACAGCGCGTTGTCGACGCCCGGGGGGCGTCAGCGTCAAGTGGTCATGCGATCCGGTCCAGCGGTATCGACACCTGACGGCGTCCGCGCGCCGCCCTCGCTACGCGCGCCGCGCCTGCTTCGGCGGACGACGAATGAGGTCGAGTTCCATGGCCCAGGCAAAGAAACCTGCGGCCGCCTTCTGGCGTTGCTCGTCGGTCTGCGCGCGCTCCAGCCCGTGAAGAACCTCGTCGCGATTGTCGATGCCGGGACGGCTCTCGTGTTCGCGCAGCAGCGCCATCGCGTCACCGAGCGAGCGGATGATACGACCGTCACGCAGATGCAGCTCCGGCTGTATGCGATATTCGCCCGTCTGCGCCATTCGAAGCGACCGTTCCGTGTCCTCGCGTCTTGCTCAGGAGTCCCAATGCCTTCGCTCTCAGGAGTCCCAATGCCTTCGCTCAAATGAGGTTCCGCTCCCCACATGCGAATTCAAGATGCAAGCATTGCGCAGGGCGATTGCGCGCTTCGTCACCAGTGACGCGGAATTGCCGGGCTAATCGCTATGCCTGTTGGTGAATAGCGCGTTGCCGAGACCGGTGCCGATGGTGAACACGGCCCATTTCTCGACGTCCTGCATGAACGGAACTTCGCTGAGACCCTGCACCACCGCGTCATTGTGCATGACGATGGCGGTGTCGAAGTCACCGATCCTGGGTATCGCTTCGTACAAGGCCGCCGGCAGATTGAAGCGGCTGCTTTCCCAGTTGCCCGGGAAGATTCTGCGCCCCGCGCTCGATCGAGCCGTCGGGCATGATCACGCCAGGACATCCGATGCCGATGAACGGAGCGAGGTGCAAACGCTCCTCCTCCGCGCGCTTGACCATCCGCTTGAGCATGCGGATCAGGCTGTCGACGGCTTCGTCGCGGCCCGGCTTGTCGTCCACGTGGCGCCACGATTCATGCTTGAGCACCCTCGCCTTCGCGAGAGTAGGATCGCGCTTCAGGTTCAGCGCCAGCAGGCCGGCGCGGATATGCGTGCCGCCGATATCCGCCGCGAGCGCCGCGTCGTGGCCCTTGAAGATCCAGGCAGGCGCGAGATGCGCCGCGCCGAGCAGACCGGCATGATCGGGTTCGTTGCGGATCGTGACGATGTCAAGCTTGACCTTCTCGGCCTTGAGAATGACCGAGGCGCGGCCGATCGCGAGCTCGCCGACGCGGCTTCCCGCCATGCCCCCGCCCGTCACCAGCCGCTCGACCTGCTTCCACTCTTTGAGCTTGAGAAAGCGCCGGGTGACGGCGGCTAGCTCTTGCGCGAAGCTTTCGATCGCGCTGTGGATGACGCCCGCCGCCTCGGAATCGCCAGCCGCCAGGAGTTGATCGAGGCGCTTCTTGTTGATCTCGCTGCTGGGCTCGTCGCCGAACGGATCCTCGCCGAGCTCGCGAAGCGGCTTGCGCCAGGCTTCGATGAACTCGCGAAAGGCTCCCTTGCTGGCGCGGTCGCCAACGAAACCTTCCTCGTCCTTGAGCTCGACGTTGTAGTCCTCGACCTCGACCGCCGGCAACCGAGCGGCGCCGTGCGCGGCCAATGTCGGCTGGATGGTATCTTGGTTGGTCATGCGGCCCCGACTGGCGACGTCAGCTTCTGCGTCCGAAAACCCCGATCAGCACGCCGATCACGACCGCCCCGGCGATGACGCCCATTGGATTGCGCCGCGCCATGCCCTCAAGCTCGCCGGCGACCGACTTTGCCCGGTCGGTCGCCGCCGCGGCGGCGTCGGCGCTGCTGCGGGCGAGGTCGCCGGCGACATCGCCGACCCGCTCGGCGGCAGCCGCAGCGGCATGGCGTGCGGAATCGACGGCCTCACGGCCCGATTGCGCCGCGAGCCGGGTCACCATGTCCTGAATATTCTTGATCTCGCTGCGCAGGGACTGCACCGCCGAGGCACCCGAACTCGCTGCCTCCGCGCCGGCCGCGCTCGCCGCTTCCTTGCCGCGCGACAACGCCTCCGCACCGCTGCGCTGCCAGTCCTTCATCTGGCCACCGGCGGAAGCCGACGCGCCTTCCGCCCCCAGACCGAATTCATTCTTCTGCCGTTCCATTGTTCCGCTCCTGTTGTCTGTTCCACGCGACGCCCACGAAAACGTTCGTCCGCTCACCAGCCAGCCGAACAACACCGCTGCGCCTACTGCCGCGAGCAGGTTGGTGCGATCGCCTTCGCGGACCATTTTCGCTGCGCCCTCCAACGTCTCGCCGGCCGCCCGATGCGCGCCTGAGCGCCAGGCCGCGCTCAAGGTGCCCATGAGGCCGCCTCCGCTCGCCGGCGCCGCACTGATCAGCAACGGCAACAGGAAGCCAATCAGCTTGCCGAAATCACCCATCGACGAGCCCGCGCCGCCTTGAGGCGTCGACGCGGCGGGTGACGTCAGCCCACCAGCCTGCGCAGGTTCGGCTTGTGCGGCGTGCAACCGCCGCGCGGCGTCGGCATAGGTCGCCGACCGCTTGGCCGCCGACTGCAGAACCTCGGCCGGGGATTTCACGCGCCGCGCCGACCGCGGCCGCCTCACCGCCACGACGGCAAGGATCACTGTCACCAGAAGCAGAATGCCGCCGACCGCGGCGAGCCCGGCGAACGGGCCGTAAAGATCTGCAACCCACCGCGCCAGCGCGACCAGTCCCACCGCGATTGCGGCAAGCGCGGTGATTGCGGCACAGCAGACGAGCGCCACCGTCACGGCGATGTCCTGCACGACGTGCACCGCCTGATCGGCCGCGTCCTCCACCCGTTGCTCGATGCGTGCCTTCAATTCGGCAACGCGGGCAGGAATGTCGAGACCGAAGGCCTTGAGCAGATTAAGCAAGAGCGTCAATGTCGCCGCCCCCGCCGGCCGAGAATGATGCCGACGACGAACGCGGCGGCAATGGACGTCAGCGGGTTGCGTCTGACCATGCTCTCAAGTTCTGCGGTCAGGCTTTTGCCGCCTTCAGCAGCGGCGGCGGCCATGCTGGCGCCCTGGTCGGCGAGGCCGGAGGACACATCGCGCGCGGATCGCATCGCTTCGTTGCCGGCCTTCGACAGGAAGGTCGCGAGCGTGTCCTTGAGGCCGTTGAGATCACGAACGAGCGCGTCAAGGTCTGATCCGGCCGAGTCCACGGCCTCGCTGGCGGCGCTGCCAATCGCCTCCTTGGTTCGTGTCAGCGATTCCACGACTGACGCGCTCGACTTGGCACTTTCCGCGCCGACATTGCTCTTTTCCATGTTTCACCTTTGAACTTTGAACGCGCAAGTGAGCGACAGCGCTCACGGCCGACAACCGACGCGCGGCCGCGACAAAACCGCCCAATGAGCGCTCCAGGAGCTTAAGACCGCCGCCTCGAAGTCCGTGCTTACGCGCGAATGCAACAGGCTAACGTGCCGATCAGGCCGCAGTTCCCGCGGTGGAACGTGGTCTTTGCGCCGCCCGGGACAAAATTCCTCGGTCGCCGGTCAGGGGTTTGCTCCAAATTGCTGCGGTTGTGCTGCGGGGCGGGCGCCGCCTGCACGCGCTCGCGGCATCAGGGTTTGTCAGGAGGATGCCCGATGCCGCAGATTTTTCGGCCGTATGCCGACAGCGCCGCACGGGCGACGCTGGTGACTCTGCTGCTCGGTCCATTCGCCATTGCCGGCCTTGCCTCTTGGACCATGCGATCGAACTACATCACTACGTCACTGATCAGACAATCACGTTCGACCGGTTGCCGTTCCGTCACGCCCATCACGTCGGCGGTTTGGCCTCGACTGCCGTTACTGCCACGCCGGGGTAGAAAAGTCGACGGTCGCCGGCATTCCTCCGACCCACACCTGCACGACGTGCTCCTCGCAGCTCGTGCTCGCGGTCTTCCTGATGAATCTGGGCCAAGCGAGCGCGCTTCTGCGTCTCATCGGCGCCGCGGCGCCTGCTCTGAGTCGCATTCCTGTTGTGCTGACGTTTGCCGGCTATCTGCGCGGCGCCCTTACTGAGACCGTGCCGCTGCGAGGGCGGAACGCTGGGCTGCGCGGCGACCGCAATGCGGCACCAACTCGGTTTCTGCAGCCACGCCGGCGGGATTTCATCGATCTTTAACCACGCTGGCGCATCGTCTCTCGCAAATTGTCGGAGTACGAATCATGGCTTACCTGTTGCCGCGAGCGATCATGGTGTTGATCGCATGGGGACTAACCTGCGGGCTCATCAGGAAATTCTGGCCCGATGCCGATCCGGTGATCTTCTTCGTCGCCGGCGCGTCATGGGCCGGTGCGGGAATAGCGTACTTTGCCTATCTGCGCCGGCTCAAGCGCGACATCGACGATCTCAGCCGCCGGCGTTACAGCCACGGGCACAGCATCGGCTGAGCCGCCGTCACGCTCTCACTTGGCGAACCGCTCGTTTGTGCGGGCGGAGCGGGGATCAAGCCCCGCCGCCGGCGCGGTTCCACCCGCGGGCGCGATCGCCATAGACCTCATAGCCGTTCGCCGTAACGGCGACCGTGTCCTCGAGCTTGATGAAGCCGCGGCGCGGATGCTGCAGCGTGGTTTCCACCGAAATCACCATGCCGGCATCGAGCGGCCTTTTCGCATCGTAATTGTCGTAGGGAACCGGGCCGGCATTGGTGAGGCGCGGCGCTTCGTGGCTGACGAGGCCCATGCCGTGAGCGAGAAAGTCGATGTGATTGTGCAGCTTCGATTTGTGCAGCACGGCTTCCGCCGCCGCGTAGATCTCGCCGCCGTCGACGCCGGCGCGGATCGGCTTGCGCGCCGCCTGCTGGATCGATTCCACCTCGGCCAACAGCTCGACAAGCTCCGAGTCAGGCTCGCCGGCAACGCCCATGCGTGCGAGGTCGCCGATATAGCCCTGGTAGTTGCCTCCGGAATCGACCGAGAGCACGTCGCCCTTTTCCCAGCGCTGCTCCGAGGGAGCGCGGTTGAGGCTCGATCCGGCGGCGATCAGGCAATAGTCGAAAGTGAGCCCGCGCGCGGTCTCCTCGCGGCGCAGCGCTTCGGCCATTTCCGCCTTGGTCGAACCGACGCCGTGGCTCGCGAAAACGGCGAGCATCGAATCGATGACGAGGTCGGAGGCGAGCCGCAGCTTTTCGAGCTCCTCCGGCGTCTTGCGGGCGCGCAGGCGCTCGAGCACGAACAGCGCGTCCTTGAACTCGCTGTCGGGAAATGCCTTGCGCAGCGCGTCGGCGGAGGCGGCCGGCAGGAACGAAAGCTCGATGCCGACGCGCTTCGGCTTGCCCAAGCGGCGCAGATAGTCGGCAGCCGCTTCCACCACGTCGATCGTGCCCGAACTCTTGGTGTTGGTCTCGGCGACCCAGAAGGGTTTGAGCGCGGTCTGGTAACCCTCCATGCGGTGGCCGAAATAGCCGGCCTTTTCCGGCGCGCCCTTGGCATAGACGACAATCGGCAGGTAGCGGCTGACCCCGATCGCGTCCATCGTGTCGAAGAAGAACGAGCGGTGGCCGCCGAGGAGGTACTGCACATTGGGCTTGGAGTTGGCGAGCAGCACATCGATGCCGGCCTCGTCCATCAATCGGTCGAGCCGCGCGGTATCGAACGGCGCTGCGCCTTGGCGCTTGGTGACGTCAAGCATGATCTGTCTCCTCGTGGCCTTAGTCCCACCCTGTCGGCACCGACCCTACCAAATCCGGCGACGCGGCGGAACCCGCGCGCGGTTCGGCGTGCTCGGCGGGGCTTGCGTTCGCCGGAGGGGGCGGGTGGCGGAAATCGGATCGATCGGGGAGCCGCTATTGCCGGGCGATGGCTCGAGCAGGCCCCTCGAGCAGCACCAGATCGGGCGGCTAGGCAACGGCAAGGGTGCGCACCTCCACGGCGGCAGGAGAACGTGCAGGTTGATCATGCGGTGTCTTGGCAGCGAAGTCTTGCCAGCGAAGTCTTGCCAGCGATGTCTTGCCAGCGATGTCTTGCCAGCGATGTCTTGCCAGCGATGTCTGCCGGCCGGGAGCCGGCATGAAGCTCTTGCCGCTCGCTAGAACACAACAGCGGCGGCGTCACTGTTCTGTTAAAACGGCGACGGAAACACCTATGTGGAAATACCGATGCAAGAGGAGAGCATAATGCGTTGCAAGCCATTCGCCGGGATCGCGCTGTCTGCCGCGGTATGGGTCCTGACTTGCGGTTTTCCGCGTGCCGGCGAACTCGATCCCGCCGCCTTGACCTACAAGCTGCCCAGTCAGATCGAATGGAAGGCGCCGTTTGGGCCAGCCGCCGGGATTGAGACCGCAGTCCTGGTCGGCGATCCGTCGAAACCCGGATTCTATGCGGTTATGGTCAAGTGGGCCCCGGGCAATCATTTCAGCCGGCCGCACTTCCATCCCCACGACCGCTTCATCACCGTGCTCAAGGGAACGTGGTGGGTCGGCACCGGCACGAAATTCGATCCCGACGGCACGGTTGCGATGCCGGCGGGGAGTTTCGTGGTGCACTACGCGCGCGGGGTACATTTCGACGGCGCCAAGGACGAGGAAGCGGTCTTGCTGATCGTGGGCGACGGCCCGGAGACGCCGACACCCGCCGAGACGAAGTAAGGGGAACCCGCCCGAGCGATCGACGGCCGGTCAGGCCGCGGATTTGGCTGCCGGTTTCCCCGATGCCGGCACGGCGGCGGCGGCGGCAATGAGATCGGCGGCGCCACGCCTGGCGTGGTCGAGGATCAGTTCGATGGAAGCGACCTCGACCCGGTTGCGGCCGTTGTCCTTGGCGCGGTAGAGCGCATGGTCGGCCTGCGCCAAGAGCGTCGAGAGATCGAGCACGGCGTCATGGCTGATCACGATCCCGACGCTTACGGTGGCGACGACCGGGCACTCCTCGGCTTCGCGCGTCGCCGCCGCAAACCGTGTGCGGATCTCTTCCCCGACGGCCAACGCCCGCTCGCTCGTGGTGTCGAACAGCACGGCGGCGAATTCCTCGCCGCCCAGGCGGCCGAACAGGTCGATGCGCCGCAGGCAGCCACTCGCCACCTCGGCGAAAATCCCCAGCACACGATCGCCGATGGCATGGCCAAAGCGGTCGTTGATCGATTTGAAGTTGTCGAGGTCGAGCAGCATCACCGCGGTCGGCCGCGGATCGGTTGCCTGGCGCTTGAGCTGGGCTTCGCCGTCCTCAAGGAAGGCGCGGCGGTTGGCGATGCCGGTCAGGGGATCGATGAGGGCCGCGGTCTTGTGGCGGTACTCGGTGCGCTCCTTCGCCATCGCCAGCAGGATGAACGCGATTGCGATAGTGAACAGCAGCGCCTCGAAGCTCAGCACGGTCATCCACACGCTCTCGAACACCTGGTTCGCGGTCGGCAACCAGGGCAGCATCGCGCCGAGCGGCGTGCGCAGCAGATAAAGCGAGCCGTCGGCGAACAGCATGAAGATCGCAGGCCAGCGCGACACCAGCGGCTCGCTCCGTCCCCGCCAGAACTCATAGGCGGTGGCCCAGGTGTAGGCGGCGATGATGCCGCAGCTGAGCAGCACGCGCACGTCCCAGGCATTTTCAACGATCGGCAGCCGGCAAGCGACGAGCCAGAGCGCGGCGCCGCCGAACAGCAGGATCGGCAGCGGCCTGTGATGGTCGAAGACGCGCGCGCCGGTCCAGGTCACGGCGAAGGCGGTGAACAGCAGGCTGTTGGCGAGGTCGATGGAGATCAGATCGGGCGCGGAGCCGTACAGGCCGAACAGCATGATTGAGCCGGCGCGCAGCAGATGCGCGAAGCCCCACCACGCCACTGCGGTGATCGCGGTGTTCTGCACCCACGCGAACAGCAGCAGCAATCCGAGGATCGCCTCGACGTAGATGGTGACAAGGAACAGTGTGTTGACGTCGAGATTCATCGCGCTCAACCGGTGCGCCGGAGATCGGGAAGCGACGGTTGAAACCGCGCCACTGCCCGCTTATTGCCGCGGCCGCAAACAATCGGTGAATGCGGGCGACTATTGTACTGTGATACCACTCTATGGTTTCGCCAATGTTTCGGCGTCGTCTCGGCGGCACTTGATTCGGCCTTGTTTCCAAAGGGTTGGTCATCTAGGGTCGGCGCCCCGCCGGGGATTTGCGAGAATGCAGTTCTGCAATGGAATTATCGAGGCGATCGGCAACACGCCGCTGATCAAGCTCGAACGCGTATCGGCGGCGACCGGGTGCACCATACTCGGCAAGGCCGAGTTCATGAATCCGGGCCAGTCGGTCAAGGATCGCGCCGCATTATTCATGATCCAGGACGCGGTGAAGCGGGGCGAACTCAAGCCCGGCGGCATTGTCGTCGAGGGGACCGCCGGCAACACCGGTATCGGACTTGCTCTCGTCGGCAACGCTCTGGGTTTTCGCAGCGTGATCGTCATCCCGGACACGCAGAGCCAGGAGAAGAAGGACACGCTGCGGCTCTGCGGCGCCGAACTGGTCGAAGTGCCGGCCGTCCCCTACTCCAACCCGAACAACTACGTGAAGGTCTCTGGCCGCCTGGCCGAGCAGTTGGCCAAGACCGAACCGAACGGCGCGGTCTGGGCGAACCAGTTCGACAACCTCGCCAATCGGCAGGGCCACCTCGAGACGACCGGGCCGGAAATCTGGCGTCAAACCGACGGCAAGATCGACGGCTTTAGCTGTGCCGTCGGCACCGGCGGCACGCTCGCGGGGGTCGCCATCGCGCTCAAGGAGCGCAACAGCGCGGTCCGCATCGCTCTCGCCGACCCGATGGGCGCGGCACTCTACAGCTACTACACGACCGGCACGCTCAAGTCCGAGGGCTCCTCGATCACCGAAGGCATCGGGCAGGGCCGTATCACCAAGAATATCGAGAACGCGCCGATCGACGTCGCCTACCAGATTCCCGACGAGGAGGCGGTGCCGATCATCTTCGATCTGCTCGAGCACGAAGGCCTCTGCCTCGGCGGCTCGTCAGGCATCAACATCGCTGGGGCCTTGCGCCTGGCCAACGAGCTCGGCCCGGGGCACACGATCGTCACTATATTGGCCGATTGCGGCACGCGCTATCAGTCGAAGCTTTTCAATCCGGAGTTTCTGCGTGAGAAGAAGCTCCCGGTTCCGCCCTGGCTCGAACGCCGGTCGCGGATCGAGGTGCCGTACGTGCGAACATAACAGCCGCGTCGGCGTTGATGCTTAGGTCAAGAACCGCATGCTGAGAACCGACGACTCCCCTGCCCCGCCGCTGCCGAGCCGCTGGCTGGTATCCACAGCGTGGCTCGCCGACCATCTGCGCGACCGCAACCTTTCGGTCGTTGACGCCTCTTCGGTCCCGCCCGGAAAGCAAGGCGACGCTCATGCCGATTATCGGCAAGGCCACATTCCCGGCGCCGTGTTCTTCGACATCAACGCGATCAGCGATCATTCCACCGAGCTGCCGCACATGCTCCCCGGCCCGGCTCAAATCGGCGTGGCCGCAGGCGCGCTCGGCATCAGCGAGACCGACACGATCGTCGTCTACGACAGCGCCGGGCTCTATTCCGCCGCGCGGGTGTGGTGGACGTTCCGCATCTTCGGCGCCAAAGACGTTTTCATCCTCGACGGCGGGCTGCCGAAGTGGAAAGCAGAGGGCCGGCCGCTGGAGAACGGCGACGCCGCCCGGCCAGCGAAGAAATTCCAGGCCGAGATGAATGTCGGCGCGGTCGCGATGCTGGCCGACGTGCGCATGGCGTTGACCGACGACAGCGCCCAGATCGTCGATGCCCGCCCAGCCGAACGCTTCAGCGGCAAGGCCGCCGAACCACGGCCGGGGCTGCGTTCAGGCCACATGCCTGGCTCATTCAGCGTGCCCTACAGCGGCTTGCTCGAGAACGGCCGCCTCGTCGCGCGCGAACGCATTGCGAGCGCGTTCAAGGAGGCCGGAGTCGATCTCGACAAGCCGATCATCACCTCGTGCGGCTCCGGCGTGACCGCTGCGATCCTGACGTTCGCGCTTGACGCGATCGGCAAGCAAGCCAAGGGCCTCTACGACGGCTCCTGGGCGGAATGGGGTTCGCGCCCCGATCTTCCCGTCGAACGCGGCTAGTGCGTCATGCCGGCGCGTGCGCATCCCGTCGCCCTGGTGACCGGAGGCGCGAACGGCATAGGGCAAGCTATCGTACGCCACCTCACCGGCAACAGTTGGCGGGTCGGCGTCCTCGATCTGCCCGAGAGCGGGCTGCATCGCGCCTTTCCGCGCGGTATGCGCCACGTGGCGCTCATCGAAGGCGACGTCGGCATCGAGGAAACGGCGCCGCGCGTGGTCGCCGCCATTCTCGAGCGTTTCGGAGGGCTCGACGCACTCGTCTCCAATGCCGGCATCATGATCCGCAAGCCGCTGCGCCGGCTGACGCTGGCCGAATGGCATCGTGTGCTCGACACCAACCTGACCGCGACATTTCTGCTCGCGCGCGCGGCCGAGAAGCCGCTGCGCAAGGCGCACGGCTCGATCGTCACCATCGCATCGACCCGCGCGCTGATGTCGGAGCCTGACACCGAATCCTATTCGGCCTCGAAGGGCGGTATCGTCGCGCTCACTCACGCGCTCGCGGTCAGCCTCGGACCGGATATCCGCGTCAACTGCGTCAGTCCCGGCTGGATCGAGACAAAGGATCAAGGCGCACTGCGCCGCAAGGATCATGCGCAGCACCCTGCCGGCCGCGTCGGCAAGCCGCAGGACATCGCCGAGATCGTCTTCTGGCTCCTCGACCGCGAGCGCTCCGGCTTCGTCACCGGCGCCAATTTCGTCGTCGACGGCGGCATGACCCGCAAGATGATCTATGTGGAATGAATGCCGCTGATCGCGCTGCCGCCCGGTTCGCTCAGGCCGAAGCCCACAGGTGCTGGGCGGCGTAGGCGCGCCAGGGTCGCCATGCATTGGCGCGGTCGAGCAGTTCGGATGAGGAAGGTCGGCGCCGTTCACGGCCGGCGATAGCGCGCAACAGCCCGATGTCGGCCGCCGGAAAAGCGTCGGGCTCGCGCAGCTGACGCAAGGCGATGTACTGCGCTGTCCACTCCCCCACGCCGCGAATGGATCGCAGCCGTTTCACCGCATCCTCCAGCCCGCAATTCGCGTCGAACAGGTGCGGGTCGGCGACCGCCGCCGCAGCGACCGCCGAGAGCGCCGCCGCGCGGCTGCGCGGCATGCCGAGTGATGTCAGGTCGGCGCAGGCGAGCGCCGCGGGGCTCGGAAACACAAGCGTGAGCTGCGCGTCGGCCGTGGCAAGGCGCTGACCGTGCGCGGCGACGAGGCGCGCCGCCAGCGTCGCCGCGGCGGCAACCGTAATTTGCTGCCCGAGCACGGCCCGGATCGCGAGCTCAAACCCATCCCATGCGCCTGCCACGCGCAGCCCGGGCCGCGCCTTGACCAAAGGCGCCAGCGCCGGATCCTTCGCCAGGTGTGCGGTGATAGCCACCGGATCAGCCGCCAGGTCGAACACGCGACGCAGCCGCGCAATGATGGTCGGCAAGGCCGAGAGCTTGGGAAAGCGCACCGTTGCCCGCAGCGCATTGCCGGCGCCGCGCTGCACCGCGACGGTGCCGTGCACGCCGTTCAACTCCACCGCTCGGGCGTAGCAATCGGCGCCGACGGATTCGACCCCGGCAATCGCGCGGCGGCGCAGAAACTTAAGCATCGCCGCCCAATCGTAGGGCGGGTGATAGCGCAGCAGCAGAACAATCTCACCCTGCGGTCCGGCCGGGCAGTCCGGGCCGCTCACGCGCCGCAACTCGCTCGGCGGGCGGCCGAACAAAGCGAGGAAGGTTTCGTTGAAGCGGCGCACGCTGCCAAATCCCGAGGCGAAGGCGATTTCGGCCATCGGCAGTCGCGTCTCATGAATGAGCTGCTTGGCGAGGAGGATGCGCCGGGTCTGGGCAACTGCCACCGGGGAAGCTCCGAGATGCTGGCGGAACAAGCGCCGCAGCTGCCGTTCACCGAGCCCGAGGCGGCCCGCCAGGGTGTCCAGGTCATCTTCGTCCAAGGCGCCGAGTTCGATCAGATTGAGCGCGCGCGAGACGCTGTTTGAGGTGCCGCGCCACGCGCCGAGATCGGGCGCAGTCTCGGGGCGACAGCGCAGGCAGGGGCGAAACCCGGCCTCCTGCGCTGCTGCCGCGGTCGGAAAGAACACGACATTGTGCGAATGCGGCGTGCGCGCCGGACACACCGGACGGCAATAAATGCCCGTGGTCTTGACGCCGGTGAAAAAGCGGCCGTCAAAGCGGGCATCGCGCTGAACGATCGCGCGGTAGCAGGCGTCATGATCGAGATCCATACCGGCAATGTGATCGCGCGATCCGTGTCCGTCTAGCGGATTTCGGACATGATCGTCCGACGTCGATGAGCGAGTCCGAAAAGCGCCAGTCGGCCAACCGCACTGGCGCGACAATGCGAAAACGAGCGGGCCAAGCTGGATGAGTGCCCTATGACTGCCGATACGTTCGTGCTCGAACGCATCGAGACGCCGACGGGGCCGATGCGGGTCGTCAGCGACGACGAAGGCCGTCTGCGCGCGGTGGATTGGGAGGATTGCACGCCACGCCTGCAGGAGCTTCTGCGCCGTTACTACGGAAGCTCTATTCAATTGCGCGAGGCCAAGAAGCGGTCGGCCGCCGCGCGTTCGCTGCTCGCGTATTTCGCGGGCGATCTCGACGCGATCACCGCCCTGCCGACGGCGGCCGGCGGCACCCCGTTTCAGCGCGCCGTCTGGTCGGCGCTGCGCCGGATCCCAGTGGGCCGTACCATGAGCTACGGCGCGCTGGCAGCCGAGATCGGCCGACCCAAAGCGGTGCGCGCGGTCGGCCTCGCCAACGGCGCGAACCCGATCGCGATCGTCGTCCCCTGCCATCGGGTGATCGGCGCGGACGCCTCGCTCACCGGCTATGGCGGCGGGATCGAGCGCAAGCGCTGGCTTTTGGCGCATGAGAGCGGCAGCCTGCCGCTGTTCGACCAGCCGCATTTGGTTTCAAATGTGTGAAGCCGGCCAAGTCCGCGCAGCGACACGGCATCGCCTTTGATTCCGGGCTGCGCCGCGCGACTTGCCCGGGCGCGCAGCCTCCCCTAGGCTGTCCTATTGCCGCACTACGGATTCGAGCGACCGCCGGCATCGAATACCTGTTTTCTTAACACCCGCCAGCGCCCGGGAGACGACCATGCTCGCGCTCAGGCCGAGTTGCGAATGTTGCGACCGGGATCTGCCCCCCGATTCGCATAACGCCGTTATCTGCTCGTTCGAGTGCACGTTCTGCCGCGATTGCGCCGACGGCCTGCTCAAGGGACGCTGTCCGAATTGCGGCGGCGAATTGGTGCGCCGGCCGATCCGTCCGGCGGCGAAGCTCGCGAAGTTTCCGCCATCGAGCCAGCGGGTCTTCAAGCCGGAAGGCTGCAAGACAGCGTCAACCGCGTAACGCTCGGTGCGATCTTCGCTGCCGCCGCACTGCGGGCGGCGCGGGCGCATGAGGAGGCGCGCATGATCTTCCGCCAGCTCTTCGACAGCACGTCCGGCACCTACACCTATCTCCTCGCCAGCAGACGCGGCGGAGAAGCGTTGATCATCGATCCGGTCCTGGAGCGCGTCGAGCGCTATCTGCAGCTCGTGCGCGAGCTCGATCTCAGGCTGGTGAAGGCCGTAGACACGCATCTGCACGCCGATCACGTCACCGGGCTTGGCGCGCTGCGCGACCGCACCCATTGCATCACCGTGATGGGCGAGCACACCCAGGCCGACGTCGTCTCCATGCGCGTCGCCGACGGCGACTACGTCGGCATCGAAGGCGTGCGTCTCGACGTGCTCTACACGCCGGGCCACACCGACGATTCGTACTCGTTCCTGCTTGCCGACCGGGTATTCACCGGCGATACGCTCCTGATCCGCGGCACCGGCCGCACCGATTTCCAGAACGGCGACCCGCGCGCGCAGTACGATTCCATCTTCAACAAGCTCATGAAGCTGCCCGACGAGACGCTCGTCTATCCCGCGCACGACTACAAGGGCGAGAGTGTCTCGACCATCGGCGAGGAAAAGAATTTCAACCCGCGGCTCAGAAGTCAAGTCGATCGACGAGTACGTCGACCTGATGAACAATCTGAAACTTCCCAATCCGAAGATGATGGACGTGGCGGTGCCGGCCAACATGCGTGTCGGCCTGCGCCAGGAGGAGATTGCGCGCAAGGGCTGGGCGTTGTCGGCGGCCGAGGCGATGGCGATGCGCGGCCGCAACGACGTGGCGCTCATCGATCTGCGCGAGAAGAACGAACGCGAGAAGCACGGCGTCATCCCCGGCTCGCTGCATGCGCCCTACCCGGATTTGGCGGAGAACATCAGCGCCGGCGGCATGCTGCACGAACTGGCCGAGGCCACCGGCAAGCGCATCGTGTTCTACTGCGCCTACGGCGAGCGTTCGGCGATGGCGGTGCAGGCGGCGCAGGATGCGGGGCTCAAGACCGCTTGCCACATCGAGGGCGGCGTCAACGCCTGGAAGAAGGCCAACGGACCGTTGGCGCGCTGATTTCCGGTCGGCCGCGAGCGACTCGGCCCCGCGCTCCCCATCTTCCCCAAAGGCGAAAGCCGCAGGCGCTGGTCCTGCGGCCTCCGCTTGCGCCTGCTGTGGGGAGGACATCAGCAAGCGCCAAACAAACGCGGCGAACTAAAGATCGGAGCTGTCTTCGTCCCGCTCGCCGTCCGTCGTCATCCCGTGCCGGCCGCCATCCGGCCCGCTGCGGCCCATCATGCGGTGCGATCCGCCTTCGTCCCCGTCGGGTGACATCATCCCGTCCGGCCCCTCGCCGTGGCGCTCGAAATTACCGCCGCGGCCGTGATCATCGCCATCTGGCTCGCCTCTCCACCACCAGCCGCCAGCCATGTTGTGCGGTCGCACCATACGGGCAAGAATCTTGAACCGGTGTTTCTGCGCATCGTCGAGGCTCTGATAGAGCGGGCCGCCCGCCTCGGCGACGTGTTTGAGCGCACCGCCGAACTGCGCCATGGCATCGGCGCGGCGCTGCAGTCGATCGAAGAAATTGGCAGGAGGCGGCTGCTCGCCAGTTTCGCGCGCCTGGATGCGATCGATCCTGAGCTTCACCAGATCGCGCAAGGCCTGCTCGAACGGCCCCCAGTTCTTCTCCTGCTCGGGCGTGAGCTGCAGTCCGGCCTTGAGCGCCGCGATGCGCGCATCGGCGAACGCGCGGACGTCACCGACGCTCGGCAGCGGATGCTGCCAAGAACGCGGGCCGCCGTCGAAATCCGGTTCGCCGGAGCGCTGCTGCGCATACACAAACGAAGAGCCGGCTATCGCCAGCACCGCCGCGGCAACCACAGGCTTAAGCATGTCGTCCTCCGCATCTCTTTCAGGGTGACGAAGTAGAAAGCTGCGCTGACCGGCAGACAAGTTAAACTTTTGTCAGATTGGCGATGGCGCATTACAACGCGGTAATCTTCGCGCGGCGACTATTGCTGCTCGGCGCTCGCGTTGACGGCGCGCCACGCGCTCAATGCAGGATTTGCTGAAGGAACAGCCGCGTGCGCTCGTGCTGCGGGTGATCGAAGAAGCTCTGCGGCGCGTTGATCTCGACGATCTGCCCTTCATCCATGAAGATCATGCGGTCGGCGACCTGCCGCGCAAAACCCATTTCGTGGGAGACCACGAGCATGGTGATGCCGTCGGTCGCCAGCTCGACCATGGTGTCGAGCACCTCCTTCACCATCTCCGGGTCGAGCGCCGAGGTCGGCTCGTCGAACAACATGATGTTCGGATTCATGCACAGCGCACGGGCGATAGCCACGCGCTGCTGCTGGCCGCCGGACAGCCGCGCCGGATATTTGCTCGCCTGGCCGGGTATCTTCACGCGTTCGAGATATTTCATGGCCAGCGCCTCGGCCTCGCGCCGCGGCATGTGCCGCACCCAGAGCGGCGCCAGCGTGCAGTTCTCGAGCACGGTCAGGTGCGGGAACAGATTGAACTGCTGAAACACCATGCCGACGTCGCGGCGCACCGCGAGAATGCGCTTGGGGTCCTCGGTGAGTTCGATGCCGTCAACGATGATGCGCCCGCGCTGCCAGTCCTCCAGGCGATTGATGCAGCGCAGCAGCGTGGACTTGCCGCCGCCGGAGGGCCCGCAGATGACAATGCGCTCCCCGCGCGCGACCTTCAGGTTGATGTCGCGCAGCACGTGGAAATCGCCATACCACTTGTGCAGGCCGAGAACTTCGACCGCCACCTCGGCCGGCGGCGCCGGCGCGCCCACATCGTCCCGACCCTGTGCCATCGCCAGCCTTCACCGCCGCCCGGCGCGCGCCAGGCGCGCCTCAACGCTTCGCGCGTAGCGCGACATGCCATAGCAGCAGACGAAGTAGAAGAGCGCGGCGAAGGCATAGCCGGTGATGGGCGTGGTCGGGGCCCCCCAATGCGGGTCGGCGCGCGCCGCCTCGATCGTGCGCAGGAAATCGAAGATGCCGACGACGAAGACGAGCGTCGTATCCTTGAACAGGCCGATGAAGGTGTTGACGATGTTGGGCAAGGTCACGCGCAGCGCCTGCGGCAGGATCACGAGCCCGGTCATGCGCCAGTAGGTGAAGCCAAGCGCGCGCGCCGCTTCGTATTGGCCGCGCGGCACCGCGGCGAGCCCGCCGCGCACCACCTCCGCCATGTACGCCGAGGCGAACATCGCTACGCCGACCAGCGCACGCACCAGCTTGTCCGGCGCCAGACGGTCGGGGACGAACAGCGGCAGCATCACGCTCGCCATGAACAGCACGGTGATCAGCGGCACGCCGCGGACAAACTCGATGAAGATCACCGACAGCAGCCTGACCACCGGCAGGTCGGATCGGCGCCCCAGCGCCAGGAGGATGCCGAGGGGAAGCGAGAACACGATGCCGACCGTCGCCACGATCACGGTGACGAGCATGCCGCCCCACAGCGCCGTCGGCACCACCGCGAGCCCGATCGGCGGCGCGCCGTGCAGCAGCACGAAGGAGAGAACCGGCAGCACGACGAAGAAATACAACGCTCCGAGATCGCGCCGCGGCGCCGAAAGCCGCAGCAGCCAGACGATGCCGAATGCGAGCGCGATGAAAAACAGATCGACCCGCCAGCGCTGGCCGGCCGGGTAGAAGCCGTAGACGAAATAGGAGAACCACACCCGTACAAACGCCCAGCAGGCGCCGACGGCGGGGTGCTCGGGCGTGGCGAGGCACGCCTCGCGGTCGGCTCCGGACCAGACCGCATCGATGAGAAAAAACCGGACCAGGGGCGGGATGGCCCAGGCGATAAACAGCACGCAGAGAAGCGTGAGCGCGATGTTCGCCGGCGACGAGAAGAGGTTGGCGCGAAGCCAGCCTAAGGCGCCGGTGGCGGCGAGCGGCGGCGGCAGCCTTTCCGCCGGGAGGCGGCGCACATAGGCGAACGGTTCGTCGCTCACCGCCGCCATCGCCGTCAATGCTCCACCACCGAGGTGGTACGGGCGTACAGGTTCATGAGCGCCGACGCGAACAGGCTGATGGCGAGATACACAGCCATGGTGATCGCGACGACCTCGACCGCCTGGCCGGTGATGTTGAGCACCGTGCCGGCAAAGACCTGCACGAGGTCGGGGTAGCCGATGGCGACGGCGAGCGAGGAGTTTTTGATCAGATTGAGATACTGGCTGGTCAGCGGCGGAATGATGACGCGCATCGCCTGCGGCACGATGACGAGCCGCAGCGTCGCGCCGGAGCGCAGGCCGAGAGCCTGCGCCGCCTCGGTCTGACCGGCGGACACGGACAGCACGCCGGCGCGCACGACTTCGGCGATAAAGGCCGCGGTATAGGTGGTGAGCGCCAGCGTGAGCGCCGCGAATTCAGGCAGGATTTCAATGCCGCCGCGCACGTTGAAGCGCCCCATGTGCAGCGGGCTGAAGGTGAGCGGAGCGCCGGTCACGGCGGCGGCGATGATCGGCAGTGCGCACAGCAGCGCCAATGCCGGCCAGAACATGTGGATTTCCGCGCCGGTGCGTTCCTGGCGGCGGCGCGCCCATAGGCGCAGGACGATGACGGCGAATACGCCGGCGAGGAACGCGGCGAGCACGGCGGAAAAGCCGGAAGCGAATTCTGGCCGGGGCAGGAACAGACCGCGATTGTTGAGAAAACCGCCTCCCGGCAGCGCGACGCTGCCCTGGACTTCCGGCAGCGATTTCAACACCGCGTTGTACCAGAACAATAGCTGCAGCAGCAGCGGCACGTTGCGGATCACCTCGACATAACCGGCCGCAAGCCGCGCCACGAGCCAGTTGCGCGACAAGCGCGCAATCCCGACGGCAAAGCCGAGCACGGTCGCGAGCACGATGCCGATCGCGGCCACCAGCAGCGTATTGAGGAGGCCGACCCAGAACGCACGTCCGAAGGTCGAGGCGGCCGCAGAATAGGGAATCAGCGTCTGGCTGATGTCGAAGCCGGCGGTGTTGTTCCAGAAGCCGAAGCCGGAGGCGATGTGAGCGCGCGCGAGATTGTGCGCCGCGTTGTACGCGGCCGCGTAGACGAGGCCGCCGATCAGAACGATGAGGCCGACCTGGACCGCGATGCTGGCGATGCGACGCCGATACCGCGCCCCGGTTTGCGCTTCATCGGCCATCGACGGGCCCGCGGCAAGGACGGACGCACAAGGAGCAGGCTCAGCGGAACGGCGGCCCGTATTGCAGGCCGCCCTTGGTCCACAGCGCGTTGAGACCGCGCACGATCTTCAGCGGCGAACCCTGGCCGATGTTGCGTTCGAAAACTTCGCCGTAATTGCCGACGTGCTTGACGATGCGATAGACCCAGTCGTTGGTGAGCCCGAGCGCCTCGCCGTATTGACCCTCGGCGCCGAGCATCCGCCGGGTCTCCGGATCGTCGGATTTCAATTTCTCGTCGACGTTGGCCTTGGTCACGCCGAGCTCCTCGGCGTCAACCATGGCGAAATGCGTCCAGCGCACAATGTCCGTCCACTGACTGTCGCCATGGCGGACCGCCGGGGTGAGCGGCTCCTTGGAGATGATTTCCGGCAACACGATGTGGTCGCCCGGTACGGCGAGCTTCTGCCGTTCGCCGTAGAGGCCCGACGAATCGGTGGTGTAGGCATCGCAGCGTCCGGACTCGTAGGCCTTGCGCGCCTCGTCGCCGGTGGCGAAGGTCACGGTCTTGAGCTGCATCTGGTTGGCGCGAAAGTAGTCGGCGAGGTTGAGCTCGGAGGTGGTGCCCTGCTGCACGCAGACGGCGGCTCCGTTGAGCTCCAGCGCCGAGTTCACCTTCAGCGCCCTGCGCACCATGAAGCCCTGGCCGTCGTAATAGGTGACGGCGACGAAATCGAGCCCGAGCGAGGTATCGCGCGAGAGCGTCCAGGTGGTATTGCGCGACAACACATCGATCTCGCCCGACTGCAGGGCGGTAAAGCGGTCCTTGGCGGTCAGCGGCACGAACTTGACCTTGGTCGGGTCATTGAAGATCGCCGCCGCTATGGCCCGGCAGAAGTCGACGTCGAAGCCCGTCCAATTGCCCTGCGGGTCGGGCAGGCCGAAGCCGGCAAGCGTTCCATTGGCGCCGCAAATGAGCTCGCCGCGGTTCTTGATCGTGGTCAGCGTCTGCGCGGATGCCGCCTGCATGCCGAATGCAAGCACGGTAGCAAACGCAAGTGCCGTCGCGAGGCGTTTCATGATTCAAGCCTTTCAGGATAGGCGGCCGCGCGCCAAAGCCCGGTCTAGGGCGCGCTCATTGCAGTTCCCTGCCCGCCTGCCATCTGAGAACGATCGCGCTGCAAGGTCAAGGGGTTGACGCAGCGCGGCGATGCCGAAGTAATGGCCCACATCTAGTGGCTGTAATGGCGCACTTGTAATGACGCCCTCGGTGGCGCGTCACGCCTGTCGCGACGCTTGCGAGAGACAGGAGCATGAACGACAGCAACAACGACGACCGCCCGCCGCGGCGCCCAGGTACCCGCGTGGTCACCGGCGGCCGCGACCCGGCGTCCTTTCACGGCTTCGTCAATCCGCCGGTCTATCACGCCTCGACCGTTCTCTACCGCTCCGCGGCGGACTATGTCGCCCACCGTTCGCGCTATCAATACGGGCGCCGCGGGACGCCGACGACCGAGGCGCTCGAACTCGCACTGCAGGAGCTCGAAGGCCCGCAATGCGCCGGCGTGGCGCTGTTGCCGTCCGGGCTTGCGGCGATCTCGGCTGCGTTGCTGTCGGTCGTGCATGCCGGCGACCACGTCCTCGTCACCGACAGCGTCTATGGGCCGACGCGCACGTTTTGCGACCAAATCCTCACCCGGCTCGGCGTCACCACCACCTACTACGATCCGCTCGCCGGGGCCGCTGTCGCCGCGTTGATGCAGGAGAACACGCGCGCCGTCTATCTGGAATCGCCGGGCTCGCTGAGCTTCGAAATGCAGGACGTCGCCGCCATCGCCGGCGCGGCTCACGCGCGGGGCGCGCTCGTGCTCATGGACAACACCTGGGCGAGCCCGATCTACTTCCGTCCGTTCGACCACGGCGTCGATCTCGCCATCCAGGCCGGCACCAAATATATCGGCGGCCATTCCGACGTAATGCTGGGCACGGTTTCGGCCAACGGCAGGACGGTCAAGGACCTCAAAAACATGGTGGGGCTGAACGGGTGGTGCGTCGGCCCCGACGACGTCTATCTCGGCATGCGCGGCTTGCGCACGCTCGCCGTGCGCCTCGACCGCCACTATGAGTCCGGACTCGCCGTTGCGCGCTGGCTGGAGCAGCGCCCCGAGGTCATGCGCCTGCTGCATCCGGCCATGGCCAGTCATCCCGGCCACGCGCTGTGGAAGCGCGATTTTACCGGGGCATCTGGATTGTTCAGCGTCGTGCTCAAGCCGGTGCGGCAGAAGGCGGTCTACGCCTTTCTCGATACGCTCGAACTGTTCGGCATCGGCCCCTCCTGGGGCGGCTATGAGAGCCTGGCGACGCCTTTCAACTGCGCGCCGGCGCGTACCGCAACGCGGTGGGAGCCGGGCGGCCCGACGGTGCGCTTCCACATCGGTCTCGAAGCGGTCGAGGACCTCATCGCCGACCTCGAACGCGGCTTTGCCGCGCTTGCTGCCAACGCCGACGAATAGACGCGCAGTGCCGCTACAAACCTTGTCGCGATCCCGCTACGCAGCCGTCGCCGCCGCCTTGCGGTCGCGCATGACGAAATGCAGGTTGCGCAGGTAGACGAACACCCCAAACGCCTGGCCGGCGATGAACACCGGATCCTTGCGGTAGAGCGCATAGACGAGCAGCAGCAGCCCGCCGGCGATCGAAAAAATCCAGAACCCCAGCGGGATGACGCTGTGGCCGGCGCGTTCGGTGGCAATCCACTGCACCAGAAAGCGCATCGTGAACATGCCTTGGGCGATGAAGCCGAGCAGCACCCACCAATCGAGCCGGGTGATAAAGACATCCTGCAGGTAGGCGCCGACTTCGCGCGACAGATCAACGAGCAAGGGTGACCTCCTCACATTCGGGAACACGCCTGCGGCGCCGGATCAGCCACCAGACCCCGGCAAGATCGAGAATGCCGACCCACAGACGATCCCACAAACCGTAGTTCGACGTACCGTGCCGCCTGGGCCGGTCAACGACGTCGACATAGCCGACGTCATATCCTTCGCGCCGGACCAGGGCCGGCAGAAAGCGGTGCAGCCCGTCGAAATAAGGCAGCGCCAGGAACAAATCACGGCGAAACGCCTTTAGGCCGCAGCCGGTGTCGCGCGTGCCGTCCTTGAGCACCGCGTCACGCACGGCGTTGGCGGTGCGTGATTGCCATCGCTTGAAGCCGGTTGCCTTGCGGCCGACGCGCTGGCCGGCGACGAGACCGATTTGCGGCGCGCCTTGCTCCAGCGCGGCGAGAAGGGCAGGAATGAAGGCCGGGTCGTTCTGGCCGTCACCGTCGAGGGTGACGACGACGGCCGCGCGCGCCGCGATAACCCCGCTGCGCACGGCGGCCGATTGGCCGCAGGACTGCGCATGGCGAAGCTGCCGCAGCCAGGGACGCAGCGTCATCAAGCCCCGCAATTCCTGTTCCGTCCCGTCCCGGGAACCGTCGTTGACATAGAGGATCTCGAAGACGCGGCCCGCGAGCGCAGCGGCGATCTCGGCGACGAGCGGCGCGACATTGCCGGCCTCGTTCCGCACCGGCACGACAACCGAAACGGCAGGACCAGAGTCGTTCCTCTGCAGCATGTCGCAAGCTTCTAGAGTGTGACCAAGGCCGGTTCAATCGGCCGTCGGCGGTGCCGGCGCGCTTGCGCCGCGGCGGCGGGCGGCGGCCTTGAGGCGCCGCCACGAGGGCCACGGATACGGCCGCAGATCGCGCGGCGAAAACGCAAGCCGCCGCGCGGCAAAGACGCGGCGCAACAGCAGCACACCGACCGCACCGACCAGCGCGCCGGCGAGCACGTCGCTCGGGTGATGGGCCACGACGACGACGCGGCTGAACATGATCGTCAGCGCGTAGAGCCACATGAGCGGGCGCGCGCGCGGCCAGACGGCGCCGATCGCCACCGCGGCCGCCGCCGCGCTTGTCGCGTGCCCCGAGGGCATGCTGGCGTAGGCCGGCTGCCAGATGAACGGCTTGTACAAGAACGGATTGTCATAGCCGCCGACATAGGGGCGCGCGCGGCCGATCAGGCGTTTGACAATGGTCGTGAACAGGCCGGGGGCGGCAATCGCCACGAAGAGAAAGCCGAAGCGGGCGCCGAGTGCCGCGAACACCCCTTGCGCAAGGCGGGGCGAGGCGGGCGACGCGACCGCCGCGAGACCGAGAAGGATGACGCCGAGCGGATAGAGAAACCAGCCCGAAAGGCCGAAATCGGTGATCCGTTCGAACGCCTCGATGAACCAGCCCGGCAAATGCCGCGCCCAGTCGCTCGCGGTGCGGTCGAGCAGAAACATCGACGCGATGATCGCCATACAGGTGAGGAGAAGAACCGCGGCGACCGCGCGCCGCGGCGGCGCCGGCAGCTTTGCCCGCGGTGGGCGCGCAAGCGCGACGACCGCAAGGGCAAAATTCGCCACGATGCGCGATGGAAGCGCTGCTGCGCCCTGCTTCGTCCCTTCCGACTTTACCTGGGCAGAATTCACCCGCGTCACGGCACATCCTGGACCGACCGGAAGACGGCGATGGTGATCGACTGGCCATGGGTAACATTGAAGGCATCGACACGCGGCCCGCGGTCATAGCGCAGCCCGATCGCTTCCGCGCGCAGCGCGAAAGCGCGCTCCTGGCGCGCGGCGACGAAAGCGAAGCGGCAGCCGCCTTCGCGCAGGAAGTCGGCGGCGCCGGAAGGATCGGTCAAGCGCGTCGCCGTGCCGGCGAGAAAGACCAGGCTAGGCTCGTCGTAGCCGGCGCTGGCGGCGAGCGGATGCGCACAGCCCGATCGGCGCAGCACCCGCTCGAGTGCCACGCTCGGGAAGAGCGGGCCGAGCGCCGGCACGACCAAGCCATAGATGGCGATGGCGACCAGCACCCAACCGGCCGCGGCGCGCGTGAGGGCGCGCTCCGCGCCGTCGTCCGCGTACAACTGCCAGGCCAGCAGCCCGCAGGCGACAGCGATCCCGAACAGCGGCCAGGCCGCAAGGACGAGACTGCGGTCGATCACGATTGCGGCGATGATAGCAGCGATACCCGCGATGATCGGCGCCAGGAACCACCACATCACTCCGCGCACCTGCCACGACCGCTGCGACAGCACCTTGGTCTCGACCGCCCCGGCGATAAGAATGGCGACGGCCGGGTAGAGCGGCAGCACGTAATGCGGCAACTTGGTCGGGATCAATTCGAACACGATCCAAGACGGCAGCAGCCAAGCCAGGAGGAAGCGGGCGGCGGGTTCGCGGCGCACCGCCCATACCGCCGGCGCCGCCAATCCGGCGAGGATCGAGGCCGGAAAGAAGGTCGCGAAGAACAGCACGAAGTAGAAGCCCGGCGGCGCACCGTGACTTTCCTGCGAGCCGGCAACCTTATCGAGGAGGTCGTGGCCTACGGAGTTAGCGAGGAACGCGCCGCCGACACGGGCATAGATCGCGACGAACCAGGGCAACACGAGAACAAGGAGCCAGACAATTCCGGGAAGCGGACGCAACGCCAAAAGCCAGCGCGCGGAACGATCGAAGATCGAGAGCGCCGCCGCGGCAAGGCCGACGATCATGACGATCAGTGGCCCCTTGAGTAGAATTCCCACCGCCAGCGCCGTCCAGAACACCGCAACAAGTGCCCACTCCCGCGGTGGCGACCGCGCACCGCCAGGAAACAGGTAGACGCGCGCCATGGCCCCCATGGCGGCGACGACAGCGAGGAGCAGCATCGCGTCGGTCTTGGCGAGCCGCGCTTCCACGCCCAGCATGGTCGAGCCCAGCATCATCAGCGCCGCGAGCGCCGCCCCCCGGCGGCCGACAAAGGCAAGCGCGCACCAGTAGGTCGCCAGCACCGCGCCCACTGCGCCGGCGAGCGACGGCATGCGGTAAAGCCAGATGCGCGTGCGGGCGCGGGGAACGCCGACGGCTTCCGCGGTCTTCACCACCGCCGCCTGCAGCCAGTAGATGCCGACCGGTTTCTTGTAACGCACCTCATCCTGGAAACGGATGTCGACGTAGTCGCCCGTCTCGATCATCTGTTTGGTGGCTTGCGCGAAGCGCGCCTCGTCGCGGTCGACGGGCGGGATCTGGAAGATTCCGGGCACGAAGGCGATCAGGGAAACGATCGCGAGCACGGCGAGCGCCCGCCGGTTTGAACTCGCCGCAAAGTCGAAGATCGCTGCAAGGCTGTTCGCCGGCCACAACGTCCACGACGCCGCGCTGCCGCCTATGCTCATGTCTTTTCCGGTGCCGACAAGTGCGCGCCGACCATAGTGAAACCGCCCCCGGCGGGGAAGGACCGGCTCAGAGGCGGCCGCAAGGCGTCGCCGCACAGGCGGCGCGCGCCGCCGGCTGCGACGCCGCAGCCGAAGCGCTTTCCTCGGCGCGCACGACTACGCTGTCCGCGGCGCCGGAGCCATCGATGACCGTGACGCGGGCGAAGCCTGCACCGTCGAGCGAAAAAAAGAGCGGCCCGCGCGGTTGCGGCGGAACTGGCGCGCCGTTGACCAGAACGGTGACCGGGGCGACGGCGCCGGTGATTTTGAGGGGAACCGGATCGGGCTTGCCTTCACTCCGCGAAAGCTCGAGGCGGGCGCCGTCCGGCGGGAACAGGATATGCAGCCTCGCCTGCGCGTCATCGCCCAGCGGGCCGCCGGGCGAAAAGCGCTTGAGGGGTGGCGGCAGCCTGGCGGTGGTGGTCACGAGCGCCCCTTCCGGGGCGCGCGGCAGCGGAACCGGCGGAGCACCCACGCGGGCGAAGGCGTCGAACAGGATCGGCGCCGCCGCGCTGCGTCCGACGAGGCCGGGCACCGGCGCGCCGTCGGGCCGTCCCACCCACACGCCGATGGTGCGCCTGCCGTCGAAGCCGATCGACCAGGCATCCCGGTAGCCGTAGCTGGTGCCGGTCTTGAACGCGATGCGGCCAGGCGCGCCGTTCTCCGGCGGCGGCGTGCCGATCAGCGTGCTCGCCACGTACCAGGCGGCAACAGGTTCCATCAATCTCTTCCCCTCCCCCTTCTCGGGAGCGGTTGTCTGCGAGCGACGATCCATTTCCTCGCTGACCGGCAGCGCCGTGCCGAGCCGCGCGATACCTCCGTAGAGCATCACCAGATCGGCGAGCCTGATGCCGACGCCGCCAAGACCGATCGCTAGACCCGGCGCCTCTCCCTCGGGGAGCACGAGCGAGGCGCCGGCTTGCGTGAGCCGCGCGGCAAGGCGGCTTGCGCCTACCCGATCGAGCACGGCCAGCGCCGGCACGTTGAGCGAAAGTTGCAGCGCCTTGCGGACGGTGACCGTCCCCTGGAAGGTGAAATCGAAATTCTGCGGAGCATAGGCGCCGTAGCGGACCGGCTGGTCGTCGATCAGCGTCTCCGGGTGGATGAAGCCGTCCTCAAAGCCGAGGCCGTAGATGAACGGCTTGAGCGTCGAGCCTGGCGAGCGCAACGCCTGCGTCATATCGATCTCGCCGGCGCGGCGCGCGTCGAAATAGTCGGGCGAGCCGACGTGCGCCGCCACCGCGCCGGTCGCATTGTCGACAACCAGGATAGCGAGCGAGGCGTCGGGACCGTGCGTCTGCACCAGCGTCCGGCTGCGCTCGCGCGCCAGCTCCTCGAGATTTCTTTGCAAGTCGGCGTCGATGGTAAGCCGGATTTCGCTTCCGGGCGCAGCTTGCGCGACCGCGCGATTGGCCGCATGCGGCGCCAGCATGGGCATGGCGTGCCGCCCGGTCGGCACCGGTTCGGCCCTGGCGAGCGCGATCTCGTCCGCCTGCACGGTACCGAGCGCCGCAAAGCGGTCGAGCACGCGGTTGCGCGCGGTGCGCGCCGCCTCGGCCCAGCGATCCGGCCGCCTCGACTCCGGGGCCTGCGGCAGAGCGACGAGCAGCGCCGCCTCGCCGAGCGAAAGCCGCCGCGGCTCCTTCCCGAAATAGGCGAGCGAGGCGGCGCGCACGCCCTCGATATTGCCGCCGTAGGGCGCCAGATCGAGATAGAGCGAAAGCACCTCCGTCTTGGTCAGCATGCGCTCGATCTCGACCGCCCGCACGATCTGGCGGAGTTTCGTCAGGAAGCTGCGGCCGGCGCGCGGCTCCAGCAGCCGCGCCACCTGCATGGTCAGTGTCGAGCCGCCCGAGAGAATGCGCCCGCTTGCTGCAAGCTGGAACGCCGCGCGCATGAGCGCCAGCGGATCGACGCCCGGATGGGAGCGGAACCGCTTGTCCTCGTAGGCGAACAGCACCTCGAAAAGGCGCGGATCGACATCGGCAATCCGTGCCGGCAACCGCCAACGGCCCTCGGGAGTGGCATAGGCCCGCAACAGCCGCCCGTCGCGGTCGAACACGCGGGTTGAAAATTCGATCGTCTTCCCGTCCGGCGCCGGACCGAGCGCGGCGATCCACCAGGCCATCCCGGCCAGCGATGCCGTACTAAAGAGTGCCGCTACGAGGAAAGCGACATGCAACCTGGTCATGGCGAGGAGGGAAGCCACGAAGCAATCCAGGCACCGCGCGAGCGCCCTGCGCGGCTGGATTGCCTCGCGGAGCCTGTCATCGGGCCGGCCACTTCGGGCCGGAGCCGTTGGCTCGCCGTAACCAAGCGGATTCATTTCACCGCCGTGACCTCGACGCTCTCGGTCGCGGTGCGGCCGAAACGATCCGGCCAGTACATGTCTTCGACGCTTGCCTGCGGGCGCACGTATTTGCCGGGCGCGACCGCACGCACCACGTAGGCGACGGTGAAGACCGCCGGATCGTCGCGCTTGCGCAGGAACGCCGCCGTGAAGCGGTCGTCGCGGAACTGGCTGTCAACCGGCTCCACCGCATTGGTGATCCACGACAGCGTTCCAGTATCGCCCGAGGACACGAGCCGCGGATTGTCGATCTCGAACCCTGCCGGCAGATAGTCGGCGACGACCAGGCGGCCGAATTGCGGCTGTGCCTCCGTGATCCGGAGCACCACCGCAAGCCGCGTGTTCTGTTTGACCGTCTTCGCATCGACCGGATCGCCGTCGAGAGTGTAGGTGAGCCGCTCGATCTTGAAGCCCTTCTCGGCCGCGGGCTCCGGCGTCAGCGGCGCGCCGGTGACCGTGACGACGGCCTTCACTTCATCTTCTCCGGCGTTGGCGATGCGCAGCGGCTCCTTGAGGTCGCCCGCGCGGATGGTGCGAAAGAGCGGGCGTTGCATTGCCTCACCGCCGACATTGAGCGACACGTTCCCGGCGTCCTTGGCCATGGCGCTCGCCGCCAGCAGCAGCCAAGCGTCCTCCTGCGTGGAGGTCGGGCGCAAAGTGGCGCGTGCGGCCTCGACCCGCTGCTCGGCGGCCTGCACCGTGGCGCGGGACGCGCCGCCCTCGGCGGCGAGCGTGACCAGCGCGGCGGCATCGCGCAAACCCGAACCGAAGTCGAGGCGGCTGGCGAGATCAGGCAGCGGCTGCGGCCCGAGCGCGGTGAGCGCGGCGGCGAATACCCGCTCGGCCCGCGTGCGGTCGCCGGCGAGCGCAAGCGCAGCGGCGACCTGAGCCTTGGCGATCGGAGTCTTCAACGCGTCGAGCTTGGCGTCGGCGAGATAGCGCAGATCGCCGATCGGCGCCGCGCCGTTGCGCGCCAACACGTAGAGCGCGTAAGCAAGATCGCTGCCATCGTTCTTGCTCGGATCCGTCGTCGCGCCGACGACGTTGCGCAAGCGATCGAGCGCAAGACGGAACGCCGTTTCGGGCACGGCGAACTTGCGCTCGCGCGCGCGGGTGAGAAAATCGGTGACGTAGGAATCGAGCCAGACGTCGTCACCGCCGCCGACACCCCAGAGCCCGAAGGCGCCGGTGGAATCCTGCCGCGTGAGCAGCATGTCGATGGCGTCGCGGATGCGCTGATCGGCGTCCGGTTGCAGCGCGACGTGGGTTTCCTTGGCGAGATCGCTGAGATAGAGGAGCGGCAAGGCGCGGCTCGTCGTCTGCTCCGAGCAGCGGAACGGATAACGGTCGAGCGCAGCGAGAAGGCTTGCCGCATCGAGCGCGGTCAAGGACCCGACCGAGACCGAGACACTGCCGGTGCCGGGAACGAGATCGGCGAACAGATCGCTCGACAAAGTCACGCTTTCGCCCTTGGCGATCGGCTTCACCGTACGCCGCGCCAGAATCTGTGCGGGCGTGCGCACCGTGAGCGCGAAGCTCCGGTCGAGGGCAAATGCCGCCGGCCCGGTGACCTTCACCTCGACGGTGCCGGCGCCTGCCGCGCTGGCCGTGATCGGGATGGTGACCGCCATGCGCTGCTTGGCGCGCAACGCCAGCTTCTCGGTGGCCGACGCGGAAAGCGCGCCGGTGCCGTTCACGGCGATCGTGTAATCGCCGGGCGCGCCTTCGACATTGTCGAGATCGAAATGAAGGCTGGAGCGGTCGCCGGGCAGGAGGAAGCGCGGCAGCGTCGCGCTCAGCACCACCGGATCGCGCACCACGACGTCGGCCGAGGCATGGCCGATCTTGTCCTTGCTCCACGCCACCGCCATCACGCGCACCGTGCCGGCGAAGGCGGGCACCTCAAAGCTCGCCTCCGCGGTGCCGTCGGCGCCGACCTTCAGGAGGCCGGAGTAGAGCGCCACCGGCGGTCCGGTCGGCGGATTGCCTTGCAGCGCCTCCGCGCCGGCGTCGCCGCCGCTGCGAATCTGGCCGCGGGCGCCCTGCATGCCGTCGATCAGGTCGCCGTAAAGGTCGCGGATGTCGGCGGAAAGGGTGCGCTGGCCGAGGTAGTAGTCGTCCGGCGACGGCGGCTTGTAGTTGGTGAGGTTGAGAATGCCGACATCGACGGCCGCGACCGCCACTCGCGCCTCCGCCCCTGCCGGAAGGCCCACTTTTATCGGCACGCGCAGGGTCGAGTTCGGCCGCAGCAGCGGCGGCGCCTTGAGATCGAGGGTGAGCGTCTTTGCCGCGTGGTCGATCGAGAACCAACGCACCCCGATGGAGCGGCCGGGCATGCGCTGTGCCGGCGCGTCGAGCGGCCGGCGCAGCGTCGCCACCACATAGGCGCCGCTGCCCCAGTCGCGGCCGACCGGCATCTTCACCTGCACGGCGCCCGGCTTGACCTCGACGCTGTTGCTCGCCAGCAGCCGGTCGCCGATGACGTTGAGCGTGAGCCGTCCGGCGCTGCGCGCGGTGACCGCGACCGTCATCGTGTCGCCGGCGCGGTACTCGTTCTGATCGAGGGCCACCTCCAGCATGTCCGGCGTATCGGCGTTCGCCTCGACATAGAAGCCTGCATCGAAAGCGAGCGAGGTCACCGGGCCGTCGGGCTCGCCGGTCGATACTTCAAGGCGATAGCGGCCGAACGTCACCGGCAGCGAGATGCGCGCCGGCTTGTCGGCGGCGGCATCGGCCGTTCCGTCGGCGACTCGCGTCGTCGTCTTCACCGGCTCGTAGTTCCAGCGGCCGTCGCGCTTGTAGAACTGATAGTGGGTGTCGACGCGCTGCAGCTCGTAGTGCAGGCCGCGCCGCGCGGCCGCGGTGCCATCGGGCATGACCACAATGACATCGAACGCGGCGGTGGCGCCGTCGCTGAGCGAGCGCCCGGAAAACTGCGGCTTGACGCCGATCATCGCGCCGCTCGGGCTCACCGGCAGGGTGATGGTGCGCTCGACCGCGCGGCCGCCGGCCTCGGCCATGCGCACCGCGATCTTCGCTTCGAGCGGATGCGTACTTGCCGGCAGCTTGTCGAGACTGACGTTGAATTTCGCCTTGCCGGCGCCGTCGGTCGCCGGCAAGTCCTCGAGCGGTTGCCTGGCGGCCGAAACCTCCTCGTCGGCAAGGCCGAACTCGTAGCCGGGGAAACCGGCGCGCTCCTTGGCCACCGCGACGGTCACGTCGCCTTCGAGGTCGAGGCCTGCTGCCGGCGCGCCGTAAAGGAAGCGGCCCGCGACGTCCACCGTGGCGGGCGCCTTCGGCGAGACGCGGCCGGTTGGCGAGGTGAGATCGAACTCGATCCGGTCGGGCACGTAGTCCTCGACGAGAAACGTGGTCTCGCCGACCGCCGGCCGCTTCGGGTCGGTGAAGGCGCGCACGTGCCAAGTGCCGGTCGGCGCGGAACCTATGACCGGCAAAACCAGGCTGTGACCGCCCAGGCCCTGGTCCGGCACCACCGTGCGCCGGTATTCGACGCCGTCCGGCCGCTCGGCGACGAGCGTCAGCGGCACGCCGAGCGCGGCGGTGCCCTGCACGTCCCGCAAGAGTGCGGTGAGATAGACGGTCTCCCCGGTGCGATAGACGCCCCGTTCGGCATAGACGAAGGCGTCGAGGCCGGCCGAGGCGGCGCGGCCGCTGACGCCGCGATCGCTGAGATCGAAGGCCGACCCGGTGAGGCTAAGGAAGGCATAGTCGCCCTGCGCATCGGCGGCGGTCAGCAGCGCCGGGGCGGCGCCGCCCTCCCCGCTCGCAAGCGCCGCTTCGAATTGCGCGTGCCCGTTGCCGTCGGTGCGGCGTGTGGCCAACACCTCGTTGCTGCGCGAAATGAGCCGCAGCTCGATCCCGCTCTTGGCATCCGCTGTCGCCAGCGAATGGACGTAGGCGTGAATCCCGTCATTGCCGCTGAACGCGGTGAGGCCGAGGTCGGAAACGACGAACCATTGCGTCGCCTGCGAGCCGTAGTCGTTGTCGGTGTCCTTGAGCTCCTTCGGCTGCGCCACGATGACGTAGACGCCGGGCTTGAGGTCGCCGAGCGCACTGTCGACCGGGAAGGCGGTGGTGACGTCGGTGTTGAGCGGTGGCGATTCGACCGCAAGCTCGCCCTTCCAGACGGAAACGCCGCGCGACTGGCGCAGCTGCTCGATCTCGTAGCGGTTGAGGCTGTGCTTGAAATCGCCGCGATCGTACTCGCCGCTGCCGCCGAGAGTGCCGACGAGGTTGCGATCGTCGATACGCAGGATCTCCACGGCAATCGCGCGGCTGTTGACGCTGACAATGGGGATCCCGCGTTGGCCCGAGCGCGGCAGCACGTAGGCATTGCTGGCAAAGCGTGCGAGCGGCTTGCGGTCGCGCACGTAGATGGAAAAATCCTTCGACTGCGACAGCGTCTCATGCACGGTCGACGGCAGGCCGGTGCGCAAGGTGACCGTATAGGTCTCGCCGTGCTTTAAACCTTCGACGCAAAGCTGCTTCTCGGCGGCGGACAGCGCCGGCTTGTCGGCGCCGGCGAGCGCGACAAAGGGTGAGAAGTCGACGCGCGCGGGCAGATCCTCGGAAAACTGGAAGCAGGCGCGCGGCGAGGCGGTGTCCGCGTCGATGCTGTAGTCGAGCACGCGGAACCCGTACTGCTCGCGCAGCCGCTCGTATTGGCCGCGCAGATCGGCGGCCTCGTGCAGCTCGAGCGAGAGCCGCATCGCGTCGAGCGCGGGCCGCCACGAGGTGCGCTGGCTCAAGACATTGCCGAGCAGCGCGAGGCTGTCCGCTTCCTCGGACCGGCTTGGGGCCCGCAGATAGGCGATGTAGGCGGCGCTCGAGGCGCGCTCGAGCAGGAGCTTGCGCTCGTCGTCGCTCGACGGCCGGATTTGCATGATGGTGCGCGCGAGCCGCAGCCAGGTGGCGCCGTCGTTCGGCGCCGCTGCTACGATCTGCCCGAGAAGCGCCATGCCGTTGCGGAAATCGTTGCGCGAGAAGGCGGCGTCGGCGTCGCGGCGGATCTGCGCGAGCGGTTTCGACGGCGCGCCCGCATCCGCCTTGATCTTAGCTTCCAGCGCGACCGCGCTGTCGGCGAGATCGCTATCCTGGAACGGCTTGTCGGCGGCATTCGCCGCCAGGCAGGCAACAGCCACGAGCGCGGCGGCAAGGCCGGCGCGAACGAGCGAAAGCATTGGTGATCTCCTCCCGAGGGGTGCGCAATTTCACCCGCAGGCGCCGATTTGAGACGCAGATCGTGTCGAGGTCGTGACCGAGAGATTTTACCAACGATTCTCTATATGATGCGGATATGATCCGGCCACCGGCCCCGTAGCTCAGGGGATAGAGCAACAGCCTTCTAAGCTGAAGGTCGCAGGTTCGAATCCTGCCGGGGTCGCCAGTAAAATAAGGGTTTTCCTGCATCATGCCGGCGCTTGACAGGTCGCGCTCCGCTCGTATGGCGCTTGCATTGTTTGGATTGGTGGGCGCCGGCATCCTGGGCGTGATTCTGGGAGTCCGGGAAGCAGGCTGGCTAAGTCTGCTCTTTGCATTAGCATTCGCTCTGGCGCTGCTGCTTGAGATTGCTGGCAGGTGGCGGGAGACGAGCCGTCCATCTCGGCGGAGACTGCTGCAGGCGTTTTCGCTTGTCTTGGGAGTGGTCATCTTCGCGGTGGTCGCGTATCGCGAAGGATGGGAGGCGGTTCTTTTCCTCCTGATGTTCCTAGCAGTCTGGCAACTCGCCACCATCGAGCTGGCGTGAACTGGCCGCGCGACGTCCCCGAGTTCTGATCTGCTGCCTTGGGCACGAACGTTCCGCGAAATGCCTCCCCATTTGACTTAGATCAAAAGATGGCCCCAGCGAGCGACGTCGGGGCGGCCTCACTCGTCCTTTTGCGCGATCCAGCAGACGACGCCGCAACCTATGCAGCGGAAAATATCGAATGTGGGATGGTCAAATCCTTTCGGCAGGCGCGTCAGCTGCTCTAGAGCTCCGCCGCACTTTTCGCAGATAGGTTCGCGTGTTGGCTCAATAGTAGGCGGCGGCTCGTCGGGCATTATCCAACGTCCTTTTGTGAGGACAGCTTGTCACTTGACTGCCGCTTGAGACTGGGCGCATCAAACCGCCCCGTTGCCGTCGAGGCCGTCGCTTTTTAGGGCGTGCGGTTGCCCCCGATCTTGCTATTTGCTGCCAAAGAATTGTGATTTGCCGCCAGGCCGGCCCCGCCGCGGGCAGCCGAAAAACCCGGCGTGAAGCCGGGGCGCTCCAAGTCTGATGCTTCCCCCTATCCAGCATCGGCCGGGCGGGCGAAGTCATGGCCGCCGTGTGCAGTACAAACCGACGGCCCACGGCAGGGCTCTCGATGCCCGCCGCCCCCTCCGTTTGCAGCACAGGGGCGTGTCACGTCTTGTAATTGACGGTCAAAAATTTGCTTTTCCCACCACGCATGGCGCTGGCCGTAGCAATCAGGCGGGCGATTGAGCCGGAGAGATCAGAGCCACGAGCCATCATGCCGCCGCCCTTTCGATGAGCTCGTTGTCGTTCGCCGGGATCGGCTCGTCGAGCGCGCCCCAAATCCAAGCATTGACAGTAAAGGCATTCGTTCCTTGCTGCGCCCAGATGCCGAGGAAAACAAAACGGTTCCGCCTCAAGAATGCCGTTCCTGGACCGGATGCTACGCAACTGGCGGCCACCCCCGGGCAGGACTTACGGAAAGCACGGACAATCGCTATTATCGGCGTCCCAGTCTGGGGTTCATCAGGAGAATTCCGCTATAAATCAATTGCTTCGCGGATTTCTATAAATCAAAAGCTTCACGGATTTCGCATCTAAACCGAGCGCGGCATTTCCGTTCTCGCTATCTGAGGCAAGACCGATGGACCAGAGAGCGAGCATACGTAAGCCACAACCCGCGCCGCAGGATGTTGTGAAGCTCCAGACAAAGTGGGCGGGACAGGTCCCGCACTTGAAACAAGGGACATATGCCGACGGCCTGCCACTTCACGAGGTCGAATACTTGGCATGCAAGCTGATCCTGAAACCCAACAGCTTCACGTCACGCCAAAGTCTATTCAAATTCGGGAAGGTGCTACGCGCGCCTGCTGATCAGTGTGACGTCAACTTTTCCACCATGAATTTCGAAAATGCGCCGCTCAAGATTTCGGGAAGTTTTGTTCGTGGATACCGCGGACTTCCGGCTGTACAACAACGCGTTTATCCTCCGCCGACGCATTCCTTACACCGACGGTTTCCCTTCAGGCGAGCCTGAGATTGTTTTCAAGTTCAGGCACCCGGATATCCAGCTGGCGGCTGAGACCGATGTCCGACCGCATATCCTTGGTGACCATCGGGTGAAGTTTAAGTGCCAGGCACTGCCACTCAAGGACCGACTTGGTGGGATCCGCATCCTCTTTTCCCACAATGTGCAGTTCCCGCGCTCTCAGGTCGGCGGGACCGACGACGTAATCAAATTCACGACGCTCACGAAGGTCTTCCCGGTGCTGGAACGCCTGAAGCGGTCGCCGCGCGAGAAGGTCGCGCTGGTCAACGGCACCATTATTGAAGAAGTATTGCAAGATATCGGATTGCTCGACCTCGGTTCGGGACTAAAAGCAAAAACCAACGTGGCGATCTGGCGAACCAGGGGAGAACATAGGCCACTCATCGGGGAGTTCGCCTTCCAAATCCATTTCCGCGATAGGAAATCGCTTACGCTCGATGCGATGAAACGGGCTGAGCGGTTCTTCCTCGCATTACAGTACGCCGCCCAGGACTACATCACGCTGAACGCGACTAAGACCGGTGTCGTGTACCGTCTTCTCGGCAACGCCCCAACGGCCCACGAGTGATGCGAAGGCAGAGGGATGAGCGAACATGGCCAGGGAAGTAGGGCGCAAGTTTCCGGTTAAGGGCGATGCGTGGCGCAAGCCCCCGCTTGCTTTGGCCGTCGCAGTCTTCCTCACGTCCTGTGTCATCTAAATTCAAACGGTGTGGCGACGGGCTCAGAGTGCCGCAGCCATTGTGATTGACTTGGAAGTAATGCGCGCTGAACTTTCGTGCTGCCTGGGTCGCCGAGGTGCTTACCCGTGACGAACCAAATTCTCATAGTGTTCGGCGTATTAATCGGCGCCATCGCGCTGTTTGGCTGGGGGCGAATCCGCGTCGACATCGTGGCCATCCTCGTGGTGCTGGCGTTGATGTTGAGCCACGTGCTTACACCGGACGAAGCATTGGCGGGCTTTGGCAACCCGGCGGTGATCCTGATCGCCGCGATCTTTATTGTCGGTGAGGGCTTGGTAAATACCGGGGTCGCGCATCGTCTCGGTGAAGGGGTGATGAAGCTGGGTGGCGGCAACGAGACGCGCCTCGTCGTGCTCATCATGTTGCTCGCTGGTGGCGTTGGCGCCTTCATGAGTTCCTCTGCGATAGTTGCCATGCTCATCCCGGTGGTTCTGACTATCGCTAAGAAGGCTGCGTTGAATAGTAAACGCATGCTCATGCCACTGTCCGTCGCTGCGCTGATCAGTGGGATGATGACGCTGATTGCATCGTCACCCAACATGATCATCGAAGACGCCCTGAAATCGCGAGGTCTCGCTTCGCTCGGTTTTTTTAGCTTTACCCCGTTTGGTCTCGCTGTGTTGGCCGCCGGCATCGCTTTCATGCTGGTGGCACGCCGTGTACTGAGCAAACAAACGGTGGCCGAGGACGCTGGAGCCAAGTCGCCAAGCTCATATGATCTCATCGGCTACTACGGTCTAGCTGATCACTGGCATCGCTTGCGCGTGCCCGTCAACTCGCCGCTGATCAATCGGGCAGTTGCTCAGAGGCGGGATCTGTACGATCAGTTCGGCGTTATTCTCGTGGGTTTCGAGAAGCATCCGCGGGGAAAGGTGGAATTCTCGGCGGCTCTTCCAGAAACTGTGTTTGAGGTAAACGACGCTATCTTCGTCATCGCTGACGCCAACCAGTTGCAGCAGCTCATGGAGGCCGAACGACTCGTGAAACTGCCTCGGCTCGACGAGCGGCAGCGCGGCGAGGCGTTGCAAGATGTAGGAGCGGCCGAAGTCATGCTCGCGCCGGAGTCGAAATTGATCGGCAGAACTCTGGGCGAACTCGAATTTCGATCGCGATACCACCTGGCCGTGCTGGCCGTTCGTCATCGCGGCGAGTCGCTGACGACGAACTTGGCCGATCAGGAGCTGGACTTTGGTGATACGCTGCTAGTGGCGGGCAGTTGGGCCGAAATTGGCCTGTTGCGGGATGACCGTGAGAACTTTTTGGTCCTGACCCTGCCGGCGGAATATTCGGAACGATTGCCGGCCCGCAAACTTGCGCCTGTCGCCGTTGGCATTGTCGTTGCCATGGTTGCGGTGATGGCGTTCGAACTCGCGCCGAATTCAGCCGCAGCGCTTTTGGCTGCGCTGGCAATGATCGCCAGCGGCTGCGTTGGGGTCGAATCCATTTATCGCGTCGTCAGTTGGAAAACAGTGGTGTTGATCGCCGGCATGTTGCCATTGGCGACGGCGCTGACGAAGACAGGGGCAACCGAGCTAATGGCGAATGGAATGGTTACGGCTCTGGGATCGCTAGGACCACTTACGATGCTGGCGGTACTGTTTCTCGTCACCGCTTTGGTTGGGCTGTTCCTTTCGAACTCGGCAACCGCAGTGTTGATCGCGCCGATTGCAATCGATACGGCCGAGAGCCTTCACGTTTCGCCGCGGGCATTTGCAATGACTGTAGCGATCGCTTGCTGCGCGGCATTCGTTACGCCGGTCTCGTCACCAGTGAATATGTTGGTGATGGAACCCGGCGGCTATGCCTTTGGCGATTATGTTAAAGTCGGGTTGCCCCTGCTGGCACTGACGATGCTGGTTACGGTCGCGCTTGTTGCAGCTATCTATGGACTATAGACATTAATGCCTCGCTGGATTCGGCTGTGCGTGTCGTCATCCTTCCAAATTGGCAAAGCCTCGTGGACGTGGCTGAGCGAAACGAGCATCGTCTCGTCGAGCAGCTCGTCGCGCAGTCGCCCGTAGAAGTTCTCGATGAAGGCATTCCGCTGCAGCTTGCGGAGGCACACCGCAGGGGTTGCCGCCTGAAAAAGAGAGTGGCCCGCATGAAAGCCGCAGCAGCGCAGCGGTCTGACCCAGATTGTCGGGTCAGGCGGCGGCCTGCCGCCCGGGCCGGTGATCGGCGGCGGTCTGGCCTTTGCTCCCTTCGAGCTGCGCGCGAATCCAGCGCCAGAGCGCCTCGACCTCCTGCGCGGCCTTGCCGCCGCGGGCGTATTCGGTCACGCCGAGCCCGGCGGCGATCGCGTCCTGGAAATCGATGCGCGCTGACAGCATCGGTTCGGCGAGCACGCCGAGGCGGCTGAGGTCCCCGGCCGCTTCGCTGGCACGTGAGCTGCGATAGGTCGAAGGGCACTGATTGAGCACGAACGCGGCCTTGCGCTTGGCCAGAAAGACGGCGCGGAACGTCGCGGCCGTCGCGTCGACATCGAGGCGGGTCGGACGCGCCGGCAGCAGGCACAAATCCGAGGAACTCGGTGACGAAGCGGACAGCGGCGCTGTCGGCGCCGGCGGTATCGAAGACCGCGAGGGTAAAGCCAACGCCGGCGAGCCCCTCAAGAATGGCGGGAAGCCGCGGCAGGCGATCGGCTTCGAACGGCTCGACCACCACCGCGTTCGCGGCATTCGCAGCCTTGCGGCGCTCGGCCCAGCGCGCGAGCGAGCCCTGGGAGTCGAGATCGAGCGCGATCACCTTTTCGCCGGCACCCGCCGCCGCCACCGCGAGCGACGCTGCAAGTGTGGTTTTTCCCGCTCCGCCTTTTTGGGTAAGGAATGCGATCGTGTGCATTGCGAATCACTAGTTGGATTAGCCCATGACGGTCTCATAGAACAAGTGTGCTGAAAAGCTCGTTGCACGAAAAAGGTGGCGGAGTGGCGCCGCGGCCACGCGCCGCAGCGCGCTTTCAGGAATTTGTTGGCGCAACGCCGCACGCTGGACGAGCCGCGAATGGCGTCTGGCCGCACTGCGGAATTTAGCGCGATTGTCGGAAACGCAGTGCCTGACGCCGCGAACTGATGCCGGAGCGCGGTCGCTGCCGGCTACGTCTGCTCGGCGTCCTTGCGAGCAAGGCGCCGCTGCAGTTGGCGCTCGTCGAGCGCCCGCTCCCACTTGGCGATGACGAGCGTCGCAACCCCATTGCCGATCAGGTTCGTAGGCGTGAGCGCCTGCGACATCAGGCGGTGGATGCCGAGGATGAGCGCGACGCTCTCGACCGGGACCGTTCCGACGGCCGCGAGCGTCGCGGCGAGCACGACAAAGGCGGCGCCGGCGACGCCGGCCGCTCCCTTCGAGGCGAGCAACAGCACCGCCAACAAACCGAGCTGCTGCTCGAGGCCGAGCGGCGTATTCGTCGCCTGCGCGAGAAAGACGGCCGCGGTTGCAAGATATAGGCATGTCCCGTCGAGGTTGAACGAATAGCCGGCAGGGATGACGAGACCGACCACGCTCTCCTCGCAGCCCAGGCGCTCAAGCTTGGCGATCATGCGCGGCAACACCGTCTCCGACGAGGTGGTCGCGATCACGATCAGCAGTTCCTCGCGGATGTAGCGGATGAATCGCGGCAGGCTGAAGCCGCACCCATGCGCGATCGGCCAGAGCACGCCGAAGATGAAGATGAGGCAGGTGATATAAAAGCCGGCCAGCAGCTTGCCCAAGGAGACGAGCGAGCCGGTGCCGAACTTCCCCACGGTAAAGGCGATGGCGCCGAAGGCGCCAATCGGCGCCGCCCACATCACGAGAGCAACGATGCGAAAGAACATTTGCGTGGCGACACCGATGAGCGCGGTAAGCGGCTCGCCGGCCTTGCCCATCCAGCTCAGCGCCACTCCGCACAGCACCGAGACGTAGAGCACTTGGAGAACGTTTCCCTCGCTGAACGCTCCGACAAAGGTGTTCGGGATGATGTCGAGCAGAAATTGCGTGGCGGTCCGGCTGCGGGTCTGCGCGAGGTACGGCGCCACGCTCGCCGCGTCGAGGTGGGCGAGATCGACGTTCATGCCGACGCCGGGTTGCAACAGGTTGACCGCGGCGAGCCCGACGACAAGCGCGATCGTGGTCAGCACCTCGAAGTAGATCAGCGCCTTCAGCGCAACCCGCCCGACCCTGGCCATGCTGGCCATCCCGGCAATGCCGTGCACCACCGTGCAGAAGACGATGGGCGCGATCAGCATGCGGATCGCCTTGATGAAGGCGTCGCCAAGCGGCGCCATCCGCGCGCCGGCATCGGGGTAGAGGACGCCGAGCGTGATGCCGGCAGCCATCGCCAGAAGCACCAGGAACCAGAGCTGGAGATAGAACGGCCGGGCCGCGCCGCTGCGTGCTTCCTCCACTGAGTCCAACGGTGCGGCGCCGTTCATCGGCGATCCGGGAGAAGGTACGCAGGCCGCCGGTCCACGCCAACGCGCAACCCGCTCGCCGTCCGTCGGCCATGGCACAAGCAGGGCGCGTTCACCGCAGCACCGCTATTTCATATTGATTTTCGGGCCCACGCCGGCAAACCGGATCAGCGCTCGTCGTACTCCTGCGAGATGTCCTTGCCGGTGTAATCGGGCATCAGCGCCGCCGCTACAAGGCTGACGACAGCGCAGGCGGCAATGTAGATCGCGATCGCGTAGCCGGAGCGATAGTGATTGAACAGGGCGGCGGCGATGATCGGCGCCGGCCCGCCGGCGATGACCGAGGCGAGCTGATAGCCGAGCGAAGCGCCGCTGTAGCGTAGCCGCGGCGTGAAGGATTCCGCGATCAGGGCCGCCTGCGGGCCATACTGAATATCATGGGGAATGAGCGACAGCACGATGGCGATGAACACGGCCGACGGAATCGCCGTATCCACCATCCCGAAATAGAGGAACCCGAACAGGCCGGTGGCGACCACTCCGATCAGATACATCCGCTTGCGCCCGATGCGGTCGGAGATGTGGCCGGAAAGCGGAATGGTGACGAACGACAGGCAGGCGCCCACCATCACGGCGCCAAGAATGAGGTTCCGCTCCATCTTCAGGGTGCCGGTCGCGTAGGCGAAGATGAAGGCGGTAAAGACGTAGAACGGCGCCTGCTCGGACACGCGCAGCAGCGCCGAGAGCAGGATCTCACGCGGCTGCTTCTTGAAAACCTCGGCAATCGGGGCGCGTTCGATCTTGTTCTCGTCCAGGAGCTTCTGGAACACCGGGGTCTCGAGAATGCCGAGGCGAATCCACAGCCCGACGCCGACGAGAATGATCGACAGCGCGAAGGGAACACGCCAGCCCCAAACCATGAACTGGTCGCCCGCCCAGGCGCTAAACGCAAGCACCGCCAGATTCGCCAGGAACAGCCCGCAGGGGACGCCGAATTGCGGCCAGGAGGCAACGAGGCCGCGCTGACCCTGGGTGCGCGACCATTCCATGGCCAGAAGCACCGACCCGCCCCACTCCCCGCCGACGCCAATGCCCTGCACGGCGCGCAAGACGGTCAGGATCACGGCTCCCCAGATGCCGATCGAACTCGTAGGTCGGCACGAAGGCGACGAGGAAGGTAGCGATGCCCATGCAAAGGAGCGTGGCGATCAGCGTGGCTTTGCGGCCGATGCGGTCGCCGTAATGGCCGAAGATCGCTGCCCCGACGGGGCGGGCGGCGAAGCCGATGAAGAAGGTGCCGAAGGCGAGAAGAGTGCCCGCGTAGTGGTCTTCGTGCGGAAAGAAGAGCTTGCCGAAGACAAGACCGGCCGCGGTGCCGTAAAGAAAGAAGTCGTACCACTCGATGGCCGTGCCGATCGTCGAGGCGATGACCGCCTTGCGTAGCTGGACGCTGTGCTCGGCATCCGGTAGCTGCGCATATGTCGTTACCGTAGCCATAGCGTCTCTCTCCCCTGCCCTCGTATTTTCGTGGAGCGGCTTTCGCGGCGGATTTGTTTCGACAACGATACTTCGGGGCGCGCGCGATAGCCATATCGGCCGCCCAAGCACATCGGCGGCCGCGCGCCGCGCTGGCCGTTGAACTTCCGGATGGAACGCGCCGGTCAGCTGCGCTGCGGGTGAGTGAGTTGCGGCTGCTGCTCGGCCGTCTGCCGCGCCCCGCCGATTGCCGTGGCCCCGCTTGCGTCCGCGGTGGTAACGAAAGTCGCCGCCATGTAGTTGCCGAGCAGCGCGATCACGGCGGCATGGGCGCCGTGCGCGGCTGTCAACGAAACGCCCGCCTTGCCGCCGTTCTGCGCGTAGGCGAGCGTCGTGGCGGCGCCGAAGGCGATGCCCCCCTGCGCCTCCGCAGCCAGCGGATCGGTGATCTCGACGGTGCCGCCGGTGCCGGAAGTAATGTGGAAATTCGAGGTCACGTAGCCGCTGCCGAGGAAGGTGATTTCCGCGACAGTCGAGCCGCCGCTGCTGACGAACAGCGTACCGCTGGTGTGCGAGGCGAACGGCACGTAGCTCAGGCTCACGCTGACGTCGGACGTGACCGAGGCTAGGTCGATGAACTGGACCTTGTTGGCGTGATTGGGGCCGCCGAACCCGGAAATCCTGCCCACATAGGCCGTCGGATCGGCGACACTGTCGGCGAGCACGAGCCCGCCGCTGCCGTTTGCAAGGAAGGTGACGTTTTCGCCGCTCGACCCTTCGAAATCGACGACCCCGTTGCCGATCTTGGTGACGCCGCCGGTGACCACGCCGAAGACATCGATCAGGCTGGCGGCGCCGCTTGCGAACAGCGTGCCGCCGGAATTGACCACGCTGCCGCTGACCAGCAGCGTACCGCTGTTTGCCAAGACCGTGCCAGAATTGACAAGCAGCCCGTCGATCTCGGACGTGCCGCTGCCAGTCAAGACGATCACACCGCCGGCGGAGACAATGCCGCTGCCGCCGCTGGCGACCGTGAGGCCGATCCCGGTGCCGCCGGAGAAGACGATCATCTCGCCGCCGCTCTCGACCGTCGCCACGATCGCCGATCCGCCGGCACGAACCTGCAAGACACCGCCGCTTTGCACGTCGGCACTGAGGTCGGTGCCCCCGGACACGAATTCCGTGCCGCCGCTGTCGATCACGGTGCCGCTGGCAAAGCCGTGGGCAAGGACCGTCATTCCGCCCGACGCGCTCCGGCTGCCCACCTCAGCGCCAAGCGCGGCTCCGCCCGCGGAAACGATCAACCGCGCAGTCCCCGACAAGATGGTCGCCGAGGCGGCGCCCCCGATCGCTACGATTTCCTGGCCCCCCAGCAACAAACTCGACACGGTCACACCACCGGCCGCGTCCAGGACGCCGCCGCTGCCGATGGAAGCGCTAAAATCGACGCCGCCGGCGGAGACATTCACGGTGCCACCGGCGCTGACCGAGGCTCCGACGTCGGTGCCGCCGCCGAAAACGAACAACTTGCCGCCGCTACTGACGGTGACGACGCTCACGACACCGTTTGCAGGAATTTCAAGGATGCCGGCGGACAGGATCGCCCCACCGCTCTGTATGCCGCCGTTCTCCACCAGTTCGGTGATGCCGCTGCTGATGTTGCCGCTGGCAACATGACCTTGACCCACTACCACCACGGCACCGGCTCTCAACGCCAGGCCGGTCATATCCTGGCCGCTGTCGAACAATTCGAGCGTGCCGCCGCTGCTCACGACGCCGCCAGCGCTGCCAGGCCCGAACATCTCCAGGAATCCGCCGCTGAGAATCGCTGCGCTTGTCATGGTGCCGCTGGACTGCACCTCCAGGAGCGCGCCGGCCTTGACCGTCGCGCTGGTCAGCGCGCCGCCGTCGACGTCCAGAAAGCCGCCCTTGCTCAGAGTAGCGCCGATGCCCGTGGCGCCGGAAAAAACAAACGCTAACGCTGCTGCGCCGCTGACCGTCGTGCGCTGGCCGTAGCGCCGGAAGTGACTTGCTGGACGCCGGAGCCGGCAATCGTCGTGCTGATTGCTACACCCGCTGACTCCACGATTTGAAAGCCGCCGCTCCCGACCATCGCGCCGATCGCCGTCCCGCCAGGAAGAATCGCTTGGAAGCCACTACCGCCAACCCTGGTGCCGACCGCCTTGCCGACGACGGTTTGTTCGCCACCACTGCCAAGCATCGTGCCGATCGCCGTGCCGCCGGAATCGACGCTCTGAACACTGTTGCCGCCGCTGACGGCGGTTCCGCTCGCGGTGCCAGAGGAACTCACTGTCTCGGTGGCGGCGCTGCCGACACTCGTGCCGACGGCAAGGCCGGCGGAGTAGACAATTTCCTGACCGCCGCTGGCAATTATGCTCCGGCTGAGCGTGCCGCCGCTCGCCAGCAATTGGCCGAGGTCCTCAACCGTCGTGGCGCTGGCGAGACCACCGGCGAAGACGATCACCGTGCCGTCGTCGACCGTCCCGCTGATGGCTTTGCCGCCGCTTTCGATCTCCTGGGTGCCACCCACCGAAACCGTGGTGGCGCTGGCGAGAACGCCAGCGGAAATGATCTGCGTGCCGCCGACAAACACCGTGGCGCTCACGGATTTGCCGCCGCTTTCGATGTGTTGCAAGCCGCCCCTGGAAATCGTCGTGCCGCTGGCCACGCCGCCGGAGGAGACGATTTCCGTGCCGCCGCTCAGGAGTATGGCGCCCGCTTTGCCGCCGCGCTCGACGTCCTGCACAGCCCCGCGCGAGACGGTCACGCCGCTCGCTACACCGCCGGACGAGACGATCTGAAAGCCGCCGCTGGCGATGACCGCGCCGCTGTCGACGCCGCCGGTAGCGACGGTCTCCGTCCCGCCGCTGCTGATCGTAGCGGCGATGCTCTTGCCGCCGGCGCCGACCCGTTCCTGCCCGCCGCTATCGATCGTGCCGACGGCAGTACCGCCCGCGGAAACGAATTCGGTCCCGCCGCTGAGGATCGCCGCAGCGGAAGCCGTGCCGCCCTGTGTGATCACTTGGATTCCAGCGCTTGACACGGTCGCGCCGCTCGCCACGCCGCCGGAAGACGCGATCTGTCGTCCGCCGCTGTTGACGATTGCAGCGCTGGCGACGCCGCCAAGGGTAAGGATTTCCGTTCCGCCACTGCGGATCGAGGCCGAAATGCTCTTGCCGCCGGCGCCGACCTGTTCCCGGCCTCCGGATTTTACGAGCGTGCCGATGGCAGTGCCGGCGGAATTGACGATCTCCTTGCCGCCGGCACTGACGGCAAAAAGCGACGTGGTGCCGCCCGAGCCGACGATTTCCGTTCCCCCGCTGATGGCACTTGCGCCGCCGAAAATGCCGCCACCGCTGACGATGCCGCCGCCGAACACCTTGCCGATGCCGGCGATCGTGAGCGTTTCGGCGGTGCCACCGGGCCCGACGTCTTGCTCGCCGCCGGAAGAAACCGCCACGAAAAATGTCGAACCACCGGAGACAATCTGCTTGCCTCCGTGCTTGATAAGAACGCCCACTGCCTCGCCGCCGGATCCAACGATCTCGGTGCCGCCGCTGACGATCCACGCGTTCGCCGTCCCGCCCGATTGCACCACTTGTGAGCCGGCGAACAGCGTGCCGCTGTTGGCGAGCCCCGAATCGAATTGCGTGCCGCCCTTGATCAGGGCGCCGGAATCGACACCCCCGCTGTGAATGATCTCGATACCGTGGCCGAGGATGGTCGTCGGGTCGGCCAAGCCGCCGCTGTCGACAATAAGCGTGCCGCCGCTGCTGATGGTCGCGGCGCTTGTCGTGCCGCCTGACTGGACGCTCTGCGTGCCGCCGGCGCCGATCGTCGTCGCGATAGCCGTCCCGTGCGAACGGACCTCCGAGACCGCGCTGCTGCCGAGAGTCGTTGCGCTGGCGATCCCGCTGCTTTCGATCACCTGAACGCCGCCGCCGCCGATTGTGGTGGTCCTGGCCGTGCCGCCGGAAAAGACTTCCTGCTCGCCGCCGCTGCTGACCATTGTGATACTGGCAAAGCCGCCGGTTACATCCTGGTGGCCGCCGCTGCTCACCGTCGTATTGATCGCCGTGCCAAGGAAGATGTCTTGGATGCCGCCGCTCAACACCTTGGTGAGGACCGAGGTGCCGCCGGCTTCAACAACGTCTTCAACAACGCCGACGATGCTGGTGACGCTGGCGAATCCGTCGAGACGTCGGTCGGCGTGGAGCGTCGTGTTGAGGGCCGTGCCGCCAGCAAATACTTGCTGAGCTTGAAGCGGACCGCCAAAGACGATCGCCCCCTTGGCGGTGCCCCGGGAGAAAATCTGTTGTATGGCGCCCGATTGAACCGTGGTGGCGCTATCGACGCCGCCGGAAGAAACGATGTCAAAGCCGCCGGACGAGATCGTCGCGCTGATCGCCTTGCCGCCGGAGAAAACAAATTCCGTCCCGCCGCTCGCCACCTTCGTGTCGACCGCCTTGCCCCCGCTGGAGACGTTGACAAAGCCACTGTCGATCGTGCTGATTACGGTGCCGCCAGACAGCACGTTCAGGGTGCCGCCGGAATCGACGATGACGCCTGAGCTCGTCTGGCCCGCTGAAACGTTCAGCGTGTGGCCCGGAAGAACCGTCGTGCTCATGCCCTTCGGTCTCCACGATCGGCGCAGCGGCGCGGGGCGGAGGTCGAAATCAATCGTAAGCCAGATTTCCGCCAGCGGATCGCGCCGAAGCCGCTGCGTCCAATGGGAGAAACTACCCCCTTTGGGTCGCTGCCTCGCAACCGTCGCCGTCTCTTCCGCGAGCACGGTTATCATGGCGTTAGTTTCCGCCAGACCGCCCCTGTCGACGGGAGACATACCACCGCCCTCCCTGCCTTGCTTGGACGGGAGCGAACTCGGGCTAAGCCGGGAGGGAAATGGCGTTACCTTGCGCGGGTGGCATTATGCTTCACGCGGCGTGGGGCAATCCTGCACGCGGCGCGAAGGAACGGCGATCCGCCGGCACAAGTGTATTGGTGCGCCGCGCGATCGACCACTCAATAGGGCGGGCGGCCTTGCTATCCTGTCGTCATTGGGCGGTGTGGCGAGAAGAGCTTCTTTCAGTGGCCGGCCTTCGTTGACGCCATCACCGTGACCGGCATGTCGCGATAAGAAGAAGCGAACAGCCGCTTCAAATTTTCCACCTTCGGCGCGTCGTTGAAGACGATGTACGGATAGGTCGGGTGCAGCACCGCGAAATCCTGGTGATAGTCTTCGGCGGGATAGAAGGCTGACAGCTTCTCCAGCCGCGTCACGATCGGGCGCGCAAACGCATGCGCCTTCTCGAGCTGCGCGACATAGCTCTCGGCGATGCGCTTCTGTTCGTCATCGGCGTAGAAGATCGCCGAGCGATACTGGGTGCCGACATCGGGCCCCTGCCGGTTGAGCTCGGTCGGATTGTGCGCGACCGAGAAATAGATCTGCAGAATCTTGCCGTAGGAAATCTGCTGCGGATCGAAGGTCACGGCGACCAACTCGGCGTGGCCGGTGCTACCGCTGCCGACCATGTCGTAGTTCGCGGTCTGCTTGTTCCCGCCGGCGTAACCGGAAACCGCCGCCGTCACTCCCTTGGTGTGCTGAAACACGGCTTGCACGCCCCAGAAGCAGCCGCCGGCCAGAACGATCGTCTGCGGGCCGGTGCCGGCCGGCGTCGCGGCATCGACCGCCGGAGCCGGTATGGTCACGGCCGGCTCCGCCGCCCGCGCCGCGTTCATCGCCAAGCCGGCGAGCGGCACGAACAGCAATGCGCGAAGCAGGTTCCGCGCGGAAAAACTGCGAGTGATGGCGGCCATGTGCTTCCTCCAAGCATAGTCGGCACCGTCCGACGCGGCATCGAGCAGGACAATTTGTACGTCACGGCGCCGACGGCACGCCAATCACAAATGCCGCGAACAGCGCGCACCCCGGGCTCACGACTTCGTGTGTTTTTCCACCTGTCGGCCGCACCGTCGGCGCCGCCGCGGCCCGTGCCTGGCACCCGCACGGCGGCGTGCTCATGCCCAGCGCGTTCCTGCCGGGCGCGACGGAAGCGGACCTCATCGCCCTGTCTGAGCAGGCGTTGGCACAGACGCTCAAGGCTGCCCTCAACTTCACCAAGCTCGGCGTCAATCTGCGTCCCGCCGTCAACATCCCGGTCAACGCGTTGGTCAAGATCGCGGTTCGCCGATATCGTGCAGACCTATCGCCCGCAATTCGAGAAATGGCCGGGCCTGATCATCGACGTGACCGAAGAGCAGATCGTCACCGACCTGGCGCTGGCGGCCGAGATCACCAACAACCTGCGGCATCTCGACGTCAAGCTTGCGATCGACGACTTCGGTCGCAGTTATTCCTCGCTGGTCCGGCTCAAGGAATTGCCGTTTGCCGAACTCAAGCTCGACCGGGCGTTCGTCACCGATTGCGGCTCCGACAAGGTCAATGCGCCGCTGTGCAAGACCGTCATCGACCTTGCGCACAATTTCGGCAGCATGGCCGTCGCGATCGGAATCGAGAAGGCATCGGACGCGCTCGCCCTGGTCAGCATGGGTTGCGACTGCGGTCAGCGATTCCTGCTCGGTCAGCCGATGCCGGAGGAGCGTTTCATCTCGCTGTTGCGCCAGCGCGCCGCTTCTCAGGGCCGGCGGCTTGCCGCCACGCGCGGCGCCGATGCCCGCGTCGGCGCAAAGCAAATCGCCTGACGCCCGCCGCCGCGGTCGGGCGCGGCGCCCGCCTCACTCGCTCCAGTCTTAGGGCGTCCACGCCTTGGTGCGTCCACGCCTTGGTGCATCCAAGCCTTAGTGCGTCCACGCCTCGCGGCGCGGAAAGGCGAAATTGTCGGCGTAGGAGATCCGCTGGCGCACAGGCGGCTTTGATTCGAACACCTGATAGGGAATACCGTGGCGCTCGCAATAGGCCACGGCCTCCTCGGCAGTATCGAAGACGAGATGCACCTCCTGCTTCATATCGGCGGAACTCGTCCAGCCCATGAGCGGCTCGACCGTGCGCGGCTGCTCGGGCTCGTAGTCGAGCACCCATTCCTTGCTCTTGGCGGTGCCGGACTGCATCGCGGTGCGGGCCGGCTTGTAAATGCGGGCGGTCATGGGGGCTCGCGGGTCATGGCGTGGAATTCGTCGGCCGAATCAGTCTCGTCTGGTCAGAACCGCCTCGATACGGATCAACGTGAGCGGCCTGAGACATAGGTGACAGACCGTACCGGACACATGGGTAACACTTTTCGCCATTTGGCGGGAGGTGTTGATGCCGTGGAAGGAGTGTTCGGTGACGCAGGAGCGTCTACGCTTTGTCGCCCGTCTTCTCGACGGCGAGGGCATGAGCGAGGTGTGCCGCGATTTCGGCATTTCCCGCAAGACCGGCTACAAGATCTTCAATCGCTATAGGGATCAGGGGCTCGAGGCGCTCACCGATCGCTCGCGCCGGCCGGTGCGCTATGCCAACCAGCTGCCGGACCAGGTGGAGCGGCTGATCGTCGATCTCAAGCGCGACAAGCCGCATTGGGGCGCGCGCAAAATCCGCGAACTGCTCGTTCGCAAGCTTGCCGGCGACGTGCGCCTGCCGGCCAGGAGCACCGTGCATGCGGTGCTCGACCGCCACGGCCTGGTCAACCGCGCCCGAAATCCGGCGCAACCGCGCCAACGGCACGCCGCTGTCGGCAGGCGCCAATCCCAACGACCTGTGGTGCGCCGACTTCAAGGGCGAGTTCAAGCTCGGCAATGGCCGCTACTGTTACCCCCTGACGGTCTCCGACCATGCGGCGCGCTATCTGCTGCTGTGCGAGGCCTTCGAATCGACCCGGGAAGCCCCGGTCATCGCCGCGTTCCAGCGGCTGTTCCGTGACCGCGGCTTGCCCGTCGCCATCCGCAGCGACAACGGGCTGCCGTTCGCCAGTCCCAACGGCCTCTACAATCTCTCCCGCCTCTCGGTCTGGTGGCTGCGGCTGGGCATCGCCATCGAGCGCATCAAGCCCGGCCATCCGCAGCAGAACGGCCGCCATGAGCGCATGCACCTGACCCTGAAGAAGGAAGCAACCCGCCCGCCCGGTCTCAACAGTCTGCAGCAGCAGGCCAGGTTCGATGCCTTCGTGCGCGAGTTCAACGCCGAACGCCCGCACGAGGCGCTCGCCATGAGATGCCCGGCCGAGTTCTACACCGCCTCGCCACGGCCCTATGACGGGCTGCCGGAACTCCAATATCCCTGGCATGACCGCGACATCCTGGTCACCGCCTGCGGCCGCATCTGCATGCACAGGAAAAAGATCAATATCTCGACCGTGCTCGCCGGTCAGAAACTCGGCATCAGGGAAGTCGACGACGGCATTTGGCTCGTCAGCTTCATGCACTATGATCTCGGCTATATCGACCTGGAGCAGAGGACCTTGCAGACCATCGACAATCCGTTCGGCACGAGATTGTCACCCATGTCTTAGGTACGTTCCGTCACCCATGTCTCCGGGCCGGACAAACGGCTTGGCTGGTCGGGGCAGCAGGATTTGAACCTGCGACCTGCAGTACCCAAAACTGCCGCGCTACCAGGCTGCGCTATACCCCGCTCGGCGGGGCAACGGATACATGCTTCGGTTACTGCCAGCAAGGCGGAGCGCCTCCTTGGCCGCGCCCCGAAACCGAATCGCCGCCCGCTCAGCGACGGCCGCCGAAGATCGAGCCGGTCACGCGGTCGCCGGGCGCGATGCCGTCCTTGCGCGCGGTGCCGGCGATCACCTCAAGCACGGCGCGCACCGGGCCGCCGGAGGGGATGAGGCGGTCCGAGAGCGGCTCGGTACTTTCGGCGATGCGCAGGATGTGGCCGTCGCCGGTGATGAAGATCATGTCGAGCGAGATGTAGGTGTTGTGCATCCAGAAGGCCACCGGCCGGTCCTGCTCGAAATCGAACAGCATGCCGTGGCCGTCCGGCAACTGCTTGCGGAACATGAGGCCGCGGGAGCGCTCGTCCTCGTTGGTGGCAAGTTCGACTGCGAAGGCGTGGACGCCGCTCTTGCTGATGATCTCGATGGTCGCCTCGCCGGCAGCCTGCACCGGCGCAGCGGCGATGACGGCGACCAGGGCAACGGCGGCGAGCAACGCGGCCGCCGGCCACAACCAAAACGCGAATCTGCGTGCAACTCCAGCGATAAGGGCCGCCGCTAGTGGGAAGCGAGACCGAGCGGGCCGCCTTCGGGGTGCACTTCGGCGGCCATGAGGCCCTTCGGACCCGGTCCGAAGCGGACCAGGAGGAATTGCCCGGGCCGCAACTCGGTCATGCCGAAGCGGCGCAGCGTCTCCATGTGCACGAAAATGTCTGGCGTCCCTTCGCCGCGCGTCAGAAAGCCGAAGCCGCGAAGCCGATTGAACCATTTGACCTGTGCCCGTTCGAGACCGCTCGTCGGCGTCACAGTAACATGGGTTCGCGGCGGCGGCATCTGCGCCGGATGAATCGCCGTCGACTCGTCCATCGAGACGACGCGGAAGGCCTGCAGGCCTTTCGGCCGCGCCAGCACTTCGCAGACGACACGCGCGCCTTCATAAGCGGTCTGGTAGCCGTCGCGGCGCAGGACGGTCACGTGCAGCAGCACGTCGGCCATGCCGTTGTCGGGAATAATGAAGCCATAGCCCTTGGCGACGTCGAACCACTTGATGACGCCGGCCACCTCGATGACGTGGGTCGCCGTCTCGTCAGCGAAGTCGACGCCGGCTCTGAGCCCGGCACTGGTTGATTTTGATTCGATCCCGTCCGACACCATGACGCCGTGGCCGCCGCCCTGCCTGGCGCCCCACGGGCGCTTCGACGAATCTGCAAATCGAAGATAACACCGACCATCCCGCGCGAAAGGACAAAAATGCAACAGTGGCCCAAAAGAGTCACAGCCTGTGAAAACCGGTGGATAGCGGGCGAGTCAATGGACGATAAACGGTTCGAGCACCGTTCCGATGTCCTCGTGCACCACGAGATCGGCGATGTCATCGAAGTCGGTCGGTTCGCGATTGATGATGATCAATCGCGCGCCGTTACGCTTGGCCAACAAGGGAAATCCAGCCGCCGGCCAGACCACGAGCGAGGAGCCGATCGACAGAAATAGATCGCATGACAGCGTGAGTTCTTCCGCGCGCCGCATTGCGGAATCGGGCATCGCCTGCCCGAACGAGATCGTCGCAGTCTTGATGTAGCCGCCGCAGTCGGTGCAGTCCGGAGCGCAACCGTTGCCCGCTTCCATCCGCGCGCGCACCCATGCGAGTTCGTAACGCTTGGCGCAGTCGAGGCACAGAGCGTAGGTCGTATTGCCGTGCAGTTCGACGACGTGTTCGGCCGCGATGCCCGAGGCTTGATGCAGATTGTCGATGTTCTGCGTGACCAGCGCCGGCACCTTGCCGGCGCGATAGAGGCTGGCGAGCGCGTGGTGGCCGCGTCCGGGCTGCGCCGCCGTCAGCTGCTCGTTCATGGCAAAGCGCCGCCGCCAGGATTCGTTGCGCGCGTCCTGGCTTGCCAGGAATTCGTCGAACGGAATCGGCTGGTACTTGGTCCAGATCCCGCCCGGCGAGCGGAAATCGGGAATGCCGCATTCCGTGGAGATGCCGGCGCCGGTGAACGGCACGATCACCTCGGCCGCCTGCACCATCTCGCGCAGACGCGCCGCCGGTCGGTCAAGGTCGCGCATGATCATCGTTCGCACCTCCCGCGGCCCTATCATACCTAGTAAGAAGGGAGCGGCATCCCCGCCCAGCGGAGGTCTCACCATGCGGTATCTGCACACTATGCTGCGCGTGCGTAATCTCGACGCGGCTCTCGACTTTTACTGCAACAAGCTCGGGCTTACGGAAGTGCGCCGGCGGATCGACGAAAAGAACAAGTACACGCTCGTGTTCCTGGCGGCGGCGGGCGATGGCGAGCTCGTCGGCAAGGGCGCGGACGGCCGCGGCGCCCCCACGGTCGAACTCACCTACAACTGGAACGCCGAGGACTACGGCGAAGCGCGCTATTTCGGCCATCTCGCCTACGAGGTCGACGACATTTACGCGCTGTGCGCCAAGCTCATGCAGGCCGGCGTGACCATCAACCGTCCGCCGCGCGACGGCATGATGGCGTTCGTGCGCTCGCCCGACCGGCATTCGATCGAGCTGTTGCAGAAAGGCGCAGCGCTGGCGCCGAAGGAGCCGTGGGTCTCGATGCCCAATACCGGGCATTGGTGAAGCGTCGGCGCCGCCCGCGGCTTGCTTGCCGCCTAGGGCAAACCTCTCTATATCTCGCGGTCCTTGCATGCCGCGCCTATCTGCGCGCGCTTGGCGCCCTTCGTCTAGCGGTCCAGGACATCGCCCTTTCACGGCGGAAACACGGGTTCGATTCCCGTAGGGCGCGC
>CAWHZA010000032.1:0-193430 GCA_963833665.1 uncultured Alphaproteobacteria bacterium | reverse complement strand
CCGGCACGTTCCTCGGGCCCGCGCTCGGAGCCGCGGTCATGACCTTCTTCGCGCGGGTCACCTCGACCTCACCCCGGCCTGGCTGCTCTATCAGGGCCTCATTTTCGTGCTCGTCATGCTGTTCGTGCCCGACGGGATCGACGGGCTAGTCTCGATGCATGCGCGCCGACTGCCCGGCGGTGCGATAAAGCATCTCGTCCTGCCATATCTGCTGTGCGCTCGCGATCGGCCGCCTCGATCATCGCGGGCGTCGTGTTCACGGTCGAGAGCCGTCTATGTGCTGCTGTCCGATGCGTACCTCGCGAACGGCGCGTTGCTGCCGGCGGCTTGTCGTTCCTTACCAGCTGTTCAAATGGAAATTCGATCCATTGTCGCCGCTGACGTGGGAGCTCGTCGCTCTGGCGTTGCCCTTATTCATCGGCGGCGCGCTCCTGCCGTTCGCGAAGCGCCGGACGGAATTCGGCGTGGAGTTCGGGCGTGCTCGGTCGAGGGCGAGCGATGAGCCGCGCCGGTGAACCTGTCCTCGAGTTGCGCAATCTGCCGCGAGTCGTTCGCGAGACTCCCATCATTTGCGGGGTGACCCTGGTCGCTGAGCCGAGGTCAGCGACACGGCCTAATCGGCCCCAACGGCGCGGGCAAGTCTACGCTGTTTAATCTGATCCGGACAATTTGCCCCGACCTCCGGCGACATCCTGCTCAACGGCCAGTCAATCGCTGGCGTGCCGCCGTACCTCATCAATCGGCGCGGCCTGTCACGCTCGTTCCAGATCACCAATCTATTTCCCCGCATGAGCGTAGCCGAGAACCTGCGCATCGCCGTCATGGGCCACCACGGTCACCGGTTCACCCTGTTCCGTCCGGTCGCGAAATTGCGTCGGGTGAGCAGCCGGGTCGACGAGCACCTCGAAAAGCTGCGTTGGCTGCAGCACGGCGCAACGACATAACCGGTGATCGCGCCTATTCCGGAGCAGCGCGCGCTCGAGATCGGCATGGCGCTCGCCACCGATCCCGAGATCCTGCTGCTGGATGAGCCGACCTCTGGCATGTCGCGCGACGAATCGGCCTATGTGGTCGAGCTTATCCGTGAGGTCACCGAGGGCAAGACCTGCTGCTCGTCGTCGAGCACGACATGAGCGTGATGTCCGACCTCTGCGACCATACCTCGGTGCTGGTCTATGGCCGAATCCTTGCAAGCGGCGCGCCCAACGGTGTGCGCGACCGCCGGGTGCGAGGAGCCTATCTGCGGCGAGGCGGCCGCGTGACGGCGCTGCTTGAGGTCGAGGGCCTGCACGCCCACTACGGCAAGAGCCACATCCTGCACGGGGTCGGACTCGCGATCGGATCGAGAAATCGTCAGTCTGCTGGGCGCAACGGCTCGGGTCGCTCGACCACGCTCAAGACCATCATGGGGTTGGTGCGCGACGGCGGGCGCGGTGCGTCTCGACGGCGTCGACCTTGCCGGCAGGCGGGCATTGAGGATCGCGCGGGCGGGGATCGCCTACGTGCCGGAGGAGCGCGAGATCTTCGCCAACCTGACGGTCGACGAGAACCTTCGCCTCGGCATCCAGAAGGCGCGCGCCGGCTTGCCAGCATGGGCGTCGGAGCAGATGTACGACTACTTTCCGCAGCTCAAGGAGCGCCGACACCCATGCCGGACTGCTGACGGGCGGCGAGCAGCAGATGCTCACCATCTGTCGCTCGCTGCTGGGTAACCCGCGCGTCGTGCTGATCGACGAGCCGACTGAGGGCCTGGCGCCGAAGATCGTCAAGGTCGTGGCCGAAGTGATCTTCGACATCTGCCGCAAGGGGGTAGCCGTCCTTCTGGTCGAGCAGAACCGCACCATCGCCATGCGCATTGCGCAGCGGGTCTACGTGATGGGGCACGGGCAGATCGTGTTTGGAGGAACGCCCGAGACGCTGCGCAATTCCCCCGAGGTGCGGCGGGAATGGCTCGAGGTCGGTTAGTTGGAAGACGATGGTCGCAGTGACTTTGCCGGCGGTTGCGTGATCGTTCGTATATAAACGTACAATGTGAAGGTTGGCACATGCCTCGGCGAACCTGTACCCCTCTGCTTCGGCCGGGAAACGTTGCAACGCCTCCTGCTGGGCTGCGATAACATCCGCGTCTCGACCGCCAAGCAGGGCCGCTCCGGTCTCGGTAGCAAGAAACGCTCGCAACGCTGCGTCGTGCGCCTCGGGGGCGGGACCATGGGCGCCGCGGCACCTGCGCGCGTGCCCGACCGACGAGGCGGCCAGACATCCACACACCAGCTGTCTACCAGCAGCAGGTGATGAGCGACGAGACCCCAATCGTCGAGTCGCTCGGCGCCACGCACGTCAAGGTCTACGCGAGCGGCCGGGTCGATGGTGCCGTCGGTGAGGATGGTCGCGACGGTGGCAGCTCGTGGTGAACAACTGCATCCTGCCTTTCCTGCTGCGCTGGCCGCCAGCGATCTGCGATCGCGGCAAGGCCCCCCGTACCCGCCCGGTAGACCCTCTTCCTCGGGCATGGTGGGGCCCCCATGGCGGGGCCCCCCCTCTGCGCCCTGTCCGCCTCCGACAGTGGCGGCCATCAACGGCCATGCAGAACGCCGGCGGCCTGATCACGCCGCTCGGCTGCGATACGCGCGCCCGCCGCCGCGAGCGGCGGCGATTGAGGAGGTTGGTCGGTCCGACCCGGTGGGGTCCCCGGGGTCGATCTCGACACCTGGAAGACCGTCGCGCCGCCGCTCGGCACCGTCTATAATTTTCGCCGCGCAGCGACGCCCAGAGCTCGATCGCCGGCGCACCGGCGCGCACCGAAGTCGGCGCGCAAATCTACAAACAGGCGATTATTCGATATCCAAGTTCACGCAACGTGCTGAAAAGCTGGACGACCGGATGAAGTTGACGAAAACGAACTCGAAGCAACGCTGCGTGCCTGAGCGGGCTGCAGTCTTGCCGAAACGATCGGCTAATCGGGTGAGAACGCGGAGTGCTCCAAATGACAACGGCAACGCAATCTTCTTCTCAGTCTCACAAGAACTACATCAGTGGCGCGTGGGTTGAGGGCGCGAAGATCGCTGAGGACATCAATCCTTCGGACACTAACGACGTAGTCGGCCTGTACACCTATGGCGACGCCAGCCAGGCGAACGCAGCGGTGGCGGCCGCGAAGAACGCGTTCCTGGCGTGGTCGCGCTCAAGTATTCAACTACGGCATGACATTCTTGAGCGGGTCGGCGATGAGATTCTGCCCGCAAGGATGAACTCGGCCGACTGCTCTCGCGCGAGGAAGGAAAAACACTCGCCGAAGGTGTCGGGGAGGTGGTGCGGGCAGGCCAAATCTTCCAGTTTTTTTCCGGCGAATGCCTGCGCCTCGTCGGTGACAAAATCTCTTCGGTGCGGCCCGGTGTCGACGTGGAGGTAACGCGCGAGCCCGTTGGCGTCGTCGGCTTGATCACGCCTTGGAATTTTCCCATTGCCATTCCGGCGTGGAAAATCGCACCGGCAGCTCGCCTACGGCAATTGCGTCGTCGTGAAGCCGGCCGATCTCGTCCCGGCAACCGCTCACGCGTTGGCCGACATCATCGTAAGGGCGGGTATCCCGCCGGGCGTCTTCAATCTCGTGATGGGTCGCGGATCGACCGTTGGCCAAGCTCTGCTGGAACACCAGGACGTTGCGGCCATTTCCTTCACTGGCTCCGTGACCACGGGCCGCCACATTGCACAGGCCTGTATCGCTTCGGATCCGATGAAGAAGATGCAGCTCGAGATGGGTGGCAAGAACCCGATGATTGTCCTCGATGATGCCGATCTCAAGACGGCAGTCGACTGCGCTGTCAACGGCGCGTTCTTTTCCACTGGCCAGCGCTGCACGGCTTCATCGCGTTTAATCGTGACGCACGGAATTCACGACCGCTTCGTCGATGCCGTCGCCGAACGCATGAAGACACTCAAGATTGACCACGCCCTTAAGCCGGACACACAAATCGGCCCGGTCGTCGATCAGACTCAACTCGACCAGGATCTGTCCTACATCCGCCTCGGCCGGGCGGAAGGCGCGAGCCTCGTCTTCGGCGGCGAGCTGTTAAACCGCGATACGCCGGGATTTTACCTTTCACCCGCGTTGTTCAAGGACGTTGACAATCGCATGCGCATCGCGCGCGAAGAGATCTTCGGGCCGGTCGCTACCGTCACGCCGGCAAAGGATTACGACGAAGCGCTCGAACTCGCCAACGACACGCCGTTCGGGCTCTCGTCTGGCATTTGCACAACGAGCTTAAAACATGCCAGCCATTTCAAGCGCAATTCCGAAGCCGGGATGGTGATGGTCAATCTGCCGACCGCCGGGGTCGACTATCACGTGCCGTTCGGCGGTCGCAAAGGATCGAGCTATGGTCCGCGCGAGCAGGGACGTTACGCGGCGGAGTTTTACACGGCCGTTAAGACCGCGTATGCGTTCGATCTCAACGAGCCGTACGCGGCTAAAACGAAGAGCGATAAATAGGCGTTGGCCGCTTCGACTTTGCGCGGCAGATCGCCGAGGCCCTAAACGTGCGCGGGATCAGGGCGCCGCGCGGCGGGCAGTGGCACGCGACCTCGGTTCGCAACGTGATGGCGCGTGCTTAGCTTGAGCCGAAGGAATTGGGTCCGTTCGACCCGGCGGGACTTCGGGGAGTAAGTCCCTTTTCGAGCGGGCCCCCCATGCTCGGTGGCGGCCTGGCCCTCTTCGTCTACTGCCACGGCTGGAGCAGGTGCCGGCTCCGAGGGCACTTCGAGAGCTGGAGAAGCTTCAGACAACGCCGGCTGCTCGACGGCAGCAGCCTTCGCCCCGTGCGGCGCGTCCGTCGTTTCAGTCGCGCGAGCGGTATTGTCAATCTGGGCGACGGTCTCGGAGCCCACGGCTGGAGCAGGTGCCGGCTCCGAGGGCACTTCGAGAGCTGGAGAAGCTTCGGACAACGCCGGCTGCTCGACGGCAGCAGCCTCCGCCCCGTGCCGCGCGTCCGCCGTTTCAGTCGCGCTAGCGGTATTGTCAACCTCGGCGACGGTCTCGGAGCCCACGGCTGGAGCAGGTGCCGGCTCCGAGGGCACTTCGAGAGCTGGAGAAGCTTCAGACAACGCCGGCTGCTCGACGGCAGCAGCCTCCGCCCCTTGCGGCGCGTCCGCCGTTTCAGTCGCGCTAGCGGTATTGTCAACCTGGGCGACGGTCTCGGAGCCCACGGCTGGAGCAGGTGCCGGCTCCGAGGGCACTTCGAGAGCTGGAGAAGCTTCGGACAACGCCGGCTGCTCGACGGCAGCAGCCTCCGCCCCGTGCGGCGCGTCCGTCGTTTCAGTCGCGCTAGCAGTATTGTCAACCTGGGCGACGGTCTCGGAGCCGTCTTCCTTCAAATTAGCCGACCACGGCACATTTGAACGGCCGTTTCCGGATAGGCAATCCGGCGCCTCGATCGGCTCTTCATTTGGGAACTTGTCCCCGTGGGGTGCCAAAAACGAACCGGCCTCCTGGATCGCGACTAACGCTGGGTCTTCCGCAACCGGCGAGGCTCCATTGTTCTGTTGTGTGTCGCCTGCTTTCGAAGTCCGCTCGATCCCGCCAATGCGGCCTGCGGAATTGTCCAAAACAGCCGTATGCTCGATGGGGTCCGCAACCAGTTCGGGGACTGGGCCGCCCTTGTCTTCCGGCGGCTCTGGGACCGGCCGCGGTGGAGAGAGAACGAACTGGCGGACAACTTCTGCGACGGCCGCGTTCTTATCGAGCGCTGTCGAGCGCCCTTGGAGCAGCCGCCCTAGTTCTGCAGGATCGCGCGGAGCGTCGCGCCAGCACACAATCGGCGACCAGCCGCGCGTTTCCATGCGTCGGATCAGGTCGATAATGACTTCATCCGTCGGCAGCTCGCCCTGGGGCTCGTTGACGAGCGCAGCTACGCGACCGTCCTTTTCCAGTAGTAAGCCGTCCGCGAACGTCTTTCGCACGCGCCAACCGAGGTGCAGCGCGGCACGCGCATCGGCCGAAAGTGGTGCCACGACGTCGGAAACGGGATGCCACGAGCGGCAGAGGACTACCACGCCGTCTAGCGCAAAATCCAGCAAGCGGCGCACCTGCTTCTCTTCCGCTATATCTGCGCTCGCGATGAGCAGTGCGGGCGTGTCCGCGCCTTCATGTGGCGCGACCACGGCATCAAACCCCACGTGTTGCAGATGCTCCGCCAAGCGTGCTGCGACTGCAGCAAGCCCATCCGCTTCTAATTCCGGTGCTTCCACATAAACCAGCCCGACTCCGTCTGCACGCTCAAGTTGGACTGATATCGATTTGCCTGTTCGGGAGCCTTCCTCTAGCGAGATATTGGCGGATGAGGCCGCGACGCCGAGCCGGTGAAGGCGTGAGGAGGCCAAGCGCTCAAGCAGGTCCAAATTAAATCGGTCTGCGTCGTCCGTTACTACGACGTCAAATCTTTTCCCAATCATGGTCAGGCTGGCGAGTTCTTCGCTGGTTCGCGCTCGTTCGAGCGATTGGGGCCAGCGGAAGCACTCATAAACATGCGAGGAATCACTCTCGGCATCGATCTCTAGGAGGAGGTCCAAAAATTCAGGACTGTATCGTGGGGGCAGAGTTCTTACCAAGGCTGTCGGCGCGGGGCTTTCGGGCAGTGGCGGCAGTGAGAGCACATCGCCGAACCCGGTTTCCGCAAATAACGACCGTAGCTCGCGTAGCTCCGTAGCGGCGAACGTGCGCGGATCCGACGCACGGAACTCGCACAATCGGGCGTGCGCTTCTTCGATCGGCCCTTCGGTGATCTCGTCAACGAGCGGTTGTGGCAACATCGCCCGCAGGCTTGCGAGCAGATCCGGCAAACGCCTCGTTGCGTGGCGGGACTGGCGAATTTCTTGTGCAAATTTCGCCGGCGGAATGAGAGTGGTAGACCCGGAAGCGTTCTGGCCGGACACCGACTTCAGTGTCCGCAACCCGTGTCGCCGTAGGTAGGGCTCCAGCCTCGCGGCGTCTTCGTCATATCGGAGCCGGGCGGCTTCAAAGGTACTGATCGCTTCGGACGCAAGTTGTTCTGGCCGGGTCCGCACAAAAACCTGGATGATCCGAGCGCCGGGTGCGTTCTGATGCTTCGCTAAGGCCGCGTCCAGGCTGTCGTGTCGTTGCGCAAGTTCGGTCGCTTCCCGGAGCGCTCGGCTCATCCAGCCAAGGTGCCTGTATACCTCGATGAGGGTCTTATCCGACGGGGGAGGATTGACCAGAGAAGCAATAGCGGCAGCAAGCTCACGCTCCTCGACCGGCCGGTCAGCCCTTGCAGAGAGCGATGCCAAATGCTCGTCGAATTCTTCGTCGTCTGCCAAAATCAGCGCCACGGCGGCCTCGTCCGGCGGGATCTCGGCCCGTGCATTAGACACGACGTCCAAGACATCGCGGAGCGATCTGCCGGCGCGCTTGTTGCCAGACCACAGCGCGTCGGCGATCCGTTCCCCATCCTGGCAGATCACCGTCACTAGGTCAGCCGCCTCAGCCGAGAGTGGGCGGCCGAAGACTACGCTCTGCTCTATCTCTGCGGGCGTGAGCGCGTGAGCCTCCAGCAGCTTCTTCGCCCGGTGGAGTATGGCTTTGGCCGACCGCAGTCTGCGCGGCGTAACCCTAGCTCGGGCTTCTATCGGATCGGGCAAGATCGTGGTTGGAATGATCGAGGCTTGTTTTGCCCGTTCCAACAGAATGGAGTGGCAACCGTCGGGAGTTTGGAAAGATGCTGGTATGTCCAGATAGCGGTCCGGACCCACGAGCAGGCAACTCGCGCCAGCCTGCACTGTGTACAAGGCTATCGCATTGGCGAGAAAAGTTTTGCCACTGCCGAAGCCACCAGAAACGGCGACGTTCTGCGTCTGGGACAAACGGAAGGCGAGATCCTGAGCCCGCGACAGGGTGCTCGGCCGCCTTTGGCGGGAAGAAACCGCCGGATCAGTGGTGTCCATACCCGCCTCCGCCGACATATGAAGGCTAGCACGGCTCTACCGTAGGCTCCAGGATAGGTTTCTGTGCTGGCGCGCGCGCGCTGGCTGCCCGAGGCGCGCGACAACGAGGCACGGGGGTCTGACGCGGTACGGTCGGCGACCTCACGCAGCGAGAGACGAGCTCGGCGGCAAGACGCTGCTGATCGTCGGCTCGACAGATCGGCGGCCGGCTCGCGTGGCTCGCCATGGCGTTCGACATGCGCGTGATCGGCATCCGCCGCGACCCGCGCGCCGGTCCCGGACACGCGGATGCGGTGCACGCAATGTCCGACCTCAGCACGCGCTGCCGCAGGTCGATTTCGTTGCCCTCACCTGCCCGCTGACGTCGGAAACGCAGAACCCGATCGACGCCGATGCGCTCCGCCATGAAGCCGCCCGCGTATCTTCTCAATGCGGCGCGCGGTCGAGTGGTCGACGAGCCGGCGCTCGTCGACGCGCTCGCGCGACGGCAGATCAGAGGCGCCGCGCTCGACGTCATGGTCGAGGAGCCGCTGCCCGCGGCCTCGCCGTTGTGGGCCATGGAGCACGTGCTCATCACGCCACATACCGCAGGCGAGACCTGCCGCTACGAGGACAATGTGCTCGCGATCTTGCAGGAGAATCTCGCTCGGCTCTGGCGCGGCGAGACCGAGCTGCTGAACCAGGTGATTTAGATGATCGTCATTGCGAGCGACCCGTCATTCTCGACGGCGGCTAGCAAAAAAGAGGTCGACGAGTTCGTCAAGCGCTCGCTCTACCAGCGTACCCTGGGCTACAGCTAGGACGCGGTCGAGTTGTGAGCCCTTGCGGGGGCCGCTGGTGCGTTTGCCGGTGTGGAAGAAGTAGCTGCAGCTCAGCGTGCGTTGGCGAGCCCCGTTCGCTGAAGGCCTCGATCGGGTTGGTTTCGGTCAAGCGGTTGAGCCGGGTGAGCAGGCGAATGCGCTGACGGCGGGTAAGCTTGGCCTCGGACGAGCGCCAGCGGAAGAATAGGCGAAAGAGTTCGCCGTCGCCGAAGAGCATGTTGAGTTCATGTATCGTGACGTAGATAAGGAATAGCACCGTCAGCCATATCTGAATCGACAAGAAGCGTGGCCAAGAAAAATGCTGGACAAGGTGCTCCGGGAAATCGGCGATCACGCCGCCGGCAGCGAGGAAATGGACGAGCCCCTCGGCGAGCCGCACGATCAGTACGCACAGCCAGTAGATGGCACTCTTGAACAAAATGGGCTGGATCATTGGCGCGCCGTCGAAGCGGCGCATAAAGGGTAGGTTGTCGGTTACCAGGACCGCTTTTCCGACCAGCAACGCAGCTACCGTCGCAGTGAAAAAGCCACTGAACTCAATGCCCTGCTCTTCCAGAATCAGGCGCTTGGTCCACACGCGAATGGCAGAAGAAAGCGCTGACGGGGTCGTCGTGGCTACAATGGTCGAAAATTGGACATACCGCCGATTGATTATCACCTTGGCAAAAGAGTTCCGGCTGCCAGCAATCTACCCGGACCGCATCTTCGTCGAACTTGGCGGGATGATAAGTTTTGGACCGGATACCGCTAATGCTGGCCAGAATTGCGCCTGGGTGGTTGCCGAAATCTTCAACGGTGTAAACCCGGCCAATATCCCGATCTCGCAACCAACCAAGTACGAGCTTTGTTTCAACCTAAACACCGCCAAGGCGCTCGGGATCGAGATACCGCCCTCGCTGCTCGTACAGGCCGACAAGGTGATCGAGTAGGCGCGGGCCGGAGCCGCGCTTAGCCCTTGCGCAACAAATCCGGTAGCTTAGCAATGTTGGCGGCGATGCGCCGCGCCGCGTCGCGGGTGAGCAGCTTCGCCGCCGAGCGGCGTCCTCGGCGAAGATAAAGGTGATAATATCCACTTCCGGCGAGGGAAGCCCCCTGGGTTGTATTGGCGACCACCCAAATGAAACAGTCACCACTAATCTCCTTGATGATGCTTATCGGCTGTTTCCAGTCATTGGCGGCTCAAGACAACAAGCGTTTTATTGAATTCCAAGAACGCGGCTTAACTCAGACATACGATTTGAGCACTGTCCAAATGCTACAGCCCGGCAGATTTACGATTGTCAGTACGCAGATTGATGATGCGGATGTGATGAAGTTGGAATTGAAGGTACTCGACACTTTGCGGACTTATTGCAAGCAGCCTGATGGGAAATATCCGGCTCCAACCGATCTTTTCGCATTAGGTCCACCTGACCTGCCAATAGCGACCATTGACGTTCAAAGTTACTCGTCGGGGCTCAAATATGCCTTTTGGTATTATCCGTATGACAGATTGGCTGGACACCTTGTTAATGGAAGGATCGTCCAAAAGGAAATAGACCTCCAATGTAAAGATGGGTTTGCAGATGAAGGGTTTTATTTTGCAAAACGAGCTTCAATCATGAACGGCTACCGAACTAAGGGGCTGTTCGATTGCAAAAGGGGCCTCACGGGCGATTTTTTGCACGTCGACGACGATCCAGAAGAGGTCTTCACGACTTTCGTGAAGCCGCAGACCTACGGTCATCTCGTGTATGATGACATTTGTCTACGAGTAACGCACGAAACGCCCTATAGCCCCTAAATAGCAGGCTTCCGCCACGCACCTCTCCGGTGCGCGCGCTAATTTGGTAGCCGATGAAGTAGCTTTGGCAGTTTCGCGATGTTCGCCGCGATCCGCCGGGCCTCGTCGCGGGTGAGCAGATGCGCCGCCGCACGTCGTCCCGGCTCATCCTCGCAGTAGATGTAGGCCAGCGCCTGCCATTGGCGTCGCGGACGATGAAGCAGGCGTCGGTCTCCTCAACGGACTGGGGCGGCGTTTACTCCACATCAATAACACCAAAACGCCAGACGCCAGCATCAGCGTATCCACTCGGTTTAGGCCGTCTTGCCGAATTGTCCGGCATGTAGCTGATTGTCGGTATGGATGACCTTACTGACACTCGCCATATCAGTCGGCTTGAAATTGTTGACACGGGTCGCCGCCGTCGATGGTCGGCCGCAGAAAAGCTGCGGATAGTCGAGGAGAGTTTTTCGGCTCCGCGGCTGGCATCGGCGACGGCGCGTCGGCATGGGATTTCCAACCAGCTGCTGTTCGCCTGGCGCAAGGCGTATCGCGAATGTCGGCGTGGCGACATTGCCGGATTCGTGCCGGCGGTGATCGTGCCGGAGCAGCCTGAAAAGGTCACTGGACTGGGCTGTCGCCGAATCGAGATTGTGAGCGTGAACGGCCGGCGCGTTATTGTCGATTGCGACGTAGACGTGGAGAGCCTGCTGCGGGTCATGCGTGGGCTTGAGACGCTGTCATGATTCCGGTTCCGAGCGGCGTGCGGGTATGGCTGGCAACCGGCCACACCGACATGAGGAAGGGCTTTGCGAGCCTGTCGCTGCAGGTGCAGGAGGTACTGCGGCGCGATCCGCTGAGCGGACAGCTGTTTTGCTTTCGTGGTCGCAGAGGCGACCTGTTGAAGGTGATCTGGCATGACGGTCAAGGAGCCTGCCTGTTCACGAAGCGGTTGGAACGGGGCCGCTACTTGTGGCCGAGCGCGACCGACGGCGCGGTGACGATCTCCTCGGCGCAACTCGGTTACCTGCTTTCTGGAATCGATTGGCGTAATCCGCAGGCGACATGGCGTCCGACCTCTGTGGGATGACGGTTTTTGCTTTGACGTTTTTGACGAATATGATTCTGTTGCCGAGTGACATCGGAATTTGAACCTCTGCCATCTAATCTTGCCGCCGCTCATGCGCTGATCCTGGCGGAGCGTAACGCGCGCGTCATGGCCGAGGCCAATGCAGCGGTTGCCAAAGCCGAAGCGGCCAATGCTCAGGCGGACCTGTCCAGCAGTGAAGCGCTGATCGCCCATCTCAAGCTGGAGATCGAGAAGCTGCAGCGCGAAATCTATGGGACGCGCTCGGAGCGCAAGGCGCGGCTGCTGGAGCAGATGGAACTTCAGCTGGAAGACCTGGAGGCGGCAGCGACCGAGGACGAGCTGGCGGCCGAGAATGCGGCGGCCCGGACGCAGACGGTGCAGTCGTTCCAGCGCAAGCGGCCGTCCCGCAAGCCGTTCCCCGATCATCTGCCGCGCGAGCGCGTCGTCATTGCCGCGCCGGACAGCTGTCCCTGCTGCGGGTCGGCGAAGCTGTCGAAGCTGGGCGAGGACATTACCGAGACGCTGGAGGTGATCCCGCGGCAGTGGAAGGTGATTCAGACGGTGCGGGAAAAGTTCTCGTGCCGGGAATGCGAGAAGATCACGCAGCCGCCGGCACCGTTCCACGTGACGCCGCGCGGCTTCGCCGGACCAAACCTGCTGGCCATGATTCTGTTTGAGAAGTTCGGCCAACATCAGCCGCTGAACCGCCAAAGCGAGCGGTATCGGCGCGAAGGCATCGATCTGAGCGTGTCGACGCTGGCCGACCAGGTTGGCGCCTGCACAACCGCCCTGCGACCGCTCCATGCGTTGATTGAGCGCCACGTCCTGGCTGCCGAGCGGCTGCATGGCGATGACACCACCGTGCCGATCCTGGCCAAGGGCAAGACGGTGACGGGGCGCATCTGGACTTATGTCCGTGACGACCGGCCCTTTGGCGGTCACGCACCGCCGGCGGCGCTCTATTACGCCTCACGCGATCGAAAGCACGAGCATCCCGTGCAGCATCTCCAAGCCTTCACCGGCATCCTGCAGGCCGACGCCTATAGCGGGTACAACGAGCTCTACGATCCCTCGCGCTCTCAGGGAGCGATTACGGCCGCACTGTGCTGGGCACACGCAAGGCGACAGTTCTTCGAGCTGGCCGATATCGCTGCCAATGCACGGCGCGGAAAGAACGCAGCGGCGATCTCGCCGGTTGCGTTAGCGGCGGTCAAGCGCATTGACGCGCTGTTCGACATCGAGCGCGACATCAACGGCCTGAGCGCCGAAGAGCGTCTGCGCGTGCGCCAGGAACAAAGCGCGCCCCTTCTGGCTGCTCTGGAAGCGTGGCTGCGTGAGGAGCACTCTCGCTTGTCGCGTTCGGCCTCTGTCGCCCAGCCGATCGACTACATGCTCAAGCGTTGGGACCGGTTTGCCCGCTTCATCGAAGATGGCCGGGTCTGCCTCACGAACAATGCAGCCGAGCGTGCTCTTCGGGGATTTGCGCTGGGGAGAAAGTCGTGGCTCTTCGCCGGTTCCGAGCGCGGCGCTGACCGAGCAGCGGCCATGACCACGCTGATCATGACGGCCAAGCTCAACGACGTCGATCCGCAGGCCTGGCTGGCCGATGTACTCGGCCAAATCGCTGACATCCCGCAGGGCCGGCTTGCCGAATTACTGCCGTGGAATTGGAAGCAACCGAATCTGCGAGCGGCCGCTTGATCTGTAGCTGCTACGCCGCGGTGCCCGGCGTAGGCTTACGCATCAGCGCATCAGCCCGCCGGCGATCAGGTCCGCGATCATGTCATCCGCCGTCGCCCAGTGGCCGGTGAGGATGATCGCAAGCCATCCAAAAGATTGTCGATGTACTCGCCGCCGCATGACATCGCGGAGTATTGTTGAACTGTTCTTGTCAATGATCTTCAAGGTAAGAATTTGACTCCGCGGATTCAACTTCCCAGCGCATAGAAATTTAAGAGTAAGCGAGGGAGTGGAAAACCTCTTGAGGTGAACGGAAGCCGAGGGATTTTCGAGGTCTCGCGTTGAGCAAACGTTCGACCTTGGCAACCTCGGCACTTGAAATCGTAGAGAAGTCTGTTCCCTTTGGGAAGAAGTCACGGATAAGGCCATTGGTGTTTTCATTTAAACCGCGCTCCCATGCGTGATACGGCGTGGCGAAGAAGATTTTGGTTTTCAGTGCATGGGCGATGTCCTGATGCGCGGCGAATTCCTTTCCGTTGTCGAAGGTGATGGTGTGCACGAAGTCGCCGATAGGCTGGAGGCGACGCACGGCAGCCTTTTGTGTCGCGCGGGCGGTCGCACGCGGCAACTTGGTGATTTTGGCTAGTTGGGTTTTGCGCTCGACCAGCGTGAGCAAGCCGCCTTTGTGTCCGGCGCTGACGACGGTGTCGCCCTCCCAGTCTCCCAGACGGGTTTTGCGCGCGACAATGGCCGGACGCTCGGAAATGTCGATTTTATTGGGGATCAGGCCGCGTCCGGCGTTCTTGCCGGCACGCCTGTTATAACGTTTTCCTCGTCGCCGAAGACTGCGCCACAAGTTGCCGCCATCGCGTTTGTCATACCAGATCATCTGGTAGATGCGTTCATGGCTCAGCTTGATGCCCTGTTCGCTCAGCCAGCCGCTGATCTGCTCCGGCGACCAGCGCATCTGGCGCAACTTCGCCTCGATCTTACTGCGCGTCGGCACCGTGAGCTTGCGGGGCTTACTTCGTATCGCCTGCCGTGCTTGAGCCTTGGCTTCCGCTTGCTTGAACCGATAGCCGCGCTCACCACGATTGCGGTGAATCTCCCGGCTCACCGCGCTTTGACTGACGCCCAAAACTTCGGCGATGCTTTCTTGGCTCGACCCACGCTTGCTCAGTGCATAAATCTGGCAGCGATCCTCATACTTTATTCGCCGGTACTTGCTCATCGGCAACCTCTTGCAATCTCAAGAGGTTACCCCATCATCGCATCACTCAATTATGCGTTGGCTACTTGAATCCGCCCTCTTTTAGTTCATCATCATGTACAACTTATACTCTTTTATTTCATCAAATACAATGGATCGCACGCCAGCGACTTTAGCGGACCTGTCGTGTTCAATCGGTCTCCAACTGTTTGCAATACGCGCAAGCGGCAACCGTCGCCTAGTTGACAAGAAGGTCGCGCGGCGCAACGGCCCGCGACCGCAGCGCATCGAGACCGATTGCGCAGCCCGCTAGCCACTCCCCGAGCGACGAACTCACCCACCGTGAGGGAGGCGAGCGACGAACTCACCCACCGTGAGGGAGGCTCGCATCCTGGTGACGCCACGTCTAGCGCGCATTTCCCACAGTGCTGATGGATTGCGGAACGGGTAAGCCGGGTTGGTGGGCGAGAGTCACGGAGCTTCGACTCCAGCTGCTCCGCGTCATCCACCTGAAGTCCTTCCAATGGGCGTGGATGTCGGCGATCGCGACAAGGCGATAGAAGCAGGCTGCGATATCCAACAGCGTTTGGGCTCCAGAGACCGCGCCGGGTGTGGCGAGGCCGCGGCCCAGCCAGGAGCCGATTGTCAGAGTTCATCTTGGCGCGCTGGCTCACGCTGTCCTCCTCGGCCGCCGCGAGTACTTCGCTGTCCTGCGCGACCACGCAGTGGCTCCCGCACGGGACCCTGCCGGCACGGAGCTGGTCTCGCAATATCAGGATCCCAAGCGCATCTTCGTCCAGCACAATCAGCGCGATCGCTATCTCAGGATCGCACAGTATTATCGCGAGCTGGCAGACACGGAACCTGTAGGTCCGAGGGTTGCGCAAGTGGGATCGCGCTGATGCTGACTGGGCGTCAGGCTCCGGCGCTGATGTTTGAAGGAGTACCACTCGGCAAAGCGCCGGGTGACGAAGGCTATAAGCACGGCCTTTATCATGACGCATACCAAAAGCTGTTTGGCGATCTCGGGCACTGCGGCTGCGGCCACGGCGAGTGCCGAGTCACCGAGTGGCGGAGGACCCAGCTAGACAGCCCTCTCGGCTTTGATGTGATTGCGTATCGGGAATGGGTGCCGCTGCAGAACCATTGCTGGATGCCGGATCCCGAACAAGTGCCCGCGAGCCTGCGCCACGAGTGGGCGCATATTTGCGCATACCAACCGCATGCCGACCACCATATGGGCAATATCACGACTAACGGTGCGCCCTCATCAACATAAAGGACAACTGAGTTTGCGTATTAAACTTGGAAAGCGCTCGCAGCGACCGTCTGGACATGCTTCCGGACGAGGACGCCGAGGTCGCCCGACCGTCCCCAACAGCGTTCCTTGCCGATATAGGCAAGCACCCGATCCGGCGGCGGGCCGACTTCGGGATGCTCCGCAGCGAAATCGATATGCGAGTTGAAAGCGCCGCATGACGACACATCCTGGTTGTCGACGACAACCGGACTTGGAGGCGCTCATCCAGCAGAAGTTCCGGCACCAGATTTGCGACGGGACTGTCAGCTTTCTCTTCGCCCACGACGGGGTCGAAGCCTTGGCGCTGCTGGAGGCCAACCGCGACGTCGACGCGGTGGTTGCGGACATATATGCCGCGGATGGACGGGCGATTGCTCCTCCAGAAGCTGCAGGAGAACGAAAAAGCTCTCGACCATCATCGTCTCGGCCTATGGCGACATGGCCAATATTCGCACCGCAATGAACCGAGGCGCGTTCGATTTCCTGACCAAGCCCATCGATTTTCTTGATACCGAAACAACGATTATTGTCTAGCATGGGCCGTGCAGCAATGCGCTGCCTTCGCAACGAGTTCTCGCCGAATTACAGACAAAAACGGGTAGTGAGGGCTTGCTCGCCACCCCCTCGACCGACTCCACTCCGGCGGAGACGACGGATGCCGGTAGCGGGCTCGGTAACGGCGGGGACGGGCCTTGCGACCCACCCCCAGGGTACGCCCGCCAGCGGGGGCGACGGATGCCGGCGGATCGCCCCATTACTTGTCAGGCATTGCCGAGCGGAAGCGCGACGAAGCGCGTGCCTCCATTCGACTTCACCCGAAACAACAACGTGCGCTTGCCTTCCTTGCGCGCGTCCGCGATTTGCGTGCGGACCTCCGCGGGGCTCGAAACCGATTTGCCGCTGACGTCGAGAATGACGTCGCCGACCTGGAAGCCGTGATCGGCGGCGACGCCGTTCGGGTCGACGGCGGTGACGACCACGCCGCTGCCATCCGAGCCTGCGACCTTGCTCCCGGGCGCCAGCGTCAGCCCGAGCTTCGGCACGTCGCTATCGGGAACTTCGTTCTCCTTCTGCTGGTTCGCTGCCTGCTTCTCATTCGGCAGCGTGCCCAGCGTCAGCGTCATGGTCTTATCCTGACCGTCGTGGATCAAACTGAGCTTGACCGCGGTGCCCGGTGCCATCGTACCGATTTTGCGCGCCAGCTCGCGCGCATCACCGACGGACGCGCCATCGACCGAGATGATGACATCGCCGCTCGCGATTCCGGCCTTGGCCGCCGGGCTGTTGGCTTGCGCCTCGGAGACCAGGGCGCCGGCGGCCTTCTTCAGGCCGAGACTGTCGGCAATTTGCGGCGTGACCGGCTGGATCTGGACGCCGATCCACCCTCGGGTAACGCTGCCTTTCTCGCGCAACTGGGCGACAACGCTCTTCACCGTGTCGGCGGGAATGGCGAAGGCGATGCCGACCGAACCGCCCGAAGGCGAGAAAATCGCAGTGTTGACACCGATGACGTTGCCATCGACGTCGAAGGTCGGACCGCCGGAATTGCCCTTGTTGACCGGCGCGTCGATCTGGATGAAGTCGTCGTAAGGACCGGCGCCGATGTCGCGGCCACGGGCGGAGACGATGCCCGCGGTCACCGTCCCGCCGAGGCCAAATGGATTGCCCACCGCGAGCACCCAGTCGCCGACGCGCGGCGTGTGGTCGGCAAGCTTCACGTACGGGAAGTCGTTGCCCTCGACCTTGATCAAAGCAACGTCGGTGCGCTGGTCGGTGCCGATGACCTTGGCTGAATACGTCTTGCCGTCGTCGGTCGTGACCTGCACGTTTTCCGCGTTCTGCACGACGTGATTGTTGGTCACGGCGTAGCCATCGGCGGTGATGAAGAAGCCGGAACCCTGGCCGGTGACGAACTCGTGGCCGCCGCCCTGGCCGTTGTTGGGCATGCCGAACCGCTTGAAGAACCGCTCGAACGGCGAACCGGGCGGGAACGGCAAATCGTCATTGCTGAGCCCGGCCTCGGCGGGGCGCTCCATCTTGACCCGTACCGAAATCACGGCGGGCTTGACCTTTTCCACGATGTCGGCGAAGCCGACGGGCTTTTGCGGAAGTTGCTGAGCCTGCTGCGACAGGTTCTGCGCGTGCGCCGGGCCTGCGAAAAAGTCAGTTTTGGGCGCAGCGTACGGTGCAAAAAAAGCAGCGGCGCCAAAACCGGCGATAGTTGTCGCCAGTAGCGCCATGCGCCGCACGGACAGATTGCGGCGTGAGGGTGGTGTCGTGCCATTCATTGGCCGTCTCCAAATCTTTGGTCCGTCTCGCAACGGACGGTGCCCCGAGCCCAGTTCTTGCCGTCAATGTGGGGGCGGGCGATTTACGGCGCGCTGTCGGCAACATTAAAGTTTCGTAATGTCGCCTAATGTCGCCATGACTTATCGCTTCAAGAGCCGGACAGAATTCACCGGACCAGGACGGCCCCGGAGTGACAGGCTGCCCACCGAATCTAAACTGACATCGCCCTGTCGACGTGGGACAATTCGAAATCGCTCCAGGCGGAGAATTTGCGATGCCGCTACAGCAGGGCGAGGTGAAAGGCTACGACTTCAATCGAATGGTCGTTGAGTTCACAATGCTCAATCAGAGCAAGGTAATTTTTTGCGCGATCAGCACCGCGGCTATGGACGATCTTGAAGGCAGGCATGACGTGAAGCCGGAGGAGCGCGTAGCTCAGTTTAAGCGATTGCGTGAAACAATTGAGGAGCGAGCATCGCGTAAGTTCTTCGAAGAGCAAGCCCAGGCTGATCGCCCCGTGGTGTTGCGATCTATCGATTTCCGTTAGATAGTCATCCCGTTTTCGAGAATTGCGCCGCCCGCGTCTGATGGTGTGCCAAAGCAGCGCGGCGTGGGTCCACTTGGGTGTTTGCCCAACGGAACACATTGTTCCATGAATTTGTGACATCGCACCAAAAAACGAAGACACCAATTGCAACAAAATGGATGCTCTATGGATGGTGACCCATGGTAGAGAATGTGCATTAGCTGCGACCCAAGCCCAATGACAGCGAAAAAATCACGATCAATCTTGGGTTCGTCGACCTCAGCCACATCGATCTAATGGTGCAGGAGGGCTTTTATTCGAACCGGACCGCCATGCCGAGGCGCTCAAACAGTCCACGGTTCGAAAGAGTTTGCATCTTGGTCTCCGGAATTACAGCCGCCAAGACCTCGAAGCGGCGCGTCGCGCCGGAGAGATGCTGGAGATCCACGTATTGGGCCTTGCGAGTATTGCACCGGAACTGTCCTTCCGCGTTTGAGGGATGACGGCAAACCGTTGCCAGTCACTCTCGAATCACCGATAAACTGCGACCGCGTCCGCCGAGCCTCAGCGGAATAGAAAATGGGGCACCAATTTCTGCCGCCGGCGTCGCGCGCGGGGCGTATATGCTCCCGGACCCTCTGGATGAAGCCAACCTCGCGGAGGAGTGTCTTGATGTCCTTCGTCATGAGGTTGGGCTGGCCCGGCTTTCGACCGGCCCGCTTGTCCCCCTTTTGGTTACGTTTTGACCACACGATCGTGCAGCCGTGTGATGGCGTTGAGCGCGGAGAGAATCGCGCCCTCCTGCCACACCGGGATGTAGGATGCGTGCTCGCCGGCGAGCACGATTCGCCCATCGATCTGGCACAGGTCGTTGTAGTGCTGCGCCCGAATTTCCTCCGTCCAGTAGCCGGCACATCCAAGCGTGAACGGCACGCGATGCCATGCGACGGCAATGCCGTTCTCGAACTCCGCCTCGTATTGCGGATGAATGCGGGAGCCCAGTGCGACGGCGCGCGCCACCCTTTCTTGCGGCGTCATGGCGGTGAATTCGTACGCGTTCGATCCCTCTACCAGGTAGGCGCCCAGCAAAACTCCACGGCCGCTGCGATTGAAGCCCATATTCGGATAGGCGATTTGCCGGATCGGCAAATCCGTGTAGCTGATGCCGCCATAGATGGCCTCGTCTTCTTCCCAGAACCGGCGCTTGAATTGCAAGCCGATCTTGATGGCCGATAGATACGGCACCGCGTCGATTGCCGCCTTCATGGGCGCGCCTACGTCAATCGGGATCTGGCTGAGAATGGCGAGCGGAATGGTGCAGACACACCAGTCGGCTTTCGCCACCTGCACGGCTGCGGGATCCTTGGCATTGACATAGGTGACGGTCACGCCATCGTCGCTCTGCTGGATCTGCGTCACCTTCGCATCGTAGTGAATGAGCTCGCCGAGTTCGCGCGCGAACGCCTTGCCGATCATGTCCATGCCGCCGACCGGCTGGAACATCGTCATCTGGAACGAGTACGATGCGAAATTCTGCAGATACCGCCACAGCCGTGATTTGAGGGTGTCCGACAGGCCGATCGGTTCGCCGGCGACGGGCAGCGCATTAAGCCCGCCGCCGGGGCTTTTGTCGTAGCCGCGACGGTCCGCGGAAATCAGGTTGGCCTTGTAAGCATAGTTGCTATCGAGCGCGCCCCATGATTTGAGCGCCTGCAATAAAATTTCCTTGTCTTCCGTCGTGACCGCCTCATCAAGCTTGCCCTGCGCGGTCGCCTTGGCGAGCAGCTCCGACACTTGTCCTTGAAAATCAGCCTTGACGGTGCGAATGCGCTGTGGCTGCCCGCCGAACGCGCCCGCGGCATGCAGATAAGCGTTGTGATTGAGCTGGATGAAAGGCTCGAGCGCGACCCTGAGGCGTTTGCAATAGTCGAGGATGGCGCGATGATGATAGGGAATCCGCCACGGCCCCGGATTGAGATAAAGCCCTGTCTCGAATTCGCAGATCTGCTTCTGACCGCCGAGCTCGATAAAGGTGTCACCGCCGCGCAGCGTCCAGTTGCGGCCGCCCGCTCGATGATTGAATTCCAGCACCGAAACCCTGTATCCGGCCTTGCGCAGCTCCAGCGCCGCCGTCATGCCGGCGAGACCGGCTCCAAGGATGAGAACGGACGCGCCCCGCACATCACCGGAAAGCTCTATCGGTCCCTGGTAAGCCGAATTGGCTGCAAAGCCGAGGCTGGTCATGGCGTGATACATCGCCGCGCTGCCGGCGACCGTGCCGATCAGCGACAGGAGATCGCGCCGACTGAAAGCTTCAGAGCTGCCGCCTTGCATTGCGCTTCTTACCCCGGCTACCCGACTCACATTTTCCACATATGGTCCTGCGTCGGCGCTAGCGCTACTGTATATGATCGAAAAGCACCGGCACACAGCATGTGTGATGGTCAGATGCCACCTCTGATCACTGCGCTTCCAGATGATACGGCGCGTTCCGCGAAGGCTGGTGACGTGACGACTTCCGCTACGCGTGCCCCGACGCGTCGCTTATTTCGCCTTCGCTGTGAGGCTCCTGAAATCCACGTCCGTCGCCGCGGCCAGATAGGTAAAGACCGACCACACTGCGACCGCCTGATCGAGCTGCTTCGGGTCTATCTTGTCGAGCGTATCGTCGGCGGTGTGGTGGGCGTCGAAATAATCAAGCCCGTCCTGGCGCAGCGATACCACTGGCACGCCGGCTTTCTGGAGTTCGCGGATATCTTCTCCGCTGCTAAGGGCAGGCCGGCGATCTAGGTTGGCGCCGAGCGGCGCGATGATCCGGGCCAGCGTAAGACCGAAATCGCTGTCGGCGGCGCCCAGCGGGAGCTGCACGGAATAGACTGCGCGCGCCCCGAAATCCGCTTCGCCGGCGACCACGATCTTGCCGAACTCTCCTTCGTGGGCTTTGGCATAGGCGGCGCCGCTGAAATCCATCTCCTCAGCGCCGAAGAGGACGATGCGGATTGTCCGGCTGGGGCGCTTCGGCAGGCCGGCGATCAGCCGAGCGGCGCCGAAAGCGATAGCGATGCCGGCGCCGTCGTCTGTTGCGCCGGTGCCGAGGTCCCAGGAATCCAGATGTCCGCCGATGAGAACAATCTCGTCGGGACGCTCCGCGCCCTTGACCTCACCGACGACATTCCAGGACGGCGCGTTTTCATGAACCGTCGGCGTCAGCAGGAGCCGGACCCGCACGGGACCCAGCGTCGCCAGCCGCTCGAGCTGATCGGCGTCCGGAATGGCCAGCGCTGCCGCCGGAATCCGCGACGTGCCATCGTCGTAGTTGAGAGCGCCCGTATGGGGCAGGCGATGGCTATCGGTGCCGAGAGAGCGCAGCAGATAGGCGACGGCGCCGCGTCTTGCGGCCTCCGAGGGGCCGGAGCGCCGGATCGGGATGGCCGCGCCATAGCCGCTGCCGTCCTGCGTGCGGACCATGCGCTGCGTCACCACCGCGATCTTGCCGGCAAGCGATCCCGGCGGCGCCGCCAGCAGCTCGGCATAGGTCCGGAAGAGCGCGATCTCTGCCTCGATGCCGTTGGCATCCGTCGCGACCGAGCCGCCTAGTGCGGCAATGGCGAGATGCTGCGGCACCGGACCGACGATCTCCGCGCTCTCGGCGCCGCGGATCCAGGCAGGGAGGGTGAATGGCTCGGAGTGCACGTTCTCGAAGCCGCCTGCTTTCAGCTTGGCCTCGGCCCATGCCACCGCCCTCTTATGGGCCTCAGTGCCGGCCAGACGCTGCCCGATCTCGGTGGTTAGCGATTCCACTAAGGCGAAGCAGGCAGGATCGTCGAGCGCTTTCTTTCCGAGGCTCGAAGCGGTGACGGCCAGCGACTCGAGCGGTTGCGCGGCAGATGCCTTTACCGCGTCAGCGGTTGACGCAAGAGCAACCGATAGGGTGGCGATCCACAACATTTTGGCCATGACAAGCTGCTCCTTCGCTACTTTAACCTCATTGATTTGGCCATGAGCATTGCCGTGGAATCTCGCCGTGAATAGCCACTTCCAACAGCAACCATCGCTTCCTTACTGTTAGCCTGCTGTTAGAAGGCAGGCCACCCTGTTCCCCCCTGTTTAGCAGGAGGGTCACTCTGCGAAACCCTACAGAATTTTAACGGTTCATACGGACTTTCCGGCGACGTTGTCGGTGCTGCGTCGCGCAATGGAGGTTTTTAATGGCCGAGCTTTCAGCGGACGAAAAGCAGTCGTTGGACGACGCCCTTTCAACGCTGGACGACCTTTACGAAGCCACGCTCAAACCCGATGGCGGGTTTCACAGCGAGCAAATGGAAGCCATCGCCAAGCTGGCCGAAGAGGCGATGGGTTGCGTGTTGTCCGTGCTGGACCCAGAAATGTATGACGCGGTTCAGCGCGACTGCCCAGGAAAGAATGTGGGGTGTGAAGCTCGACGGTTCGCGGTTCAAGCGTAGCGCCATGTGGCACAACGTGGTCTGGATTGGTGGCGCTTGGATCGTGTCAGCCATCGGCGCTTGGCTTGTCTGTCGCGCGCGTGGGCAGGCGCTCGCTTACGTCTATTTCGAGGAGGAGCCGGGGCGGCGCGCGGCGACGAGACTGATGACGCGGGACGAGGCCCGGCGCATTGCCGCCAACATCGCCAAGCTGCCGGAGTTGTTGCGCAAGCCACAGACCTCTATCGACCCACTTCCGCTATGACCTCAACTCCGGACATTTCGCTGCACTGCGCTCACTGACGTCTCGGCCGCGGGTGTGGCTTCGCCTCAGGGCGGCTGCTTGGGGGCAACTGGACCCCGGATGGAATCTTACAATTGGAAGGCGAAGCCGATTTCTCCTTGTCTTGGGGCACATGAAGCGCACCCAAAAATTACTTTGTATGGGGTTGTTTTCCAAAAATTGAATGGGCCCCTGCTTACGTCGATCCCGGGGGCCCGACGCAAAGCCGTTTCGAGCGGGCCGGGGGCAGGCTGACGGAGGGAGGGCGTAGCCCGACCGTAGTCAGGCTACCCCCGGCGGCGCGTTTTCCCCAGGGGGACCAGACGCGGTCTGGCTTCTCGTGATGAAGAATCAGATGCTGCGCCCAACCGCTCCAGCCGGGATCAGCGCTTGCCGGTGGCGCAGTGCCTTGAAGTCATTTCAGAGGCCTCACGCCGATTGTCCGACGAACTGAAGGCGCGGCATCCCGAGATTGCATGGAAGAGCATGGCCGGCGCCGGAAACGTCTATCGGCACGACTATCACGACGTTGCCGCGCTGCGTATCTGGGACGCCGTGCAGTGCGCCTTGCCGCCGTTACGCAAGGTCATCGAGCAAGAAACAGGGTGTCATGGGCAGTGCGGGTGTGCTCACTTTACTACAGAAACGATTACAGAACGCCGAGTCAGCGGCCGTGGGTCCGGCTCCGCTCTACCATTCTCGTCAGACATCTCCACAAGTTGTGGGGCACGCTGCGGATTTCCCCTTTTGCCGGTAAATTGACAAGGCGGAGCCAGTCGCCGATCATTTCCGGCTTGCACACTTCTATCAATTCAACCCGCCGGGGCGACAGGAGAAGGCAATGAGCAAAAGGTGGCAATGGCAATATGGCCGTTTGGCCCGGTCGCTCGCGATCGGCGCGGCACTGGCGATATTCGGGGCGGCTTCGGCGCATGCCGCCGACCCGATCAAGATCGGCCATGTGGCGGCGCTCTCGGGCGCCTCGGCGCAATCCGGTGAAGCGATTACGCGCGGGTTGTCCCTCGCGATCGACGAGATCAACGCCAAGGGCGGGCTCCTTGGCGGCCGCATGCTCGAACTGGTGCAGCGCGACGACGAGTCGAACCCGCCCAAGGGCTTGATCGCCGCGCGCGAACTCGTCTCGGCCGACGTGGTGGCGGTCTTCGGCGGCATCGATACGCCGGTTTCGCTGGCCATGGTGCCGCTGCTCAACAAGGAGAAGCGCATCTACATGGGCGTGTGGGCCGCGGGCACCGGCATCACGCGCAACGGCGCCACTCCCAACTACGCCTTCCGCGTCTCGGCGGTGGATGCCCTGGTCGACGTGCGGCTGCTCGCCTATGCGCACAAGAAGTTCGGCGCGAAGAAAGCCGGCCTGATGCTCATCAATAATCCCTGGGGACAGGGCAACGAGAAGGGCCTCGTCGCCGCCAGCAAGGCCGATCCATCGGTCGAGATCGCCGGCATCGAGAAATTCGAGAACAATGACGTCGACATGGTGCCGCAGCTGGCGCGGCTCAAGGATGCCGGCGCCGACGCCATCATCCTCGTCGTCAATGCCCCGCCCGGCGCGCAGGTGATGAAATCGCGCGAGCGCATGGGCTGGACGGCGCCGGTGGTGTCGCATTGGGGCATTTCCGGCGGGCGCTTCCCGGAGCTCGCCGGTCCGACCGCCGGCGAAGCGCACTTCATCCAGACCTACAGCTTCTTCGGCAAGCAGGGGCCGGTCGGCCAGCGTGTGCTGGCAGCGCTTATGAAGAAATACCCGCAGATCAAGGGACCGGAGGACGTGTTTGCTCCGGTCGGCACGGCGGACGCCTACGATGCGATGCACATTCTCGCGCTCGGCATCGCCCAGGCCGGCTCCACCGACGCGGATGCGATCCGCACCGCGCTCGAAGACCTGAAGACGCCCTACGAAGGGCTGATCAAGACCTATACGCGGCCGTTCGCGGCCGAAAATCATGATGCGCTCGGCCCTGACGACTACATCATGGTCCACTACGAAGGCGACAAGATCGTTCCGGCGAATTGAGGAAAAGGGGCGCCGGGACGCCCTGTTTGCGGCCCGTGCCGGGATTGATCGGGTTCTCGTATCGTCCCCGCGCAAGCGGGACCTTTCGCCTTGCGGCCAGCATCTGAGAGTTGGATTCCCGCTTGCGCGGGAATGAGCGAACAATGCCGCGACGCGTTTCCCGGAAACCACCATGCTGATTGCGTCCGCGATCGTCTCCGGCCTCGGCCTCGGCAGCATGTACGGGCTCCTGGCGCTGGGTTTTCACGTCACCCACGCGGTGTCGCGGACCGTGAATTTTGCTCAGGGCAGCACCATGATGCTCGGCGCGGTGCTGTGTTTCACCTTCTGGGTCACGCTCCGCTGGCCGCTGGCGCTTGCCGTCGTCCTGGCGCTTGCGGCCTGCGCGCTGTGGGGCGTCGTGGTGGAACGCGTGGCGGTGCGCCCGTTCGTGGCGCGTGGCTCCAATTCCTGGCTGATCGCGACCGTCGCGCTCGGCATCGTCCTCGAGAACGTGGTGCTGTTCACCTTCGGCAAGGACCCGCGCGGCATGCCGCCAGGCGTGCTGACGACCGGCAGCATCACTATCGCTGGCGTGCGCATCCAATATTTGCAGGCGCTGATTCCGGTGATTGGGCTCGCACTCGCCGCCGGCCTGCAGGCGTTCTTTGCAACGTCGCGGCACGGCAAGGCGCTGCTCGCCGTGGTGCAGAACAGGGATGCCGCGCGGTTGATGGGCATCCGCGTCGAGCGCGTGGTCGAGGCGGCGTTTGCGCTGTCGGGATTGCTCGCCGGCGTCGCCGGCATTTTGGTCGCGCCGCTGTTCACCATTTCCTCCACCATGGGCACGCTGTTCGGCATCAAGGCTTTCGCCGTCGCCATCCTCGGCGGCATCGAAAGCGCCTGGGGCGTGGTGCTCGCCGGGCTCATCTACGGCGTCGCCGAGGCGCTGATCACCGCGCTTCTCGGTTCGACCTACACGCAGATCGTCACCTTCGCGCTCGTCATTCTGGCTCTTGCCGTGCGGCCCAACGGCCTGTTCGGCCGCGCCGAATTGAGGAAGGCATGAGCTGGCGCGCCGCCGCGGCCGCAGCGCTCGTGACCGCGGCGGTGTGCTTCCTCATCGCCAGGGGCAACAGCTACCAGACCTTCATCATCGTCCACGCCCTGGGGGAGCGTCTGGGTGGTCAGAGAGCCGATTCTGCTCAGATCGGTGCTCCATGATCGCGAAATCGAAGTCGCACTAACAATGGCGCGCATAGAGCCCCTTTCCACACAGCCTGGGCCCTTAACGACAGGCCGCCTTTTTCGAGCTGACCATCGCTAACGGTAGAGATCCTATGCAGGCGCGGCGGGCGGGGTGATACCGGTTCGGTGTAACCCCACCACCAAAGCATAGGAGCGCCTGATGACGGTCCGGACAGTAAGCAGAGCCGCAACGCATGGTGAAACGGTGCGGTGTTTATTTGCAATCGAATTGAGCAAGAGGCGCGGCGGGCGGGGTGATACCGGTTCGGTGTAACCCCACCACCAAAGCATAGGAGCGCCTGATGACGGTCTGGACAGTAAGCAGAGCCGCAACGCATGGTGAAACGGTGCGGTGTTTATTTGCAATCGAATTGAGCAAGCAGAGCTGGGTTATTGGATTCATTACGCCGCTTTCCTCGAGGATCAGCCGCCGCATCTTGAGTGGTGGCGATTGGAAAGGGCTACTTGAATTGATCGAGGAGGTGCGGGCACGTGTCAGCCGGGAGATGGGCCGGACGGTCGAAGTGATGTCATGCTACGAGGCCGGCTATGACGGCTTTTGGCTACATCGACAGCTCGAAGCGCATGGGGTGCGCAATTACGTTATTGATCCGGCGAGCCTGCAGGTGGATCGGCGAGTGCGACGCGTAAAGACGGATCGGATCGACACCGAGCGGTTGCTACGTTCGCTGATGGCGTATCTACGCGGTGAGCCAAAAGTGTGGAGCGTGGTGCGGGTACCCAGCGTTGCCGAAGAGGACGCGCGGCGGCTGCACCGTGAGCGTGATCGCTTGATCTGCGAACGCGTTCAACACGTCAACCGCATCAAAGGGCTTTGCGCGCTCCAAGGCATCTACGATTACCATCCGTTGCGCCCGCAGGCGGTGGCGCGCCTGGAGCAATTGCGCACGGCCCAGGGCGGCGCGTTACCGCCGCGGCTAAAATCTGAGATCAAGCGAGAATTGCATCGCCTTGAGGTGGTTGTTGAGATGATCACCACTCTTGAGGCGGAGCGCGACGCCATTGTTGAGGATGAAGCATCGACGCATGTCAACGCCGAGAAGATCCAGGCCCTCCATAAGCTCAAGGCGATCGGCCCGGAGTTTGCCGCTGTGCTGGTTGGCGAGATATTCCATCGTGACTTCAACAACCGCCGCCAACTGGCGAGTTATGTCGGCTACGCGCCGAGCCCGTTCCAAAGCGGAAACGTGGCCCATGACCAAGGGATCAGCAAGGCCGGCAACCGCAAGGGGCGAACCACTGGGATCGAACTCGCCTGGCTGTGGCTGCGCTATCAACCCGACAGCGATTTGAGCGTGTGGTTTCGGGCGCGTGTCGGTACCGTGAAAGGTCGCATCCGTCGTATCGCCATCGTGGCGTTGGCGCGCAAGCTGCTGGTGGCATTATGGCGCTATCTTGAAACGGGCCTGGTGCCGCGAGGCGCCGTCCTCAAGGGGTAACGAATGAACCGATAACAGAAGCTCATGAGATCCAAGGTGGATGTGTGACCGGATCTCGACATGGCTGAAAGACGCCGCGGTAGAGAATGGTCCCATCCCCCTTGGAGCCCGCGCCCTCGCAACGCGCATGAGGGACCTTGGAACGGATTACATCCGGCCGGATATAAGTTGGTGCGGCGAGCGCCGCACGCCACGCAAAGGGCTCGCCTTGGATCGGACCGAAACCATAGCTCAAACAAACGCAGGAGCGACTGAGTAGGAAAATATTTGCGATCTCCACGATGATGTTACGGATTTAGGCGCACCCTCAAGCCCTGCGCCTTCGGCGCACCGCTTCGCGGCTGCGGGGCTTGACCGTGCGCCCAAATCCGTAACCGGGAGCTATCAAGATCGCTAAGCACCACCGAAATATCCCCTTGACAGCGGCGTCCTCATATAAGTCGAGATGTGGCGCGGTGGTGGTAGGTTGAACATATCTGTTTCCGCCTCTTTCGTCTGACGGTGCCTTAGTGGTCCAACCATGACTCCGTTTCCACATCTCGCTCATCGAACCGGACTGGCAGATTTCCCGCATCCGGCTCTCGGACAAGACCTCACGCCTTCGCCCACGGCACGTCACGCCCAAGCGCGGTCAGGCGTACGAGCCCGAAGTGCCCGTAAAGATGCGAGAGTGGATAAGTCCCGCCCTTGCGTCGCCTGACTTTATGCTTGATGCGCAACCACCGGCGCAACCGCACAGCGGTGTAGTTGTCGAGCGCCCGGTACGCCTTGGTGACGGTTCCTACCTTGAAGTAGTTCGCCCATCCGCGCAGCGTGCGGTTCAACTTGTCCACCAGCTCTGTGGTCTCTTGCCAGGTGCCCGTTCGGACGGTCAGCGCGTGGATGCTGTCCACCGCGTGCTTAATGCTCTTCTTCGATGGCCGGTACCCCAGGCGCGCCTGGCCGGTTCTCGCCGAATACATTCGTCCGAACGTGTAGCCCAAGAAGTCGAATTCTCCTTCCGGTACCTTGCAGATGCGTGTCTTCTCCTCGTTGACCGCGAGCTTCAGCTTTCCCGTGATCTCGCGCAGTCGCTGCAAGGCTTCTGCGGCCTTGCCCTTCCGGCACAGGATCACGAGGTCGTCAGCGTAAGCCACGATACGAGAGCCAAGGCTTCGCTCCAGCCCGAGCATCTTCCATCCCAGCACAAACCGACGCATGTACAAATTCGCCAGCAGCGGTGAGATCGGTGAGCCTTGCGGAATGCCTCGCCGCTTATCGCGGGCTTCGGTCGTACGTATCTTCCTTCCTCGATCGTCGGTTTCTTCCACGGAACACTCCAGCCACATCTTGATCAGATGCAGCACGCGCCGATCAACAATCCGGCGCGCCACCGATTTTAGAAGTTCGGCGTGCGGAATGCTCCCGAAGTAGTCCGCGAGGTCGGCGTCCACGACTTCCGAGTGACCTCGGAACACCAGCTCTCTAACCTCGACCACCGCTTGTTGGGCGTTTCGCCCACAGCGGTAGGCGTACTGCTCTGGTGGTAGGTCGGCTTCGAAGATCGGTTCCAGCACCAGCATCGCGGCTGTCATGCAGACCCGATCGCGCAAGGTCGAGATGCCCAGCGGCCTGAGTTTGCCGTTGGCCTTTGGTATGAACACTCGTCTGATGGGATCCGGTCGGTAAGTCTCCTGCCTGAGCGCAAGCGCCAGTTCGCCCAGCCACCGCTGCACTCCGTATGCCTCGATGTCCGCGAATTCCTGACCGTCCACACCAGGTGCACCTTTGTTGGAGCGGCACTGGACATAGGCATGAGCCAGGATGTCGTCGCGGCTGATCTTGTCGTACAGCGCATAGAAGCGATAGCCGGCTTCTGCCTTCGCTTTCGCGTGCAACGCCGTCTGCAGTTTCTGAACACTCTTCAGAGTTGATAGGTTGCCCAATCTCCAGGTCCCGCACCGCGTCTTGCGTTCGTCTTGAACTGAGGTCCCTTCCCTCCACCGGCGTTACCCGGCTTCAGCGGTACTGCGAACCTCTCCGCCACCCCAGAGCGCCCGGCCCGTCCCTCGCGGGCGTCCGGTTGATCATCCCTGACCACGCCTTGGGGCTTCCCGTGTTGCGTGCGCTTTCCTTGTGTACATGCTGTCGCCACTACCCCGGCGCAGCGTCTGGGCGTATCGGTTCACTCAGTCACCCAGCCGTATCAGCCTTCCCCGAAAACCCTGTCGGGTCGGCCTGCGCGTCGTCCTTTTCGAGGTTTGCTCGGCGTTCACTTGCGTTACGGCCTGCACACTCGCGCTGTCACCGTATATCGTGACACGCTATCCGAAGGCTTCAGCCATTTCGTCACCTCCATGACTGCTCCGGTTGCTTCCGGCTGGAGCGGTTGCCGGGTGGGATTTGCACCCACTGGAAAGCGCCGCCTTTCCACGGCGCACGGGCAAAGAGGACTTGTCATGGTGTGAACGACTGTGAGCTTTCGTCCGTTCCAAGCGATCAACACGACGTAACCGTCGTCAATCTTTCCGGCCTGCAGAGCGGCCAATAAATACTTGAGGCCAGCTTGGCTCATGGCGAACTCGTCGTACTGCGAGGACTTTCTAACGACGGGTTGACGTTCGTGAAGGCGCGACCATCGCGCTGCGATGCGATCAGCGGCGCGCCATAGCAGACCTATCGTCGAATATTCGTCACGGCGATGGTCCATTGTCCAACTCTCAGTCCGTTCGCAACTTGCTGATTTAACGTTGCTACTGCAGAGCGCGGTATTTGCTTAGGATCGGACAATTCAACACAATAGGGTGCGCGAAGGTCTGCAGAAAAGTCTATGATGCTATCGCACTCCGCCCCTGAGATTGGAGAGCTCGTCCACCTGACTAATGCCGTCGTAGTCCGTTGCCCTCTTGCAGACTTCCCAAGTTTTCCGTCTTTGCTAAGATTTTTATAATGGAGGTTGGAAAATCGGTAGGCGCGCCCTCCCATCTCGATTGGAACTTTAGAGTTGCAGACAAGCGCGAAATGGGTGCTCCGAATTGTGTCGCTTTTGGTCATGGCGGCAGAGGTGATCAAGACGTGTTTGGGCATGTCGCGGAGTATGCTGCTGACACCGAAAATTTCGACCGTTGTCTCAGATGTCGACGATACTTTGGTTACCGATGACAAGATATTGACCGCACGAACCCAGGCGGCTGTGGCAGACCTGCGCGCAAACGGAATTGTGTTTTCGACTATCAGTAGTCGGCCACCTCGCGGCTTGCGTATGCTGGTCAAATCCCTCGGAATTACGACGCCGTTCGGCGGCTTCAATGGCGCGGTGCTGGCAACTCCCGAACGTGCGATCATCGCCGAGCATCTTCTCTCGCCGGAGATTGCTCGGCGCGCATGCGGGGCGGAGGTGTGGCTTTTCAGCGGTCACGACTGGCTGGTAGGCCATTCCGACGAGCCCTATGTCGCGTTGGAAGAACGCACCGTGGGGTTCCCGCCCACAATCGTCGAAGATTTCGGAGCTGCCCTCGATACCACCGCCAAGATCGTCGGTGTCAGCGCGGATTTCGAGCTTCTCGCACGGTGTGAGCGCGACGCGCATGCCTCGCTCATCGATCAAGCGTCCGTCGTTCGTTCGCAACCTTACTACCTCGACATCACCCACCCGCTTGTAAACAAAGGCGTCGCACTATCCGAGATCGCGAATCTGTTGGCTGTTCCGTTGGCCGAGGTCGCCGTCATCGGTGACGGCGGCAACGATGTCGCGATGTTCGAGCGGTCTTCGTGAGAGTCCCGCTGCAGCCGCGGAGCGAATCCGGCGGTTCACGCTGATCAAGGAATTACTGACCGCGACCATGCTTGGTACTTCATGACCGGCCCAGCGGAAGCGCTTCTCGACGGGGCGAGCGGCTTGTAACCACTAGCGCGTACATCCTCGGGATCGTAAGGACGCACCCTCACAATGGCGCTGGAGCCCGTTCTCACTCCCCATGGTTCGCTGACCCTCCGGGAAACCGGGGAAGCACTGGTTTTGGAGCCCGAGCAGGGCTTGCGCTTGAAGAAGGCGTTTGCACGAGGCACCGGGCACGGATTGTTGTGGCTCGGCGCCAGCGAGGTCGGGACTACTCTGCCGCCAGTGCTGTCGTATTGGCGAGAGCTTGGGGTGCGCTACGTGACTGCCCTATGCGCCCTCCCGGGCATCGGAGAGGGCGAGGCCAAGCCGCCCGTGCCGATCCCTGGTGACGGCGAGTTCGACACAATTGCGGTGGCCGTCCCACCAATGATCGGTGCGGAATACCTGACGGCAGATGTCCTTGCCAATCTATGGCGAGACATGGATGCCGCCTTTGATACCGAGCTGACTGAGGCCAGGCTCTCAGCGCAGGAGTACCTCAAAAGCTGTCATCCCGCCTGGAACCTGGTTGGGCGCGTGCATTTCAACCTCGCAGAGAATCGGAAGGACGAGGACGCCCCGTTTGCGTTTCTTGCGACTTACACGACGCGACTTTCGGCTGCGGCCACGGCCCAGCATCTGCCGCTCGGCAAGGCCTTGCAGGAGTACTCCGGTGCAAGAAACCGAGAGCGTCTGCTGTCGCTGCTGATGCCCGTCCAGCGCGCTGCTGAGCATTGTCCATGGTTGAAGGCCATGGTCGATACCGGCGAGATTTTTCACCCGCTACGCTGGAGCCCGCAACAGGCGGTGCAATTCCTAAAGGACGTTCCCGCTCTCGAAAGCGCCGGCGTCGTCGTGCGTATGCCGGCGAGCTGGCGCATGAACCGACCCGCACGCCCGCAGGTGAAGGCAACGGTTGGGGGCACCACACCGTCACAGGTGGGGATGGATGCGCTGCTCGACTTCCGCATGGAGGTAACGCTCGATGGTGAAAAGCTCTCGGCCGCCGAAATCAAGCGGCTCCTGGCGCATTCCGACGGCTTGGCTTTGATCCGTGGCAAGTGGGTCGAGGTCGATCACGAACGATTGAGTCGGACACTGGAGCAATTCGAGGCCATCGAGCGGCGGGCGGCCACCGATGGCCTGTCGTTCGGTGAGGCGATGCGCATGCTGGCCGGGGCCGGCATGGCCGGGGATGGAACTGTCGGGCAAGCCGACGTGGCCTGGAGCCAGACCGTGGCCGGTCCATGGCTAGCGGAGACGCTGGCGGCGCTGCGCCATCCCGATGGGCTCTCGCGTGTCGACCCCGGTCGATCCCTCGCGGGCACGCTGCGACCCTATCAACAGGTCGGGGTGCAGTGGCTTTATTTGCTTGCACAACTCAGGCTTGGGGCTTGCCTTGCCGACGACATGGGGCTCGGCAAGACCATCCAGATCTTGTCGCTACTGCTGGTGCTAAAGAACGAGGCCGGGGACACGCGTAAGCCTTGCCTTCTCGTAGCCCCGGCCTCGCTGCTCGCCAACTGGGCCGCCGAGATTGCCCGATTTGCCCCAAGCCTCAAGGCGATCGTTGTTCATCCATCGGCGGCGCCGGCCGAGACACGGACGATGGACGGTGCCAACAATCTGGCGGATGTTGACTTCGTCATCACGAGCTACGGTTTTCTTGCGCGCGCACCCTGGCTGGGGACCACACCGTGGCGACTGGTGGTGCTTGACGAGGCGCAGGCTATCAAGAATCCGGCTGCCAAGCAGACCAAAACGGTCAAGCAACTACGGGCCGATACGCGCGTTGCTCTGACCGGTACGCCCATCGAAAACCGGCTAAGCGACCTGTGGTCGATCTTCGACTTCATCAATCCCGGGCTCTTGGGGTCGTCGAAGGAATTTTCGTCCTTCGTCAAACGCCTCGCCGACCGGCCGCATAACCCTTATGGCCCGCTCCGCGACTTGGTGCGCCCCTACATCCTGCGGCGCCTGAAAATCGACAAGAACATCATTGCTGACTTGCCCGACAAGACCGAGGTGAAAACCTTCTGTCCCTTGAGCCGCAAGCAGGCAGCGCTTTATCAGCAGGCGGTGAACGACCTCTCCGACCAGCTCGATGACGTGGATGGAATTCAGCGCAAAGGCATCGTCTTGGCCTTTCTCATGCGACTCAAGCAGATCTGCAACCATCCCTCGCAGTGGCTCGGCGACGGTTCATGGGCGGAGGAGGACAGCGGCAAGCTCGCACGTCTGCGCGACATCACGGAGGTGATCGCCGCCCGGCAGGAGAAGGTGCTCGTCTTCACCCAGTTCAGGGAGACGACGGCTCCACTGCTGGCGTTCCTGGGCTCCGTGTTCGGGCGGGCCGGCCTTGTCCTGCATGGCGAGACAGAAGTCAAGAAGCGCAAGGATCTGGTGCGCCAGTTCCAGGAGGATGAGAACGTCCCGTTCTTCGTGCTCTCTCTCAAAGCCGGGGGCGCCGGGCTCAATCTCACCGCGGCCTCCCATGTCATCCATTTTGACAGGTGGTGGAATCCAGCTGTGGAAAACCAGGCCACCGACCGTGCCTTCCGAATCGGGCAGACTAAGAATGTACTCGTGCACAAGTTCATTTGCCGCGGCACCGTCGAGGACAAGATCGACCAGATGATCGAGTCAAAGCAGCAATTGGCCGGAGATTTCCTCAGCGGCGCGGCTGACATGATGTTGACCGAAATGAAAGATGAGGAATTGCTGAAGCTCGTAGCTCTCGACCTAGGTGCGGCGATGAAGGAGGTCTGATCGATGAGCTACTTGGCATGGCGACCGTATGTGCCGGTGGCTGAGAAGCGGCGCCGGGCTGAGCGAAAGCTGGCCAAGCTGAGGAAGAAGGGACAATCTGTTGCCCCCATCACGATCGAGGGCCGGACCATTGCCAAGAGCTTCTGGGGGCAGTCGTGGTGCACGAACCTGGAGCATTACAGCGACTATGAGAACCGGCTACCGCGTGGCCGTACCTATGTTCGTAACGGCTCCGTCCTCGACCTGCATATTGCGAAGGGCGAGGTCGCCGCGATGGTTGCCGGGTCTGAGCTCTACAAGATCAAGATCGCCATTGCGCCAGTCACGCGAGCACGCTGGAAATCCATCTGCCGGGATTGCGCCGGAACAATCGACTCGCTGGTCGAGCTCCTACAGGGCCGCTTGGCCAAGGGCGTAATGGACCGGGTCTGTCGGAAAGGCGATGGCTTGTTTCCGTCGCCGCAGGAAATCAAGCTATCTTGCAGCTGCCCGGACTGGGCCGACATGTGCAAACACGTCGCGGCGGCGCTCTATGGTGTTGGCGCCAGGCTCGACGAAAAGCCCGAGCTTCTCTTCGTGCTGCGAGGTGTGGATGAAAATGAATTGCTCGCAATTGCCGGACAGGATGTTGCTCTGAGCAAAGCAGCGCCCGCAGCAGCGAAGACGCTTGACGACAGCGATGTTGCGGCGCTGTTCGGGCTGGAGATGGCCGAGACTGCAAATTCTGCTATTCCGATCCCCGCTACTCCCAAGCGACCCCAACGGTCCAAGCCCTTGCAAGCAAGCAAGGCACCTTCCGAAGCGAAGACCCCGGCGGCAAAGATGAGCAAGTCACTGGGCGCGACACTGGCCAAATCTGAACCCAAATGGGCAGCCCTAGCTCGTGCCCGGAAAAGGCGCGCGAAGCATCGACTTCAACGTTCGGCATGAACGTTCGTCACCGGCATGGTCGAGCTACGGGTGCCGCCGCACGTCGTCGAAGTCACCGTCAATCACATCGGCGGCACGCGTAGCGGCGTCGCCGGCACCTACAACCGCAGCGAGCTTATGGATGAGCGCAAGGAGGCGCTCGAACGCTGGGCGACGCACGTAGCCGGCATCGTAGCGCCACTGCCGGAGAATGTCGTCAGCCTGCCGCGAAAGCGGAGGCGGAAGTGATGGACGCGCGGCTGAAGACCCCCGAGGATCCGAGGCCCCTCACAAGAGAAGAATGCATCGTTGAGACGGTATTAGGGATCATCGGCGGGGCAACGGTGATCGAGGACGGCATCGAGCGGCAGATCGGTCCACACGACATCCACGGAGTGCTGTATCACCTACGGGAGGCCTGCCTGGCCACGCAGCGGTTCCGCGCGCGGCAGTCGAAGCCGGCAATGCGGGCGATCCAGCAACTCAGTACTGCGCTACGCAGGGCCAACCAGCCCAAGGGAGGCCTGCCCGAGGACATTCGTCTGGTACTCGGGTTGGACCGCATGATTCATCACCTCGCAGCCTACGGAAAGGCGCACCGCAAGCCCAAGCCCGACGCCATCAGAAAGCGTCTCGCGGCTGATTATGCATTAGATTTGTGCGAGCGGTTTGGCGTGAAGACCACGACCGCCCGGACGGGCAAGTTCTGCCTGGTGGCGGCCGCTTTGTTCGGCGACCCGGACGTCGATCTGCAGTATCATTGTATGAAGGCGATTAGCCAAAAACCGGCGCAAAAATAGTACCTGGTCCTAGGCCGACAATTTTTTGGATGCGGTTAATAGGAGTGGTTCCTCCGTTCTAAAAAGGGAGCCGCTCCGTGGCCACCGACGCCACCCTCGTCGAGACCCAAGACACGCCCGGCCACGACACGCTTGTCCCCGATCCGCAAGTGCAGAAAGAGTTTGGCGTCACCGCCATGTCGATCTGGCGCTGGGACCGGGACCTCGAGCTGATCAAGCTGGGATGGCCGCCGCCGATTAGGATTAGGTCCCGAAAATTCCGCAGCCGGATGGCGCTTGAGAATTTCAAGCGCGTCATGGCTCGAAGGGCGATCGAGCAACGGGCGCGGCCATGAGCGCCTACGGCCCGAAAGCAGACCATCTGGGCGCGTCGGCAACCGGGCCAAACATGGCAGTTTTTGAGAGGATAAATCAGCGTCGCCGGAATCGGCACAAAAATTAGTTGACCCTCTCCCCCGTAAAGCGATCTCGTCCGTGCCAAACTCGCAAACTGGACACCATTCGCCTTCGTAGTCCATTCCTTCTTGGTGAGGGCAGCCGATTATGGCGTCGGTCATCGCGACCGATAGCACTCGATGCTTCTCGATAAATTCCAATATCTCCCGGGCGATGCGGGGTCGCGGCGAATATCACCACGATTAACTTTCCAGTCGCGCAACTCTTCCACCTCTGCATTCTCGGATGGCACGATGCCAACGGTGACCTTCGTCGCCTGGCTCAAGTTCGGGCCGTAGAACGCAATCGTCGCAATCGGCCAACCTCGGGCACCCGAGAGGTCTGCCTAGGGCGGCTCACCGCCTTTCCGGTGATGTTCTTGCTGGCATGCTGACGCCAACGCCACCGGATCCAGAACACGAGCCGAGCGCCGGGGTCTCGGTTCTAAGCGGGCTAAGGTGCCCTCAAGAATGATGGCCGGATAGGCATCTTAGGAGGTTCGTTCTGAAGGACCGTCAGGCGACATCATCCCCATTTGTTCCACCGGAGCCACTCTCCGGATCGGCTGACTGATCAATCATCTCGACCGCCGTCGTCACCACGATCTCGCCGGTTTCATGGTCGTCCTTATTGCCCGGATCGGTTTCGGCCTTCGCCTTGTTATTGACGACCAACTTCAGCACCGTTGCGCCGCCGGGCGGCACCCAGACCCATTTCCCGTTCGCTCCGAACCCTTCCTTCCTGGGCTTCACGCCGAGGTTTTCTCGCGCGCTCCGCAGATTCTTCTCCGTGAATCCCGCCTCTTTGCCGAGCCGCACGACCTCGCTTTGGTCCATCGGTCCTTCGGCCAGCACCTCTTCCAGGAATTCCACGGCTCCGGATGATCCCTTCTTCTTCGCGGTCGCCGCCAAAGCCTCATCGGCGGAAATGGTCACGGGATCATTGCTCCACACCACGGCGGAGGAGCGAATGCCATCGCCGACGAGCTTGTTTTCAATCTCGAACGCATAGCCGATGCGATCCGGGGCGAGGTTGTTCTTCAGCGGCAGGAAGAGACGCCGTTCCGTTCCGGCCTCCTCGGTGACGAGAAAGACTGCGCGGGGCGCGGCTGCCCATTCTTGCGATCCCATGATCCGCGTGATGGCTCGTGCGCCGCTGCTCTTGTTGAGGTGCGAAATCGCAAGCACCCCAATGTCGTGCCGTGCAGCGAAAGTGCCGAGGCGATCCAGAACGGTCCGAACACCGCCAGCGTTGTTACGGTCTACCGCCTTGCCGTTCTCAACGTTCAGATAGGCGCTCGTCGGATCGATCACCAACAAGTTCACGCCGCGCAGGTCGAGGTCTTTTTCCAGCCGATCAAGGTCGTGCGCTAAGTTGAATCGTCGTTCGCCGCAGCGGTCTTCGACGGCCATAACGAGATTGACTCGGGTGCGATCTGCCCCGGCGGCGATCAGGCGAGGCACGCCCGTGTCGGCGGCATCATCCTCCGCCGACAACACGATCACCTCCCCGGCGGAGTCGTTCGCGACGCCTCCTGGCCAGGGGCGGCCGGTCGACACCGTGGCGGCCAAATCCGTTGCGACCTGCGACTTGCCGAGGCCAGGATGGCCAACCAGCCCAGTGACCTTCGCCCTGGCGATGATCCCCGGCCAAACCCACCGTACGGGCTCTGGCACAATCTCCGAGGCGCGAACGGTCAGGACGCGGGCGTGGTATCGACGCCGTTGCGCGCCGCCCTTTCGCCCGTGGGCGGCTCCATCCTTTCGAGCTTTCGAGGTTTTCTTTTCCATCGCGTTCACTTAGAGTTCTTCCATCAGGAATAATATATTCCCTCCGGCTTATTGCAAGCACAAATCCCCTCTTGCGGCATAGTTCCATAGGGAATATAAGAAACCATGTGGAAGATAACTGCCCTGGACTACTCCGCCGCGCAGTTTACGAGTCCTGATGCACGGCTCGCGGCAGGCATCAGCGAAGCAACCGAAGCGAAGTGGCGGCATCGGGGGATCATTACGGCGACGCGACCCGGACGAGGTGGCCGAGGCGGCCATCTTTATTCTGCCCTGAAAATCTTTGAGCTAAAGGTTCTCAACATGCTGGTCGAGGAGGTGACGATACCGCCTTCGGAAGCCATGCAAATCGCTCAACTTACCGCCAACGGGAAGTGGAAGTCTTTGGTGATTCGGGAGCGTCCTGCGCCATTGGATGTCTTCCTGATATTTTCTCGAACCCAAGACTGTTGGGCTTATGAAATGGCGCGGGAATCGGTATCGGATAGCTTCAAAAACAGCGCATCGCTCGTTCTCGCCGCCGCGCGCGAATTGACGGCAGTCTCTAAGGAATGTTGGAAAATATTGAACGGACCTGGTCGAGACACTGCTACGGGCAAGGACACTGCGCAACGCCATTATCGAACATCGCAGTCTTGGCGACGACCGTGATTAAAATGACAGACTGGCCTGCATATAAAATGGCTCGCGATCTCGCCAACGGCAAAGTCTTTCCCGTGAGCGAAACCGTGACTATGCAGACCGCCTGCAAACCGGGGTCCGCCCTGATGGCGAAGCTGTCGCCGGCGGCCTCAAGCAGTCCGCGCCGCTTGATTTCGTCCTTGAGCGCTTTGCACTCGACCTCGGCGCCCCTCGACACGGCGTCGGCATGGCCGAGTGCGTCGGCAAGCGCGGCGTTCGAGAGATTGTGGAATCGGGATGTGGTAGGCAGATCGGTAGCCTGGGCCATGGGTTACTCCATCGGCTTGGGTTAGGGCCGGACAGGAGCTGAACGCGTCGATGCCATGGACCTGGAACACGTTCTTGGCGATATCCAAACCGATCGTGGTAACTTGTATGTGGACGGCTCCCTGATGTGATTCGAATGCAACGATCACCCTATCGCACTTCGTTGCCGGGAGCGGGCACCGTCCATCACATCAATCGCGCAGAACGCGGTCCGCGTGCTCCGCGGCGCATGGTGGCGCACTCGTCGTGGTGGAACGCCGCGTAGGCGCGCACGACGAACTCCGGCACCACAACGGTCTCTGGCCCCGCGTAAAGCAGAGCCCGGTTCAGTAGGAAGCCGAGTGCGGCAAGGTACGGCGCACAATGTTGCTTGGCCTCCACCCGCTGCAGCGCCTGGGCGATGAATGTCTCGATCAGGTCCGCCTTTGTCTCTCGGGGCAGGCGTTCAAGTGAGCCGGCAAGGCGGACAAGTTCCGGCGGCGCTTTGCCGGCGCGGATACTGGGCAGCTCGCCCGCCAACAGCCTCTCCTGGCGCTCCGCCGTTAGACCGCCGGCCACCCGACGCCAAAGGATATATTCCTGAACCTTGCCGCGTTTGCCGGGAAAACAGAGCCCCGCATCACGCAGCTGCCAAAGCTCGTCCATGCGAAGTCCGTCATGGGCAAAGCCAAACCCGGGGCGCAGCAGAAACCCGGCCAATGTGAGCCAGGCCTCTTCGTGCTCCACCGAAAGCTTCCGGCCCATGGTCTGTTCGTTCAGGGCCGGCCAAAGGTTGCGCAGGAGCGCCGCGTTCCACTCCTGCCGGGGCAGACCGATTATTCGTTCCAGGGTCTTCAGGATGGCATTGGCGGTCAGCCGGTCGCCCTTCGGCGTGATCTTTCATGCCTTCGGGCAATCAGGGGCCTACGTCGAGGTTGCCAACCTGAGAGGTCCCGATAGCAGCTATCTAAGAATTTTCTGTCAAAATGGCTCGAGCGAACCGCTTTTTTGCCTTTATCACAGACCACCGTAGCGACGTCGCTGAAGTGATCCAGCACGTTCGTAACGTCGAACGACCTTCGTGTCGTCATTAATGTCGACCATAATGTGCACACGATCCACGATCCCAAGAATCAGGATCATGCACTGATCGCATTCACTTAGCTATGTGGGGTAAAAGCACCGCTCACCGCGGTAGCGGTTCGCATGCCCAAGCTTCGTAGGAGACGTCGCTCGGCTTTCGCCGTGAGCGAGCCCCGACTGTGGCCGGGCTCATCGGCCGACTGAGCTAGAAGCGGCGATGCAATTTCGCATCGCCAGACCGATTAGTCTGCGGTCTCCTGTTATTCCGTCCAAACCCCAATTGAAGGCCGTTCCACATGCCATACTTCCTGATCGCAAGTGTCATGTAGTTTGAGCACGATGGCGTAAAGCGACAGAGGGGCTTGATTCCGTCGAAGTCGATAGAACCCGTCGCTGCGGCTGCCGGCGAAAAAGCCCGGGCCGTCCTTAGGGTAGTTGCAGCGTAGGCCCGCGATCACGCGAGGCCTTATCAGTGGAGAGAATTAGGCGGCCTTCGAGGCACGAGCTCCTTTGATCGCCCTCAGATAAACCTCGAGCAGGGACTCGTGCTCCTCGCGCTCCTTCTGGTCTTGCTTTCGCAAGCGGACGATCTCTCGAATGACCTTAACATCGAAGCCATTGCTCTTGGCTTCTTGAAAGATTTCCCTCTTTCCTTCGTTTAGCTCTTTGATTTCTTCTTCGATGTGCTCGATGCGCTCGACGATGGAACGCAACTGATCACCCGAAATCTCGACTGGTCCACCCATGGTTTACTCCCACTGAACATGATTGAGCCAAATTGAGCGATTGGCTCTGTGGGGGCAACCAGACAGATGGGATGTGGTTATTGCTTCGTAAATCAACGGGCAACTGGCAATCTTGCCCACCAATTGGATCAGTAAGCATTTATAAAAACTGTGCGCATTGGATAGCCGCCGCAGTGGAGCGGCGAGCTGATGCATCGGCCTTTTGTGACTGTGGTGCCGAGCGTCATGGTCATCTCCGCGGCAGTGCTTCGCCGGTATTGCGCGGCATCCTCGGGACCAATCCCCAACACTATCGATCGGGCTGTTTCGGCTGCCGGTCGAAGACCAGCAGAAGCAAACCGCCGACTACAAGCCCCAGCAAACCTCGTCGCGGAAGTGCGCCGCCGAGCGACGGTCTAGCTCCCCCTCGAAATAGACGTAAGCGAGCGCCTGCCCATTAGCATGCGGACGATGAAGCTCTGCCTATCCAGGTTGGAGTCAGCCTCGTCGGCCGACCAGGGCGGCGGGAAGCGGCGGGAGGGCATCGCGGGTTGGCGCGGCACTTCCTGTGGAAGGGCCTTCGGATCACAATCAATGGAGACGCTGTCACGCCCTTTGACCCGCTGTACCTTCACGCGGCGGTTCGCGGACGTCCGCATGCTTCCTCATACGCCATGGCGGTGAGAAAGGCGACACGCTGGAGCCGACCTACGAGAGATCGCTCGGGCGTGCTTTGAAGGGGTTGATCGATCGGGGCGACGTCGTGGTCATCGACGGCAAGGGCGGCCCCGGTGATCCGCACCGGTATGCGAATGTCGAGGACTTCGCCAGCCTGTACGTGCGCAAGGGCAAGAAAGTGCGCGACGCGACCCACGCGAAGGAAATCCTGCTCAAGGTCAACGCCGTGGTGGCGAAGGCCAGGGCGGGCCGCTCGTGGCGTCTAGACCGCCCCGCAACCGCTGGAAAACCCGAAAACTGACGCTCTCGCGCTTGCCATTTGGCGTGATCGCGTTCTTTATTCGTACCGCTTAGGACCGCAACACCTCACAATCCGCGCGCGGTGCGGCCCCGGTTGGCCCTAAGCAAGCATGCCGGGGCCGCTCTACGCCATCGTCGTGTCTGAACATGCCCAACAACGAATCGGTCGACATCTTCGGTCGCCGTCGACGTCATCCTGAAAAGCGTATCGACTGCGCGGCGAAGCCCGTTGCCAGGCGCGGCAAGCGCAGGCCGAGCGTTCGCGCAATGATCAAGGACGCGGAGAAGGCGGGCAAGAAGGTGAGCGGCGCGACCGTGGCGGCAGACGGCAGCGTGTCGCTGCAATTCGGCGAAGACGTGAAACCTAATGGTAATGGTGCGTATGAAACACCAGAGGACTTGCGGAAGCTGATATGAGGCCGCTGCGCCGTTCCGCTCTTCCATTGCCGCGCTATGTGCAGCGCAAGCCGCTCAAGACCGGCTGGGGCTACTTCTTCAACGTGCCAATGTGGGCGCGGAAGACCGGATGCCCGATGAAAAACGAGGCGCTCGGCACGGACTATGACGCCGCTGTCGTGCGCGCCGAGACGGTTCTGCTGCCTGCATTCGATTCGTGGCGCAGCGACGGGGCATCGGATGCGCCAGCATCGACAGTGGCGCCTCCCGGCACGCTCGATTGGGTGTTTGCTGAGTACCGCGCCGACCGGCGCTTCACCAAGCTGGACAAGAGAACCAAGCGCAATCACGAGATCGGCTTTGGTCTTGTAGGCGGTTACGTACTCAAGGACGGTCGCCGCCTTGGGCGAGCACGGCTCGCCCTGATCACCACCGCTATCACCGATATGATCTATGAGAAGCTACTGACAGTCACCGAGATCGACGCCGAGGGCAACACGGTCGAGCGCGAACGGCGCACGACCGTCAATCATGCGATGAAGACCTGCCGTCGTGCTTGGAACGTTGCGGCGCGGCGCAATCCCGGCAAACTGCCGCTGGTCAATCCGTTCGCCAAGATGGGCTTGCACTCTTCCGACCGCGAGACGCCGACTGCGACCTTCGCCGAATTGCAGGCGTTTCGCGCCAAGGCAAGCGAGCTAGGCTTCCCGTCGCTCGCCACCGCGGCGTTGCTGGCGTGGGAGTGGCTGCAACGCGAGGAAGATATTTTTGGTACATTCGACGTGACGCACTACCGGCCGAAGGAGCGGCCGAACACCGTGCGCGTAAAGCATGAGAAGACGCACGAGGAAAATTGGATACCGTTAATCGGGGAGGACAGCGTGCCGCTCTATCCCGAATTGACGGCCGAGCTTGACGCCATCAAACGCGAACGTATCGGCGGCTTGATGCTACGGAGAGATTGGGGCGAGCGCATTCCCTGGCCAAGTCAGAGCGGCGATCTCACGCTCATGCGCCACAAGGTTAAGAGCATCATCCGCGCCGCCGGATTGCGCGACGTGCTGTCGTTCACCTCGTTCCGGCACGGCGGTTTCACCGAAGCAGCAGATGCCGATCTGACCGATGCTGAGATCAGAGCGCAGGGGCGGCACAAATCGGCGAAGGTGCTGCCGCGTTACGCCAAGCGCACCATGAAGCAGGTCGAAGCCGGAGCGAGGAAGCGGCGCGCCGAGCGCGAACAAAAAGTGGACAATTTGTCAGAATGAGCAGCTGCACCCTTGTCAGAATGACCAGATCAAAGATGACACAAGTGATTGAAATATTTGGCGACACCGGCAAGGTTCGAACCTGCGGCCAACAGCGCAAAAGGCTGCTGTTCAGCGACGGCATCCGGTATACAATCGTAATCAGTGACGCTGCAAATTACTGAAGCAATCTCGTGGCCACTCCCATCCGCGTGTTACTGGCAAAGGTCGGCCTCGACGGGCATGACCGCGGCGTGAAAGTTGTCGCCCGCGCCCTGCGCGATGCCGGCATGGACGTGATCTATACCGGCCTGCACCGCACGCCGGACGAAGTCGTCGTCGCCGCCATTCAGGAAGATGCCGACATTCTCGGAGTGAGCCTGCTGTCCGGCACGCAGATGACAGTGTTCCCCAAGATCTTTGCCCGCCTCAAGGAGGAAGGCGCCGACGACATGATCGTCGTGGCCGGCGGCGTTATGCCCGACGAGGATGCCGTCGCGCTGAAGCAGATGGGCGTCAGCGAAGTGCTGCTGCAGGACACGCCGCTCGATAAGATCGTAGCCCGGCTGCGCGAACTCGTCGCCCAACGGGGAGCGCGTTGACCGCAATGGAAGCGTGGTCCTTTCCGGCGTCCTACGACGAGAACTATGTTCCGGATGCTTCCAGCCGCTACTGGTTTCGCGAACGCGAGACGATGCCCGCGTCGGCGCGTGAAGCACGCATTCTCGAACGCCTGCAACAGGTCTGCACCTACGCCTACGCGCACGCCCCCTTCTACCGGAGCAAATGGGACGAAGCCGGGTTTCACCCGTCGCAGCTCAGGTCGCTTGAGGACTTTGAATCGAAGGTCCCCGTCGTGCAAAAGAAGGACTTGCGCGCCGCGCAGGCACGGGCGGCCCCGTTCGGCGATTATCTTTGCGTTCCCGAGTCCGACATTTTCCATATCCACGGCACCAGCGGCACCACCGGGCGGCCCACCGCGTTCGCCATCGGGCGCAACGATTGGCGCGCCATGGCCAACGCGCACGCCAGGGTCATGTGGGCGATGGGCCTGCGGCCCGGCGATACGATCTGCGTCGCCGCGATCTTCTCCCTCTACCTCGGAAGCTGGGGCGCCCTTGCCGGCGCCGAGCGGCTCGGCGCCCGCTGCTTTCCCTTCGGCGCCGGCGTCGCCGGCATGTCGGCGCGGTGCGCGCAGTGGCTCAATCTGGTGAAGCCGACGGCGTTCTACGGAACGCCGACCTACGCGCTGCATTTGGCGCAGGTTGCCGCCGACGAAGGCCTTGATCCGCGCGATTTCAAGCTTTCGACCATGTTCTTCTCCGGCGAGCCCGGCGCGTCCATTCCCGGCGTCCGCAACAAGATCGAAGAACTGTATGGCGCACGCGTCATTGACTGCGGCTCCATGGCCGAGATGACACCGTGGATGAGCATTGCCGGAACAGCGGAGACACCGGGCATGCTGTGCTGGCAGGATATCGTCTACACCGAGGTGTGCGACCCGCGGACCATGCGGCGCGTCCGCTACGGCGAGCGTGGCACGCCGGTCTATACCCACCTCGAGCGGACGTCGCAGCCGATGATCCGCCTGGTCTCGGGTGACCTTTCGGTCTGGACTGACGAGAAGAACCCCTGCGGCCGCACCTATCCGCGGCTGCCGCTGGGAATTTTCGGCCGGATCGACGACATGTTCACCATCCGCGGCGAGAACGTCTATCCGAGCGAGATCGACTCGGCTTTGAACGAACTTCCCCATTACGGCGGCGAGCATCGCATTCTCATCAGCCGCGAATCGACCATGGACGAGCTTCTGCTTCGGGTCGAAGTCGATGCGGCGAGCTACCAAAAGGGCGACGACGCAATCTCGGCGTTCCGCGCGGAAACGGAACGGAAGCTGCAGAAGGTTCTCGGCCTGCGCACCGTCGTGGAAGTCGTCGAACCCGGCTCGATCGCGCGGACGGACTTCAAGGCACGGCGCGTCATCGACGACAGGAAAGTCTTCGCCGACATGCAGGCACAGATGGAAAGGGCGCGGCCTTGACCCGCAGGGTGCCCTCCGCCGATCTCGTCACCCGGGTTCAGGCCGGTGACCGACCGGCTGTCGCCCGCCTGATCTCGCGGGCGGAGCATGGGCACCCGGAAGCGCGCCCCGCGCTCGCTCGTATCTACAAGCTCGCCGGGCGCGCGCACATCATCGGCATTACCGGTGTGCCTGGGAGCGGCAAGTCGACCCTGGTCGCCAAGCTGACGGAACGATTGCTGGCCAAGGGCGGCAAGGTGGGCGTGGTTGCGGTCGACCCGTCCAGCCCCTATTCGGGCGGCGCGATCCTCGGCGATCGCATTCGCATGAGCGAGATGGCCTGCGATCCCGGCGTCTATATCCGCTCCATGGCGACACATGGCGCGTCCGGGGGCCTGGCGCACGCGGCGCTCGAAGCCGTCGACATTCTCGATGTCGCCGGTTTCGAAACGGTCATCGTCGAGACCGTCGGCGTCGGCCAGGACGAGGTCGAGATCGTCAAAGCCTCGCACACGACCATTGTCGTCTCGGCCCCCGGCCTCGGCGACGAGGTCCAGGCCATCAAGGCCGGCATTTTGGAGATCGCCGACATTCACGTCGTGTCCAAATGCGACCGCAGCGACGCCAATCGGACGATCGTCGATCTCAAGCAGATGCTCATGCTGGCGCTGGCGCCGGAAAAGACGCCGTGGACAATTCCGGTGATCGGAACCAGCGCCGTGTCCGGCCTCGGATTCGACGAGCTTGTGGACGCGATCGAGCGGCATCGGGAGGTTGCCTTCACAACCCCAGCCGGGCGCGACCGCCGGCTGTCGATCGCCCAGTTCCGGCTGCGCAAGACCGCCGAGAACATGCTACTGCAACGCTTCGCCGAGGATTTTGCGAACGACGACGGCTCGCTTGCCGACATGCTCATGCGGCGTGAGAGCGACCCGTACGCGACGGCATCGGAATTTCTGCAGCAAAGAACCCTCCGCGAATCCCAGGGAGCGCGCCATGAACCGGATGCTCGATCCAAAATCGCTTGAGGAAGTCGCCGACGAAACCGCCGACTGGGAGCAGAACGAAGTCGCGGCCTTTCTGCGTAAGCAGGCGGAGCGGCGCCAGCAGTTCTTCACCACCGGCGACATCCCGCTCAAGCGCGTCTATACCGCCGCCGACGTCGCCGGCATTCCGCTCGAGGACATCGGACTGCCCGGCCGCTATCCGTTCACCCGCGGCCCCTACCCGACCATGTATCGCGGCCGCCACTGGACGATGCGCCAGATCGCCGGCTTCGGCACCGGCGAGGATACCAACAAGCGGTTCAAATATCTGATCAAGCAGGGGCAGACCGGTCTCTCCACCGACTTCGATATGCCGACCCTGATGGGCTACGACAGCGATCATCCGATGAGCGAGGGCGAAGTCGGGCGCGAAGGGGTCGCGGTCGACACGCTCGCGGACGTGGAAGCGCTCTACGACGGCATCGACCTGGAAAACATTTCGGTCTCGATGACCATCAATCCGTCGGCGTGGATCCTGCTCGCCATGTACGTCGCCATGGCGAAGAAGCGCGGCCTCGATCTCAACCGGCTGTCCGGCACGATCCAGGCCGACATCCTCAAGGAATACATGGCGCAGAAAGAGTATTGCTTTCCGATCGGCCCTTCCGTGCGCATCTGCCGCGACTGCATCACCTACTGCGCCGAGAACATGCGGCGCTACAACCCGATCAACATTTCCGGCTATCACATCTCGGAAGCCGGCGCCTCGCCGCTGCAGGAAGCGGCGTTCACGCTCGCCAACGGCATCGTCTACGTCGAAGAGGTCCTCAAGACCGGAATGGACGTCGACACGTTCGCGCCGCGCCTCGCCTTCTACTTCGTGAGCCAGGCCGACTTCTTCGAGGAGATCGCGAAATTCCGCGCGGTACGGAGGGTGTGGGCGAAGATCATGAAGACGCGTTTCGGTGCGAGGAACCAGGATTCGATGCGGCTGCGCTTCCACTGCCAGACGGCGGCGGCGACGCTCACCAAGCCGCAATACCGCATCAACGTCGTGCGCACCGCGCTGCAGGCGCTCTCGGCCGTGCTCGGCGGCTGCCAATCGCTGCACACCAACGGCTACGACGAGGCGTTCGCGATACCGACCGAAGACGCCATGCGCTTGGCGTTGCGCACGCAGCAGATCATCGCCGAGGAAATCAACGTCTCCAGCGTCGTCGACCCCCTCGGTGGATCGTATTTCCTCGAAAGCCTGACCAGCGACTACGAGAAGCGCATGTTCGAGATTCTCGACTATGTCGATGCCAACGGCGGCGCGATCAAGCTGATCGAGGACGGCTGGTTCCAGAAGCAGATCGCGGATTTCGCCTACGCCACCGCGCTGCGCAAGCAGAGCGGCGAGAAGCCGGTGATCGGCGTCAACCGCTTCATCGACGAGGAGGAGGTGCACGACATCGAGACCCACCCCTACGATCCGCGGACCGCAGAGCGGCAGATCGCGCGCACCCGGCGCATTCGCGCCGAGCGGGATGCCGCCAGGCACACCGCGCTCATGGAAAAGCTCGTCGCGGTGGCCAAGGACGACCGGCTGAACATCATGCCGATCACCATCGAGGCGGTCGAGAACGGCGCAACCATGGGTGAGGTCGTCGACGCCTTGAAGAAGCTTTGGGGCACCTATCGTGAAACGCCGGTCTTTTAGCGGCCGCGACTGCCGCACCTGCCGGATGCGACGTGGTCGGATGGACGCGCCGCCGCGGCGACGGTTCTGCTCGGTTTCCTGAGGTAGCGGATGCCAGTCTTCAGCCTGTTCGACCAAGCCCCCGATATGGCGCCTCCCGACCAGTGCTACGTGGCGGAAACCGCGATTGTGATCGGGAGAGTGCGGATCAAGGCCGGCGTGAGCCTCTGGTTCGGCGCCGTTCTGCGCGGCGACAATGAATGGATCGAAATCGGCGAGCGGACCAACATCCAGGACAATTGCACGCTCCACACCGACCCCGGCTTTCCGCTCACGGTCGGGAGCGGCGTCACCGTCGGGCACAATGCCATCCTCCACGGCTGCCTGATCGGCAACAACACGCTCATCGGCATGGGCGCAGTCGTGATGAACGGCGCGCAGGTCGGCTCCAATTGCATTGTCGGCGCCGGCGCGCTGGTCGCGGAGAAGGCGGTCGTGCCGGACAATGCCCTCGTCGTCGGTTCGCCGGCCCGCAAGATCCGCGACAACGACGACGCCACGATGAGGCTGATTGAATATTCCGCGGAAGTTTATTTCAAACGCTGGCAGGCTTACGCCGAAAGCTTCAAACGCATTGGTTAGCACCTGGTCTATCGGCAAGTCCGCTCTTCTGCCGCAGGCGTTGCCCGCACGCGGTCGAGCGCCTACTTTGGCGTGGTGACGCACGCGGCAGCGCCTGTTCATGTCATTGGCGGCGGTCTCGCCGGCTCCGAGGCCGCATGGCAGATCGCGCGCCTCGGCGTGCCGGCGGTCCTGCACGAGATGCGGCCGCTGCGCTCGACCGCCGTGCACAAGACCGATCTGCTCGCCGAACTGGTGTGCTCGAACTCATTCCGATCTGACGATGCGGACGGGAGCGCCATCGGCCTCTTGCATGCGGAGATGCGCCGGCTCGGCTCGCTGGTGATGCGCGCAGCCGACGCCCACAAGCTGCCGGCCGGCGGGGCGCTCGCCGTCGATCGCGAGGGATTTTCCGCCGCCGTCACTGCGGCGCTCGAAGGCGATCCGCTGATCGACATCAGGCGCGAAGAGGTTTTGGCGCCGCCAGCCGAGTGGGACAATGTCATCGTCGCCACCGGTCCCCTCACCTCGCCGGCGCTGACCGAGGCAGTCCGCGCCCACACCGGCGAAGACGCACTCGCTTTCTTCGACGCTATCGCGCCGATCGTGCATCGCGAGACCATCGACTTCGATATCGCCTGGTTCCAGTCACGCTACGACAAGGCCGGGCCGGCGGGATCCGGCGCCGACTACATCAACTGCCCGCTGACGCGTCCGCAGTACGAGGCCTTCGTCGACGCGCTGCTGGGCGGCGAGAAGATGGCATTCCACGAGTTCGAAGCCACGCCGTATTTCGACGGCTGCCTGCCGATCGAGGTGATGGCCGAACGCGGGCGGGAAACGCTGCGCCATGGGCCGATGAAGCCTTTCGGCCTCACCGATCCGCGCCGGCCGCAAGAAAAGCCCTACGCGGTCGTGCAATTGCGCCAGGACAACAAGCTCGGCACGCTGTTCAACATGGTCGGATTCCAGACCAAGCTGAAGCACGGCGAGCAGGTGCGCATCTTCCGCGGCATTCCGGCGCTCGCCAAGGCCGAGTTCGCCCGGCTCGGCGGCCTGCATCGCAACACCTTCCTTAATTCGCCCCAACTTCTCGATGCCACGCTGCGGCTCAAGGCGACGCCGCGGCTGCGCTTCGCGGGACAGATCACCGGGTGCGAGGGCTACGTGGAATCGGCCGCGATCGGGCTGCTCGCCGGCCGCTTTGCCGCCGCGGAACGGCGCGACCAGCCCCCGCTCTTGCCGCCGCTAACCACCGCCCACGGCGCGTTGCTCGGCCATATCACCGGCGGCCATATCGAGACGATCGATGCGGGCCCTCGCTCGTTTCAACCGATGAACGTCAATTTCGGCCTGTTCCCGCCGCTCGGCGGTGGCGTGGCGCGCGGCGCCAAGAAACGCGCGCTCTGCCTTCGCGCGCTCGCCGACCTCGAGGCGTGGATCGGCACCGCCGTGCCGCGGGCAGCCGAGTGAGCGGCAGCGCTTGCAATCGTCTCAGCGATCAAACGGGCTGCGGATCATCAACTTGTCGATCGTCTGGCCGTGCTGCAGGTTCTCCGAGTACAGTGTCGAACAACCCGCCTGCAGTGCCGCGGCCACAATGAGACTATCGTAGATCGAGAAGCGGTAGCGTTCGGCTATTTCCAAGCCGAATTCGTGCGTCTTGATATCAAGCGCGGCAACTGCGCAGATCCCGCGGATCGTCGATAGGATCTCCCTGGCCTCAGCAAAATTTTTCGTCCCATCCGGGGGAGCTTGAGGTTCCGCAGCAGGTTTGCGCTGCCGCGTGCCAACGCGATTGTCGGCGTTCGCATTCGCGCCTAAGATCGAAAACACTTGGCAAACGACCTGCGTAACAGTCCGCTTTTAACTCTGAGGCTACACATATACTTCCGCACCGCGGGATAAGAGATGGACTTTTCTTTGTCGCAACTCCGTCGTGATCTCACGCAACGGGCAATTCGGTCGGCCATTGCGGCTACGGCACGGGTTTCAATTGACCATCAGCGTCGGACTATTCGCTCCCTGACTAGGCTTCTCGGGGAAACTCCGATGCTGCGTCGAAGAGTTCGAACGAACATGCTCATGGCGTTAGGCGATAACGTGCCGCCGGATGCGGAAATATTGTACTTCCGTCGACTAGGTCGTGTGGACAAACTTAATCCAGATTCGGATGCAGGCAAGCAGCACGAAGGCGGCGAAGCTCTCGATCAGCTTGTCGTAGCGGGTGGCGACACGGCGTGAGTTCTTCGCACGATTGAAGAAGCGCTCGATGCGATTGCGCAGGGCATAGAGAGCCTTGTCGACGGCATGCTGTATTTTCCGGGTTGCAGTGCTGGGGATTGCGGCTTCACCACCACGTTCCTCAATGTCGTTGCGGACGGCTTCGCTGTCGTAGCCCTTGTCACCGAGCATCTGTTCCGGATCGCAGTCGATCTCCTGCATCAAGGCCGGAAACGCGGTGACATCGTGTGCCTGCCCGGGCGTAATCACAACGCCGATCGGCAGACCCTCGGCATTGGTGCGGGCGTTGATTTTGGTTGAGAAGCCGCCACGCGAGCGACCGAGCGCGTTACGCTCGGCCCCCCTTTTCCACCGGCTGCGCAATGATGCGCACGGATGATGGTCGCATCGATCATCTGCAGCGCGGCGTCCGACACTCCGCTTCCCGCGAGCCCTTCCAGGATCACGTCCCAGACGCCACTGTCGGCCCACCGCCGAAACTGCCTAAAGATCGAATTCCAGTTGCCGAAGCCCTCCGGCAGGTCGCGCCATGGTGCGCCGGTTCGCATCAACCAAAACACCGCGTCGAGCACGCGGCGATGATTGCGTGGCGGCCGGCCGCCGCCGCGATGGATCAGGAACGGTTCGAAGTACGCCCACTCATCGTCGGTCATCAGTCCGCGAATCAAGGCTGCCCTCCGCAAAGAGCAGCCTTGAATCAATTCGCGATTCTTGCGTCAATAGGTTTGTCCACCCGACCTAGGCTGGTTTTTAGCAAGTGCGCTGGCGGTTTTTCACCACGGAACGAAAGCGTCGGCTGTGTTCGACAAAATCAAGTTCGACCAATCGATTGCGGTACTTGACGCTGCTGTCGCGGAAGGACGCGGCGCTGTGATCATATCGCCCCACTGGTGCGGTCATGAGCTCGTTGCCGCGGAAGTCAATCGAAGACACCGGATGACATTACTGGTGCGGCAAGCATCGAGCTCCGAGCGAATGGCGCGAAAGCTCAGGTGGTATGGGGCTCTAGGGGTGGAAATCGTGCTGCGGCCCAAGCATACCTCAACGGTCAGGGACGCCGTCGCCTATCTGAACGTGCTCAGACGGGGCGGGGTGCTCGCTATCACCCCTGACCTTTTGGTGGAAGCTCCGCAGGGGGTCGAAACGCAAGTCTTCGGGCGCCAAGCAAGCGTTCATGGTGGCGCGTTCGCAATTGCGATTGCCGCTGGAGCCCCGATGATCCTTCCCTATTTCAGATGGCAGCCCGAATTCAACCTTACTGGTGTCATGCGAACGGGCTCCCGAGCCGCCAACGGGCTGTGAACGTGCGACGGCCAATCGTCTTGCCTTGGAGAACTGGTGGACCTGGTTTGAGCAGAAGTTGCGAAGCAATCCGGAGAATTGGCTATTTTGGCTTGATAAAAGCTGGTCGCGCTTCTTGCGGCGAAAGTCTCACGCGCTGCCATGAACGTTGTGGTGTTAGTCGGCGTCGCCGCCGTAGGCATTTGCGCCCTCTGGGTAGCTCAGACCGTCGCGCTCATTTATGTCGGCGAACGTTTGGCTTTGCCTTTGCAATACACCACGCGCTCGCCCGTCGTTCGCATGACCAGCCAGGTCATGATTCAGGCTGTTTGCATCATCATTGTCGTCGGAACGCCGATCGCGCTCGGGATAAATCCGCTCGATGCGCTGCAACGAGCCTTTCCACTACCGGTTCCTTGGCGCCGGATTGCGACTGCCTTCCTCATCATGTCCATTCCGTTGTGCCTTGGCTATGCTCTTTACATCAAGGCGCAATGGCTGCGCTTCGAGCCGAGGCACGACGCCGCGACCCGGCGAAGGAAGCTGTTTTCGCGGTTTTTGACGCCGGTGCCTTTGGCTGTGCTTGAGGAAGCCGTATTTCGCGGCACGCTACTCGAGCAGCTACTTCGATCATTGCCAGCAACGCTGTTTGGCTCGGCGCTAGCAGTGATTTTGAGCTCCGCCACGTTCGCGGCCGTGCACTTCATCAAGCCGGCCCGCGGCAAACCGGTGCTTCAGGGGCTTTATAGTTACTTCACCGCCGGGTGCCTATTTGGAATTGGCTACATCGCCAGCGGCCGTTCTCTGTGGGTACCGGTTAAAATGCATGCGACTGCAATATTCATAATTGAGGTGATGCGGCTCCATACCCTACATCAAGCGCCGCGCTGGCTTGCAGGATTTCCAGAGGGTCCACACAGCGGAATCGTAGGCAGCATAGTCGTGGTTGGCATGGCGATAGCATTGGTCGTGCTGATCTGAGCCCGCAAGGGGTTTCCAATTGAGCTCACCGGCCCTGCCGAATTGGCGAGACGAGCCCGTGGTTGCAAAAAGGTCTATGAAAGGATTTCTGCTGCGAGCAAGTCGCGCAACTAGCCGGCGCCAGACACAATAACCTGCTGGAGAAGACGGCCAAAAGATGGGAGAGCAAGCTAGATGGAGCAAAACGTTCGTGTCGAAGAAAACGACGATCTGCCCGAGCTCGCCGGACGGTGGCGAAGCCAAGTCGTGCTCAAGCGCGACGTTTTTTCCACCATCGAGCGCGGCCGCTTCCGCACCGCCTCAGGCGAGGTCGAGGCGGTGCTGCGCCGACTCGACGACGTGCCGTGGTGGAGCCGCGCCCTCGCTCGCTTTCTGTTCCGGCGCGAGCGTCGGGCGCTGGCGGTCGCGGGCGGGCTCGGAATCGCGCCGCCGCTCCTTTTCGCCGGACGCGACGTTTTAGTGCGCGGCTGGATAGATGCCATCCCCCTGCATATCGCCAAGCCGCACGGCGATACTGCCTATTTCCGCTCGGCGAAAGCGGCTTTGCGCATGCTGCACCGTGCCGGCGTTGCTCACAACGATCTCGCCAAGGAGCAGAATTGGCTCTATGCCGACAGCTCCGCGTACATGATCGATTTCCAGCGCGCGTCCTGTTTCGGTCGCCGCAACGCCCGGTTCCGCATTGCCTGCTACGAGGATCTGCGCCATCTGCTCAAGCACAAACGTCGGTACGCTCCCGGCGCGCTGACTGCCATCGAGCACCGCGTGCTCGCGCGCAAGAGTCTCTATGCGCGGCTGTGGATGGCAACGGGAAAGAAGATCTATTACGCGATCACCCGCGGCCTCAATGTCACCGACCGGGAGGGCCGCGGCGTCCGGTTCACCCGCGAGGCGCCGGCAATCGCAGCGCGTCTCAAGGCGCATCCGCGGGTGCGCGACGTCGCCATCGTCGCCTTTCCCGACCGCCGCGCCGGCACCGGCCTCTACGCCTTCGTCGAGGGCTCGGCCGGCGATCGCGAGCTGCGCGACTTACTCGGCGGCGACACGCCGGAGCATCTCCAGGTGGTCGAGGCCTTTCCGCGCGATGCGCAGGGCGAGATCCGCAGCGAAATCCTCGAGCTCGTGGCCATGAATCAACTCGACCTCATCGACCCGCTGGTCAAGACCGAGGCCGATCGCGCCCTCGTCGGCCGCATCATCTCGGAGCGGCGCAACCTCCGCGACCGTTTCGCGTTCTAGAACGGGATCGTTTCAAGTTGAAACCATTGCGCTCCGGTTTTTTGTTGGAGCATGATCTTGTCGGAAAACCGGCTTCCACTTTTCCGGATCAAGCTCTAACGGCGATCACCCGGCGATCCGCGCCGGATTGCGCGCCGCGCGCCAGATGAGCCATTGCCGCCGCCAAGCCGGGATTTCGCGCGGCGCAAACGGATCGCTGCGCTCCAGGCGATCGAGCGAAGGCCGCACCAGTGCAACCGGAAGAAAAGCGGGGATCACGGAACGCCGCAGCGCCACGATCCGCGGGTGAGCCGCGCGCAGATGCTCGCGCGCGAGCGCGCGCAGATCGGAAAGCGCCGCTTTGACGCCGGCCGAGGACTTTTCCGCAAATATGTCTTGCTGGCGGACCTTATGCCGATCGAGGAGCTCGATCGGCACGTAGAACTGGCGCCGCCCGGCGTGAAGAGGAAAGGCACGCAAAAGGCCGGCGATGGCGTACGCCATGCCGGCGGGGCCGGCCGCGATCTCAGCTCCCATTCCGGCAAGGATTTGTGCCGCCAAAGCTAACAACACCGACGATCGGCTCTTGGCGTACGCTTCGAGGTCACCGACAGTCGCCATCGGCTCGTCGTAGAGATCGAAGCGGGAGGCTTCGATAAGGGCCGTCAGCGTGCTGACGACGAGCCGATGGCGCGTGACCGTTGCCAGGAGCGCGGCCGCGACCGGATTGGCCTGCGCCTCCCCCTCGCGTTCGCCGTTGAGCACGTCGCTCCACCACTGCAGGCGGATCTCGCCGGGGAGCGGCTCGCGCGCCACTTCGCGCACGCGGGTGACTTCGATGTTGAAGGCGTAAAGTGCGTGGAGCGCATCGCGCCGATCAGCGGGCGCGAACAGCGAAGCGAGAAAGCGGTCGCGGTCCGCCGTCCGTACAAGCTCCGCACAATAGGCGAACGCGTCCTGCATCGACCTGATCCTAGCAGCATCAAGCGATGGCGATCAGGCCGGCGCCTACGCGGCGGTTCTCCATCAGCATGACGTTGTAGGTGCGTACCGCCGCTCCGGTGGTCATCGTGTCGAGCGAAACCTGCGCCGCCCGGAAGCGCGCGCGCAGAGGCTCCGGCATCATCCACGGTGCGGCACCCGTACCGAAAACGAAGAAGTCCAGTTCGCCGGTCTGGGCGAACACGCGGGCGAGCGTCTCCTCGGATGCCTGCGCGGGCTCGGTGACCGGCCATGCCCAGATGCCGTCCGGCAGGCAGAGGAGCGAGCCGCGATGCGACAGGCCGGCGAAGCGAAACCCGCCTCCACCATGGGCGTCGATCAGCGCCTGCCGCGGCAGATGCGGTGCGTCCACTAGCGGCGCGCCCTCGCGCGTTGCCGCGGCACGGACCCTTTCGGCGACGGTTCCGGCACTGTTGACGGCGGCGTCGGAGTCGCGGTCTCGGCATCCTCGGGTTCGCCCTGCCGCGTGCGGCCGACGCCGAGATAGATCAGGATCGGCGAGGCGATGAACACCGACGTGTAGGTGCCGACCAGCACAACGCCGAACATCATCGTCGCCGTGAAGCTGCGGATCGCCTGGCCGCCGAACAGGATCAGGGCCAGGAGCGACAGCGATACCGTGAGGTGGGTGACGATCGAGCGCGACAGCGTGGCGTTGATCGAGGCATTGAGCAGGTCCGGCATCGGCATGCGCTTGTAGCGGCGCAGCAGTTCGCGGATGCGGTCGTAGATCACCACGGTGTCGTTGAGCGAATAGCCTAGGATCGTCAGCAGCGCCGCGATGCTGGTGAGGTCGAAGTCGATCCGCGTCAGCGACATGAAGCCGACGGTGAGCACCAGGTCGTGGACATTGGCGATCATGGCGCCGAGCGCGAACTGCCATTCGAAGCGGAACCAGAGATAGATCAGGATGGCGCCGATCGCGAGCACCAGGCCGATGGTGCCGTAGGAGAGAAGCTCGGTGGAAACGCTCGGCCCGACCACCTCGACGCGGCGGTATTCGACGGTGCCGCCGAGCGCCTCGCGGACCTTCTGCACCGCGACCTGCTGCGCCGCGTCGCCGCCGGGCTGTTCCGACAGGCGGATAAGCACGTCGTTCGGCGCGCCGAATTGCTGGAGCTGGACCTCGCCTAGATTGAGCGCGCCGATCGTCGCCCGCATGGATGCGAGATCGGCCGGTCCGTTTTTCGTCTGGACCTCCATCAGGGTGCCGCCGACGAAATCGATGCCGAAATTGAGCCCGTGAAAGAAGTACAACAGGATCGCCGCGATCGACAGCGCCGCCGAGATAGGGAAGCTGATGCGCCGGAAGCGCATGAAGTCGAAACGAGTGTCGTCGGGGACGATGCGAAGCAGGCGCACTGTGTTTCTTTCAGGTGAGCTTTTTCAGTTCGAGCATTGACTTCTTCCGAAGGCCGATTTCGGCTTTCCTTGCGCTCGCCGGCTTCCGGGAGAGCCGTGGCAGGCAGGTGCTAGATCGGCACCGTGCGCGGCCGCCACATGCGCACCCAGTAGGCCACGATCAACCGGGTCAGGGTGAAGGCGGTGAACAGGCTGGTGAGGATGCCGATGCCGAGCGTCACGGCAAAGCCGCGTACCGGCCCGGTGCCGATATAGAACAGGACCGCAGCGGCAATGAAGGTCGTGATGTTGGAGTCGAGGATGGTGGCGAGCGCACGGGAGAAGCCGGCGTCGATCGCGTTGATGGCAGTGCGGCCAGCGCGCACCTCCTCACGGATGCGCTCGTAAATGAGCACGTTCGAATCCACCGCGATACCGACGGTGAGCACGATGCCGGCGATGCCGGGCAAGGTCAGCGTCGCACTGAGCATCGACAGGACGCCAAAGATCATCGCGACATTGACGGCGACCGCGAGGTTGGCGAACAGCCCGAACAGGCCGTAAGTCACCAACATGAAGAGGATCACGAGCGCCGCGCCGAGATAGGCGGCGTGCTCGCCGGCGTTGATCGAATCCTGGCCGAGGCCGGGGCCGACGGTGCGCTCCTCGACCACGGTGAGCGCCACCGGCAGGGCACCGGCGCGCAGCAGGATGGCGAGATCGTTGGCCTGCTCGACGGTGAAATTGCCGGAAATCTGCCCGGTGCCGCCCAGGATCGGTTCGCGGATCACCGGCGCCGAGATCACCTTGCCGTCGAGGATGATGGCGAACGGCTTGCCCACGTTCTGCTGCGTCGCTTCGGCGAATTTCCGCGCGCCGATCGAATTGAAGCGGAAGCTGACGATCGGCTCGCCGTTGCGCTGGTCGAAGCCCGGCTGCGCGTCGATCAAATCGCCGCCGGAGACGAGAATGCGCTTCTCGACGAGATATTTCCCCTGCCCTTTCTCGCCTTCGAGGATCTCGGAGTCCGCCGGCACCTGGCCGGCCATCGCCTGCTCCGCCGTCTCCGACAGGTCGAGCATGCGGAAATCGAGCTTCGCCGTCTTGCCGATGAGCTCCTTGAGCCGCGACGGGTCTGGCAGGCCCGGGACCTGGACGAGAATGCGGTCGGTCCCCTGGCGCTGGATCGTGGGTTCGACCAGGCCGAGCTGGTTCACGCGCCGCTCGATGATCTGGATCGACTGGTCGACCGTTTGGCGAATGCGTTCGATGACCGCCACGTCCGGAGGCGTAAGCGTGATCAGGCCGCCGCTCTCAGTAACCTGGACGCTGCGCTGTCCGGAGCCGCCGAGAATGCCGGACAGCGGCTGCGAAAGTTCGCGCAGCTTCTCGAGTGCAAGCGGAATGTCGCTTTCGCGCGTGATGCGCACCTCGACGCTGTTGCCGTGGATCGCCCGGCCGGTGAAGAGAATCCGCGACTGACGCAGAATGCGCAGCACGTCGTCGTTGAGGCTCAGCAGCCGGTCCTTGCGCACCGCATTGGTGTCGACCTCGAGGAGCAGGCTCGATCCACCCTGCAGGTCAAGACCGAGCACGATGTGGCGTTGCGCCCAGGCCGGCCACTTGCGGATCACGTTTTCAGGAAAGAAGTTCGGCACTGCGAACAGGCACACGACGAGCGCCGTGAGCAGGATACCCGCCGCCTTCCACCGCGTGAAAAACAACATGGATTCGGTCGTCCTCGCTTCCCCTCCCTTCCCTCCCGCGCCAGCGGCCGGGGGACGGAGGCGGCGACTAGCTGTCGTCCTTCACTGGCTCGCCCTTGGCCCTCACTTCGGAGACCATCGAGCGCATCTGTCGCACCCGCACGCCGTCGGCGATCTCGACCTCGATCTGGTCATCGTCGACCACCTTGGTGACCTTGCCGACGAGCCCGCCATTGGTCACCACGCTGTCTCCGCGGCGCAGCGCCTTGACCATGTCCCGATGCTGCTTCGCCCGCTGCTGCTGCGGCCGCAGCACTAGGAAGTACATGATCACGACGATGAGAATCAGCGGCAGGAGTGACGTGATCATGCCGCTGCTGTCGGCGCCGCCGAACAGGCTGCCTTGCGCGAATGCGGGCGTGATCAGCATTGCTCCTCCGGGCCCATACGGGACGCGCCGGCCAGAAGAGAAACGGCCGATTTTGCGCGGGAAATCGGCGCGGACTATAGCGGCCGTTGGCCCAATTGCAATGTTGCGCCAGGGATGCGGCGCGCTTGCGAGGGTTTTAGCGCCCCGCTAAGGGGGAGGAGGAACGGTGCGGAAAGCGATGTCAAATTCCCCTTCGAGCTTCAGGAACAAGGCGGCGAGCGCCGCCGTCGCCGGAGCGCCGAAAGCGCGCCCGGCGCGCGATGGAGTCGACGAGGTCCTCGAGCGGATCGCCGACGCGCTCGAACGTCTGGCTCCGCCACCGCCGCCCGCGCCCGATTTCTCCGCGGCCGCGGCCTTTGTCTGGCATCCGGAAGGGCGACGGCTCGCCGCCGTGCGCCGCATCAACCGTGTCGAGATGTCGCTCCTCAAGGGCATCGATCGCGTGCGCGATCTTCTGCTGGAGAACACCGAGCGATTTGCGCGCGGCCTGCCCGCCAACAACGCCCTGCTGTGGGGCGCGCGGGGCATGGGCAAATCCTCGCTGGTCAAGGCCGCTCACGCCGCCGTCGGCGCCGCGCACCCGGACGCCGGGCTCAAGCTCGTTGAAATTCACCGCGAAGATATCGAGACGCTGCCCGAGCTAATGGGGCTTTTGCGCTCCGCATCGCAGCGTTTCATCGTCTTCTGCGACGACCTCTCCTTCGACGCGGATGACACCTCGTACAAGTCGCTTAAGACGATGCTCGAAGGCGGCATCGAGGGGCGGCCGGAGAACGTCATCTTCTACGCCACTTCCAACCGCCGCCACATGATGGCGCGCGACATGATCGAGAACGAACGCTCGACCGCGATCAATCCGGGCGAGGCGGTGGAGGAGAAGGTCTCGCTTTCAGACCGCTTCGGATTGTGGCTCGGCTTCCATCGCTGCAGCCAGGACGAATACCTGGCTATGGTCGAGGGCTATGTCGTCCGCTACCGCGTCCCGATCAAAGGCGAGGAATTGCGCGGCGAAGCGCTCGAATGGGCGACGACGCGTGGTGCCCGCTCCGGCCGCGTCGCCTGGCAATACGTGCAGGACCTCGCGGGTCGGCTTGGGGTGAGAACGGATGACGCAGGAGCGGATGACCGAGACCTGACGACGGACGACAGATAGGATCATCCGTCGCGGTCCGTCGTCTGTCCTCTGGCGTCCGTTATCCCTCTGCTGTTCCGTTATCCGAAATCAGGCGCCGTTGAGATATTGCGCCGGATCGACCGGGGTCGCCCCTTTGCGGATCTCGAAGTGCAGTTGCGGCGCGGTGACACTGCCGGTCTGCCCGGACTTGGCAATGACCTGGCCGCGCTTGACCGTTTCCCCGCGCTTCACCATCAGCTCGCTCGCGTGCGCATAGGCGGTGACGAAGCCGTTGCTGTGGCGAACCAGCACGAGATTGCCGTAACCCTTCAGCTCATTGCCGGCATAGGCGACGACGCCGTCTTCCGAGGCCTTGACCGGGGTTCCTTCCGGCACGGCGAGATTGATGCCGTCGTTCTGCAGGCCGTTGGACTTCGGTCCGAAGCCGGCAATGACGCGGCCGCGCACCGGCCAGCGGAATCCCGCAACCGCTCCTGCAGGCTCTGCAGCCTTGACCGCAGTCTCCTGGACGGGCGGCGCAGCGGCGGGGCTCGCAACCCGCGCGCTGCGCGGCGCTTCCGCGGTAGCGACATTCTGGGTCTTGGGCAGGGCCGAGGTGGCGGCGGGAGCCTCCGCGCGGGGCGCAGCCGGTGCGACCGCGGCGGCCGGCGCGGCCGCTATTGCCGGCCCCCGGACGCCCGGAATCACGATGCGCTCGCCGACCTTCACCATGGTGTTCGGCGGGATGTTGTTCGCCTTGGCGAGCATCATCACCGGCTTGCCGTAGAGCCGCGCGATGCTGTGGAGGGTCTCGCCCGGCGCCACGACGTGGGTGCCGGAACCCGCCGCCAGCGCATTGCGCGGCGGACCGACCGGCACGGTCGAGGGAATCGCATGCGCGTTCGTCGCGATCCGGGTCTGCGGTGCCGAAGCGGTGGCCGCCGGCCCTTGGCGACGCGGGATCACGAGATGCTCGCCGGGATGCACCATCGCCGGGCTGGTGATGCTGTTCGCCTCCATGATGGCGGCGACAGGCACGCCATGGCGCCGCGAGATGCTCTCCAGCGTCTCGCCCCGCGCCACGACGATCGGTTTGCCGCCCTCCCAGGTCCAGGTCGGCGGCGGCGACGCCGATGTGAGCGACCCGGTAGTTTCCGCGTTGCCCGGCTGGTATGAGCCCATGCCGCGGCCGCCACCCGAGGTGCCTTCGCCGTTGGGGCCGGCAAGATGCGGCATCGGTCGGCTCTCGACGCCGCCGTTGGCGCCCTGCGGGATCGAGCCGGTCGCTTCGCGGGAGGAATTGTTATCGGAACCGAAGATATCCGACAGGCGACCGGAGTCGCTGCTGCAACTGGCGGTACCCAATGCGATTAACGCAATGGCAACTACCCGTGGGCCGAGGGCCGAACAACGCGACGCGTACATGGTTACTCGCTCGCACGCAACTTTAGCTTCGAGCGAATAAACATCGTTGGGGTAAACAGGCCTTTAAGGACCCCGGAGGTGTTCGAGTATTTGGTGGACTGTGACCGAATAGCTACAATTCGCGGGCCTGTCCCGGCAGCAGCGGCACAAATCTCACGGCAATGAGATTTTCGCGTTCCAGGGCGCCGCCCGCTGTTCTGTTCAGCTTGACAATGTGCTGCGTTCCATTGCGCGGACCGAGCGGCAGCACGATCTTGCCGTTCGCGCCAAGCTGCTCGACGAGCGCAGGCGGTATGTTCTCGGCTGCCGCGGTGACGATGATACGGTCGAACGGCGCTTGCTCCGGCGCTCCTGCAAACCCGTCGCCGACGATGATCGTGACGTTGGCGTAGCCGAGCGTCCTGAGGCGCTGGCGCGCGGTCTCGGCCAGCGTGCGATAGCGCTCGACGCTCACTACCTCGCGCGCGAGCCGCGACAGAATGGCGGCCTGGTAGCCGGAGCCGGTGCCGACTTCAAGGACACGATGCTGCGGTCCGACTTGAAGCTGCTCGGTCATGTAGGCGACGACGTAGGGCTGGCTGATGGTCTGCCCGCACGCGATCGGCAGCGCGTGGTCTGCGTAGGCGCTTTCGATGAACTCGGGCGCCACGAAGTGTTCGCGCGGCACCTCGTCCATGGCGCGCAGCACCGCCTGGTCGCTGATCCCGCGCCGGCGCAGCGCGAGCTGAAACTCCATGCGTTCCACGTCGGCTGCTTCGAGTCCGCCCACGACGACCTCGCCTCGGGTGTGGCCGGTTTTACCACTTTGCGGCGGATTCTGGCACTGGTCCCGCGCTTGCGGCGGGTTCGGCTGTTCGCGACGGGCAAGACCCCAGGGTATCGGAGGAACCAACTGCCGTGTCGCGGCGTTGAACCTCTCGCGCAGGGATGAGAGCGGCGCCGATCGCCGGTCGGCAATTGATACACCAAGACGAATCGCGGAAGTTCCGGCGCCCCTCTTCCGCCGCAGGCGAAGGGCAGAAGAGCCGCCGCAAGCACGGGGTCCTCCATGACGTTTGAGGGGAAGTCGGCCGAGAGCAAGCGCGTCCTCGTGGTCGAGGATGAGTTGATGATCCGCATGTTGCTGCAAGACATGCTGACTGATCTCGGTCACGCGATTGCAGCGGAAACCGGACGGATCGAGGAGGCGCTGGCCCTTGCGAAGCAGGCCGAATTCGATGTCGCCATTCTCGACGTTAACCTCAACGGCCAGCCAGTCACGCCAGTAGTCGAAGTCCTACTCGAGCGCGGCGTGCCGTTCGTGTTCGCGACCGGCTATGGCCAGCGCGGCGTCCCGGAACCGTACCGGCAGACCCCGACGCTGCAGAAGCCGTTCCAAGCCGACGCGCTGGCCGAGGCAATCAAAACGGTCACGGCCCGCGCCAGAAACTGATCCGCGGACCTGGTGCGGACTCGGTGCGGACTTGGCGCGACCTTGTGCGCGTTGGCGCGGCATGTGCACCGGGAAGCGCCACGACCGACGCTATCCGGCGTTTCCCCGAGTGCCGGATTGCTTGGTCGTTTTGCTCGTCGCCGGCGGCGACGATCGGTGGGTCGTACTCACTCGAATAGCCCGGCGAGCTTCGTCATGTACGGCTCGTCGGTCATGTCGAGCTTGAGCGGCGTCACCGCGATGCAATGCTCGTCGAGCGCGGCGAGATCGGTCCCGTCCGGCGCCGCCTTGACGGCGCTCAGGCGCGCATAGGTGATCCAGTAGTACGGATTGCCGCGGCCGTCGCGGCGTTCGTCGATGTGCAGCCGCTCCTGGCGGCGCCGCCCCTGCGGCGCAACCGCGATGCGCTTGACCTCGTCAGGTGCGCAATCGGGAAAGTTGACGTTGATGAGCACGTCGCGCGGGATGCCCTCGGCCACGACGCGGCGGATGATGTCGGGCGCATGCTGCAGGCTCGTCTCCCAGTAGGGCGGCCGGCCGCTGCGCGATGCATAGGCCTGCGACAGAGCGAACGAGGGGACGCCGATGACGGTGCCTTCCACCGCGCCGGCCACGGTGCCGGAATAGATCACGTCCTCGCCGGCGTTGCGCCCGCGGTTGACGCCGGAGAGCACGAGATCGGGTCCCTTGCCGTTGAGAACGTGGCGCGCGCCCATGATGACGCAATCGGTCGGCGTGCCGCGCACCGCAAAGCGCCGCTCGGCGACCTGGCGCAGGCGGAGCGGATCGTTGAGCGACAGCGAATGGGCGACGCCCGACTGGTCGTATTCCGGCGCGATCACCCAGACGTCGTCGGAAAGGGCGCGCGCGATCTTTTCGCAGACGTCGAGCCCCTCGGCGTGGATGCCGTCGTCGTTGGTGACCAGGATGCGCATGGCCTATTGCTTCTCGATCTTCTTGATGCCGCCCATGTATGGCGCAAGCGCATCCGGCACTGCAATCGAGCCGTCCTCCTGCTGATAGGTCTCCATCACCGCAATAAGCGCCCGGCCGACGGCGACACCGGAGCCGTTGAGCGTATGCACGTGACGCAATTGGCGGCTTTCCTTGGTGCGATAGCGCGCATTCATGCGCCGCGCCTGGAATTCGCCGCAGACCGAGCAGGAGGAAATCTCGCGATACATGTTCTGCCCCGGCAGCCATACTTCGATGTCGTATGTCTTTTGTGACGCAAAGCCGAGATCCCCCGCGCACAAGGTCATCACCCGGTAGTGCAGGTCGAGCCGGCGGAGCACCTCCTCGGCGCAGGCGAGCATGCGCTCGTGCTCGTCCTTCGACTGCTCGTGCGTGGTGATGGAGACAAGCTCGACCTTGGTGAACTGGTGCTGGCGGATCATGCCGCGGGTGTCCTTGCCGGCGGCGCCGGCTTCGGCGCGGAAGCACGGCGTGCAGGCCGTAAAGCGCATCGGCAGTTGCGCCTCCTCGATGATGGATTCGCGCACCAAGTTGGTCAGGGGCACTTCGGCGGTGGGGATGAGCCAGCGACGGTCGGGAGTTGGCCTATATACAAAGCCCAAGACCTCGAGCTTTTCACTGCGCGCGGCTTCAATGCCTGCCTTCTCTACATATTCTAAAATCGCATTTCGATCTTGTTCGAACGTTTCATATGCGTGCTTTCGCTGCACTTCTTCCGTTTCGACGCGAAATTGATCATCGCTGAACTTAGGCAGTTGCGTCGTGCCGAACATCGCCTCGTCGCGCACAATAAGCGGTGGCGCTACTTCGTTGTAGCCGTGCTCGCCCGTATGCAGGTCGAGCATGAACTGTCCGAGCGCGCGTTCGAGCCGCGCAAGTCCATTCTTCAGGACCACAAAACGCGAACCGGAGAGCTTCGCGGCGGTCTCGAAATCCATCTGACCGAGCGCCTCGCCGAGTTCGAAATGCTGCCTCGAGGCAAAGCTGTAGGCGCGTTTCGCCCCAAAACGATGGTGCTCAACGTTGTCGCTGGCGTCCTTACCGTCGGGCACATCGTCGAGCGGCAGATTAGGAAGTGTCGCCAGACCCGGACCGATTCCGGTGCGCTTCCCGAATTGCAATTCGCGCTCTAATGCAACTATCTCACCTTCCGCTTCGCTAATACCTGTCTTTAAATTCGCAACCTCGGTCATCAACCTACTGGCCGTGGCCTCGTCTTTCTTTTTTTTGGCGTCTCCGATCTCCTTGGACACCGCATTGCGCTGCGCCTGCGCGTGACCAAGTCTCGTGATGAGGTTCCGGCGACGCGCATCAATCTCGATCAGTCGCCCCGCCCCGGACGGAAGCCCGCGCCGCACCAAGGCGCGATCGAAGGCCTCGGGATTGTCGCGGATGAAACGGATGTCGTGCATGGTGCAGTCCCGTCATCCTGAGGTGCGCGCCAAGGGCGCGCCTCGAAGGATGCGGCCGAGGCGCCCGGGCCGTCGCCCTTCGAGGCTCGTTGCGCTCGCACCTCAGGGTGACGGACCTAACGGCGGTTGGATTATCGGGTCAAGTCCAGCAACGGCGATCCAAAGGCCATGTCACTCCGCGAGCTTGGCCTGCGCGGCTTCGGTGGCGCGCGCCGCCGCCGCGCGCCGCTCGACGAAGCGCACGGACAGGATCGATCCCTCGTAGAGGGCGACGAGCGGCAAAGCGAGCGACATCTGGCTCAGCACGTCGGGCGGGGTGAGCACCGCCGCGATCACGAAGGCAATGACGATGAAATAGCGGCGCTTCGACTTGAGCTGGTCGGAGGTGAGGATGCCGACGCGGCCGAGCAGCGTGAGGATCACCGGAAGCTGGAAGGCGACGCCGAAGGCGAGAATGAGCTTCATCATCAGCGAGAGATAGTCCTCGACCTTTGGCAGAAGCTCGATCGACGCCTGGCCGGGGCCGCCCAATTGCTGCATGCCGAGCGAAAAGCGCGCCAGCATCGGCCAGACCACGAAATAGACGACCGAAGCGCCGAGCAGAAAGAAGAACGGCGTGGCGACGAGATAGGGAAGGAAAGCCTGCTTTTCATTGCGGTAAAGACCGGGCGCAACGAACATGTAGATCTGCGAGGCGATCACCGGAAATGCGATGAACGCCGCGCCGAACAGCGCCAGCTTGAGCTGCACGACGAAATATTCGAGCAAGCCGGTATAGATGAACTTCGAATTCTCGGGGCCGGCGACCCAGATGTAGGGCCAGGTCAGCACGTTATAAATTTGCTTCGCGAAGAAGAAGCAGCAGACTGCGGCGAGACCGAACGCGGCCAGCGCCTTGATCAGCCGCCCGCGCAGCTCGACCAGGTGATCCATCAAGGGCGCCTTGGTGGCCTCGATCTCCTTCTCTTCGTCTTCCCGGCTCATCCCGCGCGCCTTGTGCTGTCCGGGTCGGGGACTTCCGCGGCGGGCTCGGGCGGTGCGACCGGAGCGGTCGCGGCGGTGACGACGGTGCTCTCGCCGCCTTGTACGGGAGCGGTCGCCGGCAATTCGGCGGCGGATGGGTCCGCCGCTTCAGGCGCTACCGGTCCTGTGGCGGCACCGATGAGGTTGCTGTCCGCCAGTTGCGCCGTGGCTTCTGGCAGGGAAGGCTCCGCCGCGGGCGCCGGCGCCGCAACCGAGCTTTCGATATCCTTGCCGATCGCTTCGACGTCGGTGCGCACGCCCTGGAGCGGATCGTAGTTCTTGATGTCGTGCGCCATGTCATCGACCTGCTTCTTGAGGTCGGTCATTTCCGCTTCGCGCATCGCCTCCTGGAACTGATGCTGAAAATCTGACGCCATGCTGCGCAGCTTGCGCGTCCACTGGCCCATGGTGCGCATGACCCCGGGCAGCTCCTTCGGCCCGATCACGATCAAAGCGACGATGCCGATGAGCAGGAACTCGGTCCAAGAGATATCGAACATGGGAATTCCCAGGCCGGCTCAGGCGGCGCTTCCCGTCAACCGCCGATCAACACGATGTCCGGCCGCGGCGGCCGCGATCGGCCTCAGGACAGCGTGCCCTCAACCTTGCTTCCGGCCTCGGCGCGCTGCTTGACCGCCGCGGGCGCCTGATGGTCGATCGATTTCACCGGCGCGTCCGATTTGGCGTCGGCCGTTTCCTCTTCAGCCATGCCCTTCTTGAATGACTTGATGCCTTTGGCGACGTCACCCATCAGCTCGGAAATCTTGCCGCGCCCGCCGAAAAGCAGAAGCCCGACGGCGAGAACGATCATCCAGTGCCAAATGCTCAGAGAGCCCATGAAATCCTCCGTGTGCAGCGGCGCCCCGCGCTCGCCGCAAGGTACCGATTTTGATCAGAAACTATGCGCCAAGAGCGGCAAAAACAAGCGCAACCGGAAAGCGGCCGAGCCGGCGGGCCGCTGCCACGCCAGGCCAGGCCGGGCGTCGCGTCCCCGGTAAGAAGGGCGCTGCCTATTCCTCGGTGCGCTCCACCGGTGGAGCAAGTCCGAGGTCGAGGTCGCTGGGCTCCAACGGCTCTTCGTCCTCCCGCAGCGCCGGATCGTCGGAGGGCATGGGGACGTTAAAGCCCGCCGGCAGCGACTTTTCGATGAGGCCGGCGCCTTTGAGCTCGTCGAGGCCGGGAAGATCGGCGAGCGCATCGAGCCCGAAATGTGACAGGAACCCCTCGGTGGTTCCGTAGGTCACCGGGCGGCCGGGCGCCTTGCGGCGGCCGCGCAGGCGGACCCAGCCGGTCTCCAAAAGCACGTCGAGCGTCCCCTTCGAGGTGGTGACACCGCGGATCTCCTCGATTTCGGCGCGCGTCACCGGCTGGTGATAGGCCACGATGGCCAGCGTCTCGACGGCAGCGCGCGAAAGCTTTCGCGTGACCACCGATTCGCGCGTCAGCAGCCAGGCGAGGTCGCTCGCCGTGCGCAGCGACCATTTGCCGCCGACGCGCACCAGATTGACACCGCGCGGCGCGTACTCCTGCTGCAAGCGCGTGAGCAACGTGCGCACATCGATGCCCGCCGGCAGACGCGCAGCCAAAACCTTCTCGTCGAGCGGCTCCTCGGCGGCAAACAACAGCGCCTCGAGAATGCGCAATTCCTCGGCACGCTCGTGACGCTCGTCGCGCGCCTCCCGCTCCCCATCGCCGACGATCACACGCATCTCCGCAACATTGCCCATCGGTTCGGCCTCCCCCTCACCCATTCCCCGGCTGCACGCCGCCGCCGCCGTCGTCGCCGCCGCCCGGCGGGTTGCGGACATCCGGTGGCTTGCGGACATAAAGCGGAGCAAATGCCGCGTGCTGATGCATTTCAAGGCGGCCTTCGCGCACCAGTTCAAGAGTCGCCGCAAAGCTCGAGGCAAGAACCGTCGCCTTGAGCGAGGGCTCGACCATATAGGCGAGAAGGTATTGATCGAGCCGACTCCAATCCGCGGCCCCGCCAATGAGCCGCTCCAGCGCCTCGCGCGCCTCGGCGAGCGACCAGACGGTGCGCTTGGGCACGCGCACATACGCCCTTGCCTGCTTCTGACGCTGCACCGCGTAAGCCGAAAGCAGATCGTAGAGAGTCGCAGACCATTCCGGCCGCTTGATGTCGGCGATCGGCTCCGGGCGGCCGCGCGAAAAAACTTCGCGACCAAGCTGCGGGCGATTGAGCAGCTGCTCGGCCACGGTGCGGATCGCTTCGAGCCGGCGCAGGCGCTGGGCGAGCGCGGTCGCCATCTCCTCGGCGCTCAGCCCGTCGGGCTCCGGCGGTTCCGGCAGCAGGAGGCGGGATTTCAGGTAGGCGAGCCAGGCCGCCATCACCAGATAGTCGGCGGCGAGTTCCAGGCGCAGTTTGCGCGCTTCTTCGACGAAGGCGAGGTATTGGTCGGCGAGCGCCAGGATCGAAATTTTCGCGAGGTCCACTTTCTGCTGGCGCGCGAGCGTCAGCAGCAGATCGAGCGGGCCCTCAAAACCCTCGACATCGATCATGAGCGCCGGCTCGTCAGCCGTGCGCTCGGGCAGCTCGGTCGTGAACTGGAGATCCTCGGCGATCATGCGAGCCCCTGCGCCGGCTGCCAAACGCCGGCCATCAGGCTGATGAATTCGGTGCGGCTGGCGGCGACGTCGATCGGCTGCGGTGGCGTCTTCGCCGCCAAGGCCGCCTCGGCTCGCCGCGCGGCCTCACCGGCGAGTTGCGGCGCTTCCGCCGCGACCGCACGCATTTCCGGCATCACGCCATTGCAGTGCAGCACCACGTCCAACCCGGCCGCGAAAGCGGCGCGCGCACGCTCGCCGACCGAGCCCGCCAGCGCGTTCATGGAAATGTCGTCGCTCATCAAAAGACCTTTGAAGCCGATCGAATCGCGAATCACGTCGCGCACTATAGTGGCCGAAATCGTGGCCGGCGCGATGGGGTCGATCGCGCTAAACACAACATGCGCGGTCATCCCCAGCGGGAGCTTCGCGAGCGGCCGGAAGGCGGCGAAATCCGTGGCGTCTAGCGTCGCCCGGTCGGTATCGACCACCGGGAGCTTATGATGGCTGTCGACATTCGCCCGTCCATGGCCGGGCATATGCTTGAGGACCGGCAAGAGGCCTCCTTCGGCCAGGCCTGATGCGACCGCGGCGCCAATGGCGGCGACCGTGCCGGGCTCCGTGCTGTAGGCACGGTTTCCGATCGCCGGATTGGCGCCGCCGGCCAGGACGTCGGCAATGGGCAGGCAATCGACATCGATGCCCAGCGGTGCGAGATCGGCCGCGATCAACCGCGCCCCGAGCCGCGCCGCCGCAAGGCCGGTATCGCGATTGCGCTCGAATAGCGCGCCGTAGGCGGCGCCAGGCGGATAGGCCGGCCAAAACGGCGGCCCAAGCCGCTGCACGCGGCCGCCCTCCTGGTCGATCAATACCGGCGCCTCGCGCGCGACGGCTGCCCGCGCGTCATCAATCAGGCGGCGCAGTGCCGCGGCATCGGTGACATTGCGCTTGAAAAGAATGAAACCCCACGGCTGCGCGTCGCGCAGGAAGCCCCGTTCCTCGTCGGCGAGCACGGGTCCGGCGAAGCCGGTAATGAAGGCGCGCATCGCGGCCGCTTAGCCCGCGCGACGCGCGCGGGTCAAGCGTGCAACTTCTCACTTTCTCTGGACGAGGCAGGTGCCCCCGGCAGCCTTCAGGTTGCTGCACATTCCGGCGGCCTCTTCCATCGATGCGAAGGGGCCGACCATGGCGCGGTAGTAGATACCCTTGGCGCCGAGATCGGCACGGCGCACGATCGGCTCGCGCCCGCCGAGCTGGTTGGGAAATTTGGCGCGCAGTGCGCGGAAGGCTGATTGTGCATCGGCCTCGCTGCGCTGGGAGCTTACCTGCACCGCGTAGCCGCCGCTGGCGGTAGTCTCTCCCGTCGTTCCGCCGGCGGGGGTTGTGGTGGCGACGGCGGCGTGCGCGCGAGAACGAGACGGCGCCGGCACCAGCGCCGGCGGCGTGGCGGCGACATCGCCCTGCGAGTCCGGCGCGAGCGAGAGTGGCTGGCTGCCGGTCGAGGCTGACGCGGCCGCGCTGGGCTTCGCCGCCGACATCTTGGCGGAGCGTGCCGAGTTGTGCTGGGGCGCCGAGGCGGCAGCGCCCGCGTCGGTTCCTCCCGACTGATCGGAGCGGATCGTGACGGTGTGAATTTTCTTCGGCTCGGCGGAAGCGGGCGCCGGGGCTGGCGGCGGAGCGGCGGGGACCGTCGCGATGACAGGCGGAGCGGCGGCGGACGCGGCGCCAGCCGGTGCCGGCACGAGCGGCGCGGCTCCGATGCTCGAAGCGCCGGCCGGAAGGCTGTTCGGATTGGGTGCAATCGGTATCGTCGAAATGACCCGCGGTGCCGTTTTCGACGGCTCCTGAATTTCCACCGGTTGCTCCTCACGCGAGACGAGCTTTTCGCTCGAGCCCGTGTTCGCGACCGTCGTCTGCGCCGAATTGCTGGCGCGGGCATCGCCGTAACCGGGCACGATCTTGTTGGGCCCGTTGCCGGCCTTGATGATGGGTGGCAGCGTCGGCAGCATTGAGCCGCCGAACATGGCGCGGTAAGCGAAGGCGCCCGCCGTCCCAAGCACCGCCAAGCCGAGCACTGCGATCACGAGGACCAGACCGCCGCGCCGGCGGGGTGTTGGGGCGTCATCGTAGTAGTCGTCGGCGCCATAGGCTTCGCCAACCTCGGCCGCTTGGATCTCCCCGGCCGCGCGCTCTCCGGGCGCCGGCGGCGGGAAGGCCGGGGCTTGGCGAGGAGGCAGAACCGGCGGCCGATCGTCCGGCGTCGGCAAAGCCGGCTGCGCTTCATCTTGGTAACCGGCGGTGTCGGCAACCGCCGGAAAGTCCCGCGCGTCGTCTTCGCTGAAGCCGTTGAACCGCGGCGCGAGCCCGGAAAAAAATCGACCGCCGGACGGCGGCTCATTCTCGTAGGCGCGCTCTTGCGGCGCCTGACCAAGGGACGGCAACGGCTCGTTGCGCGGGGGCGTGACGTAGCGCTCTTCCGCCGGGCGCTGCTGTTCGGGATCGTTGTCGTCCGCGCCCCATTCGAGGCCGGAGGACCGTGCGTCGTCAGCCCGCTCGGCACCGTCGGTCTCGTGCCGGCCGCTGTCGGCGAACGGATCGCTCTTGCCGATGAGCCGCGCCAATTCTGCGAGCGGATCGCCAGCGCTCCGGCGAGCGGTCTGGTCGGCCCCCTCCCGCGCGACGGGATCGCGGCTCCGGTAAGAGCGGAAATTGTTGTCAGCCATCGTACTCGCCTCGAACCAGGCGTTGAAACGCACCGATCGGCCTATCCCCCTCGACCGCAGCTCCCGGTTTCGGTTTCCCGGGCGGCACGAACGGTGATTATCGCATCTCGTTCGGCGCCCCGACGCCCAGTAACGCCAGCCCCGAGGCAAGCACGGATACGACGCCCTGTACAAGTGCAAGGCGAGCCACGGTCATTTGTCGATCATTCTGGATAATGAAGCGTAAATGTGGCGAGGTATTGCCGAGCGTCCATAGCGTATGAAATTCACTGGCCAAGTCGAAAAGATAAAAGGCGATCCGGTGCGGCTCATGCGCGGCCGACGCCGCCTCCACGATCCGAGGATAGAGCGCAATTTGCCGCATCAGGGCGAGTTCCGCCGGGTCGGAGAGCCGTTCCAGCGCCGCAGCATCGACGACTGCCGGATCGGCAAAATCCGCGGGCAGATCGGAAAAGACAGCGCGGGCATTACGGAAGACGGATTGCCCGCGGGCGTGTCCATACTGGACGTAGAAGACGGGATTGTCGCGCGATTGTTCGATCACCTTGGCAAGGTCGAAGTCGAGCACGGCGTCGTTCTTGCGGTAGAGCATCATGAAGCGGACGGCATCGCGCCCGACCTCATCCACGACCTCACGAAGCGTCACGAAGTCACCTGCCCGCTTGGACATTTTGACCGGCTCGCCGGCGCGCAGGAGCTTCACGAGTTGGATGAGCTTGACGTCGAGTTCGGCGCTCTGTCCGCTCAGTGCCGCCACCGCCGCCTGCATGCGTTTGACGTAGCCGCCGTGGTCGGCGCCCCAGACATCGATCAACGTCTTGAAGCCGCGGTCGAGCTTCGTGCGGTGGTAGGCGATGTCCGAGGCGAAGTAGGTATAGGAGCCGTCGGATTTCTTGAGCGGACGGTCCACATCGTCGCCGAATGCGGTCGAGCGGAACAGGGTCTGATCGCGGTCCTCCCAGTCCTCGACCGGCGCGCCCTTCGGCGGCGGCAGTCGCCCTTCATAGACGTAGCCGCGCGCGCGCAGCCACTCGATCGTCTCGGCCACCTGGTCGGCATTCTCTCCCGCCAGTGAGCGCTCGGAATAGAAGACGTCATGGTTAACGCCGAGTGACGCGAGGTCGGCGCGGACCGCCGCCAGCATCATCTCGATCGCCCTTACGCGCACCGGCGGCAGCCATGCGGTCTCGGGGGTGGCCATAAGGGCAGGCCCATATTGCACGGCGAGCGCTTCGCCCACTGGTTTGAGGTACTCGCCGGGATAGAGACCCTCCGGGATCGGCCCAATGGCCTCCCCCAGCGCTTCGCGGTAACGCAGATAGGCGGAGCGCGCGAGCTGATCGACCTGCGCGCCGGCGTCGTTGACATAGTATTCGCGCGTCACCTCGAAGCCGGTGAAGACGAGCAGGTTGGCCAGCGCATCGCCGAACACGGCGCCCCGGCAATGGCCGATGTGCATCGGCCCGGTCGGATTGGCCGAGACGTATTCGACGTTGACCGGGGTGCCGCCGCCCACTTCGCTCCTGCCGTAGCGCGGTCCAAGCCGCACCGCGATTCGCAGCGTCTCGATCCAGGCTGCCGGCTTGAGCGTGATGTTGATGAAGCCTGGGCCGGCGACCTCAACACTGCCGATCAGCGGGTCGCTGCGAAGTTTTTCCGCGATGGCTTGCGCGAGGTCGCGCGGTTTCTTGCCCGCATCCTTGGCGAGCACCATGGCCGCGTTGGTCGCCATGTCGCCATGGGTCGGATCGCGCGGCGGCTCAACGGTGATGCGCGACCGGTCGATCCCGGCCGGCAACACGCCGGCCGCAATCAGCGCATCATGCGCGCGACGAACGCGGTCGAGCATGTCGACGTAAATGTTCTGGGCGGCCATGATTTTCGCACTACGGCGTCCGCGCCGGAGGCGCGCGCCTAACGCAATTCCGGGGTCGAGTCAAAAAGCCGCGCGTGCTCGGCGAGCGCATAGCGGTCGGTCATGCCGGCGATGAAATCGGCGATGCGGCGCGCGCGGCCCCCCTCATCGGTATCGGCTAGGCCCTCGCTCCATTCCGCCGGCAGCGCGCCTGCGCGCTGGCTGTAGCGCGCAAAAAGCTCGCGGACTACCGGGGCCGCGTCATCCATGACCCGCATCACGCGCGCATGGCGATACATGCGCGTCTCCAGAAAATCCTTGATGGCGCCGTCGGCCTCGGCAACGGCCGGCGAGAAGCCCGACATTCCGGAAGGTGCGTGCCGCACGTCATCGGCCGAATGCGGAGCGAGCGCGGCGAGCCGCCGCCCGGTCTCGGCGACGACATCCTCGATCAGCAGGCCGATCAGCCGGCGCACGAATTCGTGCACCAGCCGCGCGGCATCGAGCGCCGGATAGGCAGCGCGGATGTCGCGGATGATCCTGCCCGGCAGCGCGACGGCGGCGAGCTCGTCGAGGCGGAACAGGTCGGCACGTAAACCGTCGTCGATGTCGTGGGCGTCGTAGGCGATATCGTCGGCCAAAGCGGCGACCTGCGCTTCCGCACCGGGGAAGCTCCAGAGCTGCAGGTCCTGCATCTGGATGTAGCGGAGGATCGTCTCGGGAATACCATGGGCGCGATAGCGGCCGAGCGGCGCCCCGTCGCGATCGGTGAGCGGACCGTTGTGCTTGACCAGGCCTTCCAGGGTCTCCCAGGTGAGGTTGAGGCCGTCGAAGGCGGGATAACGGCGTTCCAGCGCGGTCACGACGCGCAGCGTCTGTGCGTTGTGATCGAAGCCGCCAAAGGCGGCGAGACATTCATCGAGCGCGCGCTCGCCGGCATGACCGAACGGCGGATGGCCGAGATCGTGCGCAAGCGCCAGCGCTTCGGCGAGGTCTTCGTCGAGTCCCAGGGCGCGGGCGAGCGCACGCGCGATCTGCGCCACTTCAAGCGTGTGGGTGAGCCGGGTGCGGTAGTGGTCGCCCTCGTCGAATACGAACACCTGAGTCTTGTGCTTGAGGCGGCGAAAGGCCGTCGAATGGATGATGCGATCGCAGTCGCGGCGAAAGGCGCTGCGGCCTTTGCTCGCGGGCTCCGGATAGAGCCGGCCGCGGCTCTGCCCCGGATCGCATGCATAGCGCGCGCGCGGCGTTGCGGCTTCGATCGCCATCGGCCTCCGGGGCCCCTGCAATTGACCTTGGCTTTGGCCGCACTTAACTATCATGTGGATATGGTTGCAATCGCCGTGCGTTGCGGCTGGAGATGACGATGACGGTCCCTATCACCGTGACCGAGCGGGCGGCGCAGAAGATCGGCGAGATCCTTGGCCAGGAACCGGTCGGCACGATGCTGCGCGTGAGCGTCGCCGGCGGAGGCTGTTCCGGTTTCCAGTACAAGTTCGATACCGAGCGCAGCAGAGCCGACGATGACGTCGTGATCGAGCGCAGCGGCGCCACGGTGCTGATCGATCCGGTCTCGCTCAACTACATGGCCGGCGCCGAGATCGATTTCGTCGACGATCTGATCGGTTCGGCCTTCAAGATAAACAATCCGCAGGCCACCGCGTCCTGCGGCTGCGGCACGAGCTTCGCCCTCTAGTACCGTGCGCATCGCCACCTGGAACGTCAACTCGATCAAGCAGCGCCTTGATGCTGCGGTCGCCTGGCTCGCCGAGCGCCAGCCCGACATCGTCTGCCTGCAGGAAACGAAATGCGTCGACGACGCCTTCCCGCGCGAACCGTTCGAGGCGGCGGGATACAACGTCGCCGTCCACGGCCAAAAGGCGTTCAACGGCGTCGCGCTGCTGTCGAAATTTCCGTTTGACGAGGTGAGCAGCGGCCTGCCCGGCGACCACGCCGACGACCATGCGCGTTTCATCGAAGCGGTGGTCTCGACGGCGAGCGGGGCGCTACGCGTCGCGAGCATCTATCTTCCCAACGGGAATCCGCCGGAGACGGAAAAATACTCCTACAAGATGGCGTGGATGAAACGGCTCTCGGCGTACGCCCGGGACCGGCTGCCTCTGGAGGAGCCGCTCATTCTCGCCGGCGACTACAATGTGATTCCGGCCGGCGCCGATGCACGCAATCCGCAAATGTGGGTCAGCGATGCCCTGTTCTTGCCGCGCACGCGCAGCGAATTCCGTGCGCTCATCAATCTCGGTTTCACCGACGCGGTGCGCGCGGCAACCGACGAGCCGGGCCTTTATACGTTCTGGGACTATCAGGCCGGCGCCTGGCAGAAGAACAACGGCATCCGCATCGACCACATGCTGCTGTCGCCGGCGGCTGCCGATCGGCTGACCGATGTTGGCATCGACCGGCACGTGCGCACCTGGGAGAAGCCTTCCGATCACGTGCCGGTGTGGCTTGATCTCGCCATCGACGCAGCGGCACAGCGTTAGCCGCGAGGCGCTGCGTTCTTAGTTCGCATCAAAACCTCGCGCACCGCGGCATTTTTTTCATCTGGTCATGGAACTTTTGGCCGCGCTTGCCGGCGTGCGAAAGCCTCGTCGCCTTGACAGCCTCGGCGCGCGCCCGCTAAGTAACCAGTTGGATACATAGCAACCGGATCGATCGGCACAGTGCGGCCATCGCCGTTCCACGGCCTCTCCATGTCCGCGACCACGCAGCGGCTGCCGCGATTTGCCGCGGCGGCGGCGCAGATGGGCGCCGGCGTTCTTGCGCCGGGTGTCGAACTCGTGCGGCTCGGCCAGTTTGCGCAGCGCTCCGGCATCTACCTCGTCCTGATCGCGCTTCTGCTGGTTCCGGCCCTTTGGCTCCCCGAATATCGCAACGTGCTCAATCTCGGGCAGATCGTGCAGCAGTCCGCTGCGCTGGCGATCCTCGCGATCGGCCAGACTTTCGTGATTGCCTGCCGGATGATCGACTTGTCGGTCGGCCAGCTCATGGGGCTGATCGTGGTGGCGAGCTGCAGCCTCATGGAGGGCCGGCCGGAGGCGACGATCCCCGCAATCCTGCTTGCGCTCGCGATCGGCCTCGCCGTCGGCGCGATCAACGGCTTTCTCAACAATCGTCTGCGCATCCACAGCCTCATCCTGACGCTCGGCATGCTCAGCATCCTGCAGGGGGCGATCTTCGTCTATACCGACCGCAGCGTCGGCGCGGCCTCGCCCGCAGTGCTGCGCATCGGCAACGGCACGGTGATGGGTGTTCCGGTCACGGTGCCGCTCGTCCTCGTGGTCGCCGCGCTCGCGGCGCTGCTGCTGCACCGGACGCGCTTCGGCCTCCACGTCCGCGTGGTCGGCGCCAACGAAGAGGGCGCGCGGCGTGCCGGCATCGACGTCGCGCGGGTGAAGCTTCCGGTGTTCATTCTATCGGGAGTCAGCGCCGCTATCGCCGGCATCATCCTCGCGGGACGCTTGGGCACCGGCTATCCGAACGCGGGGACTGGCTTCGAACTCGATGCCATCGTCGCCGTGGTCCTTGGCGGCACGCCGCTGTCAGGAGGCCGCGGCACCATCCTCGGAACGCTGGCGGCGGTGATGGTGCTCGGCGTCACCGCCAACCTTCTCAACCTGCTCGGGATGTCGGCCTTCATCCAGATGGTGGTGAAGGGCGCGATCGTGATTGCCGCGGTTCTCATCAACCAGCCGCGGGTACTGGGGCGGGCATGATCTCGGTGTCACCGTCGCTCCGTCGCCATGCTGTCCGCGTGCTGCAGCGGCACGGCATTTGGCTCGTACTGCTGCTGCTGCTGCTGGTGTCGGCCACGCTTTCGGACGCGTTCCTGCGGCCGGCCTATCTCATGAACCTGGTGCTGCAGCAGACGCCGGTGGGCATTACCGCGATCGGCGTCACGCTGGTGATGATCGCGGGCGGCATCGATCTGTCGGTCGGCGCCATCATCTCCCTGACCGCGGTCATGTGCGCCATCCTGATGAACGGCGAGAGCGAGAATTTGCCGCGGGCGCTGATCCTGACCTGCCTCGCCGGGACATTGGTCGGCGCGTTCAACGGCCTATTGATCGCCTACAACCGGGTCTCGCCTTTCATCCTGACGCTCGGGACCGCAATCATCGTCTATGGCCTCACGCAGATCTATTCCGGCGGCACCGCGAGCGGCGTGGTCTCGCCGGGCTTTCGCGAAGCGCTGAACCACCGCATCGGCGGCATCGTGCCGACGATGGTCGTGATCCTGCTGCTGGCCGCGGCGTGCGGCATCTGGATCCAGCGGCGCACGCGCTTCGGCCGCGCCCTTTATCTCATCGGCACCAATCCAGCGGCGGCGCGGCTCGCCGCGCTCAATCTGCCACGGGTGACGCTGATCGTCTATTCGCTGTCGGGCCTGTTCGCAGCGCTCGGCGGAATCGCGCTGCTCGCGCGCGCGGGTGTTTCCGGCACATATACCGGACGCGGCTCGGAGTTCGACGTTCTCGCCGCCGCAGTGCTCGGCGGCACGACCTTCGAAGGCGGCCATGGCGGCATCGGCGGCACCATCGGCGGCCTGCTCGTCCTCGGCTTGGCGCTCAATCTGGTCAATCTGGTCGGTTTGAGCTTCTACGCGCAGCTGATCGTCAAGGGCGCGATCATCGTCGCTGCATCGACCACCTACGAATTTGTCAGGCGTTCGTCGGCTTCGCTTGAGAAGCCGGCGACTTGAAGGAGGGAGAAATGAGAAAATTCACGCTTCTCATGGCGGCCGCGGTGGCCGCCATGGCCTCGCTGGGCTGGAGCGCCGCACGCGCGCAGCAATCCGACGAGGCGCTCAAGGCCACGTTCGAACGCGTGGCCAAGCTTGCGCAGGAGGCTGTGGACACCACGCGCTTCAAGAAGAAGCCGCCGTATCACATTGGTGTCTCCGCCGGCTATCTGTCCAATTCCTGGATTCTGTTCCTGAACCAGTACGTCAAGTACGAGGCTTCGCTGCATCCGGAGTTCGCCGACGTCGTGGTCACGGATGCGGCGTTCAATCCCGCCAAGCAGGCCTCCGATGTCGAGGACCTGTTGAGCAAAGGGATCGACGTCCTGCTGTTCTGGCCGGTCGACGAGAAGGCGATGATGCCGGCGCTGGAAAAGGTGGCCGCCAAAGGCATCCCGACGGTCAACATCGGCTACAACTTCATCGACAGTCCGGCGGTGACCAGCAATGCCTACGTCGATCAATGGAAGCAAAGCACCCAGGTGGCAACGCACCTCGCCGAAAGCCTGAAGGACAAAGGCACCATCTTCGCCATGCTGCCGATCGCCGGTTCCTCGGCGGCGGTGACGCAACTCGCGGCGCTCAATGATGTCGTCAAGAGCCACCCCGACATCAAGCTTGCCAGCGTCCAATACGGCGACTGGAATCGCGCCAAGGCCAAGCAGCTCACAGAAAACATGCTGCAGCGCTTCCCGCACATCGACGGCGTGTTCTCGCCGGCGGGGCAGATGTCGGCAGGCGTGCTCGAAGCGTTCGACGAGGCCGGCCGCATGGGCGAGGTGACGATGTCGCCCGGCGACGAATACAACGGCTGGGTGAAGTGGATCGCCAAGACCGACAAGTGGGGCAGCGTGACCAGCGGCCTCGCGGTCGGCCGCGCCGCCGTGCTCCAGGCGCTGGCCATTCTTCAAGGCGAGAAGGTGACCAGGGCGCGCGTGGTGACGACGGAATATCTGACGCCCAAGGACGCCGCGAAGCTCTATGACCCCAAGCGGCCCGACGATTGGTGGCCGAACTCGCTTCCTGAGAAATTCCTGCCGAAGTGAGCTTGCGGCGGAGCGTCCTATGCCGCTCCTGGAGACGCGGGGACTGTCAAAGCGCTTCCCCGGCATCGTTGCCCTCGATGAGGTCGACTTCGAGGCCGACGCCGGGGAGGTCCGGGCGGTTGTCGGCGCCAACGGCGCCGGCAAATCCACGTTCATGAACATCCTGGCGGGCGTGTTTCCCCCAAGCTCGGGAGAGATACGCCTCGCCGGCCAACCGGTGGCGTTCGCGTCGCCGCGCGACGCACACGAACTTGGCATCAACATCGTGTTCCAGGAATTCAGTTCGACGCCCGAACTGACGGTGGCGGAAAATATCTTCCTCGGGCGCGAGCCGGTCTCACGCTACCGCCTGATCGACCGCAAGAGGCTGCGCCGCGACGCCGCCGAAATCCTCGACCGCTATCACCTCGACCTTTCACCCGACGCCATGGTCGGCTCGCTGAGCGTCGCACAGCGCCAGCAGGTCGAGCTTGCCCGCGCGCTCTCCACCTCGGCACGGATACTGATTCTTGATGAGCCGACCGCGGTGCTGTCGCCACGCGATTGGGAAAACCTGCGGCGCATCATCGGTCACATGATTCGCGAAGGCCATCTCATCCTCTATGTGTCGCACAGGCTGGACGAGGTGTTTGCGATCGCCGACCGCATCACCGTGCTTCGTAACGGGCGGGCGGTGGCGACCGGCGCCACGGCAGCGATGACGCAACGCGAGTTGGTCCAGTTGATGACCGGCCGCGAGGCCCGCAAGGTCGGCGCGTTGGCGCCGCCGCCGGCGGCCGCCGACCTGCCGTTGCTGAGCGTCGCGGTCCAGCGCGAGGACGGGGCGAGCAGTTTCCAGCTCAACCGCGGCGAGATCGTCGGCCTGGGCGGGCTGGTCGGATCGGGACGCACAGCATTGGCCCGCTCGTTGATCGGGCTGACCCCAGGCATGCACCCCACGATGGCGATCGACGGGAAGCCCGTTCACATCAAGACGCCGCGCCAGGCTTTCGCTCACGGCATCGCCTATCTGACCGAGGACCGCAAGCGCGACGGCCTGTTCTCGAACCTGTCGGTGACGGTCAACTGCTCCGCTGCGACTTTGCCCGCCTACTCGCCCTGGGGACTCCTGCGCGAGGACATTGAGCGCTCAGCGTGCGGGTCGATCCTGCAGCAGCTGGGACTGGTCGCACGCTCCCTCGACATGGCCGCGGAGGAGCTGAGCGGCGGCAATCAGCAGAAGGTGGTGATGGCGCGGGCGCTGCTGGCGCGGCCGCGCATTCTCATCTGCGACGAGCCGACCCGCGGGGTGGACGTGCAGGCCAAGATGGAAATCTACGAGCTCCTGCAGAAGCTCGCGGCGGAAGGAGTCGGCATCCTTCTCATTTCCTCGGAATTTTCCGAACTGCTGTCCCTTACCCACCGTATTCTCGTCGTTCGCCACGCCGCGATCTCGCGCGAGCTTGTCACTGGAGACACCAGCGAGGAGCTTCTCCTGTTGGCGGCCGCCGGCGGCGCCGAAGCGCTTGACCCAGGAGCGGCGATCGGGCAAAGTAACTGAATGGTTACTTATCGGCGATCCGCGCCGGCGCGGCCGCCGAAGATCGGAGCAGTTGCGATGCAGGGAAATCCGAAGGTCAACATCGCGGTCGTGCAAATGGATTGCGTGGTTGGCGAGATCACGCCCAACCTCAACAAGATCCGGCATTTCGCCGGTCTCGCCGCCAACCTCGGCGCCGACATCGCGATCTTCCCGGAATGCTGCACGACCGGCTACTTCATCGGCGACAAGCTGAGCACGCTCGCCGAGCCCGACGACGGCGCCACGGCGAAGGAGCTCGGGGACATCGCCCGCAGCAGCAAGCTTCATCTCGCCGTCGGCATGTTCACCAAGGACGGCAACGCGGTCCGCAACTCTCAGCTTCTCTTTGCCCCCGACGGAAAGCGACTGGCGACCTACCACAAGGCCCATCTGTTCGCGAGCGAACGCGAATTCTGCCGGCCGGGCGATCAGCCTGTGGTTGCCGAAACGAGCCTCGGCAAGATCGGCATGACCATCTGCTATGATCTGATATTTCCCGAATATCTGCGGCGGCCGATCGAGATGGGGGCGGATTTCATCATCAACAGCACCGACTGGATTCACGACGGATATCAGCGCGACTTCTGGGGATTCAACGGCGAGCGCATCAGGGGGCTGGTGTCCACGCGGGCGCTCGAGAACGGCATCGTCTTCGCGATGGCTAATCGCGTCGGCCACGAGGTGGCAGCTCCGGGCGTCGAGTTCGACAGCATCGGTCACTCCTGCGTCGCCTCGCCCTCCGGCAAAATCCTGGCGTCTTTGGGGGCAGGTGAAGGCGTCGCGGTCGCCAAGCTCGACATCGCCGATACTGATCTAAACCGCTGGCTCAGCATTGCCACCTACCGGCGCGATCGCCGGCCCGAACTCTATCGCTGAAACGCTGATCGCCGCGGGGAGGAAACGGCCGATGCTGAAGAATGCCCGGACGGACCGACAAGCCAATGGCGGGCAGGCGGCGCCGCATGCGGCGAGCGTCCTGTCGGCGCAAAGCCTGCCCGATACATTCCCGAGCGTAGACGCGCTGGAAGATTTTATGACCACGCCGTCGCAGGCGCTGATCGACGATCTCGCTGCGATCGATGGCGACATTCTCGTCCTAGGCGTCGGCGGCAAGATGGGGCCGACGCTCGCGGGGCTCGCCAAGCGGGCGGCTCCCGGCAAGCGCGTGATCGGCGTCGCCCGCTTCAGCGAGACCGATGTGCAGCACAAGCTCGAAGCGTGGGGCGTCGAGACCTTGCGCTGCGACCTGCTCGACCGCGCCGCAGTCGCCAAGCTGCCGCGCATCCGCAACGTCGTGTTCATGGCCGGGCGGAAATTCGGCGAGAGCGGAACGCTCGACCTCACCTGGGCGATGAACGTCCTGGTGCCGGCGCATGTGGCCGAGATTTTCCCGGACTCGCGGATCGTCGCCCTCTCGACCGGCAACGTCTATCCGTTCGTCGAAATCCGGCATCAGGGCGCGACCGAGGCGGTCGCGCCGGCCCCCCCGGCCGGCGAATACGCCAACTCCTGCATCGGCCGCGAGCGGATGTTCGAATATTTCTCGCGCCTCCTCGGCACACCGGGAAGGATCATCCGGCTCAACTACGCGATCGACATGCGCTACGGGGTGCTGCACGACATCGCCCGCAAGGTGCGCGACGGCAAGCCCATCGACCTTGCCACCGGCCACGTCAACGTCATCTGGCAGGGCGACGCCAACGCGCAGATCCTGCGCGCGTTGCGTTACTGCACGTCGCCGACGTCGCCGCTCAATGTCAGCGGCCCCGAGACCATCAGCGTGCGCGCGGTGGCGGAGGCGTTCGCAGGGCGCTTCAACAAGCGGCCGGAATTCACCGGCGAGGAAGCATCCGTCGGCTGGCTGGCGAACACCGGCGAGGCCGCGAGGCTCTTCGGCTATCCGGTAGTGCCGCTCAATCGCATGATCGAATGGGTGACGGACTGGATCGCACGCGATCTGCCGACCTTGAACAAGCCGACGCAGTACGAAAGCCGGTCGGGCCGTTTCGCCGCCAATCGGCCGGCGGCGGACGCCCGGCCCTGACGCTGGAGCAGCGATGAGCATCCTCGAACGGCCGCGCGTGCGGCCGTCTGCTCCGGCGCAAAAAAAGAAAGTGCCTATTCGGCGCGATCCTGCGCGCACGCGCGAGCGCATCCTCCAGGCCGCGATCGGCGAGTTTTCGGAAAAGGGGCTCGATGGCGCGCGCGTCGATGAGATCGCGCGGCGTTCGCGCGCCAACAAACGTCTGATCTATCACTATTTCGGCAACAAGGAGGAGCTGTTCCTGGCGGTGCTCGAACACGCCTATGACGATATCCGCCGGGCCGAGGCCTCGCTCAATCTCGACGGGCTTGACCCGGAGACCGCGATGCGCCGGCTGACGGAATTCTCCTTCGACTATTCGGCGAGCAATCCGCATTTCATTCATCTGGTCAATTGCGAGAACCTCTACGGCGCGCGGCACCTGCAGCAGTCGAAGCGCATTCTGAAATTGAATTCCCCGGTCATCGAGATGCTGCGGCGGATTCTCGATCGCGGGCAGCGTGAAGGCGTATTTCGCAGCGACGTCGACCCGCTCCAGCTCTACGTCTCGATCGCCGCGCTGGGCTACTTCTACCTGTCGAACAACCCCACCCTCTCCGTCGTCTTCGGCCGCGATCTCGCCGGCGCGCGCGAGGTTCGCGCCCGCCGCGAGCACAACGTCGCGGTGGTCCTCGGCTTCCTGAAGCAGCGGAGCGGCTGATGGGCTTGCACTGGTCGCAACTCGACCCCGCGGTGCTGACGATCCTGCGCGAGGGCGCGGTCATTCCCGCGCACCCCCTGGCGCTCGATCGCGACCGCGCCCTCGACCGGCGGCGCCAGCAAGCGCTCAGCCGCTACTACATCGACGCCGGCGCCGGCGGGCTCGCGGTCGGCGTTCACGCCACCCAGTTCGCGATCCGCGAGGTGGGCCTCTATCGGCCGGTCCTGGAGCTCGCTGCGGCGACCGCGCGCGAATGGACGTCACGGCCGCTCGTTCTCGTCGCCGGCCTCGCCGGGCGCACCGACCAGGCGTTCAAGGAGGCGCGCCTTGCGGCGAGCCTCGGCTACCACGCCGGATTGCTCAGCTTGGGAGCCATGCAGGGCGTTGCCGAATCCGAGTTGATCGAGCATTGCGCGGCCGTTGCCCAAGAGATGCCGCTCGTCGGCTTCTATCTCCAGCCGGCGGTGGGCGGCCTCGTGCTGCCGGCTTCGTTCTGGCGCCGCTTCGCCGCGATCGACAATGTCGTCGCCATCAAGGTCGCTCCGTTCAACCGTTATCGGACGCTCGACGTCGTGCGCGGCGTCGTCGAGGCCGGAGCGGAGGATCGCATCACCCTCTACACAGGCAACGACGACCATATCGTGCTCGACCTCGCGGTCCCCTTCTCCATCCCCCGCGACGGCGCGCCGGTCGTGGTCAGGTTCAAGGGCGGACTGCTCGGCCATTGGAGCGTTTGGACGCAGAAGGCGGTTGCGTTGCTTGACGAAATCCGCGCGGCCGGCGTGTCAGGGCAAATCCCGACGGCGCTGCTGGCGCGCGACTCGCGTGTCACCGACTGCAACGGCGCCTTTTTCGATGTCGCCAACGATTTCCGCGGCTGCATCGCCGGCTGTCATGAGGTGCTGCGCCGGCAAGGCCTGTTGGAAGGCATTTGGTGCCTCGATCCGGCCGAGGGGCTCAGTCCGGGGCAAGCGGAGGAGATCGACCGCGTCTATCGGGGCTATCCCGAACTCAACGACGACGCCTTCGTGCGCGAGAATTTGTGCCGCTGGTTGTGATTGCGCCGTTTGCGCGCGGCCCGTGGCGGCGTCGCGCGTTCCGCGGGAAACCGTGCGGCTGCTACTCCCTGCGCCCCTTGAGCCAGTCTTCCAGATAGACCAGCGCCATGGCCCGCTCGTCCTCGCTCGCGCGGTGGAAAGCATTGTCGTAGAGCGGCTTGACCCAGGTCTCCTCGGGGCCGGCGCAATCCTTGCTCAACGTGAGCCACATCAGACCGCGGGCGGCCTGTCGCGGCACGCTTCGCCCCTGGAACAGCAAGTCGCCGAGCACCGCCTCGGCGCGGCAATCGCCCTTCGTCGCGGCAAGCTGGAACCAGCGTGCCGCCTGATGCGGGTCGCTCGGCGTGCCGTCGAGATACAACCGGCCGAGCCGGTACTGGGCGTCGGCGTCGCCGAAATAGGATGCCGCATAGGCGAACATTTCGCGCGCACGCGCTGCGTCCGGCTTTATCGTCGAGTCGGGAATGCCGGAAAGATAATAGCGGCCGAGCGCCACGAACGCGTTGGCGACAAGCCGCGCCTGGGGCGTGCCGGGGCTCTCGTCCGGGTGGGTATTGGCGATCTGGCTGAAATAGTTGAACGCCCGCATGTCGTCCTGAGGAACGCCGTCGCCGTCCGCATACATGCGGCCGACCTTCCACTGTGCCGCGAGGTGACCCTGGTCGGCTGCATATTGGAGCGCGGTCAGCGTCTTGGCGCGTTCGCCGCCTTCCGGCACGCGAGCCGCACTGCGCACGCTGTCGCCGGGCGCCAGCGCGGCCGTAGTCGGGCTGCTCGTTCCGTCGAAGGCCAGGGCCGCTTCGGGCGCGATGCCGATCCCGGTGCCGGGCCATGTTCCTACGCCGAGGCCCAGTCCACCCGCGAGCGCGACCAGCACGCCGCCGGCTGCGAGACGGGCTACTCTACTAGATGTCCGCATAACACGCCTTCTCGACCGCGCCGCCCGGATGGGTCACGGCGCCATAGCGCGCTGACCCAACCTGCTGGGCGTATTTCCACAAATAGCCTGAGGTATGTTCTTCCGCGCGCGGCTTCCATTCGCTCGTGCGCTTGTCGAGCTCGCTCTTCGTCAGTTTGACGTCGAGCGTCCCTTTATCGCCATCGATCTCGATGATGTCGCCGTCGCGCAGCAGGCCAATCGGTCCGCCCACCGCCGCCTCCGGCCCGATATGGCCGACGCAGAGCCCGCGGGTCGCGCCTGAGAAGCGGCCGTCGGTGATCAGCGCGACTTTCGTGCCCATGCCCTGTCCGTAGAGGGCGGCCGTCGTCGCCAGCATCTCACGCATGCCAGGCCCCCCTTTGGGGCCCTCGTAACGGATGACCAACACGTCGCCTTCCCTGTACTTCTTGTTCTTTACTGCGTCGAAGCAGGCCTCCTCGCCATCGAAGCAGCGCGCCGGTCCGGAGAAACGCAAGCTCTCCATACCGGCAACCTTAACAATTGCCCCATCGGGCGCGAGATTGCCTTTCAGACCGACGACGCCGCCGGTCGGCGACATGGGCTTGTCGGCCCGCCGAACGACGTCCTGGTCTTCGTTCCACTTCACCGATGTGAGGTTTTCCGCGATCGTGCGGCCGGTGACGGTAATGCAATCGCCGTGCAGAAAGCCGTTATCGAGCAGTGTCCTCATCAGCAGCGGAATGCCGCCAGCTTCGAACATGTCTTTGGCGACATAGCGGCCGGACGGCTTCAAATCCGCGATATACGGTGTCCTTTTGAAGACCTCAGCCACGTCGAAAAGATCGAACTTGATGCCGCATTCATGGGCGATGGCCGGGAGGTGGAGCGCGCCGTTGGTCGACCCGCCGGTGGCGGCGACCACGGTCGCCGCGTTCTCCAGCGCCTTGCGGGTGACGATGTCGCGCGGGCGGATGCCCTTGGCGATAAGCTCCATGACCATTTCGCCTGCAAGCATGCAGAACCTGTCGCGGATCTCGTAGGGCGCCGGCGCGCCCGCCGAATAGGGCAGCGCCAAGCCCATCGCCTCAGAGACGGTCGCCATGGTGTTAGCGGTGAATTGCGCCCCGCATGCTCCGGCCGACGGGCAGGCGTTCTGCTCGAGCGTGTCGAGATCGGCGTCCGACATGGAGCCGATCGAGTGCTGGCCGACGGCCTCGTAGACATCCTGGATGGTGACCGGCCGGCCTTTGAACGTGCCCGGCAGGATCGACCCGCCGTAGATGAAGATCGCGGGCACGTTGAGGCGGCACATGGCCATCATCATCCCGGGCTGCGACTTGTCGCAGCCCGCGACCCCGATCAGGGCATCATAGGAATGGCCGCGGACGGTGAGCTCGATCGAGTCGGCGATGACCTCGCGCGACGGCAGGGAGGCCCTCATACCGGCATGCCCCATAGCGATGCCGTCGGTGACGGTGATGGTGCAGAATTCGCGCGGCGTTCCGCCGGCGGCGGCGACGCCATGCTTGACCGCCTGCGCCTGCCGCATCAGCGCGATATTGCACGGCGCGGCCTCGTTCCAGCAGGTCGCTACGCCGACGAAGGGCTGATGAATTTGCTCCCGCGACAGCCCCATCGCGTAATAGAACGCGCGGTGAGGTGCCCGTTCGGGGCCCTCGGTGGCGTGACGGCTGGGCAGCCGCGATTTCAAATCTGTCTTGACGTCCATCGAACTCATGCGGGCTAAACGCGGCCCTTTTGCCTTTCCCTGCCGGCCGCGGCCGAGCCGCTCTGAAAACCGGAAGTGTCGCAATAGCTTGTCGGCGCTTGCGGGCCTCGATGTCGAAAAACCCTATGGCCAAAAAGCGGCGCTATTCAGTGGTGCGGTGCACAACGATCAAATGTTCCAGCGCTGTTGCGCTCAAGCCACAGATTCCGGCCAAACGACACCTGTTGTTAACCACGATTTACGGTCAACCGCCGAGGCTGCAAGAATGTTTCATGCCGCGGACGCTGGGCAGGTCCTTCTTTGGCCGAAGTGTGCACGAGGTCGCGCCCGAACTGGTCGGAGCCACATTGCTGTTCGCGGGTATCGGCGGGCGCGTGGTCGAGGTCGAGGCCTATCATCAGACCGACCCAGCGGCGCATAGCTTTCGCGGTCAGACCGCGCGCAACGCCGTGATGTTCGGCCCGCCGGGCTTCGCCTACGTCTATCGTTCCTACGGCATTCATTGGTGCCTCAATTTCGTCTGCGAGCCGAAGGGCTCGGCCAGCGCGGTGCTCATCCGCGCGTTGGAGCCGACGGCGGGCGTCGCCTTGATGCGCCGCCGCCGCGGCCTAGCCGAGGAGCGGCTCCTCTGCTCCGGTCCCGGCCGGCTTTGCGAAGCTCTGGGCATCACGGGTGCGCAGAACGGGCTTGCGCTCGACCAACCGCCATTCGCGATCCTGGCGCGAACTGAGCCCGCCGCGGTGATCGCCGGGCCGCGTATCGGCATCACCAAGGCGGTCGAGCGGCCCTGGCGATATGGTCTCAAAGGCTCGCGGTTTCTCAGCAAGCCGATGCGGTAGGCAAGCGGAGCCGCCTCCTTTAAGCTACCTTCATCCTCGGTTCTGGGGGAGAATTTCCCCGAAATGCATCAACCGCAGCGACGCTCGCAGGGAGGCCGCCATATGAAATTTCGCAATCTCGTCTGCATGTCCGCACTGGCGACGTGCGTCGCATTCTCGGCGCTTGCGCAAGGTCTGCCGCAGGCGAGCAAGCCGGAAGAAGTGGGCCTCTCGTCCGAGCGGCTCAAGCGCGTGACGGCAGCGTTCCAGGCCGACGTCGACAAGGGGGCGATCGCCGGCGCGGTCGTGCTGATCGCCCGCGATGGCAAGCTCGCCTACTCAGAAGCCGTCGGCTTTCAGGATCGCGAGAAAAAGATCCCGATGCACGCCGACGCGATCTTCCGGATCGCCTCGATGAGCAAGCCCATCACCTCCGTCGCCATTATGATGCTGGTCGAGGAAGGCAAGATCCAGCTCGAGGACCCGATCTGGGCTTATCTGCCGGAAATGAAGGGCCTCAAGGTGGGCGTCGAGAAGACCGACGCCGCCGGCGGAAACGCCGAACTATCGCTGGAGCCCGCGCAGCGCGAAATGACGATTCAAGACCTGCTGCGGCACACGTCTGGACTGACCTACGGCGTCTTCGGCAAATCGCTGGTCAAGCAGAAATATAACGACGCGAACCTTTTTGATGCCAATCAGACTCTCGCGGAATTCACCTCCAAGCTGGCGAAGCTTCCGCTCGCTCACCAGCCCGGGACCATGTGGGACTACAGCATGTCGACCGACGTGCTGGGACGAGTTGTCGAGGTCGTGTCCGGGATGCCCTTCGACCAGTTCGTCGCCGAGCGCATCACGAAGCCGCTCGGCATGTCCAGTACCGGTTTCTACGCTACAGGAGAGGACATCGGGCGCATCGCCGAACCGCAGATTGATCCGGAGACGCAGAAACGGCCGGCAGTGATCGATGTAACCAAGCGACCGAATTGGCTGTCCGGCGGCGGCGGCATGATCTCGACAGGGTCCGACTACTTGAGATTCACCCAGATGCTGCTGAACGGCGGGGTGCTGGACGGCACGCGTCTCTTGTCGCCGAAAACCGTCGCGTTCATGACATCGGATCATCTGCCCCCCGACATCACCTACAGCCGTGAGACACTGCAGCTTTTCGAGCCGACCGCCATGGCGCCTACCCCGCGAGACGGACAAGGCTTCGGACTTGGCTTCGCGGTCCGCACCCAACCCGGCCAGAACCCGCGCCCGGGTTCGGTCGGCGAATTCTATTGGGGCGGCATCTACGGCACCTATTTCTGGGTCGACCCGAAGGAGAAGCTGATCGCGGTCATGATGATGCAGGTCAGCGGCGCGCTGCGCTCGCATTACCGCGCGCTCATCCGCAATCTCGTCTATCAGGCGCTCGTCAATTGACAGGCGGCGTCGGGAGCCGGAACGCTGGATCGAAGCCGAGCTCTCGGCGCGCCTTCGCGATCGACACTGCGCCATCGTCCTCGGCGATGTTGTAGACACCGGGCGCGCCGCTCGTGGCCGCGAGCTGTGCCGCGCGCGCGGCGGCATCGACGTGCAGAGGGCCGCGGCCGGTCGGTGCGTCGTACCACGTCCACGGGCCGTAGAGCCGCCCATAGCGCAACACGAGGCTTTCGATTCCCCGCAAATGGAGCACGGCCTGCTCCAGCGCTCGCACCCCGCGCGCCGTCACCGCGCCCGCTCCACTTTCGCCGGACGCAAGCGGATCAGTCTCGGCATGAGGTTCCGGGCCCTCGGCGTAAGCGAAGGCGATGCTTTGGGCGATCAACCGGCGCGCACCCGCGGCTATGGCGGCGGCGACAAGATTGGCGGTGCCTTCAATGCGCAGGCGCGCGTTGCGCGTCAGCACCTCGTCGCGGCGGCCGGGTTCGAGGAGGCCGGCAAGGTCGGTCAGCTGATGGATGACGATTTCAGGCTTCGCCCGCACAACGGCGTCGCGCAGGGCATGGCTGTCGAACACATTCACGACGACGGGCGTCACGCCGTCTGATCGCAGTTGCGCCTCCTTCGCGCGCGAGCGCGTCGTGCCGGTCACGGCATGCCCATCGGCGCGCAGAAGAAGCGACAATCGCCGTCCGACCGCGCCGGTGGCGCCGGCGAGAAAAACGTTCACCGCGATCGCTCCTTTTCGCCGCCGATTGCCGCACGGTCGAATCTCATCGTCGGCACGAGCAGGATCGCGGGCAGCCCGGCCAGCGCGACCGGCAGGAAGGCGAAGCGTGCGTCGCCGGTAAGATCCCAGGCGGTGCCGCTCAGCACCGAGACGACCAGCGCGCTCGTATAGCTGAAGGTGAACATCGCCGCCGACACGCGCGCGACCTCGTCCGGCGCGCTCAAGAGCGGCGGCAGAGTAAGACCCAAGGCGAAGGCGGCGCCGGCGGCAAAGCCCAGAACGGCGGCGCTCGCCACGGTCACCGCGCCGGCCGTGGCGACGATGGCCCCCAGGCACGCCAGGCACAGCACGCCCGCGAACACGAACGGCCACGCCCTGCGCTCAAGATGGCGCGCAAAGACGATCAGCAGCAGCGAAGCGGGAAGCTGGCCGACATTGAGCGCGGTGAGCGCCGGACTGATGAGATCGGCGCGGCCGGTCTCGCTCAGATAGCCGGGAAGGAAAGCGTTGCTGCCGAAATAGATCGCGCTCGCCCCGGCGAACACAGAGCCGAGACGCAGGACCTCGCGCGCCGGCCAGTTGGGCCACCATCGTCGCGCGGCACCGATGGCGGCGGGTTTTTCGGGTGGCGCCAGTGCCAGCACCAGGAGCGCGATGGCGACGATTGGCAGCGCCCAGAAGACGAATGTCGCGCGCCAGCTCTGACCGAAGAGCGCGAAAAGGAATGGGAAAAGCGCGACCGGCAGGATTTCGCCAACGATCAATCCGTTGGTGTAGATGCCGGTGCCCAGGACGATGTGGTCGGGCAACCAGCGGCCGACGAGCGCCGCCAGCGCAGGCTGCGTCACCGCAATGCCCGCACCCATGACCGCCGTCGCGGCGAGGAGGGCGATCGCGTCGGGCGCTGCGGCCCGCAGCCCGCTCCCCACCGCGGTCAACGCCAACCCCGTGATGACGGCGCGTGTGACACCGAGTAGAGCGACCAGCCGCGAGCCGACCAATGCGGCCGCCGCGAACAGGATGATCGGCAGGCCGGTCAGTATGCCGATCTCGGTCCCCGAAAGATTGAATTCGCTGCGCAGTACCGGAATGACCGGCGGGACCGCGAGAAGCGGCATCCGCAGTGCGTTACCGACAAGCCAGAGAAGAGCAAGCGCCGTCAGGGGTAGTCGGGATTTCGCCAAGGAATTTCTCTGTTCGAGATTTTTTCTGGGCCGGTTCACCCGGCCTTTGTTCTGTCCGAAGTGGGCGCCGCCTGCGGCTCGGAGCGAATGAACATTACACCGCGGCTTCGAGCCGCTTGCGCGCCTCGGCGAGCTTCGCCTTACGCGTCTCGGCCTCTGCGCGCTTCTCGCGCTCGCCTTCGACCACCTCCTCGGGAGCGCGCTTGATGAAGTCGGCATTGCCGAGCTTTTGCTCGACGCGGGCGATGTCGGCGTCAGCTTTGGCCATTTCCTTTTCGAGCCGGGCGCGCTCGGCCACGAAGTCGATGACACCCTTGAGCGGCAAGGCCGCGACCTCGCCGCGTATGACAAGCTGCATCGACCCTGGCGGCGCCGCATCGGCGAACGAGATGTCGGCGACGCGGGCGAGGCGCTGCACGAATTCCGACCACCGGCGCGCCCGCTCGCGGGTCTCGGCCGCAGCGCCGGCGAGCACCAACGGCAGCAGCGTTGCGGGGGCGATATTCATTTCCGCCCGAACCGAGCGGATCGCGGTGATGAGGTCGATCACCCAGCCGATCTCGGCCTCGGCGGCGGAATCGTCCAATCCGTCGTGCAGCGGCCATGCCGCGAGCACGAGAAGCTCGTCACCGCCGGTGACGTTCCACAATTCTTCAGTGACGAACGGCATGAACGGATGCAGCAGCTTCAGAATCTCATCGAGCGTCCACGCCGCGGCCGCGCGCGTCTCGTTCTTCGCCGCGCCATCAGGGCCGGCGAGCACCGGTTTCGCCAATTCGAGATACCAGTCACAGAAGACATTCCAGACGAAGCGATAGACGGCGTTGGCGGCCTCGTTGAACTTGAACGCTTCGAGCGCTGCGGTGACCTCGCGTCCAGTCTGCGCCGTTTCGTGAATGATCCAGCGGTTGAGCACTTCTCCGGCGTGGCGCGGATCGAAATCGGGATTACGCGCACAGCCGTTCAGCTCCGCGAAACGCGCGGCATTCCAGAGCTTGGTCGCGAAATTGCGGTTGCCCTCGACCCTCTGCGCGGAGAGCTTTATGTCGCGGCCCTGCGCCGCCATTGCCGCCAAGGTGAAGCGCAACGCGTCCGCGCCGTATTCGTCGATGACCTCGAGGGGGTCGATGACGTTGCCTTTCGACTTCGACATCTTCTGCCCGCGCTCGTCGCGCACGAGCGCGTGGATGTACACGGTCGGGAACGGCACCTCCTTCATAAAGTGCCGCCCCATCATCATCATGCGCGCGACCCAGAAGAAGATGATGTCGAAGCCGGTGACGAGCACGCTGGTCGGGTAAAACCGCCTCAGTTCCGGGGTTTCGTCGGGCCAGCCCAACGTCGAGAACGGCCACAGCGCCGACGAGAACCAGGTGTCCAGCACGTCCTCGTCGCGGTGCAGATACTCGTTGGCAAACCATGCCTGCCGCTCAGGATCGGCGGCGATGTCGTGCCCCTCCTCGGCCGTGATCTCCTCGATTTCGGTGTAGTGCGCCAGCGCGTCGGCGACCGCATCGTCTTCGTTCTCGGCGACGAAGATTTTTCCGTCCGGCCCGTACCACGCGGGAATACGATGCCCCCACCAGATCTGGCGCGAGATGCACCAGGGCTGAATGTGCTCCATCCAGTCGAAGAACGTCGCCTGCCATTGCTCCGGGACGAAGATGGTGCGCCCGGCGCGCACCGCGTCGATCGCCGGCTGCGCCAGCGTCTTGGCGTCGACGTACCATTGATCGGTAAGATAGGGCTCGATCGCCGCGCCGGAGCGGTCGCCGTGCGGCACGCTGTGGGTGTTTGGCTCGATCTTATCCAGCAGTCCCAGCGCCTCTAGCCGCTCGACGATCTTCTTGCGCGCGGCAAAACGGTCGAGGCCGTGCAGCGCCAGCGTCTCGTCGAGCGCAGCCGACACCGGTACGCCATCAAGAAATGCGGCGTTGTCCGTGAGATCGAGTCGCCCTTCGACGTCGAGCACGTTGACGAGCGGCAGATCGTGACGGCGCCCGACCTCGAAATCGTTGAAATCGTGCGCCGGCGTGATCTTCACCGCGCCGGTGCCCTTCTCCGGATCGGCATACTCGTCGGCGACGATCGGAATGCGGCGGCCGACGAGCGGGAGGATCGCGGTCTCACCGATCAGATGCCGTAGGCGCTCGTTCTGCGGATGGATGGCGACGGCGGTGTCGCCCAGCATCGTCTCCGGCCGCGTCGTCGCGACCACGACGAATTCGTCGGTGCCCTCGAGCGGATACTTGAGGTGCCAGAGGCTGCCCCTCACCTCGACCTGCTGCACTTCGAGATCGGAGATCGCAGTTTTGAGCTTGGGGTCCCAATTGACGAGGCGCTTGTCCTTGTAGATGAGGCCGCCGCGATAGAGCTCGACGAACACCTTCATCACCGCGCGCGAAAGGCCTTCGTCCATGGTGAAGCGCTCGCGCGACCAGTCGCAGGAGGCGCCGAGCCGCTTGAGCTGGCCGATGATGGCGCCGCCCGATTCCGCCTTCCATTGCCACACGCGCTCGATGAAGGCCTCGCGGCCCATTTCGCGGCTGCCCGGCTGCTGGCGCTCCATCAACTGGCGTTCGACCACGGCCTGCGTGGCGATGCCGGCGTGGTCGGTGCCGGGCTGCCACAGCACGTCCTTGCCGCGCATGCGCTCGAAGCGGCACAGGATGTCCTGCAGGGTGTTGTTGAGCGCATGGCCCATGTGCAGCGAGCCGGTCACATTGGGCGGCGGGATGACGATGCAATAGGGAGGCGCCTTGGCGCGCTCGGGCCGGCCGGCGCGGAAGGCGCCTGCCGCTTCCCATGCGGCGTAGATGCGGTCCTCGACCGCGGCGGGCTGGTAGGTCTTGTCGATGGTCATTGCTGCGCTTCTGCCGGCATCGCGGGCTAAGAACCCCGCGGCGCATACAGTGTCAACGCCGGTGCCGGCGGAGGCTGGCGCAAAACCGAACAGCGGCTGCTCTACAGCGAAACGCCGAACGTTTCGCTCAGGCCGCGGCGGCCGGCCGGCGTGAGCGTCAACGCGCGGCTTTCCCGCATGCGCTTGAGCCAGTCGAGGTCGAAGCAGCGCTGCGCCAGCGCGGCGCCGACACTGCCGCCGAGGTGAGGCCGCCGCTCGGTCCAATCGATGCACGGCCGGCAGAAGATGCGGCGCCTGGCATGCGCCGCCGCAAGATCGACGCCGAATTTTTCGAAGAATGCGACCCCACTGTCGCTGACTTCGCCGCCCTCCTCGCTCAGCGCCACACACCCGTGCGCGCAAAGCGCATCGGTCAGCCCGACGCCAAGTTTGCCGGCAAAATGATCGTAGCAGGTGCGCGCAGTGCGCATGGCCTCGTCGACTTTCGAAGCCGGCCGGTGGCGCGGCGGCGCATCGGCGACGACCGCCATGATGCCCTCCAGCATCTCGGCGACGCGGTGGGTCGCGATGCGGTAATAGCGATGGCGCCCCTGCTTCACGCAGGCGATCAGGCGGCCATCGGTGAGCTTGCCGAGATGGCCGCTCGTCGTCTGCGGTGACATGCCCGCCGCGCGCACAAGCTCGCTCGCGGTGAGCGCGCGCCCGCCCATCAGCGCTGCGAGAATATTGGCGCGTGCCGGATCGCCGACCAGCGCCGCGACTTCAGCCATGCGAACGTCCGCCGTCATCGTGACTTCCTTCGCCCGAGGTCTTCACACCTGAATCTTCTTCCACGCCTGAATGTAATGCGCCGGGACCGCATGTCACCGGTGGACGCTTCGGCCACCGCCGTAGTGTCAGAACTTGAGGCGCTCTCGATCGTTCCTCATTTGACCGCCGTACAGGACGACCGCGGAGGCCGATGACCGCCGGCATGGCGATGATGGGGGCCGGCTTGTTCATGCTGACGCTGATCCCGTTGAACGACAGCATCTTCCTGGTCGAAGCGGCGATGCTCGTGATCGGCTGCGGCCTCGGCCTCAACACCGGTCCGGTGAACGCCGCCGCGGTCGCCAATGTCCCCGCGGCGCGCTCGGGCTCCGCGTCCGGTCTCGTCAACACCGCGCGCATGATCGGCGCCACGCTCGGGGTCGCGGTTCTCGGCGCGGTGTTTGCGATGTTCGCCGGCAGCGTCGGCGAAGGGAGCCACATCGTCGCCGGGCTTGCGCCCGCCTTACGTCGGCGGCGGCATCGGCGAAATGATCGGCGCCGCGGCGGCGTTTGCGTTCATCCGCCGCGACTCGCTGCATCCGGCCGCGCGATAAGGGCGACGGGCTCGCCGATCTTAGCCGCAGAACGGTCGGCCCGCCCGTCCGATCGCCCGCCCCGGACAAATCGGAAGGGCGATGCGCGGTGACCGATCCGCACTACGATCGGCTGTCGCGACGCCGGGACCAGGAGCTACACCTTGACGAGCGGCACCTTCGGCACCGAACCGCGGCGCGGCGGCGGGTTGCCGCCGGACCCCGGCGGCTTGCGCCGCGGCGAGGACCGGCGCTTCTTGGCGCGGCGCGGCTCGGGCAGCTTTTCAGGCCGCGGCATGATCGGGCCCTCGGGATATTCGAAGGCGAGCTTGCTGTTGCCGGCCTCGTCGGTGATGAGGATGACGCGCACGTGCCCGCCCGACTTGAGCCGGCCGAACAGCACCTCGTCGGCGAGCGGTTTCTTGATGTGTTCCTGGATCACCCGCGCCATCGGCCGCGCGCCCATGAGCTCGTCATAGCCGTTGGCGATCAGCCATTTCGCCGCCTCGTTGGTCAGCTCGATGGTCACGTCGCGGTCGGCAAGCTGCGCCTCGAGCTGAAGCACGAACTTCTCGACCACCATGGCGATGACCTCCGGCGAAAGGTGCGCGAAGGTGATGATCGCATCGAGCCGGTTGCGGAATTCCGGCGCGAACATCCGGGTGATCGCCTCCATGTCGTCGCCCTCGCGCTTGGTGCGCGTGAAGCCGAACGCAGCTTTCGCCATGTCGGCGGCGCCGGCATTGGTGGTCATGATCAGGATCACGTTGCGGAAGTCGACCTGCTTGCCGTTGTGGTCGGTGAGCTTGCCGTGATCCATGATCTGCAGCAGCACGTTGAACAGGTCCGGGTGCGCCTTCTCGATCTCGTCGAGCAGCAGCACGCAATGCGGATGCTGGTCGACGCCGTCGGTCAGCAACCCGCCCTGGTCAAAGCCGACGTAGCCGGGCGGAGCGCCGATGAGCCGCGACACGGTGTGGCGCTCCATGTACTCCGACATGTCGAAGCGGATGATCTCAACCCCAAGCGTCGCCGCCAGCTGCCGCGCCACCTCGGTCTTGCCGACGCCGGTCGGGCCGGAGAAGAGGTAGCAGCCGATCGGCTTTTCCGGTTCGCGCAGGCCGGCGCGGGCAAGCTTGATGGAGGCGGCAAGCGCCTCGATGGCCTTGTCCTGCCCATAGACCACGCGCTTGAGCGTCTCCTCCAGGTGCCGCAGCACCTCGGCGTCGTCCTTCGACACCGCCTTCGGCGGAATCCGCGCCATGGTGGCGATCGTAGTCTCGATCTCCCTGATGCCGATGGTGCGCCGGCGGCGGCTCTCCGGCAGCAGCATCTGCGCCGCGCCGGATTCGTCGATCACGTCGATCGCCTTGTCGGGGAGCTTGCGGTCATGGATGTAGCGTGACGACAGCTCGACCGCCGCCTTGATCGCCTCGTTGGTGTATTTGAGCTTGTGGTAGTCCTCGAAATAGGGCTTGAGCCCCTTGAGGATTTCGATTGCGTCGGGGACCGTCGGCTCGTTGACGTCGATCTTCTGGAACCGGCGCACCAGAGCGCGGTCCTTCTCGAAATATTGGCGGTATTCCTTGTAGGTGGTCGAACCGATGCAGCGCACGGTGCCCGACGCCAAGGCCGGCTTGAGCAGGTTCGATGCGTCCATGGCCCCGCCGGACGTGGCGCCGGCGCCGATCACGGTGTGGATCTCGTCGATGAACAGGATGGCACCGGGATAAGCCTCGAGCTCCTTGATGACCTGCTTGAGCCGCTCCTCGAAATCGCCGCGATAGCGCGTGCCGGCAAGGAGCGTGCCCATGTCGAGCGCGAACACGGTGGCGTCGCGCAGCACGTCCGGCACCTCGCCGTGGACGATGCGGCGCGCCAGCCCCTCCGCGATCGCGGTCTTGCCGACGCCGGCCTCGCCGACGAACAGCGGATTGTTCTTCTGCCGCCGGCACAGCACCTGGATGGTGCGGCTGATCTCGGCCTCGCGGCCGATCAGCGGGTCGATCTTCCCGTCGCGCGCCTTCTTGTTGAGGTTGATGCAGTAGGCGTCGAGCGCGTCGCCCTTCTTTTTCGGCTCGTCGCCGCTCTTGGCGTCGGTATCCTCGTCGGCGCCGCGCACCGGGCGCGCTTCCGACAGGCCCGGCCGCTTGGCGATGCCGTGGCTGATGTAGTTGACCGCATCGTAGCGCGTCATGTCCTGCTCCTGCAGGAAGTACGCGGCATGGCTCTCGCGTTCGGCGAAGATCGCGACCAGCACGTTGGCGCCGGTCACCTCTTCCCGGCCGGATGACTGGACGTGGATCACCGCGCGCTGGATCACGCGCTGGAAGCCGGCGGTCGGCTTCGAATCCTCGGCGCCGTCGGTGACGAGGTTGTCGAGCTCGGATTCGAGGTAGGCGACGAGACTGCGGCGCAGCTTGTCGAGATCGACATTGCACGCCCGCATCACCGCGGCTGCGTCCTGGTCTTCGATCAGCGCCAGCAAGAGGTGCTCCAGCGTGGCGTATTCGTGGTGGCGCTCGTTGGCGAGCGCCAGCGCGCGGTGGAGCGACTGTTCGAGGCTGCGCGAGAACGTAGGCATTCAGGTTCTCTTCCTTTGTATTGGCCGTTCCCCCGGAACTACTTCTTTTCCATGATGCACTGCAGAGGATGCTGATGTTTGCGGGCAAAGTCCATGACCTGCGTCACTTTGGTTTCCGCAACCTCGTAGGTATAGACCCCGCACTCTCCGATTCCGTGCTGGTGAACGTGCATCATGATTCGTTGGGCGGTTTCGTGGTCCTTGTTGAAGAAGTGCTCGAGCACGTGGACCACAAACTCCATCGGCGTGTAGTCGTCGTTGAGCAGCAGCACACGATACAGGTTTGGCCGCTTCGTTTGCGGCCGCGTCTTGGTGATGACCGCGGTCCCCGGACCGCTCGGGTCGCCCTTGCGCTTGCGGTCGTCGTCCGCGAGCCGGGCTGGGAATTCGACGGTGGCATTCACGCTCGAAGGCATTGTTCGTTCTGTCGTCCAGAGGCGTTATTGCGCGGTCGATGGACCGCGGAGAAGCCCGGCAGGATTTCGCCCCCGGCACTCTCCCGCACCCTATTATAGTTTTGGAACGGCTTGCTTTCCAGTTCGACGGCGTGACGCCAAGCGTACAGCCGATCGCCTCCCTGCTGCGTTCGGATCTGCGCGGGCGCGGCATCCCTAGTGGGCCGCGGCTGCGTCGTGCGCCGCGCGCGTTCGGCGCGTCACGATCGCAAAGGGATTGCGGGTAAATCGCGGCAAGGCGGTCGAGACGTTCAGCACCAAGCACCATGCGATGCGCCCTAGTCGGGTCCCGGACCAATACCAACTTGCTCGCCACGGGATTGATCCAGCCACCCCTGGCTGTCATGCCAGCGGTGCCGCGTCGCCCCGAACGCCCGTTGGTAGTGCTTTGCCGACTCGGCTATTCATCGCATCTCTCATCGCACGGGCTGCGACAGGAGGTGATCATGGCCGACCCCGCACGCCGCGCAAAACTTGTCCGCGACCTGGAGCAGGACTTCGTCCCGGATTACGACGCCCAGAACATGCCCTCAGGCGACAAGCGGGCGGCCTATGCCCTCGAACACATCGCCTTCCGGGTCGGCCGGATCGAGCAGAGCCTGGCGCGCATTGCCGCCGCGATCGAGTCAGTGCTGTCGAAGGGCTGACCCGCCGCCCTCTCCATGGCGGCAGGCCTTCTCACTTCGTCATCGACGTTTTGGCCAGCACGTCTTCGAACGGCTTGCAGGCATCCTTGGCAAGACCGGCGCAAAGCTCACTGACCTTGGCCGTTTGGGCCACAAAATCCTCGTACGAGGATTTCAGGTAGTCGCCTTGCACCTCCATGGCTTTTTCCAAACTCTTGGCGTCCATGAGTTTTTCCCAGGCGGCAGCGGTGCCCGCGAACGATTTCTGCGAATAGTCAGCGACCTCGAGGGCGATGGCTTGCGCATTCTTCGTCCAGGAGCTCAAGGAGCTCATCGCCATCTCGACGCTGTGGTTGCCAAGCTTCTGCATCTCTTCTGCTGTCATTGTCATTCTTCCCGGCGCGATGTGCGGCCTGTGGTTAGCGTTGGCGTTGTCGGGTTACTGCCTTGAAAAGGCCTTCTGGAGCATCGTATGATATTATAGTGCGCTGCACAAAAACTGCAACGGGTGTCGATGCAGCGCACAATGATGCCGCGGCGACTTAACGCTTTCGCAACGGCGTTCGCCTAGCGTGGTTGGCCGTGTCGTCGGTGTGACGACGGTCCTTGGTTGGGGGGCAATGCCTCCTTCATCGGAGAGGCGCTCAATCGGGCGACCTCGCCGTGGAAGGAAAGCACCGTCCCAGTGAGTAGACAGGGGGTGGGCTCCGTGACGGGAGCTCAGCGCGCGTTCAGGGACGGGGTGCGTAATGGGATGGGTGCGTTCGCAGGCCCGGTGCGGGCTTCGCTATTGCGTCTTCGGTCTTGCCGCCCTCGCGGCGGGTCTCTTCATCACCAGCGACGCAGCTGACGCGCGGCACCACCGCCGCTTCTACGTTCATTACGTGCGCCACGTCGCGCATGTCCACCACCGCAGCCGTCACGCCGAAGAATACGCGCCGCCCTTCTCCTCGCTGGTCATCGACGGCAACAGTGGCGAGGTGCTGCAGGCGTCGAACGCCGATGCGATGCGTCACCCCGCCTCGCTGACCAAGATCATGACGCTCTACCTCCTGTTCGAGGAGCTCGATGCCGGGAGGATCAGGCTCGACACGCCGCTGAAGATCTCCGCCCATGCTGCAGAGCAGGCCCCTTCCAAGCTCGGCCTCAAGCCGGGCCAGACCATTGCGGTCGAGGACGCCATCAAGGCGGTGGTTACCAAATCGGCAAATGACGTTGCCGTTGCCATCGCCGAAAACTTGGCGGGCAGCGAGGATGAGTTTGCCCGGGTAATGACCCAGAAAGCGCACGCTCTGGGCATGGCCCACACCACGTATGTCAACGCCTCAGGTCTGCCGGACGACGATCAGCTGACCACCGCGCGCGATCTGGCGCTGCTCGGGCGCACGATCGCGGATCGCTTTCCGCGCTACTACAGGTATTTCGCGACGCCCGCTTTCGTCTATCACGGCGCGGCGATGCGCAATCACAACCATCTCTTGGGCGCGGTTGCCGGCGTTGATGGCATCAAGACCGGATACACGCGCGATTCCGGCTTCAATCTCGTGACTTCGGTTCACCGCGACGGGCGATATCTCGTTGCCGTCGTCCTCGGCGGCCACTCGGCTTTCGCGCGCGACGCGCGCATGCGCGAGTTGATCAACAGCCATATCAGGCAGGCGGCGTTGCGGCACGCAGGGCCGCGTGTCGCGGAGGGGTCGGACGAGACAGACCGCCAGCCCGAGCCCTTACCTGCCGCCCCGGCCAAGGCGCGCGTTTCGTCGCGCCCCGACCCGACGCCGACGGCGAGCGTAAGTGCGCATGCGCCCGCTAGTTCCAGCGAGCCGATCCACCCGGTCATGGTGAAAACCATCTCCTACCGCACTGCTCCGATGCCGGCGGCAGCGCTCGCGCCGATGCCGGCGCTGGTGCCGGTCGCCGCGCGTGCCGCGGCACCGACGCCGCCCGCTGCAGCGCCGGCCACTTCGGCCTCCATCACGCAACCCGGCGACGGATCGCGTACCGTTGTCGTCGCATCGGCCGAGCCGGGCGAGATCGCGATCGCCGGCAAGGCTGACCCGCAAAGGACTGCCGCCAAGGCTGACATCGCCAAGGCCGACGTTGCCAAAGCCGACATCGCAAAGGCCGACATCGTTAAGGCCGACATTGCCAAGGCCGACATTGCCAAGCCTGAACCAGCGCCGCCGCAAGCGCACGGCCGCGGCGGATGGCTGATCCAGATCGGCGCTTACGACGCAGAAGCGGAGGCGCGGCAGCATCTAAGCGCGGCCCAGAGTCAGGCGCACGCGACGCTCGCGGCGGCCGAACCGTTTACCGAGCGCGTGCAGAAGGGTGACAAGGCGCTTTACCGCGCGCGTTTCGCCGGATTTGACAGGGGCGCCGCCGAGGCCGCCTGCCGGGAACTCAAGCGCAGCGACTTCGAGTGCATGGCGGTCAGGAACTAAGTCTCCGATCGAACGGAGCGCACGCCGCCGCCAGCGCAGGCAAGGCGGAAGGGAGCCGAAACGGACGGGAAGCCACGCGAGGATCCTCTTCAGGAATCTCAGCGATGGCGTCGAAGCAGAACCTCCTTGGCCTGATTGATCCGGGCCGCGAGATACGTCGACCCCCCTTGGTCGGGATGCAGTTTCTTCATGAGGGAGCGGTGAGCGCGGCCGATCTCCTGCGCGCTCGCCCCGGGCTGAAGGCCAAGGATTTGATAGGCCTCCTGTTCCGTCATTTTGCCGCCGAACGTCGCGCCGCCGCCGTTCCCCGCTGCCGCATCGTACTGCGCGTGTTCACGCCAGCCGGGCTCCCGGCGATCAAGATAAGCCATCAATAGATTGCGGCTGTCGCCGTCGATTTCGCCGATCAGACCGATCAGCGTGGCAAGATCGAGCGCGTCGAGCGCGGCGCCTTGATGCCGGCCGGCGAGAACGCGGCCATGCATCGCGCCGCTGTCGTGGTCGAGTTCCATTTCCAGAAACGCCGTGCGCACACGCGAGGCCTGGCCCGGACTCTTCTGCGTGCGCCCGATGAGGATCGCCGGCCATGGCACCTGCCAACCGAGCAAGCCGAGACCGAAAACTCCGACCGGGATTGCGACCCAGATCTGCCCGCGCAAAAGGAGAAAACCGGCGAGGAGCAATGCAGCGATGCCCCCCATCGAGCGTATGAGGCGCGCGGCCTGTTTCGGATCGGCCTTGGAGAAGGCTTTGACGGCCCACAACAGCAGGACGAGGACGACGACGCCGAGAAGAAAGGGCATGGCTATTTCAGCTGCTCGATCAGCCGGACGGCGCCGGCGCCTTGCCGCGCTTGGAGATCGGCAAGCGCCTTCATCCCACCCGCGGCGTAGGCTGCCGCCGCGCGCAAAAGTTCTCCGAGTTCGTGCGCAGCCCCTGGAGCGAAGCGGCAGTAGGCCCCGCGGGTGAGGCGGGCAATCTCGCGAAAGGCCTGCTCGCAGACCGGGTCGTAGCCCTCCTGAAACATGAAGGCCGGGACATTACGAACGCCGAGTTCCCCGGCGCCGGCACACAGGTCGTCGAGTGCTTCCTCCATGGCATCGCCGACAAAGACCAACGCACCGATCCGGGCCTTGTCGTTTTCGCGGCGGGCATGGGCCAGGATCTTCGCGATCTGCGTATGGCCGCCGCGGCAGTCGATGAGCGACATCAGCGCGCCGAGCCGTTGCGGCTCGGCGATCCAGGGCGTCGTCCGGCATTCGGCGAGGCCCCGATAGTACACGAGCTGGATGTCGAGGCCGCCGACAGAAGCTGCCTCGCGGAACATATCGGCCTGCAGCATGCAGGCCTGGTCCCATGTCGGCTGCCGGCTCATGGTGGCATCGAGCGCAAATAGGAGGCGACCACGCCCGCCAGTGTCGGCAACGGGACCGAGAGCATTCAAGTGGCTGAGGAACGCATCGATTTCCGCGCGCGAAGAGGCAGCCGTCGGCGTCTGCCGAGGCGCTGCCCGTTGGCTGGGCTCGCGGGTCGTCGCCGATGCGCGGCCGGATTGGTCGTTGCTCATCGCCTGCCCTTCGCGGCGGAGATTTGTGACTTCGCCTAAGGTGGCCCCCGGCGCGCACGGGCGCAATGCTCGCTCTAGATGGGGAGCAAGGCCGCGGCCGAGGAGGCGCGGACGTGCCTCCCTTGCTCAAGTCAATCGGCAAGCAGACCGTGGGTATCGAGCGGCTTGGTGGCGGCGACGATCCACTCGGCGCGCGCGGCGGCGCGGCGCTTGCCGCGCTCGTCGATCGGCAGCTTCAGCGCATCGACCAGGTTCCTCACCTCGTCGCGTGCGGTCACGTGCGAAGGGTTCGGGCGCTGGCCGAGGGTGTCCTCGTTGATGTCGTCGAGCGCCGTCAGTCCGCGCGGAAAGAACTCGCGATAGACGACGCGCTCGGCAAACCCGTCGATGGCGCGAAAACCGAGTTGCCGGCCGAGCTCATCGACCCCCTCGCCGACGAGGCGCTTGTTGCGCGATCCGAGCGTCGACAGGCGGTTGCGCACGACGACCCAGTCGGTGAGGCCGCCGTCCACCAGGCGGCGCTGGCGCCGCGCCTCGCGCACCATCTCCGCGTAATGGCCGACTCCGGTCAGCACGAAGCTCGTCGGATCGACCGTGCCAAGCACGTCGAAATCGACGAAGCTGTCATTGAGCGGCGTGATCAGCGTGTCGGCCATCGAATGCGCGAGCCGCATGAGGTAGGAATTGGTGCCCGGCGTATCGATGACCACGAAATCATGGGTGCTCTCGACCGCGCTCACCGCCTCGGCGAAGGCGCCGAATTCCTGCGCTTCGACCTCGTCAAGGCGCAGGCCGCAACCGCGTACGACGCAATAATGCGCGGGGAGATCGAGCTTGATGCCCGCGCGCGCCGCCCAGTTGCGGCGATTGTCGACGTAGTGGGTAAAGCTGCCTTGGCGGGAATCGAGATCGATCGTGGCGACGCGCTGGCCGGCCTGCAGCAGCGCGACCGCAACATGCATCGCCGTGGTCGACTTTCCGGAACCGCCTTTTTCGTTGCCAAGGACGATGACATGCGCCGATACCGGCGCGCCGACATCCGCCTGCATCAACATGGATACGCAACCTCAGCGTGGCGATCCGTTCTCCGGCTTGCAACGCTTAACGTCAAGATACAGCATCGCCCGCGACAAGTTAATCATTAACTCCATCGCGTCCTACAAATGCATCCAATGTGTGCTTGGCCGGCAACGCCATGAGCAAAAAATTCTCAGGATCGCAGCACCGCCCGCGCGTCGTCCGCGGTATGCCGGCGCTAAGAAACACGCTGGCGCGATGGCGCGCGCAAGGTGAAAGGGTCGCGCTGGTTCCGACCATGGGCGCGCTGCACCAAGGGCACCTGACATTGGTGCGCCTGGCGCAACGCCGTGCCGAACGCGTCATCGTCTCGATCTTCGTCAATCCGGCGCAGTTCGCGCCGCACGAGGACTTCAAGACCTATCCGCGCACGTTCGCCGCCGACGTGAAGGCGCTCGCCGCACTCGGAACCGATCTCGTCTGGGCGCCCGACGCCGCGACCATGTATCCCGGCGGGTTCGCCACCCAGGTCGTACCGGAAGGTCCGGCCAAGGCCGGCCTCGAAGACGCCTCCCGGCCGCACTTCTTTGCCGGCGTGGCGACGGTGGTCGCAAAACTTCTCATCCAATGCGCGCCCGACTTCGCCGTGTTCGGCGAGAAGGACTTTCAGCAGCTCAAGGTGGTCACGCAGCTTGCGCGCGACCTCGATCTTGCCACCCGCATCGTGCCCGCGCCGACGGTGCGCGAAGCGGACGGGCTCGCGCTCTCTTCGCGCAACCGCTACCTCTCCGCGGCCGAACGCGAAGCAGCGCCGACGCTTCACCGCGTGCTGGCCGATTGCGCCGAAAAGATCGCGGCCGGTGAACCGATCGGTACGGTTCTACCGAAAGGTCGCCGCATCATCGAGCGCGCGGGCTTCATCCTCGACTACCTCGAGGCGCGCCACGCCGAGACTCTCGCGCCAGCCAACTCCAACAAGGACGGGCCGATCCGCCTGTTGGTCGCCGCCAAGATCGGCAAGACGCGGCTGATCGACAATGTGGGGGTCTAAGTCAGCGGGAAAGGAGCACGGGCCGCGCGGGCAGCCTTTTACGCCGGCTCCAGATGCGGAATTTGCGGCCGCTCGCCGTGGGCTTTGCCGCTGATCGGCGCTCTCGGCAAGCGCGCGACGCCTCTTTCCATGACCAAGGCGTGGTCGAGCGAGTACCAGGGCGGGGTGACATCGGCGGTTCCCGCGCGCGGCTCGTCATGGCGCACGTAATTGCCGATGAGGTGGCGGGTGACGCCGAACTGCACGTCGTTGTCGATATGCTTGTCGTCGGGCGCATAGACCTGCGAGATCAGCGTCTTGAAGCCCGGCTTGTAGGCGAGGAAATGCAGGTGCGCCGGACGCATATTGTGCCGACGCTGCGCGCGCAGAAGCTCGCCGACGGGGCCGTCGATCGGGATCGGATAGCCGGCGGGCTTGACGCTGCGGAAACTGATGCGGCCCCCCACGTCGGTGATGAACTTGCCGCGCAGGTTCATTTCGGACTGAACCGGGTCTTGGTTCTCGTAGAAGCCCTCGGGCGACGAGTGCCAGACATCGACCTCGGCGCCCTCGATCGGCTTGCCGTCGGCGTCACGGAAGGAGGCTTCGACGAACAGAGCGGGTCCCGGCGTCGGCGAGCGCACAATCGAGGCGCCGTTCGCCATCCTCGGCGAATTCATGCGCCAGAACGGTCCGAGCTGGCTGGCGTCGGTCTCGGTCTGGCCGCGATCGCCGTTGTTGAGCAGGCAGATCAACGCCGAAAAGCCGAGCGATCCGGCCATCAACACCGCCTCGTTGTGGTTCTCGTTGGTGTGTTTGCCGAGCGCGACGATGTAGCCGATCGCCGTCTGGAACTCCTCCTCGGTCAACTTCACCTCGCGGGCGAAATCGTGCAGATGGCGTATGAAGGCGGACATGATCTCGCGAAAGCGCGGGTCCGGTGCACGGTCGAGCTCGCTCTGCACCGCCTTGGTAACGTCCTGCTCGCCGTTGATGATCATATCGCTCGCTCTAGACGCTCGGTATCTACCTTAGTCCAGTTCGCGTTTTGCTGTCGATGCGGCGGCGCCGCGAGCGCGGCGCCGGCTTGGTCCATTCCTGGGACATCCCATGTGTCGGAGCGGCGGGCGCGGCTCACATCAGGCCGAGCTGGCTCAACTCCCGCCGCAACTTCTCCGGCATCGCTGCCGCGCCGGGCGCCGCTTTGGCAAGATCGCGGGGTGCGTCCTTTGCCGCGAGGTAGCGCCAGCCCTGGAAGGCACGAAACGGGCGCGGCGCAACCAAGACCACCTTCGGATCAAGCACCAGGCCGCACCGTCCAATGCCGTCCTTGTCGCGGAACGGCCGCACGGCGCGGATGCGCTGACGGCAGGCGATCTCGCCACGGATCACCCAGAACAGCGAACCGCCGTCGGTCAACTCTGCAGCCCGCTTAGGCACCATGCGCGTCCGGTGGATGTGCTCGGGCTTTTCGCCGCGCCTGCGCTTTTCCTTGAGGCGTTGCTTGATCCAGTCCTGGAGATCGCGGACTGAATCGCAGCCGACACAAAGCTTTATGAGGTGGAGCGGCATGGCGGTAACTTACCCTTGCTCGCTCCGCTCGATCACCACGATTTCTCCGCCTTCCACAACTTGCGCGCCGGCGATGGCGGCAACCCGCCGGACTGTTCCCGCAAATGGCGCGCGCAACGTGTGTTCCATCTTCATCGCTTCGATTACCGCGAGGCGTTGACCGCCGGTGACCAAGTCACCGACAGCGACGAAAAGCTCCAGCACCCTGCCGTGCATCGGCGCCTTGACGACGCCGTCTCCCCCGCCCGCCTCCGCGGCGGCGACCGCAACGTCCTTGAGGCGCAGCCGCGTCTGGCGCCCGTGACGCAGGACATAGACATCCTGTCCCGCCGCAAACGCCCTTGCATCCGCTGCCGGCGCGGCATCGCCCACCATCACATGCATGCCGTCCTTGCCGAACGCTACCGTCGCCGCAGCCGCGTCGGCGCCGATGAGGATCGGGACTTCAATCCGGCGAGTGCCGGTGAGCTGAAAGCCGTCGCGTGCGTCCCACGGCGAATAGGGTTCCGCCGTCTCCGGACCCGATGGCTCGCCGGCAAGGAGACGCGCAACACCGAGCGCCGCGGCGGCACGGTCGGGACCGTGCGGGACGGCGCCGAGCGCGGCAAGGTTGCGGTCGATGAAACCGGTATCGACCCTGCCTTCCCGGAAATCGTGAGCGCGGCAGAGCGCGGCGAGGAAGGCCACGTTGCTGCGGACGCCGGCGATCGCCGTGTGATCGAGCGCCTCGGCGAGGCGGTCCAGGGCGGCTGTGCGCGTCGGCGCGTGCGCAATCAACTTTGCGATCATCGGGTCGTAGAACGGCGTGACCTCGCCGCCGGCTTCGATCCCGCTGTCGACGCGGACATCGGTCGGCAGCTCCATCGCCACGATCGGACCGGTGGACGGCAGGAAGTCGTGCTCGGGATCCTCGGCGTAAACGCGCGCCTCGACGGCGTGACCGTCGAAGCGGACATCCTTCTGCGTCAGCGGCAGCGCTTCGCCGGCGGCGATCTTGAACTGCCAGCCGACGAGATCGAGGCCGGTTACCGCCTCGGTCACCGGGTGCTCGACCTGGAGGCGCGTGTTCATCTCGATGAACCAGATGCGGTCCGGCCGCAGTGCTTTGCTGCCGTCGGCGACGAACTCGACCGTGCCGGCGCCGACATAGCCGACAGCCTTGGCGGCCTCGACGGCGGCGGCACCGATCTGCGCGCGCAGGTTCGCCGTCATGCCCGGCGCCGGCGCTTCCTCGATCACCTTCTGGTGCCGGCGCTGCAGCGAGCAATCGCGCTCACCGAGATGGATGACGTTGCCGTGCGTGTCGGCAAAGACCTGAAACTCCACGTGGCGCGGCGCGGTGACGTATTTCTCGATCAGGACCCGACCGGAGCCGAAGGCGGCGGCAACTTCGCGCACTGCAGCTTCGAGCGCATCGTCGAAGTCCGCGTGCTTGTCGACGCGGCGCAGCCCGCGCCCGCCGCCGCCCGCCGCCGGCTTGATCAACACCGGGTAGCCGATCTCATACGCCTTCTCTTTCAGGAATTTCGCGTCCTGCCGCTCCCCGTGATAGCCGGGCACGACCGGGACACCCGCCTTCTCCATCAGCGCCTTGGCGCGATCCTTGAGCCCCATGGCGCGGATCGCGGCGGCCGGCGGCCCCACGAAAACGAGGTCGGCGCGCGCACAGGCTTCCGCGAAATCGGCGTTCTCCGAGAGAAACCCGTAGCCCGGGTGAACGCACGCGGCGCCGCTGCTTCGCGCGGCCTCGATCAGCCGTTCAATCGAGAGATAGCTTTCGCGCGGCTCTGCCGGACCGATGCAATGCGCTTCATCGCATAACCGCACATGCAGGGCGCGCGCGTCGGCGGCCGAGTAGACGGCGATGGTGCGCATGCCAAGTCGTTTGGCGGTACGAGCGATACGGCAGGCGATCTCGCCGCGATTGGCGATGAGGACCGAGCTGAACATGAGGCGCGCATCCTAGAGCACGACGGTGCACCGCCGTCATTGGTTTTCGGCGAGGATGTCTCTCGCGGTGAAGCGCGGGATAGCGTTTGCAGATCTACCGGCGCGGCTGGCGGGCCGCAGGCAGAATGCGGTCGGATCGGTCCTTCTGCTGGCGCCGCTTAACTCATTGTCCGCGCGCCGCTGCAGCGGCGTTTGCGTCTGGTGCCGGCGCAAACGGCACAGGATTGACCTGCGCCGGCGGCGGCGCGGCAGCCGCCGGGCCGACCGCGGGCCGCGGCGGCAGCGGCTCCGGCCAGATCGGTTCGACCGCCGCTTGCTGGCCCGGCGCGGCCAGTTGAACGGCCGCCGGTGCGGGTGGATTGGCGGCCGGTTTGTGCGAGCGGCGAGACGAGGCCGGGGCTGCCGACTGCGCGTTCGGATTGGCGGCAGCGGCGGCGGCGGCACCCGGCAGGACCGGTCCCGTCGGCTCGGGGTTCATGATGTTGACTGCCGGAATCGAGGCTGCGGTCGGAAAGTCGATGTTGACGATCTTGCGCGGGCCCGACGCATTCGCCGGCGCCGCTGGTGCTGCTGCCTGGACCTGCGGCACTTCCGCGACCGCAGGCTCCGACGCCTTGGCCCAGATCGGCAGATAGGACTCTAAAACACGGTTGAAGGTTGCCTCACTCAGATTGGTGCGCACTTGACGCGGATCGCCGAGAAGGCCGAGCGCCGTGCAATTCTCGCTCGTGCAGCCGTCGCGCGCCGCCAGCACGTGGGCGAGAAAGCCGAACCGGTCTGTCTCGAGTGCGCGACGCAGCAGCGGCGCGGCGTCAATGGTCGCGCCATTGCGTCCGGCATAGGCGGTGATGTCGGAAAGGAGCGCGAGCCGCGCGGCGACATAGGACGTGGCGCTCGCCACACTCTCGGGCGAAGCGAAGATCGCCTTCTCGCATGCGGTCTCGACCTTCTCACCGGCCAGCGCATCGAGACAGGCAAGCGGCGAGCCGGGGGCGAGTGTACGCGTGGTGAGTTCAGCCACCCGCAGTTCGAGCGCGCGCCGCTCGACGCTGGCATTGCCCGACCCGCCGAAGGAAGCCCACGTAATTGCCGCGCCAAGCACCGCGCCCACCGCGACAAGGATCGCGCGAACTGCCTCCGCTGTCCGCGTCGTCGGCAGCACGAATGTCAGCCCGCAGAGGAAAACCAGCAACGCCGCCGATCCGGCCGTCACCCACAAGCGCAACGCCGAGGTTCCGATCTCGGAATCAACGCCGAGCATAACCCCCTCCACCGACAGCCGGGGTTGTCGCATTGGACCCCGGCGGGAAGTATGGCGCAGACACGGCAAGGATGCCAGCCGGGACACGCGAAGACACGGCGATCCTTCGGCAGCAAGGTGCCGCCGGCAAGATCCGCCCGCGATGCCTCGGTTCCAGCCGACTTTCCGGCGAGATTGCGGCGCTTCAGGCACTTGGGAGCGGAATCTTCGGCTCAGTGCTCGAGTTCGAGCTGGCTCTCTTTGGCCACGCGCTCAAATGCTTCGCCGGGATTTTTGATCCGGTACTGGTAGTCGTCGCCATCAGAGGGCAGCAGCCTCACCACCTTGTACGTCCCGCTCGCGCCAGGGCGCGTGATCGGGCTCGACGTAAACAATACGGTTTGGCCGACCCTAAACTTGTGCGTGCGCAGCACCGCGGCACGCGCCTGAAGGTGGTGCGTGACCGCTGCCACGGCAGCGACCGTAACCGCCGCGTTCGGCTCGGCTTTTGCCGAAACTTGACGCGAAACAGCCTTACGAACGACGGCATCGCGGCCGGCGGGCCGCCTCTTCACTGAAGGTCTATTCATGGAACATCACTATATCACTCAATGTACGCCTGGAGCAAAAATATAGTACGGGCACCCCGGAAATGCCACGATCTCTCGGTCGCACGGTTGCCTTGGTTGAAATGCCTTGGGTCAATGGCCTAGCGCGAGCAATTGAGCCCGGACTTGCGGGCCGGCTCAGGCTTGGCGCCGCCAGGCGCCCTTTTCATCCGCCTGCCAATATGTGACCTCGAAACCGGCCGTTTTGGCCTCGCTCCAGCGCCTGCGCGCCGCCTCCAGCGCCTCGGCATCCTCCCCGTCGAAGAGAAAGACGATGCGCTCGTAGGCAGACACATTTTGCGGCATGGCTGCCCCTTCGATCAGGAAGCGCACGACCGCCCCGTTCGGATTGTCCTCGCCGAGCGTCAGCAACACCGGATGCTCCGCAGCCTCGCTGTCGCGCCACGTCCCGTGCGGAAGAAAGGCGTCGTCCCGCCACGTCCAGAAGTGGGCGTCAAGCGCCTCGACGCGCTCCTGTGACGACGCCTGCACCACGACGCGCCAGCCGCGATCGAGCGACCTCTGCAGCAGGGCCGGCAGGACCTGTTCCGGCGTCTGCCCCTTCAACTGGTAGAAGAGGACTTCGGTCATCGCCCAATCATGCGTCGATCCGAACGCGCTTGCAAAAGCAGATCGCCTCCGGCACTTGCACACTTCGGCCGCGAGCTCGGCGCCGGATTACGGCAATACGGAGCCGCTTGATGCTGCTCCGTCCCTGCCAATTACGATCATGCCGCGCGTCGCGAAGTATCGCCCGCGCGGGCGCGAAGGATGCGTTCGGCGACCGCGGTTTGCGGTCGGGCGAAGCTTGAGCCTTTAGGACGCTTGGCGAAGGAGATTGAGCACGTCATGGCCCGCACCCAAAACCATCAAGTCAGGCTGGCGGCGCGCCCGGTTGGCCTGCCGAAGCGCAGCGATTGGCAGTTCACCGAAGCGCCGGTGCCGGAGCCGCGCGACGGCGAGGTTCTCGCCAAGGTGCTTTACCTTTCGCTCGATCCGGCCATGCGCGGCTGGATGAACGAAGGCAAGTCCTACATCGCCCCGATCGGCATCGGCGAAGTGATGCGCGCCGGCGGCGTCGGCCGCGTGACCGCCTCGAAGCATCCCGGCTTCGCCGTGGACGACTACGTCAGCGGCGCGCTCGGGGCTCAGGAATATGCGGCGCTTCCCGGCGCGCAGCTGGCCAAGATCGACGCCAAAATCGCGCCGCTGCCGGTTTTTCTCAACGCGCTCGGCATGCCCGGCATGACCGCCTATTTCGGCCTCCTCGACGTCGGCGAGCCCAAGGCCGGCGACACCGTCGTCGTCTCCGGCGCTGCCGGGGCCGTCGGCGCGACCGTCGGCCAGATCGCGAAGATCAAGGGCTGCCGCGCGGTCGGCATCGCCGGCGGCGCCGCCAAATGCCGCTACCTCGTCGATGAGCTCGGATTCGACGCGGCGATCGACTACAAGGCCGAGGACGTGCGCAAGAGCCTGCGCGCGCATTGTCCGGACGGCGTCAACGTCTACTTCGACAATGTTGGCGGCGATATCCTCGACGTCGTGCTTGCCCAGCTGGCGCGGCGCGCCCGCGTCGTGCTGTGCGGCGCAATCTCCCAGTACAACAACACGACGCCGATCAAGGGCCCCAGCAACTACCTGTCGCTCCTCGTCAACCGGGCGCGGATGGAGGGCATGATCGTGTTCGACTACGCGAGCCGCTATCCCGAGGCGGTGCGCGACATCGCCGGCTGGATGGCGGCGGGCAAGCTGAAGTCGCGCGAAGACATCGTCGACGGACTGCAGACGTTTCCGGAGACACTGCTGAAGCTGTTCAGCGGCGAGAATTTCGGCAAACTGGTGCTTCGAGTCGCGGAGCGCTGAGACCGTCGGCACCTTCGCGCCGGCCGCTGCACGTCGTACGTTGATCTTCTCAGCGGCGCAGCCCCCTGCGGAACATGGATATGCCCGAAGCGGCGAAAATCGGTGCTGAAGACCTGGCCGCGCTCGGTGCGCTTGAGAAAAAAGTGCTGTGGCTGGCGAGTTGGACGATTCATCACGCCAACTACGTCCGCGAAAATGTCGACGGGCTGAAGGTCGGAGGCCACCAGGCGTCTTCCGCTTCGCTGGCGACGATCATGACGGCGCTGTACTTCCATATCTTGCGCCCGCAGGATCGCGTCGCGGTCAAGCCGCACGCCTCGCCGATCTACCATGCGATCCAGTATCTGCTGGGCCGGCAGACGCGGGAGAATCTCGAAGCGTTCCGCGGCTATAAGGGCGCGCAGAGCTATCCGTCGCGCACCAAGGACGCCGACGGCGTGGACTTCTCCACCGGCTCGGTCGGCCTCGGCGTGGCGCAGACGCTGTTCTCGTCGCTGGTCCAGGACTACGTGCGTGCGCACGGCTGGGGACTCGACCGCCCGGAAGGGCGGATGATCGCGCTGGTCGGGGACGCCGAGCTCGACGAGGGTAATATTTTCGAGGCGATCCTCGAGGGCTGGAAGCAGGGGCTGCGGAACTGCTGGTGGATCATCGACTACAACCGGCAGAGCCTCGACGCCGTGATCCGCGAAGGCCTGTGGTCGCGCTACGAGGCGCTGTTCCGTGCGTTCGGCTGGGACGTGGTGATCCTCAAATACGGCGCCCTGCTGGAAGCGGCCTTTGCCGAGCCGGGCGGCGACCTGCTGCGCCAATGGATCAACCAGTGCCCGAACCAGCTTTATTCCGCGTTGGTCTTCCAGGGCGGCGCGGCATGGCGCAAGCACCTGCTCGGCGACCTCGGGGCGCAGACGCCCACGGCGCAACTGATCGAGCGACGTTCCGACGAAGAGCTTTCCCGGCTGATGAACAATCTCGCCGGTCATGACCTGCCGACGCTGATCGAATCCTTCGGCAGCATCGATCACGACCGGCCGACCTGCTTCATCTGCTACACGATCAAGGGCTTCGGCCTGCCGTTCGCCGGCCACAAGGATAATCACGCCGGCCTGATGACAGAGAAGCAGATGGACGCGCTGCGCACGGCGCTGCACATCCGTCAGGGCCACGAATGGGACAAGTTCGAAGGCTTGACCGAGCCCGCACAGCGGCTGCAGGCCGTCCTCGATCGGGCTGCTGCTGCCGCGAGCGAACAGCAGGAGGCGGCGATGATCGACGTGCCGGACGAGCTGGCGATTACCATTTCGCCGGTGATGTCGACGCAGGCCGGTTTCGGCGCCCTGCTCAACGAGATCGGCAGGCAAAAATCCACTCTCGCCGAGCGCCTGGTCACCGCCTCGCCGGATGTGACCGTTTCGACCAACCTCGGCCCCTGGGTCAATCGCCGCGGATTGTTCGCCAAGCAGGCGCTCGCCGACACGTTCAAGAGCGAGCAGATTCCGTCGACCTACCGCTGGGAGTTCTCGCCGACCGGCCAGCACATCGAGCTCGGCATCGCCGAGATGAACCTCTTCATCCTCTTGTCCGCGCTCGGCCTCTCGCACGCCATCAACGGCGAGCGGCTGCTGCCGATCGGCACGCTCTACGACCCGTTCATCGCCCGCGGTCTCGATGCGCTCAACTACGCCTGCTACCAGGACGCCCGTTTCATCCTCGTGGCGACCCCGTCGGGAATCACGCTGGCGCCGGAAGGCGGCGCGCACCAGTCGATCATGCAGCCGCTGATCGGTATCGCGCAGGACGGACTGGCGTCGTTCGAGCCGGCGTTCGTCGACGAACTCGCCGTCGTGCTCGCCTGGGGGCTCGCCTACATCCAGAAGGCCGGCGACGCCGACCAGTCGGAGCGGAACTGGCTGCGCGAGGAGACCGGCGGGTCGGTCTACCTGCGGCTCTCGACCCGGCCGATCGAGCAGCCAAAACGGGCGCTTACGCCCGATCGGCGGCGCGAGATCATCGACGGCGCCTACTGGCTCCGCCGGCCCGGGCCGAATTGCCAGGTGGTGGTGGCCTACGCGGGTGCGGTCGCACCGGAAGCGATTCAGGCGGTCGGCCTGATGGCGGAAGACCGCCGCGACGTAGGTCTCCTGGCCGTGACCTCCGCCGACCGGCTCAATGCCGGCTGGACGGCGGCGCAGCGCGCCCGCGAACGCGGGCTCGCCCATGCCCGCTCGCATATCGAGCAAATGCTCGACGAAGTGCCGCGCTAACGCCGGCATCGTCACCGTTCTCGACGGCCATCCTGCAACGCTGGCCTGGCTCGGCGCGGTCGCCGGCCACCGGGTCCGCTCGCTCGGCGTCGAGCATTTCGGGCAGACCGGCTCGATACCCGAGCTCTACCGGCACTACGGCATCGACGCGAATGCGATTGTGGCGGCGGCCGCGGCGCTCACGCCGGGCCGGCCGATCCGGCATCTGCGCGCCCTCGGCTGAGCGCTCAGCGCTCGTAGTAGTCGGCGACGAGTCGTTCAAGCAGGCGCACGCCCCAGCCGGCGCTCCAGCTCTTGTTGATGTCGCTCTGCGGCGAGTTGAGCGCGGTGCCGGCGATGTCAAGATGGGCCCAGGGCGTCTTGTCGACGAAGCGCTGCAGGAATTGCGCGGCGGTGATCGATCCGGCGCCGCGCCCGCCGGTGTTCTTCATGTCGGCGAAAGTCGAATCGATCATCTTGTCGTATTCACGCCCGAGCGGCATGCGCCACACGCGCTCGCCCGTCGCCTCTCCGGCTTTCGACAGCCGCTCGACCAGCTTGTCGTCATTGGAGAACAAGCCGGCATATTCCTGCCCGAGCGCGACCACAATCGCGCCGGTGAGGGTTGCCAGATTGACCATGAACTTGGGCTTGAAGCGCTTGTTGACGTAGTACAGCACGTCGGCGAGCACCAAGCGGCCCTCGGCGTCGGTATTGATGATTTCGATGGTCTGGCCGGACATCGACGTGACGATATCGCCCGGCCGCTGCGCCTTGCCGTCGGGCATGTTTTCGACGAGCCCGATGGCGCCGACGGCGTTGACCTTGGCGCCGCGGGCGGCGAGCGCGTGCATCAGTCCGACGACGCAGGCGGCGCCGGCCATGTCGCCTTTCATGTCCTCCATGCCCTGCGCCGGCTTGATCGAGATGCCGCCGGTATCGAAGCACACCCCCTTGCCGATGAAGGCAACCGGGTCGGCGCCGCGCTTGCCGCCGTTCCAGCGCATGACCACGAGCTTCGGTTCATGTGCCGAACCCTGGCCGACGCCGAGCACGGCGCCCATGCCGAGCTTTTTCATCGCCGCAACGTCGAGCACCTCGACGAGAACGCCGAGCTTTCTCAGGCCCGATGCGCGGCGGGCGAACTCCCCCGGGTAAAGCACGTTCGCCGGCTCGTTGACGAGGTCGCGCGCCATGACCACGCCGTCGCCGATCGCCATGGTGCGGGCCCAGGCCTTCTCTGCCGCCGAGGGGTTGGCGCAGGCGAGATTGACTTCGATCTTGTCGGCGCGCTCTTCGTCCTCCTTTCGCTTGGTCTTGTAGCGGTCGAAGGCATAGTCGCGCAGCTGCACACCGAGCGCGAGATTCGCGACCTGCTCGGCCTTGAGCGCCCTCCCGGCAAATTCGGTGAATATTGTCGCCTGTGTCGCCGACTTCGGCACCTTTCCCCTGGCGATGCCGCCGAGCCTGGTGATGTCGCGGTCCTTGAGATCGCTTTCCTTGCCGGTCCCCACCACCACCAGGCGCGGCACGTTGAGACCGGCGGGGGCAATGATGTCGAGCGTCGATCCGTTCTTGCCGGTAAAGCGGTCGGCGGCGGCCGCCCGGCGCACCAGATCGCCCAGTGGCGAAAGGGCCTTCTGAGTCGCGGGACCGAATTTCACGTTCTCCGCACAGAACGTAATGAGAACACCGCGCAAGCGGCCGAATGAGGTGAAGCCGAGCTTGAGCGTGTGCGGCATCTTTCGGTCCTTCCCGGCGGGATTTTCGGGGCGCCATATGCGCCGTGCCGCGCCGTTCGCGCAAAGCGCGTTGGGTTGAAAGCGAAGCAGGTCGACGGCCCGCCCTCCCAGCATCAGTGCATTAACCCTTTGCTGTGGGAGTTCAATAGCTTTGCCTTGGCGAGGCCATTTTGTGAAAGCAGTAAACAGCAGCTTTGGGTGAGTGGTTCGCCGCGCCAACCGGCGTCGGCGGGCGGGCGGTCATGGGTGGGAACCGCCTCGGGGAAGTCCATTCCGATGGGGTCGATCGGCCGCTACATCTTCCGCACCACGATGGGTGCGTTCGTCATCATCCTCGTCAGCCTGACCGTCGTGCTCTGGTTCACGCAGGCGATGCGCGACTTCGACCTGATCACCAGCCAGCGGCAGACGCTGCTCGTCTTCGTCGAGATCACCGGGCTGATCATCCCGCTGCTGGTCATGATGATCGCGCCGATCGCCCTGGTCATGGCTGCGGCCCACGTGCTCAACAAGCTCGGTTCCGATTCCGAGATCATCGTGATGAATGCCGCCGGTGTGTCGCCCTGGCGGCTGCTCCGGCCGTTCCTGGCGGCGGCGCTGGTCGTCTCCCTTCTGGTTTCCTTCATCGCGGCTTGGGGCTCGCCGCGCAGCCTGCGCGCGCTGCGCGAGTGGGCGGCGCAGGTCCGCGCCGACATTCTCACCAATATCGTGCAACCCGGCCGCTTCACCACCGTGAGCGGCAATCTCACCTTCCATATCGCCGACCGCAAGCCGAACGGCCTTCTCGTCGGCATATTCGTCGACGACCGCCGCGATCCGCGCGAACGCGCCACCTACCTCGCGGAGCAAGGCGAGATCGTCAAAAACGACAACGGCTCGTTCCTGGTACTCGAAGGCGGCAGCATCCAGCGACTAGAGGTGGTCAGCGCGATCCGCGTATCGTGACCTTCGATCAATACGCATTCGACCTGTCGAAATTCACCGGCGGCACGCAAAGCATCGTCTATACCGCGCGCGAAAAATACCTCTGGGAGCTGATGTGGCCGCGAGCCGACGATGCGGTCTATGTGGCGCAGCGGGACCAGTATCGGTCAGAGCTCAACGATCGGCTGGCGACGCCACTCTATCCGCTGGCGTTCATCATCATCGCCTACGCTTTTCTCGGTCCGCCGCAGACCACCAGGCAGAGTCGCGCGCTGGCGGGCTTGGGCATGATCGGAGTGGTCGCGCTGCTGCGTCTCCTCGGCTTCGTCAGCGTCATCGTCGGCGTGCGCGTGCCCGGCGTCCTCGTTGTCCAGTACGTCGCGCTCTTCGGCGCGATGCTCGCCGGGTTGTGGCAGATCTCCCGCGGTCGCGCCGTCGAGCCCGCGGCGGCGATCTCTAAGTTTGCGACCGCGGTCACCGAACGCGTCGCCCGGGCGATGGCGAGTTGAGGGGCGGCACGATGATCACCGGCACCCTCTCCCGCTATTTCGGACTGCGCTTCCTCAACTCGGTGGTCGGCTCCTTCATCGGCGTGGTCGCACTTGCCGCGATGATCGACTACGTCGAGCTCATGCGCCGCGGCGCCGACTGGCCCAATGCGACCGCGGGGCTCCTCGCCAAGATCTCGCTTTTCCGCGTCCCGCAGCTTACCGAGCGCATCATGCCGTTCACCGTGCTGGTGGGCGCGATGTCATGCTACCTCACGCTCTCGCGGCGCCTCGAACTGGTCGTTGCCCGCGCTGCCGGCGTCTCTGCGTGGCAATTCGTGGCGCCGGCGATGATTGCGGCATTCGTGTTCGGGGCGGTGGCGACCACGCTCTACAACCCCGTCGCCGCGGTCCTGCATGAGCGCTCCAAGCGGCTTGAAGCCGAGTTGCTGGGCGAGCTTCCCTCCACGGCGGTGCACGAGAACACGAGCGGCTTCTGGGTGCGGCAGCGGGGCGCCGAGGGGGCCGCGATCATCAATGCCAAATCTAGCCGCCAGCAGGGATCGCAGCTCGGCAACGTCAGCGTCTACACCTTCGACAGCGCCGGCCATTTCCATCAGCGGATCGAGGCAAAAACCGCGATCCTCGAGGAGGGCTTCTGGCGGCTCGAGGACGCGCGGATCTACGTAAGCGGCAGCCCGCCGACGGTCGAGGAGACCTACCGGCTCGCCACCACGCTGACGCTCGAGCAGGTGCGCGAGAGTTTCGCCACGCCGGAGACCGTGCCGTTTTGGCAACTCCCTTCCTACATCGAGCTGGCCGATCGCGCGGGTCTTGTGGCGGCCGGCTACCGTCTGCAATATCAGCAGCTGTTGGCGCGCCCCTTCCTTCTTGCCGCCATGGTCATGCTCGCGGCCTCGGTCAGCCTGCGCTTCTTCCGTTTCGGCGGCGTGCAGAAGATGGTCCTGAGCGGCATTTCGGCGGGGTTCCTGCTGTTCGTGTTGTCGAAGATCACGGAGGACATGAGCAAGTCGGAACTCCTCTCGCCGGTCATGGCGGCGTGGATTCCGGTGCTGGTCGGCAGTCTGACTGGATTTGTTGCGTTGTTGTACCAGGAGGACGGGTAGTGGCGTATCGGGCGGGCCGTTTCCGCCGCGGCTTCCGTGGCCCCGTTCGCGCGGCCGCAACGCTCTGCGTTGCGCTGCTGCTGTGCATTGCGAGCTGCGTCCTCACCGCCGAGCGTTCGCTGGCGCAGGACGCGGTCCGCAACCTTTTGACTTTTCCGAAGCGTCCGGTGCAGCCGAAGCCGCCCACGCCGGCTTCCGACGGGCCGATGCTCGTGCAGGCGAGCGAAATCCGCTACGACTACAGCAACAATACCGTCTCCGCAGCCGGCAGTGTTCAGGCCTACTACCGCGGCGCCACCATCGAGGCGGACGAACTCATCTACGACCAGAAGTCCAAGCGCCTGCGTGCGCAGGGCAACGTCAGGCTGACCGAGCCTGACGGCAAGATCACCTACGGACAACTCATCGACCTCAGCGACGACTATCGCGACGGATTTGTCGATTCATTGCGGCTCGAGACGGTCGACGATACGCGCTTTGCCGCCGCACGCGCCGATCGCACCTCGGGCAATTACACGGTCCTGCAGAATGGCGTCTATACCGCCTGCCTGCCGTGCCAGGACGATCCAAAAAAGCCGCCGCTCTGGGAGGTCCGGGCTGCCCGGATCATTCACGATCAGGGCGAGAAAATGCTGTATTTCGAGGACGCACGCATCGAGTTCTTCGGCATGCCGCTCGCCTATGTGCCGTTCATGTCCGCGCCCGACCCGACGGTGAAGCGCAAGAGCGGCTTTCTATTTCCGACGCTGAGCACCACGACCGCAATACGGGCTTCGGCCTGCAACATCCCCTACTTCTGGGCGCTGGCGCCGAGCTACGACCTGACCGTTTCCACCAACATCACCACGCAGCAAGGGCCGCTGTTCGAGGCCGACTGGCGCCAGCGCCTGATCGAGGGCTCGTACTCGATCAAGGCCGCCGGCATCTTCCAGGCCGATCCCGGGCTACTTTGCCGGCCGCGACGGTGCGAACAGCCCCACCGCGGGCACGTTCCGCGGCGCCATCCAGACGGCGGGCCAGTTCGCCTTGAACGACAAGTGGGTGTGGGGGTGGACCGGTCTGCTCATGACCGACACCCAGTTCCTCTTCGACTACCAGCTCTCGCAATTTACCGGATCGTTCGACCCGTTCCGCACCGGAGTCGCGGCCGAGGGCGTATCGCAGCTCTATCTCACGGGCGCCGGCGAGCGCAGCTACTTCGACATCCGGACCATCTACTATTACGGCTTCTCGGAACTCGACAACCAAAAGCAGATTCCGATCATTCACCCGGTTCTCGACTACTCCAACGTGTTGCCGCAGCCGGTCTTCGACGGCGAACTCAGCTACAAGTTCAATCTCACGAGCCTCACGCGTCAGGACGCGGAGTTCAACGCCATTACCCAGGGCGCCGCCGATCAGAACCTATGCGTGTCCAACAACCCAGCCGTCCTCACGCCGAACAACTGCCTCCTGCGTGGCATTGCGGGCACCTATACGCGCGCGTCCGGCGACGTGGATTGGAGACGCACCCTGTACACGAACAACGGCCAGGTGATCACGCCGTTCATCCGCGTGCGCGGCGACGTTGCCTCGCTCGAGGCGCAGAACGCGCCCGGGATGTCGAACTACATCAACACCGGACAAAGCGAGCCCGCGCGCTTCATGCCAGCCGCCGGCGTCGAATATCGCTATCCGTTCGTCGACGTGGAGTCGTGGGGAACGCAGACGGTCGAGCCGATCGCTCAGCTCATTCTGCGGCCGAACGAGACCGAGATCGGCAAGTTTCCCGAACGAGGACGCCCAGAACCTGGTGTTCAGCACCGCCAACCTGTTCTCGATCGACAAGTTTTCCGGCTGGGACCGCGTCGAGGGCGGCGGCCGCGTCAACGCCGGGCTTACAGTACACCGCCCAGGTGAACAGGGCCGGCTCGCTCACCATGCTGTTCGGGCAGTCCTACCAGATCTACGGCGTGAACTCCTATTCGGCGATCGATCTCAGCAACACCGGCTTGGAGAGCGGCCTCGACAAGAGATTCTCGGACTACGTCGGCAGCGTCACCTATCAGCCGAACCAGATCTTCTCGCTCGCCGCCCGCGGCCGTTTCGATCAGCAGACCTTCACGCCGCAACGCCTCGAGCTTGAGGGCCGCGCCAATTTCGAACGCTGGACGCTGCAATTGCTGTACGGCGACTACGCCCAGCAACCGGAGATCGGGTTCCTCAACCGGCGCGAGGAGCTTCTCGCCGGCGCCTCGTTCAAGGTGACGCAGAACTGGGTGCTGATCGGCGCCGCGCGCTACAACCTCGCCGTCGGTCAGTTCGACCAGACCCGGCTCGGCCTTGGTTACGTCGATGATTGCCTGCTTCTGTCGTTCAACTATTACTCCTACTTCACCTACACCGGAATTCCAGCTCTGCGTCCAAAACAATGCGTACATGCTGCAGTTGAGTTTGCGCACGCTCGGCCCGGATTTCCTTACTCCGGTCGGCCTTGGATACTAAATTCTGCCGCGAAACGGTGCAGTCAAATTCTGATAAAAACGGGAAGAGCTGGAGGAGCACGCGGCGGTGCGCCGCCGGTCTAGGGAGCAGGAGCTGATGCTGGAGACTTCGGCCGGCGGTCGCCGCGGGCCCCTCGTTGCGATCATGCTCGCCGCGGCGATCGTGCTCGGCACTTCCGCGACCGCGCGGTCGCAGCAGGTCGTCGCCTTCGTCAATGGCGCGCCGATCACCACTCTCGACGTGGAGCATCGCGCCAAGTTCATGCAGCTGAGCACGAAAAAGGTACCGCCGCGCAAGGAAGTGCTGGACAGCCTTATCAACGAAATTCTGGAACTGAACGAGGCCAAGCGCTTCGGCATCGAAATACCCGAAGCGGAAGTGGACAAGGCTTTCGCCGGGGCCGCGCGCCGCATGGGCGCCGACGTGCAGAGGCTCACGCAGGCATTGACCGCCGCTGGCGCAAGCGCTGACACCTTCAAGCGGCATCTGCGGGCGCAGCTGGCCTGGAGCACGCTCGTGCGCGGGCGCTACAAGGCGAGCCTCGAAATCCGCGACAAGGACGTCGAAGCGCAGCTCGAGCTGCACAAGAGCGACAAGAAGGAAGATGTCGGCTACGAGTACATCATGTCACCCGTGGTCTTCATTGTGCCGCGCGGTTCCCCGGATGCCGCGTACGAGGCGCGCAAGCGCGACGCCGACACCCTGCGCGCGCGCTTTCAGAGCTGCAGCGAAGGCATTCCGTTTGCCCGCGCGCTCCGGGAAGTCGCCGTACGCGATCAGGTCTCGAAATTCTCAGCCGACCTGCCGCAGCAGCTGCGCGACATCCTCGACGGCACCGCGGTGGGCCATCTGACGCCGCCGGAGACGACGGCCGAGGGGGTGCAGATGTTCGCGGTCTGCGACAAGAAGGAGACCAAATCGGATACGCCGGAGATGCGGGAGATTCGCGATCAGATCTTCCAGCAGAAGTTCGGCGCACAGGCCAAGCGCTATCTCGACAATTTGCGGCGCGGCGCGTTGATCGAATACAAGATGACCGAAGACAATAAGTAGACGGACAGAAGCGAAACGTGCAGCCTCTGGCATTGACGCTCGGCGAACCCGCCGGGATCGGCCCCGATCTCGCCGTGGCGGTCTGGCGTCGACGGGCCGAACTCGATCTCCCGCGATTTTATCTAATCGCCGATCCGGATTTTATCCGCCGGCGCGCCGAACGGCTCGGCCTTGAAGTCCCGATCGCCACGGTGACGCCGGCGGCGGCTGCCGCGGCGTTTCCGTCCGCTCTGCCTGTGGTCAACCTCGATGTTGCGGTGAGTGCCGAGCCGGGTCGTCCCGATCGGTCGAGCGCGCCCGCCGCCATCGCGTCGCTGCGCCGCGCGGTCGCCGACGTCCTCTCCGGCGCCGCCGCCGCGGTGGTTACCAGTCCGGTGGCGAAGAATGTCCTCTATAGCTGGGGTTTCGCCGAGCCGGGGCAGACCGAATTTTTGGCGACGCTGGCGCAGGAGACGACCGGCAAGTGGCAAAGGCCGGTCATGATGTTGTGGTCGCCCGAGCTGGCGGTCGTGCCGGTGACGATCCATCTGCCGCTGCGCGAAATCTTCGCACATCTGTCGACCGAGCTAGTGATCGAGACCGGGCGCATCGTAGCCCGCGATCTGGCCGGCCGGTTCCGCATTCCACGGCCACGGCTCGCCGTAGCCGGGCTCAATCCCCACGCCGGCGAAGAAGGTACGCTCGGCGAAGAGGACCGCGCGATCGTTGCGCCGGCCGTCGCGCGGCTCAAAGCCGACGGCATCGATGTCCGCGGTCCGCTGCCCGCCGACTCGCTGTTCCACCAACGCGCCCGCGCGAGCTACGATGCCGCTTTGTGCATGTATCACGACCAGGCGCTGATCCCGATCAAGACGCTTGCTTTCGACCACGCCGTCAATATCACGCTCGGCCTGCCGTTCGTGCGCACCTCGCCGGACCACGGCACCGCCTTCGACATCGCCGGCACCGGCACCGCCGACGCGACGAGCCTTGTTGCGGCCCTGCGGCTGGCGGCGCGGCTTGCCATGGCGGACAAGCGGGCGCCGCTCGCCGCGTCGTGACCGCCGCGCCCGACGGCCTGCCGCCGCTGCGCGAGGTCATCCGCCGGCACGGTCTCATCGCCAGGAGATCGCTCGGGCAGAATTTCCTGCTCGATCTCAATCTCGCCGCTCGCATCGCGCGGTCAGCGGGAGAGCTCGCGGGCGCCACGGTGTTCGAAGTCGGCCCCGGACCGGGCGGCCTGACGCGCGCTTTGCTCGCGCTCGGCGCCGCCCGCGTCATCGCCGTCGAGCGCGACGAGCGCGCGATCGCCGCCTTGCGCGAAATCGCCGAGCGCTATCCCGGCCGGCTCGACATCGTCGCAGCGGACGCGCTGACGTTCGACCCGCAGAGCCGTTTCGATCACGGTCCCGTGCGCATCGTCGCCAATCTGCCCTACAACATCGCGACCGCCCTGCTCGTCTCCTGGGTATGCGTCGAGCCGTGGCCGCCCTGGTACGATGGGGCCGTCCTCATGTTCCAGCGTGAAGTCGCCGAGCGCATCGTGGCGGCACCGGGCTCGAAAACCTACGGCCGGCTGTCGGTGCTGGTGCAATGGCGCTGCACCGCGCGCATCCTGTTCGACGTCAACGCTTCGGCCTTCGTGCCGCCGCCGAAGGTCACCTCGTCGCTGGTACGGCTCACGCCTTTGGCGGCGCCGTTGCCCTGCGATCGCGCGAGCCTCGAGACGGCAACCCAGGCCGCCTTCGGCCAGCGCCGCAAGATGCTGCGCCAAAGCCTGCGCCCGCTCGGCGGCGACACGACGGCATTGATCGCGGCGGCCGGCCTTGACCCGACGGCGCGGGCCGAGGACATTTCCGTCGCCGGCTTCGTATCGCTCGCGCGGGCGGTCGCAGCGCGGCGCGGGTTCAAGGCCGGCGCCGGCGCATGATGCGGGGAGGAGCGGACCACCATGACCCAGATGCGCCGTCAATCGCTCGTCGCCTACGGCCAACCGCTCTGCGAAACCGTCGTCGACTGTCCGGCACCCCGCGGCAACGAAGTGCTCTTGCGCATCGAGCGCTGCGGCGTGTGCCATTCCGACTTGCACCTGCAGGACGGCTATTTCGCGCTCGGCAACGACAAAAGGCTCGACGTCACCGCCGGCCGCAAGCTGCCGTTCACGCTCGGCCATGAGATCGCCGGCGTGATCGAAAGCGCGGGAGAGGCGGCCGACCCGGAGATCATCGGCCGCCGCGTTGCGGTCTACCCCTGGATTGGCTGCGGCACCTGCGCCGCCTGCCGCGCCGGCGAGGAAAACCTCTGCTCGGCGCATCGTCATCTCGGAGTTGCCGCCGACGGCGGCTACGCCACCCATGTGCTGGTTCCGCATGCGCGCTATCTCCTCGACTACGCGCCGCTCTCGGCCGCCTTTGCGGGAATGCTGATGTGCTCGGGCTTGACCGCCTATTCGGCGCTCAAGCGGCTTGGCGGCCGGCCGGAGCGCGGCCCGGTCCTGCTCGTCGGGCTTGGCGGCGTCGGCATGATGGGGCTCGCGATCGCGCACACGCTGTTTCGCCAGCCGCCGATCGTCGCCGACATCGACGCCGCAAAGCGCGATGCGGCGCTCGCCGCCGGCGCGGCACAGGCCTTCGATCCATCCGATCCGCAGGCGCGCAAGGCTATCATGGCGGCGACCGGCGGCGGGGTGATGGCGGCCTGCGACTTCGCCGGCTCGGAGAAATCCTTGCAGTTCGCGACCGGCGTCCTCGCCCGCGGTGGCAAGGTCGTGGTGACCGGCCTTCTCGGCGGTACCTTCGCCATGCCGGTGGCTATGTTCGCGATCAAGGCCGTGACCATCGAGGGCACACTGACCGGTACGCTCGCCGAGGCGCGTGAGCTGATCGAGCTGGCGTGCTCGGGAAAGATCGCGCCGATCACGACCCGGGACCGGCCGCTCGAGGAAGCGCAGGCGGCGCTTGACGATCTGCGCGCCGGCCGCGTCGTCGGCCGCACCGTGCTGACGGTCTAGCGTGCAATGCAAGCGAAGGAGCGCACGATGGACGCTTTCGTGTACGGCAAAAGACGACCCCTCTCGCAGGGCTTCGACGAATTCGTCTCGGTTGTCGATACGGCTGTCGTGTCGATCGACCTGCACCAAGGCCATCTGGCGGACACGCCGGATTGCCCCTGCCCTGCTCCCCGCGCCCGCGAGGTGGTCGAGGGCGTCAATCGCTTCCACGCCGCGGCCCGCGCGCTGAACGTGCCCATCATCCACATAAAGAGCGTCCTGCGCCGCGACGGCGCCGACGACGTCAACGGGGTCAAATCAGCCTGGCGCTTTGTCTTCCCGCTGCACGTCGGTCCCATTCCCAATTCCGATCAGCACGCGCTGGAGGGCAGCCGCTGGACGCAGTTCGTGACCGAAGTCGCGGACCGCGACTATGTCGTGGCGACCAAGAAACGCTTATCGGCATTCTACCCGACCGATCTTGACTTCCTTCTGCGCAACATGGGCGTGAAGCGGCTGGTGCTCAACGGCTGCATGACCGATTGTTGCGTCCTCAATACCGCCTTCGACGCCAGCAATTTCGGATACCGCGTCACCGTCGCCCAGGATCTCGTGCGCGGCACCAATGAAGACATGGAGGACGCCGCGCTGAAGATGATCTCGCTGCATATCGGGCTCGTCGTCGAGAGCCGCGACCTGCTCGACGAATGGCAGCGGCAGGTCGACGCCGCGAGACCGCCGCTGTTGCGGGCATCCGGACAGGTCGCCTAGCCGGCAGGCGCCACGATGAAGATTGTCGATCTGAGCCATTTGATGAACGTGCATACGCCGGGTTGGGTCGGCTACGCCGGCAATCAGATGTACTACGCACAGAACCTGCAGACGAAAATGATCGTCGCGCAGCGGATCGATACCGCCCTGCACGTCGGCACTCACATCGACGGCGCCATGCACGGAACCGACGGCATGGGCGACATGGCCTCCTATCCGCTGGATTTCCTGGTCGGAGCCGGCGCGGTGATCGACGTGTCGCGGCACATGGACGACTGGGCCGTCATCACCCCGGAGATGATCGAGGCAGCTCCGGTCGAGGTCCGCGACGGCGACATCCTCATCATCCACACCGGCTGGCACCGCTACTGGGAAGGACAGCCGCGCCAGGATCTGGTGCGCTATTTCTGCATGCACCCTGGCGGCAAGATCGAGCTGCTCGAGTGGATGCTCAAGAAGAAGATCAAGTGGTTTGGGATCGATTGCGGCTCCGCCGACCACTCGATGAACACGTCGATCCGCATGATGCGGCCAGACATCGCCAAGCGCTTCGAGCAGCGGGTGGGAGCCACCTGCGAGGAGTTTTTTGGCGACTACACCTACGTCCACAAGAAGTCGGGCCGCCGGGTCACCGAGAACATCTTTCCCTTCCACAGCTACGCGTTCCAGGAGGGTTTGATCCATGCCGAGAATGTCGGCGGCGACATCGAGAAGGTGCTGAACCAGCGCTTTCTCATCGGTGCCTTCCCGTGGCGCTACGAGGGCCTGGAAGCATGCCCGTGCCGCATCGTCTGCTTCTCGGATTGCGGCGAATCGGTCGAGGCTGTGGGCGACGTCGCCAAGGCGGTCCTGTCGCGCCGGCCGTGACTGCGATCCGCGGCCTGTCTCGTTTCACCATTGCGGGGCAGTGACTGATATCTGCGAAGCGGCAGGCCGGTGCGGGACGAGCAAGGGGGACGGGCTGCATCACGGTCGGCCCCGAGCCTCGGTCACAGTTGCGCCTGCAGCGAGCGCACGAAATCTGAAAGGCCGATCTGCCGCTCGCGCCGCACCCGTTCCGCAGCGAGGATGGCGCGCACCTCGGCGAAGGCTTCGGCCTTCTCGCGGTTGACGATGACGTAATCGTATTCCGGCCAATGGCTCATCTCGCCCGCGGCCTTGGCCATGCGCGAACGGATGATGTCTTTGCTGTCCTGGGCGCGGCGCTTGAGCCGCCGCTCCAGTTCCTTCACTGCCGGCGGCAAGACGAAGACGCTGACGAGATCGTCGCGCGCCTTCTCGCGCAGCTGCTGCGTGCCCTGCCAATCGATGTCGAACAGCACGTCGCGGCCGGCACGCAACGCCTTCTCGACGGGCCGCCGCGGCGTGCCGTAGCGGTATCCGAAGACATCGGCCCATTCGAGAAGCTCGCCGGCCTTCACCATCTCCTCGAACCGCGACGGCGAGATGAAATGATAGTCGTGTCCCTCGGTCTCGCCGCGGCGTTGCGGACGCGTGGTCACCGACACCGAGAGTTCGACGTTGCGATCGGCCTTGAGCAGCATGCGCGAAAGCGTCGTCTTGCCGGCGCCCGAAGGCGAGGACAGGACGAGCATGAGGCCGCGGCGGGCAATCTTCCTTCGATTTCGGGCCAAACGCGCCATGCCCTATTCCACGTTCTGCACCTGCTCGCGGAACTGCTCGACCGCGGCCTTGAGCTCCAAGCCGATATTGGTGAGCTCGACGTCGCTCGCCTTGGCGCAGAGCGTGTTGGCTTCGCGGTTGAGCTCCTGCGCGAGAAAATCGAGGCGGCGGCCGATCGGACCGCCCTGCCCGATCAGAAGCTCCGCCTGCGCGACATGCGCCGCTAGGCGATCAAGCTCCTCGCGCACGTCGGCCTTGACCGCGATCAGGATCGCTTCCTGATGCAGCCGGTCCGCATCGAAGCGTTCGGATTGCGCCAGGAGCGCCGCGACCTGCTCGGCGAGGCGTATCCTGATCGCCTCGGGGCGCCGGCCGGGTGCGAGCTCGGCGCGTTGCGCCAGGGCGGCAATTTCGCTGAGCCGCGCCGCCAAGACCCGTCCGAGCGCCATGCCCTCGCGGCCGCGCATCTCCGTGAGCGCAGCGATGACGCCGGCGAAGCCCTCGATCGCCGCCTTCTCGGCGGCGCGACGCTCCTCCTCACGTTCCTCAGCCTCGCCGACCTCCATCACGCCTTTGAGCGCGAGCAGGCCGTCGAGCGAGGGCGGCGCGGTTTCGATGCGCGGCGCAAGCGCCTGCGCCGTCGCCAGGACTGCCTCGAGTACTGCCGTATTGACACGCACGACCGGCAGCGCGCCGCTCCGCTCCACGGTCAGGTTCGCTTGAACCGATCCGCGCGCCAGGCTTTCCGCAGCGCGGGCACGTACCGGCGCCTCGATCGCGTCCCAACCGGGCGGCAGGCGCAGTCGCAGATCGAGCCCCTTGCCGTTGACCGATTTGACCTCCCAGGCCCAGGCATAGGGGCCGCATGTGCCATGGCCGCGAGCAAATCCGGTCATGCTCGACAGCGCCATGGAACGTCGGTCTCCGCGGCAAAAAGCAAAAAATCGCGTCGACCTTAGCGGTGGCTTTTCACCGTCACAAGGCCGGGCATGGAAGCTGATTGCGATCGTCTCAGGTTTGCCGACGCGGTCTAATTGCGGCGGCGGCGTTGCGGCGATGGAGCGGCCGGCGCCGATGCCGGCGGCTGCGATGCGGTCGACTGGGGGTCAGCGGGAGGCTGCTCCTTGTGCTCGGCTTCGAGAAGCCGCAGCCGCGAGACGTTCTTCTGGTGCTGCTCGTAGCTTTCGGCGAACGCATGGCCGCCGGTGCCGTCGGCGACGAAATAGAGCTCGCGCGTGCGCGCCGGACTGGCTGCGGCCTCGAGCGAGGCGCGGCCCGGGTTGGCGATCGGCCCCGGCGGCAGGCCGTCGATCTGGTAGGTATTGTACGGCGTCGGCTGCTCGATCTCGCTCTTCATGATCGGCCGGCCGAGCGTGCCCTTGCCGCCGACCAGACCGTAGATGATGGTCGGGTCGGATTGCAGTCGCATCTTCTGCTTCAGCCGATTGACGAACACCGCGGCGACGCGCGTGCGCTCCTCCGGCTTGGCGGTCTCCTTCTCGACCAGGGACGCAAGGATGACGAGCTGCTCCGGCGTCTTGATCGGCAGGTCGGGGGACCGGCGATCCCAGATTTCCTTGAGCGCGCGTTGCTGCGACTGCTGCATGCGCTGGATCACCTGTTCGCGGGTCGTCCCGCGGGTGAAATTGTAGGTGTCGGGAAGCAGCGTCCCCTCGCGGGGAATCTCCTTGATGTTGCCGGTCAGGATGTCGCCGTCGCCGAGCCGGGCGACGATCTGTTCGGAGGTCAACCCTTCCGGGACGGTGAGCTGGTGCGTCACCACGCGGCCTTCGACGATGGTGGCGACCACTTCGCGCAGGCTGGCATGCGCCTTGAACTGATATTCGCCGGCCTTGAGGTCCTCACGCGCCTTGAGCACGAGCACGCCGCCGACAAACACCCACGGCTGGTCGATGACACCTTCGCGCAGCAGCACGTCGGCAATCTCGCGGATGCCGGAACCGCGCGGGATGTTGACGACGCGATCCTCAGCCAAGGGGCCCGGCACATCGAACCGCTGCTTGCCGGACACGAGCACCACGCCGCCCATCAGCGCCGCCAGCACGAAGATGCTGATGATCGCATTGCCGATGATGACAAAGGGGTGCCGCACACGCTTGGAGGGTTTGGCTGGCATCGCGACTGGGTCAGGCTCGAGCGCGGTCCGCGGACTGCGCGGGGTGATGAGCGCGGAATTCTTCGCGTTCGTCGGCCGGGCGTCGGGCTCGTTCAACAGCCGCTCCGACAGAGATGGATAAGTGTCGGCCGGGGGCAGGCGGCGCCGCGCCGGCGGGTCGGCCGGACCCCGCGCCCGGATGTTCGAGGACGCAACGGGCACGCCGCCATTCCCGTTCTTCGGACGGACCGCTGCGCCGTTGGACGGCTTCTCGTTGCTCGTCGTCAGACTGCGCTGTTGTCGCGGGCCAGCCGCGGCTCGCTCGGGCTTGGCCGCGCCCGTTGTGGCGACGCGCGTCCGTGTCGGCTCCGGCGTGGCGGCAGGAGGCTTCGCCGGTTTGGGCGTAGGAGCGGGCGGCGGTTCCGGCGGTTCAGCGGCAGGCGTTGCGCTACGTGCCTTCGCCTCCGCCTTGTTGGCGGCGCGCGACGGTGCGCCGCGCAGACGCGCGGCAGCGCGCTCCTTGCCCCTGGGTGGCGGGTCGGATCCAGTCACCGCCGCGTATCCACTCTGGCACTATGCATGATCGGCGATGTAGGCGAGCCCCCATCCAGCGGGCGAATGCTCGCCGGTTCTCCCGCATTGCCCGTTCGGTAGCGCAACAGGCAACCCGCCATACTGCGTCGCAGGCGAGTGCGGAGCAAATATGGCAAAACAGTGAATCGGCCGCACTATTCCTGCAATCGCCGGAAAACGAGCGAAGCATTGGTGCCGCCGAAGCCGAAGGAGTTCGACAGCGCCACGTTGATCGAGCGGCTGCTCGCCTTGTGCGGCACGAGATCGATGGGCGTCACCACGGAGGGGTTGTCGAGATTGATGGTCGGCGGCGCCACCTGATCGCGGAGCGCCAAGAGGCAGAAGATCGCCTCCACGGCGCCCGCCGCGCCGAGCAGGTGGCCGATCGAGGATTTCGTCGACGACATGGCGATCTGGCTGGCCGAATTGCCGACCAGCCGCTCCACCGCCTTGAGCTCGACTTCGTCGCCGAGCGGAGTCGAAGTGCCATGAGCGTTGATGTAGTCGATATCCGCCGGCGACATGTCGGCCCGGCGCAGCGCAGCTTTCATGCAGCGCAGCGCGCCGTCGCCATCCTCGGCCGGCGCGGTGATGTGGTAGGCGTCGCCGGATAGGCCGTAGCCGACGAGTTCGCCGTAGATGCGGGCGCCACGCCGCTTCGCGTGTTCATACTCTTCGAGAACGACCGTGCCCGCGCCTTCGCCCATGACAAATCCGTCGCGGGCGCGGTCGTAAGGCCGCGAGGCGCGCTCGGGCGTTTCGTTGAATCCGGTTGAGAGCGCGCGGCAAGCGGCGAAGCCGGCGAGCGAGATGCGGCTCACCGGAGATTCAGTGCCGCCCGCGACCATCACGTCGGCGTCCCCGAGCGCGACCAGCCTGCCGGCGTCGCCGATGGCGTGAGCGCCGGTCGAACAGGCGCTGACGACCGCGTGATTGGGCCCCTTCAGGGAATGGGCAATCGACACATAGCCGGAAGCGAGGTTGATGATGCGGCCGGGAATGAAGAACGGCGATATCCGGCGCGGGCCCCGCTCCTTCAATTGGACCGCAGTTTCCGCGATGCCTTCGATGCCGCCGATGCCGGAACCGATGAGTACGCCGCTCACGACCTGATCCTCGTACTCGCGCGGATGCCAGTCAGCGTCGTCGAGCGCCTGTTTCGCGGCGCCCATCGCGTAGAGGATGAAGTCGTCGACCTTGCGCTGTTCCTTCGGCTCCATCCAATCGTCGGCGTTGAATGTGCCATTGGAGCCGTCGCCGCGCGGAATCTCACCGGCGATGCGGCAGGGAAGATCGGAGACCTCGAATTTCGCGATGCGCCTGATGCCGCTCTCGCCGGCGAGCAGCCGCTGCCAGGTGGCCTCGACGCCGCAGGCAAGCGGCGTCATCATGCCAAGACCCGTGACCACCACACGTCGCATCATCGGCGCTCCCGGCACCGTCGCATCCAACAACACCCCCGCAAAGCCCACCGATCAAACTCCGCCCGCCTCCGGCGGCGCGCGGACGTCACTGCCGCGCGCGGCATCGCGAGGCAGGCCGGGAATGCCGTCAGCTCTTCGCGTTCTTTTCGAGGAACTTGATGGCGTCGCCCACGGTGAGAATGGTTTCGGCCGCGTCGTCGGGTATCTCGCAACCAAATTCTTCCTCAAAGGCCATGACGAGCTCGACCGTATCGAGGCTGTCGGCGCCGAGATCGTCGATGAAGCTGGCGGCCTCCGTCACCTTGTCGGGCTCGACGCCGAGATGCTCCACGACGATTTTCTTCACCCGCTCGCCGATATCACTCATCGTTCCAACCTCATCTTTCAACGCGACCCAGGTCAAAAATTCGGTCCCGTCGTCGTGGGCGACGGCCGCGGGTCGACACCGATCAGAGGCGGACGCTCACTCCCCGCGCTCCGGCGTTCCGGTCCCCAGCCCAGTCGCGGTTCGGTTACCACACTTCCCCCGCGTTGACCAGCACAGCCGCGGGTGATCGGTATAGGCCCTATCGCCTTCAAATCATTGCCATCCCGCCATTCACATGCAAGGTCTGGCCGGTCACATAGGCGGCCTCATTGGAGGCGAGAAAGGCGACCGCGGCGGCCACCTCTTCCACGGTGCCGGCGCGGCTCGCCGGAATCTTCGCCATGATCGTCTCGCGCTGCTTGTCGTTGAGCTTGTCGGTCATCGGCGTGACGATGAAGCCGGGCGCCACGCAATTGGCGGTGACCCCGCGCTTTGCATATTCCTGCGCGATCGCCTTGATCATGCCGGTAATTCCGGCCTTGGCGGCAACGTAGTTGGCCTGTCCGGGATTGCCGGTGCTGCCGACCACCGAGGTGATGGCGATGACGCGGCCGAAGCGGCGGCGCATCATGCCGCGGACGGCGGCACGCGCGAGGCGGAACGTCGCCGACAGATTGATGGCGATCACCTGCTCCCAGTCCTCGTCGCGCAATTGCACGAACAGATTGTCCTTCGTCACCCCGGCGTTGGCGACGAGTACGTCGAGCTGACCCATCGCTTCCTCGACGCGCGGCACCAGCGCGTCGGTATCGGCGCTGTCGGCGAGATTGCAGGGCAGGACGTGGACACGGCCGCCGAGGTCGGCGGCCAGGCGGTCGAGGACTTCGCGCCGCGTGCCGGAGATGGCGACCGCCGCACCCTGGGCATGGAGGACGCGGGCGATGCTGGTGCCGATCGGTCCGGTGGCCCCGGTGATCAGCGCATTCTTGCCGGTGAGTTCGAACATGACATCCTCCCGCTCGCCTGCCAGCTCAGCCGCGTGTGGCCTTGAACCGGGCGATGTCCTCGGGCGTACCGATCGAGGACACGTTGGCCGTTTCGGCGATCCGCTTGATCAGTCCGGCGAGCACCTTGCCGGCGCCGGCCTCGTAAAAGGCCGTGACGCCTGCCTGCACCATGAACTGGACCGATTCGCGCCAGCGAACGGTGCCGGTCACCTGCTCGACCAGGCAACGCACGATCATTGCCGGTTCGCTGATCGGCTGCGCCAGGACGTTGGCGACGACCGGCACGCGCGGCGGCTTGACAGCGACCGTCGCGAGCGCCTCGGCCATCGCGTCGGCGGCCGGCTGCAGCAGCGAGCAATGAAACGGAGCGGACACCGGCAGCATCATCGCCCGCTTGACGCCACGGTCCTTGGCAATCTCGACGGCCTGCTCCACTGCCGACTTCTCGCCCGACAGGACGACCTGTCCGGCGCCGTTGTCATTCGCCGCTGAGCAGACCCCTGCGCCGGCTGCCTCGGCGGCGATCGCCTCGGCTTCACTGAATTCAACACCGATGAGCGCCGCCATCGCCCCGACCCCGACCGGTACCGCCGTCTGCATGGCGCGGCCGCGGATGCGCAAAAGCCGGGCGGCCTCGGCAACGGTGATCGCCTCCGCGGCGGCGAGAGCCGAATATTCGCCGAGCGAGTGGCCGGCAACGAAGGCTGCATCGCGCCCGAGATCGACGCCGGCCTCGGTCTCGAGCACGCGCAGGACGGCGAGCGATACCGCCATCAGCGCGGGCTGCGCGTTTTCGGTGAGGGTGAGCGTTTCCGCCGGCCCGTTCCAGATCGTGTTGCTGAGCCGTTCCCCGAGCGCCGCGTCGACCTCCTCGAACACGCGGCGCGCGGGAGCAAACGCGTCGGCAAGTGCCCGGCCCATGCCGACAGCCTGACTGCCCTGCCCGGGAAATACGAATGCCGCCGCCATTTGCCCGCTTGCCCCTTGCAAGAGGGCGAGAGATACCGCGGGCGCGGCAGTGTCAAGAAGGCCGGGAGCCGGTGAGGAACTAACAACTGGAACCGGCGGCACGCTGACGGTGAGCGACGGCCGCCATGACGCAAGCATCGCATTTCTGGGCAACCACATGGCCGGCACCTTCGTCACCACGGCTCGACGATCACGGCGGCACCTTGCTGACGGAGACACCCCCGCAGGGGGCCAGCCAACAACCACACCTGACGCACCCGCACGCTTAAGCGTGTCGGCAACGCCCGCGCCTCGCAGCGCTCGACGACAACGGCGCCCGGCGAGCCGTGCGCTTGCGTTTCCCTGCGGTCCGCGTATATAGCGCGCTTCCGCTCGACCCCGGCCGGGGGCTGAACGAACGACTGCGCCCGTGCGCATGTTCCTGGAAAACCGGTTACCGGCTTTCCGACCGAACGTGCGGCGATCGTCTGGCGCGGCAGGACCGCAGGGTCCGGCGTCCGGTGTCCCCGCCTTCAGAGCATTCGAGCCTTTCCCGAAGGGCTCGAGGGGCTTGGCGCCGGGGCGAGCGAGGCAACGCAGGAAGGGGCAGCCCATGCCGCTCTACGAACACGTCTACCTTGCGCGCCAAGACGCAAGCGCGCAGCAGGTCGAGGAATTGACCGCGCACCTGAAAGGTGTCGTCGAAGGTCTCGGCGGAAAGGTGGCCAAGACCGAATATTGGGGAGTGAAATCCCTCTCCTATCGATTGCGCAAGAACCGCAAGGCGCATTTCACGCTGATGAATCTCGATGCGCCGTCGGCGGCGATCAACGAGGTCGAGCGGTTGGAGCGCCTCAACGAGGACGTGCTGCGCTACCTCACCATCCGTGTCGCCGAGCACGAGGAAGGCCCGTCGGCGATGATGCGCCGGGCGGAGCGCGACCGCGACCGCGACGAACGCCGTGGCGACCGCGGGGACCGAAGCGACCGGGGTGATCGCGGGGACCGGGGCGAGCGCGGCGATCGCCCGCGCGACCGCGAGCGGCGTCCGCGCGAGGGCGCGGAAGAACTTGAAACCACGACGACGACGGAGGAATGACGATGGCCATGTCACCGCAAAGCGGAGGCGGGCGGCGTCCTTTCTTCCGCCGCCGCAAGAGCTGCCCGTTCTCGGGGGGCAATGCGCCTAAGATCGACTACAAGGACGTCAAGTTGCTGCAGCGGTTCGTGTCCGAACGCGGCAAGATCGTGCCGAGCCGCATCACGGCGGTTTCGGCGAAGAGGCAGCGCGAACTTGCTCAAGCGATCAAGCGGGCGCGCTTCCTGGGGATGCTGCCCTATGTGATCCGTTAAGGCGACGGTGGCGCGTATTGATGATCAGCCGACGCGGCCGCCAAGGAGAACCGAGATGGAAGTGATCTTGCTGGAGCGGGTCCCGAGGCTGGGCCAGATGGGCGAAGTCGTCCGCGTCAAGGACGGCTTCGCGCGCAATTTCCTGCTGCCGCGCGGCAAGGCGCTACGCGCCACCGAGGAGAGCCGTACCCGCTTTGAAGCCATGAAGAGCGAACTCGCTGCACGCTCGCTGGCGCTCAAGGGCGAGGCTGCGCAAGTCGCCGCCACGATCGACGGCAAGAGCTTTACGGTTCTCCGTCAGGCCTCGGAGGCGGGTCAGCTGTTCGGCTCGGTGTCGCCGCGGGACCTGGTCGGCCTGCTCGGCGCGGCCGGCTTCAACGTGAGCCGCAATCAGATCGCCCTCAATACCCCGATCAAGACGATCGGCAAGCACCGCGTACCGCTGTCCTTGCACCCGGAGATCGAGAGTTCGATCAGCATCATCGTTGCCCGCAACAACGACGAAGCGGGGCGTATCGAGCGCGGCGAGGACGTGACGCGGATGCGGGAAGAGCCGACGGAACAAGAAGCCGCGGCGCTGGCGGCGGAGGCCTTCTTCGAGCCCGAGGCGGCACAGCCGCCCCGCGCTGGAGAAGACGCCGAGCCGACCGCCGAGAGTACCGCTCCAGCCGACAAGGGCTGATCGCCGAGCCTATCCTCAGTCGGGAATATCGTCGCGCGGGACCGCCGCGGGTTCGCCCGGTTCGGCGACCGCTTGGCCGGCTGCGCTCGTCGAAGCCGGCTCCGCGAGCGGGGTCTCGCCCCCGGCAGGGTCCTCGCGCACGGGTTCGGCCCCCCGGCGGCGATCTCGCGTGGCGGTTGTATTGGCCTGCCGGCGGTCGTTTCGGCTTGCCGCCGGCCGGCGTCCGGGCGGATTGGAGTTCGGGTCCTCCGCGGTGGCCGGCTCTTCCTCGGGCTTTGCCGCTTCCTCGGTCGGCTTTTGCTGCTTGGCGGCGGCCGGCGTCTCTTCCTCAGCCTTTGTCGATTTCGGGGGCTCGTTAGCCGGCTTCGCTCCGAACCCGGCGCCGAGCACGTAGGCAGCAAGTCCCGCGGCCTGCTCACGGCTCGTCGTATAGTGCTCGCGCAGAAACTCCGTCAGCGCGAAGCGATTCTTGCCGTTCGCCAGGGCACGCGTGGGCTTGTGGCAAGCTGCGCAGTCATTGGCGAAAATCTGCGCCGGCGTTTTGCCCTGGTCGATATTGGTCTGGGCATGCGCCATGGCCGGACCCAATCCCGCAACGAGGCCGATCACGGCAGCAAAACGCCTGGTCACCCTGACCTCCTCAACTTCCCATGCGCCCCGCCCATGCTTACCGCAAAACTGCGGCAATGCGAGCAGAGCCTCCCGCGCGGGGCGGGATCGCTTGCGTGGTCAAGGAGGATTTTGTTTTAATGACGGCAAGCCCCGAAGCCGCGCCTGCGCAGAACGTCAGGCGAACGGGTGCAAGCAGCGCGCGGCTTGGTCTGGCGCCGACCGTCACCGTGGCGGTCGCAGACCGGTAGAGCGTGGAGGCGAGCATGGACCGGTTGCTCTCGATCTTTCTCAGTCGGTTTATTCGCCAAGGTTCGCTTGACGTCACTACGGCGGCCGGCAACGTCTACACATTCGGTGACGGCAGCGGCGCACCCGTATCGGTCCGACTTGCCAACGCAACGGCCCAGCGTGCGGTGTTGCTCGATCCCGAGCTCCGGCTCGGCGAAGCGTATATGGACGGCAGTCTGGTCGTCGAACGCGGCTCGATCGCGGACTTGTTGGAAATCCTGTTCCGGCAGGAACGTATCGCGGCGCCGACTTGGGCGTTGCCGCCGCGGGCGATCCGCCACTCGTTCCGCCGCGTGCAGCAATTCAACCCGCGCTCACGCTCACGACGGAACGTGGCGCACCACTACGATCTCGACGGGCGGCTGTACCAGCTCTTCCTCGACGCCGATCAGCAATACAGCTGCGCCTATTTCGAGTCCGAGCGTCAGTCGCTCGACGACGCCCAGCTCGCCAAGAGGCGTCACCTCGCCGCGAAGCTGCGCGTCGCCCCCGGGGCGACGGTGCTTGATATCGGATGCGGCTGGGGCGGCCTCGCCCTCTACCTCGCCGAGACCGCCAAGGCGCGCGTCACCGGCATCACGCTATCGAAGGAGCAGCACGCGCGCGCGACCGAAAGAGCCTTGGAGCGCGGGCAGGCCCAGCAAGCAAGCTTCCGGCTCGAGGATTACCGCGACGTTGGCGGCCGCTTCGACCGCATCGTCTCGGTCGGCATGTTCGAGCACGTCGGCGTCGGCTTCTACGACACCTATTTCCGCAAATGCGTGCAGCTTCTCGGCGACGACGGCGTCTTCCTCCTGCACACGATCGGGCGCAGCAGCTCGCCGGCGGTTACCAATCCCTGGATTGCCAAATACATCTTTCCAGGAGGCTATATCCCGGCACTCTCGGAGGTGCTGCCGGCGATCGAGCGGGCGCGACTCGTCGTCACCGACGTCGAAATTCTGCAGCTCCACTATGCCGAGACGCTCAAGGCGTGGCGCGCACGCTTCCTCGCCCACCGCGAGGAAGCCGAGCGGCTCTACGACGAGCGCTTCGTGCGCATGTGGGAGTTCTATCTCGCGTCTTCCGAGATGGCCTTCCGCGAGAGCGACATGGTCGTCTTCCAGATCCAGATGGCGAAGCGCAAAGGCGTCGTACCGCAGACCCGCGACTATATCGGTCAGGAGGAAGCGCGGCTGCGCGCGATCGAAGCCGGCTACTCCGCGCCGTTGCGACTCGCCGGAGAATAACGCGGCGGGCGCGCGAACGCCGCAATACGCCGTCAAGCGCCGACTGTGCGACGGGCCGGTTGCTCACCTTGCGGCGGTGGGTAGCGGGGAAAGCCGCAATGAGCATTTCCCATGCTCGGCCGGCTCGACTATCGACGACACGTTCGTGGTTGAGTGCAACTGTTGCCGATCCGGCGCGTGCGCCGGTCGTTGAGTGATCCGCGATGTCGAGTGAATCCATACCGACCCCCGCGCCGCATTGCGGTCATTCGCCGCAAATCGGCCATAGCACGCGACTCCTCTCACCGCGACCATGCCAGTATTCGATTCGACCGCACGCAAGCAGGCTCCCGCGGAACCGACATTCCGCACGGCGCCGCACAACATCGAGGCCGAACAGGCACTGCTCGGCGCTATACTGGTCAACAACGAGGCGTTCTACCGTATCTCTGATTTCCTTGAGCCGAAGCACTTCTTCGAACCGATCCATCAGCGCATTTTCGAGCTTGCCAGCGGCCTTGTCCGCGCCGGCAAGCTGGCGACGCCGGTCACGCTGAAAACCTTCCTGCCGGCCGATTTCGACATCGCCGGGCTCAGCGTCAATCAATACCTAGCGCGGCTTGCCGCCGAAGCGACGACGATCATCAACGCCGAGGACTACGGGCGCACGGTCTACGATCTATCGATCCGCCGCGACCTGATCGCCATCGGCGAGGACATGGTCAACCTCGCCTTCGACGCGCCGGTCGACGCGACGCCGCAGGCCCATATCGAGGACGCCGAGCGCAAGCTCTACGAGCTTGCCGAGACCGGCCGCTACGAAACGGGCTTCCAGCGGTTTGCGCAGGCGCTCACCACGGCCGTCGACATGGCGGCGCGCGCCTATCAGCGCGACGGCAGCCTTTCCGGTCTGGCGAGCGGGCTGACCGATCTCGATTCGAGGATGGGGGGGCTGCAGCCCTCCGACCTGGTCATCCTTGCCGGCCGCCCCGGCATGGGCAAGACCGCGCTTGCCACCAACATCGCCTACAATGTCGCCAGGGCGTGGTCGGGCGAGGTCCGCGCCGACGGACACATGGCAACCGTCAACGGCGGCATCGTCGGCTTCTTCTCGCTGGAAATGTCGGCCGAGCAGCTCGCCACCCGCATCATCTCCGAGCAGACCGGAATTCCCTCAAACAAGATCCGCCGCGGCGCCATCGACGAAGCCGATTTCGAAAAGATCAAGGATGTCTCGATCGAATTGCAGAATCTGCCGTTCTACGTCGACGAGACCGGCGGCCTGTCGATCGGCCAGTTGGCCGCCCGCGCGCGGCGGCTCAAGCGCCAGCGCGGGCTCGATCTTCTGGTCATCGACTACGTTCAGCTCCTGCAAGGCTCCGGCCACCGCGCCAATGAAAACCGCGTGCAGGAAATCACCGAGATCACGACCCGGCTCAAGGCGCTGGCCAAGGAGCTCAACATTCCGGTGCTGGCGCTCTCACAATTGTCGCGCCAAGTCGAGCAGCGCGACGACAAGCGGCCGCAGTTGTCCGACCTGCGCGAATCGGGCTCGATCGAGCAGGACGCCGACGTGGTGCTGTTCGTGTTCCGGGAGGAATACTATCACCAGATGCGCAAGCCCTCCGAGTCGAACCGGGAGAAGTTCGACGAATGGCAGGCTGAAGGCAACCGCGTTGAAGGCAAGGCGGAAGTTATCATCGGCAAGCAGCGTCACGGCCCAACCGGCACCATCGAACTGCAGTTCGACGCCGCGGTCACCCGTTTCGCCAATCTCGACAGCGCCCACCGGTCGAGCTTCTAGCCGCGCGCGCTGCAATATCGGCTCCAGCGCTCATCTGGCCGGAGTTCCCTGAAGCCGCTTTACCGCAGCCGCGGCGCCCGTCATAAGGCGGCATGACACTCGCAGAACAGCTATCCGAGTCGGCGATCCCCTTGGCCGATCCCGAAAGCACCGGCGGCACGCTCACCGTCAATCTTTCCGCCATCGACCTGAACTGGCGCACGCTTGCGCGCATGATCGTGCCCGGCGAATGTGCTGCCGTGGTCAAGGCCAACGCCTATGGGCTCGGCCTCGAACCGGTCACCACGACGCTGGCGAACGCCGGCTGCAAGACCTTCTTCGTGGCCGATCTCGCCGAAGCGCGCCGCGTGCGTGCCTGCACCGAGGAGGCCGCGATCTACGTGCTCAACGGCTTCACCTACGAGGGATCGAGTGCGTTCGTCGAGATCCGCGCCCGCCCGGTCATCAACAGCATGACCGAGCTTGCCGAGTGGGACGCGTTCGTCGCCGCGCACGCCTGGCTCGGAGGGGCGGCGCTCCATGTCGACACCGGCATGAACCGGCTCGGCATATCCGCGGCGGAAGCGGCGGCGCTTGCGCCGCGCGTGCAGATGGAGAATCACGGCATCACTCTGCTGATGAGCCATCTCGCCTGCGCCGAGATCGCCGAGCATCCGCTCAACAATGTCCAGAGCCGGCTGTTTCGCGAAATCCGCGCGCTCTATCCCGGCGTTCCCGCCTCGCTCGCCAATTCCTCCGGTATTTTCCTTGGTGACTGGACGCATTGCGACCTGGTGCGGCCCGGCGCCGCCCTTTACGGCATCAACCCCACACCCGGACATCCGAACCCGATGCGCGGCGTCGTCGAGTTGACCGGACGCATCCTGCAGGTCCGCGAAGTCGGACCCGGCGACACCGTCGGTTACGGCGCCATGTGGACCGCAAAACGCCCCACGCGCCTCGCCGTGGCAGCGCTTGGCTACGCCGACGGGCTCATGCGCTCCGGGAGTGGAACCGACCGCGGCGGCGGCGCCGCCGTCGTCGCCGGCAAGCGCTGCCCGTTCGCCGGCCGCATTTCCATGGACCTGGTCTGCATCGACATCACCGAAACGCCGCAAGGCGAGGTCCGCCGGGGCGACACGGCGACGTTCATCGGGACCGGCGCGACGATCGACAATGTCGCCGCCGCCGCCGGGACCATCGGCTATGAGATTCTCACCCGGCTTGGCCGTCGCTGCCATCTCGTCCATCGGGTGCCTGAACCGGCCAGATAGGCGAGTGGCATGGCAGCGCGCGCGCAGAACTTCGTCTGCCAGAGTTGCGGCGCCGCATCACCGCGCTGGGCCGGCCGCTGCGAAGCCTGCGGCGCCTGGAACACGCTGGTCGAGGAAGGCGCAGCAGCGCCGGCGCGCTCTCGGCACAAGGGCCGCCTGTTCGTCATCGAGCCGCTCAAGGGGCAAACGCACGAAGCACCGCGGTCGGGCTCGGGCATGGCGGAGTTCGACCGCGTTACCGGTGGCGGGCTGGTACGCGGCTCGGTGCTGCTGCTCGGCGGCGATCCGGGCATCGGCAAGTCGACGCTGCTGCTCGAGGTCGCGGCCGCGTTCGCGCGCGGAAATCGCCGCGCGGTGTATATTTCCGGCGAAGAAGCCGTCGCGCAGGTGCGGCTGCGCGCGGAACGGCTCGGCCTCGCCGACGCCACGGTCGAGCTTGCTGCCGAGACCTCGGTCGAAGACATTATCGCGACGCTCTCCCAAGGGACTGCTCCGCACCTTCTCGTCATCGATTCGATCCAAACCATGTGGACGCAGGCAGTCGAAGCTGCGCCCGGGACAGTCACGCAGGTACGGGCGTCCGCAGGCGAACTCATCCGCTTCGCCAAGCGCACGGGCGCGGCCGTGATCCTGGTCGGCCACGTCACCAAGGACGGCCAGATCGCCGGACCGCGCGTGGTCGAGCACATGGTCGATGCGGTGCTGTCGTTCGAAGGCGAAGGGTCGCAGCAATTCCGTATCCTGCGAGCCATCAAGAACCGCTTCGGCCCGACCGACGAGATCGGCGTGTTCGAGATGACCGGAGCGGGCTTGCGCGAGATCGCGAACCCTTCGGAGCTGTTTCTTTCCGAACGCGAGCTCGGCAGCCCCGGCACGGCGGTCTTCGCCGGCATCGAGGGGACCCGGCCGCTGCTCGTGGAAATTCAAGCCCTGGTCGCGCCGACGACGCTCGGCACCCCGCGCCGCGCGGTCGTCGGCTGGGACCCCAATCGGCTGTCCATGGTGCTCGCAGTACTCGAGGCGCACTGCGGCGTCCGGCTCTCCGGCCACGACGTCTACCTCAACGTCGCTGGCGGAATGCGCATCCAGGAGCCGGCGGCCGACGTCGCCGCGGCCGCCGCGCTGGTGTCTTCGCTCGCGCATGCGCCTCTTGCCGCGGACGCGGTCTATTTCGGCGAAGTCTCGCTGTCAGGCGCCGTGCGGCCGGTAGCGCAGACCGCGGCACGGCTCAAGGAGGCGCAGAAGCTCGGCTTCATGAGAGCAATCGTTCCCGAGGCGGCGCGCACCGAGGCCCCCGATGGCTTTTCGCTCTCCACGCTCGGGACGCTGGCAAACCTGGTCGTCGACATTGCCCGCGATGGAACGCCGCCGCTGCGCCGCGTCGGCCGTCAGGACGCTTGACGAGGGTCGGCGATCCTTCCCTCGAACAGCACGGCCCCTGTCGTCTCGTCGACGATGGCGAACAGGAACGGCCGGTCGACGCGGAACATCTGAGCCGGCGGCGACCGTATCGCTTTGGCGACCATGGTGGCGGCTGTGGCCGCTGCCGCCTCGGTCCCCTCCTCTGCTACGTCGATGACCGCCGCGTGCATGATTTGACCGATGGCCAGAGGCAGCTCCGCCTGGGCCTTTCCGGTCATTCCGGAAAAGTCGGCCGTCTTGAAATCGAAAGCGCGGCGCATGCCCATGCTTTTGAAAATCCCGACCAGGCTCGACTTGAACGTTGCGTGGTAGCGCGGCAACGCAAGCTCGACGTGTCGTGGCGGGGTGCGTAGCGCGGCCAACAGAGACTTCATCTCTCCATCGTCAAGCCGCTGCGCGGTTGCAGTGTTGCCGGGGTCAGGCACCACGATCACCATGCTCACGCGTCCGCCCTCATAGGGCAGACGAATGGCCTGGTACCCCGGCCGTGTCGCCAAGGCGAAGTCGGCGCGCAGGTGCATCGTGGGCACCTGGGCCTCGCCGTCGGCGAGGTGAAATGCCGCGTCCCGCGTGGCGTCGGCGTCGAACGTTGCCTGCCATCGCGCCTTGAAGTAGATCGCGTCGAGGAGGACGAGCATCGTCATCGCGTCGAGCTGGTCGAGGATCGAGCCGATCTTTCCGTTGGTCTTCTCCTTGACCCACCCGTTTACCGTTGCGAGGTCGGCGCCCTGAAAGATCTCGGCCGCGTACTTCTCCCGCAGCACGGCGATGTAGCGTTCCGAGATGGCATTGCCCGGCTTGGTTAACATGAGCGCGTTGGCGACGCGCAGCTGGAAGGATGCGGGCGACGCGCCATTGAGGCTCGCCAGCACGGCCGCGCTGGCCGCGTTGATCTCGTCGCCTGGAAGCTTTTGGCCGAGCACCTTCGCCATCTCGGCCGCGTTGTCGCCGCGCGCCCCCGCAAGCACCATCGCCATCGCGGTTCCGATCGAATAGGGCGAGATGACGATATTGCCTGGCGTTTTGGCGAATGCCTGGAAAAGTCGCAGGCCCGTGCCATTGAAAGCGTCGACCAAGGGCCCCCACCCGCTCGCCGCCAATACCGCGGGGACGGCGACCGCGACCCCCGAGGCGCACAACAGACCGATCGCCCATAGTCGCAAACGGTGCATTTTCACCCAAGCCCTCCGCTGAATTCGGCTGTACCGGGAAAGCACCGGCTGAATTCGTAACGCTCCGCGGCATGGAACTGTTGACCGCGCCAGAAGGCGGGTGACGATCCCGCCCGGCCCAGCTATATACGCCGCGGAAAATTTCGTTTCGCGCCAGCCAACTCGGCAGGCAGCGGGACGGTCGGCATGAACGGGTTCCGCGGCGATTTTTCCTAGGCGTCGCTCGTCGCAGACACTTGCGGCCAAACGGCGGCGGGCATGTCATAGGAGAGCGGGGCCGGCGCCTGATTCGGTGCGCGGACGGTCGGACGAGTCGTTACCAGCGGTCGGGTCAGCAGAGCATGCCAATCACCCTCCTCGACGTCATGCTTATCGCGGTGATGCTGGTTTCGGGGCTCCTCGCCATGGTGCGCGGCTTCATGCGCGAGGTGCTTTCGATCATCGCCTGGGTGCTGGCGGCCGTGGCGACGCTTTACAGCTATGCCAAGCTGCTCCCATACGCCAAGCAGTACTTCAACAACGACATCGTCGCGGCGGTCGCCGTCGTCGGCGGCATTTTCCTCGGCACGCTGCTCGTGGTCACGGTCCTGACCGTGAGGATCTCCGACATGGTGCTGGATAGCCGGGTCGGAGCCCTCGACCGCACGCTCGGCTTCCTGTTCGGACTGGCGCGCGGCCTCTTGATCGTGGTCGTCGCCTACACGTTCTTCGACTGGCTCGTCCCCGATCGCGGCAAGCCGGGTTGGATCCTGCACGCGAAGTCGAAAGTCGTGCTTAGCAGCACCGGCGATTGGCTCAAGGAGCAGTTGCCGGAGAACGCCGAAGCCACCATTTTGAAGAAGCTGAAACGGCAACGGCCCGAGGACACCGAAACCCCCGAGCCTGCGCCCGACCAGCATGGCGAAATCGACACGCCGGCCGCCGGACGTGCCGATGTCGGCTACGATCGTTCGAGCCGCTCCGGCATGCAGCACCTGCTCGAAGCTCGGGGAATGGCGCGCTGAGATGGCGAAGATCGTGACAGACACCTTCCTCGATGCCGACGCGGACCGGCTGCGCGAGGAATGCGGCGTATTCGGCATTTTCGGCCACCCCGATGCCGCGGCCATTACCGCGCTCGGCCTGCATGCCTTGCAGCATCGCGGCCAGGAGGCGGCCGGCATTGTCTCGTTCGACGGCAAGCGTTTTCATTCCGAACGCCGGCTCGGCCTCGTCGGCGACGCCTTTTCGCGGCGCGAGGTGATCGACCGCCTGCCCGGCAATGCCGCCATCGGCCATGTGCGCTATTCGACGACTGGCGAAACGATCTTGCGCAACGTGCAGCCGCTGTTCGCCGAGCTTAACGCCGGCGGCTTCGCGATCGGCCACAACGGCAATCTCACCAACGGGCTGACGCTGCGCCGTCAGCTCGTGCGCGAAGGCGCGATGATGCAGTCGACCACCGACACCGAGGTGATCCTGCACCTCGTGGCGCGCTCGCACCGCAATCGTTTCGTCGACCGCTTCGTCGAGGGGCTGCGCATGCTCGAAGGCGCCTATGCCTTCGTCGGCCTCACCAACAAGAAGCTGGTCGGCGCGCGCGACCCGCTCGGCATCCGGCCGCTCGTGCTTGGCACGCTCGACGGCTGCCCGATCCTTGCCTCGGAAACCTGCGCGCTCGACATCATCGGCGCTCATCACGTGCGCGACGTGGAGAACGGCGAGGTTCTCGTCTTCGACGAGGACGGCGCCCATTCCCACAAGCCGTTTCGGCCGGTGCCGCCGCGGCCGTGTATCTTCGAATACATCTATTTCTCGCGTCCGGATTCGATCATCGGCGGCCGCAGCGTCTACGACGTGCGCAAGACGTGCGGGATCGAGCTCGCGCGCGAGGCGCCGGCCGCGGCCGACGTGGTTATTCCGGTCCCCGATTCAGGCGTGCCGGCATCGATCGGGTACGCGCAGCAATCCGGCATCCCCTACGAGCTCGGCATCATCCGCAACCACTATGTCGGCCGCACCTTCATCGAGCCGGCACAGCATATCCGCCAGCTCGGCGTTCGCCTCAAGCACAGCGCCAACCGCGCCGTGGTCAACGGCAAGCGCATCGTGCTGATCGACGATTCGATCGTTCGCGGCACCACGTCGGTGAAGATCGTGCGCATGATGCGCGACGCGGGCGCCCGCGAAGTGCATTTCCGCATCGCCTCGCCGCCGATCACCCATCCCGACTATTACGGCATCGACACGCCCGAGCAGGACAAGCTTCTCGCCGCCACGCACGACCTCGACGGCATGCGGCAGTTCATCGGCGCCGATTCCCTGGCCTTCCTTTCGGTCGAGGGCATCTACCGCGCCATGGGCGAAAAAGGGCGTGACCCGGTGCGCCCGCAATTCACCGACCATTGCTTCACCGGCGAATACCCGACCGCGCTCACCGACCGTACCGGGCACGAAGCCTCTCCCCACCAATTGTCGCTGCTCGCCGAAGCAGGCTGAGCAATGCCGCAACCGCTCGCGGGCCGGATCGCGCTCATCACCGGCGCCTCGCGCGGCATCGGTTATGCGACCGGTATCGCGCTGGCCCGTGCGGGCGCTCACGTGGTCGCGGTGGCGCGCACCGTCGGCGGCCTCGAAGAACTCGATGATGCGGTGCGTGCGGCCGGCAGCGCGGCTACCTTGGTGCCGCTCGACATGCGCGACTACGACGGCCTCTATCGGCTCGCCGCCGCGCTCAACGAGCGGCACGGGCGCCTCGACGCGCTCGTCGGCAATGCGGCGATCGCGGGGGTGCCTTCCCCGCTCGACCATATCGAGCCGAAGGCGTGGGACGAGGCATTCGCGGTCAACGTCACCGCCAACTGGCACCTCATCCGCGCGATGGACCCGCTGCTGCGGCGCTCCGATGCCGGCCGGGCGGTATTCGTCACCTCCCGGGCCTCGACGCTCGCCCGCGCCTATTGGGCCCCCTATTCGGTGTCCAAGGCGGCGCTCGACGTGCTGGTGCGGACCTATGCGGCGGAGACGAGTTCGACCGCCGTGCGCGTCAATCTGTTCGATCCCGGCGCGACGCGCACGCGCATGCGCGCGATGGTCATGCCGGGAGAAGACCCGATGACGCTGCCGACGCCGGCTGAAGTAGCGGAGCAGATCATCGGTCTATGTCTGCCGGGCTTTGCCCAGACCGGCAAGCTTTACGAATTCCGCAGCGGCAAGCTGCTGCAGTTCATGCCTCCAGCATGACGCAGCAGCCGCGGTGAAACTCCGGAGCGGGTCGCGCGTACCTGCATTCGACTTTCATTCGCACTGCCAAAGGGGATACCGATGACCCCGATCCGGACTGCCTGTATCCTTGCCACGCTGACGGCGGGCCTCTTCGCCGCCTCGGCGGGCGCGCAGGACAAAACGCTCTATCAACGGCTCGGCGGGTATGACGCCATTGCCGCCGTCACCGACGAGTTCATCGGCCGCCTCGCCACCGACGACCAGGAGAAGCGCTTCTTCGTCGGGTTCTCCACCGACAGCAAGATGCGCATCCGGCAGCTGATCGTCGATCTCATCTGCAAATCGACTGGCGGCCCGTGCGTCTACAGCGGACGCGACATGAAGACGGCGCATGCCGGCGCCGGCATCACGAAATCCGACTGGGACCATACGCTGCAAATCTTCGGCGAGGTGCTCAACAAATTCAAAGTGCCGGAAAAGGAGCAGAAGGAGCTCGCCGCGCTGCTGGCGCCGCTGGAGAAGGACATCGTCGACAAATGACGCCGCGCGTGCCAGTGACGGCAGGCTGGTGAAGCGGATTTGACATTCGCTACCCACCGAGCCGCAAACTCGTGAAGCGAATGTCAAATCCAAAGCTCCACTAAGACTGATATTTGCTAGTGGTCCTTTGTTTCTAACATTCGCACGCACTAGCGCCGCGTCACGCGCCACGCAAGGAAGGAGGCGGCCGCGAGCAGCAGTGCCGCGATCAAGAACGGCAACCCGGGCAGGTGCCATCGAGCTCCGCCGCCGATCGCGAACGCGAACGCGAGCGTAAAGAGCCCGGGCCCGAACAGATTGGCGATGCCCATGATGCTCGCATTGGCGCCCTGAAGCTGACCCTGCTCCGAAGCGCTGACGAAACGGCTCATCAGAGCGAGCAGCCCCGGGTTCGCCAATCCCCAGAGCGCGAGGAGCGGAATGCTGGCCAGGAAGCCGGCGCCCGCCTGCGCCAGCGCGACAACCACGAAGCCCGCGACGCCGAAGGCGAGCCCCATCATCAATGCGGAGCGCTCGCCGATCCGCGCGGTCACCGGCCCGACCACAATTCCCTGCACGATGATCGCCGCCACACCGACGCCAGCCATGGTCAAGCCGACGGTCCGCTCGTCCCAGCCGTACCGGTAGAACATGTAAAGGACGGTGACGCTGGGCAGGACGGCATGGGCGAGATTGCCGAGGAAGCTGACCCCGGCAAGCCCGAACAATTCTGCGTGCGAGCGCAGCAGCATGAGCGCGCCGAACGGATTGGCCTTGCGCCAGTCGAATGGCGAGCGCTGCGAGCGCGGCAGCGATTCCGGCAGCACCAGCAATCCGTAGCACCAGTTGGCGAGGCTCAAGCCGGCGGCGATCCAGAACGGCAGCCGCGGGGAGATGCTGCCGGCGTAACCGCCGAGCGCCGGCCCGAACACGAATCCGGCCCCAAAAGCAGCGCCGAGCAAACCGTAGCGCGCCGCGCGCCGGTCGGGCGGAGTCACGTCGGCAACATAGGCGTACGAAGTGGCCATGCTTGCCGCGGTAATGCCGGAGATCACCCGGCCGACGAAGAGCCACGCTAGGCTTGGCGCCAGCGCCATGAGCACGTAGTCAAGTCCAACGCCGAAGTTGGAAATCAGGATCACGGCGCGACGACCGAAGCGGTCGGACAGCGCGCCCTGGATCGGCGAGAACACGAACTGCATCAGCGCCCAGGCGGTGCCGAAAAGGCCAAAAATCGTGGCCGCATATTCCGTGTCGCCGCCCACGAAATCGACCACGAGCTTCGGCAGCACCGGAATGATGATACCGATGGCGAGCATGTCGAGGAGGATTGTCGCGAAGATGAAGACAAAGGCCGCCCGTCGCCAGGGCGCGCCAGGCTTTGCGTTCAACTCGTCGACAGGTTTCTCCATCAGCGGCGCTTCCGGCCCGCATAAGGATTTGCCTTCGCGCGCAGCGTGAACCTAATCGGTGTGCCCGGCAGCGCGAACGCCTCGCGCAGGGCATTGATAAGGTAGCGGCGGTACGCCTCGGGAAGCTCCTGCGCGCGCGAGGAGAAGAGAACGAAGGTCGGCGGCCGCGCTTTCGGCTGCGTGATGTAGTCGAGCCGCAGCCTGCGGCCTTTCGCGGCGGGCGGCGGGTGCGCCGCAGCCGCCTGGGCGAGGAAACGGTTGAGCGCGGCCGTCGGCACGCGGCGGTTCCAGACAGCGTGGGCCTCGATCACCGCCGCCATCAGCGCGTCGAGCCCCTCGCCCGTGCGTGCCGAGAGGGCGACGACCGGCACTCCCTTGATCTGCGGCAGCAGACGATCGACTTGCTCGCGCAGACGTGCGCGCGCGCCCGGCTCGCGCTCGACCGTATCGACCTTGTTGATCCCGATGACGACCGCACGCCCTTCCCGCTCTACGAGATCGGCGATGCGGATGTCCTGTTCCTCGAAAAGCGTTTGCGCATCGAGCAGCACGATCACGACCTCGGCAAAGCGGATGGCGTTGAGGGCGTCCGCGACGGAAAGCTTTTCGAGTTTTTCCGCGATGCGCGAGCGGCGACGCAAACCCGCGGTGTCGTGGATGCGCAGACGCCGTCCGCGCCAGTCAAGATCAACGGCGATCGCGTCGCGCGTGATTCCCGCCTCGGGGCCGGTCAACATCCGTTCCTCGCCGAGCAGGCGGTTGATCAGCGTCGACTTTCCGGTGTTCGGGCGCCCGACGACCGCAAGACGGATCGGGCTTTCTTCCCTGGTGGCGCTTCGATCTTCCTTCGCCACGGGAGCGGCCGTCGCCTCGGGCAATGCCGCGCGTAGCGCCTCATAGAGGCCGGCCAGCCCCTCGCCGTGCTCAGCACTGATGGCGACCGGTTCCCCAAGCCCCAGCGCATAGAATTCGAGCGCGCCCGCTTCGCCGGCGCGGCCTTCGCATTTGTTGGCGACGAGGATAGCGGGCTTGCCCGACCGGCGCACGAGGTTGGCGAACACGCGATCCGCCGCCGTTGCGCCGGCGCGGGCGTCGACGAGAAAGAGAACGGTATCGGCCTGCGCCATGGCCGCCCCGGTCTGCGCCTGCATTCTTGCCGAAAGGCTTTCCCGCTCAGCCTCCTCAAGCCCCGCGGTGTCGATCACCGTAAAGGAGAGATCGCCGAGCCTGCCGGCGCCTTCCCGGCGATCCCGGGTGACCCCCGGCTCGTCGTCCACCAACGCCCGCCGCGCGCCGACAAGCCGGTTGAACAGGGTCGACTTGCCCACATTGGGCCGGCCGACAATAGCGATGGTGAAGGACATGACGCGACCTGCGGGGACGGCCAAAAGCACGACGTCGCTTCCGCGCCGGGTCTCTTATCCAAAATGATCAACGCGAAGACGTATTGGGCGCCTGGGGATTAGGCCAGACCGATTGCGCTGGCTGCGCCGTTTGCTGGGCCGGAGCCGCCGACTGTGGAGCCGGCCAGACCGACTGTTGCGGAGACGCGGATTTCTGATCCCAAGCCGGGTCGTGCCGCTGCTGCGGCGGAGCCGCCGAACTCTGGCCCCAGGCAGGGTCCTGCCCCGCCGGTGCTGCCGCGGGTGCGCGCGCGACCTTTGGCTTGGGTTTCGGTTTTGGTTTCGGCTTTGCCTCGGCCGCCGCGGCCGGCGGTTTGGTAGTACCGACGGTCTCCTCCGCCGTCTGCTCCGGCGGCGGCTGGTAACCCTTGACCAGATCGTGCGGCACGCCGCTCTCCGCGCCAGGCACCCCGCTGGGGAACAGCGGCTCGCGCTCGCCCTGGAGCTTCTTCTTGGTGCCGAACGGATCTGCTGCCAGCACTTCCGTCGGGTCGAATTGGCCGCCCTGTGTGCAGCCGGCGATCGCAAGCACGACGGCGAGTGCCGAAGCAGTGCGAACCAGCATGTGAAGCGGTCGCGCGATCATGGCTCAGCCCTTGCCGCTCGAGGTGATGAGCTCACTCAAAACCTCGGCGCGGCTGCGCGTGCCCGGGGGCGTGTGCGGATCGGTCATGATCGCATCGGTCCACTGTCGCGCCGCGCCCATCTCGCCCCCCTTCCAGGCCGAAAGAGCCAAAAGCTCGCGGGCGCTGTGCCGGAAGGTGCGCTCCGGCGCCGTCAACGGCTCGAGCCGCGCGCGCACCTCGCCGTAAGGCGCACTATCCACCAACAAGTACCCGGTACGTAGCGCCGCAAGATCCTGGATCACCTGCCCAACGCTCCGATCGGCGGCGATTTCATCATAGGAGGCAATTGCGGCCTTGCGGTCGGTCCGGGCGAGCTCGGCTGCTTCGCGCAGGCGCGCCAGCACGCGATACCCGGCGCTGCCATCGGTGGCGAGCTTGGCGAAGGCAGCTTCTGCCTCCTGCTGCTTGCCCGATTCCGCGAGCGTGACCGCCTGCTCGAAGGCGGCGCCGTTCTCGGCGGCTTTCTTGGTTTCCCACCATTCGTAACCGCGCCACGCCCCCACCCCGACGACAACGAGAAGACAGGCGGCGATGATAAAATTGCCGTAGCGCTGCCACAGCTTCTTGAGCTGTTCGCGGCGTACTTCCTCGTCGACTTCCTGGAAGATATCGGTCACAGGACCTGCCCCAGCACCACCTTCGTCGCGCCCCAGTTGCGCACCGCCCCAGCCTGCGCCGGCGGCGCCGCATCCGCTTCCGCTACAGGAACGGACAAAACCAAGCGATTCCGCGCGGTTAGGCGCGGAAAAGCCGTCGCAGCCGCTAACCTAATCTTGTGGCACGAGGAAGGCAAAGCCTCTCCCCCGGCCTGCGGCGATTCGGCAAAAACGCTCGCGCGCGGCGCCTCATCGAGAATGGCTCGCCGCCTTGGCGGGGATGGGCCTGGCGTTGGGCACCGTCAGGTTGCCGGATGGTTAATGTCCGAGCGCCGATGTTGCGAAGGCCGGCACGCCGATGACGATCGGATGGAACACGAAGCCGAGGGCCAGGTAGAAAACGGTGCCGACCACGACGGCGATCGCGTCGTTACGCCATCCACCGGCCGGAATCGCCGGAGCTCCCGGATCGCTGCGGCGCTTCAAGGTGATGCGGTCATAGACCGCCCAGACCAACACCGCGCCGAACAGGATGATGCCGCCGAGATCGCCGTTCGCACAAAGGTGCGCGGCAGCCCAGAGCTTGACCCCCACCAGCATCGGATGCTTGAGCACCCGCTTGATATTGCCGGGAATGTAGGCGGCGACGAACGCGATGCTCGCCGGCCACATCGCCGCGACGACGATGTGGCGTGTCCATGCCGGGGGATACCACAACGGGATGACACCGGCGGCACGATAACGGGCGAAGCCAAAGCCTATCAGCACGAGGCCGGCGATCGCGACCAGCGCGAACAAGCCGCGGTACGGCCCGAAACCCATCCTGGAGATCAACGCGCCGCGCTGGTTGCGCATGGTGACGAAGACGTGCGCCCCGAGGAACAGGATGAGTCCTAAAATTTCGACGGCGAGACACATGGCTGAGCCGCTGCGCTGAAAAGGAGATTTCGGCCTGATCGGTCGGCGACCGCGTATCACGCGAGTTCGCGGCCGATCATGGCGGGACGCCGTCGCTTGTCAATGACGCGCCGCTCGCGGGCGCAAGCACGCCCGGCGGCGTCTCCCGAACCGCACAGGAATACGGCGGCGTGCAAAGCGCCGCCGCATTCGCGCGCCTGATCGCGGGCTCAGCTTATCTGAATGGGAATTGAGCGCCTCACTGCCCGAATCGGAAATTCAGCCCGGCCTTGACTTCCTGGACGTTGAGATTGGCATTCGTTGTGTAAGCCGGCTGCAGTGGCGTCGAGAAGTTCAACGCCTTCGAGCCGAAACCGAGATAGTCGTATTCGATCTTGGCCGACCAGTTCTGGCTGAGACCGTACTCGAGGCCGGCGCCGGCGGTCCAGCCGGTGCGCATGAAGGTCGTGCTGGCGGTATTCGCGCCGAGATCGGTCAGGCTGCTCTGGTCCTGGGCGAAGGCGACGCCGCCCTTGCCGTAGACAAGCAGCCGATCGAACGCGGCGCCGACCCGGCCGGTAACGGTCGAGGTCCAGTTCGTCGTGGTGCCAATGGTGTTGCCGATCGAATCGGCGCCCGTTCCCTTGAGCCCGAGTCCGGTCCAGGAGAAGTCGCCCTCGACGCCGAGCACGAGCGCGTTGAACTGGATGTTCGCTCCGACCTGTCCGCCGCCGAGGAAGCCCAGCTTGTTGAACGTGTTGTTCGCGCCGGTGAACGGATCGCTCCACGAGGAGTCGGCGAAGCCGCCGCCGATATGGCCGCCGACATAGAAGCCGCTCCAGTTGTAGATCGGCTGCACGTAGGCGACCGGCGGCACGGTTGGCGGCGACACCCGCACCGGAAGATCGGCCGCCGTCGCTGCACCAATGGAAAGACCGGCTCCGGCGGCCAGCGCAAGGCCGCCAACGAACGCACGCAACATCATCTGAACCTCCAGCCTCGCCTCGCCCGCCGACGCGTCCGCTTCGCGGCGATCTCGGGAAACCGACTGGCTCCTGCGAGTCGGTTGCGCGCTAAGAGCCGCAGCACTTCGGAAAAAGCGTGGTTGGTCGGTGGCGAGAAAATGACTCTAATTTGTTGTTAATAAATCCGTAATTTCCAAATGTGTCGTGGAACCGCGAATCGCGCGGCGGCGGACGCGGCAGCGCGGCATTGCCGCCTCAAGCCTTGAGAGCGTCCGTGTCGATCGGCAGGCTGCGGATGCGCTTGCCGGTCGCGGCAAAGATGGCGTTGCACAGCGCCGGCACGACCGGCGGCAGCGCCGGCTCGCCGAGACCGGTCGGTGGATGATCGGTCGTGAGGAAATGCACCTCGACCGGCGGCGCCTGATTGAGCCTTGCGCGCATGAAGGCGCTGGGCGTCGGCTGGGCATTTCAGAACGCCATGTATTTCGTGGGCGACCGCTACGCCAAGGCGGCGGGCCTCGATGCCGCGCGGCGCGCGCCGCCGCTCGCAACCGGTTTGCACATGGGGGTGATCATGGGCGCCGGCACCGACGCGCACCGGGTCATGAGCTACAACCCTTTCGTGGCGCTGCGCTGGATCCTTGACGGCACGACCGTCGCCGCGGTTCCGCTCCGGGCCGCGGAAGAAACGCCGACGCGGCTGGAGGCGCTGCACCTCTACACCGAAGGCAGCGCCTGGTTCGCCAAGGACGAAGACCGTCGCGGCTCTCTCAAGCCCGGCAAATTCGCCGACCTCGCCGTTCTCGATCGCGACTACTTTTCGATACCCGTCGAGGAGATCGCTCGCCTGCAGTCATTGCTGGCCATGGTGGGCGGCAGGATCGTCTACGCCGCCGGTCCATTCGCCGGGATCGAGGCGAAGTGAGGCTCCTCACCGACACGATTCCCGCAGTCGCACAACGGCGACTATTTGATGTGCGCCCCGCGTGGATCGACGCTCCGCGCCAAGGGGACGCAGGAAGACCGAATACCTCCGCCTGGTGCCGGCACAATTAGGACCCATAACCCTTGCTGCCAACCTCACGCGCCAATGGGCTGCGAAAGTCGGTTCCGGCCCGAAGACAGTGCAGCGCGTGGCGGAAATCGTATTTCGGTCTCCAAGCGAGCTCCGCCATCGCGCGGTGACTGACGTAGACCCGGTCAATGCGTGGGAAGAGACGCCACCCTCGCGCGCTATAAAGCTCCACGCATTCCGGAAACAGTCGATGGACAACTTCCGGAGCATTGCGGTTGAGACTCGCCAGATCGTCCCGACCGAACGGCGTGGCCGCGGAAATGACGTAGCGCGCGAAGCCGATGTTGCGCGCCTTCTCTACCGCCAGGAGATGGGCGCTGACGACATCCTCGATGTCCACCCGCCGATAAAGCAACTCGTTCGCCTGGACATTGGCAATTTCGTAGCTGGCGCTGATCGCGTCGTCGTCATCGGCCTCGGGAAAGAACCGCGAGGTCCGCAGCACGATGACGGGCAGGCGGTGCTCGCGGAAGAAGAGCTGGCAGAGGCCTTCGGCCGCTACTTTGGTCACGCCATAGACGTTCCTCGGAATTGGCGCGACTTCCTCGGTCACCCAGACCGCGGGCTCGCCCGCGGCCGGCGTCAGCGCGGCGCCGAACGCGCTCGTCGTGCTGGTGAAGATGAATGCTTCCACCCCGGCGGCGACGGCTCCCTCCAGAAGCGCCAACGTGCCGAGGATATTGATATCGACGAAATCCCGCTTGCTGTGCGTGGCGACGTGCGGCTTGTGCAAGGACGCCGCATGGATGACGGTGCGCACGCCAGGCATGCACGCGCTGATGAAATCCCGATCGCCGACCGAGCCGACGCAGTCGGTGAATGGCGACGGCTTGATGTCCACGCCGCGCACAGGCCGACGCTCGGCACAAAGGCGCCGCAGCAGCGCCTCGCCGAGGTGACCGGCGCTCCCGGTTACGAGGATCGTCACGACGTTGAGCTCCGCGTCCTCTGCGATCTGTCCTAACAGCGCACGAACCGCCTGTCGCCGCGACCAGACGTGATTGGACGCCAGGAAGGCACCTCGCACGCGAGTGACGCGTTGTGGCTGTCATTCATAGCGAGTTCGTTGGCCGCCGACCCTCCTCGGCCGCCGACCCTCCTCAAGAACGGCTCCGGCCATTTTCAACCGGAACAAGGTCCCGGAGCAGTTTGGCCAGCTTGGCGACGACGTCTTCAGCGAGTTCATATTCGCGGGCGTAAGCCTCGAGTTCGGCTTGGGCGGCAGTGAACACGTCGAAACTTCGTTGCGCGGAACGTTGGCTATCCCACTTGCTATCGAAGGTGAACTCGGTAGCAAGACACTTGACGCGGTTGGGTTGTCTGGAACATAATGTGAACATACGTCAAGGGCATCGGCGCGGGCCCCATTCCACAAGACATTGTAATAGATAAACATTCTGACGAAAAAGGGTGGGCTGCAGATGTACACGGAACGATTGTTGACAGCTGTGTCGGCTACCACGGTCGTAGCGCTCCTTTTCTCGAGCGGACCCGGCTTTGCCGCCTCGCCGCGAACGAGCCAATCTCACGTGCAAGCCGCTCTGGACAACATAACGACCTTAAGTCGCCTGCGGGAGGACGGCTACGCGACCATGTGGGATGGCAACAAATACGTTCAATGCAGACGTCTGCCTGACCGCAGCCTGCGCTGCGAGGCGGCCGGCACGCTTATGCAGTCGTCGCTCGAGCGCGTGCTCACACCGGAACGTGTCGTCCGGCTGACAGCGCTCGGCTGGCGTCTTGATCCGAGCTTCGGCAACTATGTGCAGACCTTCCCTGCGGACGCCGCATCGAGTTTCGTTGCGGAAAAGATCTTGCAAGTGCTCGGCGAGGCTTATGAGGCGGATATTGCCGAACTGGAGGTTCAGAGCACGTGGGTTCCGACCGAGCCTTGCCCGCCACGCAATGGGCCGGGCCAAAATCTTGCAGGCATCATCAGTAACGCGCCGTCCATGGCAGCGACGGCGGTCCATGCTTGCGCCTACAGACCCACGTCAAATCTTGGGGCGAACCTGCCGGCCAACTCGGCAGACGAGCTGATCGGCTTTTACGGGGCCAAAGTGACCGCTGAAATTCAGCGCTTGCGCGTCAATGCGCGGCGTCGGGTGTTTGCCGTGTTCGAAGCTGGCATCGGCTATGTCCAATGCGAACCGGACATTTCGCCGCCAACGATCTACTGCGAAGCGCAATCGGCCGATAGCTGGCAGGCGCTTGCCAGTGTCCTGACACCGGACCGTGTCAATCGACTTCATGATCTCGGATTTGCCGATCCGGGGCGCGCTCCGAATTACTGGAAGAACTATCCGACCGAGCAGATCGACGACGCCAGCATCGCGCGCGAATTGCTCACCGTTCTTCACGATGTCTACAGATATAACGGTCAACCGACGCTTAACGTGAAAACCGAAGAGGCGCACTGACTCCAGCAGCTTTAAACAAACCGATTGGACGACGCACTCGTGCGCGCGAAGCGCCCCAGAACAATTGCCAATGAGTTACGACCTAGACCTGTATTTTGAGCCGGCCGTTTCACGAAGCCGCATTCTTCAATATTTCACCACGCGCAAGCGTTATACGGTCGAGAAAAACAATGCTGTCTATCAAAACCCGGACACAGGCGTTTACTTCTCCATGAGGCTCCGCTGTGCGCGGAGTGTCCTTCTTCAGAAGAACATCGTCGCGGCGGAATTCGAGATCAACTATCACCGACCACGCTTCTTTGGTACCGAAGCAGAAATCGAGCTGTCCGCCTTTGTCGCGGCATTCCAGCCGCGGATCCATGATCCGCAAATGCGCGGCATGGGCGAAGGGCCGTATTCCGGCGAGGGGTTTCTGAATGGCTGGAATTTCGGAAATCTGTTTAGTGCCCGCCTCGACCTGTCCGATAATCCTAGTCGCAATATAACGTCAATGCCGTCGGGCAGGCTCCGCGCCGCCTGGGCGTGGAATTATCGTCTCGCCGAACATCAGGGGCGCAACCCTGACCGCTTCGTGCCGACCATCAAATTTTTCCGCATTGACCAACCTGCTAACACTGTCGTCGCGTGGGGAGATGGGATGCCGGTTCTGCTGCCGAAGGTCGACTATGTCCTGGTTGGGCGATATATTTCCGGCGAACCGCGTTTTGGCCTGGCACCCTGGTCCGAGGTTGCCGAAATTGTCGAACGCGCCGGTTTCGGTACGACGAACGATCCGCTTAAGCTTGCCTATTTTACGACACCGCTCCCGATCGCGGACTGGGTCGCTCACATACCCATGATCGACATTCGCGCGCTCGAACAATTGCGCGCAGATCAAATCCTCGATGATGAACTCATCGCGGCTGCCCAGGAGAGCATCAAACGCGACAACGACGATCCCTCAACTATGACAATTCCAAGCAATTCGTGACGTCAATGTTGAACGCGTAAGACGCGATCAATCGAGTATAGCTCCCGAACTGCCCCTACTTCAGCAAGCGAGCAACGGTTATTCTCGAATCCGTGTGACAATCATCGACACGTTGCGGCTGCTGGCATAACGCCCGGCCCGATGAAGATATCGCCATTGCACGGGCGACGTAAGCTCGGGAACAGCGAGATGGACCGTCCTCGACTTTATTTGCGCCAAAGTTAAGTCATCTTGCGAAGTCGGAACGTAATCGGCCACCGCATCGACGCATGCTTTTAGCGCGTCATAAATTGCTTGTGGATTGGCCATATATATAGGGGCGAGAGTGTGCAGTATTTGGGTGCTAATCGCTTCGCCGGACTTCGGATTAAAGAGGTGGAAGGTTTCGCTTTTAGGACCGAGCTCTTTCATGCCGGGCAACTGTTTGCGGACGTATTCCCGCCAACTCACCACCCTACTCCCGTTCGATCGTTCCCGGCGGCTTCGAGGTGATGTCGTAGACGACCCCGTTGACACCCTTCACCTCGTTGATGATGCGCGTCGCCACCGCGCCGATGAAGCTCATGTCGAACGGATAGAAATCCGCGGTCATTCCGTCGGTCGAGGTCACCGCGCGTATGCCACGACAACAGTCGACGTGCGATGGTCGCGCGTGACGCCGGAGAATGCGGCCATTCGCAACGATCCAAGGTCAGCCTTAGCGCCGCGCCTGCTGCCGCCGCATCCGGCGTCTCTGGAATGATGACCGTCTTCTCCGCCGGAAGACCTGTAAAATATTCCGGTTTGTCGCGCTTATGCGGCGTCATTGAAATCTTCCCCTCCGACCTTTTGGCGCGACACCAGTCCGTGTTCTTGTAAGCATCGCGCTTGGTCTTATAATCATAACGACGCATGAAGTCCCGCTGCCAATTGCGATGACATTGTACGTATCTCTCCTATTTGAAAAGCTCAGGCTCATCGGGAGGTGGGATGAATTGGCTCCAGTCCAATGCCTCCAGCAACGCCCGTCCCAAAGCATCGTCGCTTGCATCCGGCGCCAGATAGATCGCGTAGCCGTCGTCTTCGGGCTGTATCATGCGATATCCGGACAGCGGCTGGACGCAAATAAATCTTTCCGTCCGGCTGATGTCTGAACATTGCCTGAACGGCAAAACCTCTGTCGGCTTCATTCTCTGATCCTTGTGATCAAAATCGAAACGCCATTGTCTTTGCCATAGATGATCGCCCGAAGGAGATGCCGCCACTGGATTGGGGAAGTATATTCGGGAATCGCCAGATGAATTGTCCTGGACTGTATGTCCTCAGGATCAAGCCCAGATTTCGTACGACGCTCGTAATTTATGGTATTGTCGGCGTAACGTGTCACTTTCCGATAAATCTCCCGTGGATCCCTGATATAGGTCACGCTAAGCCTGTTCAACGTCTTGTTGCTTATCGCTTCGCCCGTTGCGTCTTTAACATGGTCGAAACCTTTGGATCCCGGCCGCAGCCGCCTGGCGTCGGGATTCATTCTTTCGAAATAGTCCTCCCACTCACCGTTCTGATCTTTGAGCCCTTTTTTCCGGTCGATTTTTGTCTCACTATTGTTGACCATACGGCCAAGCCCCCCCGATTTCCTTAAGCGCTTCGGCGCGTGTGGGGGCGCTTCTTCGAAGGCAGGTTTCGTCGTCGAGGGACGAACCCGCTGCGGCGGCCCTTCGCTGAACAACGAGGCCGTGCCGGCAACGGCGAGCATCGATTCGGGCAAACGGCCGGGCCGGACGAATCCGCCGACCACTGCGCCCTGATAAAGGGTTAACGCAGCAGAGAGTAGATTCCCCTGCGCCGTCGGCGGCTTGTAGTCGTAAGCGAGCCAAAACGAGAGCCGTTCCTGAAGAAAGGAATATTCCGCAAGCGCACGCGCCATCTCGGCGGGCGAGAGGTTTTTGCCTTCTCGCCCTAACCTATCGCCGAACTGAATGACCTCCTTGGCAAAATCGACCGGCCCGAGGTCGTCGTATCTTCTCTCGAAGATCTGTTCGAGCGAAGTGGGCTCACGAGAATCCTCGCCGTCATCTGGCTTTGCAGAGGCGTCACCAGCTCCGGCGTCCGATAGTATCGCTGCAGCGGAGGACGTTGCGTTGTCGGCGACGCGTTGCCGGTGGTCGAACAAGTGCGGGTCGCCCGCGCGATCGCTTTCGACTTCAGGTGGCGCTATGCTCGCCTGAGCGGCAGCTCCGCCCGTGGTCCAGCGGCCATGCCAATCTCGCGGCTCATCAGGATTGAAATTACGTTTGGCCAGTTCCTCGTCAGCATTCGCGAGCCGTAGGGCGGCCTCACGACTCAACTCCGGCGTCCGCGTGTGAACCGCAGCGATCGCGGCCAGAGCGAAATCGCCGCTATTGAGCGCCTTAACGATTGCGCCGAGGCGCGAGTGCAACCGGCCTGGATCGCCGTCGGCACCGTATGCCGCCTTGAGCAAGGTGGCGATCTCGGCGGCCGGCCGGGGGACAAATCGCGCTCGCGTGCTGTGAAGAAGCGGCACGCCCGCCAGCGACACGCCGGCGGACGTGCAACTGAGCCCCAATCCGCCGGGCTCGTTGGTCAGGCGAAATATTCGGACGACGCCACTACTGTGAGTTGCGCTCATGGTATGTTCCTGTTATGTTCAACTGGGAAAGACGTATTCACGCGATGATGTGCGCGCGGCGATGAGCCTCAGCGCCCAGCGCAAAAGCTCATTGGTCGTGAGGCGGCGGTTCGTGCCCCGCTCGCGCAGGGATGGAGAAGCGATGCCTTCGTTCGATCAGACGCCGGACAAACCTGCGCCGTTCGGATTCAAAATCTCATGGTTTGCCGTAAAGGCCACCGACCCTGCCGCAGTGCTGGACGCGCTCGAGTTCAAGGAGGCAATGCCGGCCAACTGGGCTTCCGGCCTTGCAGCTGCGTATTGGGATGGCGAGAGCCGCGAATGCTGGGCCTTTGTGTCCCCGCCGGTCAGCGGCTGGGTCTTGGTTGTAAGCTCTTCTTTGCCGTATCCCACGATCGAAACTCACTATGACATCGGCAAGAGATTTGACGTGCTATTTTCCCGCTTGATGCAGCGATTTGACGACGTCCAGTTCTTTGGCAGCCACCGAGGGGTTGGCTTCGTTACCTGGGCGCGCGCCCTGAACGGCAAGCCGATGCGGATCTTTGCCTTCGGCGAAGCTGACGTTGTGGCAAATGTCGGCGAGCAGACACCGGAGGAGACGAAACTGACGTTTCTCGATCTTAGCGGCCTGGCGCCGTCCGACGCTTCAGAGAAAATGTTCAGAGTAGCGGACGAGCAAACGGCGGAGCGGGATAGCTTGGTCGCAAGCGGGCTCTCCCGACGTGAAGCGCGGGCGAGGGTTCTGCAAAAGGGCCGCGATGCGCTACCTGATGAAGCGGACGTGGTTGACCTTGCCGCGCTTTGGAGCATCGACCCCAGTCGGCTGTCGGAGCAGGATCATCCGCTCGGTTTGGGATTAGCAGCTCGCCTGCCGGAGAATTTGGCGCAGTGATCCTGAAACCATCGACGGCCTCGGGCCACTCCTAATGACGTGAGGGATCGTCAGCGGGGTTGACGTATTTGGTATCGGTCGGGCCCTGCCCGGTGATGTAAACTACGGTCGGCGCGTCGCCGGTAAAGGCAAAGTGGGCGACGCTTGCGGGCTCCGTATAGAAGCCGCCCGGCCCAAGCGTGGTGGCTGCGGCTTCGCTGGCCTCTTCGCCATAGCCAAAATGCCATTCACCGGAAACGACGATTGCCGCGCGGTTGTCGCGATGGCGATGTGCCGCAATGCGCGTGTGCGGCGGCACGCGAATTTCAATCGCGTATGGCCCCGGGGCGTTGGGATCGCCTGATAAAACCGTGATCTGCACGCCGCTCACGCCAGACGTGCCCGCGCCTCCTGCGCCACGCGCTACCGCGTCGACCTGAGCCGCCGTCAGGCGCGTTTGCGGCAAGGCCGTGTCCGGACCGCCGCTTTGCAAGAAGGCGCGAATGGCCGCGATGGTGGGGCCAGGCTGCTCTTCCATCAGCCAATGGCCGGAAGTGGCGATCACGACCTCACGCACGTCGTCCGCGGCGAACCGCATGACGTAAGCCATGGTGGTGCCGAACGAATGATCGCCACCGATCGCCAGCACGGGCATTTGCAGGCGCCCGCGCACGAGAGAGGCACGATTGTCGATGGCATCCTGGTCAAAAGCGGCGAACTGCGCAAAGCCTGCGTGCATGCGGCCAGGGCGCGCATACAGCTCGGCATAGTGCTGGCGCGAGGCTTCGGGAAAATGCGCTGGATCGGCGGAGAACTCGTTCCAAAAGCGGTCGAGATAAATGCGCTCGCGACCAGCCACCAGGCGCTCCATGTCGGGCCCGCCGAAGCGGAAATGCCAGAGCAGCGGATTCTTCAGAATGTCGTCCCATGGCCCCACGCCAGGCACTGGCGCATCCATCATCACGAGGCGCGTGGTGCGACCCTGGTGTGCTGCGGCGAAGGCGAAGGCCACCATGTTGCCGATGTCGTGGCCGACTACATCGGCCTGGCGAATGTGCAACGCGTCGAGCACACCAGCGACGTCTTCGGCCTGGTTCTTTTTGGTGAAGCCGTCGGTAGCGGCTGCAGACAAGCCCATGCCCCGCAAGTCCGGCGCGATGACCGTGTGATCGCGCATCAATTCCGCGGCGAGCGGCGCCCACATGTCGCCGGTATCGCCGTAGCCGTGCAACAACACGACCGCCGGGCCCGCGCCGCCGATCCGGACATGAATTGTCGTGCCGTTCGTGGCGATCGCTTCGGTGCGAAATCCCGAGGGGTAGGCGAAGCTCTGAGCCTTCGCCGCGGGCGAAGTGAAGACTGACAAGACTGCCAGCATAGCGACAACAAGTCGTTGGTCACTCAATTTCCCCTCCCGTCGAGCCCTTTGTGTCCCCGGGCGGAACATCTTTTGGCCGGAGCACATCGACAAAGGCGAGCCCTACTATACAGAAGGCGCAAGCTGTTTATGCTCGATGACAAAGAGCACGGGCAAGGCGAAAAATCGAACCTACGCGAAACCTACCGTCTATTCCCCTCACTCCCACTCGATCGTGCCGGGCGGCTTCGAGGTGATGTCATAGACGACGCGATTGACGCCCTTCACCTCGTTGATGATGCGCGTCGCCACCGCGCCAATGAAGCTCATGTCGAACGGATAGAAATCCGCGGTCATTCCGTCGGTCGAGGTGACGGCGCGCAGCCCGACGACGTAATCGTAGGTGCGGAAATCGCCCATGACGCCGACGGTGCGCACCGGCAGCAGTACCGCAAACGCCTGCCAGATATCGTCATAGAGGCCGGCGCGGCGGATCTCCTCGATAAAGACGTCGTCGGCGAGCCGCAGGATGTCGAGTTTGTCGCGGTTGACGGCGCCCGGGCAGCGGATGGCGAGGCCCGGGCCGGGAAACGGATGGCGGCCGACGAACGCCTCGGGCAGGTCGAGCTCGCGGCCGAGCGCGCGCACCTCGTCCTTGAACAATTCGCGCAGCGGCTCGACCAGCTTCATATGCATGCGCTCGGGCAGGCCGCCGACATTGTGGTGCGACTTGATCGTCACCGATGGCCCGCCGGTGAACGACACGCTCTCGATCACGTCGGGATAGAGCGTGCCCTGGGCGAGGAATTCGGCGCCGCCGATCTTCCTCGCCTCGGCGTCGAACACGTCGATGAACAATCTGCCGATGGTCTTGCGCTTTGCCTCCGGCTCCTCGATGCCCGCCAGGGCTTTGAGGAAATCCTCGGCGGCGTCCACATGTAGGAGCGGAATGTTGTAGTGGCCGCGAAACAGCGCCAGCACCTTCTCCGCCTCGCCGAGCCGCAGCAGGCCGTGATCGACGAACACGCAGGTGAGCTGATCGCCGATCGCCTCGTGGATGAGCACGGCGGCGACCGCGGAGTCGACGCCGCCGGACAGCCCGCAGATCACTTTGCCTTTGCCGACCTGCCGGCGGATCTTGTCGATCGCCTCGTCCTTGAACGCACGCATGGTCCAGTCGCCGGCGCAGCCGGCGATGTTGCGCACGAAGTTGCGCAGCAGCGCCGCGCCGTGCGGCGTGTGCACCACTTCGAGGTGGAATTGCGTGGCGTAGAACCTGCGCGCTTCGTCGGCGATCATGGCGATCGGCGCGTTGGCCGAGGTTCCGGTCGCGGCAAATCCCTTGGGCGGCTGGGTGACGCGGTCGCCATGGCTCATCCATACCGGATAGCGCTGGCCGATCTCCCAGACGCCGTCGTACAACGCCGACGGTTTCGTCACCTCGACCTCGGCGCGTCCGAACTCGCGGTGGTGGCCGCCCTCGACCGTACCGCCGAGCTGGTACGCCATGGCCTGCTCGCCGTAGCAGATGCCGAGCACCGGCACACCGGCCTCGTAAATCGCCATCGGCGCGAGCGGCGCGTCCTTGTCGAACACCGATGCCGGCCCGCCGGAGAGGATCACGCCCTTGGGTTTCAGCTCGCGCAGCGCCGCCTCCGCCCGCTGAAACGGCACGATCTCGCAATAGACCCGCTCCTCGCGCACGCGCCGCGCGATCAGCTGGGTCACCTGCGAGCCGAAATCGACGATGAGGATCTTGTCGTGCATGTGTATCGAGGAGCGTATGTGCGGCCGAGGTCACGTGCCGTCAAGTCCGCCGCGGCTCCTCTCCACCGGCATGCTACGCCTTGCGCATGACCGCGACAAAGAAGCCGTCGGTCTCGGTGCGCAGCGGCGTCATCAGCAGGCCCTCCGCCGAAACCAGCGCCGCATGGAGGAACAGGGCGGCGCGATCGCCGAGGGCTTGGGCCGCGACCTCGCGGGGCGGCACGACGGCGAAATCGGGATGCCGTGACAGGTACGCGCCCACCTGGTCGCCGTTTTCCTCCGCCAGGACCGAGCACGTGACATAGGCGATACGGCCGCCCGCCCTCACGAGCGCGGCGGCGCGGTCGAGCAGTCGCTCCTGCTGCTTCAGCCGCTCGGCCAGCGCACCCGGGCGGACACGCCACTTGGCGTCGGGGCTGCGCCGCCACGTCCCGGTACCGGTGCAAGGCGCGTCGATGAGCACAAGATCGGCACGGCCGCGAAGGTCGGCAAGCACGTCGTCGGCTGCGCCGCGCGGCGTACGCACCTGGATGTTGCGCGCCCCGGCGCGCGCAATGCGTTCGTGGATCGGCGCGAGCTGGCGCTTATCGATGTCGGTGGCGTAGATCTGGCCGCGGTTCTCCATCATCGCCGACAGGGCCAGCGTCTTCCCGCCGGCGCCAGCCGCAAGATCGATGACCTGTTCGCCGGGGCGTGCTCCCGCAAGAAGCGCAGCAAGCTGCGAGCCTTCGTCCTGGATTTCGATCGCGCCCTTGCGGAAGGACGGCTCGGCGTGGATCGCCGGGCTCTTCGCATCGGCCGGGAGCCGGATGCGCAGGCCGACCGGCGACCAGCGCGTGGGCGCGGCGTGAAGATGCGCTAGCCTCGGCATCACCTCTTCGCGCACGCCCTTGAGCGTGTTGACGCGCATGTCGAGCGGCGCCCGGCTGGCGAGCGCGCCGCCCTCGGCAACGCGCTCCCCGCCGAAGACGCGCGCAAGATGCGGATCGAGCCATTCCGGGTAGTCGCCCTCGACGGGCGGGGGCGCGCCGGCAAGCGAGCCGCGCTCGAGCGCCGCCCGCTCCGCCTCTGTCAGCGGTCCCGGCGCAAAGCGCCCGCTGCACAGCGCCGCGATCTGCGCGACATCATAGCCGCGCTCGCGATGCAGCATGCCGAGGACCACAGCACGCGGGGTCGCTTCGCCGATGAGCCACGCCGCCGACGCCTTGCGGCGCAGCGCATCGTAGACGAGGCCGGCAATGGCGGCGCGGTCGGACGAACCGGCAAAGCGGTGCGCCAGCCCCCAATCCTTGAGCGCGTCCGCCGCCGGCCGCCGGCGCGCCTCTATCTCGGCAAAGACCTCGATGGCGGCGGAAAGGCGGGCGGCAGGCGTCATGAGGGCGCCCCGCTGGCGGCCGCCGTCATTTCATCGCCTGTTCCAGCGCCGCAGTCCGGCGGGCGCCGAGCGTTTCGTGGCGGCGAACGTACTGGCGGATTTCGCGGGCGGCATGACGCAACTGGCCGCCGCGAAAGCCCTTGGGCACCCGGCCCTTGTCAATCGCGATGAGCATGCGGCGCAGCAAATCGTCGTCGTGCTCGTCGCGGTACGGCTTCGTATCGAGATCCTTTGGCAGCTTGGTGAGCCGCTCGTCGCCGATGCGCTTGACGTACTTCTGCATGAACCGATCGTAGCCGCTCCAGTTGACGCCGGCCGCGCGCACGGCCGCCTGCTCGGCGCGTGTGGCGATCTGATGGGCGTGAAGGTAATGCAGCCCGAGCTGATCGATCAGCGTCTTTTCCACCTCCTCGTGAAGAATGAGAAAGCGGTCGGTGTCGACCGTGCGCCCCTGGAGTTTGAAAGATCGCGGCATATGCCGGTCGATGTAGATGGTCTTGCCGTCCTCGCTGTAGCCGGCGAGATAGGGAATGTCGTGCCGGCGATCGAGCTTGACGCGGCGCAGGATCGCATCGAGCGCCCGATCGAGCATGAGATCGGAGACGTACCACTCCGGCAGCTTGAGCTTCTTGTGCGGCGCTGTCGGGTGGCGGACGTCGAGCGGCATGGCGCCGATCCTCAAATGCCGATCAGCACCTGCACGATGTAGATTGCCCACATGATCATCAGCGCCACCGCCGCGACCGAATAGAAGGCGCCGCGCAGCCGCACGTTGTTGTTGGTCGCGTGCACGTAGGCCTGCAGCAGGCGGAAGATGACGAAAATCCAGGCTAGCCAGACGAAGAGCACGCCCGCATGCCTGGTGACCCACTCGAGAATGGTGAGCACATAGAACAGCACGGGCAGTTCGAATTGATTGGAAAACGAGTTCGCCACCTGCGTCGTGCGCGCCGGCCATTTCGGCTCGCGCAGCGCGATTTCCTGCGGTTTGACCGTGCCGGAGCGGTAATCGTCGTTGCGCAGCACGCCCATCCAGAGCATCAGCCCGAAGGTAAGGACGACCTCGACGAAGAGCGGAAGGAGCACGGCTGCGAGCGACATATCTGGCCCTCGGTTGCGCGCGCACTCCTAACACGCGCGTTTGCCGCCGCCAAATAGTGGACCGGTATCACCACGTGAGACTGGTCGCACGGGACCTTCCAAATCTGTCTGAGCCGCCGCCAAAATACCGCCGCCAAATACCGGACCGTCACAGCTTGACGCTGATCGCCGTTTCGCCTTCGTCATCGACCAGCGCGCTGCGCCAGGATTTGCCGTCGAACAGCGCCTTGTACACCGTCTCGGCGGTGCCGCCGTGATTGAGATTGGCGGTGATCAGCAAGCCGCCGGTGCGCAGCAAGCCGCGCAAGCCGGTGTGCAGCGCCGGTAGCGGCGCGCCGCCGTCGAAGAAGGCGAGATCGTAGCCGGGATCGAGAGTCGAAAGCACCTTGGCGAAGTCGCCATGGTGCACAGTGATGCGGTGGTCGAGCGCCGCGGCCGCGATGTTGTCGCGGGCAAGCCGCACGTGCTCTTCGTCGCGGTCGACTGTATCGACGGTGGAATCCGGCGCGCCATAGGCGAACGACAAGGCCGTGTAACCGAGCGCGGTCCCGAGTTCGAGAATGCGCCGGGCATGGGCGGTCGCCGCGAGAACGCTGAGCAACGGCCCGTCATCGTACGGGTAGGCTGTGCAACCGTGCTGCGCGCGGTGCTGGCTCGTGGCGTTGCGGATTTTCGCAAACGGATCGGGCGGCCGTTTCATGGCGGACGGTCACTCCCGAGCCGGATAATTCGGGCTCTCGCGCGTAATGGTGACGTCATGCACGTGGCTCTCGCGCAAACCCGCGCCCGAGACGCGAATGAACTCCGCCTTCTCCTGCAGCTCGCCGATGTTTCTTGCCCCGACATAGCCCATGGCCGCGCGCAGTCCACCGACCAGCTGGTGCAGGACATTGGCGGCCGGGCCCTTGTAGGGGACTTGGCCCTCCACGCCCTCCGGCACGAGCTTGAGCGTGTCCTTGATCTCCTGCTGAAAGTAGCGGTCCGCCGAGCCGCGCGCCATGGCGCCGACCGAGCCCATGCCGCGGTAGGTCTTGTAAGAGCGGCCCTGATAGAGAAAGACCTCGCCCGGCGTTTCGTCGGTGCCGGCAAGCAATGAACCGACCATGGCGCACTCGGCGCCCGCGGCTACCGCCTTGGCGAGGTCGCCGGAATATTTGATGCCGCCGTCGGCGATCACCGGCGTGTCGGTGCTCTTCGCGGCCTCGACCGTGTCCATGATCGCGGTGAGCTGCGGCACGCCGACGCCGGCGACGATCCGGGTGGTGCAGATCGATCCCGGTCCGATCCCGACCTTGATGGCGTCGGCGCCGGCGTCGATCAGCGCCTTGGCGCCCTCGGCGGTAGCGATGTTGCCGGCGACCACCTGCACCGCATTCGACAGCCGCTTGATGCGGCTCACGGCCTCGAGCACGCGCCGGGAATGACCATGCGCGGTATCGACGACGACGAGATCGACCCCGGCCTCGATGAGCTTCTCGCTGCGCGCATAGCCGGCCTCGCCCACGGTGGTCGCGGCGGCGACCCGCAACCTGCCCTGCTCGTCCTTGCACGCATTCGGGTTCGCGACCGCCTTTTCGATGTCCTTCACCGTGATCAGGCCGACGCAGCGGAAATCACCGTCGACGACCAGGAGCTTCTCGATGCGGTGCTGATGCAGGAGGCGCTTGGCCTCCCGCTGATCGACGTTCTCGCGCACTGTGACCAGCCCGTCCTTGGTCATCAGCTCGGACACTTTTTGCTGCTTGTCGGTGGCAAAGCGCACATCGCGGTTGGTGAGAATGCCGACAAGCTTGCCGGCGCGACCGTTCCCCCCGCCCTCGACCACCGGAATGCCGGAGATGTGGTGCTCCTGCATTAGCTCGAGCGCATCGGCGAGCGTCGCGTCGGGATGAATGGTGACCGGATTGACCACCATCCCGGATTCGAATTTTTTCACCTGCCGCACCTGCGCCGCCTGCACGGCGGGTTCCAGGTTCCGGTGAATGACGCCGATGCCTCCCGCCTGCGCCATGGCGATCGCCATGTGTGCTTCCGTCACCGTGTCCATAGCCGAAGCGATTATCGGAATATTAAGCTTGATGCTGCGCGTGATGCGCGAGTGGATGTCCACTTCCGAGGGCAGGATGTCCGACAGGCTGGGCTTGAGCAGCACGTCGTCAAACGTCAGGCCCTCGCGCGGATAGTGCTTGAGCATTCGCCAACTCCGCTTGCGCCCGCACGGATTGCGGGCTTGCCTCGCGGGCGGGAAGTGCCGGTTGGAAAGAGGAACTCACGCGAGTGGGGCCTCCGCCCTGCCCGCCTTTCGTCCGACTCAATGGCCCGCTTGGGTTGGCGGCGGTTCCTAGCACGCCGGCGCCCATGTGCATAGATGGCGCCGCACGGCTTGGCCCGCCAGTACACAGAAGAGTACATTGGCTGCAAGCGAATGAGAGCAAAGCGAGAATGGGCGCCGCCGCTTTGCCTGCCCCATTTGCCGGGTAACCCATAATGCCACACAAATCGCCGCCCTGCCGATTGGCCGCTTGGGCCGCGCTAGCGCTGGCCCTGCCGCTGGCACTCGCCGCGCCCGCACACGCCCAGAGCGCGGACGAGCGGCGTTGCACCGGGCAATGGCGCGCCACCCCCGACGAGCGGATTACCGCGTGCACGGTGCTGATCGAATCGGGCCGCTACCAGGGAGCCAATCTCGCCATCCTGCACCACGACCGCGGACTGGCGATGCGCGCCAAGGGCGACGCCGCGCGCGCTCTCGATGACTTCACCGAGGCGATCGGCCTCAACGCGTCTTACGCCCGCGCCTATGCCGACCGCGGCAGCGTGCGGCTCGCCCAGCGCGATCTCGACGGCGCCATCGCCGACCTCGACGCGGCGATCAAGCTCGACGCAACCGACGCCGGCGTGTTCATGACGCGGGGCAATGCGCTCGACGGCAAAGGCGAGTTCGACCGCGCCATCGCCGACTACAACGAGGCGATCCGGCTGTCCGCCACTTACGCCGCCGCGTATTTCAATCGCGGACTGGCGTTCCGGCGCAAGGGCGACCTCGACCAGGCGATTGCCGACTACGACCAGGCGATCAAGCTCGACCCGAAGAACGCCGCCGCGTTCAACAATCGCGGCATCGTCTGGTTCGAGAAGGGCGACTCTGACCGCGCCGTCGCCGACTACAATTTGGCGCTGCGCCTCGATCCCGGCCTGGCGGCCGCCTACAACAACCGCGGCGACGCCTGGCGCGCCAAAGGGGATCTCGCGCGCGCCGTCGACGATTTCGATCACGCCATCAAGCTTTCACCCCAGTTCGGACTCGCCTATGACAATCGCGGCCTCGTTTCCTACCAGAAACGAGACTACGACCGCGCCATCGCCGATTTCGATGCCGCCATTCGCTTTGATCCGACCAACGCCGAGGCCTACAACAATCGCGGCAACGCCCATGACGACAAGGGCGAGCGCAATGCTGCGATCGCCGATTACAACGAGGCGGTCCGCCTCGCCCCCAGGAATGCCCGCATCTACTACGATCGCGGCATCGCCTACCGGCGCGATGGCGACCTCGACCACGCCATCGCCGATCTCAGCGAGGCGTTGAAGCTCAATCCGCAGCATGCCGGCGCCTACAACGAGCGCGGCTATGCCTATTATCAGAAGCGCGACTTCGAGCGCGCCATCGCGGACTACGACCAGGCGATCAAGCTCAATCCGCGATTTTCCGTCGCTTTCAACAATCGCGGCAACGCCTTCGACGACAAGGGCGACGCCGACCGCGCCATCGCCGACTACAACGACGCCTTGAGCATCGACCCGAGCTACGCCTCGGCGTTCTACAATCGCGGCATCGCCTGGCGGCGCAAGGGCGACCTCGATCGCGCGATCGCCGACTACGACCAGGCGATCAAGCTCAATCCGACCGCCGCCGCGTACAACAATCGCGGCAGCGCCTGGCAGGCCAAGAACGACAATGAGCGCGCCGTGGCGGATTTCGAGCAAGCCATCAAGCTCGATCCCCGCGCCGCCGACGCTTACGTCAACCGCGGCAATGCCCGGCGCGAGCGGCTCGATCTCAGCGGCGCGGTCGCCGACTACACCCGTGCCATCGAGCTAGCGCCGCAGACCGCGCTCGCCTTCTACAATCGCGCCTGGGCGCGCTATCTGGCCGGCAACACCACCGAAGCCCTGGCAGACGCCGACCGCGCCATCGCCCTAAATGGTCGTTCGGCAAGCGCTTTTTCCACGCGCGGCTTGATCCGCGAGCGACTCGCGGATACCGCCGGCGCCATCGCCGACTTCCGCAAGGCGATCGAGCTCGATCCCACGTTCCAGCAGCCTGCCGAAGGCTTGCGGCAACTCAAAGCCGGTCCTGCCGCCAGCCGCTAGCCGCACATGCCGCAGCCGCCGAGGTCGTACGACCGCGTCGTCCCGCTCATCGTCGCGGTCGCGCTGTTCATGGAGAACATGGACTCGACCGTGATCTCGACTTCGCTGCCGGCGATCGCGCGGTCATTCGGCACCAACCCGCTGGCGCTCAAGCTCGCCGTCACCTCCTACCTCCTCGCGCTCGCCATCTGCATCCCGGCGAGCGGGTGGACCGCCGACCGCTTTGGCGCGCGCCACGTCTTCCGCCTCGCCATCGGCGTGTTCGTCCTCGGCTCGATCGGCTGTGCGCTCTCGCGCTCGCTCGAGGAATTCGTGCTGGCGCGGATCGTCCAGGGCATGGGCGGGGCGATGATGACGCCGGTCGGCCGCCTCATCCTCGTGCGCAGCATCGACAAGACGCTGCTCGTTAATGCCATGGCGCTGGTGACCATACCGGCGCTGATCGGCCCGATCTGCGGGCCGCCGCTCGGCGGCTTCATCACCACCTACGCGTCGTGGCACTGGATTTTCATCATCAATGTGCCGATCGGCCTCGCCGGTCTGATCATGGCGACACGCTACATTCCGGATGTCCGCGCCGAACGGCCGGGCCGTTTCGACTTCGTCGGTTTCGTCCTTTCCGGCCTCGGCATCGGCGGACTTGCCTTCGGCCTTTCGGTCATGGGGCTCACCTTTTTGCCGAGCGGCGTGGTCGCGATGCTCCTTGGCGTCGGCGCCGCGTCGAGCGTCGCCTACTTCTTTCATGCCCGGCGCGCCGCGGCGCCAATCCTCGATCTCAATCTGTTCAAGTTTGCGAGCTTCCGCGCCAGCATTTTCGGTGGCTTCCTGTTCAGGCTCGGCATCGGCGCCCTGCCCTTCCTGCTGCCGCTGCTGCTGCAGATCGGGTTCAACCTCACGCCGTTCGAGTCAGGCCTTATCACCTTCACCAGCGCGCTCGGTTCGATGTTCATGAAGGCGGCGGTCGCGCGCGTGCTCCGGCGCTTCGGCTATCGCCCGGTTCTCGTCTACAACAGCATCATCAGCGGCGCGTTTCTTGCCGCCTGCGCGAGCTTCGTGCCCGGTATGCCGTTTCTGGCCATGGTCGCTATCCTGCTGACCGGCGGTTTCTTTCGTTCGCTGCAATTCACCAGCGTCAACACCCTCGCCTATGCCGAGATCGAGCCACCCCTAATGAGCCGTGCAACCACGATCGTCTCCGTGGTCCAGCAACTGGCGCTCTCGACCGGCGTCGCCGTGGGCGCGCTCATCGTCGAGATCACCCTGCGGCTCAAGCATTCCGAAATCATGAGCGCCACCGACTTTCCGCCGGCATTCCTGGTAATCGGCGCGCTCACCGCTGCCTCCGGGCTGATCTTCCGGCGCCTTCCGCCCGACGCGGGAGCCGAGCTTTCCGGGCGCGGCAGCGTGCACCCCCATGCGGCGAACACGCCCGCGTAGCGTTCAGTGATCGAGGGCGAGCCGACGCGGCAGGCCAATCATGCGCACCCTGCAAGGGTGCGCACAGCTCCGTTCCGTTCTCTCCTTATGTCGCTACGTCGCCGCTGATGCGCCGCGAAAGCCGCGGGCGAGCAGATAAAGCTCCGCCGAATCGCTGCGGCTCGCCGGTGGCTTGACATGCTTCACGCTGGCGAAGTCCCGCTTGAGCGCGGCGAGCAGCGCCGCTTCGGTTCCCCCTTGCAGCACCTTGCACAGGAAGCTTCCGCCTTCCGACAGGACCTCGCGCGCGAAATGGGCGGCCGCCTCGGCAAGTGCCATGATGCGCAGATGGTCGGTCTGCCGATGGCCGGTGGCGTTGGCCGCCATGTCGGAGAGGACGACGTCGGCCTTGCCGTCCAGCATGGCCTTGAGCCGGCCCGGCGCGGTTTCGTCGAGGAAATCGAGTTGCAGGAACTCAACGCCGGCGACGGGTTTCATCTCGAGAATATCGATCGCGATGACGCGTCCGTGCGCGCCGATGCGTCGCGCCGCGATTTCGCTCCAGCCGCCGGGCGCCGCGCCGAGATCGACGACATGCGCGCCCGGCCTCAGCAGGCGGTATTTGTCGTCAATCTCGGCGAGCTTGTACGCGGCGCGGGAGCGAAATCCCTCGCGCTTCGCGCGCGCCACGTAGGGGTCGCTGATCTGGCGTTCGAGCCAGGCGCGAGAGGACGGCGTGCGACGTTTCTCGCCCTTAAGGCGCGCCATGGCCGGTCAGGCCTGGCCCCACACGCCGTCAGCGCGCATCATCTCGACGAGCATGCCCTCGCGCAGGCCGCGATCGGCAACGCGCAGGCGTTCGCAGGGAAAGGCGCGGCGGATGGCGTCGAGGATGGCGCAGCCGGCGAGCACCAGGTCGGCGCGCTCGGCGCCGATGCAGGGATTGGCCGCACGCTCGTCGAAGCTCATGGCCATGAGCTCGGCCACGACTCGTGACACTTCGCCGTCGGACAGCCAGCAGCCGTCGACGCGCCGGCGGTCATAGCGCTTGAGCCGCAGGAACACGCCGGCGATCGTCGTGACCGTGCCGGACGTGCCGAGCATGTGAAAATCGGCGAGGTCGCCGCGGTGCGCGACTGCGAACTTCTCGACGGACGCGGCGACCTCGTCCACCATCGCGTCATAGACGTCGCGCGGCACCGCGGTGCCGCCGTAACGTTCGGCGAGCGTAACGACGCCGACCGGCAGCGAGGCCCAGCCGACGATCTCCGCCTCAGGCGGTCCGCGGCCAGCGCCGTTCGGCCGGCCGAGCCGCACCAGCTCGGAAGAGCCGCCGCCGATATCGAACAGGATGACGCCGCCAGCGGCCGGGTCCAACAGTTCCGTGCAACCGGCCGCCGCCAGTCTCGCCTCCGTCGCCGAATCAACGATTTCGAGTTCGACGCCGGCCTCGTCGGCGACGCGGGCGCGGAACGCTTCGGCGTTCTCCGCCGCGCGGCACGCCGCCGTGGCGATGAGCCGCGCGCGTACCACGCCGCGCGCGCGCATCTTGTCCCGGCACACCAGCAGCGCCTCGACCGCGCGCGCAATCGCCGCCTCGCTGATCCGCCGCGAAGCGGCAACGCCTTCGCCGAGGCGAATGATGCGGGAAAACGCGTCGACGACGCGAAACCCGTTGGCGGTCGGGCGTGCGATGAGGAGCCGGCAATTGTTGGTGCCGAGGTCGAGCGCCGCGTAGGTTGCATCGTCGTGTGGGTCCAGCGGCGCTCGCGATTCATCGCGGAAACCACCGTCGCGGCGGATGCCGTAGGGCGTCCGGCGAGCCCAGCGGGACCGCCGTCGCGGCGCCCGGTGCCTGCTGCGGTCGCCGCTAGGCCGGGCCTCCTCGTTCATAACCGCCTTCCTGCCGCGCCGGAACTTAGCTTCGACGGCTCAACTTGGGGCGAAATGTATCAGCCGCGGCCAACCGGGCCAATACTGTGCTTTTCACGCCTATGAGCCATGCCGGCGTCCAGCTTGTCGCCCATCATCAACTCCACTATGTCAGCCAGTGATTTTTTGCGAGATCGGACCAGCCATGAACCTGCACGAGCCGGCCAAGCGGCGGGCGGACGATCTGGCGACGGACGAGTTTTCAGCGGACAGATTGGCGGTCACGAAATTTGCCATCGGGCAGTCCTTGCCGCGCAGCGAGGATCCTATGCTCCTGCGCGGACAAGGCCGCTACACCGACGACGTCAGCCTCCCCGGCCAGGCCTATGCGGTGATGGTGCGCAGCCGCAACGCTCACGGCCTCATTCGCGCCATTGCGATCGAAGCCGCGTCGGCAGCGCCCGGCGTGCTCGGCGTCTACACCGCCGCCGATCTGCAATCCTATGGCCCGCTCAAATGCGTCGTGCCGTTCAAGAATCGCGACGGCTCGCCGATGAAGAAGCCGTGGCGCGGGGCGCTCGCGAAAGACAAGGTGCGTTATGTCGGCGATCCCATCGCCTGCGTCGTCGCTGAGACGCTCAACGCCGCCAAAGATGCCGCCGAAGCCGTTGAGGCCGATATCGATCCCCTGCCCGCGGTCGTATCCGCCGAAGACGCCGCGCGCGCCGGCGCGCCGCTTCTTTACGACGACGTGCCCGGCAATGTGGCGCTCGATTATCACTATGGTGACGCCGACGCCGTGAGCGCGGCGTTTGCCGCGGCGGCCCACGTCACCCGCTTGAACCTCGTCAACAGCCGCGTCGTCGTCGCCGCGATGGAGCCGCGCGCGGCGCTCGCATCCCATGACGGCAGCCGCTTCACCCTTTACGTCAGCTCGCAAGGCGTGTTCGGCATGCGCGCCAACATTGCCGAGGCGCTCGGCATCGCGGCCAAGGATGTACGCATCATGACCGGCCAGGTCGGCGGCTCCTTCGGCATGAAAGCGGCGGTGTTTCCCGAATACATCTGCCTGCTGCATGCCACCCGCGCGCTCGGCCGGCCAGTGAAGTGGACCGATGAGCGCTCCGGAAGCTTTGTTTCCGACAGCCACGGCCGCAATCACGATGTCGCCGGCGAGCTCGCGCTCGCCGCCGATGGCACTTTCCTCGCCGTGCGCCTCACGAGCTTTGCCAATATGGGCGCGTTCCTTTCGCCGGTAGCGCCGATGCCGGGGACGCTCAACGCCGTCAAGAACGTGCAGGGGATGTATCGCACGCCGCTGATCGAAGTCTCCAGCAAGTGCGTGTTCACCAATACGTCGCACGTCTCCGCCTACCGCGGCGCCGGCCGCCCGGAAGGCAACTACTACATGGAGCGGCTGATCGATACGGCCGCGGCCGAAATCGGAATCGACCGCGTCGCGCTGCGTCGGCGCAATCAGATCCGGCCGCAGGATCTGCCGTGCAAGACCGCGTCCGACATGACCTATGACAGCGGCGATTTTGCCGCGCTGACCAAGCATGCGCTGGACCTGGCCGACGGCAAGGGCTTTGCCCAGCGCAAGCGCGAGAGCCGCAAGCGCGGCCGGCTGCGCGGACTCGGTGTCGGCAACTTTCTGGAAGTCACCGCGCCGCCGTCGAAGGAATTGGCCGACGTCGCCTTCAACGGCGACGGCACGGTGACGCTGACCACCGGCACGCTCGACTTCGGCATGGGGCACGCCACGTCGTTCGCGCAGGTGCTGGGCGAGAAGCTCGGCATCCCGGTCGAGAAAATATCGCTCGTGCAGGGCGACAGCGATCGGCTCGCCGCCGGCGGCGGCAGCGGCGGGTCGAAATCGCTGATGCACAGCGGCACCGCGATCGTCGAAGCCGCCGCCAAGATCATCGAGAAGGGCAAGGAGATCGCCAGCCACGTGCTCGAAGCGGCCGCCGCCGACATCGAGTTCAGTAGCGGCAGCTTCGTCATCGGCGGTACCGACCGCGCCATCTCGCTGCTCGAGCTTGCGCGGTTGCTGCGCAACGGCGTCAAGCTGCCTGCGGACGCGCCGCAATCGCTCGACGTCACGCATGTCAGCGACGGCCCGGGCGCTTCGACCTTTCCCAACGGCTGTCACGTCGCCGAGGTCGAGGTCGATCCGGAGACCGGTGTGGTCGACGTGGTGAAATATTGCTGCGTCAACGATTTTGGCACTGTGGTCAATCCGATGATCGTCGAGGGCCAGCTTCACGGCGGCGTGGTGCAGGGCATCGGGCAGGCGCTGATGGAGGTCGCGGTCTACGACGACGACGGACAATTGCTGACCGGCTCGTTCATGGACTACGCCATGCCGCGCGCCGAAGACGTGCCGCCGTCCTTTGTCGTCGCCGATCATCCGGTGCCGGCCAAGACCAATCCACTCGGCGTCAAGGGATGCGGCGAGGCCGGTTGCGCCGGCGCCCTCACGTCGGTGACGAATGCGGTCATTGACGCACTTGCCGAGCGCGGCATCCGCCATGTCGACATGCCGTTGACCCCGTTCCGCATCTGGCAGGCGCTGCACGCGCCGAACGGCGTCGGGCACTCCAATCCATGACGCAAGCGGTTTCGATCCCGGCCGGGCGGTTCGGCGAATGGCGGGTGGTCGGGCCCGTCTGCGCAGCGCACTTTGTCAGTCATTATTACATGATGATGCTGGCGCCGTTGTTCGCGTTCGTGCGCGCGGACTACGGCGTGAGCTACACCGACCTCGGGCTGGCGCTGGCCGGGTTCAACGTGGCCTCGGCCCTGCTACAGACACCCGCCGGATTTCTCGTCGACCGGATCGGCGCGCGCAGCGTGCTGATTGCCGGCGTCGTCATCGGCGCCGCTGCCTTTGCGGTCGCTGGCATCGTCAATTCCTTTGCCGTGTTTGTCGCCATGTATACCGTCGCCGGCATCGGCAACGCCGCGTATCACCCGGCTGACTATTCGCTTCTCTCCCATCACACTCCACCGGCGCGGCTTGGGCAGGTGTTCTCGTACCACACGTTTTCCGGAATCCTCGGCTCCGCCGTGGCGCCGGCCACGTTGCTGGCGATGCAGAGCCATTACGGCTGGCGCGGCGCCCATGTCGGCGCCGCAATCCTCGGGTTCGCGGTGGTCGCCCTTCTGTTGGCGCAGCGGCCTGGGCCCGAGGACCGATCGGCCGCAAGGCGGCGGACCGATACGTTGAGCGGTGTCGGCAATGAATCGTCGCAGACCCGCGACCACGGTTGGCGTTTTCTGCTGTCACCGCCGATCATGCTGAATCTCTGCTTCTTCGTGCTGCTTTCGCTTGCGGGAGGGTTGCAGACATTCCTCGTGGTCGCGCTCGCCGCGCTCTATGGCACGTCGGCCGCTCTGGCGAATGTCGCGCTCACCGGATTGCTGGCGGCAAGCGCGCTCGGCGTGCTCGCGGGCGGCGTGCTGGCCTCGCGCGCGACCAACTACGTCGCCGTCGCCGGTTTCGGCCTGGCACTTGCCGGTGTCGCCACCGCCCTCGTCGGCATCATTGATTTCTCCTCCTTTGCGCTCGTGCTGATGATGTCGCTCTCTGGTTTTTTCGGCGGCCTGGTCGCCCCGTCGCGCGACCTTCTGGTGCGCGCGGCAACGCCGGAGGGTGCGTTCGGGCGCGTCTTCGGTTTCGTCAGCACCGGGTTCAACATCGGCTCGATGATCGCGCCGATGATATATGGCGCTTTCATGGATCGCGGCGAGCCGCGCGCGTTGTTTTTCTTGTCAGCGGCCTCCAGCATTCTCTGCATCGGCGCCGTGCTGCTGGGGTCGCAGCGGCGGGCGCGGTACTGAAACAAGGACGGGCGCAGTTCCCAGCTCAGCGTCATCGTCGATACGAGCGAGCGCAAACGGATGGAACGCCTGAAGGACGAATTCGTCTCCACCGTGAGTCACGAGCCGCGTACGCCGCTGACCTCGATCGCCGGCTCCCTCGGCCTGCTCGTCGGTGGTGCCGCCAGCGAGCTGCCGAAATCGGCGCTGCGTCTGATCGGGATTGCGGCGCCGTTGCAGCCGACTTGGAAACGCGTGCAAGATGCCATAAACCACGGTCGGTGCCAGGCTGTCACTCACGTCGTCGGTGAACCTGCCGTGAGTCCAAGATGCGCTGCTTTGGAGATAAGTATTTGAGTACGTTGCAAAATGGGGAATAGTTCAACGGTAGAACATCGGACTCTGACTAGTATTTTTTGTTTGTTCGCCGTTCCACCATAGTGCCCATATGTCTTGATTTCATCGGCATTACTTCCTACCTCGCTTACCGCGCTCACTCACCTCACAAAACACGTGTCTGAGTGCCTAGCGAGTACCTAAGATGCCGACGTGCGTCTCAACGACATCGCTCTTCGGAGCATCAAACCGCCGCCAAAGGTCAGGTCGATTTCTGGGATAACGGGCTCCCCGGATTCGGATGCCGCGTGTCGCAGGGCGGCAGCAAGACCTTTTTGCTCAAGCACGACAACCGCCGCATCACGCTCGGCAGATACCCCGTTATTTCGCTCCAGGATGCGCGAGGCGAAGCGAAGCGGCTCCTTGCCGAGTTCACCCTTGGGCGCCTGCGCCCGCAATCCCTGCCGTATTCCGAGGCGGTAAAGCTCTTCCTGACCGACAAAGCCAAGAGCCCCGGCCGCGCACCCTCGCCGACTACACGCGCATGCTATCGGTGCATTTTCCCGTTCAAGGGCCAGCTCAGCGACGTTACGCACGCGCAGATCGCGCACCGGCTGGAGCGCCTCAACCGAACGCCCGCGGAGCACAATCACGCGCGCACCGTCGCCACCATTTTCTTTAACTGGTGCATGAAGCGCCGCTACGTCACCGAAAATCCAGTCGTCGGAATATCACCGTATAAGCGCAAGCCCCGCGCGCGCGTTCTCACCGACGCCGAGTTACGATCGATATGGCGGGCCTGTGAGCAGGTGCACCACCGTAGAGGCGAGGAGTTAAATGGGGGGACTTCTAAGCTCCCCAGCCTGCCCGCACACTTCGCCACCATCGTCAAATTGCTCATCTTGACCGGACAGCGCAGGGGAGAGATCACTGCGTTACGAACTGAATACTTTTCATGCTCTACGCCGCTATCGTCGTCATCTGCATCATCGGCATTTTCTCCTTTGCCTACTTCATTACCGACAACATCTATCCCCCAAGCCTCACAAAAAACGGCAGGGAGCACGGTTTCCCATTGGGCGGTTTGTCCACTTCTATTCTGTCAACCGCACGACGGGCTTCTCACGCCGGTATTCTCTTTCCCGCGCGTGGGCACACACACAAGCCATTTACCGGTTGGGGAAAGGCAAAGGCATACCTAGACGAATTAAGCGGCGTTAGCGGCTGGACGCTCCACGACATCCGCAGGACGGTAGCCACCCGCATGGCGGAAATGGGTGTCGCGCCGCACGTCATCGAGCGGCTGCTCAACCACGTGACCGGCACGCTTTCGCCTATCGCGCTCGTGTACAACAAGGCGCGCTATCTCGATGAGATGCGCGAGGGCATTCGAGCTCGTGGGACGCCCACATCGCCGCCCTGACGGCGTAATCAGCACCACCAGATATTGGCGCTGACTGTCCCCCATCTGTGTCGGAGGCGCTTCTTTCTCGGGCATGTCCTTGTCTTGCGAATCTCGGCGGGCGTCCGCCCAGGCTGAATATCCGGGCCTGGCGGCTTAATCTCGGGCTCTTTCTACGCTTCGGCTCGGTCAGCCATTTCGCGCTCCTATACGTTTTTCGCCAAGATAACGAGTGCACCGCACAATTGTTCCTCCACGGTGCGGCACCGCGTCTCACGGTCACCATGGTGCACCGTGGCACAGGTACGCCGACTCCACCGCTAGCGGAAAATCTGTTACACGATTCGCGCGGCCGAATAGCCGTCCATGGACGGTTCCCCTCAAAAAGGAACTGGATCATGGATGACATCTCGCATTGTTACTGGAAGGGACTCAAGGCGCTCGGGATTGCGTATTCTCGGACGCACATCTGGCGAAAAATGCGCCAAGGAACGTTCCCAAATGCTCCAAGCTTCGGACGATGCCCAAAGCGCGTGTCGTCTGGTGGATGTCTGATTGCGCGTCTGGCTCTTGGATCGCGCCAGTCGCAGGGTCAACCTGCCAACTCCCTGACGGGAGCCCAACTCAGCCCCTGGGCTGCAAAGCCGGGGTTTTTCTTCCTAAAAACATAGGAACACAGCCTACTAGGACTTCAAGTAGATACCTGTTCCTATACCGCGCGTATTGAACGCGACGGCTCTACACAACGGTTTCCGCCACATGTTGCCGTGGCATAAAGCCCCGACCTTCTAAAAACTTACCTTATTCGAATTTGCCGCCGCATGGCACACGCCACGCGACAGGCAATTGCTTCAGAACAATGTATTTGTAGGCCCGATATAAATTGGGCACTACAGAACGTTTTTAGAAGGTCGGGGCTTACGCCACGACGGACAACAATGGCGCAGTACCATGCCAACTGCTACAATTAACGTGTGCCTATTTACTCGCGCCCAAGAAAGATACTCGCTGCTCAGCTCACCAATGCCGGAAACTCCCGATAGAAATCGGATCAATTACTCCGCACGATATTTTCGTCCTGCTTAAATCTCAAGGCCACCAATGTGCCGGCTGCAAATGTACCTTGACGCTCTCGACTTATACCCTCGATCACATAATTCCGTGTCGCTCAATGGTCCTCACCGCCTCGACAATATTCAGCTACTCTGTGGGTCCTGCAATTCGAGGAAGGCTCGCAAAAGCCTTTGGGCACCTTTCCGTACCAAAATGTCAGCTAGCCGCTCCTGCCGATATCGACGCCATGTAAAGGTCTTATGATTTATTCCGTCCGTGCTACCGGACGTTTTTGAAAGTCGCCGCTCGCATATGCGCGGCTTTCGTTTTACAATTGACGACAGCAAACGACGCGAAGAATTGCCGCGCCGTCGAACCTTCCCACCTGACGGGGATTGCTTCAGGTACTTTACACGGCATCAGCCGCGCACTCGACCGCGCGGCTGGCGGTTACTCGGTACAATTATTGGGCAGTTCCTCGCGGCGGGGTGGACCCCGTGAGCAACCTCGAAGGCAGGAGGCTCTCCTCGCCCCGATCGCCCCGCCCATGACGAAATTACTCATTGGTCTATCGGACAAGACCGAGTGTCTTTTACAAACGCCACGCCCTTTTTTATGGATTGATGACGACCCGCCGCATGTTTCACGCGCAACATATTTCGATCCCCACAAGCACTCTTTTAATCCGCTCAAGGAGACATCGACTGCAAAAAGTCGCGGGACATGGCCGCGCTGCTCACAGCCTTTCCCCGGAAGGGAGACTCACTCACCGTACGCAATGGCCGCCGAGCCCTTGCCCGCTTATTTCTCGACGCCTCACGTCTCATCGTATTGAGGCCGCCAAGGAGGCCGAGGAGGACGCCGCGGCTGATGGTGGAGGACCTGCTTTTTTCGCCCGTACTCACGCGGATCCTGTGCGGCAAGCCCACCTTCAATTTCTCACCCACCAAGACCATCATCGCCCGCATTAACCGGGCAGAGCTGGGGATTTCGACGCCCTTATCCTCGGGAACCTGCTTATCGGAAAGTATCAAGGACAGGTTGTTGTCCCTGATTTTGGCTTTTATGGCCGAGAGATGCACATGGCACTTATTCGCCAGAACCGCCTCGTTTCCGGAGTGAACTCCTGCAGGAGCTACCCCCTAAGCTACGACGGCAGGCAGTGCTCACTATTCCCGACAAGACGGTGGTGCGCAGCCACCTTCGAGGATGCCGGCCAGGCCCTCGCCCACTACGCCCGACTTGTACCCGGCACTGACCTGCTCCCCTTAAACGCCCCCGTTTTTGGGTAGAGTCCGTTCCCTAGGGAGACGGACATGCGTAAGAGCAAATTCACGGAAGAGCAGATTATCAAGGTGCTGAAGGAGCACGCTGCCGGACTGTCGGCGGGCGAGCTGTGTCGCAAGTACGGCGTCAGCGATGCAACCTTCTACAAGTGGCGATCGCGCTATGGCGGGATGGAGATCTCCGACGCCCGCAAGCTAAAGGCCCTGGAAGACGAGAACCGCAGGCTGAAGAAGCTGCTGGCGGAGTCGATGCTGGATGCGTCGACGCTGAAGGAGATGCTCGGAAAAAACTTCTGACGCCCAGCTTGCGGAGACGTGCTGTGACCTGGGCTGTCCGAGAGAAGGGCTATTCGCAGCGGCGCGCTTGTCGCCTGGTCGGCCTGCATCCAAGACCTATCGCTATGCGCCAAAGAGGTCTGGCGATGAAGAGCTGCGCCGACGCCTGCGCGAGCTGGCATCGCAGCGACGGCGGTTCGGCTATCGGCGTCTCGGCCTGATGTTGGAGCGCCAGGGCATCAAGCTCAATCGCAAGAAGCTCTATCGGCTCTACAAAGAGGAACGGCTGACCGTGCGCAAGCGCGGCGGTCGCAAGCGGGCTCTCGGCACACGGGCACCAATGGCCGTACCGCAGGGTCGTAATCTGCGCTGGTCGCTCGACTTCGTGGCCGACACGTTGGTCAGCGGCCGGCGCTTCCGTGTCCTGACGCTGGTCGATGACTTCACCAGGGAATGCCTCGGCCTGGTGGTCGACACCTCGCTCACCGGCCTGCGGGTCGCCCGCGAGCTCGATCGGATCGCTGAACTGCGCGGCTATCCCTGCATGATCGTCAGTGACAACGGCACCGAGCTGACCTCAAACGCCATCCTGGCCTGGCAGCAGCAGCGTGGCGTCGAATGGCACTACATCGCACCGGGCAAACCGATGCAGAATGGCTTCGTGGAGAGCTTCAACGGCCGTCTGCGCGACGAGTGCCTCAACGAGCACCTGTTCGCCAACCTCAAAGACGCGCACGAGATCATCGAAGAATGGAGGACCGACTACAACACCAACCGACCGCACTCGAGCCTCAACGGGCTCACACCAACCGAGTTCGCAGCACGCCCCGAGCAGGGGCAAAACTGGAACAAACTCTCCTTATAAACGAGGGCAAGTTGGGGAGCAGGTCATACGCCACTTAGAGCCGGTCCCGGAAATACTGCACAGGGCGATAAGTGGAGTTTCTGCCTGACAGCGGGCACGCTATGGCCTGCGAATCAGGAGAGACCATGAGCAGACGACCGCGCCGGAACCATACGGCCTCTCAAGTCGAAGGTGGCACTTGCCGCCGTCAAGGGCGATCGGACACTGGCGCAGCTTGCCGAGCAGTTCGACGTCCACCCCTAATCAGATCACATCGTGGAAGGCGCAGCTCGAGAGCGGAGCTGCCGATGTGTTCGGTCCCGGCGGCGGCTCGGCGGCACAGCCAGCGATCGACGTGAAGTCGCTGCACGCCAAGATCGGCGAATTGACGCTGGAAAACGATTTTTTAGAAGGCGCGCTCACCAAGGCGGGAATCTGCCGAGCGCAAAGCGATGATCGACCGTGGGCACGATCTTCCGATCACCAAGCAAGCCGAGGTTCTTCACATCAGCCGTGGCAGCGTCTACTACCTGCCGCGGCCGGTGCCGGAAGCCGACCTTGGCGATCATGCGGCGTCTCGACCGGCTGCATCTGGAGTTCCCCTTCGCCGGCTCGCGGATGTTGCGCGGCCTGCTGGTGGCCGAGGGGTGCAAGATCGGCCGCCGTCACGTGAAGACGTTGATGCAGCGGATGGGGATACGAGGCGCTCTATCGCCGTCCGCGCACGACCAAACCCGAGCCGGGCCACAAAATCTATCCGTATCTGCTGCGCGGGCTGGCGATCACGCGGCCGAACCAGGTGTGGGCGATGGACATCACCTACATCCCGATGGCGCGCGGCTTCGTCTACCTCGCCGTGGTGCTCGACTGGTTCAGCCGCCGCGTCCTGTCGTGGCGGCTGTCGATCACGATGGAGGCGGCATTCTGCGTCGAGACGCTGGAGGACGCCTTGGCGCGCCACGGCAAGCCGGAGATCTTCAACACCGACCAGGGCTCGCAGTTCACTGGCGAGACCTTCACCGGCGTGCTCGTCGGCAATGGCGTAGCCATCAGCATGGACGGCAAAGGCGCTTGGCGGGACAACGTGTTTGTCGAGCGGCTGTGGCGCAGCGTCAAATACGAGGAGGTGTATCTGCGCGCCTACGACAGCGTCAGCGACGCTCGTGCTTCGATCGGCCGGTATCTGACTTCTACAATGGCCGCCGGCCCCACTCGAGCCTTGACGGCAACACACCCGATCAAGCCTACTTCACCCGCTGCCCCTCCGCATGGCAGCCTAACCCCGGCAGAGACTCCACTAGCGATGCGGAAAATCTGTTCAGAGAACCGGGACCACTACACTTGGCGACAACGGCGCGCCACGAACCAACTATTGGTGACCTACAAGGAAAGTGGCCAAAGCGGCTGCTAACATGCCGAGAGCAACTGAGATCGCCGCTCCAATTCAAGTCGACGCAAGCTGCCTCGGTGCCGTCGCGAGTTGTGTTGGAATTCGGTGTGACGCGATCTCCGGCATTTCGAGAGTACCCGGTCAGGCAGCGAGGTCAATTGGCTGATCGATGGGCTTTGTTGCCAGCGTCTGCCAGCCATCGACCTTGCGCATGTTGATCTGACCGGAGGCGAGCAGCGCCCAGAACAACATCGCCGCCGTATCTGCCGATGGCAGCACGGTCTGCGTTTTGATCCGCCGCTTGAACTCTTCGTGTAGACGTTCGATCGCGTTCGTTGTTCTCGCGCTTCGCCATTGGCTCGGCGGCAGGCGCGTGAAGGTGAACAGGCGATCGCCGGCTTCCTCCAGACAGTCGGCGACGGGGCGGTGGCGTAGCCGCCACTTGCGGATGAAGGCTTTGCGGCGGGTCTCGATTTCCTTGGGCGTGGCCGCATAGATCATGTCGGTATAATCGGCGGTCACCTCTTCACGCAGGCGCTCGGGCGCATGGGCGAGCAGGTTCCTGTGCTTGTGCACGGTGCATCGTTGTACCGGTACGCCCTCCCAGACGGCGGCAAGCGCCTTCTCCAATCCCGGCGCGCCGTCGACGATGAGGAACTGCGGTCGCCGCAGACCACGCTTGATCAGGTCGTCGAGGACCGCGCGCCAGGCTTCCGTGCTTTCTCCGCCCATGCTCTTGATCGCCAGCAACACCTTCTGGCCGTCCGCGCGCACGCCGATGACGACAAGCAGCGAGATTGACGTGGCTTTTCGATCGAGCCGGACGCGAACGACGGTGCCGTCGAGGATCAACCGCACAATCGGCTCCTCGGCGAGCGAACGGGCGTTCCAGGCGTCCCAGTCGCTCTTCACCTTCCGCCAGACCCGGCTGACGACATCCTTGCCGATCCCTTCAGCAAACAGCGCCTTGAGCGCACGGCGGACACGGCGCGTATTGGTGCCGGCCAAGTAGGCCGACGCGATCAAGGCATCGGCAGCCAGCGTGCGGCGCTGATAGGTCCGCAACACCTTGCTCTTCCATTCCGTGGTCTTGCCGTCCGCGCCAACAAGCCGCGCCCGCGGCACCGCGATCTCGGTCCGCCCGAAGGTCCCCGTCAATGACCGTGAGCGATGGCCGTGCCGGTGACCGGTGACCGCGGCCAAGCCGTCATCCTTGCCGCTCGACGAGGCCAACCGCCGCCCGTAGCGCGGGCGCATCAATGTCTCATCCAGCTCGCCTTCGATCATGGCCTGGATAAAGCCGCGCACCCGATCGCGCACCCCAGCTTCGATCGGATCGAACCAATCGTCGAAAAGATACACAGCTGTTTCGCCAACCGGCTGCGAGGAATCAGACTTCGTGATAACGTTCTTCATGGCGTGGTCTCCTATCTGACGCTCCAACGTCAGATGATTCGAGGTTGAACACCCCGGAGACTACGCCACCCTCAATTCCAACCAACTCCGCGACGGGACCACGAAAAGATACGCCTCCCCTATATTGCGTACCAGATTGGTTTTGAACTTACAGGTGAGCAGATATTGGAAATGCTTCGCAAAGAAATAAAAGAAAATCCGTCTTTCGCAGAAGAATCCTATGGCTTAGTAATGCTACTAACATTCAAGAAGGCCTTCCCCTGCAACAAGTAAACCTATCATAGCTCGCTTCGTTCGCTATCACCCTGGGAGCGGGTTAGATACTACATGCTATCTATACGACTTATAGTGATATTTGTTTAAATCACTCACTCGGACTTTCTCGTAACTTCGAACGCGGATGCTGCAGGAGCACCAGACCCGGTCAATGTACTTCCCAGTGAAGAATTGGCGGCTTGCAAGACCCTGACTGTATCGGACAGGACCGCCGTAGTGCTGGCAACTTTATCAAGCTGAGGGCTTACGAGGTTATCAGTTGGACGAAGTGAAGCTTTCATGCGCCCAAATTCTACTCTCAGTTCGGCGATTTCTGATCCCAGTTTCGTGCTTTGCTTCGTGACAACTTTCTGATCGCGGCGAGCCAAGTTCAATTGCTCCTTGAGCGCATTGTTTTCGGCCTTAACGCCCCTGATCTCGCCATCATCTCTCGAACGTTGCCACCTCGAAGCGGCTATAGCGGAAATAGCAATGATCGCTAGCAGGGTCGGGATATTATCCTTGAAAGCAGCCAGTGTCTGGGAGCCGTGATCAAGAAGCTCCTTGATGAGGTCCATGGCGATCTCTCTCCCGGTCCCCCCAACGTATCACAAACGCCCCGGCGGGTGATTATCTGACCCACAGCCCTCACGAAGGGCCTACCTCCCATACTGTGCTTCCCTGAGGCGCGACCGTTCATGCTCCGGCAGGTCGGCTCCACGGTCCAACCTGGGTGCCGGGCGGCTGCGCATCGTGCAGCATCAGCATTCGTCCGATGGTCTCGGAGGTGACGAGGCCGACCAGCCGTTCGGACGTGTCGACGACGGCCACGGCCGGCGCCGACTTTTCCTGCAGCAAGCGGAAGGCCTCGTCGAGGCAGCGCCGATTATTCACAGTCGGGATATTGCTGGTCATGGCGTCGGCGACGCGCGCGTCGGGGTCGCGTTCTTTTAGCGCGCGAATGAGGTCATTGCGAGCAAGCAAGCCAACCGGTCGACCCATCGCGTCCACCACTGGGAACTCGCCCTGGCTGGTCTGCAACGAGGTCTCGACCGCCGTGTCGATATGTTCATCTGGTGTGAGCAATGCGAACTTTGTCAACATCGCAGCTGTCACCGGCACGCCACGCGCCATGGCGCGAATGGCCACGAGATGCGCCTCCGAGGAGGCGGTGAGATAAATGAAGATGGCGATGAAGATCAGCAACGGGTTGCCGAACAAGCCGAGAAACCCGAGCGCGAAGGCAACCCATTGACCGATCGCCGCCGCGATCTCGGTCGCTCGTACATAACCAACCCGCGTCGCGAGCAGCGCGCGCAACACACGCCCGTCATCCATCGGGAAGGCGGGAATCAAGTTGAACAAGGCGATGAACAGATTGACCTCGGCAAGCCGATCGATGAAGCCGGCGCTCGTGTTCTCGATCGAGACTAGGCTGTCCATCCCAAGGTTTGCGCCGGCAAACAAGATGAGGAGGACCGCGATGACCACGTTGACTGCCGGCCCCGCGATGGCGACGAGGAATTCCTCGCTCGGCTTTTCCGGAATGCGCTCGAGCCGTGACACGCCACCGATCGGAAGCAAGATCACGTCTGGCGTCGAGACGCCGAAGGCGCGTGCCGTGAAGATGTGTCCGAATTCGTGCAGGAGCACGCACAGAAACAGCAGCACCACGAACACGAGCGCGCCCCAGGCCGCTGGTAGGCCTCCCGAGAAGTAATTCACGCCGAAAATCCAAACAAGAAGCAGCAGGAACGTCACGTGGATGCGGACGGCCGTGCCTGCGACCGATCCCGCCGTTATCGACCAGCCCATGGCAACCTCCTGGAGACAGCGAGCCGCGAGAACCTCACGCCTGTTACCGTTTCCTAGGTAGTACTCTTGCAGCGCGTTTGCGAGATTGGCGGCAATCCGGCGCGCCTGCTTAGATCATATTGTGATCTCCGGCGAATACGGAACACACAACGAAACTCGGGAATGAACCGGGGCAGGGGCGCCGGTGGGAAAATTCTGTCCTGATATTGACCTACGAAAAGCGTTTTGGCGCGCCAATCAAACAGAAGCCGCGCCCCCCTTTCATGCTTTCAGTAAGTATCCCCGGCAAAGCCGGGGGCTTTAGATCAGGAGCCGCTCAAAGCGGCTGTAGCTGAGTGTCATGAGATTCCCCGGTCGTTCTCTTCCATCGCAAGTTCACACCATCGAAACGGCCTATCTCGGCACCTCGCACGCGTGTGGTCACCGACGATCGCCCATGCCCGTGCGCGGGCCCCGTCCACCTTCCTGTCAACGCTCGTGATGGCCTGCACATGATCTCGACACGGGCCGCACACTCCTGGAAATGTCAAACTGCTGCTGCCACCCCGGCAGAGCCGGGGAACTCCCATTACATTAGGGAATGAAAACCAGAAATAAGAACGCAACGAATGCTACCAGATGGATGAGGTCAGTAAGATATTTGTCTGACCCGATGCAAAGCTCAGGACACTCATAAAAAGCGTTAGCGCGAGCAGCAAAGCATCGCGTGACGAAAGTGACGAAAGCCAAAAATGGCACGGCGTCTCATCAGCGGCGTTGTTCTTGAAACCGTGTTTCCGCGGGTCCGTCCATTCTGTCGGCAGTTGAGCCGTAGGGTTACGTCCGCTTGAGCCCCGGACCAGCCAAATTGTGATGGCCATCACTGTGGGATTGCTTGTCCTCGCGGAGAGTCGCGTCAGCTCGCCGAAAGGCCAATCAAAGTACGCCTAGTCTAAGAGGGCGTGAGAAAAAGGGATAAGGTGTCATGCTTGCAGCATTTCATCGCGTTTGGCCATTGGCCGGTCTAACTCTCGCAATGGTCGCAACGGTTAGCTGGATAGGCCTCCTCGGCTACGTGGCCATTAAATTACTTTGAGGACGTGTTGTCCTAGTGACACTCGTCTCCGCACGCGATTGAAGAACACGTCACTGAGTTTATCGCGGCAGGCGCTCGGAGCATAAGTGAGCCTCGCTTTGGACGATAGAACCGGTTCTTGAAAGTGAAGTGGTTGCGTCTTTCTCGTTCCCTTCCAAGGTCATGCCAGATCACAGGAATTGCCTTGACTTTGCCTTGTCTTGTCACACTTCCGCCTCTGCTTGGGAATTCAAAGGCCTATGGGGCCGGGGGTGGTGATGCTGCGGCCCGACTCACATTGGAGGGCCGCCATGCTAACCATCGCTCTCGTCGATGATGACCGCAATATCCTGACCTCGGTGTCCCTTGCGCTCGAGGCCGAAGGTTATCGCATCAACACCTACACCGACGGCGTTTCCGCCCTCGACGGTTTCAAGACTGCGCCGCCCGATCTCGCCATTCTCGATATCAAGATGCCGCGCATGGACGGCATGGAGATGTTGCGGCGGCTGCGGCAGAAATCCGACCTGCCGGTGATCTTTCTCACCTCGAAGGAGGAGCAGATCGATGAATTGTTCGGCCTGAAAATGGGGGCCGACGATTTCATCCGTAAACCCTTTTCGCAGCGCCTCCTGGCGGAACGGGTCAAGGTCGTTCTGCGCCGCGCCTCGCCCAAAGATGGCATCGTCCCGAAGGAAGCCGACAGCAAGGTTTTGGAACGTGGCCAACTACGTATGGATCCGGAGCGGCATACCTGCACTTGGAAAAACGAACTTGTCACGCTCACCGTCACCGAGTTTCTCATCTTGCAGGCGCTCGCGAGCAGGCCTGGAGTGGTGAAAAGCCGCAATGCCTTGATGGATGCAGCCTACGACGATCAGGTGTATGTCGACGACCGGACCATCGACAGCCACATCAAGCGGCTGCGCATAAAGTTCAGGGCAAGCGACGTCGAGTTCGATATGATCGAGACGCTCTATGGTGTCGGCTATCGCTTCAAGGAAGTATGAGCGTGCCGCTCTTTCGCGCCTCTTCCGGTTTACTCTCGCAATCCAGCCGACGGTGCGGGCCGAACACAGAAGTGACCGCCGAGGTCACCATGTGGCCGACGAGGTGTTCTGGCCCCTGGGCGTTTTCCCTAACGGGCTCGGCGGGCTTGCGTGCTTCGGCAGCGTGCTCGCGCTTGGCGGATGCGCCGACTTGGCCGCAACAGCTCCTGCTACTGCTGGTAGAGTTTTGCGAGCCCAATTTGTCTTCCAATAGAATAGTGTAAATCTATTGGCTAAGACGCAATCATAAGTTGAGAGGGGTCGGTGCGATCGAGCAGGGCGCCGGTCGATCACCTCCTGGCCTGGCGTGCGAAGGTCGCGCAGATCGGAGCAGCAATCGGAAGGGAGTTCTCGCATGCGCCATTAGCTCCTTCCCCAGCATAGCGGTTCTTTCCCCAATCCTGGTACTTGTGCTCAGCGAATTAGCCTGCAAACTTGGAGACAACGCGCGCGTTCGCTCGGGACGGCCTATTGGGGCGGCGTTCTTGGAAATGGTTCGAAGTCCTGAAATGATGAAGCGTCGGCTGCTTCGGTACGCCCGCAGGTCCCATTTGACCAAAATCAACACTTGTGGAGCAACTACGACCCCCCGCCGGCACGTCGAATTTCGACATGCGTTTCATTGACGAACTCGTTCATCGACTGTCCCGGGCGGCGGTAGAGCCGCTGGTCGAGCAGGAGTCTGCGGTGACCGGCAATCTTCTCGCAGTGTTTCTTGATAAACAAACCTCCCACCGCTGTCTCACCGCCACTCGGCTCGATGTCGTGGCACTCCCACCCCTCCTCGCCGTATCGGCTCTTGACCGCCAGGGCGAGCAAGTGCGCTTTCTTGCGCCAGAACAGACGCGCTTGCGGATCAGTATCAATTCGCAGGCCATCGATTGTGCCGCCTTCGTCGATAAGCAGCGTTAGGACGGCGGGATGGCCCGCAACCTTGGTCCCCTGGTATTTTTCGTTGACTTGCGCCAAGTCATTGATGCGGTCGTTGAAACGGAATCCAACGGAACGCAACCCCGTCAAGTCCCTCGGACATTTGCGAAAGTCCGACCACCCGACGAGCGTTTGGTCATTTCCCACGCAGCTGAGATCGATGTATTCACCCGCCGGGATCGCGGCGATCGACATGCCGACGCGGAGGTCGCGGAGATCGCCGCCCTCCTCGGCCCGCACGACATTGGCGCAGAGCAAGGTCCCAGCAAGAACGAAAGCAAGATTGGCGGACGAGATGGCCTTCATTTTCCTGTCGCTGGGGGTTCGCGAGGCAAACCGGCGGCGTCTTCGTTTTTATAGATGTCGCAGGCGCGTGTGCTCGCGCCGAAGAAATCAGTGCAGTCCGCATACGATGGTGGTCCTTTGCCCTTCAAATGCTGGATCACCCAATCGACGACGATCTCGATCTCCTTCGGCCGCAAGAAATTTGCTGCCTCTTTCGGCGTGTCCGTGCCGAAGTCCTGCGCGGTCAATCCGCCATAACATTGGTAATCCTTGTAGGCATCGCGGTCGTGAAGGGGCATGCCTGTCCCCGGTCGACCGCAGTGGACGACCTCGATGATCTGATCGCGATTGAGCTGCGTGTCGCGGAGCGAGAGCGCCGCGCCCCCATAGCTGCCGCCGCCACCGCCATGCCATTTGTGGCAACCGACGCAATTGACCCTCTCGTCAATACGCTGACCTTCGCTCTTGGGCTGGTGCCCGCCCATGTTTGACTGGGCGCACGCCGCTCCCCGAAGCTCCGCCGCAAGCCCAGGCACAATGCGCAGATGATCGCCAGCACGCCGCCCGCGCGGGCATATCGCCCCGCAAATGTGCGCTTCGTGACGCTCCGTCCAAGGATCAT